>HG326676.1 GCA_000308255.3 Anaerococcus pacaensis 9403502 | reverse complement strand
AAACTGTTTAAGTTTCCTGCCGGTGGGAACGTATCCCCACCGATTTTCTCTTTAGAAAGGAGGTGATCCAGCCGCACCTTCCGATACGGCTACCTTGTTACGACTTCACCCCAGTTACTGACCCTACCTTCGACTGCTGCGTCCCAAAGGGTTCGCTCACAGGCTTCGGGTATTGCCAACTTCCATGGTGTGACGGGCGGTGTGTACAAGACCCGGGAACGCATTCACCGCAGCATTCTGATCTGCGATTACTAGCAACTCCAACTTCATGCACTCGAGTTGCAGAGTGCAATCCGAACTGGGACAGGCTTTTTGAGTTTCGCTTAACTTCGCAGTCTCGCTGCCCTCTGTACCTGCCATTGTAGCACGTGTGTAGCCCAAGTCATAAAGGGCATGATGATTTGACGTCATCCCCACCTTCCTCCGGTTTGTCACCGGCAGTATTGCTAGAGTCCCCAACTTAATGATGGTAACTAGCCATAAGGGTTGCGCTCGTTATGGGACTTAACCCAACATCTCACGACACGAGCTGACGACAACCATGCACCACCTGTATTACAGTTATCCGAAGATATAGCTTCTTATCTCTAAGAAACGCCGTAATATGTCAAGACTTGGTAAGGTTTTTCGCGTTGCTTCGAATTAAACCACATGCTCCGCTGCTTGTGCGGGTCCCCGTCAATTCCTTTGAGTTTCACACTTGCGTGCGTACTCCCCAGGCGGAGTGTTTAATGCGTTAGCTGCGGCACCCAGATTTACTCCAGACACCTAACACTCATCGTTTACGGCGTGGACTACCAGGGTATCTAATCCTGTTTGCTACCCACGCTTTCGTACCTCAGCGTCAGATAATGGCCAGAAAGTCGCCTTCGCCACCGGTATTCCTCCTAATATCTGCGCATTTCACCGCTACACTAGGAATTCCACTTTCCCTTCCATCTCTCAAGCCTACACAGTTTTAGAAGCTTACTATAGTTGAGCTATAGCCTTTGACTTCTAACTTAATTAGCCGCCTACGTACCCTTTACGCCCAATGATTCCGGACAACGCTCGGTCCTTACGTATTACCGCGGCTGCTGGCACGTAATTAGCCGGACCTTATTCGTATAGTACTGTCATCTTCTTCCTATACAAAAGATTTTTACAACCCGAAGGCCTTCATAAATCACGCGGCGTCGCTGCATCAGGGTTGCCCCCATTGTGCAAAATTCCCCACTGCTGCCTCCCGTAGGAGTCTGGGCCGTGTCTCAGTCCCAATGTGGCCGTACACTCTCTCAAGCCGGCTACTGATCGTTGCCTTGGTGAGCT
>HG326675.1 GCA_000308255.3 Anaerococcus pacaensis 9403502 | reverse complement strand
TTAAATAGCAAACAATATTTCCAGTCAAGTAACTAAGGGCGCAAGGTGGATGCCTTGGCACATGAAGACGATGAAGGACGTAAGTGAACGAAAACTAGGGTAAGCTCACAAAAAGCCATGACCCCTAGGTCTCCGAATGGGGAAACCCGTCTGATGAAGAATCAGTCATCCATAGGTAAATACATAGCCTATGCGAAGTTAGACCCTGTGAACTGAAACATCTAAGTAACAGGAGGAAAAGAAAGAAAACTCGATTTTCCAAGTAGCGGCGAGCGAAAAGAAAACAGCCCAACCCACTAGTTGTACGATCTATTTAATAGAATCATTTGGGAAGATGAACCATAGAAAGTGACAGTCTTGTATATGAAAAGTAAATCGTACTAGGGAGAAAGTAGCAGTGGACACGAGGAATCTGCTGTGAAGACAGGGGGCCCATCCCCTAAGGCTAAATACTAACATGTGACCGATAGCGAACAAGTACCGTGAGGGAAAGGTGAAAAGAACCCCGAAAGGGGAGTGAAAGAGAACCTGAAACCTAGCGCCTACAAGCAGAGAGAGCTCAATAGAGTGATCTCGTACCTTTTGTAGAATGGGCCAGCGAGTTATCATATACAGCAAGGTTAAGTTTTTAAGAAACGAAGCCCAAGCGAAAGCGAGTCTTAATAGGGCGAAAAGTTAGATATGATAGACCCGAAACCGGGTGATCTATCCATGGTCAGAGTGAAGGTGAAGTAAAATTCACTGGAGGCTCGAACCGGGTGCGGTTTAAAACGCATCGGATGAACTGTGGTTAGGGGTGAAAAGCCAAACGAACCCGGAGATAGCTGGTTCTCCTCGAAATAGCTTTAGGGCTAGCCTATGACTAAAGATTTAAGGAGGTAGAGCACTGAATGGTCTAGGGCGGCATACCGTACCGAAACCTATCAAACTCCGAATGCCAAAAAATCAGGTCATGGAGTCAGACTTAGAGGGATAAGCTCCTAAGTCGAAAGGGAAAGAGCCCAGACCGACAGCTAAGGTCCCCAAATCTGGATTAAGTGGAAAAGGATGTGAACCTACTAAGACAACCAGGACGTTGGCTTAGAAGCAGCCATACATTTAAAGAATGCGTAATAGCTCACTGGTCAAGTGGGTTTGCGCCGAAAATAAACGGGGCTAAAATCCAGTACCGAAGCTTCGGATTGATAGAGGATTTAAAAGTAACTATGAAACGAAGGTAAAGAAAACGAAACTAGACTGAGAAATATAAGAACAATCAAGATAAAACGAGTTATCAACAAATATCAAATAATTACGTAAATTAAAATGGTAAGTTGTAAACTACAATCACTAGATTAAACAGTAACAATACAAAAAAAGTATTGCAGTCTGGAAAGAGTATTCAAACCAAAACGAATCATAGCTAG
>HG326674.1 GCA_000308255.3 Anaerococcus pacaensis 9403502 | reverse complement strand
CAACAATATTTCCAGTCAAGTATATAAAGTTTAGTATCCATTAGCTTAATACATTACTGCACTTACACCTTGGACCTATCAAACGTATTTTCTTTACGTACTCTTAGAAATCTTATCTTGAGGGTTGCTTCGTACTTAGATGCTTTCAGTACTTATCAATTCCATACTTAGCTACTGAGCTATGCTCCTGGCGGAACAACTCATACACCAGTGGTATGTCCATCCCGGTCCTCTCGTACTAAGGACAGGTCCTCGCAAATTTCTTACGCCCACGCTGGATAGGGACCGAACTGTCTCACGACGTTCTGAACCCAGCTCGCGTGCCTCTTTAATGGGCGAACAGCCCAACCCTTGGGACCTACTTCAGCCCCAGGATGAGACGAGCCGACATCGAGGTGCCAAACCTCCCCGTCGATGTGGACTCTTGGGGGAGATAAGCCTGTTATCCCCGGGGTAGCTTTTATCCGTTGAGCGATGGCCCTTCCATGCGGTGCCACCGGATCACTAAGTCCGTATTTCTACTCTGCTTGAGCTGTATCTCTCGCAGTTAAGCTCGCTTGTGCCTTTGTACTCTTCGAATGGTTTCCGTCCATTCTGAGCGAACCTTTGAACGCCTCCGTTACTTTTTAGGAGGCGACCGCCCCAGTCAAACTGCCCAACTGACAATGTCCTTTGCCCTGATTAAGGGTCAAAGTTAGAATTCTGATATTAGAAGGTTGGTATCCCAACACTGGCTCTACACATACTGGCGTACATGTTTCTTTGCCTCCCAACTATCCTGTACATCTAATCTCAAAATCCAATATCAGCCTACAGTAAAGCTCCACGGGGTCTTTCCGTCCTAGCGTGGGTAAGTCGCATCTTCACGACTACTACAATTTCACCGGATCCTTTGTTGAGACAGTGCCCAAATCGTTACACCTTTCGTGCGGGTCGGAACTTACCCGACAAGGAATTTCGCTACCTTAGGACCGTTATAGTTACGGCCGCCGTTTACTGGGGCTTAAGTTCTAGCCTTCGCTTTACGCTAAGCCTTCCCCTTAACCTTCCAGCACCGGGCAGGTGTCAGCTCCTATACTTCATCTTACGATTTTGCAGAAACTTGTGTTTTTGGTAAACAGTCGCTTGGGCCTGGTTTCTGTGGCCATATCGCTATGGCTCCCCTTCTCCCGAAGTTACGGGGACATTTTGCCGAGTTCCTTAACAAAGGTTCTTCCGCGCGTCTTGGTATTCTCTACCTCCCTACCTGTGTCGGTTTTGGTACGGGCGCTCTTGTCATTGATAGTGACTTTTCTTGGCAATTTGAAATGGGCTATTTCTCTACTCATGTTTTCGATGCCTATCATGCATTACCCTTGTAGTGTGCGGATTTGCCTACACACTAGGCTTTGCATTTAGACTGCCATCCATCGGGCAGCTAGCTTATCCTCTTGCGTTATCACGTCTCTTTAGCGACTTTGAGCGGTACAGGAATATAGACCTGTTGGCCATCGACTACGCCTTTCGGCCTCGCCTTAGGTCCCGACTTTCCCTGAGGGGACGAGCCTTGCTCAGGAGTCCTTAGGGTTTCGACGGGAGTGATTCTCACACTCCTTCTCGCTACTCATGCCAGCATTCTCTCTTGTATTAAGTCCACGCTTGCTTTCGCTTAGGCTTCTTCCCTAATACAATGCTCCTCTACCACTGATAGAGGGTTTAAAA
>HG326673.1 GCA_000308255.3 Anaerococcus pacaensis 9403502 | reverse complement strand
TACTTTAAATCTAGCACAAGGTTTGTATGAAAAAAAGCTAATCACATATCCAAGAACGGATAGCAGGTATTTAACCGATGATATGGTTGATACTATGAAAGAATTATTAGAAGGACTTGAAGATGATTTTAAAATCAATGAATCAAACTTTAAGTCTATTTTTAATTCATCTAAGGTTACAGACCACTATGCGATTATTCCTACTATATCAGGTATTGAAAAAGCTAAAGATTTATCTGATAAAGAAAGCAAAATCTATAATCTAGTTAAGGATAAATTACTTGCTTCATGCTCGGATAACTTAAAGGAATCTAGTAGAAAAATCAGATATGAATATGATATATTTAACTTCAATGCAAGTGGCAAGACTGTAATCGATGAAGGTTATACAAAGTATCTAAAGACCTATGGAAAGGAAAGACAAGAAAATGAATTACCAGATGTAAAGACTGGAGATAATATTAAACTAATCTCTAAAAATATATCAGAGAAATTTACAAAAGCTCCAAGCCATTATAATGAAGATACACTTTTAAAGGCTATGGAGAATGCAGGAGTAGAGTCTTTTGATAAAGACATAGAAGTAGAAAGAAAAGGCTTAGGAACACCAGCTACAAGAGCAGGAATTATTGAAAATCTTATCCATAAGGATCTCATAAGAAGAGATAAGAAAAATCTACTTGTAACAGAAAAAGGCAATAGGCTTGTATCAATTATAGAGGATAAGTTTAAATCAGCAGAAACAACTTCTGAATGGGAAATGAAACTTGCAAAGATTAGCTCTGGCGAAGTAGATAAAGAAGACTTTTTAAGAGAAATAGAAGATAGTATAAGGGAGCTTGTAGATAGGTACAAGAACAATCTAAATGAATAAGGTAAAAATATTAGAGCTTTTCGGTGGCATAGGTGCTATTAGAAAGGCTTTTATTAATTTAAAGATACCTTATGAAGTAGTTGATTATGTAGAAATAGATAAGGCTTGTGTTAAATCATACAACGCACTTTATGGAGAAGATTATAAGCCAAAATCAGTTGTAGGATATAAAGCACCTAATGAGAAGATAGACTTAATTATGCATGGAAGTCCTTGCCAAGACTTTTCAAGAATAGGAAAAAAGCAAGGTGGAGTTAAAAACTCAGGAACTAAATCAAGCTTACTATTTGAAACAATTAGAATAATAAAAGAAATGAAAAATAAACCTAAATGGATAGTTTGGGAAAATGTAAAGGGAGTCCTTGATAGAAATATGAGGGACTCCTTTTTTATTTATCTAAAGGAGCTAGAAAACCGTGGATATGAAAGCAAGTATGAAATCTTAAATTCAATGGACTTTGGGATACCTCAAAAAAGAGAAAGGATATTTGTTGTCTCATGTCTTGGAAAAAATAACTTTTCTTTTAATAAATTGGAGAGGAAAGAAACAAGACCACTAAGTGAATTTTTAGAAAAGGATGTAAGTGAACTTTACACAATGACTCAACCTCATATGCTGAAATTTTTAAATAAAGGCATAGATAATAGTTTTAGAGGGCGACTAAAAGTGATTAAAGATTTTTCTTATACTATTTCTACAAAACAGATGAGAGTACCCAATTCTGGAATAATAGATATTGGAAATGGTCAATATAGGTATTTAACAGAAAGAGAATGTCTAAGGCTCATGGGTTTTGATGACAGTGATATAGACAAATTAGAGGAAGTACATCCAAGAAGAAAGAATTGTACCTCAAGCAAACTATATAAGCAGGCCGGCAATTCTATTGTGGTTGATGTTTTAATGTCTATTATAAAAGAATTTCATAGAATGGAGGTAGGAAATGCAAGTAAATGATTTTAAGAATATACAAGAAGCTATAAAGTATGAAGTTTTGCAAAATGAAAATGAATATTTAAAGCTCTTAAAAGTTATAGGCAATAATCAGAAATATGATTTTTTTAGCCAATTAAGTATATATAACAAAGAACCTGAAGCTAGAGCTTGTGCAACCTTTGATATGTGGAAAAAATATTTTGGCAGAGTTGTTATGAGAGGTCAAAAGGGTATTCCAATTTTAGTTGGAAGTGATGTAAACAAAAAAGTTTCATATATTTTTGATATTAGTCAGACTACATCAATGGATAGGAATATTAATGAGGTTAGCTTATGGCAGTTTGATCACGAAAATCATAAGGAGGCTTTAAAAGAAATAATAAGAGATTTTTCATTTGAAGCTAGTGATTCACTCAATGAAAATATATTTTCTTTGAGTCGAATTTATGGAGATGAATATATTAACTTGGCTCTTGCTGATTTAAGAATAGATATAGAGGATAGACTGAGTTTTGAAAAATTTATGAGAGACTCGATATCCTATGCGGTAGCTAATAGGTTTAATACAGCCTATCCTATGGATATGGAAAATTTTAAAAATAATTTTTCTAGGATAAATACAATTTCTTTAGAGCAGATAGGTATTGTAATATCAAGGGTTAGTGAAGATATTGTAGATAAAACAATAGAAAAATCTAAGGAAATAGATCGTGCTAGGCTGCTGACAGAAAGGGCCGGTGGCGACTATAATAGAGATATAGAAAATATAAATGAAGATAGAGGAGGTCAAGATGATTTATATAGACGAGATGATAGGTCAAGAAGTAGAGATGGACGAGTTTTCACAGATGGAAGCGACAGAGGAAATAGCAATGAAGATCGAAGAGAAAACCTTGGATATGATGGAGAAGGATCTGGAATTTATGGAGAGATTCCCGAATCCAACATACGCAGTTCTAAGACTGTCTTACCTAGTGGGGAGCGAGGACATGGAGAATTGGAAGAAACTTCAGGAAATGTACGAGGAGAAAACACTTTTGAACCATCTGAAGAAAATTCAGAATCAGGCAGTAGACTTTATCAAGAGAGAGAAAGTCAAGATGATGAAAGCACAAGGATTGACAGAGAAGATGAAAAGAGAGAATCTAGAGGAATACCAAGGACAGATGAACAACTTGATGGTAACAGTGAAGAGAATGGCAATCAAGGAATACGTGGAAGCTTAGAAAATGAAATAAGT
>HG326672.1 GCA_000308255.3 Anaerococcus pacaensis 9403502 | reverse complement strand
GAAAAGACAAGGACTTGGAAAGCCTAACAGAATTTATGTTAAAGACTTTATGAGCATATTTAATAATATGGAATTAAGAAATCAAGAAGTTCGAAAAACAAAATTCCAGAAGTTCGATAATCGAAATTCAAGAGATTCGAATATCGAAAGTCAAGATTTTCGAAAATCGGAAGGTAACTATAACAATATTAGTAATAATGAGTTAAGAAATAATGATTTTAGTAAAGGGCAAAAACCTTATGGAATATATAAAAATATATTTTTGACTGATGAAGAATACAAGGACTTAACAAATGAGTTAGGAAGTAGAATTAATGAATACATTGATAGATTGTCGTCATATATGAAAGCAAATAACAGAGTTTATCAAGATCACAAGGCAACGATAATCAATTGGTATCTTAATGATCAGGCAAAAATTATTAATGAAAACTCAACAAGAAAGATGAATTACGATATAGGAGAGAGTTTATGAAAAACTTAAAAGATTTTGTATTAAGAGAAAATGATATTGAAAGAAATGGACATATTTATTGCAAGGTCTGTGATAAAAGAGTAGATGGAGAATTACTTGACCTTGGATTTACAACGTTTATTCCCAGAATTAAATGTGAATGTGAAATAAAAAGAGATAAGGAAAATGAAGAAAGAGAAAGACAAATGAGAATATCATCGATAAAAAGAGATTGCTTCTCATCGCCAATCCAACACCAATATACTTTTGAGAAATTCTTAAATGAAAAAGGACAAGCATATAAGGTTGCTTACAACTATGCTAAAAGCTTTGAACAAATGAAGGAAGACAATGTTGGACTTTTATTTTATGGAGATGTTGGCAGTGGAAAGACTTATCTTGCTTGTTCAATTGCAAATGAATTAATCGAAAGAAAACAGGTTAAAGTTAAGATTATGAATTTATCTCAAGTTATAAACCAAATACAAAAATCTGCATTTAAGCTAGATTCAAATGAAATTATAAATAACCTTTCTAATATTCCATTGTTAATCCTAGATGACCTTGGAATTGAAAGGGATACATCTTATGCAAGAGAACAGGTATATAACATTATAAACTCAAGATACTTAAAAGGTAGGCCGACAATTTTTACTACAAACTTATCATTGGAAATTATTCAAAATCCTAATATTGACCTTGAGTATCAGAGGATATACTCAAGAATACTTGAAATGACAATACCAGTTAAAGTTACGGGAGAAGATTTTAGAAGAAAAATCCATCAAGAGAAGTTAAGGAAATACAAAGAGTTACTTTTATATGGAGGTGGAATAGATGATTAATGAAGAAGTATCAAGGTCAAGTCTTAACCTTGAAGTAAGAATTGCCAAAGCAACAAGTAAAGCAATTCTTGATGCCTTAAAGAAAGTACACAAACAAATAGAAGAACAAGGAGGCTTGAAAAATGTAATAAAAAATAACGGAGAAGAAGTAAAGCTAAAAGACATGGTTAAAAAGGGACAGTTAGAAGAAATTAATCTAAAAGATCCTGAGTTAAAAGAATTAAAGAAAATTTTAAACAAACACGGAGTGAAGTTTTCTGTTATGAAAGATAAGGAAACTGGTAATCACTCTGTGTTTTTTCAATCTAAGGACATAAAGGTAATGGAACACGCCTTTAAAAAAGCAGTTAAGGCTTCTGAAAGAAAGGCCGATAGAAAAGATTCAATAACGAAGACTATAAATAAGTTTAAAGATATGGCTAAAGACACCATTAGTAAAGATAAAGTTAAAAATAAACATAAGGAGCAAAGCTTATGATAAGTAATTTAAAAACATTTGAAAATAAAAATTTTGGGAAACTCACTGTTATAGAAAAAGACGGTGAGTTTTTCTTTATAGCAAATGAAGTAGCAACTATGTTGGGATATGTCAATCCGAGAAAAGCTGTTTATGACCATGTAGATGAAGAAGATAAGGGTGTAACGAAATGGAACACCCCTGGAGGAATACAGAATATTTCAATAATTAACGAATCCGGATTGTATTCACTTATCCTCTCATCAAAACTACCACAAGCAAAAATATTCAAAGCTTGGGTAACTAGAGAAGTCTTACCAAGTATTAGAAAAAACGGAGGATATATAGTAGGTCAAGAAAAGAAAACTAATGAAGAGCTACTTGCAGATGCAATTTTAGTAGCTAATAGAATTATTGCTGAAAGAGAAGAAGAAATTGAAGAATTAAAACCAAAGGCAGACTATTATGACAAATTAGTAGATTACAACCTACTTACAAACTTTAGAAATACTGCCAAAGAGTTAGGAATACCACAAAATCAATTTATAAGTTTTCTAATGGATAAAGGATTAATTTACAGAGATAAGAATAAGAAACTCTTACCTTATGCAGATAAGAACAAGGGGTATTTTGAAGTAAAAGAATGGGTTAATCCACTAGGTACACTTGTAGGAATACAAACATTTATAACACCAAAGGGAAGGCACTATCTACTAATTTTATTAGATAGTGAAGGTTTCTACGATGAATAAGATATTAGAAGCCATTCTTTCTGATATTAAAAACTTAATTAAAATAGACAACCCAAAGAAATTTATATTATCAAACATTCCTATCTATCATTCTTCTACATTGGAAATATCTTTTCTAAGCACATCAATTCTTATGTAGGAGGAGATATTATTGATAGAATAATGGTCGGAATTTCTGATATAGGAACTTTATCTTATATACCAAGTATTAATCCAAGGGACTTGTTAGTGGGTATTTCAGTTGCTGCTCTTGTTAAGCTAATTGTTTATAGTAAAGGTAAAAACAAAAAGAAATATAGGCAAGGTAAAGAGTATGGATCTGCAAGATGGGGAGAAAGTAAGGATATTGCTCCATACATTGACCCTAAGTTTGAAAACAATGTACTAATAACTAATACTGAAAGACTAACAATGAACTCAAGACCTAAAAATCCTAAATATGCTAGAAATAAAAATGTATTAGTAATAGGTGGTTCTGGATCAGGTAAGACAAGATTTTATGTAAAGCCAAACCTAATGCAAATGCACTCTTCCTATGTAGTAACAGACCCTAAAGGCACACTTGTGTTAGAGTGTGGAAAAATGCTCTACGAAAATGGATACGACATAAAGATTTTAAATACAATAAACTTTAAAAAATCTATGAAATACAATCCCTTTGCATATTTAAGAAGTGAAAAAGATATTTTAAAGCTTGTCCAAACTATAATTGCTAACACCAAGGGAGATGGAGAAAAGGCAGGAGAAGATTTCTGGGTAAAGGCTGAAAAGCTCTATTACACTGCCCTCATCGGTTATATTTATTATGAAGCACCAGAAGAAGAAAAGAACTTTAAGACACTTTTAGATATGATTGACGCAAGTGAAGTTAGAGAAGATGACGAAACCTATATGAACCCAATTGATAGGCTATTTGAAGCTCTTGAAAAGAAAGA
>HG326671.1:3778-19130 GCA_000308255.3 Anaerococcus pacaensis 9403502 | reverse complement strand
TATGAAAAAATTAGAACAAATAAGACAAGAGTCAAAAGAAATAAAAGATAAAATTGATGATACAGAGGAAAGATTAAGGCAACTAAAAAATCAAGAAAAGAAGATATTAAAACAAGACATAGAAAAAAGAAGAAAAGAAAGAACCCATAGGCTAATAACAAGAGGAGCAATCTTAGAAAGCCTTATAGAAAATGCAGAAGAACTAACAGATGAAGAAATAAAAATCCTACTAGAAGAAGCAACAAAGACAAAAGAATTTAAAGAAACACTAAAAATAATAAGAGAAAATTAGGGACAATATAATAATTAAATCTCCCTTAGATTTTCTAAGGGCGCAATTATACACCCTAAAGGGTGCTTGCGTGCCTTTAGAGCCAAACCCTTGCAGGGAGCAACAACCATTCGCTTTTTAAAAGTCAAGGGTAAATAAACTCGCTAACGCTCGCCCTTGACTTTTAAAATTTGAAATGAAAGTAACAATTAAGCCGACATACTGAAACAACAAAAATTAATTCAGTAGTCGGCTTTTTCTATTCTATCATTTCAAAACGCTCATTCACAAAGTGGATATAAAAATCTATTAAGCCTCCACCTAAAACAACAAAAAAAGAAAGGAAGTGATAAAAATGTCAGACAGTTTTCATTTTTCAGTAAACATAATATCAAGAGGGAAAGGAAAAAGTGCAGTAGCAAGTGCAGCATATATAAGTGGAGAAAAAATAAAAAATGAATGGGACGGAGTAACCCATGACTATACAAGAAAAGAAAAAATATTAGTAAAAAATATAATATTGCCTGATCATATACCAAAAGAATTTAATGATAGGTCTACCTTATGGAATAAGGTTGAAATGGCAGAAAAAAATTCTAATGCACAACTAGCAAGACAATTCATAATAGGACTACCAAAAGAATTATCTTTAAGTGAAAATAAAAACCTAGTCGAAAGATTTATAAAAGAAAATTTAACATCACAAGGAATGATAGTAGATTATGCAATTCATGATGAAAGTAAAGATAAAAATGGAAATATCCATTGTCATATAATGACCATAATGCGACCCATAAACGAAAAAGGAGAGTTCTTAGCAAAGTCAAAAAAAGAATATATCCTAGATGAAAAAGGAGAAAAGATTTTAAACAAAAATGGAAAACCTAAGACAAGAAAAGTAGAACTAACAACCTGGAACAATAAAGGCAATGTAGAAAAATGGAGAGAAAATTTTTCAGATCTTTGCAATGAATATCTAGAAAAAAATAATATAGAAAAAAGAGTAGACCATAGGAGTTTTAAAAGACAAGGCATAAAACAAATACCAACAATACATCTAGGAGCAAGTGCTAGTGCAATGGAAAGAAAAGGAATAAGAACAGAAAAAGGAGATATAAATCGTGAAATAAAAAAACAGAATGAACTATTAAAAAACATAGGCAATGAAATAAAGAAAATAACATCTTGGTTAGCAGGCTTTAAAGATAAGCTAAAAGAATCATATAGGGAATATAAAGATCAAAGTAAAAAGCAAATAGAAAATGAATCAGGACTCTTTAACCTCTATGAATATTTAAGCTTCTATCAAGAAATGCAAGAAAATAATAGAGCTGGATTATCATTTTATGGGAAAAGAAACAAGGCAATCTATGATCTAAAAAGATATGCAAGTGGAATAAATTATTTAAGAGAAAACAAAATAAAAACCATATCAGACTTACAAGGGCATATAAACACCCTAAGAAGTAAAAACTCTGAAATATATAAGACCATAAAAGAAAACAGTCAAAAGATAGAAGACCTTAATAAATGTTTAGCCTATTCAAAGACTGTAAGAAAAACAAAAGCAACCTATCAAGAGTATGAAAGCAAGAAAATATTCAAAGAAAGCTTCTACAAGAATAATCAAAAGGAAATAGACCAACATATAAGAGCAAGAACCTTAATTGAAAAAATCAGTGGAAAGAAAAATTTAAGAGAAAAAGAATGGTTAGGAGAAATTAAAAACTTAGAAAATGAAATCAGTAAATTAAATATAGAGTCAGAAAAGATAAGGGAAAGATACAAGGAAATAAATCATATTAAATATGCAGTAGAAGTAGTTAATGGAGAATATGGTATCGACCTATCAATAGAAATTGACAAGGCAATTAAGAGAGGAGAAAAAGAAAGTATCATAGAAAAGATAAAAGAGTATAAGCAAGATAGTGATAGCTTTAATAAAAAAAGACAATCAACCAAAGACTATTATAAAAATCAAGAAAGATAAGACCTGGTAAAAATATCTTATCCAAGCTATAATATGACCAAACAACTAAAGGCAGATCAAGGAGGTAATAGAAATGAATAAAAGGCAAGAGCTAATAGATGAACTCATAAAAGCAGATCAAGATGGAACATACAAAACATATAAAAGCACAGAAGAAATAAAAAAAATGAGCAATGAAGAAATACAGATTATATATTCTAACATGAAAAATCATCTATCAGACAAAAGAACACACATAAACTACTAAAGGTGGAAAGGTATTTTAAGCTATTTAAAAGTATAAAAGGTACAAATACCTAAGAAAGCTATAAAAACATCAAAATAAAGCATTCCACCACCAAGAACAACCAAATAAAAACAATCCAAGGGAAGTATAGAAAAATTAAAGCCTATACTTCCCTTTTTTTAATTCAAACAAAGGAGATAAAGCATGATAAACGAAGAAATAAGCAAAGAAGCAGGTCAAGCAGCACAAACCATAATAACATACACAATAAAGGCAGCAAAAGAATCAATCAATCTTGAAAAAGAAATAAGAAAAAAGCTGAATGATACTTTAGAAAAAGCAAATGGCAACCTAAAAAGCCTTATGGGCGATGAAATTAAAATAAAAGACCTATATAAAAAAGGACAACTAGAAAATATAAGCATAGATCAAAGTAATCTAAAAGACTTAAAAAAAGAACTAAACAAACTTGGAGTAAGTTTCTCAGTAATGAAAAATAAAGAAACTAAAAACTATGAAGTATTCTTCCAAGCCAAAGACATAAAAGTAATGGAATATGCCTTTAAACAAGTCATAGCCAAAGAAAATAAAAAAGAAAAAGAAAGTATTCTAAAACAAATAAAGAAATACAAAGACCTATCCAAGAACAAGGATAAGACAAAAGAAAAAGTCAAAAGAAAAGTAAAAGAAAAAGTAAAACCAAACAAAAAAGATATGACCAGAGAAATCTAAGGGAGTAACGAAAAGTTACACCCTTAATACCCAAAATAACAAGACTTCCGAAAAGCAGAAGTCCAGAATTCCGAAAATCGGAAATCAAGAATTTCGATTATCGAAAATCAAGAAAGGAGAAGATATGGCAACAAACAAAAGATATTATTGGATAAAATTAAAAGAGGACATTGTCCTTAATGAGTCCAACCCATGTCCGACAAGAGATAGAGAAAGATATAGAGATAGATAAAGAGAGAGAGGGAGAGATAGAAAAGATTTAACATTTTTGGTATAATCACATTAATTAAACTAAATGTGTAATGATAAAATGAGATTGTTTACCATAAGCTGATTGTGATAAAAAGATTAAAACTCCCACCATTGGAGCAAGAAATAGATAAAATAAAGAAAATCAGATTGGAGTGATGAGAATGGATAAAAAAGATTTAGCTATTATAGGAGATAGTGAATATATAAAAATGCTTGAGAAAATAAAAAAATCATATACAAGCAGGCAACTTAAAGCAGCAGTTTCGGTTAATTCTGAAATGCTAAAGTTTTATTATAGTTTAGGAGAAGAAATTATTAGCTTAAAGGCAGAAAGCAGATGGGGTAGCGGATTCTATAAAAAATTAAGTTCGGATTTAAAAAATGAAATTCCCAATGTCAAAGGATTTTCTGTTACTAATTTAAAATATATGAAAAAATTTTATGAAATGTATTCGCCATTAAATCGTCCACAGCTTGTGGACGATTTACAAATATCTAAAGTCGGTGGAGATTTTAATATGATTTTTAGTATCCCATGGGGACATCAAAGATATATTATGGATAGATGTGAGGGAAATTTGAATAAAGCATTTTTCTTTATATCTAAAACATTAGAAAATAGCTGGAGTAGAGCTGTGCTTTTAAATTTCTTGGATACAGATCTATTTGAGAGACAAGGAAAAGCAATAACAAATTTCACAAATAATTTGCCTGCTACACAAAGTGATTTAGCCAATGAAATGACAAGAGATCCGTATAATTTTGACTTTATATCTATAAGGCAAAATTATGATGAAAAAGAATTGAAAGACGCTTTGATGGATAATATTCAAAAATTCTTATTGGAGCTAGGGACAGGTTTTTCGTTCGTGGGCAGAGAATATAGACTTGTAGTTGGAAATTCAGAAGAATTTATTGATATGTTATTCTACAACATTAAGCTACATTGCTATGTAGTTGTGGAGGTTAAAATTTCCGCATTTAAACCTGCGGATATAGGACAACTTGGAACCTATGTAACATCTGTAAATCATATATTAAAGGGAGATGGGGATAATCAAACAATAGGTCTTTTAATCTGTAAGACAAAGGATAATGTATTGGCAAAATATGCTTCTGAAAGCTCAAGAGAGCCTATTGGAATTTCAGAATATCAACTACAAAACTTAATTCCTGAAAGGTTAAAAGGAGCATTACCAACCATAGAAGAAATTGAAAATGAACTAAAATAAATTTTGAAAACATAATAAATGTACGCAAGGCGGTAGAAGTAAAAACTATCGCCTTTTTTTATTTGAAGAAAGGTAGGAGAGCATGGCAGATAAAAGAATGTTTTCACTAAAGATAGTAGATAGCGACTTATTTTTGGATATGCCACTAAGTAGTCAATGCCTATATTTTCATTTATCAATGAGGGCAGATGATGATGGTTTTGTAAATAATCCTAAGAAAATCATCAAAATTATCGGAGCTAATGAAGATGACCTAAAAATACTTATTGCCAAAGGCTTTGTAATTGTCTTTGATCAGGGAATTATCGTCATTACTCATTGGAAGATAAATAACTTTATTAGAAAAGACAGATATAAGCCAACAATGTATATAGATCAGAAACAACAGCTTTATCAGACGGAAAATGGAGCATATATTTCAGAAGAAAAAGTTGGTTGTCATCTGGTTAACCAAAGGTTGTCAAGTGGTCAACCCAGTATAGATAAGGGTAGATTAGATAAGGTTAGTATAGATAAGGGGAGAGAAGAACAGTCCACCCCCATCTTTTATGGAGAATTCAAAAATGTAAGGTTAAGCAAAGAAGAATATAAAAATCTAAGAGAAAAATTAAACTCACACGCAGAAATAATGATAAATAAACTATCAAGATACATGGAAAGCAGTGGTAAGACCTATCAAAACCACTATGCGACAATCTTAAAATGGTATGAAGAAGATAAAGAAAAACTAACACAGAGAGGTTTAAATAAAAAAATGAATTATGACGTAGGAGAATCTTTATAGATAAAAAGAGGTGGAAAGCCAATATTAAAGACTTTAAGTCTAAAAAGGTATAAAAGTATGCCAGAGATAATAAAAAGATAAATATGACACTTAAAAGGCGATTAGAAAATTAAAAATCTAATCGACTTTTTTTATTGCATGAAAGGATAAGCTATGACAAAAAGACAAACAAAATACATTGTAAAAAGAAATTATGATAATAGAAGAACAGATACAGACGCTTTTCTAAGACTAATAAAAAAATCAAGCAAATTAAACAAGACCAATGAAATTGAGTGTAACAAATATAATATTGATAGTAATGAAAAAGAGTGCTATAATAAAAATAGTTTTAGAGAAAGTTGTGTTATTTCTGAAAACTCAAACAAGGAGGAATAGGAAATGATACAAACAAATTCAAATCACTTTTCATTCAAAGCTGCAATTTATTGCAGACTATCTAAAGATGATGAGCAGAAAGGAGAGAGTGCCAGCATACAAAACCAAAAGGAACTTTTAGAAAACTATGTAAAATCAAAAGGTTGGAGTATTTATGATGTATATATAGATGATGGATATACTGGATTAAATACAAATAGACCATCATTTCAAAGACTAATCAGAGATATTGAAAATAAAAAAGTGGATATAGTCATCACTAAGGACTTATCAAGGCTTGGAAGAAACTATTTGCAGACTGGATACTATACAGAAAATTTCTTCCCAAAGAACAATGTCAGATATATAGCTTTAAATGATGGAGTAGATACCTTTCAAGAAAACAATGAAATAGTTCCTTTTAAAAATGTTTTAAACGAGTTTTATTCAAGAGATGTTTCCAAAAAGATGAAATCTGCCTATATGACAAGGGCAAGGCAAGGAAAATTTATTGGTTGTCTTGCTCCAATAGGATATAGGAAAGACAATGAAGATCCACATAAATTAGTAATCGATGATGAAACCTCATGGATTGTTGAAAAAATTTTTGATCTTGCTTTTAGTGGCTATGGAGTACAAGCAATTAGAAGAAAACTTTTTGAAGAAAAAATACCTACACCTACCTGGTGGAATAGAAAAAAAGGACTTAGAAATAAAAAAACTAAGTTAGAAATGACCGTAGATGGTGGAGAGTATTGGTGGGACTGCACAACCCTAAAAGAAATTATTGAAAACCCAGTTTATATTGGTCATATTGCTAGTCAAAAAGTTAATTATAAATTCAAAGTAGGTTGGTTATCCGATAAACCCAAAGAGGAATGGATAATAGTAGAAAATACACATGAACCAATTATTTCTGAAGATATTTATAATATAGCAAATGAAAAATTAAAGAGCAGGAGAAGACCATTTAAAAATGGAGAAGAAAGCATATTTGCAGGCATTGTGAAATGTCCCGATTGTGGAAAATCTTTAAATCTTGGAAGAAACAAATCGAAAAAAAGAGAAAGGTTACTCACTTGTAACACTTATAGAAGATACGGAAAGTCATTATGTAGTCAACATAGAATTTATTACGATACTCTTTATGAGATAGTGCTTAAAGATATTAGAAAAAATGCAGAAATAGCATTAAAAGATGAAAAAGAAATCATAAAAGCACTTGAAAAATCACGAGAAATTGATAATGAAGAAGAACAAAAATTTATTATGGATAAGATTTACGAAGATCAGATAAGAGTAGAAGACTTAACTAAAAAGATTGAAAGACTATATGATGACTGGCTCGATAACAAGATAAGTGAAAGTAACTTCCAAAAAATTCTTGAAAAATCACAAAACGAACAAGACTATCTAAACCAAAGAATAGAAGATAATCAAAAATTGATTGTTAAAGAAGATCTTGAAGATATTAATGTCAAAAAATGGATTGAACTCATAAAAAAACATAGGGATATAAAGAAGCTGGACAAAGAAACCTTAAACGAACTCATCTCAAAAATCTATGTTCACGAAAAAGAAGTAGTGAATGGAGAAATCACCCAAACAATTGATATTTACTACAATTTCATAGGAAATACAGACACACTACAAGTATTTTACAATCTCTAATTAGGCATAAAGCAGCTTATGGCTGGTGGAGGAATTGTACTAATCGGTATTAAATTAATTCCACTACTTGCAAATGTTTTAAATTAGGAGAAAGTCTATGTTTGGTATCTTTGACAAGCTAACTGAATTTTTTAAGGATATGCTACTCGGAGGTATCAAAGCAAATCTTGAGTCCATGTTCTTAGATATAAATGACAAGGTAGGAGTTATTGCAACTGATGTCGGGAAAACACCAATGGGTTGGAATGGAGAAGTATATAACTTTATAAAAAACATTAATGATAATGTGATTGTTCCAATAGCAGGTCTTATTATAACAGCAGTTTTATGTATTGAACTCATAAATATGGTTATGCAAAAGAATAATATGCATGATACAGATACTTTTGAGTTTTTCAAATACATTATAAAGATGTTTATAGCAGTCTACCTTGCAAGCCATGCCTTTGAATTTTCAATGGCAGTCTTTGATGTGGCACAAAATCTTGTAAACAAAGCGGCAGGGGTAATCACTACTTCTGCCACTGTTTCAGGAGATCAGATAGTTGCAATGGTTGATACATTAAAAGAAAAAGAAATAGGTGAGCTTTTAATGATATTAGTTGAAACAAGCCTTGTAAGGATTGCAATTCAATGTATATCTTTAACTATTACCTTAATAGTATATGGGCGTATGTTTGAAATATATGTCTACTCATCAGTATCATCCATACCATTTGCGACTATGGGAAATAAAGAATGGGGTCAGATTGGAACAAATTATATCAAGGGACTTTTTGCCTTGGGACTACAAGGTTTGTTTTTGATGGTATGTTTAGGTATCTACACCGTTTTAATAAGAACGGTACAGATTACAGATATTCACGCAAGCTTGTTTAGTATATTAGGATATGCTCTACTACTTGGACTTATGATGTTTAAGAGTGGAACAGTTGCAAAAAGTATTATGAATACGCACTAGGAGGAATAAATGTTAAAAAAGAAAAATTGTGCTTTATTGGGACTTGGAATTTTATTAGGAGGAACTTATGAAATCTTAAAAGAGAAAAAAAGAAATGAAGAGATTAGAAACTTAAAGAGGAGAATAAATAGACTCGGAAGATGTCACAATGAATTTGTTATGTATCAAGGCGAATACAATGACAGAAATGAAGAAAAACAAGAAGAATTAGAAGAAAGAATTAGCTACCTGGAAGAGGAAACAACATCTAATTATGACCATATACTTGAACTTTCCAAAGAAGAAGTAGAGGGAGATTAAAATGGCATATGTACCAATACCAAAAGATTTGGACAAGATTAAAACAAAGGTTGCCTTTAACTTAACCAAAAGACAACTTATAGGTTTTTCTGTGGCAGGACTAATTGGTATACCAACCTATTTATTTATGAAGAAATATCTACCTAATGATGTTTCTATCATTGTAATGCTAATAGTAACCCTGCCAATCTTTTTTATAACCTTATATGAAAAAGATACCTTAACTTTTGAAAAATATTTTAAATTTTTCTATCTTCATAAGTTTTATCAACCAACTAAGAGAATAAGAAAGGAGGCATACATTGAAGCAAAGAAAAAAGCAAATCAGCGACTTAAATCTAAGGGAAAAACAATTAAAAAAAGACCGAAAGGAAGTAAGAAGGCTAAAAACAAAGAAAGATCCAACAAATAGTCTTCTAAGTGTACTTTTAAAGAAAGAGAAAAAGAGATTTACTGTTGAAGATACAATTCCCTATATAAGAATGTTACCAGAGGGCATTTGCCAGTTAGATGAAAAAAATTATTCAAGGACAATTTCATTTCAAGATATAAATTACCAGTTGGCATTGGAAGAAGATAGAGATTTAATCTTTAACCAATTTGCCAACTTTTTAAATTCTTTTGATCCAAGTGTCCACATTGAACTTTCGTATGTAAATCAATTAGGAAGAAATAAAGACCTACAAGATGCAATTAAAATTGCTGATAAGGGAGACTTCTATGACGATGTAAGAAAAGAGTTTAGGGAGATGTTAAAGCTTCAACTTGCAAAGGGCAATAACGGACTTAAAAAGATGAAGTATATAACCTTTACAACAGAAGCCGATAACCTAGAGCAAGCAAGAGCAAAGTTAAATAGACTTGAAGTAGATATTTTATCTAACTTTAAATCTATGGGAGTAAGAGCAGAAAGCCTTGATGGTGAAGAAAGGTTAAGACTTGTTCACGATATGTTAAATCCAGACAAAAACTTTGATTTTTCATATAAAGATTTAAAGAAGAAAGAGTCAACAAAATCACATATAACTCCCAATATCTTTAATTTTGCACCAACAAATAATTTTAAATTTGGGAAATATATTGGGGCAGTAAGCCATTTTCAAATACTAGCAAGTGAGCTATCAGACAGAATGCTATCTGAGTTTTTAGATATTGATGACAATATTTATGTAGCTTTTCATATAGATGTAGTTGAACAAGCAGAAGCTATTAAACTCATTAAAAGAAAAAATACAGACCTGGACAGAATGAAAATTGAAGAACAAAAGAAAGCAGTTCGTGCTGGATATGATATGGATATTATTCCTTCAGATATAAATACTTTTGGGGCTGATGTTAAGTCCATGTTATCTGACTTACAAAATAGAGATGAAAGGCTCTTTGTAGTTACCATAGTAATGATGAATTTTGCTAGGACTAATCAAAAACTAGAAAACACCATTGCTCAAATTTCATCAATTGCAAATAGACATAATTGTCAAGTGAAAAGATTATCTCACCAACAAGAGCAAGGACTTGTTTCTGCCTTACCTTTAGGAGTTAATCAAGTCGAAATAAAAAGATTTTTAACTTCATCATCAACGGCAGTATTTATGCCTTTTACAACAGAAGAGCTATTTATTGATTCGGCAAATTCTTTGTATTATGGCTTAAATGCCCTTAGTCAAAATTTGATTATGGCAGATAGGAAGAAACTAAAGAACCCTAACGGACTAATATTAGGAACACCAGGTTCTGGTAAATCTTTCTCGGCAAAGAGAGAGATGGCAAATGCAATTCTTGTAACAGACGATGATGTAATTATTTGTGATCCTGAGGGCGAGTATTCAAACCTTGTAAAACAATTTAATGGAGAAGTTATTAAAGTTTCGGCAAAGTCAAAGGACTACCTAAATCCACTAGATATAAATATGAACTATGGAGATGGGGACGCACCTTTAAAGGATAAGGCAAACTTCATAATGTCTATGCT
This sequence comes from Anaerococcus pacaensis 9403502, assembly GCA_000308255.3. Lineage (GTDB taxonomy): Bacteria > Bacillota > Clostridia > Tissierellales > Peptoniphilaceae > Anaerococcus > Anaerococcus pacaensis. The sequence goes on along the minus strand of HG326671.1, from coordinate 8,382 downwards.
TGAACTTGTAGTAGGAGGATCTGGTCTTACTGCTGCAGAAAAATCTGTTATAGATAGGTGCTTACCAAAGATATATCAAAAGTATTTTGAAGACCCCAAACCAGAAAATATGCCTATATTAGGAGATTTATACGATATGCTTCTATCTCAAGAAGAGGGAGTTGGTAGGAAGCTCGCAACAGAAATGGAAATTTATGTTAAGGGAAGTCTTAATGTATTTAATAATAGGTCAAATGTTGACCTAAATAGGCAACTACTTTGCTTTGATATAAAAGAGCTAGGAACACAACTTAAAAAAATAGGTATGCTTGTAATTCAAGACCAAGTTTGGAACAAGGTTTCCCTAAATAGAGGAAGCAAGTCTACAAGATACTATATAGATGAGTTCCACCTTTTATTAAAAGACCCACAAACTGCTTCATATTCAGTAGAAATCTGGAAAAGATTTAGAAAATGGGGCGGTATTCCAACAGGTATAACTCAAAACGTAAAAGATCTTTTAACAAGTCAGGAAATTGAAAATATCTTTGATAATACAGACTTTGTTCTAATGTTAAATCAAGCATCTGGAGATAGGGATATTCTTGCTAAGAAATTAAAAATATCGCCTTATCAGTTAAACTATATTACTAATTCAAACGCAGGTGAGGGACTATTATTCTTTGGAAATACTATTGTTCCCTTTATAGATAAATTCCCTAAAGACACTATGCTATATAAGCTAATGACAACTAAACCAGAAGAAGCTAAGTAGGTGTGATATGGATAAAAAACTAAAAAAAGATTTTCAAAAGAAAATTATACGAAATAGGGACGCTCCTGAAAAAAATATGGATAGTAAACTTGTTCATTCAGATGATTATACCAATAAGATTATTAAGACTAAGGATAGGTTCGGAGATAAAATTTCAGAAAAAGAATCTAAATTAATCCATGAGAATGTATTAGCTAAAGATCAAAAACAAGATAAACTAAAAGATTTTCAGAAGTCTAAAAACAAGGAAAGAATTAAAAAAGAAGTTTTAGATAATAAGGATAAGGTTGAAGAAACAAAACAAGCCAATCTTGAAATAAGGACAGATGAAAGCTTTAAACTTGATGAAGACTTAGATGTAGACTTTAAAAAAGTAAATTTTGATAGTGAAAACAGTAGAAATATTAATTCTAATAAACTAACAACAGATGATATTTCAGCTAATGCTCAACCAATAAGCAATAAGAAGGCATCAAGTAAAAGACAAGTTCTTAAAAATTATGAGGATAAACTTATCCATAGCAAGGATAAATTCCAAGACAAAATCAACGAGAAAGAGTCTAAGCGAATCCACACAAGTGAAGATAAACCTATTGAAACAAAGAAAAGTAAGAGGATATATAGAAAAGATAAGCTTGTTAAAGATGAAGTAAGTAAGAACGAGAGTAATACTAATATCGATAAAAATCAAAAGCATAAACTTTATCAAGAAAAGAAGTTTAGAGATAAGGAAAAAATTTCTAATGAAATAGATAAAGAAAATAAGCTAAGCGAAGTTGATACAGATAAGACTTTTGATAATCCTGAGCTTAAAGACAACAATCAAGAATTTATAAAAGATGAAAAGGAAACAAGCCTTAAAGCTTCAGAACAAAAGAAAGTTAATAAAAAGAAGACTTACTACAAGAGAAAAAATTATGAAAGTGATAAATTCACTCGAAAGAAAATCGATGATCTAAAAAATGAATCTAAGAAAGTTACACCGAAAGATTCTAAGAAAGCAAAAGATGTTAAAGATTTTATCTCAGATAAAAAGATTGGAGAACTTGAAAAGTCTAAAAGTAAGCTACAGGACAACATCTTAAAGAATAAAACTAAAGGAAGTCTATCTTCTGGAGTTTTATTATCTGGAGCTAAGTCATCAGAGTTAGTGAGAGATTATTTAAGTTCAGGATCTGATAATACTGGTGTAGAATCTGGAGAAAAGGCCGCTAATGTAAGCTCTAAACTTCAGCATGGAATAAGGAAGTATAAGTTAGAGAAAAAGAAAAAGTCATTAAAAAAGCTATCTACACTTGATAAGAAAATAAGAAATAGAAAAAGCAAGTTGGAGTTTAAAAGTGGCTTGGAAGATTTAAAAAAGTCAGACGCCTATATAAAGAAAAATAGATTTAAGAAGTTTTACCAGAGAAAACAAATGAAAAGCATGATAGCTAAAAAGCACGAAACAAGACTTGTAGATAGGGTTAAAAAAGCTATTTTAAGTTTAGGTAAGGCTTCTAAAGAGCTAATCGTAAGAAAAAGTAAGATGGTTCTATTTCTAGTAATAGGACTAGGTCTTATGCTATCAATAATGATTGGTGGTGGAAGTGTTGTTATGAGTGGATTAAGCAATTCAGTAAACTCAGTAATGACAACAACATACCTATCACAAGATACAGTTCTAAGTGAAGTTAATCAAGAATTTTCATCAATGGAATATGACCTACAATCACAAATCGAAAGTGTAAAAACAAGTCACCCTGGATATGACGAATATATCATAAACAAAGAAGGAGAAATTGGTCATAATACCCATGAACTTTTGTCCTATATAACTTCAAGATATGGAGAAGTAAAATCAGAATCTGAAGTAAAAGGAATTTTAAAAGAACTTTTCGATAAGATGTATAAGCTTGATTTTAAGGAAGAAATTGAGATTAGAACAAGAACAGTAGCAAGAACTAGATATGATAGTCGTGGCAATCCTTATACTAGCTATGAAAAAGAAGAGTACGAATATAAAAAGTTAATTGTAACTTTAAAGAAAAAAGAAATGGATGAAGTTGTTAGGGAAATATTTAAATATTATCCAGATAATGTAGTTCATTATGAAGCTCTTCTTGAAGCTAAGGGAAATATGGGAGATGTTTTTGGATCAGGTAATGGGGACTTAGGAGAAATAGTAGATAATCCAAACTTTGGAAATCCTGGTCTTGCTTTTGATTCAGCTACTGTCAAAGCCTTATTTAATGAAGCAGAAAAACATATAGGCAAAAGATATGTGTTTGGAGCAAGTGGACCATCTAACTTTGACTGCTCAGGATTTGTATGTTGGTCATTTACAAAGTCTGGTGTAAAGAGTATGCCAAGAACAACTGCATGGAGAATATACAAAGACTATTGTAATCCAGTAAGTCCAAGTGAAGCTCAACCTGGAGATATTATATTTTTCCACTCAACATATAACAGTGGAACACCAATATCTCACGTAGGAATATACGCAGGTAACGGAATGATGATTCACGCAGGAGATCCAATTCAATACACATCAATAAATTCAAAATATTGGAAATCACACTTTTATGGTTTTGGAAGACCAAGATAGAAGGGAGATATTATGTGAACAGAAAACTTATAAGTATTAGGAACAAAAAGAAAAAAATAGAAGAGAAATTGAAAGATTTAAATGCAAAATACAAGGAAATTTGCGATGAAGAAATACAAGTTGAAAATGAAGAAATAATTGTAACTCTTAGGAGGAACAATATTAGCTTGGAAGAATTAATGGAGAAAATCAATGATAGAAAAAGAGAAGAAAAATTAAAAGAAAAGGAGAACATTCATAATGAAGAAATTTAATACGAACAGACTAAGAGCCTTTTTTATGGCTCTTTTATTAGTTTTAACATCAACTTCAACTACTAATGTACTAGCTAAATCTAATGATACAGATGGTAGTAAAAAAGTGATAGAAAGTTCTATAAGTAATATTAATGATTTAGAAGATCAAATCAAAGACTTAAATGATAAGAAACAAGAAGACCAATCAAAGATAGATGAATTAAAAGAAAAGTTAGAAACTTGCAAAGATAATGGAGAAAAACTAAAACAAGAAAAAGCTAAGTTAGAAGAAGAGATTAGAGATAAAGACAATAAGGTTGCCCATTTAGATAAAGAAATTGAGGATCTTAAAAACTATAATAATGATGAACTAATAGCAGAAATTACTCAGCTTAAAGATGAATTAAAAAGATTACAAGATGAAAATGCAAAACTAAAAGAAGATTATTCATCTACAAAATGGGAGTTAGAAGCTGAGAAAGAAAAGATAGATAAAAACGAAAATAAAATCAAAGAAATGCAAGAAAAGCTTGAGTCTTTAGAAGAGGAACTTGCAAAGAAGACTAAAGAAATTGAGGATAAAGACAATAGAATTAAGGACTTAGAAAAAGCTCTTGATGAAAAAGATACTAAGATAAAAGACTTAGAGTCTAAAAAGAAAGAGACAGAAAATTCTAAGTCAGAATGCTTTAAGAAAATTGAAGAGCTTCAAAAGGCTATTGATAGTTTAAAAGAATCTTCTGAAAATACAAAAAAAGAATTAGAAGATAAGATTAAAGGGCTAGAAGAAAAACAAAAAGCTTCTGAAGAAGAAATTAAAAAGCTAAAAGAAGAATTAGATAAGAAAATTGAAGAAGCCAAGAAGTTAATCGAGGAAGCAAATAAAAAATCGAAAGAAGAACTTGAAAAGCAAGCTAAAGATGAAAAATATAAAAATCTAAACCAAGACTTAACTAAAAAATTAGATGAACTGCTTAAACTCCAAAAAGAAAATAAAGAGAAGAAAGAAGATAATAAATCTCAAGAT
>HG326671.1:0-2481 GCA_000308255.3 Anaerococcus pacaensis 9403502 | reverse complement strand
GACGATGAACTATTATAAATCTCAATTTCTATTATCGAATAAATAATTCAAAAATCTGGTATAATTAAGTATAATGTTTGCCAGAGAGGAGGGATACTTTGAACTTAAAAGATTATCTTGGAGAAACAAATCTATATGACAAAAAAGAAAAATTAGAAAGGAACAAACCAAAGTCTTGGTTAAAATCTGTGTCAGCCTTTGCTAATGGTAGAGGTGGGAAGCTAATATTTGGAGTAAAAGAAGATAACACAATTCTTGGACTTAGTGACTATCAAGAAGTTTCCGAAAACATTTCTGAAATCATAAAAACTAAAATGGATCCGAATCCAGAATTTGATATGGAAATAAAGGAAATTGATGGAAAAGTTATATTGATTTTAAGTGTATTTGCTGGGAAGAATACTCCATACTTTGTAGTAGATGGCGGAACGAGAACAGCCTACAAAAGAATAGGAAATCAAAGTGTCCCTGCAAGTCGAATTGATCTTTTTAATTTGTCTTTAAGGGGAGAACATATAAGTTACGATTCACTTCAGTCAAAGAAAAATTTAGAAGATGTAAGCTTTAAGGAACTTAAAATCGAGTACAAAGAAAGAACGGGAAAAGATTTTGAAGAAAAAGATTTGAAATCTTTCGGACTTATAAATGATGAGGGAAATCTAACCATAGCAGGAGCTTTATTTGCAGATAACTATCAAGTTTATCAGTCAAGGGTATTTTGTACTAGGTGGAATGGGCTTACTAAAGCTAATGGGAGAATGGATGCCTTAGATGATATAGAATTTGAAAGCAATATTATTTATCTGCTAAAAGCGTCTTTGGACTTTTTGAAGAGAAATTCAAAAAAGATGTGGAAAAAGGGTCCAGTCTATAGAATAGAATATCCAGAATATCCTGAAAGAGCAGTGCAGGAAGCCTTAGTAAATGCATTAATTCATAGAGATTATTCTGTGATAGGAAGTGAAGTCCATGTAGATATTTATGATGACAGACTGGAAATATATTCTCCTGGAGGAATGTATGATGGTTCATTTATTCAAGATATAAATCCACTAGATGTATCTTCATCAAGAAGAAATCCAATCATAGCGGATGTATTTGCTAGGATGGATTTAATGGAAAGGAGAGGATCTGGACTTAGAAAAATCATAGAAGCTTATGAAGCTGAAGAAAATTATAAAGAAGAATTAAAACCAGAGTTTAAGTCAACAGAATCTTCATTTACTACAATTTTAAAGAATTTAAATTATGACACCCAAAATGTCACTCAAAATGACGGTCAAAGTGAGGGGCAAAATGAGGGTGAAAATGAAGGTCAAAATGACGGTAAAAAGTTAAAACCAAAAGATAGACGAAATAAGATAGTGAAACTTATGAAAGAAAATTCAAACATAACAACAATTGAATTATCTCGTATATTATTGGTGTCTGTAAGCACGATAGAAAGAGATTTAAAAATTCTCACAGATGAAAAAACAATCGAGTATATAGGCAGTGCTAAAGATGGATATTGGAAAGTAAACAAATAAAGTTAAAAAAGAAAATAGAATTCTCCCAAAAAAATACAATATTCGGGAGAAATATTTTGAGCGAGAGAAAATCTTTCGCTCTTTTTTTATTTATGGAGGTATTAATGAAATTAGTAATAGCAGAAAAGCCAAGTGTAGCAGTTACAATTGCAAAAGTAATTGGAGCAAGAACAAGAAAAAACGGATATTATGAGGGAGGTGGATACATTGTTTCATGGTGTGTAGGTCATTTAATTCAAATGGCAAGTCCAGATAAGATAGACGAAAAATGGAAGAAATGGACAATAGAAAATCTTCCTATAATCCCAGAAGAATATATTTATGAAGTATCTAAAAGCACTAAGAAACAATATGGAGTTTTAAAGAAACTTTTAAACGATAAGAACATCGACACAGTAATAAATGCTTGTGATGCTGGAAGAGAGGGAGAGCTTATTTTTAGGCTTGTATATAATCAAGCTAAATGTAAAAAGAAGATTCAAAGGCTTTGGATATCTTCAATGGAAAACAAAGCTATTGAAGATGGTTTTAGAAATCTTAAAGATGGAGAAAACTTTGAAGACTTATATAGATCAGCAAGTGCAAGAGCTATTGCGGATTGGCTGGTAGGAATGAATTTAAGTAGGCTTTACTCTTGCATTTATAAGGAAACATATTCAGTTGGTAGAGTACAAACTCCAACTCTATATTTAATTGCTAAAAGAGATAGTGAAATAAACCTATTTAAGAAGCAAAAATATTATACGGTAGACCTATCTTATGAAGGATTGAAACTTGTATCAGATAGGATTGATAGAATTGAAGTTGCAGAACAACTATTAAACTTGCTAGAAGATGAAATAGTTATTACAGAGGTAGAAGATAAAGATATAAGCACAAAACCAGATAAGCCTTATGATCTCACTACCTTACAAAGAGAAGCAAATAAATATTTTGGGTATTCAGCAAATGA
>HG326670.1 GCA_000308255.3 Anaerococcus pacaensis 9403502 | reverse complement strand
CCCAAGCCATTTTGCAGTTAAGCAATATAAGAAATATAAGCTGGCAGCAGGAGTAATAGAATTAAGGAGAACACTTAATCACTATTTTAGTGAAATATGTACTTCTTAATTCTTTTTTTATTGAAAAATTAAGAGAAAGGGGGTAAAAATGAGGGATTTTGAAAAGATAACAGCACTCTATGAGAGATTAAGTCGTGATGATGAACTGCAAGGAGAGAGTAACTCAATCGTTAATCAAAAGAAAATCCTTGAAGAATATGCAAGTAAGAATAATTTAACCAACATCATCCATTTTACAGATGATGGAATCAGTGGAACGCAGTTTGACAGACCGGGATTTATGGCAATGATGAACGGAGTCAATCAAGGAAATATTGGTTGTATCATTGTAAAAGATATGAGCAGACTTGGCAGAGATTATCTCAAAGTCGGTCAATGTATGGAGATACTAAGACAAAAGGGCGTAAGACTAATCGCTATCAATGACAATGTAGATAGTTTTTACAGAGAAGATGATTTTACCCCTTTTAGAAATATCATGAACGAATGGTATGCAAGAGATACATCAAGAAAAATCCAATCGACTTTCAGGTCAAAAGGCGAAAGTGGGAAACATACTGCAAGTACACCGCCTTATGGCTATATCAAAGATGAAAAAGATAAAAACAAGTGGATAGTAGATGAAAAAGCAGCAGAGATAGTAAGGCGAATATTTAACCTGACCATGCAAGGAAATGGTCCGTATCGAATAGCAAAGATATTGGAGAGTGAAAAAGTAGATATACCAGCCTATCATCAACAGAAATTAGGCTATGGACTATATCAAAGCAAAAACTTTGAACATCCCTATCGTTGGTGCAGCTCAACCATAGCAAGCATTTTAAAGAAACAGGAATACTTGGGACATACAGTCAATTTCAAAACAAGAAAACACTTCAAGGACAAGAAAAGCAAATATGTATCCGAGGATAACTGGCTTATTTTTGAAAATACACACGAGCCAATTATAGATCAAGAAACCTTTGACAATGTGCAAAGGATAAGAGGAAATGTAAAAAGGTATCCTGACGGTTGGGGAGAATATCACCCACTCACAGGACTGATGTATTGTGCAGATTGTGGAAGTAAAATGTATGTTCATAGAACAAGCAATTACAAAAATATACCCTATTACACTTGCAGTGCCTATACTAAAACACCTTGTGGCATGCTTTGTCCATCAGCACACAGAATAAAAGCGGAAGTAGTCTTAAATTTAATACAAGACACACTAAAAGATATTAAAAAATACCTTGATGAAGATAATGAAGCCTTTATCTGTTCCATTCAAAATGAAATGGAAGAAAAAGAAAAAATAGAGATAGAAAAGAAAAAGGTAAGATTAACGGAAAGCCAAAACAGACTTAGGGAACTCGAACGACTTATGTGCAGAATTTACGAAGATATGATCCTTAACAAAATACCAAATAGCAGATATGAGATACTAAACAATCAATATGAAACAGAGCAGATAACTTTAAGCAAAGAGATCAAAGATTTAGAGCAGCAGGTATCAAGATATGAAAAAGAAACAGACAGAGCAAGAAAATTTATATCTCTTATCAGTCGTTATGAAAACTTTGATGAACTTACAACTACAATGATAAATGAGTTTGTAGAAAAAATTATCGTACACGAAAGAGATAGAAAAGGAAGTCAGACATCAAAGCAAAAGATAGAAATTTACTTTAATTTCATAGGCAATTATGAACTGCCACAGGCGGAGTTAAGTGAAGAAGAAAAACAAAAACTTGAGGAAGAAGAAAGAAAAATCAAGGAAAGAAAAGACAAGCTACATCAAAATTACCTGAAACGAAAAGCCAGCGGAAAACAGAAAGAGTATGAAGATAAATATAAGGCAAGAAGAGAACAGAAGAAACAGGAGAAAATAAAGGTTTTGAAAAGAGTGGGGATACCGGTGAGTGAGTATATAAAAACAAATATTTAAATCTATCTTGACAAATATTGAATTTTAATTTATTATTAAATATAGATTCAGTATTGGAATAGAAAGAGGTGTGCTATGGCACAAGTATTAAAAGAAGAAGTTAGAAATAGAATACTCGAAGCAGCAGAAAAAGTATTTTATAAAAAGGATTATAGAGGTGCCAAATTAACAGAAATTGCAAAAGAAGCAGATATTCCTGTGGCACTAATTTATACCTATTTCAAAAATAAGGCAGTTTTGTTTGATGCAGTAGTAAGTTCTGTTTATATAAACTTCGAGTCAGCTTTTAATGAGGAAGAATCTTTGGAAAAAGGTTCTGCTTCTGAAAGGTTTGATGAAGTTGGAGAAAATTATATTCATGAACTTTTAAAAGATCGTAAGAAGTTAATTATTTTAATGGATAAAAGCTCAGGTACAAAGCATACAGAAGCAAAACAAAAACTCATATCGCAAATGCAGGTTCATATTGAAGTAAGTTTAAAAAGACAATCGAAACAGGAATATGATCCAATGCTTGCCCATATTTTAGCCAGTAACTTTACAGAGGGACTTCTTGAAATAGCAAGGCATTATCAAAGTGAAAAGTGGGCAAAAGATATGCTAAAACTTATTGCAAAGTGTTATTACAAGGGAGTGGAATCATTGTAAGTTGATTTGATATTTAAATGCGATAAATTTAAATTTTTGGAGGAGATATTTTGAAGATATATAAAGATAAAGAAGAACTGAAATCTGAGATAAATAAAAGTTTTGAAAAGTATATTTCTGAATTTGATATTATTCCTGAATCTCTCAAAGATAAGAGAGTCCCTGAAGTTGACAGAACACCAGCAGAAAATCTTGCTTATCAACTCGGATGGACAACATTAGTTTTGAAATGGGAAAAAGATGAGAAAAACGGTTTTGAAGTAAAGACACCGTCGGATATGTTTAAATGGAATCAACTTGGAGAATTATATCAGTGGTTTACCGATACTTATGCTCATTTATCGATAGAAGAATTAAAGAAACGATTGAAAGAAAATATTATATCTATCTATACAATGATTGATACACTAAGTGAAGAAGAATTATTTCAACCGCATATGAGAAAATGGGCTGATGAAGCTACTAAAACAGCGACATGGGAAGTTTATAAGTTTATTCATGTTAATACGGTTGCCCCTTTTGGAACGTTTAGAACTAAGATTAGAAAATGGAAAAAGATTGTGCTATAATTTTTGATTTGCTGATACAGTAATTTAAAAAAATATAGTGATCGGATAAAATAGACTTTGCGTAATCAGCAAAGTCTTACTTTAAACCTTAATACTGAATTAAAATTCAATATTATTCAATTTTGAAAGGAGAGTTGTTCATGCCGGAAAAAGAATTAAGGAAAAAAGTGATTGGGAAAAATAGTTTATCCAATTCACTTCTTGCTTTAAAAATAGTATTTGATTTGATACCACAAATCTTACTTGTATATTTGATTAGTTCTTTAATCACAAACAATATTAACGAAGGTAATTTAAAGTATATATTCTTGGGAATCTTTATATCGTTTGTATTAAAAGGAGTGTTTTATTATTTTGCAACAAAGGTTGCCCATGAGAAAGCATACGAAAAATTAACAGAACTTAGGTTAGATATTATCGGTCATCTGAAAAAACTAAGTTTGGGATTCTTTAAAGAACATAATACAGGAGAGCTTACCAACATTGTTCAACATGATGTAGAGCAAGTGGAAGTATACCTTGCCCATGGTCTTCCTGAAATAATGGCAGTTACACTTCTGCCTACCATTATTTTTGTAGCTATGATTTTTGTTGATTGGCGTCTTGCTCTTGGAATGATTGCTGGAGTTCCACTCATGTATTTGGTAAAAGTTCTTTCACAGAAAACAATGGATAAAAACTTTGCTATTTACTTTAACCATGAAAATAAGATGAGAGAAGAGCTAATGGAATATGTAAAAAATATTTCTGTGATTAAGGCTTTTGCTAAAGAGGAGGAGATTAGTGAAAGAACATTAAAAACGGCAAGAGAATATATTTACTGGGTTAAAAAGAGCATGGGAGCAATTACAATTCCAATGGGACTCATTGACATATTTATGGAAATTGGAGTAGTTATTGTCATGATTTTGGGAAGTATATTTCTTTACTATGGAAATATTACAACCCCTAATTTTATACTTGCCATTATTTTATCGTCTGCTTTTACTGCATCTATAAGTAAGACGGCTACATTGCAACATTTTTCTATTGTGTTTAAGGAAGCACTAAAGGCGATTGGAAAAGTTTTAACAGTTCCGCTTCCAAAGAAAAAGACAGAACAAGGTTTAGAATTTGGAAATATAGAATTTAAAGATGTGAATTTTGCATACGGAAAAGATAGCTTTGAGCTTAAAAATATCAATTTGAATTTTAAGAAAAATAGTTTGAACGCCTTTGTAGGAGCAAGTGGTTGTGGGAAAAGTACTGTATCTAATTTGCTTATGGGATTTTGGGATGCAGATGAAGGACAAATACTGATAAATGGAAAAGATATAAAAGAATATAGTCAAGAAAATATCTCAATGCTGATTGGTAGTGTGCAACAAGAAGTTATCCTTTTTGATTTAAGTATTTTTGAAAATATAGCAATTGGAAAACTAAATGCAACAAAAGAAGAAGTCATAGAAGCTGCTAAAAAAGCAAGATGCCATGATTTTATTTCAGCATTGCCAAATGGATATGAAACACGAGTAGGTGAAATGGGAGTTAAGTTATCTGGTGGAGAAAAACAAAGAATCTCCATAGCAAGAATGATACTGAAAAATGCACCGATTTTAATATTAGATGAAGCAATGGCAGCTGTTGATAGTGAAAATGAAAGACTAATCGGCGAAGCAATTGACGATTTAAGCAAGGATAAAACCATTATTACAATTGCTCATCATCTAAACACAATTAGAGATTCAGACCAAATTATAGTTATGGATAAGGGTGTTGTTCTTGATGCAGGAAGCCATGAAGAGTTGATGAAAAGATGTGAGTTCTATAAGGATATGGTTGAAGCACAGAACAAGGTAGATAGATGGAATTTGAAAGAGGTGGTAACAGAAAATGTTTAGAGAAATGTTAAAGCTGCTTACAAAAACCGGCAAGAGAGATTTGATTATATCAAGTGTATTCTTTGCCCTTTATGGACTAAGCTCCATAGCCATGATTGTTATCGTATTTTCTATACTGTTTCAGATATTTGATGGGACGAGTTTAGCAAGTTTATATAAAGGTTTTATTGCAATTGGGTTACTTGTAGTATTCAAAGGCATTTGTAATATGGTTGCAGATATGAAAAAGCATAGTGCAGGTTTTGATATTGTTCAGCAAATCAGAGAACGCATGATTATTAAATTGAAAAAATTCAGTTTGGGATTTTATACCAATGAAAGACTGGGAGAGATCAATACATTTTTACACAAAGATGTTGATAATATGTCTCTTGTTGTAGGACACATGTGGTCGAGAATGTTTGGCGATTTTTTGATAGGTGCAGTCGTATTTATCGGTCTTGCAAGTATTGATTTCAAACTTGCTATTCTAATGGCTGTATCTGTTCCGATTGCACTTGTCTTTCTATATCTGACAATTAAGCAATCTGAAAGAATAGAGAATCAGAATAATTCAGCACTTCTTGATATGGTTAGCTTATTTGTTGAATATGTTAGAGGAATACCTGTACTAAAGAGTTTTTCAAACAATAAAAGCTTGGATAATGAGCTTATGAACAAGACAAAAAAGTTTGGAGAAACAAGCAAAGTAGCTTCAAGATTCAAGGCAAAACAGCTATCTATATTTGGGTTTTTACTGGATATTGGATATTTAGTTCTTTTAATTGCAGGAGCAATACTTGTTATAAAGGGAAATCTTGATGTACTTCATTTTATTATCTTTGCTGTAATTTCAAAAGAGTTTTATAAACCGTTCGCTTCTATGGAACAACACTATATGTACTATGTTTCGGCGGTAGATAGTTACGAAAGACTTTCAAGAATTTTAAATGCAGATGTAATCCCGGATAAAGTGAATGGAATTGTTCCGGAAGATAATGATATAGCTTTTGAAAACATAGATTTTTCCTATGAAAAAGATGAATTTAAAATGGAAAAATTGAGCTTTTCTATTGCTGAAAAAACAATGACAGCCTTAGTTGGAGAATCAGGTAGTGGAAAGACTACTATAACAAACTTACTTCTAAGATTTTATGATGTGCATAAAGGGAAAATTACACTTGGAGGAACTGATATAAGAGATATTCCTTATGATGAGCTTTTAGACCGTATTAGCATTGTCATGCAGAATGTTCAACTATTCGATAACACGGTTGAAGAAAATATCAGAGTAGGTAAAAAAGGAGCTACAAAAGAGGAAATCATTAAAGCTGCAAAGAAGGCAAGGATACATGATTTCATTATGAGTTTACCAAAGGGTTATGAAACTGATATTGGGGAAAATGGTGGGCTTCTTTCAGGGGGACAAAGACAAAGAATATCTATTGCAAGAGCTTTTCTAAAAGATGCACCGATTTTAATTCTTGATGAAATGACAAGTAATGTTGATCCTGTAAATGAATCTTTGATACAAGATGCTATTACAGAACTTGCAAAGAATAGAACCGTACTTGTAGTTGCTCATCATTTAAAAACAATTCAAAAAGCTGACCAAATTCTCGTATTTCAAAAAGGAAATTTACTTGAAAAAGGAAAGCATGGCGAACTTCTTGCAAAAAATGGTTACTACACAAAATTATGGAAAGCTCAGTATGAGGTATAACCATGATTTTGCTAAAAAATGTTTATTATGAATGGGAAGATGGACGAACTGCTTTAAAAAATGTCAATCTTGAAATTAGAAAAGGTGAATTTGTTTTAATTTCAGGGAAAAGTGGAAGTGGTAAAAGCACTCTTGGAAGTGTGATGAATGGTCTTATTCCACATTATTACAAAGGCAAAATGAAAGGAGAAGCCTTTGTGTCCGGAAAAGATATAAGCAAATTATTACTTCATGAAATAGGGCGTATTGTAGGGACTGTATTTCAAGATCCAAGAAGTCAGTTTTTTACAACAACTACAGATGAAGAAATAGCTTTTGGGCTTCAAACGATCTGCAAATCAAGATATGAAATCAAACAGAGAGTAGAAGAAGTATATGCAGAACTGGATATTGAGGAACTGAAAGGAAAATCTGTTTTTGAATTATCAAGCGGACAGAAACAAAAGATAGCTATTGCAAGCATCTATGCGATGAATCCGAAAGTTTTAATTTTGGATGAACCTTCAGCAAATTTGGATATGAAAGCAACATTTGACCTGTTTTTAATTTTGGAGAAATTAAAGAAAAAAGGAACAACAGTTGTTCTAATTGAGCATCGTTTGTACTATGTAAAATCTTTATTTGACCGTTTTCTTTTGGTGAAAGATGGAGAGATTGCACAGGACTTGAGTCGGGAAGAAGTTATCCGTCTTGAAGGGGAGTTTTGGGATGAAAATGGGCTAAGAACTCTTGAATTAGAAGAATACAGGATAAGTGAGAAGAAAGATTCATATCAATTAAATGATGAAAGTATCAACGGAAAAGGCTTGAGATTTTGCTATCCGAATGTAGCTAAGGATGGAAAGAAACAAAACAAGTACATCTTAAATCATCTTGATTTCAATATGGAGTGTGGAAAAGCCATTGGTCTTATAGGCTTAAATGGTACCGGGAAAACCACCTTTGCAAGAGTGATTTCAGGACTTGAGAAGATAAAAGAGGGAACAATATGGGCTGGAAAAGATAAGTCGCTTAATCATAAAGATTTAATGGATATGTCATATTTTGTCTTTCAAGATTCAGACTATCAGTTGTTTTCGGAAAGTGTACTTGATGAAATGCTACTTGGTATTTCAAGTAAAGATAAAAAAGAAAATACTCAAAAGGCAAAGTCTATTTTGAGTGTACTTGGCTTAGACAAATACATTGATAAGCATCCGTTTGCTTTATCAAGAGGAGAAAAACAAAGACTGACAATAGCTTGTGGAATGATGAAACAGGCAAAAGTTTTTATCTATGATGAACCAACATCAGGTTGTGATAAAGACTCAATGCTTTCGGTGGCAAAATTGATTGAAGAACAATTAAAAAATGGGACAACAGTCTTGGTAATAAGTCATGATTTTGAGTTTTTAGCAAACACAGTAAGCGATCTGTGGGTAATGGGAGATGGAAAAATAGAAACTGTTTTAGATATGAGTGAAAGTAACAAATTTCTCATATTAGACAAGATGAGAGGAGGTAGAGAACTTGATAGATAGAAAAACAGTCGATCCGAGAATAAAACTTATTCTACTTCCAATTGCCTCCTTTACCAGCTTTTTTATAAGCGATACAATCCTACTTTTCGGACTGATTGTCTTTGCCTTTTTTCTGTATGTATACAGTAGTATGTGGAAAAGAGCATTACGCTTTATTTTGTTTTTTGTGCTTTTATACTGCATAGAGTTAGGGCTTGGAAAGTTTCGTGAAGCAAGTATCGTATTTGCAATATATATGTTTATTTACTTTGCATCAAGGATGACCTTAATTGCTATGTTTGGTGGATATATAACAAAGACTACAAGTGTAAGTGAAATGCTTGAAGCATTAAATAGAATGAAAGTACCAAGAAGCATTGGTATACCTTTTAGTGTTTTGCTTAGGTTTGTACCAACTATAAGAATAGAACTCAAGGCATTAAAAGAGAATATGAAGATTCGAGGAATCGTAACAAGTAGATTTTTCCCGTTGCTACATCCATTTAAATATATTGAATATACGCTTGTTCCACTTTTAATGAGGATGATTAAGATTTCAGATGAACTGTCAGCTTCAGCACTCATTAGAGGACTTGATAGTGATGAGAACAGGGTTACATTGACAAAATTGAGGTTTAGATGGGCGGATTTGTTGATTGGACTATTAGGAGCTTTGATGATTGCTCTTGTGATAGTAATACAGAAAATTTATTAGGAGGACTTTTATGAAAAACAAATTAAATGGTCGTGATTTTATTACAATCGGAATCTTTAATGCAATTGGAATTGTCATATACATGGTGGTTGCATTTGCTATGGCAACAACAGTGATTGGAGGATTTATTGCTTCAGGAGTTAGCTTTATGGTAGCTGCTACCGTTTATATACTTATGGCTTTGAAAGTTAAAAAGAAGGGCGTATTTACAATATCAGGAACGCTTCTTGGTTTAATTGCATTGTCAGGAGGACATTTGCCTCATGCAGTCTTTGCTGTAATCGGTGGAATTATATGTGATTTGATTATAGGAAATTATGAGAGCAAGGGACGAATGATTATTGGATATGGGATATTTGCATTAGCAGATTTTTTAGGAACAGTAATTCCTGTGATTTTATTCGGGACAGCTTCTTTTGTGGAAAGAGCATCAAAATGGAAAATGAGCGAAGCACAAATAAATGAAGCATTATCTTATTTCAAAGTTTCGTGGGCAGTAGGATTTGGCTTGATAACTTTTGTTCTTGCTTGCATAGGAGCATTCGTTGCAACAAAGATACTCAAAAAGCATTTTGAAAAAGCAGGAGTGATTTAATAATAAATTTACTTAGGAGGGAAAATAATGGAGGGATAATTATGTCAAAACTTATAGTTTCGGTTTTCACAGAACGATATAATTATCCTTTTTTATTCTTGGAATTGCTTACACATAGCAATAATACTTTACCAGAAACAACAAAATAGAAAACCATATAAAACATTAGTTTTTAAGCTGAGAGGACATTTTACGCCAAAGTGTAGAAGTCCTCCTTTTTTATTCTCAAAAAGCAAAACAGAGAACTTAAAAAGGAGGATAACACAATGGCAAAGAAAGAATATTACCTTTATGCCAAAGGAAAAGCTGTACCTGTAAGCGAAGAAGTCTACAAAGCCTACTGGAAGATAACAGAGCATGAAAAGTATCTCCAAAGAAAAGATTGGAAGCATAATGTAATACCATTTTCGGCACTGGATCATGATGGACACTTTGTAGATAACATCATAGATGAAAAAATAGACTTAGAAAAAATTGTAGAAGTAAAAATGCAAATTGAAGAACTTCATAGAGCATTAAATACTCTCACAAAAGAAGAAAGAGAGTTAATGGAAGCCATCTTCTACAAAGAAGAAAGTCTAAGGTCAATCAGCAGAAGAGAGAAAGTTACACATCAAGCAATCAGTGGGAGGAGGGATAGGATTTTAGAAAAACTGAAAAAAATTTTAGAAGATAAAATCTAAAAACTTGGAAAGGTTAAGTGTCAAAAAAAGGTGCTTAACCTTTCTTTATGGAAACAAGCAGATACCAAAACGGAGGAATTAAAAATGAAGAAAGAAAACACATTACAGGAAGTACAGGAACAAATTTTTGAACTTCAGGAAGAAAGAGAAAAGTGCGATGTAAAGCTGAAACAATTACAAAATCAAGGCAAGAAATTAGAAAAACTTGCAAATGAAAAAGAACGAAAAAGAAGAAATCACAGGCTTATACAAAGAGGCTTGATAGTAGAAAGAGTAATTAAAAATCCTCTAATATTTACCAATGAGGAGATAGAAAAGCTGTTAAACATCTCTACTCACACAGAAGAATACAGACAAGCCTATGAAGAAATGATAAATGGGAAAGATATGGAAGATAAAACAGACATCGAGTAGACAGAATAAAAAAACTTAGTTTTTTCAGAAGCTCCCTGCAAGGGCAAAAAGCTTCGCAGAACGCAAAGCACCCTTTAGGGTGTATAATTGCGCCCTTAGAAAATCTAAGGGATTTTAGCAAGTCTTTGAAAATCCAAAACTTAATAAAAATATACGGATAAAGCAGATAGGAAAAGATACAAAAAATAACCTGTCTGCTTTTTTCTTTACCTGAAAACAAACAATAAACGAAAGGAGCTTATGAAGATGGCAGAAACATTTCACTTTAATATTTCCATGATAAGCAGAGGAAAAAGTAAATCGGCAGTTGCAAGTGCAGCATATATCTCTTGTGAGAAAATCAAAAATGAATGGGACGGAGAAGTTCACGATTACCATAATAAAAAGGGACTTTTACATTCAGAAATTTTCTTGCCGGAGCATGTGCCAAAAGAATTTAAAGACAGAAGTTATTTATGGAACTCAGTAGAGTTAAATGAAAAAGCAAGCAATGCACAGCTTGCAAGAAACTTCATTATCGCCTTACCGAAAGAATTATCCTTTGAAGAAAACAAGAAACTCATTACCGACTTTATACAGGAAAATTTTGTATCAAAAGGAATGATAGCAGACCTTGCTATTCATGATGGAAATGATGAAGAAAATAACAATATCCATGCACATATTATGACTACCCTCAGACCAATCAATGAAAAAGGAGAGTGGCAGGCAAAAAGCAAAAAAGAATATGTACTTGATGAAAAGGGAGAAAAGATAAAACTAAAAAGCGGAAACTATAAAACAAGAAAAATAGAACTGACAGACTGGAACAATAAAGGCAACGCAGAGAAATGGAGAAAGAATTTTGCAAGCCTTTGTAATCAGTATTTAGAAAAAAATCATCAGGAAAAGAGAGTGGATCATCGCTCCTACAAAAGACAAGGGATAGAAGAAATCCCAACCATTCACATGGGAGCAAGTGCAAGTGCCTTAGAGAAAAAAGGAATAGAAACCGACAAAGGAAACATCAACAGAGAAATCAAAAAGCATAATTCCTTAGTAAAAGCCATCAAGAACAAGATAAAAGAGATCACTTCATGGATAGATGGGTTACTTGGAAATCTGCAAGCAAAATACGATGAGTATAAACAGACCAAGAAAGATGAACTGGAGAACAAAGCAGAACTCTTTAACCTTTATGAATATATTTCTATCTACAACGAAATACAGGGAGAAAAAATAAAAAATCTATCCTACTATGGACAGATAAAAAAGGGAAATGTAGACCTAAAGAGATTTGTAAAAGCAATCTACTATTTGAAAGATAATCATCTTCAAACAATAGCAGACTTACAAGGAAAAGTCTTTGAACTTGCAAAACAAAGTAAAAAGATAAGTGGTGATATTCAAGAAAAAACACAAAGAATAAAAGACTTAAATCGTTGCTTTATTTGTGCAGACATCATCAAAGAAAATAAGGCGGTATATCAGGAATATAAAGATAAAACTTTTCTTAAAGATAAATTTTACAATTCACATAAAGATGAAATTGAAAATTACAAAAAAGCAAGAAAGACTATAGAAAAATTTACTGGAACATCAGCTATAAAGTCGAGTGATTGGCAGAAAGGAATATCAAGCCTTGAAAGTCAGATACAAGACTTAACCAAAAATAAAGCTAAAGTACAAGATGAATTTAAGCAGATAGACCATATCAAATATGCAGTAAAGATTGTCAATGATGAGTATGGAATAGATTTATCCATAGAGATAGACAAGGCAATTAAGAGAGGAGATAAACCAAGTGTAATTGCACAACTGAAAAAATTCCAAGAGCAAGAGGAAATAAAGGGGCAGTACAAACAAAAAGCCAAGGAAAAGGCTAAAGAAAATTATAAAAATAAAGGGGAGGAAAGATAAAAATGGCAGACAACAGAAGATACTATTGGTTAAAATTGAAAGAAGATTTTTTTACAGATAAGAGAATCAAAAGGCTAAGAAAAATATCAGGAGGAGATACATATACAATCATTTACCTCAAATTGCTTTTACTTAGCTTAAAAGATAGTGGGAAGCTGTATTATGACGGAGTAGAAACAGACTTTATCAAGGAGCTTGCATTAACGATTGATGAAACGGAAGATGATGTAATGGTTACAGTAAATTATCTTGTAGCACAAGGATTGATGGAGATAATCACAGAAAATGACGAGTATTTTTTAACAGAAATCCCAAGTCTTATAGGTTCAGAAACAGCTTCTACAAGGCGTTCAAGAAAATCGAGAGGACAAAAAGCGTTGCAATGCAACACTGGTGCAACACCTTGCAACCTTTTGCAACAAAACTGCAACGGAGATATAGAGATAGATAAAGAGATAGATATAGAGTTAGAAAAAGAGGGGGAGATAGAAAAAATATCCCCCAACCTTTATGGAGAATATAAAAATGTTTCCTTAACCGATGAAGAATATGGGAAGTTAAAGGATAAAATGCAAGGTCATAGGGATAAAATGATAGAGAAGCTGTCAACCTATATGCAAAGCACGGGAAGAAACTATAAAGATCATTATGCGACCTTAGTTCATTGGTATGAGCAAGATAAAGTTAAATTAAAAGAAAGCCATAAATCAAAAATATATACCCTTGAAGATTATGACAAGGGGGAACACTTGTAGACCTCGTACAAGACGGTGGGAAGGTGTTTTTAGAGCGTTAATGATAAAATAGGTATCAGACTATAGCTAAGTGTAAAATATGGCTTAAAATTGCAGTATGGAAAAAATATCGTATTTATGATAAAATGATAGTGATATGGTAATAAACTCAGTTATAAGGAGAGGATATATAAATGCGAATTCAATTTACTGTAACCGATGAAGAACTTGAAATTTTAACTAAAAAAGCAATAGAGGGAGGTTTCCCAAGCGTTACTGAATATTGTAAGTGTAGTAGTTTACAAGAAAATACAAGCTATGCTGACCTATATACTACCTTATTAAACAAAATTAGCTCTTTACCGAAAGGCAAAGAATTTGTTTTAAGAGAGTTAATCGCAACACCGCCGGCATTGATTGGCAGATGGTTTTATGAAAATGTCAATAAGAGACTTGTAAAAAATGTGGAACACATTGGAAAAGCTGAAGGCGGAGTAGAAAAATATAAAAGAATTTAGATAATGTTGGAGGGGCATTTCATGGCAGATGAAAACAGAGAAATTGTAGTGATAGATGAAACTACAATGAAAAGCAAGATTTACTATATACGAGGTCAAAAGGTTATGCTTGACTTTGAACTTGCTGAAATATATGGGTATGAAACAAAAACATTTAATCAGCAAGTTAAGAATAACATAGAAAAATTTGATGAAGATTTTAGATTTCAACTTACCAAAAATGAATGGGAATTTTTGAGGTCAAAATTTTTGACCTCAAAATCAGATGAAGGTTCAGGCGGTAGAAGATATATGCCTTATGCCTTTACAGAACAAGGTATTTATATGCTGATGACTGTATTAAGAGGAGAACTTGCTGTCAAGCAAAGCAAGGCTTTAATACGAATGTTTAAGCAGATGAAAGATTTTATAGTTGAAAACCAAGACTTTATCACCTCGAAAGAATTATTACAAATAGCAGTACAGACAAACCAAAATACAAAGGATATAGCAACAATAAACAATAAAATTAGTACTTTAGCTACAAAAGAAGATTTGAAAAAGGTTATGGATAATTTTATAGATCCGGACACATACAAGCATTTCCTTTTAATGAACGGAGATAAGATTGAAGCAGATGTTGCCTATACAAAAATATATAAGTCTGCAAAGAAAAGTATTTATGTGATAGATAACTATATAGGGCTAAAAACATTAGAACTTCTTAGGGCTGCAAAAGACAATGTTGAAATTATAGTCTTTAGCGACAATGTAAAAAACAAGGATATGCTGACAAAAAATATCCTAAACGATTTTAGAAAAGATTACCCTAATATCAGACTGAAGATGAAAATTGCAGGTAAAAAATATCACGATAGGTATATTGCTATTGACTATGGAACAGAAAATGAAGCCTTTTATCTTTGCGGAGCATCATCAAAAGATGCAGGAAATAAAATATCAAGTATTACAAAGATAGAGGAATCTTCCAAGGATATGTATCATACGATGTTTGGCGGAATGCTGAACAATAAGGATTTGAAAATTTAATATGTAAATGGCAAAGCGTTATTAAATGAATAGCTACAAGACTTGTGAAAGGCGGTAGAAATAAAACTCTATCGTCTTTTTTTGATTGCAACTAACAGGAGGGAAACTAATATGCACGAAAATAAAAATGAACATAATACAGGAACAAAGACCATAAAGAAGATTGGAAAGGCAACTTACGAGGTTGTAGTCCATTTTAATGAAAATGCGACTGAAACCATGCAAGATAAATTGAAAAGGATAATGCTTAGAGAAATGGAGAGGGAAAAACATCAAAAAGACGATAAAAATGATTAGAAAGTCCTTGACAAGTGGTTACAGGAAAAACTGCAAAGTCAATTCTAATATCTTGTGGAGCAAGACTTGCACCTTTTGATATAAGAGAGCTTAGAGAGCTAATGAGTGAAGATGAATTAGAACTCGATAAAATTGGAGATAGAAAAACTGCTTTATTCGTAATAATATCAGATACTGACGATACTTTTAACTTCGTAGTCTCAATAATGTATTCCCAATTATTTAATCTACTATGTGATAAGGCAGATGATGTTTATGGAGGAAGACTTCCAGTTCATGTAAGATGTCTACTTGATGAGTTTGCAAATATTGGTTTAATTCCAAAATTTGAAAAATTGATTGCAACAATTCGTTCAAGAGAAATATCAGCAAGTATAATTCTGCAAGCACAATCTCAATTAAAAGCAATTTATAAAGACCATGCAGATACAATAGTTGGTAATTGTGACTCAACACTATTTCTAGGAGGAAAAGAAAAAACAACAGTAAAAGAATTATCTGAAACTTTAGGAAAAGAAACCATAGACCTATATAACACATCAGAAACAAGATCCAACCAAAAATCTTTTGGACTAAATTATCAAAAAACTGGCAAGGAACTTATGAGCCAAGATGAAATAACTGTAATGGATGGTGGTAAGTGTATATACCAACTAAGAGGAGTAAGACCTTTTATATCTGATAAGTTTGATATTACAAAACATAAGAATTATAAGTTGTTGGAAGATTATGATAAGAAAAACTTGTTTGATGTGGAAGAGTATTTAACAAATAGAGATAAGGTAAGGTTAAAATCAAGTTATAAAATAAATAGGTTAAACATTTGATTTTACGGAGAAAGCAAAATGTGTGAAAATAGAAAATCATCTTTAATTATATTAAATATAAATGGGGAGCAGTTTATTCTAGAAAGTGATACAGAACTCACAAGGGATAAGAAAAATTATATTGAAGCAATATGTGAGACAATGTACGATGAAAGCAATGAATGGTATGAAAATATATATGATATGTCCCCATATGATATAGCTGAGCTATTTGAAAAAATAGTAAAAGAAGAAGTAGGAATAACTGTTACATTTAAAGCGATAGACCTTGAAGTATCGATTTTAGAAGACTATAAATAAAGTGTTGATAGGCGATAGAAATTAAAAACTCTATCGTCTTTTTTTATGCTCTAAATTAGGAGGTTAAAATGGTAAGGATAAGAAGTCCTACTTAAAACAATTTAATATATAAGGTATTTAGCGATTGAAATATAAGTTCAGTCGCTTTTTTAATTGGAATTTATAAATCAAGGAGAAGAAATTATGGATAGAGAAATGATAAATATTAATGCAAATTTAGTTAAGGAAGCTGAATTTTCAGAATTTGAAAAAGATGAAGAAATTGTTCAAGTAGCAAATTTTGCTCTTGTAAAAAAATATGGAAAGGGCAAAGAATATACAAATTGCTCAGTATATGGAGAAAAGGTAGAAATTGTAAAAGAATTTGAAAAAGGGGATCTAATCCATGTCTTTGGATATTTCAAAGAAAACAAAAAAGGAGATAAGGTCTACAAGAACTTTATAGTTAAATCACTAAACAAAATAGAAAAGAAAGAGAAAGAAAACGAGGAGGAATAGTATGGAATTTTTTACAGCTGGAGTTGGAGTTTTAAAGACACTTGTAACTGCAATTGGTGCAGGTTTAGGAGCATGGGGAGTTATTAACTTAATGGAAGGTTATGGTAATGATAACCCTGGTGCTAAATCTCAAGGTATTAAGCAATTTATGGCAAAATAAGGACGGAATAACACAACAAATTCTCTAAAACAAATCACTAAATCAATGTAAGATTGAATGAAATCAATATTTATGCTATAATTAAATTAATCTAATAAAGAGCGGGTGAAGTTGCTACCGCGGAAGGTGCAGTCATTGTTGAAGTTACTGCATTAAACCATGCAATAGATAATTGTCAGAGAGTTTGGAGGCTTTATGATGCGTAAAAGTAGATTAGAAAAGTTCAGAAATATGCTATTGATAATAGCTATATTTACGACGTTTTTGTCATCATTGTACTTCTTTTTTAGAATAAGAGATTATATAATAGCACTTATTTTTTTTATTTCGTTTCTTCTTTTGATGATGTTAAGGCAGTCTAATGGGTAAAATAGTGTATCTAATAATTCAAATTATAGTTATTACATGTATTTTTGCGATTGCTATAACTGCCAGTTATTTTGGACTTCCAAATCCAATTGGAGTAATAATAGGAGTTATACTATTTATAGTTTATGATGTTTTATTTATGACTTTAATAGATAAATTCGAAAAAAGAAGACGCAAATTCTCTAAAACAAATCACTAAATCAATGTAAGATTGAATGAAATCAATATTCATACTATAATTAAATAAATCTAATGAACAGAAAAAGAGGGATATTATGGCACTTAACTATAAACCATTATGGATACAGTTAGCAAAAAAAGGATTAAAGAAAACAGATGTAATAGATATGGCAGGACTTACAACAAATGTTATGGCACAAATGGGCAAGGATAAACCAATTACATTTAAAAATTTAGAAAGAATATGTAAGGCTCTATCTTGCACTCCTAATGATATTATTAGTTTTGAAGACAATTTTAGTGAAGAGGAATAGTGAATGACTTTAAGGATAGAAGATCAAGCTAGGGATTATCCGAAATTGGTATTAGGCTTTGATGAAGCTGAAGACAACATTGATCAAGAGACTGGTCAAATAAAAAGCTTTAAGACAGATGATAAAGCTAAGTCAAATAAGAAAGACCATAGCAAAGATACAGAGAGATAAATATTGGCAGTATTCGGACTGCCTTTATTTTTTTGTTATGACGGGCATGTTTTAATGCTGGGGTAAAAATCCCTACAGAGCGTAGTTACCAACGAATCTAATAGCGACTTGCAAGTTTTAGATGGTGACATCTAGGAGAGAGAAAGCAATAGCGAAATAGTAGTAACAACGAATAGTGAGAAGTCAGCAGAATCCATAGTAGTGAAGAAGTTTCTGTAATGGAAATGGAGCGAAGGGAGGAACGATATTTATTGTAATATTTGAAAATGATGTACTATGACTTGATGGAACACAAGGAAGGACGTATTCATCTCTTAAGGTTCAGATACAAAAAGAATAAAGTTAAATAGATACATAAGTAATAAATAATATGATACAAGAAAATATTGAACCGCCGTATGCCGAACGGTACGTACGGGTGGTGTGATAGGGACTATAAATTAGCCCTTACTTGATTTTAGTCAATCTAATCTAATGGCTTAAGACATCACAAAGTATTATAGTCAACTCTTCCAATATATAAGCTAAAAATAGTGTCGGATGAATTTGATGTAAAAACTTACAAAAAATGGTAAAAAATCTTGAAAAGTGGTAATATTATCATGTATAGATACTTTTTCATCGGAATAAATTTCATTGTATATGGGATGTTTCTGAAAAAAAGAAAGAAAAGGAGGAAATAATGTTAAAATGTAAAAAAATAACAGCATTTTTTTTAGCTTGTTTGATGCTGTTAGGTACAATTGTACCAACTGGTGAAGCATTTGCGCAAGGTGTAAATCATTTGTCAAAAACAAGAGTTAGTAGGATAGAAGTCAAAGATCGAAAAGGTAATACCATTGATCTTAATGAGAAAATTGAGGAAGATAAGGACTGTAGACTAGAAATAGACTGGGATGCCAGTGAATATGGAGCAGATATTAAAGAAGGAGACTATTTTAATGTCACTCTTCCTAAAGGTTTTAAGGCATCAAAAAGCAACTTTGCAGTACATACTCTTGATGGAGTGCAAGTTGCAAAAGCACAAGTAAATAACCCTAATTCTGAATCGGGGGGGGTACTCTAAAGGTAGTATTTACAAGCCTTGTAGAGGATGAAGCAGATGTAAAAGGTAGTATTGCTATCGAGGGTAGCCTACTAAGTACAAACAATTCTTCTGGGGAAAATCAAATTAACAACTCATCTACCTTATCGACTTCGATTTCTCCAAGTGTAAACAGTTCAGAAGAATCGAATATAGTAAAGCTTGATCCCATCGAGGGCAAAGTAAGTGGTATTAGTTGGGAAGATAAAAATCAAAATGGGACTTATACAGAAGGTGAAAAACTATTAGCGAATACTAAAGTAAAGTTGATGAAAGTAAATGAAGATGGTAGTTTTGAAGTTGCCAAAGATACTGAAGGAAAAGAATATATAGCAACTACCGACGAGAATGGACATTATGAGTTTAATGTCTATAACAAAGGAAAATACTTTGTAGAAATGATTCGCCCTGATAATTATAAGACCACTAAAAATGTTGAAGATTCAGATAAGGGTAATCATATGACTGACCAATATAAAGATGACCAGTACACTTACTCCTCATCAAAAGAGTTTAATCTCAATAAGAATCATAAAGATCAGATAGTTAATGGTGGATGGCATAAAAATTTAAAAGAAATTTCACTTGAAATTCCTATTGCAAAAATATTAGGTTTGCCAAAAGTTAATACAGATGAAATGAGAGAAACCTTATCTTATTTGGTTAATGATGCACCAAAAGAATGGACATTCAATTTTAAAATAGAAGCTTTATCAGAGAATAAAGAAGTAGAAAAAGAAGAGCAAAAATCATTTACAATAGAAAACCAATTAAAACAATTTGCTAAAAACAAAGTTCATCTATATAAGATGATATCTAAAATGATGGACAGAGATATCAAATCCTTGGATGAACTCAGTGATGAAGAAGTTGGAATTTTATATAACATAGCTAGAAGTATACTATCTGGATCAGCTAAGGAAGAGTTCCTTGAATACACTTATGAAGTCCCAGAAGGTGAAGCACGTGAGTTTACTTTTAGGATAACAGAATTGCCAAGTAACTATAAACTTGTTAAGAATGATAGGTATGAAGAGAGATATCATTATTTTAAATATGATGGGCAAAATGAAAAAAATATATTTCATACATTTAATACCACCGATTATGAAAATCCGGGCGAGCTTAGCGAAGAGCCTGTAGAACTTGTAAGGAAAATTTGGGAGACTAATTTAGGAGAAGACTTCAATAGCTACAGAATGTCAATGAGTAGGGTAGAAAAATATATATCTAAATTAGACCGAGATGATTATATAGACATTAGTTATGGTTTAGGCGGGGACTCCGTAAGAGTCTATATTGTATATCCTTTCATCAATTCTATTTTAAAACAGCCATGGACTCCAATGGAACCGCCGGTTAGAGAGATTAAAGTAAAAAAAGAATTTAAAGCCTCAAACGGAGAAGCTATTAAATCACCAGTAGATGAAATTGAAGTAGAACTATATAAGAACGGAGAAGCTACAGGAAATAAATTAACCCTAAGCGCAGGAAACAACTGGGCAGGAAAATTTGAAAATCTCCCTGTATATGAATCATTAGAAAAGACTGAAGCTTTTGCCTACACAATCAAAGAAGTTGGAGAAGAAAGAGGCAAAGTGGCAATAGGAAACAATAAATATGAAGTAAAATATAGCGGAAGTATGAAAGATGGATTCACTATAACTAACGAAGAAGAGCCAACAATTCCGCCAACACCACTAGATCCACCAAAAGAAGACATCAAGGTTGAAAAGATTTGGCAAGATAAAGACGGAAAAGAAATAGCAGCTCCAGTAGAAAAAATAGAAGTAGAACTCTACAGAGATGGAAAATCTACAGGTAAAAAGTTAGAACTAAGTAAATCCAATAAGTGGAGTGGAGAATTCAAAGACTTAGACGTAGTAGAAAAGCTAGACTCAAAAGAAGCCTATAAATATTCAGTAAAAGAAGTCGGAGAAGAAACTGGTTCAATTAAAATGAATGGAACTTGGTACAAAGTAAATTACAGTGGGTCTATGAAAGATGGCTTTACAATTACAAATAAAGAAGAGCCTAAAACACCGCCTACACCACCAACACCATCTGAACCAGATACTATAACGATTAAAGTTAAGAAAGACTGGACTTTATATGGAAATAAGCCAGTAGACAAAATCGTAGTAGAACTTTATAGAGATGGGGAAGCTACTGGAAAACTTCTTGATTTGAATAAAGACAATAATTGGAGTGGAGAATTCAAGAACTTAGATGTTAAGAAAGGTACAAATTCTACGCACGACTACCACTATACGATAAAAGAAATTGGCGAAGTTGGAAATACAATAAAACTAGATGGAAGATGGTTTGATGTCAATTATCTTGGCAATATGAAAGATGGATTTACAATTGTAAATAAAGAAGAAAAACCAAGGGAGCCAGGTAAGCCAGAAGAACCAAATAAACCAAATAAACCTAATGACCCACAAGAACCAAATACGCCTGAAACTCCAAAAGAACCAGAAAAGCCAAATAATCCTGGAACGCCAGTTACACCAAAGACTCCTAAGACTCCTTTACCAGGTAAGCCTCTACCTAAAACAGGAAACGGATTAAATCCATCAACCTATGCTTGGATTTTATTGGGACTAGGTAATCTTTCTACTTTTGCTGGAATTCAAAGAAAAAAGAGAATAAATTCAAGAAGAAAGAAAAATGTCAAATAAGCAAAAAAAAGATTATCTAAGTAAATTTCTTCTTGCAGTCGGGTTAATATTCATTGTTTTTTCTATTGCTTTTCTATTTCTAAACCATAAGAGGATAGAATTAAAGAAAGAAGAATCCATTAATCTGGAAAAACAAATAAAACAAGAATTACCTCCTTTTGAAAATTACGAAAAAAAGGACGAAACAAAACAAAGTGTTGCACCAAAAGACTCCATAGAAGATACAGCTATAGGCGTTCTTAGAATCGATAAGATAGGAGTAATTACCCCTATTAGTGATAATACAAGTGAACAATCTTTATTAGAAGGTTCAGGTATTGTTGAAGATACAGATATACCGACTTCAGAGGAAAATACTATAACTGTTCTTGCGGGGCACAGAGGAGGGATAAACGAAACACAATCTTTTCTAAATATCGACAAGTTGGAAAAAGGTGATGAGCTAAAGATTACTACTAGGGAAGAAGAACTCTATTACAAAGTAGTTGATAAAGAAGTGATTGAACCTACAGATTGGAGTAAATTTACTCGAGAAGAAGGAAAGACAAAACTCTTTTTAATGGCGTGTCACCCCTACCCAAAAAACGATAAAAGGCTTTTAGTAAAAGCTGAGCTAATCAAAAATGATGAAGAGATAAACAATTAAATTAGCAATATAAAAAACTATCCATTGAAATTATTCTTTGGATAGTTTTTTGGTATGACGGGTATGAAATCGGCTGCAAATTTTCATGAAAATTTGTCAGTTTATTAAAGTTGTTTAAAATTAAAAAATAAAGAATTGAATAGAGAAGTAGCATTCTATTTAACTTCAATTATTAGGCAAGCTTTAAAAAATACTGAATATAAAGATCAAATATCTAGCACAGTATTGACAGATATAAAAATTAAATTGCCAATAGACAGTAGAGGTACTTCAGATTGGGATTACATGGAAAGAAATATAGAAAACATAAAATTAAAATGGAATATAGCAAATTATAATATTTAAAACGAAAACGATTAGAAATAAAAATCTAGTCGTTTTTTTATTA
This sequence comes from Anaerococcus pacaensis 9403502, assembly GCA_000308255.3. Taxonomy (GTDB): domain Bacteria; phylum Bacillota; class Clostridia; order Tissierellales; family Peptoniphilaceae; genus Anaerococcus; species Anaerococcus pacaensis. The sequence continues at coordinate 16 of HG326670.1, read as the reverse complement.
CAAGAAAGGATATAAG
>HG326669.1:53127-63354 GCA_000308255.3 Anaerococcus pacaensis 9403502 | reverse complement strand
TTTTCAATCAGTCCTATTCCTGATTTAATATCAAGCTCAGCTATTAATTTATTTGCTTTTTCACTTGCACAATTAAATTGATCTTTTATACTTTCAATTGTGTAGTAAATAAAGACTTTTCCATCTTCATCTATCCAGCCATTTTTGTATGAAAGACCCATTCGATTAAGCATATATGAATACAAAACTTTAGCTTCAATAGAAATACTCTCAAAAACTTCATCTTCCATTAATACCATAGGTAACCTAATGAAGTTATACATTTCAGATTGCCTATTATAAAAATAATCAAAATTCATTTCTACCTCCTTTCCTTAAAATAAAAAAAGACGACAGAATATTGCTTTCTATCGTCTAAGATTTTCTAATATTTATTTTTCTTTAAATTGATTTTATTTTATAGTTTAATAATTCTAATAATCCAATAACATATATACCTAATTTAGGTAATCCAAATGGACTAAATAAAAATGCTAATATTAGTGCTTCAATTACAATTTGCTTGTCTCCTTGAAATATGCTAGCTAATCCAATTATAAAAATTAAAGTAGAAACTACGCTTAACAACGCAGTACTCAAACTTAATATGAAGGTTAAAAAAGCTATGAGCAAACTCAACACTAATCTTATCGGTAATAAAATTATTCTAATTATCCATCTCATACATACCCCTAAAAATGAAACTGGGATTCATAACAAACCCCAGTTTCATAATTAGCGTGTCCTTTAATATAATTTTGATCCTGCTGGAATATTATCATCCAACATTATTAAGTTTAGTTTTTCTTCTCCGTCGTACTCGCAAATTGCAGATATAATCATACCTTCTGAGTCGATTCCCATCATCTTACGTGGAGGAAGATTACAAATCGCAAGCAGTGTCTTTCCAATTAAGCTCTCTGCGCTGTAATATTCCTTAATACCAGATAAAATAACTCTTTCTTTTTCAGAACCATCATCTAATGTAAATTTCAATAGTTTTTTTGACTTAGGAACTTCTTCGCAGTTTTTGACTTTTACAACTCTAAAATCAGATTTTGAGAATGTATCAAAATCAACCATATCTTCAAATAATGGCTCTACTTTTACTTTTGAAAAGTCGATTTTTTCTGTCGTAAGTTTGTCGTAAGTTTCGTAAGTTTCTTTTGACGAATCCCCATTTTCTGCCTTTTCTAAGCCTATTGGCTTCATTGTTGGGAATAATAATACATCACGAATAGAGTGTTGGCCAGTTAGAAGCATGATTACTCTGTCGATTCCTATACCTAGACCACCTGTAGGAGGTAGGCCTACTTCTAATGCATTTACGAAATCGTGGTCCATCATTTGAGCTTCGTCATCACCCTTTTCGCGTTTAGCTACTTGTGCTTCAAAACGCTCTCTTTGGTCAGCAGCATCATTTAACTCTGTGAAGGCATTTGCAACTTCTTTGGCATTGATAAAGGCTTCAAATCTGTATGTGAGACTCTTATCTTCATTTTTTCTCTTAGCTAATGGTGAGATTTCAACTGGATAATCGATGATGAAGGTTGGTTGGATTAGCTTATCCTCTACATATTCTTCAAAGAATTCTGCTATGATTTCGCCACGTGATTCTTTGACCTCAACATTTTTCTCTTTGGCAATAGCTACAGCATCTTCATAAGAAGTTATTTCATTAAAGTCTACACCTATCTCATCTTTAATAGAGTCAATCATAGAAACTCTCGCCCATGGAGCCTTGAGGTCTATTTCTTTGCCATCGTATTCGATAACAGTTGTGCCTAGGACATTTTTGGCTACAGTTTCTACCATAGATTCTGTAATCTCCATCATGTCTTCGTAGTCAGCATAGGCTTGGTATAATTCCATTGCGGTATATTCTGGGTTGTGGGTAGCATCCATACCTTCGTTACGGAACATACGGCCCATTTCATATACCTTGTCAAAACCACCTACGATTAGTCTTTTTAGGTAAAGTTCGTTAGCAATTCTTAGATACATGTCGATATCTAGAGTATTGTGATGGGTGATAAATGGACGAGCAGTAGCTCCCCCAGCAATTGTATTTAAGATTGGAGTTTCAACTTCAAGAAAACCCCTACCATCCAAAAATCTTCTGATTTCAGTGATGATTTTACTTCTTAGATAAAATACTTCTTTCACTTCTGGATTTACTATTAAATCAAGGTATCTTTGTCTATATCTAAGGTCTGGATCTTTTAGGCCATGCCATTTTTCTGGCAGGATTTGTAGGGACTTGGTTAATAGTTGAGGGACTTTGGTTTCAATAGAGATTTCCCCTTGGTTTGTTCTAAAGACATCCCCTTCGATACCAACTATATCACCAATGTCATACTTCTTTACTTCTTTAAATTCATCACCGATAACATTTTTACGATTTACAATTTGGATTACCCCAGATTCGTCTTGGATATCCATAAAGCTCATGTTGCCATGGCCACGTTTAGCCATGATACGGCCAGCTATTCTAATTGACTTTCCTTCGTATTGGTCAAAATTATCCTTGATTTCTTTTGATGGTGTACGATCTTTAAAGCTTGTAATCTCATGAGGGTCTTTGCCATTTGCCTTTAGCTCTTCTAGCTTTTCCCTCTTGATTTTTAGCATTTCATTTAAATCTTTTGTGTTATCGGTCATGGCCTCTCCTTAATTAATTGCTTTGATGGTAAAATAAAGTTTACCATTTGGAGTTACAACTTCTACCCTATCGTCTACTTTTTTGCCGATAAGAGCTGCACCTACTGGTGACTCATTTGAGATAAAGCCCTTTACTGGGTCAGATTCAGCTGTACCTACGATTTTGTACTCTAGAGTTTCATCGAACTCTTCATCGTATACTGATACAGTATTGCCCACTCCAACTTCATCAGAATTTACATCAACTTCGATAGTTTTTGCATTTCTAATCATGTCTTCTACTTTAGCAATACGGCTTTCTACTTCACCTTGCTCATTTTTTGCTTCATCGTAGTCAGCATTTTCTGATAGGTCACCAAAGCTTCTAGCAATTTTGATTTTTTCTGCTATCTCTGGTCTTCTTTTTGTCTTTAGGTATTCTAGCTCATCTTCAAGCTTTTCTAGGTATTCTTTTGATAATATTACTTCTTTGTTTTCAGCCATTTGTATCCTCTAATTCCGTCTTGTACTTATATAATAAACTAAAGATTTCTTCCTTAGTTTTTAGCGTGTTCACTTCTTCTCTTATTTTTGTTGCATTAGGTAGGCCCTTGATATACCAGCCTACGTGCTTTCGCATTTGATTTACAACTAGTCTCTCATCTTTAAATTTGAGCGAGAGTTCATATTGTTCTATTATCTGATTAATTATTTCGCTGTATAATACTTTTTCATATGTTCCATTTGCCAGATAGTCCTTGATGTATTTAAAGAGAAAGGGATTACCCATAGCTCCTCTAGCTATCATCACGCCATCAGCGCCTGTAACATCCATTATATTTATAAAATCTTCTACTGTAAAGACATCGCCATTGGCTATGACTGGTATTGATAAGTTTTCTTTTAAGATTCTAATATCTTCCCAATTGGCCTTGCCCTGGTAGTGCTGGTCTCGAGTCCTGCCGTGAAGGATTACATAATCTATCCCATTATCTTCGCATATTTTTCCGATTTCTAGATAATTTTTAGATGAGTCATCTACACCAGTCCTAAACTTCACATTTAGCTTTTTATCTGTGGAAGCTCTAAAGGTTTTGGTAATTTTGTCTACAAGCTTTGGCTCTTTCATAAGGGCCGAGCCTTCGCCGTTTTTAAATATCTTTGGTGCAGGACAGCCCATATTAAAGCTAATTTCCTCCACATTATCTAGGGGATTAATCTTTTCCTTTATAGCAGCTTCGATATGGTTTATATCTCTACCAAATAATTGTATATTTGCCCTTTTTTCTAGATCTGATATATACATCAGCTCTTCTGTTTGCCTGTTATTATAGGCCATGGCGTTGACATTTACCATTTCGGTAAAAGTCTTATCCGCCCCGTATTTTTCGCAGATTATCCTAAAGGCTACATCAGTCACACCAGCTAGTGGAGCAAGTGTGATTTCTTTATATTTTAATCCTGTCATAGATGAGTCTTAGACCATCTAACATGAGGTCTGGTTCAATGATATTGATATATTTAGATTCAGATGATATGAGTTCTGAGAAACCACCGGTTGCTATGACGTTAATATCGCCTTCTATACCATGATTTTCTCTAAGTTCCTTTTCAATCTGTCCAATCACGCCATCTACCATGCCTATATAGCCGTATACTATACCTGCATTGATACTTTCAGATGTAGTGGTTGCAATAGCTGTAGTTGGTACTCTAAGTTCAATCTTAGGCAATTGCGCAGTAGCTCCAAAGAGTCCATCTTGTGCAATTTTAATACCTGGGGAAATAGATCCGCCTAAATATCTGGCATCATGTGTGATGACATCAAAAGTGATAGCTGTGCCCATATCAACTATAATAGCAGGACCTCCATATTTATGGTAAACTGCAACCGCATCTACTATCCTGTCAGCCCCCACCTCACGTGGTGAATCATAGTCGATTTTGATGCCAGTGTCTGTTAGATAGTCTACTATAAGTGCTTCTCTACCAAATAGTTTTCTATTGCATGATTGCCATGAATACATGATGTCAGGTACTACTGAAGAAATTATAGTATCATGGATATCATCTTTGTTCACACCGTGAATAATGAACATATTAAAAAGGGTAGCTACTAATTCATCGCTGGTTCGCTTTAAATTCGTAGCCACTCTGTATCGAAATAATAAATTATCATTATCATAAACACCAAGTACTGTGTTGGTATTTCCTATATCTACTACAAGTAACATGCCATTCTCCTTAGGATAAATCTTTCGAATTTAACTCTAATATAATACGGCTTTCTTCTCTAAATTCAAGCTATTTATTTAGCTTATACTTTCTAATTAATGTGTTGATTTCTTCTATATCGTCTCTTTCGACTTTTACCACTTCATTTGAGACTTGATTATTTCTTTTAACTTGCATGACAAAGTCTGCTTTTTCTGTATCAAAGCCCCATTTTTTGATTTCTTTATAGTTATAAAAACTTGAATTTACAAGTATGCCATTTTCTGCAATATAGAATTTATTGCGTGAAGCAAGGGCAAACACTACAGCTAGTATAATCATCACAACTGCTGTTATCATCGCAGTATTTATGCCTTGTCTGTAGCCATTATAAAAATTCACAACCCCTGTTACAAGTAATATGGCAAATAATATCTTTTCAAAGCTTGAAGTAGCTCTAGTAAAATCGTGGGCTTCACCTTCAAGATGGACCTTGCTTCTTTGGCCCTTAATCAAACGGTATACAAAAAATAAAGTTATACCTACATATAAAATTATAATAAATGAATCAAGATTTTTATTCATTCTTCCTCCTTTTTAATTTTCATAAACTGATCTTTTTAGCACCCCTATGTATGGTAAATTTCTCAGGCTTTGATTGTAATCTAGGCCATAGCCTACTACAAATTCATTTGGTATTTTAAATCCATACCAGTCTGGTCTTATATCAACTTCGCGCCTTTCAGGTTTATCAAGCAGGGTGACTATTTTTATCTCAGCAGGTTCTCTTTTGGCTAGATTTTCTTTTAATTTAAGTAAAGTCTGACCAGTATCAATAATATCTTCTACTAGGAGCACATCCCTATATTTGATATCTGTATCTAAATCTTTAAGAATTTTGACATTGCCTGATGATGTAGTTCCCTCATATGATGAAACCGCCATAAATTCGAGATTGGTATCTACTTTGATGTACTTAGCTAATTCAGACATAAACATAACAGATCCCTTGAGTATTCCTACTATGATAAGAGTATCTCTATCTTTGTAATAATCGTTTATGCTATTAGCTAGTTTTTTGATTCGTTGATTTATACTTTCCTCATCAATCAATATTTTTTCTATCAAAGCATTAGTATCATTTATCATAAGTCACCTCTATTTTTAAAATATTTGTAGTACCTTTATCAATTTGACAACTGCTAGATTCTCGCATCCCAACTATCCATATGATTTCTTCGTTTGATATAATAAGTGGAATCCTATCCCTCATATTTCTATCAATCTTTTCATCAATGAAATAATCTTTTAGCTTTTTTGTATGATTAAAACCCTTGGGCCTAAATTTATCTCCATTTCTTCGATTTCGTACTTCTAGGGGAAATCTAAGTTTGTCATAGTCAAAATAAGCTATCTGCCTGCCTTTTCCATCAATCGATGTCACAAGTTTTGTTGAAATCTTATATGGTCCAAAGCTTATGCTATCATTCTCGTTTAGATAAATCGAATAATTTTTTTCTTCGCCAGTAGATATTTTACTTAGTGTATAGGTCTTATAATTTTTTACAAAAAGCAAATCATCTTTTGTAATTTGCTTGCCTGTATCAAGGTCTGTGAGCCTTATAAAATCATCTATATTTTCTTTGCTAAAATCCTTAAACTCATCATTTATATCACAAATAGCCTTGATTAGTAATCTCGTTTGATAAGGCTTATCTAATTTTTCAAATTCTAACCTATCAAAGCTTATGCCAGTATTTTCATATCTAATAATTTCATTATAAATTTTAAGGACATTATCATTTACGATTTGCTCATCTTCTCGTAAAAGTTCTGTCATTTGAAAGATATTTTCTACTGCACCTGGATTTATCTCATTCATTAATGGGATAATTTCATTTCTGATGAAATTCCTGGTGTAGTTAGAGCTAAGATTAGTCTGATCTATTGCATAAGTTATATTATTCTCATCTAAATAATCAATAATCTCTGATTTTTTAAAATTTAAAATAGGCCTAATTATATTGGCTGACCTATAATCCATAGCTGATAGTCCAGCAAGGCCTGTACCCCTTATCATTCTCATTATCACAGTCTCGGCCTGATCGTCCATGATGTGGGCTACTGCTATTTTTGCATTTATAAACCCACTTGCAAGCTCATTAAAAAATTCATATCTCAGTCTTCTGCCAGCATCCTCTGGAGAAATCTTATGCGCCTTGGCAAAATTATCCATGCTGGCTCTTTTTGATTTAAAATCTAGATCACGGCTCTTAGCAAAATCCTCTACTAGTTTCTCATCAAAAATAGCCTCATCTCTGTGCAAGTGATTTAAGTGGGCAAGGATGATATGAAGATTAAGCTCATCTTTTATTCCATATAATAAGTGGGCCAATAGCATGCTATCTGGTCCACCACTTGTGCCTACGATTATTGTATCCCCATAATCGATAAGCCCATCTATGTTTTTCCTAAATCTATTTTCTAGATCCTTAGTTGTCATCTTCTGTTTCTTTGACCATACCCAGGCGTTCTTCAGCAATCTTTTCCTTGAAACCATCTGTATTTCTTATTTTGAAATCTTCCTCAATTCTTGTGATTTCAGACTCTATATCTGTCATTTTCTTTTGATTTGAAGAAATCTCATTATTTAATAATGTGATTTCTTTATCCATGGCCTTTAGAGTATACATATGATATGACACAGAAGCAGCCACTACTAGGCATATAGCTAATAGAAACTTCTTATTGCTCTGCTTTCTTTTTTTCTGATAAGATTTGGACCTAGCCATCTATTACCTCATACATTTCTTCAGCAGTTGATTTTTTGGCACCTTCTATTAGGTCTAGGACTTTTACCTTGAGGTTGCTATTACCAAATGCTATTTCTATAATATCGCCCTCGGCTACTACACTGCCTGGTTTGGCGATTGATCCATTAATAGTTACTCTTCCATTTTCACAAGCTTCTTTTGCTACTTGTCTTCTCTTTATAATTCTAGAATTTTTTAAAAATTTGTCTATTCTCATATGTTAATTTTACTTTAACTTAGGCCTTATTCCAACAAAAAAAATAAAACCTAGGCGAACCTAGGTTTTAGAGTCTTTATAGTAAATTAGATATCTTCTCTTCTTTCAGAGTCAACTTCGCGAACGTCACCTGTTTCAACAACGTCAAGTCTTTCTTTTCTAACATCTTCAGATACTCTTTGGTTTTCTGTAACTGTTTCTGTATTTACAGACACTTCTTCAGAAACTACTGTATCTTTTTCTACTGATACTCTTTCTTCGTGGATTGGAATTCTAACTTCTTCTCTAACTTCATCAAAGCTAAATCCATCTGTAGAAGCTTCATCAACAGCCCTTCTTTCGATAGTTACTCTTTCTTTTTCTACCGGAACTTCGATTTCTTGAGTTTCTGTTACTACTTCTGTTTTAAGGCCGATTTCACCAGTTTGAACTCTTTCTTTGTTAACTCTTAATCTTTCTTCGTGAAGTCTGATTTTATCGTGTGCTGAAAGATCTTCTCTGTTTCTGATGTCTTCATCGATGAAGTCTTTTCTATCTTCGTAAATGTTATCTACATAAGTAGGATCTTCCATATATCCTTCTCTTTCGATAGCTAGTACGTAGTTGCCGCCTTCTACAGCTGTAAGAGCTTCGTCAGATACGTTTCTATCAAATCCGAATTCACCAAAGTAAGCTGGATCTAAGTCTTCGCCTGTATAGTATGCATAAATACCATCGTATTCTGGATCTAATTCATTTCTTCTTGATCTATCAGAAATTCCGTAATATCTAAGGTTATCATTGTTAAATTCATTAGCAGAAATAACTTCTAGTTCACTGTCGTTAAAACCTTGTGCTCTAAGTTGATCAATTCTCGCTAGTAATTCTTCTTCTGTTCTAAATGTTTCAAAATTTGCCATTATAAATCTCCTTTATTTTTTGAACTCATGATTATCATGTTCTAGTTCATATATACCCGACACATTTATTATCTAACATAATAATTATGTTTTTTTGCTTTTTTAAATTTATTTCTCAATATCTTCGTAATTTAATTTCGATTGATCTATAGTAACAATCTCTTTTTTGACCTCAACTTGGATTTTTTCCATTTCAATATATTTTTCGCGCCTGATAATGATTTCTTCTACTTGTCTTTTTTCTTTTCTGACTGTTACTCGCTCTTCGTGGAGAGGAATGACGATTGTTTCTCCATTTTTTAGTCTTTCTAGATATTCTTCATTTATATTGTTAGTATTATCCATTTGGCTATCCTTCCCATTTCATTGTTTATCTATTTATACCCAAGATTATATAAGTATAGTGATAATGGTGATTAAATGAATGATATTTTACACATAGACTGTGATGCCTTCTATGCTTCCTGTGAGGAGCTTAGGAATCCTTATCTCAAAAATATTCCGGCAGCGGTAGGAGGAACTACAAATAAATCTATAATTACAACGGCCAATTACAAGGCCCGAGAATACGGGATCCATTCAGCAATGCCTGTATTTATGGCGCGTGAGCTTTGTCCAAATCTTGTCCTAGTACCAGTAGATCATCCTTATTATAGAGAAAAATCCGAAGAGGTATTTGCTGTGATAGAAGACTATGCGCTTACTTTAGAACAAGTCTCTGTGGATGAAGCCTATCTAAAAGTAGTATCAGATGACCCTTTAGCCCTTGCCCACAAAATCCAAGATGAAGTATTTTCTAAAACTGGTATCAATGTATCAATAGGTATATCCTACAATAAATTTTTAGCTAAGCTTGCCTCAGATTGGAACAAGCCTCATGGGATAAAGGAAATATCTGAATCTGATCTGCCAGATATACTTCTTCCCCTTGACATAAAAAAAGTCCATGGCCTAGGTAGCCATGGAGTAGAAAAGCTTCACAAAATCGGTATATATAAAATCTCTGATTTGATGAAACTAGATATAGATTATCTGACAGACTTATTTGGTAAGCACGGCAAATACATCTATAAGGTAATAAGAGGTGCGGATGATAGAGACGTAAATCCTATAAGAGAACGTAAATCTCTTGGTAGAGAACGTACTTTTAGGGAAAATACGTCGGATGTTAATGTACTTAAAATATATTTAGCAGAAATATCAGCAAAAATAGAATCAGACCTGGCTGGTAAAAATATCCAAGGAAAGACAGTCAATCTTAAATTAAAGAATGCTGACTTTAAAACGACTAGCCGCGCCATCACCCTCCAAGAGCCGATATACCTTAAGGAAGATATCTTAAAGACCGCCTCTGAGCTCCTTGATGATATTTATAAGGGAGAATCAATCAGGCTAATCGGCATTTCCTTAACTAAACTCTCTGATAGGGACCTCAATCAACTTACTTTTCTGTAAAAAAAAGGGG
>HG326669.1:33481-52449 GCA_000308255.3 Anaerococcus pacaensis 9403502 | reverse complement strand
TGAATTTATTCTATATCTAGTGTTTCTTGTTGATCATCAGCAAACAAATCTGTAGCTTCTTCTGGTTTTAGTGTAGCTCTGATTCTGCCTTCGATTTCGTTCATGATGTCTTGGTTTTCTTCAAGATATGTCTTTACATTTTCACGGCCTTGGCCAAGTTTTTCTCCATTATATGAGAACCAGCTACCAGCCTTTTCTACTATATCCATTTCAACTGCTGTATCTAAGATAACCCCTGATTTGGAGATTCCCTTACCATACATGATGTCAAATTCTACTACCTTAAATGGTGGTGCCACCTTATTTTTTACAATCTTCACACGAGTTCTAGATCCTATAGAGTCATCGCCTTCTATGATGGTTTTAATGCGACGGATATCTAGTCTAACTGAAGAATAGAACTTAAGAGCACGGCCACCTGTAGTGGTTTCTGGTGAACCAAACATTACCCCAACCTTTTCACGAAGTTGGTTGATAAATACTACTGTGGTATTGGATTTTGCAATCACACCTGTGAGACGACGTAGGGCCTGGCTCATGAGCCTCGCTTGTAAACCTACGTGGCTATCACCCATTTCCCCTTCGATTTCAGCTCTTGGTACGAGTGCTGCTACAGAGTCGATTACAATAAGGTCAACAGCACCTGAGCGAACTAGAGACTCTGCGATATCTAGGCCTTGCTCACCAGTATCTGGTTGAGAAAGGATGAGGTTGTCTATATCTACACCTAAGTTTGCAGCATATTCTGCATCCATCGCGTGCTCTGCATCGATAAAGGCACACATGTGACCTAGCTTTTGGTCTTCTGCTATCATGTGTAAGGCAAGAGTTGTCTTACCTGATGATTCTGGACCAAATATTTCGATAACTCGTCCACGTGGGATACCGCCGATACCTAGGGCTATATCAAGGTTTATCGCTCCAGTTGGTATAGCTGATACTGATACCTTTGGTGCTTCGCCCATCTTCATAATAGAGCCCTTGCCGTATTTCTTTTCTATATTTTTAAAGGCCTGGTCTAAGGCTTTTTGTTTATCGCTATCCATATTAACTCCTTATATATTTTCAAGGTCAAGCACTGCTTTGTTTTTAACCATATAGTCTACACCTGAGATTACTGTAAGAGCTACAGCTATATAGAATACATAGATTCCTAAATTATTTAATGAAGGAATATCAACTAATAACATCACGAGCGATACCATCTGGCTAATTGTCTTTGCCTTGCCCCAAGGACTTGCAGCAATGGTGATACCTTGGTCTGCAGCAAGTGTCCTAAAACCAGTAATGATTAGCTCACGAGCAATGATTATAATTACTGCCCATGCTGGTATTACGAGATCTTCAACTAGGATGATGAAGGCTGCCATGGTGAGGACCTTATCAACTAGGGGGTCTACGAATTTTCCAAAATTTGTGATCAAATTGCGGCTACGGGCCAAATGGCCGTCGATGGCATCGGTAAGGGATGCTATGATAAAGACAATAGCTGCTATATTATAAGTCCTCCCGTATATATAGTAGAGGACTACAAATACTGGGATTAAAAACAGTCTGACCGTGGTGACCTTATTGGCTATATTCATCTTACTCTCCTTCGAAATAACTGCTATCTACTAGGACCTTGCGTGGCTTGCTACCCTCATATGGGCCTACTATACCCTTGGCTTCAAGCTGGTCAATTATCCTACCTGCCCTAGCATAACCAATTCTTAGCTTTCTTTGTAACAGTGATACAGATGCAGTATTTTCATCTATTATCACACGAGTGGCTTCTTCTAATAGGTCATCTTCATCATCGATTTCGACTTCCTTAGAGTTTTCCTCTACAGTTTCTATCGCCTCTTGATTATACTCTACTTTTGCTTCGGTTTTTATATAATCAACTACAGCCAATACTTCTTCATCAGATACAAAGGCCCCCTGGATCCTAAGTGGTCTCATGGAATCGCTAGATGCAAAGAGCATATCGCCCTTACCTAAAAGCTTTTCTGCTCCAGCGCTATCTAAGATTGTCCTAGAGTCTGTTTGGCTGGTCACGGCAAAGGAAATCCTCGATGGGATATTGGCCTTGATAGTGCCTGTGATAACATCTACAGTTGGTCTTTGAGTTGCTATCACAAGATGGATCCCGCAAGCACGAGATTTTTGGGCAAGACGCATAATATAGTCTTCTACTTCTCCTGCCGCAGTCATCATAAGGTCAGCCAGCTCGTCGATGATTACCACTATATAAGGTAGGTTTTCCATAGATTCATCAGACTCGGCAGCTCTCTTGTAGCCTTCGATGTCTCTGACATGATATTCTTGGAAAAGCTTGTAGCGTTTTTGCATCTCACTTACAGCCCAAAATAGAGATGAACTGGCTTTTTTGGGATCTGTGATTACAGGCATGATCAGATGCGGGATGCCGTTATATACTGAAAGTTCAACTACCTTTGGGTCTATCATAAGTAGCTTCACATCTTCTGGTGAGTGCTTGTAGATAATACTCATTATGATCGTATTTACACATACAGACTTACCAGACCCTGTCGCCCCCGATACCAAAAGGTGGGGCATCTTTTCGATGCCTGATACTATAGGTTCTCCTGATATTGACTTGCCCATGGCAAAAGGTATCTTGCTCTTGGCATTGGTGAAGTTTGTGGTTGATATGATTTCCTTAAGCCCAACCACTTCCTTGCTATCATTTGGCACTTCTATACCCACATGGCTTTTGCCCGGTATTGGTGCAAGTATTCTAATGCCACTACTAGCAAGTGATAGAGCCAAGTCATCAGATAGGTTTACAATCTTACTAACCTTCACTCCCCTTTGTGGCTTTAGTTCATAGCATGTAACTGTAGGGCCTACGTCAATTTGAACTACCTTAGCTTCAATACCAAAGCTTTCAAGGGTTTCTTCGATAGCTTTGGCCTTGCCTTTGATTTCAGCTTCGTCTATCGATCCCTCATTTGACCTATCAGCTAAGAGATCTAGCGTTGGGTAATTGTAAGAATCAAATTCTCTTTTGATTCCCTCATCCAAATCGCCCATTTCGATTTGCTTGGACTTATAAGACCTGACTTCGATTTCTTTGTCATCTTCTAAATCAAAAGTTGGTATAGGCTTTTTGATTTTTTCTTCCTTAACTTCTACTTCTTCTGCAGTAAATATTTGGGCTTCTCTTTTTAATTCTACAGGCTCAGGAGCTTCTTCAATTGGATTTTCATTGGTCATACTAAAGGCTACTTCATTTTCAAATTCTTCATCACGGAGCCTTTGTTTTTCTTTTCTTTTCTCTTTTTGCCCTCTAAAGAAATCACCAATTTTAGCTGCAATAAATAAGATTATATCTTTAACCTTGGTGAAAAATTCACTATAAGTTAGTGGACTAATCCCAATTACAAATAAAAATAGAAGCAGCCAAAATAAAATATGTAGACCAAGAGTTCCTAGTAAGCTTACTATTATATAAGCAAAAAATCCGCCTACAATTCCTCCTCCATCAGCACCACGCATCTTGCTATAATCTATGGTCCAGGCTAGGTCATTTCTCACAAAATCTTTTGATAGATAAGCTAGTGCCACTGCAAATAGTAGATACATGAGGATAAATCTCGATAGATTGACCCTATATCTATCCCTATATGCAAAGAGGAAACTTATAAATAAAATCACTGGAAACACTAAGCTAAGCAAGCCAAATACACTATTAAAGCCAGCAGTCAAAGCATTACCGATTTTGCCAGTATTGCTAGATAGGATAAATATAAATAAAAATACTGAAATCGCCATCATGATTAATGAAAAAACATTTAAATCAAATGACCAATTTCTAGTTTTGCTTTTTTTAGTTTTTTTTCTAGAAGATCCTCTTGGAGCTTTGCTCGTAGAGTTTTTTCTAATTCTGTTGTCATTTTTACTGTTTGCCATAGTTACCTCATCTTAAATTATATATGATATAGGTAAAAAAATAAACTGCTAAATCTAGCAGTTTATTTGATTAATTGTCGTGATTTCTAGGGTCTTCATCAGCTGGCCATGCCTCTGCTCTGTGATTGTCCCTATGATTTCTCTCTGGTCTGTCTTCTCTTTCTTCACGCTCCGGCTTTTCAAGGAGAGCCTTGCGAGAAAGATTTATTCTACCTTGTTTGTCGATTTCCGTAACCTTTACAGTTACTTCATCCCCGACACTAAGGACATCTTCAACTTTATCTGTTCTCTCATGAGCGATTTGAGAAATGTGTAGTAAACCTTCCTTGCCAATTGCTATTTCAACAAAGGCGCCGAAGTTCATAATGCGGGTTACCTTACCTGTATAAATGTCACCTGCTTGAGGATCTGTTACAATTGATCTAATCATCTCAATAGCACGTTTACCACTTGTACCATCTACTGATGCAACTGTGATATGGCCATTGTCTTCAGTTTCTATAGTAACGCCTGTTTCATCGATGATTTTATTGATTGTCTTACCACCAGAACCAATTACATCACGGACTTTTTCTGGGTCAATGTCGATTGTAAATAGTCTTGGTGCGTAGTCAGAAATATCAGATCTTGGAGCATCTATTGCAGATTCGATAACATCTAGGATTTTCATTCTAGCTTCTTTGGCATTGTCTAGTGATTCTTCTAAGACTTCACGGCTAATACCAGATATTTTCATATCCATTTGTAGGGCTGTGATACCATCACGTGTACCAGCTACCTTAAAGTCCATATCACCTAGGTGGTCTTCTAGGCCTTGGATGTCTGTAAGGATTGAGATTGATTCTTCTTCCTTAATCAGACCCATAGCTATACCTGCTACTGGTTTTTTGATTGGTACACCAGCATCCATTAGTGAAAGAGTAGATCCACAGATAGATGCTTGTGAACTAGATCCGTTTGATGATAATACTTCTGAAACAACTCTGATTGTGTAAGGGAAGTCAGCTTGATCTGGTAGTACAGGCACTAGCGCACGTTCTGCTAGGTGGCCGTGGCCTACTTCACGACGACCAGGAGCCCTAAGTGGACGCACATCTCCTACTGAAAATGGTGGGAAGTTGTATTGGTGCATGTAGCGTTTGGTGATTTCTTCACGGTTTAGACCATCTATTACTTGAACATCTGCAGGAGATCCTAGCGTTACCACAGATAGAACTTGAGTTTGTCCTCTTTGGAATAAACCAGATCCATGTACTCGTGGTAATAGGCCTACCTCTGCTGAAAGTGGTCTTATTTCTTTCATCTCACGACCGTCTGGTCTGATTTTATCAATTGAAATCATGCGACGGACTTCTTTTTTCATGATGTCATCGATTACTCTGTGGATTTCATCTTCTGTATCTGGATATTCTTCTAAGAATTTTTCTTTTGCAGCTTCTTCTATATTAAAGATAGCATCTTCACGTTCAGTCTTATCTGTAGTTCTGATAGAACCTTTGATTTGGTTAGAATATTCAGCAATGATTTTCTCTTCTAGTTCTGATGGCACGATGACTTCCACCATATTTTTTTCTTTACCTATCTCATCTATGATTGATTGGGTAAATTCGCAAATATGTCCAATTTCTTCATGAGCTAGTAGCATAGCTTCAAGCATCTTATCTTCTGTTAGCTCATTTGCTCCAGCTTCTACCATGTTTATAGCATCTTTAGTACCAGCTACTGTAAGGTCTAACTGAGATTTTTCTCTTTCTTCTTTGTTTGGATTGATAACTAGTTTGTCATCTACATATCCTACAGATACTGCAGCTACAGGACCAGCAAAAGGTATATCAGATACACCAAGGGCAACGCTTGCGCCGATTGTTGATAGGCAGTCTGGTAGATTGTCCTCATCCATAGATAGGACAGTAGCTATAACTTGTACATCATTGTAGTAATTTTCAGGGAAAAGTGGACGTAGTGGTCTATCCATTTGACGGCTGATGAGGGTTGCTTCGTCAGATGCCTTACCTTCTCTTTTTAGAAAGCCCCCTGGGATCTTGCCTACTGCATATAGCTTTTCTTGAAAATCACAAATTAGAGGGAAGAAATCTATCCCTTCTCTAGGCTTTTCGCTAGCTACAGCTGTCACAAGTAGAGAAGTGTCTCCGGTTCTTAAGTAGCATTCACCATTTGCCTGTTCTGCAAATTTTCCTATAGTTACTTCAATATCATAGCCATGCTCTGAAGTATACTTGTAATTTTTTTCCATAATTTCTCCCTAAAAAATAAGGCGGGTATAACCCCGCCAATTCTTATCCTCTGATTCCAACTCTTTCGATAATGCTTCTATATCTATCGATATCATTATCTCTTAAGTAGTTTAGTAAACCTCTTCTACGTCTAATCATTTTGAAAAGTCCACGTCTAGATGAGTGGTCTTTTGGATTAGCCTTAAGGTGTTCTGTTAAGTCTTTGATTCTATAGCTTAAGATAGCTATTTGCACTTCTGGAGAACCTGTATCTCCTTCTTCTAGTTGGTATTCTTTGATTAGTTCTTGTTTCTTTTCTGGTGTTAACATATTAATTTCCTCCTATATGTCTATTCGCCTTAAGCCATGTAAGAGTCGAGGTTTCTCTTTACGACAGCCTAGGTACCTAAGGTATTATACCAATAAAAAAAGTATTTGTAAAGCTTACAAATACTTCTCATTTATTACTTGGTGGGCTAGTGCTTTATCCATTTCCATTTGTTTTATAAGTCCTTCTCTAGAATCAAATTTATAATCCCCTCTGAAGAATTCTAGAAAATCTATGGATATTTTCTTACCATATATGTCTCTGTTAAAATCTAGGATATAAGTTTCTATCTTTCTCTCATCATTTTCAAAAGTAGGATTGGTACCGATATTGGTTAGTCCAAAGAACTTTTCACCATCTATATCTACTTCGGTCAAATATACCCCATCAGTTGGAATGACGTAGTTAAAATCTAGCTTTAGGTTTGCTGTAGGGAAGTTTAATTCGCGTCCTCTTTTAAAGCCATGAACCACCTCACCCTTGATCCTATAGGGTCTTTCTAGATATTCTTTGGCCTTTCTGATATTACCTTCTTTGAGGACTTTTCTGATATTTCTAGATGATATTTTATAATCCCCATCTACTTCAAATTCTACTACATGGGTTTTAAAATCATAGGCTTCTTCAAAAGACCTTAGGGTATCGACATTGCCCGCAGCATATTTGCCAAATTTATAGTCAATGCCCACTACGAGTGCCTTGGCATTTAGCCTTTCTTTGATGATTTTTTCTACAAAGTCTTCCGGGGATAAGGACCTAAATTTCTCACTGAATTCTATAAGGGTAAAGGTCTTAATGCCCATAGCAGCTAGGATCTCTATCTTATCATCAAGGGATGTGATATATTCTTCTTCATCGCCAACGGTAAGTTTGGTGTTTTCTTTAAATAGTAAAACTGATGGAGTGAGATTTAATCGCTCTGATAATTCTATATTTACTTTCATCAATTTTTGGTGGCCCTTGTGGACCCCATCGAAATTACCTAGGGAAACACATTTTTCGCTTAAATCTATATCTCCCTTATCGAGGTCGATTATTTTAATATCATCTCTCATAAAAAACTTTCTCCATTTTTAGAAAATTACCGTTGCTTGATTTGCTGGCTTTCGCAAGCCCTATAAATTCATCGGCTACATAAAGTCTTATTAGCTCATCACCATAATATTTATCAACCTTCATGGTCATGCCATTGGTTGCTTGTTTTAGGTAAGATTTATCAAGCCTTACCTCTTCATAAGAAGTTAGGGCAAAGTCAACTGGCTTTATATGACTTATTATATCATCTTTATCCATTTCCAGTAGCTTATTTGAATCGATGGCATCTTCTATATAAAAGTCACCTACTCTGCTACGGGTAAGGCTGGCCACATAGGCATATGACCCCATCGCTTCACCTAGATCATCTATAAGGGTCCTAATATAGGTTCCCTTTGAGCACTCGATTTTAAATGTAGCCTTTGGAAAATCGAAGTCTACTAATTCAAAACTATAAATCTGAACCTGGCGCTCTTTGCGCTCTACCTCTACCCCTTTGCGGGCTAGGTCATAGAGCTTTTGCCCATTTACTTTTAGCGCTGAATACATAGGAGGGATTTGAGTTATCTCACCAGTAAAATTCTCCATTTGGAGAAGGAGGGCTTCTTTTTCAAATACAATGTCAGATGTGGCAATCACTTCCCCATCGTAATCTAGGGTGTCAGTCCTTTTGCCAAAGAGTGCTTCTGTAATATACTCCTTGCGCTCATCCATAAGAAAATCTGAGACGCGAGTAGCCTTGCCGATTACAATCGGAAGGACTCCGCTTGCCTCAAGGTCTAGTGTCCCTGTATGGCCAACTTTTTTTGTATCTAGGGCTTTTTTTACGAGACTTACAGCCTTATTTGATGATATTCCAATTTCTTTATTTATGTTTAAAATTCCACTAAGCATTGACATTCTTTAATATTTCAAAAGCACGATTTGTAGCATCTTCTATGCCACCGTCAGTATAGATAGTAAAGCCAGCTGCATTTTCATGGCCGCCACCGCCATTAGCTCTGGCAATTTCAGATACATCGATGTTTTTAGACCTAAGTGATACTTTGAATTCTTCCGGACCATACTCTTTTACAAGCATAGCAAGCTCTATACCACTCACATCGCGTAGAGTATTGGCTACATACTCACTATCAGCAATTTGGACACCGTATTTATTTACTAGCTCATCTGAAGCTACGGCGAAATACTTATTGCCATCTACGATTTGGGCAGTATTATAAAGTTCATTTTCAAACTCAAATACATTTAGCGGTTTGTTTTGGTATAGGTTGTAGTAAACAAAATCCTTATCTGCCCCCCTATCTATAAGATCAGCTGCTATTCTAAAGGTATCTGCGTTTGTATTATAAAGCATAAATCTACCAGTATCTGTTACAAGTCCAGAAAATAGTAAAGTTGCTGTGGTCTCATCTATTGGAAATCCAAGTCTGGTTAAGATTTCATAAACCAATTGGCAGGTTGCAGGAGCAGTATGATCTATAATTTTAAGGTCTCCTGGGATAGTCCCATCGATATGGTGGTCTACTGCAATTGTTTTATTGGACTTTTCCATGATGTCAATGGCAGATCCGATTCTAATTGGGTCTGAAGAATCTAGGACTATAAATAAATCATAAGAATCCTTGTAGTCTTTAGAATAATAATTGAGATCAGGTAGCCATTTGAGATAATTATCCACACCATCCCAACCTACTAGGTCTACATCCTTACCATAATTTTCTAAGCTACGTCTTAGCGCAAGTGATGAACCAAGATTGTCCCCATCTGGATTGACATGAGATGCGATACCGATATTTGCCGCAGCATCTACCATTTCTCTAAATTTATCAAGTTTGTCTACACTAATAGTTTGCATGGCTACCACCTAATTTGTTTCTATGCCTTCTAGGATTCTAGTACCAACTTCAACAGCTTTCTCTAGACTTTCTTCATTTATAGTAAATCCGCTAGCTCTTACGTGACCGCCACCACCATTTTCCCTGGCAGTTTTTGATACATCTATATCCTTAGATCTAAGGGACACTTTGTATTCATTTGGCCCGTATTCTTTGATAATCATCGATACATCTATACCATCTAGGTCACGAAGGATATTTACAACCGACTCACTATCGCCTATTTGAACGCCGTATTCTTCTACTAGGTCAGCACTAGCTACAGCAAGGACCTTGTTATCCATAAACTTAGCATTAGATATGAGGGCATTTTCGTACTTCATCACCTTGATTGGTTTTGATTGGTAGAGGTTGATATAGACGTATTCTGTATCAGCACCCAGACTCATAAGTCTGCCACCCACTTGCATGGTGTATTCTGTGACATTTGTGTATAGGAATCTGTTGGTATCTGTCACAAGGCCAGTAAATAAAAGTGTTGCTGTGGTTTCATCCATTGGCAAATCTAGTTCTGTAACCACTTCATATATGAGTTCACAGCATGCAGGTGATGAATCGACTATGATATTTAAATCAGTATCTATTTTACCGCCTACGTGATGGTCAATAACGCACGTTTTCTTTGAATTTAGAGCAATAGGTGTAGTAGGGCCTATCCTATCTATCTCAGATGCATCAAGCACAAAAAATAGGTCATATGAGTCTTTCCAAGTGTCAGAATAATATTCAAGATCAGGCAAAAAATGAAGATAATCATCGATAGTATCATGGCCTAGGACATCAACATCCTTGCCATAATTGCGAAGGGCTCTGGCAAATCCAAGTGATGACCCAATATTGTCACCATCTGGATTTACGTGGCTTGAAATACCAATAGTTTCTGCCTCATCGATTAATTTTTTTAACTTATCTAACTTTTCTTTACTAATTCTCATTTGCTTTTCTAGCGCTTTCGTCTTTGGCTATAGTTTCTTTGATCAGCTTATCCATGTATGCTCCGTATTCGATAGTTTCGTCTAGCTTAAATCTAAATTCAGGCATAGAACGAAGTCTCATCCTCTCTCCTATAAGCATTTTGACATAGCCTTTGGCTTGATTTAGGGCATCTAGGACATCTTCTTTTTTGCTAGTATCTCCAAGGACTGATATATAGCAATCTGCAAAAGATAGGTCGTTGGTTACCCTTACTTCTACAACAGATACTGCTGCAGTGTCTGATAGTCTTGGATCATTTAAATCATCGCGGATGATTTTTGCTAATTCCTTTTGGATTTCTGCTCCAATTCTTTCAGTTCTAATCTTTTTCATTATAATTCTCTTTTCTTTTCAACTACTTCATAAGCTTCCATGACATCGCCTACTTTGATATCATTAAATCTATTTAGGCCGATACCACCTTCGTAGCCATTTTGAAGTTCTTTGGCATCATCTTTAAATCTCTTCATAGATGAGATGTCACCATCAAATATTACCACGTTGTCACGTAGTAGTCTGATTTTAGCTCTTCTTGGCACTGTACCACTAGTTACCATAACACCAGCGATGGTACCTGCTGATGGTACTCTAAATGTATCACGGACTTCTGCACGGCCTAGGACTTCTTCTACGAATTCTGGATCTAGCATACCTGTTATAGCTGCTTCTACTTCTTCGATAGCCTCATAGATTACAGAATAGGTTCTAATTTCGATGCTATTATCTTTTGCTCGCTCCATTGCCCCTTGGGTAGGACGCACGTTAAAACCTATGATAATCGCATTTGAAGCTTGAGCTAGTAGGACGTCTGATTCTGTAATACCACCCACAGCACCTGCTACTACATTTACCTTCACTTCTTCATTTGATAGTTTAAGTAGTGATTGGCTTACCGCATCTACAGTACCTTTCACATCTGTCTTAACGATGATATTTAGCTCTTTTAACTCACCTTCACGTGCTTCATCAGATAGGTCTTCAAGGCTTGCACCCTTGGCCATAAGTCTTTCTTCTCTTTTTTGTTCAGCAGCACTTTCTGCATAAGCACGAGCAGTTTTTTCATCATTTACTGCAAATATCTTATCACCTGCTTCGGCTACATCTGATAAACCAAGGATTTGGGCTGGTGTAGAAGGGCCGGCTTCTTTTAGAGGTTGGCCCTTAGAGTCAAACATAGCACGGATTCTACCTGATGCAGAACCAGTAAGTACATTATCCCCTTCACGTAGGGTACCTTTTTGTACAAGTACTGTAGCTACCGGACCACGCGCCTTGTCTAGTTGAGCTTCGATAATCAGACCAACTGCATCTCTGTCTGGATTTGCTTTAAGCTCTCTCATTTCAGCTACAAGTAGCACCATTTCTAGTAGGTCATCGATACCTTGGCCAGTTCTTGCTGATACATCTACTGTAATGGTATCCCCACCCCAGTCTTCAGATACTAGGCCATGTTCCATTAGCTCTTGTTTTACTCTATTTGGATCTGCTTCTTCTTTATCTACTTTATTTACAGCTACAACTATTGGAATTTCAGCAGCCTTTGCGTGATTAATAGCTTCTACTGTTTGAGGCATTACCCCATCATCAGCAGCTACTACTAGTATTGCTATATCAGTTGATTGAGCACCGCGCATACGCATTTCTGTAAAGGCTTCATGGCCTGGAGTATCTAGGAAGGTGATTTCTCTACCATCTAAGTCTACAGAGTAAGCACCAATGTGTTGAGTAATACCACCAGCTTCACCACGAGTTACATGTGTATCTCTTATCGCATCTAGGATTGATGTCTTACCATGGTCTACGTGGCCCATGACAGATACTACTGGTGCACGTGGGATTAGGTCTTCTTCTCTATCTTCATAGTCTAGGTCTAGGGCTTGCTCTTCTACTGCAGAGTATTCTTGCTCTAGGGTAATTTCTTTACCAAAGTCCATGGCAATAAGCTCTGCTTGTTCAAATTCTATAGGGTCATTAAGACCTGACATTACTCCAAGTTGGATGAGCTTACCTATTACCATATTTGGATTTTCACCGATTTTTTCTGCAAAGGCACCTACATTGATGATTTCTGGGATTTCTATCTTACTATCTGTTGCTTGGTCTTCGTTGGATTGGTTGGCATTTCTACCCACTTTGCCTTTTTTAGCTTTTTTCTTACGGTTTTTCTTATTTTTATTGTCATTAAATCCTTCATCATCATTAGCGTTTGACTTTCTGGATTTAGTTTGGTTTTTATTCTTTTTGGCATTGCCGAACTTTTCTTTGCCAGCTACTTGATCATCATCTAGGTCATCAAGTTCATCAAGGTCTTCGTCTAAATTATCTTTTCTATTATTCATATTTTCTTCTTTACTGTTAGTTTTTTTGGCATTTTCAACTGGCTTTTCTTCTGAACTTTCTTTTTCTTCTTTAAAATACTCATTTATTATTAGAAGGTCATCTCCAGCTACATTTGACATGTGGCTTTTGATATTAAGTCCAAATTCCTTGTTTAACAACTCCACCATTTCCTTTGCTGGCATATCGTGTTCTTTTGCTAGTTCGTATACTCTAATTTTATCTGCCATCTATTTCACCTCATTTTACTTCATAAGCTTCTAACTCCTCGTAAACTTTATCATCTACTTTTTGTTTAAACACACGGTTAAGCTTATTGTTCTTCCTAACATCAGCTAGGCACTCAGTATTCTTACATACATAGGCCCCGCGTCCGTTAAGTTTTCCTGTCTCATCTATTACAATTCCAAGCTCCTTATTATTTACTATCCTAAGGAGGTCTTTCTTGTCATAAAGATTACCACAAACTATACATTTTCTCTGTGGAATCTTCTTTGTCTTGCTCATTTAGTTCCCGCCCTCTTCTGGCTTGTCTTCTTCTCTATTTGGCACAAGATCTGATTCATCAGAATAGACTTCTTTAAAACTATTGTCATCCACATCGATTTTAGTTGACATAGTCTCATCTTCGTCATACATGTGGCTAAGTGTATCAGATATCACATCCTCTACTTCTTCGTCAGCTAATTCTTCGCTAGCGTCTTCGATTGTTTCTTCGTCTTTGCTTAATTCTTCTTTGTTTAATTTTTCTTCTGTCATAGTTTCTTCCTCTTCCATTTCATTTAGGCCTAGGATTCCATCAATTTCAGCTTGGCTCATATTGTCAAAGTCTTCTTTAGACTTAATGTCTATCTTCCAGCCAGTAAGTCTAGCTGCAAGTCTAGCATTTTGCCCTTCCTTACCAATAGCAAGTGATAGCTGGTAGTCATTTACTACTACTAAAGATTGCTTATTCTTTTCGTTTATTAATACATCTATAATATCTGCTGGCGATAGGGCATTTGATATAAACACTGTGATGTCCTTATCATAATTTATGATATCTATCTTTTCGTTTTGCAGCTCTTCTACTATAGAATTTACACGTGCTCCCTTATATCCAATACAAGCACCTACAGCATCTATTCCATCATCGTTTGAAAATACAGCTATCTTTGTACGACTGCCTGCCTCGCGAGCTATAGAATATATCTCAATAGTCCCATCAGTGATTTCTGGTACTTCTAGTTCAAATAGTCTGGTCACTAGGTTTTCACTTGAACGAGATAGGACAATTTGTGGTTCTTTTGATGAATTTTTTACATCTTTTATTAGGAACTTCATTCTTTCGTTTGGGATGTATTTTTCAGTAGGAACTTGTTCCTTAACAGGTACGATACCTTCGATTTTATCGAGGTTGATATATACATTATACTTATCTTCTCTTTGAATAGTGCCTGTAATCATCTCATTTTCACGGTCTAGGTATTCGCCATATACACTATCTCTCTGGGCATCTCTGATTTTTTGGATTACGATGTTTCTAGCAGTACCTGCAGCTACACGACCAAAGTTTTTAGGAGCAATCTTTATTCTAGCTATATCGCCTACTTCAAGCGCCTTATCTATATCTTTTGCTTCCTTAAGTGATATCTCATTGATATTATCCTCAGTAGACTCCACTACTTCTCGTAGGGCAAATACTTCGATATCACCAGTTTCTTTATCTACTATTACATCTACATTTTCCGCATTGTCATAGTTTTTTTGATAACTTTTGACAAGGGCTTTTTCGAGTGCATCTAGGATGACATCTTTGTCGATGTTTTTCTCTTTTTCTAGCTCATCTAAGGCTAGGATAAATTCTTCATTCATATGCTCTCCTTAAAATACAATTTCAATTTTAATCTGCTTTATATCGCTACGGTCGACTTTCTTTTTGACTTCCTCTTTGCCCTCAGTCACTAAAAATACCAGGTCATCATCATTGATTTCTTCTATATAACCCAAAAATACATCACCATTTTTAAGCTTTACTTTTAATAGCTCTTCGTGATTTCTAATTAGGTCCCTATCAGTCTTTAGCGGTCTAGATAAGTCTTGACTTGATACTTCTAAGTAATATTGACTCTTTATCAAATCTAGTTCATCTAATTTTGCATCTAAAACGTTGGAAACTTTTTCACAATCATCTACTGTAATACCAGCCTCGTCGTAGATATAAAATGTAAGTATTCTACCATCTTTGGTGCTCCTAAATTCGATATCTACTAGCTCGTAGCCAAGCTCATTTATATCACCTTCAAAGGTTTCTTTAAGTGTTGTTATTAAATCCATCTTGCCATCCTTTGCCATTTGCCATAACAATAAAAAAAAGCGGAATCTCTCGCCCACCTTTTACTAAGATTACTATACTACCAGATGAGTTTTTATCAATATATTTGTAAAATATATGATTTACACTTTACCGCTTGTCTTTATTAATGAAAAGGTTTATAATAGCAATATAATACATTATATTTTAGGAGGTTAATATGGTATTATTTTTTGTAGGTCTAATAATACTATTTTTAGGCGGCTATTTTTATTCTAAATATGTAGAAAGCCAACTAGAAATAGACGATAGACCAACACCTGCAGTAACAAAGGCTGATGGTATAGACTTTGTTGTTATGCCAAAATGGAAAAACTGGCTAGTAAACTTACTTAACATAGCAGGTACAGGTCCAATTTTAGGCCCTATCCAAGGTATCTTATTTGGTCCAATCGCTTTTATCACTATTCCAATCGGATGCGTACTTGCAGGTGCGACACACGATTTCATAGTAGGTACTATTTCTATGAGAAATGGTGGAGCACAAATCCCAAGACTTGTTGGTAAATATATCGGCAATGGTACACGTAAAGTGTATAACGTAGTAATGGGTATTCTTCTTTTATTAGTAGGTGCAGTATTCGTATATACACCTGGAGACCTCATTGCTAATGACTTATTAGGTTTAGATCCAGCTAGTAACCAAATATTTATTATCTATGCTGTAATATTTATTTATTACCTAATATCAACAGTTATGCCAATTGACCAAATCATTGGTAGAATTTATCCAATCTTTGGTATTTTCCTACTAGTATCAGCTTTAGGTATCTTTATAAAACTATTCTTTGACGGCAACTTAAACTATCTAACTATGGCAGATCAACAAGGTATCCTTTATGCTCACCCACGTGGACAAAGATTTATCCCTGCATTCTTTATCACAGTTGCTTGTGGTATCATGTCAGGCTTCCACGCTACACAATCTACCCTTATCTCTAGAACCATCCCTACCGAAAGAGATAACAAATTGGTATTCTACTCAGGTATGATAACCGAAGGCTTCATCGCTATGATTTGGGCTGCAGGTGCTATGGTTATATTCTCTAGAGGCATCGCTCCAACAGATACACCAGCTACACTTATGGTAGGTCAAATCTCAAAATACTTCATGGGTAATATCGGTGGTCTACTAGCTATCATCGGTGTTGTAGTACTTCCTATTACCACAGGCGATACAGCATTTAGATCACTTAGACTTATAGTTTCAGAAGAATTTAATATCGATCAAAAAACTTCTAGTAAAAGACTTGGTCTAGCTGTAGTACTATTTATCCCTGCTATTTTATTATTAGTATGGGCTAAATCAGATGCAGATGGCTTTAACATGATTTGGAGATACTTCGGATTTATGAACCAATTAGTTGGTATCTTTGCCCTAGCAGTAGCTACAAGCTATCTAATGAACAATGGCAAAAACTACCTCATTGCTTTAATCCCAGGAATATTCTATACATTCATAGTGTCAAGCTTTATTCTCTACGATCCAGCTGTAGGATTTGGTATTAGCTACAACATAGCACTAATTATTGCAGCTATATTAACAGCTCTATACGGTTATGGTACAATTAGAGCATCTAAGAACAACGGAGATAGGATTGCGTCAATCATATTAGAATAATATGAAATAAACATAGGGGTCTTAGGACCCCTTATTTTTTAAGGTGATATATATGAAGTTTACTTATACAGACAAGGCCAAGGAGTTTATAGATGAAAATAACATCAAGGAACTCTATATTAAACTACTCATGCCTAAAGGCTCCTGCTGTGGGGTCAATACCCTTAGGGTAGATATCAAAACCGAAGATAGTAAAAATAAACAATATTATAAGGTCGATTATGATAATGTAGTAACTACCTATTTCGATCCTCAATTTGATATGGTCCTACATGATAGATATGATGAAATAGTTATATCAGTATTTGGCATCGGGAATATGAAAAAATTCATTTCAGAAACTGAAATAAACCCAGTAAGTATGAGCTAGGTTTTTAAAGCTTAGCTCTTTTTTATTATAGATTATACAATCTTACTTATAATCACTTGCTTTATTAGCGTGAATGGGTTTATAATTAAAACACAATAATATATAGGAGGAATTATGATTTTATTTATTGCAGGGATTGTTATCCTTTTAGTTGGTGGATATTTCTACGCAAACTACGTAGAAAGCCAACTTGACGTAGATGACAAACCAACACCAGCCATTACAAAGGCTGATGGTATTGACTTTGTTGCTATGCCAAAATGGAAAAACTGGCTTATTAACTTACTTAACATTGCAGGTACTGGCCCAATACTTGGCCCTATCCAAGGTATATTATTTGGACCTATCGCATTTTTAGCTATTCCAATTGGTTGTGTAATAGCAGGCGCTACACACGACTTTATAGTAGGTACTATGTCTATGAGAAACGGTGGAGCTCAAGTGCCAAAGCTAGTAGGTAAATATCTTGGCAATGGTACACGTAGAGTATATAACATTGTTATAGCTGTACTACTACTTCTTACTGGAACAGTGTTTGTTTACACGCCAGGCGACCTTATAGCAAATGACCTAATGAAGGCTGATCCAAGCTCAAATATAATTTGGATTATTTATGCGATTATCTTTGCCTATTATATACTATCAACAGTATTACCAATAGACCAACTTATCGGAAGAATCTATCCATTATTTGGTGCATTTCTAATCATATCTGCTATTGGAGTATTATTTGGAGTTCTTACAAAAGGACGCGCTCACTTAGCTTATCCAGGAGTTGGTTTACTAAACACACACCCAACTGGCCAAAGATTTATACCGGCCTTTTTCATCACTGTAGCTTGTGGTATTCTCTCAGGCTTCCATGGATCTCAAATCACACTTGTATCTAGAACAATTGGTTCTGAAAGAGAAAATAAGGCTACTTTCTATTCAGCAATGATCACAGAAGGTGTAATTGCTATGGTTTGGGCAGCAGGTGCTATTGTTCTTTATTCACAAGGTATCGCAGGTATGGATACACCAGCAACACTTATGGTTGGTCAAATCTCTAGATACTTCATGGGTAATATCGGTGGTCTTATTGCTATCATCGGTGTAATCGTACTACCTATCACATCAGGTGATACTGCCTTTAGATCACTAAGACTGATCGTTTCTGAAGAATTAAATATCGACCAAAGACAACCTCAAAAGAGAATGGGTGTTGCAGCAATACTATTTATCCCAGCTATCGCTATCCTTTGGTGGGCAAAATCAAATCCAAATGGCTTCAATATGCTTTGGAGATACTTCGGATTTACCAACCAATTAGTAGCCCTATTTGCTCTAGCAGCAGCTACAAGCTATCTAATCTATGAAAACAAAAACTATCTCATAGCTTTAATACCAGGAGTATTCTACACCTTTATCGTAACAAGCTTTATCCTTTACGACCCAGCTGTAGGCTTTGGTATAGACTACAAGATAGCTTATTTAGTAGCAGCTATCGTATGTGTAGCTTATGCATATTTCACAGTAAAATCATCTAAGAAAAACAGAGATAGGATAGCAGCTATAGTTCTAAATTAGGAGTTGCTAATGCAAATCATCTACGACCAAAAAGCCAAAGATTATATAAGAGATAAAAATTTTACAGATATCTATATATGGCCGGTATACAATGGTGGCATGTGCCTAGGCCTAAAAAACATCAGGCTTGAAATAAGAGATAAGGCCAAAGATGATAGATTTTTTATTAGAGATTGGTTTGATGGTATCAACACCAATTATGATCCTTCTATCAACCAATTTAAAAGATCTAGCATAGAAATTCAAATCACCGCATTTGGTATAGGCGGACTTAGAAAATTAGTAACTAAAACAGAATTCACATCTATGAATTTGAGTGAATAAAATATA
>HG326669.1:3489-32029 GCA_000308255.3 Anaerococcus pacaensis 9403502 | reverse complement strand
TTTTTAATTTCAATTACTCTATCACATTTTCTAGCTAAGTCCATATCGTGGGTTACAATTATTATTGTCTTGTTAAATTCATCTCGTAATCTTATTAATAATCTAAAAACTTCATCAGCCCTAGCTGGATCTAGGGATCCTGTAGGTTCATCTGCAAGTATTAGATCTCCTGGCTTTAATATACATCTGGCTAGTGCTACTCTTTGAGCTTCACCGCCTGATATGGTATTTATTCTTTGATCTATCAAATCTTCTATACCCAGAGTTTTCAAAACTTTTTTTATTTGATTTAGTTTATCTTCATTTTTTAAATCCACAAACTCCATAGCAATGAGCAAGTTATCTTTAACGGTTTTTTCAGAAATAAGTGCGTTGGTTTGGAAAATATAATTTATATCATTTCGACGTATTAGGGTGGCTTCTTTGCTATTTATATCAGGAAGAGACTTTCCCCTAAGTAAAATCTTTCCACTATCAATTGTTTCAAGCAGCCCTATCATATTAAGTAGAGTAGACTTACCCGATCCACTTTCTCCTACTATCGCTAGGACTTCCCCTTTAGCTACTTCAAAGCTAAGGTTATTTATTATTTTTCTACTACCAAATGCTTTTGATACTTCTCTTATCTCTAAATGATTCATATGTTTCTCCTACTTTAAAAATTCCACTAAATTCTCAAACTGATTCCTTTTTGATAACCTATCAAGCATTATATATTGAATTATAAATAATATAACTGATAGACTTACCCCACTTATTGAACCTTTAACTAGACCTATTATGACATTTACCAGGCTAGCTAGTATTACTATAATCCATAAGGGTTTATATATTTTTTTATTATCATAGCCCAAGAATTTTTTGATATTAACCTCTTCTCCATATATTTCTCTATATAGTTTAATCAAAGCTGATAAAATCATTATTCCTATATAGGTTAAAAACAAGGCAAGGATTATAAAAGTTGCAATGTGTTGAGTTAAACTACGTATCATTCCTGTTATCAAATCAGCAATTTTTACAAATTCAGGCATATTGTCATCTAAATTAAACTGTTTATAATATTCTTTATTGATATATTTATCGTAAGCTTCTTGGTTTAATTTTATATATGAGTTAGTTTCCCCTCCAGCAAGTAAACTCCTAGATTCAAAATAGGACATATTTTCACTAGTTATAAGGCTTATAACAGGTTCACTTGTTTTAAGTGGGAAGGATTCTTCGTATCTAAAGTCATCGTAATTATTAGGAAAGGTAAAATATTCTTTATTATTATCATAAGTGATAAATTTATTTCCCTTATACAAAGTAGAGTAGTATTTTTCACTCACATATTCATCTGAGAAGTCTTTATCATTACTCTCTTGATAAAATTTTTCTATTTGTTTTTTTTCCTCATCAGTAAAGCTTTTAGGTATCAGATAAACCTTGTACCCTTCTTTGGCTAGTCTAATTAAATCTTCATTCAAATCTATATCTAAATCATCTTCTATATAATTTTTATCAGCCTTAAATTCCATATATGAGAAATCTGGCGGATACTTATACACACCTTTATCTATCCATTCTTCTCTAAGATCCGGTCTATAGAAATGAGTGTTGATAAGCTTTACACCATCTTTACCTTCTATTGACCTATAAAAATCCATAAAATCTCTATCGAGCGTAGGCTGATCGGCTGTTTGTGGGTCCATATAGTCATCGCCTTTGAAATAGGTAGTGGTTACATAGTAGTCAGACACCTCTTCCCATTCTTTTTTTGTTTTATATTGATTTCTAATCTCTGCTATTGAATCATCCAGACCTACAAACGAAACTAAACCTGTTGATAGATTTACTAGTAAATATAAGATAATCCCAAATATAAGTAAGCCTTTTTTCGTAACCCTACCATGAATTGCATTGATTGGTTTTACTGTTCTTAGAATCAATGAAATTAAAAATTCAAAAATCAGATATATTACAAAGTTAATAAAACCAGCTAAAAAATATATACCAATAAACTTAGGAGTCAAAAAACTTGCTTTTGATAGTATTAATCCAAATAATGGAAATAGCAAAGTCACTACTAAGGCAGTTTTATTGAAAGTTCCATAGGTAGATTTTATAAAATCACCCTTAGTCCATCCCAAAAGTAGATATGTTCCCATATTCTTTAGTTTTGATACTGTATATGTACTTAGTAGGCCAATTATTAAGATGGTAGATACTATATAAATAGCTATAAATCCTAATGGGAGTTCACCTGTCATAGTAGATCCACCGCCTTTTTCATCTGTTAGCTCTGCTACACTTATACCACTAGCTTCACTTACTCCTTTATAAAACTCATCGACATCTTGATCACTAAGTCCTATAGCTTTATATGACCCATTAAATCCAGAAAATTTTCCTGTTCCTACTAGGTTTACAAACACATAAGAATCTCCAAATATAAATTTGGGAGTAGGTTCAATCAATCCGTATTCACCAGAGAGTAAACCTATACTTCCACCTTCATCTAATTTATTAAAACTCTCATCGGATGCATATTGCTTGCCTAGAAATTCTATGTTTAGCTTATCTTTATTAGCATCAAAATCCCCACTCATCCAATAACCATGGATCATCTTATCCCCAGCGTAGTCAGGACTTTCAACTTCTCTTAATAAAAGTCCTTTCTTCTGATCTAAGAATTTTCCTATATAATCTCCTACAGCCATATTATTTTCCATATCGATATTGTTTATCGTGATTTCTCTATAATCAGATACGATATTTTTAAAATTTTCTTTATATTTCAAATCAAGAAAATATGAAACTAATATAGAAAATACTATAAATTGAACTGCAATTATAATATTTAAAATTCTTTTAACCGACTTGTCCTTCATATCGACCTCCTTAATTCATAGTGTATTATGATTAGTATAACACCATAATATGTATTGGTCAATATATTGATATTGAAATTAATTAAAATGTAATTTAGCAAATCAAAACTACCAGCTTAGCTGGTAGTTTCCACAGCGCCTATAAGGCGCGAATACCGGCACGCCCCTACTGGGGCTCCGAGTATTCTCCACATGCACCACTAACACAGCTACTGCTTAAGCAGTTTTTTATTTGCTTTTTGGTACTGACTCACCCGTAAACGGGTCATAGTATTCTTTCAAGCTTATTTGATCTGTATAATAATCTTCTTTCAATTGATTTTGTATATATTCTTTTATCATTTTTTCATTTCGCCCTACTGTATCAACATAGTAACCCCTGCACCAGAAATGTCTGTTTCCATATTTATATTTTAAATTTGCATGGCGGTCGAAGATTATTAATGAACTTTTCCCTTTTAAGTATCCCATTATTTCTGATATACTATATTTCGGTGGCACTTCTATCAGCATATGAACATGATCTACACAAAGTTCAGCTTCTATTATATTGATTCCTTTTCGTTGGCACAGTTCTCTAAGTATTTGGCCTATATCTTTTTTTAGCTTTCCATAGATTACTTGCCTTCTGTATTTTGGTGCAAACACTACGTGATATTTACATCGCCATTTGGTGTGTGATAAACTATTCTTGTCCAATTAATTCTCCTTGTTTGATTGTGCATGTGGTTATCACAATTATATATCAAGTGAGAATTTTTTGGCTTGAAGCTAAAGCTAAGTTCCTCCACCTGCATAGCAGGTGGTTTTTTGTTTCACTCACATTCGTTCGTTCAACTCACTAAAGTGGACAATAAAAAACTGTCATATAAATATGACAGTTCTAATTAAAACATTCCATCAAATAGGGACATTTGATTTTCATCGCCCATGCCATCTAGAATTCCAAGATTCTTTAGGCTATCTAGGGCGTTTTTATTTACTTTTGTTCTATTGTTAAAGTCTTCTATTGATATGAATTCTCCTTTTTCTCTAGCTTCTACAATATCGAGGGCCATAGCCTCTGATACATTATCCACTGCAGAAAGAGGAGGCAATATATAGCCTTCTTTTTCACTCAAGGTGAATTTGCTAGCATGAGATTTATAGAGGTCTGCCTTATCTAGCTTAATATCACGAGCATACATCTCTTCTGCTACTTCATATACTTTTCTAAGGTCCTCCTCACGAGCTGTGAGGTCATAGCGTCCATTTAGGGACTTCATAGTCATTTGTATGGATTCTAAGCCATTTATAATGACCGAATAGGTAAAGTCGTTTACACGGGTGTTAAAATATGTGGCGTAAAAGGCCGCTGGATAGTAAACCTTATAATAAGCAATGCGGTAACTCATCAAGCAATAAGCCACAGCGTGGGCTTTTGGAAAGAGGTATCTGATCTTTAAGCAAGATTCGATGTACCATTCTGGTACCCCATTTTCTCTCATATAGTCTACTTGCTCTTCAGATAGGCTCTTGCCTTTTCGCACTATTTCCATAATTTGGAAGGACTTTTTCTTATCAAGCCCCTTTTGGATAAGGGAGTTCATGATATCATCACGGGTAGAGATGATCTCATCAAAGTTTGCTGTGTGGCTAGTGATGAGGTCCTTGGCGTTGTTGTTCCACACGTCAGTACCGTGGGAGAGGCCAGATATCCTGGTCATTTCTGAAAACTTGGTTGGGTAAGTATCCTTTAACATACCGCGAACGAAATTTGTTCCAAATTCTGGTATGCCGAGAGTACCTATTTCATTGTTAGAAAAATCGTGCTTAATATCTAGGGTCTCAGTAGAAGAGAATATCCTCATAACCCTAGGGTCATCCATTTTTATTTTTAATGGGTCAGTGCCTGTAAGGTCTTGAAGAGCTCTTATGATGGTAGGCACATCGTGGCCGAGGAGGTCGAGTTTTAGGAGCGTTTCGTGCATCATATTGTAGGTGAAGTGAGTGGTTTTGATATCACCTGTAGGGTCATCTGCTGGATATTGGATTGGGGTAATATCAAATATGTCTATATCATCGGGAACTACTATAAGACCTCCCGGGTGTTGGCCAGTAGAGCGCTTCACATTATTTAGGCCCCTTTGATATTTTCTCATCTGAGCATTTGTAAATTCTTCCCCATACTCTTCGCTATATTTTTTGATATAACCAAAGGCTGTGTTGTCTTGGATAGCTCCTATGGTGCCTGCCCTAAATACTTTTCCTTCGCCAAAGAGTTCTTCAGTGTATTTGTGAATAGTTGGTTGGTATTCGCCGGCAAAGTTTAGGTCGATATCTGGCTCCTTGTCCCCTTCAAAACCTAAGAAGACTTCAAATGGTATATTATGGCCATCTTTGTGGAGGGCTGTGCCACAATTAGGACAATCCTTATCAGGATAGTCGATACCAGCTCCTAATCTATCTTCTTCGAAGAATTCACTATAATGACAGTTTGGACATACATAATGTGGAGATAGTGGGTTAACCTCTGTAATATCTGCCATAGTAGCAGCAAAGGATGAACCTACAGATCCACGTGACCCTACTAGGTAGCCGTCGATGTTTGATTTGCCTACTAGCTCTTTGGCTATGATATAAAGCACAGCATAGCCATTTGAAATAATAGAATTTAGTTCGCGGTTAAGTCTAGATTCAACTATTTCTGGGAGTGGGTCGCCGTATATTGATTTGGCCTTGGCAAAACAAGTTTCTCGCAGCTTTTCATCAGAGCCTTCAATCCTAGGTGGGAAAGTGCCCGCAGGAATTGGTCTGATTTCTTCGATTTGATCGGCGATTTTTTTAGGATTTTTGATTACCAAATCGTGGGCTAAATCTTTATCAAGATAGCCAAAGCCCTCTAGCATTTCATTTGTAGTTCGTAGATAATAAAGCGGTTCATTTTCTTGATATCTAATATATTGGCCCTTGTGAATGATATTTCTTAGTTTATAATCATCTGGTTTAAAATATCTGACCCCACCTGTAGCTACTACTAGCTTGTCATTTTCCATACCAAGTTCTATTATCTTTTCATTTATTGTTCTGACGTGGTTAAAGTTTCTCATGCGGCCCTTTTTGACATCATCATTAAAGACACCCATAGGTTCTACTTGGTAGAAATCAAATAGATCTAAATATTCGTTTAGCTTTGCCTCTGGATATTCATCGAGTAAGTATTTAAATAAAAGTCCATCATGACCGCCTGAACCTACTAAGAGGCCTTCCCTATATTCTCTGAGCAGAGATATTGGGGTGCGGGCTTCAGTATTTACATGTTCCATTCTTGATTTGGAAATTAATTGATATAAATTTTTTAGTCCAATTTGGTCCTTGGCAAAGACTATAGCTGAAAATGTCTCATGCTTTGATTTTGGATAATGGGTCTTGAGATTATTTATTGTAGATAAATCAAGGTCCTGGATCATTATCATTTCATACATCTTGATAAAGATTTGTGCTGTCGCACGAGCATCATCGCTTGCCCTATGGTGGTTAAAGGCAGGGATATTAAGCTTTCTAGCTATCTTATCAAGTGAGAACCTACCCATATCATCAAATAGTGCACGCGCCATTGGCAGTGTATCCATATATATAGGGTCAAAGTCTAACTTTAAATTATGAGCATTTTCTCTTACAAAACCTATATCAAAGTCTGAGTTTTGGCCAACGAGTATAGCATCCCCTGCAAAGTCTAAAAATCTAGGCAATACCTCATCTATCTTTGGTTTGTCCATGACCATCTCATTTGTAATTCCAGTAAGCTCTATTACTTTTTCTGGTATGAGCTTTTCAGGATTGACTAATTCATTGAATTCCTCTGTAATGACGCCATCTTTAATTCTAACTGCCCCTATTTCTGTTATTTTATCAGCGTATCTAGATAGGCCGGTAGTTTCAAGGTCGAATACCACAAATTCTTGGTCTTTTAAATCCTTAATTTGTGGAACCTCTTTATTTGATAAATTTGTAAGAATCCTTAGTTCATCTTCGACTAATAGGAGCTCTGCACCAGGGAGCATCTTCTTACCATTTTTTGTTATAGCATCATATAGATCTGGTAGGCCTTGAAGAGTTTCTGTATCTGTTATACCAATAGCCTCCCATTCCCAGTCTTTAAGGACCTCTATGATATCACAAGAGTCCACGAAACCATCTAGCTGAGTCATTTTTGTATGAAGCTCTAGTTCAATGCGTTTTTCAAAGGCAGTATCGATTCTTTTGCCGATGATAGCAGGCTTTAGGGAATTAACAGTAAATACTTCCTCATGGGCATAGTCATCGTAATTTAGGATGCCTTGGACTTGAACAGCTATACCTTCTTTGAGGTCGCGGAGCTTGTCTTTATTTTTTTCACTAGCAAATATTTTGCAACTAATGGCATCGGTGGAGTCTTCTAAATCGAAAGTGTAGATAAAAGAATGGTTCTTAGTTTCAAATACATCTAGCTCATAGACTTTACCTATTACTGATACATTCATCCCCTTCTTATCATAGATTTCTGAGATTGGAATGGCATCCATATTTATTTTTCTACCAAAATCAAGGCCAGGCACCTCCTCTATATTTGCCTCTTCTTTATTGGTATGGTTCATAGCGTGGCTGATACGGGCTTGTAGGTCCTTTTCTTTTTGGATAAGCAAATCATCGCAATCATACTCAGGGTCATTACAATCTACGTCGATATTAGAAATCACCTCACGAGCGATAAGCCCATCGTCTTTATCAGTTATGATATCCACATCGTTGGCATCATTTTCGCATGGATGATTAATATCATTTTCTTCTGGGTCTAATTTTACAAATTCAATTGTTAGAGTGACATAGGAGAAATACTCATCCAGTTCATTGCGAATTCTCTCATCAAAGTGGTCGATGTTCGATTCGATAGTGAGCCTTAGCTCATTCTTTCCCCTTTTATAAATCGCACCAGTGATTATATATTCATCTTCTTTTATCTCTACAAACTTAGATAAATCAATTTTCATTGTCCATAGCCTCTTTTAGTGTTTCTAGGAGTGTGTCTACTATTTCATCTTCTTTTACTTTTTTTATAGTTTTGCCATCTTTAAATAGAAAGCCCATGCCATTGGCAGCAGAAATTCCATAGTCCGCTTCTTTTGACTCACCAGGACCATTTACTGGACAACCCATGATGGCTACCTTGGCATCTATACCGAGTCCTTGGGCCTTTTCTTCTACTTCAGCTACGATTTTAGGTAGGTCTACTGTAGTTCTAGAACAAGTTGGACAAGAAACTATATCTAGCCCATCACGACGCAGCCCAAGGGCCTTTAATATAGCCTTGCAAGCTTTGACTTCTTCTACTGGATCACCTGTGATTGAGACTCTTATAGTATCCCCTATTCCGTCTTTTAGTAGGCTACCGATGCCTATTGATGATTTGACAAGAGCCTGATAGAGTGGTCCTGCTTCTGTAACTCCTAGATGAAGTGGATAATCCACTCTTTCCGCTAGCATCCTATAGGCATCTATCATGGTGTTTACATCTGATGACTTCACAGAGATTTTTATGTCATAGAAGTCCATATCCTCTAAGATTTTCACTTCTTCTATGGCGCTTTCTACAAGGGCATTGGCATTTACCCCGCCACAGCGGTCAATTATTTTTTGTGAGATAGATCCAGAGTTAACTCCAATTCTAATTGGAATATTTTTCTCCTTGCAGGCATCTACTATTTCACGAACCTTATCGCTTGATCCAATATTGCCAGGATTGTAGCGCAGACAATCACAACCATTTTCGATAGCTGCTAGAGCAAGCTTATAATCAAATTGAATATCAGCTACGAAAGGCAGGGTGGTACGCTTTTTTATCTCAGCTATTGCCTTTGCATCTTCCATATCATTTACTGCAGACCTTGATATATCGCAGCCCGCTTCTGCTAGCGCATTGATTTGGTCTACTACCGCATCGATATCGCTAGTCTTTACTGTTGTCATTGATTGGATAGAAATAGGAGAGTCGCCTCCAATAGCAACATCTCCTACGTAAATTTTTCGAGTATTTCTTCTCATTACATCTCCTTAGAAAAGTGTAAAAATATCTTTTATTGTAACTATAACTATTAGCCCTAGGAGGATAAGAAATCCTACCACGGTAACTTTTTGTTCGATTTCTTTATTAACTGGCTTACCTGTTATCATTTCATATAAATTTGTCACAAGTTTGCTGCCATCAAGTGCTGGGATTGGCAGTAGGTTAAATACTGCTAGATTCACGCTGATATAGGCTAGGAAATATAACAGGTTCATTATCCCTGATTGAGCTTGGTTTCCAATTTCTTTTACCACTCCTACCGGCCCACTTAGGGCAGAAAATGCTATTTTTCCTGTAAATAGATTGCCAAATACAGAAAAGATTAGCTTTACATTCTCCCAAGTTAGCTTAAAACCTTGGCCAATTGATTCAAAAAATCCTATATCGCGCATCTTGGCGCTGATTCCAAGCATAGGTCTACCTGAAGATCTGTCTGGTACTACGGTAAAAAGCTTGAGATCCATATTTCTGACAACTGTTACGTTGATATCTTTATTGTTTGGAAATTCCTTGTAGTATTCGTCAATGGCAGGACCTATATCAGAGAAATCTTTTATTTCCCTTAGACCTACATTGAGTACTTCATCACCTTCTTCTATGCCTACAGCCTGGGCTGGCGAATTATCGGCAAAGCCTCCGATTTCATTACTAGCAACTCCTGTGTTAAAGGCAACTATCCCAAAAACTATTACAGCTAATAGTAGATTCATTACAGGACCAGCAAGTATTGTAAGAAATCTCTTGTAGGCTGGTGCGTTGTCATAACTTCTAGGGTCAGATGAACCTTCCTCCTCGCCCTCCATAGCACAATAACCACCAATAGGAAGTAGCCTTAGGGTATATAAGGTCTCTCCCTTTTGATTACCATATATTTTTGGACCCATGCCAACTGCAAATTCATTTACTTTTATATTCGATAATTTCGCCACTATAAAATGTCCAAACTCGTGGATAGTCACCAAGAGCAAAAACATAATGAGGGCAATTATAATTGTACCCATCAAAACTCCTTATATAATCGAAAAAAGATATAGGAGGGGTGCGATAAAAATCATAGAGTCAAACCTATCCATGATCCCCCCATGACCTGGTATGAGGTCACCAAAATCTTTTATCCCTGTCTGTCTTTTTATAAAACTTGCCACTAAATCTCCCACTTGAGAAAGTATTGCAGCAACAATTGAAAATATTATCACTAGGCTAGTTGATATATTTAAACTAGCAAAGTGGATATAAATTAGATTTAAAATAATAGCTCCTATCACACCACCAATCGACCCCTCGATTGTCTTATTTGGGCTGATATGGCCGATTGATTTCATTTTGTGAGAGCCAATAAGTGATCCTACTAAATATGCAAAGGTATCTGACCCCCAAGCAGTGAGATAAAGTAACCAAACATATCTTTGATCTACTATCCTTATTATATTTCCCATTAGAACAGGCACATACATGAGGATAAAGAGACTAGCAAAGATATCTTCGATTTTGTTTTTATTATTAAATATCATATACATCAGCACAATCACAATTGAAAAAATAATTGCCATCGTGTAAAACTCTGTGGACCACAAATAAGCTCCCAGCATAATAATCAGGTCACATATCATTAGTAGGCCCCATGGTGGATTTATATTTAAATTATGAAAGGCATTGCTCATTTCCTTGATTGCTATAACCGAAAATATAGTCACACCAATACTGAGCAGTATGTGGCCTAAAAAGGTAATTAGCAATAGGACTAGGAGTATAGCAACTCCTCCTATCATTCTTTTAACTAAGTTCATGAGATAGCTCCATAACGTCTGTTTCTATTGGCATATTCTAAAAGGGCCTTGTCCAACTCAGCCTCATCAAAATCTGGCCAGAGGACATCGGAAAAATATAGTTCTGAATATGCTATTTGATAGATTAGGAAATTTGATATCCTAAGCTCACCACCTGGCCTAATTAGTAAGTCTGGATCTGGGATGCCTTTGGTGTAAAGATAACTAGAAATAAAATCTTCATCTATATCTTCAGGA
This sequence comes from Anaerococcus pacaensis 9403502, assembly GCA_000308255.3. Classification (GTDB taxonomy): domain Bacteria; phylum Bacillota; class Clostridia; order Tissierellales; family Peptoniphilaceae; genus Anaerococcus; species Anaerococcus pacaensis. The sequence goes on along the minus strand of HG326669.1, from coordinate 21,050 downwards.
TTTATGCCATCTGCGATTATATTTTTCACTGCATGGACTATCTCATCCCTACCGCCGTAATTTAGAGCAATATTTATGAATAAAGACTTATTGTCCTTTGTCCTATCAAGAGCCCTATTGACAGCTTCTCTAGTGGCCTCTGGCAATTTAGAGATATCTCCGAGTATATTTATCTTGCAATCTTCTGCCATGAGCTGGTCGATTTTTCTATCGATAAATTTAATCAAAAGCTTCATTAGATAATCAACTTCACTTGCCGGTCTCTTCCAATTTTCAGTTGAAAAAGCATAGAGAGTAAGGTATTTGACCCCTCTATTTTTGGCATGGATTGCTATATCGACGACATTTTCGGCCCCATTTTTGTGGCCAAATGTCCTCACTTTTCCTTGTTTTTTTGCCCAACGCCCATTGCCATCTAGGATGATTGCAACGTGGGCTGGAGTATTTGAATTTTCCATAGTATCCTCAATTATAAAGTCTATGGGTATTATACCATTTATTGGGGCTGTTTTTTATCGAATAATATTTATAGTGATAAAAAAGCTACAGCATAAGCTGCAGCTAGTTTCTAGTTGAAATCTGGTTCTGGGTTTTCTGGGCCACTTTCACCGAAGTTAAAATCTTCTTTGTTTTTACCATATTCTACCATGATTTCTGGTGAATCTTCTTGATGCATGTACACTGTAACGATGATTCCTTCATTTACATCATCAAGGGTTTTAAGAACTTCTTCTAGTTCTCCCTGGGTCTTAACCTCAGCTGTCTTCATGTTTGTGCCTTCTTTGGCAAAGGCCTTGGTTAGAAGTGAGTAATCCCATTTTGGAATGTCGTTGTAGTCTCTTTTCATACCCATGATGTATCTTTCAATTGTGTATCCATCATTGTCGATTAGGAATATAATTGGGTTTTGTTTGTTATAAATCATCCTAGATAGGGCTTGGGCACTTACTTGGAATGATCCATCACCTATTAGTAGGATGTGTCGTTTGTCTGGGCTTGCACACATTGCTCCTAGTTGCATTGGTAGCATCGCACCTATTGATCCCCAGATTTGGCTACGAACAAGTTTTACGCCATCTGGAATCTTGATTTCAGTAAGACCATGGCTTGCGGTCCCAGTTTCACCATATACCACGTCATTTTCTTTTAGATATCTAGATATTTGTGCATAAAAATCATCTTGTATAATTAGTTTGTCTGGGTCAAACACAAATTCTTTTTCTTCTTCAGTGTTAAGATTTTCTGTAGATCTTTTATCTGTAGTATCAGCTAAAAGAGAGCCTATCACTTCATCAATATACACAGCTTCGTATACTTCTGTATCGCCTATCATCACGTAGTCTGAATGGATAACTATAGCATCGTTTGGAAGTTTAGCTGTGAAGTCACCATTGTTTGATTGCATAAAAACTGGCTCTACTGTTAGTAAACAGTCTGAATTCTCGATTATATCTGCTACCCCCTCATCAGAATCCTTACCTTGGTAGATACCTACATATAGCGGATGTGATTCATCATAATAAGCTTTAGCTGTAGCAAGGGCAGCAAATGGTAGATTTAATTTCTCAATTAATGCTAGCACTTGATCTGCTACTTCATATCTGTGAACAGCCTCATCCACTAGGAATGCAGGTGATTTTGCACTGCTTAGTCTACCTTTGATTTCATCTAAACAAGCTTTGAGCCTTTCCTCATCAGATGTATGTGGGTGTCTTGAAATTGGTTCTAGGTCATCAGCCACTTCAATTTCTAAATAAGATATATTTGAAGGAAGTTGGATGTTGACAGATTTTTTGTATGTGATAGCTATCTTTAGTAGCCTATCAATCTCTCTTTGGGCATTTTCGTGAGTGATAAGTACTGAGTCTTCTACAAATTCTCTCATAGCACGTCTCACATTTTCATAGTCCCCATCAGCTAGGGTATGGTGAGTCATCATCCTATTTCTCATAGCAAATAGAGGTGGTGTTCCTGATACGATAATTATTGGTCTATGTTCTGCTACAGATCCTGCTATACCGCCTAGAGCATTTAGGTCACCTACATTATAGGTAGTCATCAGGCATGAAATTCCATTTTCATTGGCATATCCATCCGCAGCAAAGGCAGCGTTAAGCTCGTTACTCATACCAATAAATTCCATATCTGAGTCTTCTGATATTTGTTCTAAAAACTCTAGGTTAAAGTCGCCTGGTTCACCTATGATGTGTTTTATATTAAGTTCTTTTAGTCTCTTTAATAAGTAATCACCTATGGTAATTTTCATTATAACTCCTTATTCTCTCATAAAATTTGTCATTTTGTTTATTTATACCCAAAATAAAAAATGGGATGATTAAATCATCCCTTAAGTGGCTTTTTGATTTGCCAAGCTATAGTAGTTTCTCTTTTTAGTCTTTCAAAAGGATGGGCTCCTTCTGTGTTTCTTACTTTTAATTCTAGCATCTCATTCTCACTAGCTATACCTAAACAAGGGTATAGTATTGCTAATGAAAAGGCCCATATAAGTGTTGCACTAATTATGTTTTTATTTTTCACTATGTATATTTCCTTTAATTATATTTTATCCGTATATCATGATAACACATTTTATTAATATTTACACGAAATAATATCTTATAATTGGTCATACATTACTGCCATCACTTCTTCAAAACTCGTGGTACCATCTACTACTTTTTTTAGTGCATTTTCTGCCATAGTCGTAAAATCATTATCCTCTGCATAGCTTGAAAATTCTACCAAATCAATCTTGCCATTTCTTATCATATCTCTAAATTCATCTGTTAATATGAAAACTTCTGCAGCTGCCTCTCTACCCTTATAGCCATCATTACATAGCCTACAGCCTTTTGGCCTATAGATAGGTTGGGCTCTGTCTATATCTATGTGTCTTTTGGCTATTTCATATTCATAGTCAGTCATCGTATCTTTTTCTTTGCAATCGCAAAGTTTTCTAACTAGCCTCTGACTTGCCACAGTATTTATGGCGGATGATAATAAATAATTTTCTATTCCCAAATCTTTTAGTCTTATGATTGATGCCAGGGCATTGTTAGTATGTAATGTAGTTAGGACCAAATGGCCTGTGATGGCAGCTCTGATCGCAATTTGAGCTGTCTCATAGTCCCTAATTTCTCCTACCATTATAATATCCGGGTCTTGGCGTAGGATGGACCTTAAGGCTGATGCGAATGTGAATCCAATGTTCTCGTTAATATTGATTTGATTGATCCCCTCGATATTATATTCTACAGGGTCTTCTACAGTGATAATATTATCGTAATCGTTATTGAGCTGATCTAGGAGGCTATAGAGCGATGTAGATTTGCCTGATCCTGTTGGACCAGAGAAAATTATCATCCCCGACCTATTCTTCATGGCTTCAGTAAGAGCTAGTTTAGACTTTTCTTCAAAACCCATTAACTTATCCATTTCAGAAAAGTTCATTGATGATAAGATTCTAATCACTAATTTCTCGCCATTAACAGTGCCGATAGATGAGACTCTAAAGTCAATATTAGGGAAAGCAAGCATTTTGAGATTCTTATCCTGCGGCCTCCTATGCTCTGATATATCCATATTAGATAAGAGTTTAATCTTAGATGTCAATCTGTCATAGTTTTCTCGATTGATTCTCATGATTTCATTAAGTTTGCCATCTATCCTAAGCCTTAGCCTAGCATAAGTTTCTTCAGGCTCAATATGAATATCAGATGCATCAAGATATATAGCATGATTAAACATATCTATTACAAATTGGTCTATATTATTTTGTATATCTCTTTGGTCAAGCATTAGTCTCCCCAATATTTCCCGTCTAGTGACCTGTATCTAACAGCCTCTAGGACGTGCTTTTGTCCGATTTCAGTAGATCCATCTAGGTCAGCTATGGTTCGGCTCATCTTTATAATTTTATTAAAACTTCTGACTGAAAAGTTATATTTATTAAAAGCCATTTGCGCTACCTTTTCCACATCAGGACTTAGCCTTATATATTTTTTCATTTGACTACTAGAAAGTTCAGAGTTTGAAGTGACTTTTTCATTTACATAGCGGTGAGCTTGTATTTCGCGAGCCCTAGCCACCTCTGCCCTTAGCTCTGCTGATGACTTGGATGGAGAGTTATCTCTAAGGTCTTCGTATTTTACTGGAGCAATTTCAATATGTATGTCAATTCGGTCAAGAATTGGTGCAGATATTTTATTTAGATACCTACGAATCTCATTTTGGGTACAGGTACATTCCTTAAGAGGATTTCCGTAATTACCACAAGGACATGGATTCATAGCAGCAATTAAAATAAAATCTGAAGGATACTTAAGGCTTGCCTGGGCACGAGAAATATTTATCTCACGATTTTCAAGTGGCTCACGGAGAGCTTCTATAGTCTTTTTATTAAACTCCGGAAACTCATCCAAAAACAAAACTCCACGATGGGCCATGGAAATCTCCCCTGGCTTTGGTATCGAATGCCCTCCCCCAATAAGGGCCACTTCGCTTGCGCTGTGGTGTGGAGCTCTGAATGGGCGTTCGTTTACTAGTTGGCCTTTGTCTAATTGGCCCATGATAGAGTAAATTTTTGTGACTTCTACTTTTTCATCAAAGCTCATGTCTGGGAGGATGGTTGGTAGATGCTTGGCTGAGAAGGTCTTGCCTGAGCCCGGTGGGCCTATCATTAAAACATTGTGGTTGCCTGCTGCAGCTATTTGTAGGGCGCGTTTTAGGGATTCTTGGCCCTTGATGTCGGAAAAGTCTAGGTCATAATTCACTCTGTTATTGACTTTAGATAAATCTAGCTTGTGTGGCTTCACTTCTTTTTCTTTATTTAGAAAACACACCACATCATTAAGGGTATTAAATGGCAAAATTTCAACGTCATTTATAATGGCGCATTCGTCTTTGTTTTCATCAGCGATGATAAATTTTGTAAAGCCCAGCTCACGCATAGATATTACCATGGCGAGGGCTCCCCTAACTGGAACAATTTTACCGCCTAAGGAAAGTTCACCCAAAAATACATAGTCATCGTACGGATAATTTATTACTCCCATGGATGAAAGAAGTGATACTGCAATTGGCAAATCCAGCTGAGTTCCTTCTTTTTTAAGATCTGCCGGTGATAGGTTTACCGTGATCCTTCCTGGTGGGAAAGAATAGCCAGAGTTACTTATAGCAACCCTCACTCTTTCTTTTGATTCTGAGATAGTCGAATCCGGAAGGCCTACTATCAGAAATTTTGGCAGGCCAGATGTGATATCTGATTCTACTTCTACTGGGCTTCCTGATAGGCCAAGTAGCGAGCAGGTTATAGTTTTTGAATACATATTATTCTCCAAGTCCTAATACTTTTTGATATTTTAAAAATGTTTCGTGGGGACTAGCATTAAAGCTCTTATAGTCTCCATTCATATCTGTAAATCCTAGATAAGTACAATGTAAGAGTTGGTGGTCTAGGTTAAAATTATGTTTTACATTTCCATAGATAGGGTCTCCCACGAGTGGGTGGCCAATGTGAGTCATGTGGACCCTGATTTGATGGGTGCGGCCTGTGATAATTTTGATTTTTACAAGACTATAGCCGTCAGTTTGAGCTAAGACTTCATAATAACTAATCGCCTTTCTGCCAGAATTGGTAACAGCCATCTTTCTCGGACTATTCTTATCCCTATCCATAAAAGTTTCGATAGAACCTCTAGTCTTGTCAAAATTCCCGTGGACTATAGCCAGGTATTCTTTATCCACTTTTCTAGTTTCAAACAAGGATTTGAAGTACTTATAGGCCTTGTTATTTTTTGTAATAACCATTAGACCTGTAGTATCCTTATCTAGCCTGTGAACAATCCCTGGCCTATCATCTCCACCTATGTGAGATAGGCCATCGTAGCCGTATTTATATAAGAGCCCATTTACAAGAGTGCCTGTTATAATAGAGCCTGCTGGATGGACGATGACGTCAGCGTCCTTATCAATGACTGCATAGTTATCATTCTCATGAATTATTTTAAGGTCCATATCTTCGGGTAAGATTTCTGGAACTTCAAATAGTTCATCATCTATATCTATCTCATCGTCAAGCTCTAACTTATAAGATGGTTTTTTAGTCTCATTATTAACTTTTATTTTGTCTTCCTTAATAAAGGTCTTAATTTTTTCGCGAGGAATTTCTTCAAATTCATCGGATATGTACTTATCAAGGCGTATGTTTTCATAAGCTGTTAGTTTCATAACTTTATTATAGCATAAAAAAAGCAGGCAATTTAATGCCTGCCAAAAAGGGGATAGCTAATTAAATTTTTTCTTTAGAAGAGCTGCTGCTCCACCTATTATTCCAACAAGTGGTGCGACTGGAGTGATACCAGTTTTAGGGTTTCCAAAACCTACTTTTTTGTCTGCTTTTGGAGCTTCTACTTTCTTTTCTTCTTTTTTAGCAGCTTTTTCTTCTTCCATTATTTTTTCAATTTTTGTAATTTCTCTCATTTCAAATGGCTCTGCTTCTGGGTCAACCATTTCAATTGTTACCATGTAGTAGTCATTTACTTGAGGATTTTTATCGTTTAAGGCATCAAGGCTAACTGTAAATTCTTTATCAGGGTAGTCTACAGATTGAAGTACAGCTACTTTACCACCCTTATCTTTTATTTCCTTTAATACAAATTTCTTTCTTATAACCCCATCTTTTTCTGCTAAATTTTTGATAGCGTCCTTGAGGTTTTTATTTGCTTCATCAACTTCTTTTTGGCTAGCTTCTTTGTTCTCGTATACTTTTTTTGCTTGATCTTCTGCTTTGTGAAAATTGTCTACAGTTTCTTCTTTGTAGCTAGCATCGCCAAATATTATTTTATCGGCATCCATGATAGTTTTATTTAGGTCAGATTTATCTACGGTCTTATTGTATTCGATTTTAGCAACATCTAATACTTTGCCAAATTGAGCAGGATTTGAAGGTAGGATTATGCCATTAGTTTTGATTTCATAACGGTCGCCAACTTTCACGTCCTTATCATTTAGGTCTTTGATATTTAACATGTAGGTCAATTCAGAATCTTTTTCTTTTAAGATAACTTGTTTTTCGTCGCCTTTGATTTCGATAACTTCATAGATTTTGCTCATTTCCATGTTTTTATCGATTACAAAAGTTAGACCAGTTATAGCATCATTAAGTTTTTTAGCTGCCGCATCTACTTCTTCTTGGCTAGCTTTGTCATTTGCCTCTACTTTTTTTGCTGTAGCTTTGGCATCTTCAAAAGCTTTTACACTTTCTTTTGTAAAAATTCCATTCATTGTGGTTGTATTGTCAGCTTCTGAAATAGCTTTTTTTAGTTCTTCTTTGTTAATTTCATCATGACCTTCGCCTTTTTTCATCCATTTTTCAACATCTTTGATGTCGATAAATTGAGCTGGATATGATTTGGTGCTCATTCCAGACCAAGTAATCATATATCTATCGCCAACTACTGGTCTATCATCTTTTAAATCTTTAAATGAAATGTTGTATAAATTATCTTTATTGCCAACCTCTGCTAGAGTAACACCAGAGTCGTGTACTTCTTTTACTTCAAATTCAAGTTTTGTTAGTTCTGATTCAGAGTTTCCTTTAGTATTTTCATGAGTAGATAATAAAACCGGTTCTACTCTGTAGATTTTCCCAAATTGTGCTGGATATGATTCTAGTGAAATACCATCCCAGTAGATTTTATACATATATCCAACCATAGGATTTTCATCTTGTAGTTTGTCTAGGCTGATAGAATATTTGTTCTCTGGGTTGTCTGCTTCGCTAAGTACAGCTGATGGACTTACTGGATCTTCATTGATGCTTTCGATAAGGAAGTCTTTTACTGTAGCATCTTTTGGAACATCTTTTATATCCATATTGCTAGGTTTTTCGTACTTTTTATCAAGCTTTATATTTTCTTTTTTTAGATTTTTTGTATCGATAGCACCGATTCTGTCTTTAGTTTTTACTATATAACGGTCTTTTACTTTTACATCTTTATCTAGAAGAGACTTATCTAGTATAATATTACTGTTAGCTAATATATCTTCGAATATTATGGCATCGTTGGTTCTTTCGCCATTGTACATTAGTTCGACAGTTGATTCATCTACCTTTATTACATCGAAAATATATTCTCTCATTTCATTAGTTTGTTTAGTTTCAATAGCTTTGTCAGTTTGAGTTTCGCTTGCATATACATTACCTATAGCTGTTGTGGCAAATGTAATACTTAAAGCAAGTGCTAAGAATTTATTTTTCATAACATCCTCCTTTTTTTTGTAACCATTATACCATGGATAATGTTAAGAGCAAGTTAAGAAAAATTATCATTTATGAAATATATTATATCTTGCTCTAAAGTAGAATTTCATCCATATAGCATCAGACAATCTCAATCTTGGCCTCTTTATTAATCTTCAATAGATAATGGTCGATATGGCTCTTTCTGTGGAAATTTCCCATTAGGCCAGACTGCCTATTGGGATTGTCCACATCATCTCTTAATTCGTCCATCCTATTCCCATAATAATTTGATGCAGCTTTAAGGATTAATTCAAATTGATCATATGTGATTTTTATAGTTTCCATCTTTACACTCCATATCATTTATTTAAAGGGTGAAGTTATTTTCATCATCCACATCGATTTCTGTAAATAGGGTTGTATCATTGCCCTCAAATAAGAAATCTTTTCTGACAAATTCACCATCGATTTCAACCATAGTTTTAACTACTATATCACCACCATCGACTGGGTCGATTAGGCCAATTTTTACATTATCATACTTAGTCATTATTGCTTCAGAATACTGGATAAGCATTATCTGATAAGCGCTTGCTACATCATATTTAAAACCATCGTACTGATCATCAAATGGATCTTCTTCATCCAATAATTCTTCCACACTACCATGCTCCTCTTCAAACGCCTTGAGGAACGCTTCATGAACTCCCTGGATATTTTTCGGATGAGTCATGTATCTGAGGTCATCTAGTAGAACTTCTAGATGATCCACTGATTGACCATAAGAATCAGTTAATTGATCCATATTTCTTTCATAGATTTCTAGTATAAAATCAAATTTTTCCATGAAATCTTCATAAATAAATTCACCCTTTGGAGTCACTTCAAATTGATAGTAAAATGTATCATTTTCTCTATCTACATTGCTAGTTTGGATTTCTATCATCTCAGCATCAGCTAGCTCGAAGAACACTTTTAAGATTGTGTCATAGTCCTGATCTGCTATAAAGAAATTCTGATTTCCCACGCCACTACTTATAAATGTATGGTTATAATGAACAAATGAAATCAACATTTCTACTTCTAATAGGTCCATCTCATAGAAATCGCCCATTTCTTTAAAGCCAATACTTAGGAGTTCTTTGATATAATTAAATCTTTCTAGGTAATCATAAACGCAACTAACTACTTCTTTTGCATGTGTTTCTCTCATTATATATCTCCTTTTTATTCTATGACTAAGTCTTCTCTAAAGGCCTCTTTGATTAGATAGTTGAATTCGCTTTTTGATAGAGAATTTTCATCATAAAGCTTATTTACAATCCTAACATAATGGCCAAGCACCTTTACATTTTCATCCCCTGGACTAGATTCGTATAGCTTGGTTTCATAACCAAGTTTTGCAGCCTTCGTTCTAATCCCTTTGTTATACACATCCATCTGAGCTTCTGAGATTTCACCTAAGTTCACCAGCATTTTTAACATAGCCTTATGACTTATGCCATAATATTGCTCCAGATCTATTATGTGAGCTTCGTTTATCTTATCTCCACTTTTTATTTTATTGACTCTATCGATTAGTGAAGCTTGGGGAACCAAGAAATTAGCCGCAAATTCATTTGCCCTTACTTCATTAATCTCGTTAGAATTCATATTGGCAGTTGAAACAGTGTATATATTATCATCAAAAAACAAATGATAAAGCTCATGGGCTAGGGAAAATCTCTGCCTACCCAAAGACATATTAGAATTGATTGCTATTAGATTAGAATGCGCCGATTTATAGCATATGCCACTAATCTTAGACCCCATCGGATAAAAAACTAAAGTTAAATCATCTATACTTAGGACTAGTGTAAAAATATCTACCGGAGCAAATTGATCTACTCCCAATGTTTTTCTTAAAAGTTCTGCCAAGACCTTTGTATCTACTCTCTCCATCAAATAATCTCTTGACTCATTTCATCCATCTTAATTTGGTTGAGGACTATCCTATTTATAGTAATTACGAAATCTAAGTCATCCTCGCTGAGATTATCAGTTCTAAAGGAAACCGCCCTGTCATAAATTTCAATATCATCATTATTGAAATATTCCAATGGTAAACAAAATAGTTCACTGACCTTTAATAAAGTATCTTGGTCCATAGATCTGTCTCCTTTTTCAACTTTAGATATCATACTTTGGTCAATATCAAGGTATATAGACAATTGATGTTGTGTAATACCTGCCTCTACCCTTGCTTGCTTGAGTTTTGCTCCTACAATTTTGTTATTATCTTTCATCACCTTTCTCCTATTGTAAGTTAATTATATAATACTCTTGTCATAAAGTCAATTCTTTTTATTAATTATATATGACATACTCTTAAATTTTTAATAACTTGATAATAGATGTAAATATTCTATAATTAATATTAGAATGAACAAAGGAGACAATTTTGAAATTTATATCATGGAACATAGACTCACTTAACGCAGCCCTTACCAGCGATTCCAATAGAGCTGTCATGACTCGTGAGGTTTTAAATACTATAAAAGAGGAAAATCCTGATGTTATAGCTATCCAGGAAACCAAGCTCCCACAATCTGGTCTTAGTAAAAAGCACAAAGAAAAGTTAGAGGAATACTTCCCAGACTACAACTATGTGCATGTCACAAGCCAAGAGGGAGCTCGCAAATCATATGCTGGTTGTATGACTCTTTACAAAAAAGACTTAGATGTGAATAGCAACTTCCCTATCATAGGTGCTCCTGGTACCATGGATCTAGAAGGCAGGATGGTGACGCTAGAATTTGATGATTTCTATTTCACACAAGTTTATACTCCAAATGTTGGTGAAAAATTGGTTAGATTAAATGATAGGCAGGAATGGGATAGGAAATATGGTGAATATTTATCTAAATTAGATGATGAGAAACCAGTTATAGCTTCAGGCGATTTTAATGTAGCCCACATGGAAATAGACCTAGCTCATCCAGAAAATAACCACATGAGCCCTGGCTTTACGGATGAAGAACGCGAAGGCTTCACCTATATCTTAGAAAAAGGCTTCATCGATACTTTCCGCCATATCCACGGCGATGTTGAAGGCAAATATACCTGGTGGGCACAGAGAGTAAAAACCAGCAAAATCAATAACTCTGGTTGGAGAATAGATTATTTCTTAGTCAGCGATAGAATAAAAGATAAAGTAAGTCGCAGTGACATGATAGATTCAGGCGACCGTCAAGACCATACACCGATTGTGCTAGAGATAGAAATATAAAAAAGCTGTTGCAAGTTGCAACAGCTTTAGTTAGCTAATTAGATTTTACTTGTGTTTATTTAAAACTTCCTCAATCTGTTCTACATTTGCTACTTCGCCACTTATTTCTAGTTCTCCATCTACCATCACTGATGGTACAGTCTTTACGCCAAGTTTGACTATATCCAAGAGTTCCTCTACCTTTTCAATATCTGCTTTGATACCTAGATTATTAGTTGCTTCTATCACATTATCATAAAGTGCCTCACACTTATCGCAACCTTTTCCTATTACCTTAATATTCATATTCCACCTCAGTTCTTAAGCTTCATAGGCTCTTTTACAATTTCTTTCCAGGCCTTATCTATAACTCGAATCACTTTGGGACCAATTTTTGATAAAAATACTAATTCTGAATTATCTCTTGAGCCGGACTGCTTATAGTCAATGAGCTTTTCTACTACATCAACTTGTTGCCAACCATCATCTGTATTACAAAAACCTTTGATTCGATAACAAGATGGTAGTACTTCTTTTAGAAACTCATCGAGTCTATCCTTAGGGATGACAGCATCTGTCTCTAGCGAAATAGTCTTAGGTTTGTTATCTACTGTATTTGTTGACTCTTCATTTTCAGCCCACTTATATTCCATAAGATTTTCATCCAGAAAGTCAAAATCAACTTCACCCATACTGCAAACTTCAATTTTACAAATTGGATTAACAGTTCTAACCGACTCCATCACTTTCGAGATTTGTTCCTCTTCAACCAAATCGGCCTTATTTATAAGAGCCATATGGCAGTGAGCCAATTGTCTGTTAACTGTTTCTTCATCACTAAGTTGGTCTAAGAAGTTTACAGCATCTATTAGGCATATTACACCCTTAAAGTCATAGGCATCGGCCACCATTGTATCTACTGCTTCTAATATCTCCTCAATATTTGATGGATCAGCTAAGCCAGAGCTTTCTACAAATACATACTCTAGGTCCATCTTGCCCATCTCTGCAAGTGCTTCCACAAAATTTAATTTAAGGCATGAGCAAAATATAGATCCTCTACTAATCTCTGTCATTTCAATGCCATTGCGATTGATTAGTTCACCATCTACACTTATCTTACCAAATTCATTTTGTATCACACCTACTTTCTTATCAGCCAAATTATCTAAAATATTTAATAAAAAAGTAGTCTTTCCTGCACCTAAAAAACCAGTTAATACATATAAATTTTTCTTCATACTTTTCTCCTTAGATTATATTAATATAGGTTCTATCATGTTAAATAAGTATCCGCTTACAAAATACCTAGAGCACATATTGCAATAAACACACCTAGCAACATATTTTTGATCGCCTTATTAAGCATTAGCATAGACGGTGTGAGAGTCTCAAGTAGATCTGCTGGTATATTTGCTCTAAGCCATGAGAATCTGTCGAATATCTTATTTTACCTTTCTGGTAGAAAATAGCTTTGTATGTATCATATCAAAAATATCAGTAGACATACTAATATTGTGATTTTTATAACATCATAGATAAAAATTGAATACTAGCACCTAATCTGCTACTAGTATCTATTTCTAAGATATTCAAAAACTTAGATACAATTTAATCCAGCCATATCATTTTAATTAATTGGTCTGTAATAAACCTCTTAGCCATTACAACTACCACTTTCATTATTTTTGTAAGCATCGTTAGCTAAAGTATCAATAAATCCTCTAAAGTCTGATAGGGTATTAGCATTCAAAGAATAATGATGCCATTTTCCCTCTTTTCTTACACTAACCAACCCACATTCTACAAGAATTTTTATATGATGAGAAAGAGTTGGTTGGCTTATTTCAAATTTTTCTAAGAGCTTACATGCGCATTTTTCACCGTCAGCCAACATCTCAATAATCATAAGTCTATTCGCATCCGACAATGCCTTACATATCAAGGCCACATCCATTTCTTTCATAGAGCACCTCACATTCATATCTATCTATATATAATATACAATCATATAGATAAATATCAATATTATTTGCCTAAGTTTTAACATAATTATATCTTAAAGCTAGCGTATTTGGTAGTAATTTAAACTAATACTTTTCATTAGTTTTTAAAAAGTAATGAACCTAAAAAGTTATCGGGACCCATTTAGTCTTCTTAATGGTTTATAGGAGATGATGAGTATATATCCGGAAATTTTGGGTAATAAATAGTTAGTATCAAAAAATAGATATCAGGAGGAATATATGAAAAAATCAGCCCTAGGCCTTGCCCTAGTACTTGCTTTTATGCCTATTGCTCAAGGGCCAATCGCACTTAATGCCACTACATCTTATGCTACAACTGGTCTTGAAGGTAAAAGTTTTAAGCTAAATGGAGTGACTTACCGTTACACAGGCTATGCTGCTATGGATGCCGACCTGTTTCACCAATCCGAAGGTACTGTAAACTACGGATGGATGCCAGATGCTCGCTATATGAGAGGCCAAGATCCAAATACTCTACTCGTAGATGGAGATATATTTATAGCTATATTTGCCAATGACAAATTTCCAAAAGATAAGATCCCAGCAGAAGTTTACAATGCTATCTATATGGTTGATAAGATTGATGCAAAGGGAAAAGCTGTCTTAAAATACCATTCATCTGCTAGCCACTCAATGGGTGAGATGTTTAAGATGTCAGAATTTCATGCTAATTTTCCAAAATATAAAAATGGATCACTAAAAAAAGGTGACTTAGTTAAAATTTGGCACATGTTCCCAACCAATGGTTTTGAAGAAGTTTATATCCCAGAGATTTACAAATACGAAAATATGGGCAAGCCTACATCAAATGAGCTATTGGCAAGATCTACCTTCGATACCCTTATCCAAGTAGAAGCAGCAAAGATTATGCTTGAGCAAAGCCCAAAAACTGTCGCAAATATTGCCCCAAAACTTAGAAAATCTATCGAAAATTCTGACTCTTTAGTAGAAGAAGCCTTTAAGGTAATTTTAAATAAAAATGAATTAACTGCTGCTGATAGGGATGAAGCAGTCGTTGAGATGATGAGATTATATTATGGTAAAGAAATAAAAACTGAAACTCAAAAAGAGTTAGCACTTTCAGTTTATAAGGCACATATAAATTCTAGTGCAGCTAGAACCCTACTTCACGAAACACCAAATGCAGTGAAAAATATTAGTATAAAACTACAAGATTCTATTATAAAAGCAGAAGACTTGATTTATGAATCTCTAGATTCACTAATATAAAAATAAGCTGATGCATAATCGCATCAGCTTTTATTTATTAGACCATTAATTTATGGTCCCCATTGTAAACTTCATCTATGATAGCAGATCCTATGCAGACCTCATCCATATAAAAAACTGCTGCTTGGCCTGGAGTCACCGCTTTAGTGTCGTCATATGTGACTTCTACCTGACTATCGTCTAGGACTTTTACATGGGCATTTATATCCTTTTGGCGGTAGCGGAATTTGGCTGTACAATCAAATTCTGTAGGGATTTTTTTAGCTGTTATAGTTGAAAATTCACTAGCTAGTAGTCTATTTGAAAAAAGCAGAGGATTTTCAGCACCTTGACAAACTATAAGCTCATTTTTATCGAGATCTTTGCCACAAACAAACCAAGCTTCACCTTCTCCACCTATGCCAAGACCACGTCTTTGACCTATGGTGTGAAACATTAGGCCCTCGTGTTTACCAAGGACATTACCCTCTGTATCGACAATATCACCAGGTTGAGCTGGTAGGTAGCCAGATAAGAACTCATTAAAATCGCGTTCACCAATAAAGCAAATACCTGTACTATCTTTCTTATCAGCAGTAGCCAAGTTATATTTTTGAGCTATTTCACGCACTTCTGATTTATCAAGTTCGCCTACTGGAAATAGTACATCTTTAAGCTGGTCTTGTGATAATTGGCTTAGGAAATAGGTTTGATCCTTGTTGTTGTCTACCCCTCGTAGCATCACAGTTTCATCACCTGACCTATCAACTCTCGCATAATGACCAGTTGCTACATAGTCTGCTCCTAGGTTTTTAGCATAGTCTAAGAAAGCTTTAAACTTTATTTCTTTGTTGCACATAATGTCAGGATTTGGAGTACGACCCTTTTTGTATTCATCTAGAAAATAGGTAAAGACTCTGTCATAATATTCTTTTTCAAAATTTATAGAATAATACGGAATGCCGATTTGATTGGCTATGGCCACCGCATCTTCAAAGTCTTCTTCAGCAGTACATACTCCGTTTTCATCAGTATCATCCCAGTTTTTCATAAAAATTCCGACTACATCGTAGCCTTCTTCTTTGAGTAGTAAGGCTGCTACTGAGGAATCAACTCCACCAGAGATACCCACTACTACCTTTGTATCCTTTTTTTCTTTCATCCTCATAACCTTTCTAATACTTCAATCGTCTTATCTATTTCATCAGTTGTATTTTGGTAACCAAAGCTAAATCTCACCGAATGTTTCGCCCTATCTTCATCATACATAGAGCTAATCACATGGCTAGGTAGCACAGACCCAGCCCTACAAGCAGATCCAGCTGATGCACATATACCGTTCATGTCAAGGTATGTCAGCAAGAAGTCTGCCTTATAATCTGCAAAAAATATATTAATAACATGATCTGACGAAGAATCTACATTCCCATTTATTTCATAATTTATACTTGTTTCTGCTAGTTTATATATAAAATGTTCTTTAAGATTCTTTACATGATTTCTTTCATTTAGCATCTTTGGAAAGCTCTCTGCCATAGAATAAGCACCTGCCACAAAACTAGTTCCCGCACGCCTATCCTTTTCTTGCTCTCCACCAGTTATAAACGGTTTGAGATTTTTTCTTAGGTATAGTATCCCGAAGCCATTGATCCCACCAATTTTATGACCGGACAAAGATAGAGAATCACATTTTATATCCTCTACATCAATATCAATATGTCCATAGGCTTGGACAGCATCAACATGAAACCAAATATCTTTATCCGCCAGATACTCACCAATTTCTCTAATTGGCTGGATAACACCAGTTTCGTTATTTACATACATGATAGAAACAAGCTTAACATCATCAGAAATTCGCTCTTTAATCTCATCAAGGCTTATCTTTCCACTTTGGTCGGCACTTATTAGTATAGATTTGTCCCTGTCTATAGTATTTAAAATAGAATCATGTTCTATGGCTGTTGTTATCACTTGAAATTCGCTAAAGTCCCTAAGAACAGCATTGTTTGACTCGGTTGCTCCAGCTGTAAAAATCACATTAAAAGGCTTAGCCCCAATTGATTTTGCTATTTTTACACGAGCATCCTCCAAAATCTTCTTTGCCTCGCGCCCCATAGCATGAGTGCTATCTGGATTACCATCAAATGATTCCTTGTGCTCTATTATATAATTTAAAATTTCATCTCTCTTAATTGCTGTAGCAGCATTATCTAAATAAATCATATCAACCTTTCCCGTATTAAAAAATTATACTGTTTTAAAAGATTTTTTCTAATTAAATACATGATAATGATTATCATTACTTATAAGGGGTAATAATAATATGAATCGAACAAATATATATGTAAAGGAGTTTAAAATGACATATTTAGACGATTACAGAATCTCAGATGAACTAAATGCGGCTTTGGATACATATCTAGCTGATCTACATGTAGGCCTAGTATACATCCACAACATTCACTGGAACCTAGCAGGCTTCTCATTTAGAAGAATCCACGAAAGGTTAGATGAAACCTATGCTATAATCAATGAACAAATCGATGAAATAGCAGAACTTCAAAGAATGGCATACAGACGTCCAGTAGGGTCTATTTCAAAATACATGGAAATCAAAACTTTAGATGAACTATCTGATGAACCAATCGAGGTTAAAGATGGAATGCAAGCTATCCTTGATTACATGAAACACCAAAGAGAAACTGCCGCAAAAATTCATAAACTAGCAGATGAATGCGGAGCTTTCCCAATTTCAAATGAAATTGAGGAGCACATCGGATACTACATCAAAGAGATTTGGATGTTTGGCGAAGAGCTAGGACAATTTGAC
>HG326669.1:0-2192 GCA_000308255.3 Anaerococcus pacaensis 9403502 | reverse complement strand
AAAAACGAAACCTCCGGTATTCCGGAGGTTTTGTAATTAAAATTCTTCTTTTAAAATATTCATTAATATTTCAGCTTCTTCATTTGTAAGAGTGATCCCCTTGCTCATTCTAGTATGGTCTTCGTTCCAATCACGAATATCATATTTTGGATCCCTCTCATTCCAGCTTACTAAATTGAGTTCCTTGGTCCACCCCTTTGCGTTTGTAGATAAAACACCAAGATTTTCAACAATATCATATTTTAATTCTGCCATATTTATCTCCTATCCCCTAGCATTTGCTAGTCTGTTATTAACTGCCATTTGCACTGTATTATAATTATACCCAGCATACTCTAAACGTCTTTGCCTTTCAGCACCAACGCCCCATTTGCCATTTAAAACTTCATTTACCAACTGATCAATACTCTTTTTGCTCTTACCCTTTATAATAAGTGGATAATCACGATATAAAACATTCATATCTACACCAGCATTGTGGCCATTAACACGAGCCTTGTCGGTAAACTGCCATGAATCAAAATCAGAGCTATTATAGCTTGTGATCTCTTTTGACTTATAATCAGCTATCCAAAACTCATTATTATTTCTCACATCCTTGGTCAGATATTTTTCAGCGAACCATGGATAAGAATAAATTCCAGCCATATAACCCTTAGTAGTCATAGCATCTATAAATGTCTGAGCAGCTTCAGATACATCCCCCTTAGTAGCCTTACCTTGGCGCTTATTATCCTCTATATCGATATAGATAGGTAAAGACACATTTTTATCCTTAATCACATCCAATACATAAGCTGCTTCTCGCAGAGCCTCTGCCTGGTTAACTGCTCTGGAATAATGGTAAAAACCTAGTGGAACACCGCGGCTATTTAGCTCCTTATAATGAGTTTCCAAATGATAATCGGTTCTAATATTTAAAGTATTAGCATCCATAATAGATGTACGGAGTATTGCCCCATCAATATCTTTTGCAAACTTATCATAATTTATCCCCGCAGGATTTTGATGCTCAGAAATATCCACAACCCTAGTATATACAGGGGTTTTAGACTGAATAGTAGCAGGCTTAGTATCCTCAACCACAACAGTCTCTTCTTTAACCAACTCCACTTCACCATCACTATCCTCAACCAAAGTAGTCTCAGTAATCACCTCCACCACCTCATATTGAGGATCTATATCATCATTAGGATTGGCCCTATATTCAGCTTTACGAGCCTCAACAGCCTCAGTATCCACACTAATCCCATTATCAATAAGCACTTGATCAAGACTCCTATCATCATACTTAATAAACTCATCGGCAAATGAAGTCTGTGGCATAAAACAAACCAAGGCCAAAGCCAAAATCCCAATCTTATATTTAAAAAGACCCATACAAATTCCTTTCATAAATGTTTAAATCAAAAAACATTATTTACATTATAAGTTAAAACCCCCAAATTTTCAAATCCCAATCTTCTATGTAATTGTAAAAAAAGACCCGTCTTTCGACTAGGTCTTAATTATTCATCAGCTTCCACGACAACACGTTGACTATCGTTAACTCCCCGCTGCTACCGCAGCTCAGTTGTCGGGTTAACCATGCGAAATCAACGCATGGTTAACACTCTACCGGGCTTAAACATGCCTTGATTTGGGTCCGAGATGAGGCGGACAGCCAATTGTTTAAGGCTAAAACTTAGCGCACATAATCATCCGTTGATTTCGGGTCCAGGATGTCGGACACATCTGTTTATGCCGAAAATATAGCGCAATTTGCCCGTCTGGCCGCTTTAAGACCGCGGAGGAGCTTCCATAGGAAGCGAATTTTCGTAGAGCGCGGAGAAGCCTTCGAAGAAGGCGGCTTTCCGTGGACAGATGTATTTGTACTAAAAAAGACCTAGTCAATCAACTAAGTCTTAATTATTTAGCAACTTCCTACTCTACCGGGAGGTTGCCCTCCGAGTACCATCGGCGTTAATGAGCTTAACTTCTGTGTTCGGTATGGGAACAGGTGTATCCTCATTGCTATCGTTACTATATTATGTTTTGATCCTAATAAATAGCCATCCAGTTAAACTTTCCAACTTACAGATTTATTATCCATACTATTGGTCCGTAAATGCCTAGCCAAGCCACTTCGTGCCTTGGGGCATTCTGGACGACGACCTACCATCAATTTGCTCTGCAAATTGGGTTAGGTCTGT
>HG326668.1:180946-190558 GCA_000308255.3 Anaerococcus pacaensis 9403502 | reverse complement strand
AAATAATAAAATATTGTAAATACAAATTAAATATGTTATTATATAACTTACATAACTAAATATGCTTAGGTAGCTCAGTGGTAGAGCATCCGGCTGTTAACCGGCAGGTCGTGGGTTCGAATCCCACCCTGAGCGCCACTCTAAAACTTTAAGAGTTTTGAGTTTATAAGCATAATAATGATAAATAAGGTGCACAGGCCGGGGTGGCGGAACTGGCAGACGCACAGGACTTAAAATCCTGCGATGGTTAAACATCGTACCGGTTCGATTCCGGTCCTCGGCACCATTACAATATCATAATTCTAGAATTAACTAGAATTTTCTATCGCGGGATAGAGCAGTTTGGTAGCTCGTCGGGCTCATAACCCGGAGGTCGTTGGTTCAAATCCAGCTCCCGCAACCAAAAGAAGGCCCGTCCGGCCCGTAGAGGACCCTCCACGGAGTAGTCGCAGGGCGTAGCCCGAGAATATTCGGGCTGGGCAATCCTTCAATAATTTATATGGCCCCATGGTCAAGCGGTTAAGACACCACCCTTTCACGGTGGTAAGTTTTTCGGATTCGCCTTAGCTAACGCAACGGCTCATCTCGAAAATGAAAAGTCCTTCGGACTTTCCACCCACAATGTTGGGACTGGGTTCGAATTCCTAGTAAAAAATCTGAAAAAGTTAATATTATTATAATTTTATGGCCCCATGGTCAAGCGGTTAAGACACCACCCTTTCACGGTGGTATCCCGGGTTCGAATCCCGGTGGGGTCACCATATGGAAGTATAGCTCAGTTGGGAGAGCATCTGCCTTACAAGCAGGGGGTCACAGGTTCGAGCCCTGTTACTTCCACCATAAAAATAAGTACCTAGCCGTTCGGCTAGCGCATGGCCTGGTAGTTCAGGTCCAGTATGTCGGACATACTTGTTAGAATACAGCCCTGTCACGGCGGAGGGTTCTGTGGATTCGCTAGTAGCTCATCTCACAGATTCCAAATCCTACGGATTTGAAACCCCACAGGGGACAGGTTCGAATCCCATCAAGGTCGAACTCAAGTAAATAATTTTTTTTTGGCCTGGTAGTTCAGTTGGTTAGAATGCCGCCCTGTCACGGCGGAGGTCGTGGGTTCGAATCCCATCCAGGTCGCCAACTAGTATTTTATATGCTAGCCCAACCCTTGCTGATGTAGCTCAATTGGCAGAGCAATTGATTTGTAATCAATAGGTTGTAGGTTCAAGTCCTATCATCAGCTCCATCATTATTTAATATGTAAACATGGGGATGTTCCAGAGTTGGCCAAATGGGACGGACTGTAAATCCGTTAGCTTTGCTTTCAGTGGTTCGAATCCGCTCATCCCCACCAATACAATGTAGGCATCAAACAATGTCATACCATTATGCCTTAGATTTATTATTGTCGAAGGCTTATGCGGGTGTAGCTCAGTGGTAGAGCCCCAGCCTTCCAAGCTGGTTGCGAGGGTTCGATTCCCTTCACCCGCTCCAATAGTGCAACTTGCATGAGAATAGTGTTGCTCTAATATTATAAATGAGCGCCTTTAGCTCAGCTGGATAGAGCAACGGACTTCTAATCCGTGTGTCCCAGGTTCGAATCCTGGAAGGCGCGCCAGTCCCACAATCTTGGGTGACAAATGCTTGCATTTGTCATCTCTGAGGTGAAAGAACGCGAAGCGTTATTGAACCCAGAGAATTCAGCGAAAGCCTGCGAAGCAGGTGAGCCCATAAATAGGTAGCATAGAAATCTTTGATTTGTCAAGCTGCCGAACTGTAAGTATAAAAATACTCTAAGAACTCAGCGAAAGCCTGCGGAACAGGTGAGCGCATAGCAGTGTATACTATAATATTTGTAAATTATTTTTTTCTATAGTATAATGAACTAGTACGTTATCTTCGTTGGGATATAGCCAAGTCGGTAAGGCACCAGACTTTGACTCTGGCATGCGTAGGTTCGAGTCCTGCTATCCCAGCCATATGATCCATTAGCTCAGCCGGTAGAGCACCTGACTTTTAATCAGGGTGTCCGGAGTTCGAATCTCCGATGGGTCACCAAATATAGCCTATTTCATATAGAGATAGGCTACTATAATATAAGGCATTAAAATTCATGCCATTTGATTACTTTTATAAATATTATATGGAGAGGTACCGAAGCGGTCATAACGGGGCGGTCTTGAAAACCGTTAGAGTCTTTGGCTCACAAGGGTTCGAATCCCTTCCTCTCCGCCACAAATAAGCCCGTGCGGCTAGTGGAGCACCCTCCATGGAATGGTCGCACGAAGTGCGAAAGCCCGTGCGGCTCTGAGAGCACTCGTGCCCAATAGGCACGAAATTATCGGCCGAAGGCCGAAGCCTAGCGGCGCTTGAGCGTTCGAATGAAGTTCGAAAAGATTGGAGAAGTACTCAAGTGGCTGAAGAGGCTCCCCTGCTAAGGGAGTAGATCCTTTCAAAAGGGATGCGAGGGTTCAAATCCCTCCTTCTCCGCCAAATATATTATATGCCCAGATAGCTCAGTCGGTAGAGCAGAGGACTGAAAATCCTCGTGTCGGTGGTTCGATTCCGCCTCTGGGCACCACCTCAAGCCTGGCCGGCTTTCGGAGGCCCCGTGCCACTAGCACGGAATTACCGCAGCGAAGCGAGGACCGAAAGCCCAGCGGCGCATGAGCGTTCGAACGATAGTTCGAAATAGGCTAAAGCCAATTATCGGACCCATGTAGGGTCTTTTATTTTCTTAAATCATAGGGGAGTAGTTCAGTTGGTAGAACGTCGGTCTCCAAAACCGGATGTCGCGGGTTCAAGTCCTGTCTCCCCTGCCATAACAAAGTGTAATAGTATTTCAATTATGATTTTAATAGTTGATTTTAGTTAATATTTTATTCTGGACCTGTAGCTCAGGTGGTTAGAGCGCACGCCTGATAAGCGTGAGGTCGGTAGTTCGAGTCTACTCAGGTCCACCATGTTGACCTATCCCCATTTCGCTTAGCGAAATGGATGGAAGGTCAGACGTCGCGCTGTTTCAAATCTTCGATTTGTCAAAGCGCCGACGCGTTTGTATATAAGATTAATTGTAATAATGCAATCACATTTATTTTGTGGGCCTCTAGCTCAGTCGGTTAGAGCGCACGAAAACTCGCTACTTTCGAAGCTCTCTCGCGCTACCGCGCTATGTTTTCGGGGTAAACATTTGGCTCCCCGCCTCCTATAGGGGCGAAATCAACGGGTGTTTACCTGGCACATAACCTCTTTAGCTTATAATTTTATAATTCAATATTTAAACCACATTCTATTGTGGGCCTCTAGCTCAGTCGGTTAGAGCGCCCGGCTCATAACCGGTAGGTCCAGGGTTCGAGCCCCTGGAGGCCCACCAGACTAGCACCATCTTTGATGGTGCTTTTCTTTTTATGTACATATTTCCCTGTATACACAACCGGTTATGAGCGAGCTCATAACAGTTCTTTGGATTCGCCTACGGCTCATCTCAAAGATTTTAAATGCTAACGCATTTAAAACCCCACAGGGGACTGAGCCCAGGGTTCGAGCCCCTGGAGGCACATCAGACTTGCACCGCTTTTGCGGTGCTTTTCTATTTATAAAAATAAAACTCCGTATGCGTTACTGGTTATGAGCCTGCCGTCTCAAACAGTTCTGTGGGCTCACAAATAGCCAGTCCGGCTAAGTGAGGACTCATCTCAGAGATTCCAAGTACTTTGTACTTGGAACCCTACCGGGACACGAAAACACGTTACTTCGTAACTCTCTCGCACTCCGTGCTTAGTTTCCGGGGTAAAAGACCATCTTAGGGCTTTTACCAGGTCACAGGGTTCAAGCCCCTGGAGGCCCACCAGAGATTCGCCTGCCCGGCGCGCGTAGAGGGCCACCCCTTTGGGGTGCTTTTCTATTTCACATTTAATTCTTCGTATGACGTACCGGTTATGAGCCTACCGGCTCAAACAGTTCTCTGGATTTGCTTTTTTTGTATTTATTTTAATCGGAATAAAAGAATAAACTCATCGACTTCTGTTGGTTAGGACGAGCTTTTAAGGGTTAGTTCATATATTAGGTATTTTTTTGTCAGAGATAAAGTAACGCTGCTATTAGTTTTAAATTCTCT
Organism: Anaerococcus pacaensis 9403502; assembly: GCA_000308255.3. Lineage (GTDB taxonomy): Bacteria > Bacillota > Clostridia > Tissierellales > Peptoniphilaceae > Anaerococcus > Anaerococcus pacaensis. Next base: position 186,447 of record HG326668.1, on the reverse strand, counting down.
ATTTAATTGTATAGTTATATTATTGTATAATTGTAATATGAATATATAGTATGATTTAATTGAATGGAGGATTTATGAAAAAATTCGGGAAATTTATTCTGGCTCTTTTGATAGTAGCCGGCGTAGGATTTACTGGTTATTCCATTGGTAGCAATATGGGGACAGGCGAGATAACTGATGATAGAAACGCACGTCATATTGCCGAGATGGAGGGCTTAAAGGGCCTATTAAATCAGAATTTCCTTTTTGATTTTACAGATGAAGAGATATATGAAGGTTCTTTAAAGGGTATGTTTGCAAACCTTGGCGACCCATACACAGCTTATTACAGCCCTAAAGAATTCACAAAACTAATGGAAACCCTAGATGGCAGATACCAGGGTATTGGTGTATCGGTACAAGCTAGCAAAGAAGGCTACATCAAGGCTATATCTGTATTTGATAATTCACCAGCCAAAGAAGCTGGGATACTGCCTGGTGATTATATTACCAAGGTTAATGGTGAAGTCTTTACAGCAGACCAGCTAGAAGAAGCTGTAGCTGAGATAAAAGGTGAACCTGGCACATCAGTTACCCTTACAATCCTTAGAACTGAAGAAGACTCAGCAAAGAGCAAGGAATTTGATGTGGAAGTCAAAAGAGCCGATGTAACTATAGATACTATCGATGATGATATCATAGATATCGAAGGCAAAAAAATTGGCTATATCCATATCAAGGCTTTTGATGATGTGACCTGGGATGCTTTTTCTGAAAGCTTTAATAGATTACGTGCTAATGACATTGATGGACTTATCCTAGATGTGAGAAATAACCCAGGTGGAGCTTTAGATGTAGTTATAAATATTGCTGATAATTTCCTAGATGAAGGTGTCATAGTAACAACCAAAGATAAAAATGGTAAAGAAATCGTTGAAAGAAGTGATAAGGAAGCAGATGATATTCCACTTGTCCTAATCCAAAACGAAAACTCTGCCTCAGCTAGTGAGATTTTAGCTGGTGCCCTAAAGGATAGGGGTCGTGCTAAGGTAGTTGGTACCCAATCATTTGGCAAGGGTGTTGTGCAAAAAATATTTACCCTAGACAATGGATCTGGAGCAAAGATTACCATTAGCGAATATTTTACACCAGATGGCACACAAATTAATAAGATCGGCGTGACTCCAGATATCAAGGTCGAAGCAGAAGAAAACCTTGATATCAGCAAACAAGATTATGCTAATGATGCACAGTTTATGAGGGCTTTGGCAGAACTTTTAACTGATTTAGAATAGGAGTTAGGATGTATACTTATAAAAGCACAGAAGAGAGAATTACTGAATTAAGTTATCTCCTTGAAAAAAAGAATATAAGCGAACTATCAGAGCTTTTGAGGAGAACCAACCCTGTTGACATAGTAGAATTTATCGAAGAATTGTCAAAAGAAGAGGCCCTTGTAGTCTTTAGACTCTTAAAAAGGGAAGATGCTGTAGAGGTATTCTCTGAGCTTAGCCAAGATGATAAAGAAAAACTTCAATCAGGGTTAAATGAAAATGAATTTAAGGCTATCCTAGAAGAGCTAAACTTCGATGACATGATAGATACCCTAGAAGAGATGCCAGCAACAGTTGTTCAAAATATTTTGAAAAGTTCTGATGCTGAAACCCGTGATCTTGTAAATGAGTACCTGCAATTCCCAGAGGATTCTGCAGGTAGCTTGATGACTACAGAATTTGTAGAGCTAAAACCAACTATGACTGTAGCTGAGGCCCTAGATTATGTAGCTGAAGTAGGGGCTGATAAGGTAACAGTCTATACTTCTTATGTAACAGGTCCAAATAAAGAGCTCTTAGGTTATGTTTCACTAAGGCTACTTGTAACTGCAGATGAATCGGTTTATGTCACCCAACTTATGTTTGAAGATGTAATCACCGTTACTACCACAGATGACCAAGAAGATGTAGCCCACAAATTCCAAAAATATGGTTTTACAGCCCTTCCAGTTGTGGACAATGCCAACAAACTAGTTGGTATCATCACAGTCGATGATATCATGTGGATTATCGAACAAGAGGATACAGAAGACTTCCAACGTATAGCAGGTACAACCCCTGATGAAGAAGATTATTCTAAAATGTCTGCCTGGGATTTGGCAAAAAACCGCATCCCTTGGTTGCTATTCCTAATGATATCAGGTGCCTTTACATCTACCATCCTAAGTCGATATGAAGATATAATCCAAACAGTAATTGTTCTAAACATGTTTATACCAACGCTCATAGATTCAGGTGGTAATGCTGGTGCCCAAGCATCAACTCTTGTAATCCGTGCTATGTCAACTCATGACATAGAACCAAGCGATTGGATAAAAGTTGTTATCAAAGAGATCACCGTAGGGCTTATAGCTGGATCTATACTTGCTGTAGCGGTATTTTTGAAATGCTATTTCTTTGACAGAGTGAGTATGAATGTTGCTATCATCGTAGCTTTAACAGTTCTTTCTATTATAATTATTGCAAAGGCAGTAGGATCACTACTTCCAATAATAGCAGAAAAACTTGGAGCAGACCCAGCTATCATGGCAGCACCACTTATAACTACAATCGTAGACTCAGTAGGGCTAATCGTATACTTCAAGATAGCTCAACTAATAATTCCAGGACTTTTGGTATAGGAGGAGGGTTAGACAATGTATACTTACACATCTACAGAAAAAAGACTCACTGAGCTAAAATATTTATTAGAAAAGAAAAGAACAACAGAACTGGCCGAACTATTACGCAGAACAAACCCTGTGGATATAGTGGAGTTTATGGAAGAACTCTCCCCAGAAGAGGCCCTAGTAGTATTTAGGCTGCTTAAAAAAGACGATGCCGTCGAAGTTTTTGCAGAACTTGATCACGAAGATAAGGAAAAACTCCAAGCTGGGCTTAATGAAAATGAATTTAAAAATCTATTAAATGAACTAAACTTTGACGACATGATTGATACCTTAGAAGAAATGCCCGCAGCAATGGTGCAGAGAATTCTACGCAGTGCAGATGTCGATACTAGAAACTTAGTCAACGAATACCTACAATTCCCTGAAGATTCTGCTGGTACTCTGATGACTACAGAATTTGTTGAAATCAAGCCATATATGACCTGTAGAGAGGCCCTAGACCACATCAAAAAAGTAGGCCATGACAAGGTAACAATTTATACCTGCTATGTCACAAGCCCAACCAAAGAGCTCCTAGGCTATGTATCTCTAAGACTTATAGTAACTAGCCCAAAGGAAACTAGAATTGAAGATTTGATGTATGAAGATGTAATCACTGTGACAACTACAGATGACCAAGAAGAAGTAGCTCATAAGTTCCAAAAATACGGTTTTACAGCCCTACCTGTTGTAGATAACACTAATAGGCTAGTAGGGATTATAACTGTAGATGACATCATGTGGATTATCGAACGCGAGGCTACGGAAGACTTCCAAATCATGGCTGGTACCACACCAGATGAGGAAGATTACTCAAAAACTTCTCCATGGAAGCTTGCAAAAAACAGGATACCATGGTTATTATTCCTAATGGTATCAGCTACATTCTCATCGACAATCCTTCGTCGATTCGAAAATGTTATTCAAAGTGTTATAGCCCTAAATATGTTTATACCAATGCTTACAGACACAGGGGGTAATGCTGGTAGCCAGGCATCAACCCTTGTAATCCGTGCAATGGCCACCCATGATGTAGAACCAAATGAATGGATGAAAGTTGTTCCAAAAGAAATCCTAGTAGGTCTTATCTGCGGTGTGGCCATAGGTTTTATAGCATTTTTAAAATGTATGTTCTTTGATAAAGTTGGGATGACTGTATCACTTATAGTTGGCCTTACAATACTAACTATAGTTGTCCTAGCTAAGGCAGTTGGTTCACTTTTACCAATGATAGCAGAAAAATTGGGTGGAGACCCAGCTATAATGGCAAGTCCACTTATAACAACTATTCTAGACTCTCTAGGGCTGATAGTATATTTCAATATTGCAAGCCTTATTATTCCAGGCCTATAAAATAAACACGCCAGTTATGGTGTGTTTTTCTTTGCAGGAAAAATTCATTAAAATATAATAAATATAGAAAGAGAGTTTTTATGATAACGACAAAAGATTATACAATTCCTATATTTATGACAGATAGATACGGCAACCTCAGCACCAGGCACCTAGCAAGTTTAATGTTTGAAGTATCGTTTTTGCAAGCAAGTGAGGCTGAGGCAAATATCGATATGGACAAGCTCAGATGGGTGGTCTATTCTTGGAACTTGGATATCATAGAGCCTATTTTCGCTTTGGATGAAGTTAGCATTACAACGATGTCTCTCGATATGAAAAAATTTTATGCCTACCGCAACTTCACAGTCAAAAAAGCAGGCAAAATTATTGCCCGTGCTTATGTTGAGTTTTTGCTCATAGACATCGAGAGGATGCGCCCAGTAAAGACTTTTGATCAGCTAAAAAATGCCTACGGGAGTGAAGAAGCCATTTATTTGCCAGATCAAATCACATATAGAGATGATTTTACAGAGCAAAAAATTATCCAAATCAGAAGGGCAGATATAGACAGCAACTTTCATGTCAACAATGCCGCCTATTTTGACTATATAACTGACCTCATAGGTCTAGATAGCAAGGATATCAGCCATTTTAAAATTGTATACAAAAATGAAATTAGAAATAAGGATGCCGTTATAGGAGAGTTTGTAGCCTACGATGGGGAGTTTGATTTTAGGCTTCGTTCAACAGAAGATGACACAATCTACACCTACGGCAAAGTAAAGACATATGTATAAGGAAAATTTTGGTAATATCCCAAACAAGGACAAAATAATATCTTATCTAGAAGAAGCCTATGAGAAAAATCCTGGCAGATGGGTCCTCCATTTGTGGATAGTTGGCAAAACTGCTGAGAAAATTGCCAAAGACCTTGGCCTAGACCCAGAGATTGCCTTTGCTTGTGGGGCGCTCCATGATATAGGCAAAGCCACTGGGGCGGAGGAGGCGGCACATTTTTTTGAGGGCTACAAGATCTTAAGAGCTGACTCATATTTTTTTCCGGCCCGTATAGCCCTAAGCCACAGTTTTCAGATAAAAAATGTGGATTCTTATGTAGGCGAGTGGAATATAAGTGAAGATAATAAGGACCTTGTGAGAGACTTCCTAGCCTATAATGAATACAATGACTATGACCTCTTAATCCAGCTTTTGGATGGATTAATTAAAGATGAGTATCTAGGAATTGAAAAAAGAGCAGAGGGTGTAGCAGACAATCATGGCAAAAATCCATATTTTAATCAGAGGAAGGCAAGGCTTTATGAACTTGAGGAGTATTTTCAAAAAAAACTCCCAAAGCCTATCGAAAAATACTTGCCAAATCCTAGGTGGTACAAATTTCCTTATAGCTTATTTAGGAAAAAAGATGAAAACTAGTTGCATCTTGCTATTTAGCTAGTATATTATAAATGAATTTATTTTACCATAA
>HG326668.1:166947-179494 GCA_000308255.3 Anaerococcus pacaensis 9403502 | reverse complement strand
TATTAAATTTTATAGAAATATTTGACAAAAAATTTTCCTGGTGGTATTATGAGTTCATCAAATAGTTTTACAAAACCATTAGATAAGAAGAGTAGTCTAGATGGACATTCTACAGAGAACCCAGTTTGGTGAGATGGGTGGTTAAAAGTCTAGATGAATATGGCCTTTGATGGGGTGAGTCGATAGTTAGATTCACACGGGAATTCCCGTTATAGAATTAGAGTATGATTGTACTTGATGAGTGTGTGTATAGGTGACTATGCGCAAATTAAGGTGGTAACGCGAATTATATCGTCCTTAGATTCTATGATTAGAATTTGAGGACGTTTTTTTATTTGATAAACATTTTATAAGTAAAACTTTAGAAAGGAATAAGGATGACTAGTAACGAACGTATAAAAGATAAAATTGATTTATACTTTGATGATGCGGTAGCTATAAGGACATACCTCCACGAAAATCCAGAGCTATCTGATCAGGAGTATGAAACAAGCAAATATCTTAAAGAAAAATGTAAGGACCTCGGCCTCCTTATAGAGGATGTCAGAGACTCTACAGGCTTTACGGCTCTACTTGATACAGGAAGAGCTGGCAAGATTTTAGGTATTAGAACAGATATTGATGCTCTGCCAATAGAAGAAAGTGAATACAATCTTAAAAATAAAAAAGAAGTAATATCAAAAAATCCAGGTGTAAGCCATGCATGCGGCCATGATTCACACATGGCAACACTACTTACTGCAGCGAGAATACTTGCTGAACTAAAAGATGATTTAAACGGTAAAATTTACTTCATCTTTGAAGAAGGCGAAGAAACTGGAGGCGGTATCCACCAGATGCTAGACCACCTAGAAGACAAAAACCTAGATGCAGTATACGGTAACCACATTTCTCCCTTCATGGATGTGGGTGAATTTAAAGTAATAAAAGGCCTATCTCACGCTGGATGTGCTGATGTGGACTTTGATGTAGTTGGAAAAGGCGGACATGCATCTAGGCCTGATAAATGCAATAATCCACTTACAGCTACAGCGCAAATCCTAAATGCCCTAACCAACGCTTGGGTGCATCGCCTTGATGTAAGGGATACTGTTACCTTCGGCATAGGAGCTATAAATGGCGGAACTACATCAAATGTAATCCCAGATAGGTGCAATGTGAAGGGGACGCTAAGATTCCAGAATCCAGAAGCTGGCAAAGAAGCCCTAGAGCTTTTCAAAGAAGTGGCAACTGCGACTGCGAAAGCTAATAGATGTGAGATAATATTTAACGATGATACAGAAATCGTAACAGATCCGGTAATAAATGATCCGGAACTTACTGATAAGGTAAGGCAGTCACTTGAAGACATCTACCCAGGATCAAGAACAGAAGCTGAGCCAGGCTATGGGGCTGAGTCATTTTACGGCTACAGCAAACTTTGCCCAACGGTCTTTACTCGATTTGGAGCGGGCAATGATGAGAAAGGAATCAGAGCGGGCGCCCATACACCAGAGTTTGAAATAGACCCAGAAGGAATCAAGTATGGAATTGGCCTACAAGTCAAGTTTGCAACAGACTTCTTGACAGGAGTTTTTGATGATTGATTTAAAAAATATAACTGTAGACTTCGATGGCTTTAAGGCTGTAGATGATGTATCGCTAAATATAGAAAAGGGAGATATATATGGAATCGTAGGTTTCTCGGGTGCTGGTAAGTCCACACTCGTGAGAACGATAAATCTTCTACAAAGGCCTACGGCTGGCGATGTAGTTGTAAATGGATCAAGCATGCTTGACTTATCCAACAAAGACCTTAGGGCAAAGAGAAAGAATATTGGGATGATCTTCCAACATTTCAATCTCCTAAATAACATCACCGTCCTGGACAATGTCATCTACCCAATCAGAAAACTAAAAATACCCAAAGCCGAAAAGGTAAAAAAAGCTCAAGAGCTCTTAGAAGTAGTAGGCATAGGCGATAAGGCAGATGCTTATCCTAGGGAGCTATCAGGTGGCCAACAACAAAGATGTGCTATAGCCAGAGCCCTTGCCAGTGATCCAGAAATCCTACTTTGCGATGAGGCAACCAGTGCCTTAGACCCAAAGACAACCAAACAAATCTTAAAGCTACTAAAAGAGCTAAATGAGAGACTTGGCCTTACAATAGTAATCATCACCCACCAAATGGAAGTAGTAAAAGACCTCTGCAACAAATGTGCAGTCATGGATGCTGGAAAAGTAGTAGAGGCTGGATCAACACTTGAAATCTTTGCCAATCCAAAAAAAGAGTTGACAAGGGAATTCGTGGAAACATCGACTAATGTGTCTGAAACTATAGAAGAAGTTAAGCAAAACATAGGCATCCTAAAAGAAAATGAGCTCCTAGTAAAGCTAAACTACATAGGAGATTCAACCACAGAGCCAATTATAAACGACCTATATGCCAAATACGGAATCACAACCAACGTCCTAGCTGGCAATATCGAGTTTATCACAGGCATCCCTGTTGGGAACCTAATAGTCACGATGGCAGGCGATACTGAAGCTTTGGCAAATATTGGCAATTACTTGACAGATAATAATGTGTCAGCAGAAATACTAGGAGGTAAAGATGGGGTATTTTGATTATGCCTGGTCGATTAGAGATAGGATAGCCGAAGACTTTAAGACCACCCTGTACATGCTATTTTTCTCAGCTATATTTGCTGGTATCTTTGGACTTATCCTTGGTGTCATCATGGTGGTGACTGATAAAGATAGGATACTTGAAAATAAAGTAGTCTATAGCATCTTAGACAAACTAACCAACCTATTTAGGTCGATACCTTTTGTAATACTCCTCGCAATGATAGCACCTATCACAAAAGCAATTGTAAACACTAGAATTGGTCCAAAGGCAGCTATAGTACCGCTAGTTTTTTCTACAGTACCATTTTTTGCCAGACAGGTAGAACAAGCTCTAGCAGGTGTAGACCCAGGTAAAATCGAGGCGGCAGAGGCCATGGGAAGCTCACCATTTGAAATCATAACATCTGTATATCTAAGAGAAGGCCTACCTAGCCTTATCAGAGCCTCATCAATCACCCTTATATCGCTACTCGGACTAACAGCAATGGCAGGCCTAGTAGGGGCGGGTGGTATAGGAGATCTCGCCATAGCCATGGGCTATCAGAGATATAACGATGATGTAGTCATCGTAAGTGTTGTTTTAATACTCATCGTAGTATTTATCATACAGGCAGTAGCCAATCATTTAATAAGAAAAACAAGTCATTAAGGAGAAAAAATAATGAAAAAATTAACAAAACTAGCACTAGCATTTTTATTTATCGTAGGACTAAGCTCATGTGGAGCTAATAACAACAGCCAACCAGCAAACACAAATGAAGCAAGCCCAGAGGAAACAGATGTAGCAGTTGAACCAACACCAGCAAATGAAACTGGTGATGTAATAAGAATTGGTGTTGTTGGAGAAAACAACGAAGTATGGGAAGAAGTTATCAAACGTTATGAAGCAGGTACTGGCAAGAAAGCTGAACTTGTGAGATTTGCCGACTATACACAACCAAACGAAGCCCTATCAAGTGGGGATATCGATGTAAACAGCTTCCAACACTACAAATACCTAGAAGAATATAACACAGCTACAGGCTCAGACCTAGTAGCTATAGGGGATACAATGCTAGCCCCACTTGGCCTATACTCTAGCCAAATCACATCGCTTGATGAATTAGAAGATGGGGCAAGAATAGCGATTCCAAACGACCCATCAAACGGATCAAGAGCACTATTCCTACTACAAGCAGCAGGTCTTATAACCGTAGAAGGAAATGCTGGGGAAACTATCACACTTGCTGAAATCACAGACAATCCAAAAAATCTTGAATTCATAGAAATGGATGCATCTCAAACACCAAGAAGCTTAGATGATGTGACTGCAGCAGTAGTAAATGACAACTACGCCCTAGATGCAGGTCTAAAACCAAACCAAGATGCAGTATACCTAGAAGACCCAAATAACCCTGATGTAAAGCAATATATAAACGTAATAGCAACTAGAAAAGCAGATGAAAACAATGAAGCTTATAAGGAACTTGTAAGCTACTATCAAACAGACGAAACCAAAAAAGACTACGACACATACACAGATGGGGCTTGGATTCCATCTTGGTAAAAAGAAAATAAGGAGAGTATAAGCAAATGAAAAACATAACAAAATTAGGCCTTAGCCTAGCAGTAATCTTTGGACTAACAGCTTGTGGAGCTAATTCAAATGCTCCAGCAAATGAAACTCCAGCTAAAGAAGAAGCAGTAGTAGAAGAAACTAAAACAGCTACAAATGACCCGTTAGCTGACAAAGATGTAATAAAAGTAGGTGTAGTTGGTGAAAACAACGAAGCCTGGGAGGATGTGGCTGCTAGATACAAAGAAGGTACAGGTAAGACCTTAGAAATCGTAAGATTTAGTGAATATAGAGAACCAAACGAAGCCCTACTATCAGGAGATATCGACATAAATGCCTTCCAACACAAGAAATTCCTAGAAGACTTCAATGCCGCTGCAGGATCTGATATTGTAGCTATAGCTGATACGGTAATAGCACCCCTAGGGATTTATTCATCAAAAATAACCGACCTAGCTGATCTAACTGATGGAGCAAGAATAGCTATACCAGATGACCCAACCAATGGTGCACGTTCACTATTCCTATTACAATCAGCAGGCCTTATCGAAGTATCTGGCTCAGAAGGAGATGCTATCACAGTAAATGAAATAACAGCAAATCCAAGAAATTTTGAAATCATCGAACTATCAGCAGCTCAAACTGCTAGGAGCCTAGATGATGTGGATATAGCTTGTGTAAATTCAGGAATCGCTGTAGATGCTGGCTTTATCCCAACAGAAGATGCTATTTTCTTAGAAGATGGCAATGATCCAAACAAGGAAATATACGTAAACGTAATAGCAACCGTTCCATCAAATGCTGATAGTGAGACCCTAAAGGACTTTATTGATAACTACTACTACACAGATCAAACCAAGAAAGTAATTGAAGAGAGTACTAAAGGTTCATCAATAGTTGTATGGTAATCTTTAAATAACTCTAAAGACTTGTACAATATTACTAGAGTTAAACCAAAGGAGTTATCATGACTGAGATATATGACTTTACTGTAAAAGCTAATGACGGATCTGATGTATCCATGGAAAAATATAGGGGCAAGGTCCTACTAATAGTAAATACTGCTACAGAATGCGGATTTACTCCGCAATACGAAGGCCTACAAGACCTCTACGACGGCTATAAGGAAAGGGGCTTTGAAGTCCTAGACTTTCCTAGCAACCAATTTGGTGCCCAAGCTCCAGGAACTGATGAAGAGATTGGAAGTTTCTGTACTGATAGATTTGGAACGACCTTTGATAGATTTGCAAAAGTAGATGTTAATGGAGCTAATGAAGAGCCATTATTTGGCTTCCTAAAGGAAAAACAAGGCGGCCTATTAAATGATGGAATCAAATGGAACTTCACCAAATTTTTAGTAGACAAAGAAGGCAATGTAGTGGAACGTTATTCATCACAAAAAAGACCAGAAACTATTGCCCAAGATATAGAAAAATTGTTGGATAAATAGATGGATGACTTAGTAAAACTAGCCAAGGACTCAATCAAATACTACCAAGCTAACGAAATCTATCTATCGGATTACGATGAAAATCTAAAAGAAAATAACAACGGTGTCTTAATCACAGTCATCCAAGATGACAAGGTTGAGCGTAGTGGATCGATTTATCCTACTCGCGCAGATATTGGCCTTGACGTAATCCATGAAGCGGTAAATGCAACATTATTTAACAACGCTATTGATACCAACCATATCGATATCGATGATTTAACCATCATGGTATATGAAATTACGAAAGTTGTACCTATACAGTACATTGAAGATTTTGGCATGTATCACGGGCTGCTACTTAAATGCAAGAATTCTAATACTATTGTATTTAGGTCTGATTATGAATCTGATTTCCAAATGTTTGAAGATGCTATAGATAAGGCCAATGTAGATAGTTTTGATATATTCTCGATAGAGAAGTTTAAAATGAAGAAACACATATAAGTCCTTGACTTTATCATAATTATTTTGTAAGATTATACTAGAATTAGAATAAATATATGTTATAAAGAACAGTAACTCATAGGGAAACTTAAGAGAGGCACGGTAGCTGGGATGTGCTAGCGGAAATATGAGCGAATATCATCTTTTAGTATAATAGGTGAGTAATATTAGCCTATTACGAATGCCAATCGTTAAGAGCAAACTATGAAATAAGTGGACCGTCTATATGGACGGTCCTTTTTATTAGGAGTAATAATGACTGAATTTAAATCACTAAACACAAATGATACCAGAGGCCGTGAGGCCGAAACCCAAGCATATTGGGATAAGATCGATATGCTTGAAGAAACCTTTAAAACACGTGAAAATGCAGAAGAATACATCATCTACGATGGACCTCCAACAGCAAATGGTAAGCCAGGCATCCACCACGTAATAGCTCGTACCCTAAAGGATATGACTAGCCGTTACCAAAACATGAAGGGCTACAAGGTACTTAAAAAAGCTGGCTGGGATACACATGGGTTGCCAGTAGAGATTGAAGTTGAAAAGAAACTGGATTTCCACGACAAAAATGACATCGAAGACTATGGTATAGAAAAATTCAACAAACTATGCAAGGAATCAGTTTGGGAATACTCTGATATGTGGCGCGACATGTCTGATAGAATGGGCTTCTTATATGATATGGACCACCCATATGTAACCATGGATAATGACTATATAGAAACTGAATGGTGGCTCTTAGACCAAGCATTCAAAAATGGACACATCTATGAAGGTGCCAAGGTAATGCCTTACTGCCCACGTTGTGGTACAGGCCTTGCTTCCCACGAAGTAGCCCAAGGCTATCAAATGGATAAGACCATAACACTCGTAGTGAAATTTAAAAAAGCTGGCACAACAAACGAATATTTCCTAGCTTGGACAACCACACCATGGACCCTACCATCTAACGTTGCCCTATCAGTACACCCAGAGCTTCTATACGTAAAGGTATACGACAAAGAAGCAGATGAATACTACTACATGGCTAAATCACTAATGGATAGCCTAATGGGAGATCGTGATTTCGATGTGGTAGAAACGCTAAAGGGCGCTGACATGGAATATATGAAATACGAACAGCTTCTTCCATATGTAAATGTAGACCATGACCACGCCTTCATCGTAACTCTAGCTGACTATGTATCAGCAGAAGATGGTACAGGTATCGTTCACTCTGCACCTGCCTTTGGTGAGGACGACTACCAAATCGGCCGCAAATATGAACTCGACTTTGTCCAACCAGTGGACTTAGAAGGTAACTTCACTGAAACCCCTTGGAAGGGCCAATTCATCTTTGATACCAACGAAGCTATCTGGCACCACCTAGCAGAAGAGGACAAGGTATTTAAAAAACAAACTATCGAGCACAATTACCCACACTGCTGGAGATGCCACACACCGCTAGTGTACTATGCTAAGCCTAGCTGGTATATCGAAATGAGCAAATTCTCAGATAAGATGGTAGAATTAAACAACGATGTAAATTGGTTTCCTCCTACAATCGGCGAAAAGCGTTTTGGCAACTGGCTTGAAAATGTCAAAGACTGGGCGATTTCAAGAAGCCGCTATTGGGGTACACCTCTAAACATTTGGAGATGTGATGATTGTGGTCATACTAGAACAATTGGCAGCCGTGCTGAGCTTGCTGAACTTGCAATCGAAGATATAGATGAAAATATCGAACTCCACCGCCCATATGTGGATGAGGTGACTATCAAATGTGACTGTGGCAAGGATGAGTGTAATGGTGTGATGCACAGGGTTCCTGATGTAATCGACGTATGGTTTGACTCAGGGGCTATGCCATTTGCCCAAATCCACTATCCATTTGAAAACAAAGAATTATTTGATGAAAATTTCCCAGCAGACTTTATCTGCGAAGGTATCGACCAAACTCGTGGTTGGTTCTATTCACTGATGGCTATTTCAACCTTCACCCTAGGCAAAGCTCCTTATAAAAATGTATTGGTAAATGACTTGGTTGTAGATAAAAACGGCCAAAAGATGAGTAAGTCACGCGGCAACACCCTAGATCCATTCGAACTATTCGATAAATACGGTGCAGATGCAGTGAGATTCTATTCGCTATATGTATCTCCAGCTTGGATGCAAACTAAGTTTGACGAGGCAGGCCTAGTAGAAGTACGAAATAACTTCTTTAGAACATATGAAAATGTGTACAATTTCTTTGTCCTATATGCCAACACAGACAATCTTGGCATCGAAGATCTCAAAGAAATTGGCGATGTTAATTTAGAAAAAATTGATAAATGGCTATATTCTAAGCTAAACACGCTTGTAAAAGAATACAAGGAATGGATGGAAGTCTTTGATTACAACAAGGTAGTACACCTAATATCTGACTTTGTCGTAGAAGACCTATCAAACTGGTATATCCGTCGTAACCGTAAGAGATTCTGGACTAGCGAATTAACAGATAGCAAAAAGGCAGTATATAAGACAACTTATGATGCCCTTATCACTATCGCAAAACTTATCGCTCCAATCACACCATTTATAGCTGAAGAAGTATATAGAAACCTAACTGACAATAAAACTGTTCATACAGAGCTACTACCAGAAGTAGATGAGGCTATGATAGATGCATCTCTTGAAGCTGAAATGGACCTAGTAAGAAAGATAGTAAACCTAGGCCGTGCTAGCCGTGAAAAAGAAGCTATTAAAGTCCGCCAACCACTTGTAAAGATCATCGTAGATGGTGGCTATAGAGAACAAATCTCAGACCTAGAAGGCCTTATCAAAGAAGAGCTAAATGTCAAGGAAATAGAATATGCTGATGACCTATCAGAATTCATGGACTATTTCCTAAAACCAGACTTCAAGGTAGCAGGTAGAGTCTTCCAATCAAAAGTAAATGATTTTGCTAAATACCTAGCAGACACTGATGCCAAAGACTTTGTAGCAAAAACTGAAGAAGGGCCTGTAACAGTTGACCTTGGCGGGGAAACATTTGAAGTCAGCCGTGACTACCTAGATGTAAGAATATCTGCCAAAGAAGGCTTTGATGTAGAGCTTGATGGCAACGTATTTGTTGTCCTTGATACTGAAATCACCGATGAGCTATTAGCAGAAGGCTATGCTCGTGAATTCATATCAAAAATCCAAAATCTAAGGAAAGATTCTGGATTTGAAGTAACCGATAGGATTAACATTGCCTATGGATCAGATGATGACCTTCACAAAGCCCTTGATAAATTCTCTGATGAAATCAAGGCTGAAACCCTTGCAGATACACTTACTCGTAAGGATATATCTTCTAATTCTGTAACATTAAATGACAAGGAAATTTCTATAGAAATCGAAAGAATTTAAATATAAATACTAAAGACCTGATGAAAATATATGTTTATTTTCATCGGTCTTTTTTAGTGAGAAAAAAAACATGAAATAAATTTAGCAATTCCTAAAATAAATTTCAAAATATATTTACAATACATATTGACAAAACGTTTACCTCGTTTTATACTATAGTAAAATAGTCGTAATTAATACAAGGAGGTTATATGCTATTTAAAACAACTGATGAGCACGAAGCCCTACGTAAAAAAGTTAGAGCTTTTGCTGAAGAGAAAGTTAAACCAATTGCTTTTGATTTAGATCAAAATAACGAATTCCCTGATGATATCGTACGAGAAATGGGAGAGCTAGGCTTCATGGGTATCACATATCCAAAAGAATATGGTGGCCAAGGCCTGGATTACATAAGCTATGCTATAACAGTAGAAGAGCTATCTAGAGTTGATGGCGGTGTGGGTGTAATCTGCTCAGCACATACTTCGCTAGGAACATGGCCAATTTATGCATTTGGTACAGAAGAACAAAAACAAAAATACCTAGTACCTCTAGCTAAAGGGGAAAAACTCGGTGGCTTTGGTCTTACAGAAGAAAACGCTGGTTCAGATGCAGGTGGTACACAAACAACCGCAGAACTTGATGGAGATTATTACATATTAAATGGAAAGAAAATTTTTATTACCAATGCTCCAAAGGCTGATTATTATGTAGTTATGGCAGTCACAACACCTGGCATTGGTACTAAAGGCATATCTGCATTTATTGTAGAAAAAGAATTTGAAGGCTTCACCTTCTCAGACCACTACGACAAATTAGGTATTAGATCATCTTCTACAGCTGAATTACATTTTGACAATGTAAAGGTTCCAAAAGAAAACCTACTCGGCAAAGAAGGCCAAGGTTTCAAAATAGCTATGGAAACATTAGATGGTGGTAGAATTGGTATAGCTTCACAAGCCCTAGGTATTGGCCAAGGCGCTTATGAATCAGCTCTAGCTTATGCTAAAGAACGTGAACAATTTGGTATGCCAATAGCTCACTTACAAAGAAATACATTTAAATTAGCTGATATGGCAACTTACTTACATGGTGCAAGACTGATGATATATCACGCTGCTGATCTAAAATCAAATCATGAAAGATACTCTACAGAAGCTGCTATGGCTAAGCAAGTTGCTTCAGATTTAGCTATGCAAATTACAACAGAGGCTATTCAAATCTACGGTGGTTCTGGCTTCATCAAGGGTGTTGATGTAGAAAGATTCTTTAGAGATGCAAAAATTACCCAAATCTATGAAGGTACCAATGAAATCATGAGAGTAGTAGTTGGAGCAAATACAGTAGGTAGAGCTCCCAGAGTACAAGCAGTTGGAAGAAAAGCTAAACAAGGTCCAATCGCAGGAGTTAGAAAAGGCGAAATCTTTGAGGGAGATCCTAAAGAAGCTGTTAAGAATCTAGTAGCTGCTCTTAAAAAAGATGGATACGACTTTACAGTAGGTACTGACCCATGGACACCAGTAACAGAGGCTGAAAGAATCGTTGTAGCAGGACGAGGTATAGGTGATAAAGAAAACATGAAGCTAATAGAAGAGCTTGCTTACCAAGCAGGAGCTGCAATTTCATCCTCTAGACCAGTAGCAGAAACCCTAAAATACGTACCACTTGAAAGATATGTCGGCATGAGTGGTCAAACCTTTAAGGGTAACCTCTATATAGGTGTAGGTGTATCTGGAGCTGGCCAACACCTAAAGGGTATTCGTGATGCATCAACTATCGTGGCTATAAATAACAGCAGAAACGCTGCTATATTTAACAATGCAGACTACGGTATTGTAGGAGATGCAGTAGAGATCCTTCCTCTACTAATAGCAGAACTAGACAATGGCGAAGAAAAGAAACCAATGCCACCTATGAAAAAGGTTAAGAGAAGCAAACCACGTAAGATGGCACCAAAAGAAGATATATATGTAGACTTAGGTTCAGGCTACGAATATGACCCAGAAGTTGGAGATCCAAGCCAAGGCATCGAGCCAGGCACACCATTTGACAAGCTACCAGATTCATGGGTTTCTCCAGTATCAGGTGAAGCTAAAGAAGAATTCATCAAAGTTGAATTCCCAGAAGATAGAAAGTAGGAATTTATGTATACAGTAAGAAAAGTAACTGAAGATTTATATTATGTAGGCGGGGATGACAGAAGACTTGCCCTGTTTGAAAATATTTTTCCAATTCCTCAAGGGGTGTCATATAATTCATACCTACTCTTAGACGAAAAAACTGTTCTAGTTGATGCGGTTGACTGGGCTATCACCCGAGAATATATAGTAAATGTAAGCCGTGTACTAGATGGACGTGACCTAGATTATATGATTATAAACCACATGGAACCAGACCACTGTTCGTCTATCGAGCTTATGCTTCAAAGATATCCAAATCTTAAAATTATATCTAGTGAAAAAGGTATCCTATTTATGAGACAGTTCGGCTACCATGTGGACGATAGATATATCGAAGTTAAAGAAGGTGATTCTATTAGCTTTGGTAAACATACCTATACTTTCGTAGAGGCGCCTATGGTTCACTGGCCAGAAGTACTTATGACATATGATACAACTGACAAAATCCTATTCTCAGCAGATGCCTTTGGTTCATTCATTTCCAATGACGGCAGGCTATTTGCAGATGAAGTAGATTGGGACAGGGACTATCTTGACGAAGCTCGTCGTTATTATACAAATATCGTTGGTAAATACGGTACTTTCGTACAAAAAGCCCTAGCAAAAGCAGGCGGCCTAGAACTTAACATGATTTGCCCACTCCACGGTTTAATATGGAGAGATAATTTTGACTACATCTTAGACAAATATGTACACTGGGCAACATACGAACCTGAAGAAGATGGTGTACTAATCGTATATGCATCTATGTATGGTAACACAGAATTTGCTGCCCAAGCCCTAGCAGCAAAACTTTGCGAAGCTGGTATTACAAAATACAGTCTAAGAGACGTGTCAAATACTCACGTATCGACACTTATCGCCGAATCATTCAAATATTCAAATATAGTTTTAGCATCAGTTACC
>HG326668.1:0-165650 GCA_000308255.3 Anaerococcus pacaensis 9403502 | reverse complement strand
GTAAGTTCACTAAAATCAAGCAAAGAGCCAGAAATGGATGCTATTGTAGAAGGCATACTAGAATCTATAAAAAAACGTAAAGAAGAGAAAGAAAAATCAGCATCTATTAACAAAGGCAAATAATAAAAATTGGGGCTGTTGCAAATCAATAGATAATTATTGTTTCATCAATAGAGTGCGCTCACAGATAGTTTGAGATTTAGCCCGCCGGCTCATGTAGGTTTTTAGCCCGTCGGCGAACTGAGACACTACCTGGGAGGGTGCTCGAATGATATTGGAACAATTTATCAATTTTGCAACAGCTCCTTTTTATAGCAAAATCTCTAGTTTATAATAAAATATAACTAGCACTTTATAAGGAGCTAGAAAATGAAAACTAGAATAATGAATATGATAAAAATTACTAACCCTGATACTAATGAGGTGGTAGTTTTAGATAAGGTAAAAAAAGAAGGTTGGGAAGGGCTGACCTTTCCGGGTGGTAAGGTTGAAGTAGGCGAGAGCCTTACTGAAGCTGTCATCCGCGAGGCCAAAGAGGAAACTGGCCTTGATATAGTAGATCCCAAATTTGTGGGCTTTATCACTTGGTATAGCAAGGACCTTACTGATGTGGGGCTTTTGTACGAAACATCGACTTACCAAGGTGAACTCATCCCAGACCACCGTGAAGGAAACCTTAGCTGGATAGAATATGAAAAGTTTAAAAAAATGGATGGGATGAGCATGTCCATGGAACAAATTTTTAAAATCTACGAGGGAAAACTTTCTGAAGTATACTGGGATTTAAATAATAATATTGTAAAAGAGCATTAAAAGTAAGAGTACTTTAAGTGAATTTAACATCACTTATGGTATTCTTTTTATATATGCTCTGTTATATATAGATTATCAATATATCCTATTAATCACAGGTAATATTGCAAATAGATATTGATAATGATATAATTAATCCAAACAGTGTATGGTGTAAGCTGATACACCTTTGCAGGCAAATAGGAGATAGAGATGGCGCTTATACAGATTCGTGATTTAAAAAAATATTATAAAATTGGAAATGATATCATCAAGGCCCTGGATGGGATCAATCTTGATATTGAATCAGGTGAATTCATTGCCCTCCTAGGTACGAGTGGATCGGGGAAGTCTACTCTTTTAAATATGCTAGCAGGACTTGAGCGCCCTAGTAAGGGAACTATCAAATATGGGGATATCTACCTCAATGAGTTATCCGAGGCGCAAGTCACAAAGTTTCGAAATTTGAATATTGGCTTTGTCTTCCAGTCTTATAATCTACTCCCATACCTGTCAGCTTGGGAAAATGTATCGCTCCCACTTACATTTAAGGGCCTAAGTGTAGATGATAGAAAAAAAGAAGCCTACAAAATCCTAAAGCAAGTAGGCCTTGAGTCGAGAATGAACAATAAGCCAAACGAACTATCAGGTGGCCAGCAACAAAGGGTATCCATAGCCCGAGCCTTTGTAGGCACTCCAAAGATAATCTTTGCCGACGAACCTACCGGCAACCTCGATACCAAGACGAGCTTTGAGGTCATGCAGCTAATTAAAGAAATCACCGAGGCCAATAAGCAAACCTTTATAATGGTAACCCACGATGATGAAATGACAGAATTTGCTGACAGAACTTTATTTATGAGAGATGGCAAGATAGAAAATATCCACTCAAAACTAACTATTGATGAGGTTTTATAAATGACATACTATGATGAAATAAAAAGTAATACTGAAAATTCAACTGGATCTGAGCAAGGCATGGACACAGGCTCAGTTGCTATGAAAAACCAACCAAAACTAATCATTTCAAGCTACACAGTAACTCCAAATACCGTAGAGGCAGGTGGAGAAGTAACACTTGCCCTTACCCTTTATAATACCAATGCCAAAAATTCCATCTACAATCTTAAAATAAGCGTGGACGACGCACCGGAGTCAGCTCCTGCAGCAGGAGGGGAGAATAATTCTCTAGTAAGTGATGCATCAGTATTTGCACCAGTTGATAGTGCCAATACTTTCTATGTAGCGGCTCTATATCCATGGAATACTGCTGTAAAATACGCCAATATGAAGGTCCATCCAAATGCTGCAGCAGGCAATTACCTTCTTGGCGTTACCATGGACTATGAAGATTATTGGGGCAACCAATACCAAGTCAAAGAAACTATCGGCATACCTGTAGTGCAAAAAGCTCAAGTAAGCATGGGTGATGTAAAACACGAAGAGCTCATGGTTGGCCAACAAACTCAAGTATCAGTAAATATTTATAATACAGGCAAGGACAATCTCAATACCTTCATGTGCGATGTCATAGGCAAGGGCTTTACAATCGATAATGACAGACGCTTTATCGGTAATTTCAATTCAGGTAGTACAGAAACTTTTTCATTTAATATCACTCCAGATAGGGAAGGTCCGGTCCAAGGGAAGATCCTCCTTACATATGAAGACTCAGCTGGCAATGTCCACACCCAAAGCCAAGACTTTGGCGCTGAGGTCATGGGAGGCTTTGATGAAATGGGTGATGATATGTATATGGATGGGGAAATGATGACAGACCCTGAAACAGGAGAAATGATTCCAGCTGATTCTGGCATGTATGAAGATGACCAAGGAGGTATGGGCGGGGGTATATTCTACTCACCATTTTTCTGGATTGGCCTTATCGTAATTGCCACATTAATCGCTTTACTCGTTCGCAAGAACCACAAAAAGAAAAAAGATGAGGAGCTAATAATAGACGATGAGAATATCTGATAGATTCGTAATGGCACTACGAAATCTATGGAGAAGAAAGTCTAGGACAATCCTCACTATTTTATCGGTAGTCATCGGCTCAACTTCCATCATATTGATGCTAGCCTTTGCTGAAGGCATCAATGCATCCCAAAGAGAGATGATCGAGCAATTTCAGGGCCTCAATTCAATCGATATCTATAGCGATACTGGCCAGCTCAAAGTTGATGACAGGATGATAAATGATATAAAAAAAATAGACCACGTCGAGGCTGTAGTGCCATCAAAAAATATATGGATGCAACTAAAAGTAGAAGGTTCAGATGAATATGAGATAAATTCGGGTATTAATATTATCCCGAATGATGTATATAAAACTCTAGCCAAAGACAAGCTAGACTGGGGCCGCATCCCAGCTGCTACTGAGGAAGATAAAATCTTATTAGGATCTGATGTATCAGTCTTTCAAAATGTCCGCCACGGCAATGAAATGTGGGGCGAACCTGTCGAAGACTTTGACTTTGAGAAATATAACTACTACATCCAGCTTGGCTGGGATTCAGGTGAAGAAGACGATGGTGTCAATTTTGGTAAGCCAGAAGAGCCGGATGACCCAAATGCTGGCAAACCTGAAACAATAGATGTGCCAATAGAAATAGCTGGTAAACTAGGCAAAGGCTCTATCTTATCCGGCTGGGAATCCTATATGTCAGAAACTACCTACAAGGCAATCAAAAATGAGGATGATAAGCTCCGCTATCCTACCCTCAATGAAGGATTCGATGAGCAGGGCAATCCAATCGGCGGCGGAGACAAAATCCAATATGACAACCTACAAGTAATCATAGATCAGCCCGAAAATGTAAGTGCTGCTGAAAATGAAATCAGAAAACTGGGCTATCAAACCCATTCGATGGCTGAAGCTAGCCAAGAGATTGAAAACCAATCAAAAACGGTCATGCTAATCCTCGGCGGCATTGGTTCCATTGCCTTTATAGTATCTGCGATAGGAATCATCAACACCATGCTGATGAGTATCTATGAGCGCCAAAAAGAGATTGGTGTCATGAAAGTAATCGGAGCTAGTGTAGCTGATGTACAAACCATGTTTCTAATAGAATCTGGTTTTATAGGATTTTTTGGAGGAATACTAGGCCTTATAATCTCGCTTCTAGTAGCAAGGCTCATCAACGGAGTCTTTGGTGCTGGGGCTGATATGATGATGGGTACTAGTAAAATAGTAGTAATACCTATTTGGCTGATGCTAGTCGGGGTAGGATTTTCTGCCCTAGTTGGAGTTCTTGCTGGATATTTACCAGCAAGGCGTGCAACAAAGCTATCAGCTATCGATGCCCTACGTTCAAACTAAGGAGGAGATATGAAAAAGATAATAATGATATTTGCCCTTACAACGATAATATCAGGATGTACTAATCAAAATGCTCCTAGCACTAATCAAATTGCTGATAACAACAAAACAGTAGACATTGTTGAAGAGGAAAAGCAAGTAATTGACGTAAATCCAAGCAAAGATACAAATGATACTGAAGAAACAAATACAGAATCTGAAGATGTAGTTCAAAATGATGTGGACGAAGAAACTAATGAATCTGAAGAAGCTATCGAAAATGAAGAAGCTGATAGTGATGACACAGAAGAAACAGATGATAAAGCAGAGAATAAAGAAGAAAGCGAAGATAAAGAGACTGTCGAAGCTAGTAATGAAGCTGTAGAGCCTTCTGACTTATTCTTCTTACCATATTCATCTATAGTCACTATAAACGAAGATGGAGACGTGGTAGATGAAAATGGCGAAAGTACACCGTCAGACCCAGCTGGCATATATAATTATGTAAAATATTCAAACAACATATTTATTAGGAACGACTCAATTGCATCTGATTTTAAAATAGTACGAATGAATAAAAAGGATATGACCACCCTATATGAATTCCCAGATGGAGAAGAATTTAGGCCGCTAGGGCTAATTGGGGATAAGATATACGGTTACCACGATTACTATGTCTATGATGAAGAAAAGGACTTGATGGTATTAGAATCCGACCAGAGAGCTATAGGTGTAGTAGACCTTGCAACAGGCGAAGTTCATGATTTTTCTGCTACAAAGGGGGCATCAACTGGTGGAGCGACTGTTATAGAAGGTGAATTACAATTTACCATGCCAGGCGACCAATTTCCTGCAAATGCCTATAGCTACGACCTATATAAGCTAGATTTAAGCAAAGGCTACGACCAGGAACCAGAATTATTGGAAAAAGACTTCGACCTTCAGTACCTTTTTGGACAAAAAAGATTTATAGATGGTAAGGCAGATTGGAAGATTAGAAGAGCTGATAACGAAAATATCTACGTAGATGACAACAAATTTCCATTCCTGTGGGCAGAAACTGGCTTCCAAGATTTTGTAGGCAACAATATTTTCTATTTTACAAGTGACTTTGAAGCAGGAGAAGATTATTATCCACATGTGCAAAAGCTAGAGATAGTAAACACAGAGTCAGCTGAGACAGTCCTTGATACCACAATACGCGGCCTTAAACTAAAAGATGGAAAGCTATACTACATTACAACCGATGGAGACATAGAATCAATAGAATTAGATCTCTAAGAAAGGACCACTATGTGGTTCTTTTTTTTTAGAAAATATCTAGTCAAACGTGATATAATAAAGGTATGAAAAAGTTAATTTTATTTTTACTAGTCTTTTTCCTAACATCTTGTGCACCTGCAGCACCAGAGGCGACCCTATCGGGGGACCCTATGGATGTAAATAAGGAACAAATTTATTACAATCCGATAGAGAAAAAACTAGTAAATTTCAATCCAAATGGCAACAAACATGAAATCATAAATACCGACCCATCTTCTTATGCCTATGATATAGACAATGCTGACAATTATTTTGTAGTAGGTGATGGAATCAACCACAAGTATGAGCTAATAAAAATCGAGGGGGCAGAAATAGAAAACATCCACGAATTTGAAACAGGAGAAGACATAATCCCTATTGGCTACAATGCAGATGAAATCTACTTTATCCATAGTTTTTTTGAAAATGGAGTGGAAAATAAGGAAAAAAGGACCATAAGCCTAATCAATCTTACTAGCAAAGAAATCACTCAAATCGAGGCTATCACAGGGCTTGTAAGTGATGGAGTAGTAAGTCCAAATAGTATCTACTACACAGTATTTAACAACGAACACAATTACCACGAGCTATATAAAAAATCCATAGAACTTGGCAAAAGATCAGAGCCGGCCGAGCTCATATCAGTTGGCTATGATGCCAAAGACCTCTATTTATCAAAGGACTACCTAGATGAAAAAGAAATCATCAGCCTTTATGCTTCTGATCGAAATAGAATATATTCCAAAGAAGAGGCTTGGCCAAAATTTACAGAAAATTATTTCAGACCAACATCGATGATTGGTATAGACCCTGCTGATGATGATACCATGAAAATTACCTTTATTAATAAGCGAAGCAAAGAAATGGAAAATGAAGTGATAAATGTAATTGGAATCAGATTTGAAGGCGATACTCTAGTAGTTGCCACCACCGCCGGGGCTAGTAAATACTAATTATTGATATTGGTTTTCTTACAAATAAAGTTTTATTATACTAGTTATATTCTTTAAGGATGTATGGTTTTTTTTTATAACTAATATCATATTAACGAGAACTTATGAAAAAATATTTGCTGGCCTAATATCTTTATCACTCTTACTAGCTCAAGTAGTGAGCACATAATATGCAGCTGAAGTTGACTATGGTTTTGAGTATAACATGGATAATATTGATGACGTAATGAACTACCTTACCCACAAGTTAGGATCTTATGTGTACCCGGTTATCCCACAAAGACACCAGTCAGCTACAGCATACACACTACTCGGCTCAGCAGCAGCCCTTTATGGAACAAAAAAATACTAAAATTTTGAATGGGATTTACCCGTTCTTTTTATTTAGTGCGATAGCTATATTTAATGGTTATTAATATATCATTATCTAGTCATCGCATCCAAACTGGTGACAGATTGGAGGTGGATCTAATGGCAAAACTAATATCTTTACTAATTTCTGTCGTGGGTGATTTAATTTCTCACTTTATCATCAAATGGCTAGACAGAAAATGCGATGATTTATAGCCGACAAAAAAGACGAGCTGCAACTCGTCTTTTTTTAAACCTAATGGCTCCTAATATCTTTTCTCACTATTAATATACATCAAAGTGCTTAAAATTCAAATGTATAATTCATTCAAAATTTATCTCTTTCTCTTACGCTTAATCTCCCCAATCATCTGATCAAGCTCATCTACCTTAAATAGCACGATTAAGCCTACATATATCACTGCAGCAAGAGCTATAGTAATCAGTAGCCAGAGATTTGATGGTTTTATATTGTAAAAGAAGTTTGCAAATACTCCAATGACTCCGCCAGCTATTAGCACTTTAATGATATTTTTGAAAATATAGCTAATATTTAAGGAGCCAAATTTCCTGCGGTGCATAAAGCTTGCCATAATGACTGCGGAAAATTGGCTAAAGGTTGTAGCTAGAGCAAGTCCTACTAAGCCGTATCTCATCGATAGGGCATAGTCTAGGTAGATATTTATTCCTAGTTGGATAAAGGAAATGATAGTAGGCGTCTTGGTGTCTTGGTGGCTAAAAAAGGATAAGTATAAGAGGTCCACTATGGCTGGTCCTATGAGATATAGGGTGTAGTAAAAGAGGACATCTGATGTTGCTATCATGTCAGCATAGGTGAATTCTCCTCTAAAGTATACAAAACTAATTATTGGCCTTGCCAGTACCATCATTCCTATTATAGATGGGATAAATAAAATCATTACGCGTACTAGGGTAGATGATAAGAGGTCTTTCATTCCCTTGATATCACCATCTGCCACAAGTTTTCCCATTAGAGGAAAGGCAGTTATTTTAAATGGTACTATAAATGTAGAACTTACTATCCTAAGTAGCTTTAGTGCATAGTTTATAATTGAAACCCCGCCATCTGGAGCTACAATTGATGCAAAGGACTGGTCTACTATGGTTGATATATATACTGCTGCCATTGAAAAAGTCGTAGGGATGGATAGGATGAGCATCTTTTTGACATTCTCATCAATGGCAAAAGTGATTTTTCCTCGTCTAAAACCAACGCTTTTGACAGCTCTTGGAAATAGAAAATATTGCAATAGATATGCCAAAAATATACCTATAGCCATCACCATCACAGACCCACCAGAGACAATCACTGTGATACCTAAAATAATATTTAATATCACCAGTGGTAGGGCTGGGGTTAGGAAGTCTCCTTTTATTTGTAAATATGCCGATAGGATTGCGGCATAGACATTGGGATAAATGGTAAGGATTACCGCTCGCATAAAGATTGTCGCTATCCTTAGCTTTTCCCCACTATAGCCTGCAGCAAAGAGTTTTACTATAAATGGGGCGAAGACGAGGCCTAGGATCATTATGATGGTGGTAAAAAATAGGGAGAAGTTCAATAGATTGTTGGTAAACTTTTCACCCGCCAGATCTCCGTCTTTTTTTATGACTTCATTATAGGTTGGTATGTAAGTTTTTGATAGGGCATAGGTTATCACTGAAAAAATCAGAGTTGCCGCTGTGGTCGATGTATTGAAGGCATCTGTGATAGGTCCTGTACCATAGGTAAAAGAAAAAATCATCTCGCGAATAAACGAGAAGATTTTTCCGATTAGGTTTAATATTATTAATGTTAACGTGTTGTTCATGATTTCTTATTTGCGTAGCCTAAGAGGAAGTTATCGATAGATTCTATTTCAAGTGTGATTAGCTCATCAATTGCTATATCAAATTGGTCGAAAACTCTGGCGTTGGCTCTATTTATGGCATCTATCTTTACATTTGTTTCATCAAAGTCAACCACGAAACCTGTTGTGATATCGTAATAATCAAAGCTTGTAGCAAGTGTAATGATTTTCTTATGGTCTTTGGCGTATCTGATTAGGTCTATAAAATCTGGTTTTGATGTGAAAATATCATTGTCACTATCACCGATAGAGATATTTCCCCAAAAGCCCATATATTTTTCTATCTTTTCTAGATATTCTGTATTTTCTTCAATACCATCGATTGTTTTTTTATCAAAAAGTAAATATCCATCAAATTTCCCTTGGTCATCTACAAGGTGGGTAAATAACCTATCATCATTTTCATAGATTATATATCCTACTGCAAATGAATCCTGTCTTGATGAATAAATTTCTACTAAATTTTGCATAATCTCTCCTAGCTGTTGAGAAATCTTTGTAAAAACTCTCTGGTTCTGTCGTGAGTTGGATTTAAAAAGATCTCTTCTGGTCTGCCGTCTTCTAAGATTATACCTTTATCCATGAATAAAACTCTAGTAGATACATCGCGGGCAAAGTCCATTTCGTGGGTGACCACGATCATGGTAATACCAGTTTTGGCGAGATTTGTCATTACATCGAGTACTTCACCTACCATTTCTGGGTCAAGGGCTGAGGTTGGTTCGTCAAAGAGCAATACTTTTGGATTCATACATAAGGCGCGGGCTATGGCTACCCTTTGCTTTTGTCCGCCTGATAGTTGGGAAGGTCTGGCATTTATGAAATTTGCAAGGCCTACATTAGTAAGGTAGGTCATAGCAACATCACTTGCTTCCTTTTTGCTTCTGCCAAGGACTATTTCTTGGCCTAAAGTACAGTTTTCAAGGACGTTTTTGTTATAAAATAGATTGAAGTTTTGAAAAACCATGCCTACTTGAGCCCTGTAGGCCCTTTCGTCAAATTCATTGGCGAGTATATTTTTTCCCTCATAGAGGATTTCGCCGCTGGTAGGTATTTCTAGTAAATTAAGGCAACGCAGCAGGGTTGATTTACCTGATCCTGATGAGCCTATGATGGAAACAACCTCATTTTTTTCGATATCAAAGTTGATGTCCCTAAGGACGGTGTTGTTGCCAAATTTCTTTTCTAAGTTTTTAACTGATAGTATTGACATTGCGTGCTCCTGTTGATGATTCTTGTACGAAGTCTCTGTTGTACATACGGCGTTCGAGTACTAGGAGGATTCGTGTGGTTACAAAGGTTAGGATGAAATATATTATCGCTGTGATTAGGTATGTTGGAAAGTACTGATAGGTAGATCCTGCAACTGACTTACTCATAAAGAATAATTCTGTCACTGAGATTACATTTAGTACGGATGTATCCTTGATATTTATCACAAATTCGTTGCCCAATGATGGGAGAATGTTTCTTACAGCTTGTGGGATGATGACGTTTTTCATAGTTTGCCAATGGGTCATACCGAGCGCCTTGCAGGCTTCGAATTGGCCATTGTCTATCGAATTGATACCACCACGGACTACCTCAGATAGGTAGGCACCGGTATTGATCGATACGATTAGGATCGCTGCAAACATAGTTGATAGGTCGATATCAAAATATTGTTTGAGGCCATAGAAAATGATTACGGCCTGCACCATCATTGGTGTCCCACGGAAGATTTCTACATAAGCCGATAGTATGAAATTTACTATCCTATGAAGGGTATAGCCAATAGGGTTTTTGCTCTTACTTACCACACTTTTTCTAATGATAGCTACTAATAACCCAAGTAGAAAACCAAGTATAGTAGATAGAATTGCTATAAACAAGGTGTTTACAATTCCTCTTAAAAATAGTGGATAATATTTACTCCAAATTGATCCCATCTCAGCAAAAAATGACATGTCCTCAGTGACATTTTCATCTTCACTCATTAGAACCATCTGATTCATTATCTCATCTTGTTCTTCTCTACTGATATTAGCAAGAATTCCATCTATCTCAGCTGTTAGCGGAGAATTTTTCTTAATACCTACTGATACTGCTGTAAATGAATCATCTACTTCAAAGCCCTTGCCCTCTTCAAATGAAATGAATGTGAGGTTTGGGTTGGAGTTGATGGCAGATATAGCACCAGCTTCTTCTGAGGTATAGCCGTTGATAGTGCCTGCATTTGTTGCAGTAATCATTGTAGGAAATGAGTCTAGGGCTTGTTGTTTTTTGACACCCTTCATTTGGTCGATAAGTTCATAGTGGAAGGTACCGAGCTGAGCTGTTAGTTTCGCCCCTTCAAAATCATCAATGCTCTCTGCATTTGCATATTCCGAATCTTTTCGGACTACCACCCCGAGCCTACCTGTGTAGTAGCTATCTGTGAAGTCGATTTGTAATTTACGCTCATCAGTAGGGCTCATGCCGGCAATTATAGCATCGATTTTTCCACTAGTGAGAGCTGGTATTAGCCCATCCCAGTCGATTTTATAAATCTCTAGTTCACGGCCGAGTTCATCAGCAATTTTTTTGGCTATTTGTACATCGTAGCCATTGGCATATTCTCCGGGAGAGTTTGAAACAAGCACACCTCCATTAGCATCAGTAACTTCAGAGAAATTAAATGGGGCATAGTTTACTTCCATTCCTACTCTTAGTGGTTTTTTAGTTTCAGCCGCTAATGATAATGGAGCAAAGGCTAGTAAAACTAATAGCAAACTTAAAACAATTTTCCTAGTTCTTTTCATAATAAATCCTTTCTTTGTGAATTTTGTGAAAAATTTGTAAAAAAAATACACGTGCATACGTCTACATGGGACGCCTTGCCGTGTTACCACCCAAATTCATGCATTTCTCACAAAATACACCTCACTAAGTACTATCATACTCGCATGTTATAACGTACATGATTCGCCTTCAGATCAAATATCCCCAAAGGAACTTCAAGCTTTTATTCACTTAAGTTTCAAATATCCACTCACACCTAACTGGACTCTCTTGATTTGAAGGTCATAAGCTACTGGTCTTTTCATCGTTGTTTTTTCTTATAATACCTAATAATTTCATATTAGTCAAGACTTTAGTGGTATATTATTTTAAAGAGGTTAAAGAAAATGAAATTATCAGACAGGCAAAATGAGATTATAAAAATATTACAAGAAGAAAATGGACCTATAAGTGGCGAGGCTTTGGGTGAGATGTTTGATGTATCTAGGCAAATCATTGTAAAAGATATAGCCATGCTAAAGGCCTTTGGGATAAATATCATATCTACAAATAAGGGCTACAAAATAGAATCTACTGATGGAATTATTAGGATTATCGAATCTAAGCACACTGATGAGGATATAAAGGATGAGCTAAACACCATAGTAGACAATGGGGGAGTCATCGTCGATGTCTTTATCAATCATCCGGTCTATGGGGTCATAAGAAAAGATCTCGATATCCATTCTAGAAATGGAGTGACAAATTTTGTAAAAAATATTGACAAGACCACTCCTCTAAAAAACCTAACAAACAACATCCATTATCACACCATAAAGGCAGACTCTATCGAGACTTTAGAAAGAATTGAAGCGGCACTATCTATAAAAGGTTATTTAAATTAATTTCCCACTGTATACACAATGAATAAATTTATGGTATACTTATCTTGTTAATAAATATTAAGGGGAAATTATGAAAAAATATTTAGAAGAACAAGGTATTACACTTTCACCGAAGGTGTATTTTATAGATGCACTGGGGGCTATGGCCTTTGGTTTGTTTGCATCGCTACTTGTAGGAACTATACTAAATTCCATTGGAAAGGTTTTTGGTATAGCGCTTCTTACAGATAGGATTTGGCCGCTTGTAGGACAAGCTACAGGATCTGCTATAGCAGTATCGATTGCTTCTGCCCTAAAGGCTCCCAATCTAGTGCTCTTTGCTTCTACCATTGTTGGTATCGGAGCCTATGAGCTAGGAGGCCCTGTGGGTGTATATGTTGCGACAATATTTGCGGTAGAATTTGGTAAGCTCGTTAGCAAGAGAACTAAACTTGATATCATAATCACGCCAGCAGTTACTATTTTAATCGGTGTTGTCATTGGAGATTTCATAGGGCCGGGAGTAGCAGCCTTTATGACGGGCCTTGGCAATGTAATCATGTCTGCCACAGAACTCCAACCATTTTTGATGGGGATAGTGGTGGCGGTTCTAGTAGGAGTTGCTTTGACTCTTCCTATATCATCGGCTGCGATTTGCATGATGCTTGGCCTATCAGGCCTTGCAGGAGGAGCAGCGACTATTGGATGCTGCTGCCAGATGGTTGGTTTTGCGGTGACTTCATATAAAGATAATGGAATAGAAGGCCTCCTTGCCCAAGGACTGGGGACAAGTATGTTCCAAGTTCCAAATATCATAAAAAACCGCTGGATCTGGCTACCACCAACACTTGCTAGTGCAATCATTGGGCCAATAGCTACAGTAGGCTTTAAGATGGCAAATGATCCGCTAGGCTCTGGTATGGGTACAAGTGGCCTAGTTGGACAAATCCAAACACTTAATACCATGGCAGCTGATGGGTCAACTGGATCGATTCTACTAGCGATTCTACTCCTACACTTCATACTGCCAGCAGCTATTTCATATGTGATATATAAAATAATGTATAAAAAGGGCCTCATCAAAGATGGGGATATGAAAATTGATTTTTAGTTTACAAAAGACTTGGAAATGGCCAAGTCTTTTTGCTTGAGATTAAGGCAAATCCACTTCGGGTATAAATTTAACACAACGATCTTAAGGAGGTAAGACTAAATGAAAGTACTAGACATAAATGAATTAAAAACCTTAGACAAGAATGTATTTGTATCAATCTACATGCCTACTCATAGGATTTCCTCAGAGGCTGAACAAGATCCTATTAGATTTAAAAATCTTCTTAGAGAAGCAGAAGATAAGCTAGATGAAACGAGCATCAAGGTAGGCAAAGAAGAATTCTTCAAAGAAGCCAATGACTTATTAGAAAATAATGATTTTTGGCAAAACGGACTAGGTTCACTACTTGTAGTTATTACAGATGAGGAAACCTATGTCCTAGATAGACCAGGTATCGTAGATGAGGGTAGAGAAGTTCTATTTATAGGAGATAAGCCATACCTAGTTCCATTATTTGATAAAAACTACCTACTAGAAGACTATTACATCTTAGATGTAGCAAGCGATAGATTTGCCTTCTACACCTACGACCAAGATGGGCTAACAGAAGTAGAGCTTGATAATATCAAAAATAAATTCGATGATTTATTTGATGATAAAGACAACAGTGACAACGATAAAAACAGGACCGATGGTGCAAATACAGGCTTCCACGGCCACCACTCAGCTAGTGAAGTAAAAGAACGTGAGACAGAAAAATATATCAGATATATCTCTAGTGAGATGAGCGAGTACCTAAAAACTATCGAAGATAGGGATATACTATTATTTGGTACTACAGAAAATGTAGCCCTATTTAATGAAATCGCAGAAAACGATGATATAAAAATATATTACACATTTGAAAAACCACTAGATTCTATAGACAGATCAAACTTAGAAGATGAAGTATATGGTAAACTTCGTGACCAATACGTGGCAAATCTTCGAAATCATATTGAAAATCTAAATACAAATATAGCCAACGATCTAGGGTCAACTGACCTTACCGATATTAAAAAGGCAAGCGAATTTGCTGCAATTGATACCCTATACATCGACAGGGACTACGATGATATCGATACTAAAGAAATCAATGATTTAGTGCTCGACACCCTACAAAAAGATGGAAATGTTGTATTATTTGATAAAGAATACAATGTTTGGCCAGGACCAATCGTTGCAGAATACAGATTTAACCCATATGGATCAAATGAAAATAACTAATAGAAGGGCCTAGCTAAAAGCTAGGTTTTTTCTTTATACCAATTTAACAACAGACAGTATATAATCATGCTACACCCCAAAGCTTAGATATTATGGCGAAGAACTGTATAATATATAAGAATATTAAACATTAAGGAGTCATTATGACAGAAAATAATAAATTCGACCAATTTAAGGTAAGCCTTCACGAAGGATCTTCAGTTGGTCATGTTATAGCAGTCATGAGTGGTAAGGGTGGAGTAGGAAAGTCATCTGTAACCAGCATGCTTGCAAGTAAATTAAACAAACAAGGTTACAAGGTGGCAGTATTTGATGCGGACATCACAGGTCCATCTATCCCACAAGCCTTCGGCATCAATGAAAATGTCACAGGAACAGCTGATGGGATTATGAACCCAGGTATCAGCCGCGATGGTATCAAAATCATATCAGTAAATATGATTTTACCAAATAAGACAGATCCAGTTGTATGGAGAGCATCTATTGTAAATAATGTGGTGAAGCAATTTTTCACAGATGTGAACTGGGGCGAAATTGATTATATGCTAATTGATATGCCACCAGGCACAAGTGATGTGCCACTTACAGTTTTCCAATCACTTCCAATCGATGGGATAGTAGCGGTAGCGACTCCACAAGATTTGGTAGGCATGGTTGTAGAAAAATCACTCAAGATGGCACGCATGATGGGCAAGAAAGTCATTGGTGTAGTAGAAAATATGTCATATTTCAAATGCCCAGACTGTGGTAGCGAACACAAAATCTTTGGCGATAGCCACGTAGATGAAGTAGCTAGCCGCCATGATGTTGACACAGTTGCAAAGCTACCAATCAATCCAGAAGTAGCCGAAAAAATAGATGCAGGTCTCATAGAAGACCTAGACCCAGCAGAATTAGATCCAATTATAGAAAAGATTTTATCTCTATAAGGAGCACATATGAAAAAAAGATTATTGGCCCTACTCTGTGTATTTTCACTACTTATACCTAGCCTTGCTTTTGCAAGCTCAGCAGCTAGTGAAGATATAGTATACGGGGTAGCCCTAGATGATAATCAAAAAAGTCAAATGAATCAGGCCTTTGGCCTAACGAGTATTGAGAATGTAGAAATCAATACAGTAGACGGTAACGACCTAGAAAAATATTTAGGATACAATACCGCTGATTATAATATGATATCTTCAGTTTACATCAAGCACTTAGCTGATGGGTCTGGTATCAAGGTAAATATTGTAACTCCTGCTAATATCACTCAAATAACAAATAGCCAATACACAAATGCCGCTATTACAGCAGGCATCACAGATGCTGATATATTTGTAGCAAGTCCAAAGCCTGTAACAGGTGAATCAGCACTCGTAGGTGTGTATAAGGCCCTTGAAGCTACAGGCCAAGTCATAGATGTAGAGCGTGCGCAAACAGCGCAGAAAGAACTTGAAGTTGTAAGTGAAATCAGCGAAGAAAATAAAAATGAAACTGGTTTTGATCCTACTGAACTTGACAAGGTAGTCATTGAAGTAAAACAAAGGCTAGCAGCCCACAAGGAAGAAACTGGCAGCACAGCTAGTACAGATCAAATTATCGCCTATGTGAATGATGCGCTAAACAATGTAAACATGGAAAACATCTTAAGTGATAACAACATCAATATCCTTGTCCAATATTTCAACCAATACCAAAACACAGATGCCATCGATAGTAAGGAAGTAAGAGACAATCTTTATAAACTTGGCAACGACCTAGCAGATAAAGCCAGCCAATTTTACGCAGAAAACAAAGACACTATAGATGAAACTGTAAAAGAAGCCCAAGAAAGTGGCCTGCTTGATTCACTACTTAATTTCTTTAGTGCAATCATAAATGGCATAGCAAAGATATTTTCTTCAAATAATCAATAAAAACCACTATAAATCAGAGCTTAGGCTCTGATTTTTTTAAAGAAAATTTTACTTAACATTCTTTATTAATGTGATATACTTTATTTAAGAATAAACAAAGGAGATTGCTATGAAATTTAGAAACAATGCCTTAAAATTTGTCCTTAGCTTAGCGACAACAAGCCTTATCGGTCTAACGCCAGTATCCTTTGCTAGTGAGATGCCTGATTATTCGAATGATAAATTCGTAAGCCCTCTAAATGCAAATACAGATATTTACATTAATCCAATTGTTAAAAAACAAGGCGTGGTAGATAAATCAGAGCAAATTGCAAATCTTGAAGATGCTATCCTAAATAGTACTATCACAGCAAATGCAGCCAAATTCTTATTAGAAAACTCCCCAGAAACAGTAAGGCCAATCAGAAAAGCTTTACAAAAACAACTAAAAGACTCA
The DNA here is from genome assembly GCA_000308255.3 of Anaerococcus pacaensis 9403502. Taxonomy (GTDB): domain Bacteria; phylum Bacillota; class Clostridia; order Tissierellales; family Peptoniphilaceae; genus Anaerococcus; species Anaerococcus pacaensis. Next base: position 148,797 of record HG326668.1, on the reverse strand, counting down.
AATGCTCTTCTAAAAGAAGCCGAAGCCTTACTAAAAGAACTAAAACCTAACGATAAAAAAGAAGATAAGAACCTAAAGAAATTAAAAGATGCTTATGTAAACAACCTCGTAATGGTTGATTCGGCGAGGATGCTACTTGAAAACACCCCTCAAACAGTAAAAAAAGTAGAAAACAAACTAAAAAAACAAATCCAAAATTCAGAAGGCCTTTTAAAAGAAGTAGAACAAATCATCTATGAAACAGAAATGAAAGACTTCTATAGGGTCAAACCTCTCAATAGAAAAATAACTGGCCTTATCTTTGATACTCCATCCGAAGCTGCCATCCTAAATTATTGGCGTAGTTATGAATCACAATCAGAAAATCTTAGGTATTTTGATGGGATTTATCTAGTAGACCCATACACCAATCTATACGAAGTACAGCCAGACCTTGCCAATGATAACCCGGGTATGCTCAAACTTTCTGTTCAAAACGACATCAATCACATCACTAATACTGCTAGATACTCTGTCGGTCTTCCTACAGTAGGAATCAATCAAGAGTATTCATACTATGCACAAGCAAGCTCGGTAATAAACTCATTAAACAACGTCCTCACCCACTGGCCTAGAGCTCCAAAGGGCTACGCTAATGACAATCCTCTATACCAAGACGGCTACTATGGATCAGAATCATCTAATATTTCACAAGGCTACAATGCCTTAAGACAAGCCTATGCCTTTATAATGGATGATGATGAAGAAAACTGGAATGAGGTAGGGCATAGGGCAAATCTACTAAATCCAACATCTAGCTACTACGGCTAAGGATATTATGAAAATTTTGCAGCCCAATTCGTATGGGGCGAGCAGTTTATGGAAAGCGGAAACGAGATCGTAGCCTTCCCATCTAACGTTGGTATATCTGAGTTTTGGAGTATATATACACCATTTACCTTAAATCTAAAAAAAGCTTATGACATCTCTAATGTTACAATCACTATGACCAACCTAAAATCTGGTGAAGTCCTAGAATATAAAACCAATTACAATATATACACCATCGATGAAGAATATGCGGGAGCTATGCAATCTTTATCTTGGGGCCTAGGCCATCCAGGCAAGCATGGTGACCAATATAATATCAAAGTATCAGGTGTAAAAAAAGATGGTAAGCCTTATCCAATCGAATATACAGTAAACTTCATATCATTAGAATATGGACATACAAACTAAAAAATCTAGCCTCAGGGCTAGATTTTTTGTTACTGTACTATTCTTTTGATTGATATAGGATTTCTGATTGGGCTAATTATGATACCAACCCTCGGGCTAGATGCATGGATCATATTGCCATGGCCATCTGCCATACCTACGTGGGTTATGTTATTTAGGCTAGTTCCAAAGAAAACTAAGTCCCCGGCCTGTTCTTGGCCAAATGGGATTTCTATACCATATCTTTGTTGGCTTTGGGCAAAGTGTGGGAGGCCAATGCCTACTTGTTGGTAGATTCTCATAGTAAAGCCTGAGCAATCTATGCCATTTGTAAGGCTAGTGCCACCTAGGACATAAGGTCTGCCTACAAATTGTGTAGCCCACTTATATAGGTCAATCCCAACTTCAGATCCAGATACAGGCACCATAATGGTGTTGGCATCTGCTAATTGAGTGCTTGTAGGACTTTCTTGCATGACAGTCTGATAGGTAGTAGTGGTCACATACTCTACTGTAGTTATCTCTCTTACTTGATTTAGAAGTGACTCTTCATAAGCAAGACGAGTACCAATAGCCTCATTCATATCATCATAAAACGCGAGAATATCATCTAGGTCTTCGTCATCAGCTATAGCTAGACTATCAAGCTTCACATAACCTTCGATTGGTCCTTCGTAACCATCTCCATGGGCAATTTCTTCAGTCATCGCTAGTGTCTGTGGGACATCAGAGAGGGTGACTACTGATGGGATTGATACCTCATTTTTATCTTCATCACCTAGGGTGACGGTTTTTATGATAGTATCTGTATCTTCGCTTAGATTATAAAGCAAACTGCTATTTTCTATGGAATTTATATCTATATTATTTATGGCTTTGTTATCTTTAAAGGCTAGGTCGTATGAAATCTTGACATAATCATTGTCTTTATCAAACTCTAAGATTGTTACCTTAGTTTTAGCTTGTAATTTATTTTCGGTGAGATTTTCACTATCATCATCTGGGCTTTCCTTAAGCTCTGTAGGATTTACGATGCTAGTGTGATTTAGTCTATAAAACCAATCCTTACCTACATATCCCTTTTCACCTTCAAATTCAATTTCAAACCAGTCATCTGACTCACCCTTGATTTCATAAAGGCTAAAGTCTTCGATGCCACCTAGGATTTCACTATTTATATCTTCTTCACTTCTTACATTTACCCCATCAGTTTTTTCTTTATTTAAGATGATAGAATCGGCATAAGAAGTGTTATTAACTAAAAAAAATTGAGAAAATATCAATGAAGTTATAAATAGCTTTTTGAACTTAATTCTCATGTAAATCTCCGTATGTATTATAGGTAATATTGTATAAAATTATACAAACATTGTCAATTTTATTAATAATTATCATATAAAACGTAGGCAAAGTCGATAAGTTCTAGGCTATAGTCATTTCTAAGATAACTTGGATCTAGCCTATTTATCCTCACCCTATCTAGGCCATCTGAATCTTTAAAGAGCTTTGATAAGTAAAGTGCCCTATCATAATCATTTGCTGCAAATTCTCTTACAATAGCTTCATTTTCGTCATCTGGGGCAGAATGGGCTGCCATCACAGCCTGAAGGACTTCTTTGTCAGATGGATCGATATAGGCATAATCGATTGAATCGATAGCTGCTCGCTTACCATGTTCAGTATCCCAGCCATCATTTTCACGGCGGGTATCGTGGAGGCTAGCTGCATAGCGTAAGATATCAGTATCTCTACTATCCAGCTCATATTTCCAAGCAAGTACGAGGGCGAAAAAAATTACCCTTTCTATATGGCCTTGGCCATGGATTTCGCTTTTAAAAAGTATGTCAGTATTTAAATTTTTATAAGTATCTAGGAGTATATCAAAGTAAGGGGAGTTTTTGAATTGATTGAAAAATTCATAGTCTCTTATCCATATGTCATCTGTAATAATTTCAAGTATTCTCATTTTATCACCTCTTAGATATTTTATCATTTTAGTTCATTTAATAAAAGCGTGAAATGGGTATCTTTAGATAAAGCGAGGTAAACTATGTTACAAACTAGAGATTTTATAGATGAAAAAATAAAACTAGCTATCCAGGCTACTGAGCCATACATAGGAGAGGGTGAAGTTGCAACTTACATACCAGAGCTATCAAATGTCGATCCTGACAGCTTTGGACTTTCAATAGTGACAACTACCGGAGAAGTATATAATTATGGAGATCATGATAAAATATTTTCCCTCCAATCTGTCTCCAAGGTCCTCTCTCTAATCATGGCCCTACATGACAATGACCCAGAAGAGGTATTCAAAAAGGTAGGCACAGAGCCTACTAAGTATGAATTCAATTCACTGATACCAATCGAAGATAAGGCGGCCAATCCTTTTATCAATGCTGGTGCTATCTCGACTACATCGATGATACTAGGTGCTAATAGTGATGAGAAATTTGCAAGGCTAATTGATACCTATGAGAAATTATCAGGCTTTAAAGATGCATATATGATAGAAGAAATATATAAGTCAGAGATGGAAACGACCGATCGTAATAAGTCTATTGCATACTTTTTAAAAAGCATAGGCATATTTGAAGATAATCCAGAAGATGTCCTTGATTTGTATATCAGGTCTTGCTCTATAGCAACAACCACAGAGTCTATGGCCCACTTGGGTGCAGTACTTGCGAATAAGGGCTTAGATTTAGGTAGCCAATATAATCTCTTATCCAAATCAGAAGTACAAATTGTTGTAAGCCAAATGGCAACCTGTGGTATGTATGAAAATTCTGGTAGATATTTGATGAGCGTAGGGATTCCTAGTAAGTCTGGTGTATCTGGTGGTATCCTTGGAGTAGTACCTGGCGTATGCGGGATAGGAGTATATTCACCAAGGCTAGATGAAACAGGGAATAGTGTCCGTGGCAAACACCTACTACATATTCTAGGCCAACAACTCGATTTAAGTATATTTATCAACTAAAAAAGCTTGAGAATTTTCTCAAGCTCTTTATTGTCCACTTTAGTGAGTTGAACGAACGAATGTGAGTGAAACAAAAAACCACCTGCTATGCAGGTGGAGGAACTTAGCTTTAGCTTCAAGCCAAAAAATTCTCACTTGATATATAATTGTGATAACCACATGCACAATCAAACAAGGAGAATTAATTGGACAAGAATAGTTTATCACACACCAAATGGCGATGTAAATATCACGTAGTGTTTGCACCAAAATACAGAAGGCAAGTAATCTATGGAAAGCTAAAAAAAGATATAGGCCAAATACTTAGAGAACTGTGCCAACGAAAAGGAATCAATATAATAGAAGCTGAACTTTGTGTAGATCATGTTCATATGCTGATAGAAGTGCCACCGAAATATAGTATATCAGAAATAATGGGATACTTAAAAGGGAAAAGTTCATTAATAATCTTCGACCGCCATGCAAATTTAAAATATAAATATGGAAACAGACATTTCTGGTGCAGGGGTTACTATGTTGGATACAGTAGGGCGAAATGAAAAAATGATAAAAGAATATATACAAAATCAATTGAAAGAAGATTATTATACAGATCAAATAAGCTTGAAAGAATACTATGACCCGTTTACGGGTGAGTCAGTACCAAAAAGCAAATAAAAAACTGCTTAAGCAGTAGCTGTGTTAGTGGTGCATGTGGAGAATACTCGGAGCCCCAGTAGGGGCGTGCCGGTATTCGCGCCTTATAGGCGCTGTGGAAACTACCAGCTAAGCTGGTAGTTTTGATTGTGCAATTTTGCTCATTTTGGCAAGTTCATAGAAATTGACTAAGAGTAGAAATCCATATATCACACTAAAGGCGTTGAAGGCTCTCACTAATGAGTCGGTATGAAATATGCTATTGATAGCACTTAGAAAAAATGGTGCGAAAAATCCACCTAGATTACAACCTACAAAGACAAGGTTGCTTGCAACTCTGGCTTGGCTACCCCTAACAAATCTTGCGATCTCTGCAAAAAGATATGGGGTACAGAGGGATTGGGAAAAGGCAAGACTCACCATAGCAAGCAAGAATATGTACATATTATCGCCATATAGGCCTAGGATAATATTTGAGACGATATAAATGATAAGGCCAAGTATAATTGTCTTTTCCTTTAAAGCTTTGTTTACATATCCAAAGGCAAATCCTGATATCATTCCAGATACAGGAACAGCTATCATATACATATTGACATCTACATCAATGCCCTTTGAGAGTGTAGCAATGCTCGGAAATCTCACGCTTACAGCCACCATGTTCATAATCATCACAGCTGCAAAAAACATATAGAAAAATATTTGCTTATTAAAGACAAATTTAGAATGAGCTTCTTCACTAAGGTCTACATCTGGAACTTTGAAATAAAAATTAATCATTAGGAAAAATCCTAAAAAATAACACAAGAATGCATAGGTCCAATGGATTTTAAGTAAGAGGCCTGCAATAAACAAGAGTACTACCTGTCCGATGAATTCCACAGAATTTCTCATCCCTATTAGTCTACTTGCATTATCACCTTCATAGAAGGCATTGATATAATTCACACTATGGCCATTAAATAAGCCAACACCAGCGCCCATGACAAGCCTTGATAGAAATACAGAAGTATAAGATTTTGCTAAAACTGGCATCAGTGAGCTTATGCCAACTAAAAATAAGCCAGTCATAACTGTATTTTTCATGCCGATCTTTTTAGTGATGGTCTCATTTAGTAAGATGGTGATTAGAGTGGTGATTGATGATAAAGTTACTAGAAATTCTGCATTGGTGATAGAAATCCCAAAATCTCTTTGCATAAAAACAAGAGTGCCAGTAATTACACTATTGCCTGCAACATATATAGCTAGTGATAATATTGCTATGATTTTCTTTGTTTCTTTGCTCACTTTAATCCCCTCCTGACATTACAAAAATAATATCAAAAAGGCTTACAAATGGCAATATCATCGCTTTAGAGCACTAAAAAAGGACTTTGTAAGCAAGTCCTAAAATTTATCTAGCGTCGACATCTCCATATTTTTCTGGTTGTTCATCGAATTTTTTTACTGCATATGAGCAGATTGGAATAATCTTTACATTTTCCTTGCGGGCATTGTCACATACTTCATCAAGTAAATCCTCAGCGATACCTTGACCGCCGTACTCCTCATCTACTACAGTATGTGTGATAGCCCAAGTGCTGTCTATCTTTTCTTCGTATGAGCAATAACCAATTTTGTTATCCCCATCAAATGCTTGTGCTTGTTGTTCATCTTTTTCAAAGCTTATAATCATTTTTATCACCTTCCTATATAAATATGTACCCAATCGGGGTATAAACATAGCAAAAGATAAGAATAAAGATAAGGAGGAAACATGAATAGAAATTTTAAGATCTTATCTGTGATTATTATTCAACTTATCATGGGCTTAGTTGGATCGCTAATTAATAGACTTTTAGGTATAAATCCCAATAGTATTCAAGAGGGAGCCAATGTTACGATGGGTTTTTTGCCCGTTATTAGTTGGTTTTTAACAATGCTTATTAACTCCATAACAGGTTTTATGATTGCCAGTGGCCTTTTAAGAAACAGATTTGGATCAGTGGGTGAATACTTCAATCAAATAAACCACTTTTCTGCAAAAGCTTTTGGTGTATTGCTTGTCATACAAATATTACTAGCACTTATCGTAGGTCTAGTAGTGGGCCTTTTGTCGCCATTATTCTTTGGACCGCTCATAGCTGCAATCAATAGTATGGATTTCACAAACAGCTCTTTGCTCATTTTTGGAATATTAGTCTTGTTAGTGACAGTATTTGTAACAGTATTTAGCTACTATGCATACTTCGTAGTAGCAGAAGATCACAAAAACTATGGCTTTGGAGAACTTATAGGAAAGACATTTAGGACTGGTCAGGACTTATTTGGTCAAAGCTTAGTTGTACTTATGAAGTATTTGCTTATCCCATTATTGATATATTTCATTATAGTCATATTTGCATTTAGAAATGAATCTATAGCAGTTTTTGAAATAGTAACTATTGCCTTTGCAGTTTTTATGGCTTATGCATCAGCAATGGTCTATGGGGAAATATCAAACCTATATATAGACTACAGAGGGGCAGACCTAAATACAAATAATGAAGAATTAGATGAAAGGACCAGGCTATAGGCCGGGTCTTTTTTTCTAACTTTGGGTATGAATAAGTTATATATAGAAAGGAAGGCAATATGAGCAGAGAAAGATTAAAAGAATTAATATTTAATAATGAAGACCAAATCATAGAAGAACGCCGTGAACTCCACCAACATCCAGAACTTGCAATGGAGGAGAGATGGACTAATGATTATATAAAAGAACAATTAGAATCTTATGGACTAGAAGTAACCCAACTTGACCCAACTGGACTAATTGCAGACATTAACCCAGATAGTGATGGCAAGACTGTTCTCCTACGTGCAGACTTTGATGGGCTGCCAATAAAAGAGACCAATGACTTTGAATGGAAGAGCCAAATCGAAGGCAATTCCCATGCTTGTGGCCATGACACCCATACAGCTATGCTTCTTGCAGCAGCTCGTGCCCTTATTGAAATCAAAGATGAATTACCAGGCAAGGTAAGGCTATTATTCCAACCGGGTGAAGAAACTGGTGATGGCGGCAAGGCTGTAGTAAGTCAAGGTGTTAGCGAGGGAGTAGATAGTGGTTTTGCTATCCACATCCATACAAGTCTTCCACTAGGCTATGCAGGTACAGGCTATGACGAAGTGATGGCAGGCAATTACTTCTTTGAAATCAAATTCCAAGGTAAATCTGCCCACGGTTCTACACCATATGAAGGCCATGATGCTATTATGATGCTAAATACCTTTATAAATGGGGCAAATGGCACTATAGCTCGCAAGGTAGATGCATTAAACAGCCCAATTGTCCTAAACTACGGAACTATCGAGGCTGGATCTGTGGCAAATGCTGTTGCTAGTGAAGCTAAACTTACTGCAAGTTTTAGGTTTTTCTCTAATGAATGGGCTGAAACAGTACTAGAAGAACTTGAAAAAACTGCAAATCTAGCTGCAGAAATGTATGGCGGCAGTGCAGAATTTACCTACAACCAAGGTGCAGGGCCAGTATTAAACGAAAAAACATCTACAGATACATCTGTAAAAATAGCTAAAGAAATCTTTGGTGAAGATAAGGTGATGACTGATCTTAAAGTAGCTGGTTCGGAAGACTTTGGCTTCCTATTGGCAGGATACGAAGATAAACCAGGCATGCCAGGTACTTACATGGTAATAGGGGCAAAAAATCCTGAGGACGAATCAACCTACCCACTAAACCACGCCCAAGACTTTAACCCAGACGAGTCAGCATTTAAATACGGTTCACTCCTACTGGCAACCTACGCATACGACTATTTAAACGAACAAGATTAATTTATAAATTGAGGCCTTAGGGCCTCTTTTTTAAATATATTAATCTTGTAAAATATTTGTAAAATAATTGATTGCACCCTATTACTGGGTAAAGTATTGTAAAATACCTAGCTGGAGGAAATTATGGTTAAAATGAAGCATAAAAGGATTATATTTATCATAGCACTTATCATTTATTTTATATACACGATATTTCTATATCGTACAGATACTAGCGGTTTCATGGATATGGGCTTATTTTTATTTGTAATAGGTAGTGGATTTTATTTAGCTGAAGATTTTAAAAAATATAAAACCGAGTCTAGTTCTAAAAAGCTAATATGGTTTACACTAATATATGCATTAGTATTTGCAGTTTTAAGCATTGTGCTCCATTTTCCAGCTGCCGAGGCAAAAGATATCTTAATAGAAGCTATCGCTCGTGGTCTCATAATCAGCATAGTGGTATATGTCATATCAAATATAAGGATGAGAGAATCCCTTAACTAACTCCAAGAATATTCTTGGGGTTTTTCTTTATTTGTTATAAAATATAGATATCAAAATCGAAAGGATTTATTATGAGAATCGTTGTAATGGGGGCAGGGTCCGTAGGTGGATATATTACCTCCATCCTAGCTCTTGAGGGACATGATGTCTTGGTCATAGAACAAGACCAAGAAGTCCTCGAATATATATTATCAGAAAATGATGTGATGGGAGTTTTAGGTGATGGAACCAACCCAGGGCTCCTTCGCGAGGCCGAAATCGAGGAAGCAGACTTTTTCATCGCTTTAGCTGCCGATGATGAGGTAAATATAGTGGCTGCAAATATGGCCAAGGTCCTTGGGGCTAGTCATACCATAGCTCGCGTCCGAAGTCCAAAGTATGAAAAGAATATGGAATTCATGCAAATGTTTATGGGGGTTGACCATTTTTTAAATCCAGAGCAACTTGCTGCCCATGAGGTTGAGCTAACATTAGGATACTCCGAGGCTAGCTCTGTAGAGTCATTTTTTTCTGGTAGGGTCCATATGATTCAGTTTGTAATAAGAGAATCATCTGACTTTGCTCACAAGACCTTGACGGAGATTACATCCGAAGGCCGCTTAAAAAACGGGCTTATTACTATAGTTGATAGGGATGGTGAAGCTCACATACCAAATGGTGACTTTAAGATATTACCTAATGATAATATCCATGTGGTAGGAACTCCTTATGACTTACATAGGATATACAGGGAAGAGTTCAAAAACGAGTACAAGATCAATTCTGTCCTCATCATAGGGGCTAGCCGTATATCTTATTATCTAGCAAGCTCAATTATAGAAAAGGGCCTAACAGTTAAAGTCATTGAGCTTGATAAGAAAAAAGCGGTAGCCTTTCACAATCTATTACCTGATGCTATAGTTATTCATGGAGATGGGTCAAATCCTATCCTACTTGAAGAAGAAAATATAGAATCTTATGACTCCATCGTAGCTTTAACTGGCATAGATGAGAGAAATATTCTGATCGCTCTCCTAGCGGAAAAAGCTGAGATAGGCAAAGTGATTACAAGGGTTGACCATAAAGACTTATTAAGGATAACAGGAGTCCTAGATATAGATGTAACTATCACACCTATCAAAGAAGCTGCCAATCATATCCTTAGGATTATCCGCAGCAAGGTTCATGCTAAAAGTTTTGCAATATCAAGCCTATACCTTCTAGAGGATAATCAGATCGAGGCTATTGAATTTGAAGTATTAAAGACTTCGAAAATTATTGGCATACCTATCAAGGATTTAAAAATTAAAGATAAGACTCTAATTGCCTTTATATTCAGAAAGCGTTCTGGTACAGTTATACCAGTTGACGGTAATACTATTATAGAAAATCAAGATAAGGTAATAGTAGTCACTAAGCAAAATGGATTTACAGATATAGATGATATCTTGGAGGAAGAATGAATAGACAGTTTTTAACGTATTCCCTATCCAGGTTATCAATGATTTTTTCGGTTCTGATGCTCTTTCCAGTCTTGGTGGGGCTAATCTATAGTGAACCAGTATCTTATATACTAAATTTCCTTTTGCCTGCCGTAGTGACCTTTGTAATAGGACTTATTTTATATAGGAAAACAGAATTTAAAAGAGTCTTTAATACCAAAGACGCCCTAAGCTTAGTGGCCATATGTTGGATTCTTTATTCAGTGATAGGGGCTATTCCTATGTATCTATATCCATGGGATTTTAAATCATTCTTTGATGCCCTATTTGAATCAGTAGCTGGATTTTCAACTACTGGGGCAACCATAGCCCGAGATGTGGAGGAGCTACCTCATTCTATTATATTTTGGAGAAGCTTCTCACAATTTATCGGGGGGCTTGGTATCATTGCCTTTACTGTAGCTATACTTCCTAAGCAGTCTAGGAAATCCTCTATGATCATGAAGGCAGAATCTCCTGGCCCAACCTTTGGTAAAATCACACCAAAAGTGTCAGACCAATCTAAAGTCCTAGTTCAAATATATCTAGCTATGACAACTATCACAATACTTCTTTTGTGGATGGGAGATTTGGATCTCTTTGACTCTATTATATACGGCTTGGGAGCAGCGGGGACTGGCGGCTTTTCGAATAAGAATGCCTCCATTGGCTACTACAACTCTGTTTATACAGAATTAGTCCTATCAGTTGCCATGTTCCTTTTTTCCATAAACTTTAATATTTACTACTTTATGGTATTTAAGAGGGCTAATAATTTTTATAAGTCTGAGGAGCTCAAATGGTATATGGCGATCTTAGTAATCTCCATTATCCTCATTTTTATCAATACCTATAAACTTTATGAAGATGTAAGTAGGCAGCTGGTATCTGTTATATTTTCAGTTACTAGTACCTCGTCTACCACAGGCTATGTTGGCATGGACACATCAAGGTGGCCAGTATTTTCTAGGTTAATACTTGGAGCTCTAATGTATGTAGGAGGTATGGCAGGATCTACTGCTGGTGGTGTAAAAACTAGCAGGGCAGTGATTTTAATAAAGTCCATCATAAATCAAGTAAGAGAGGTGACCAATCAAAATAGGGTTACAACAGTAGACTTTGAAAGAAAAAACGTGGGTGAAAAAACTGAAAAGGCAGTATTAAGTTATATCATCTTGCATTTTTTGATATTTCTTATCCTTCTTGCCATCATATCCCTAGACCAAGATGATTTTATTGAAGCCTTTACAGCTGTCGCCACCACTTACAATGGCTTAGGCCAGTTTGGGGATGCTCAGACCTTCTATGAATGGTCGAGGCTATCAAAATCTGTGCTATCAGTAGCCATGATGCTTGGAAGGCTAGAAATATATCCAATATTGCTACTATTTGTGCCTTCAACTTATAAATCAAATTAGTTTTAAAAATTTTGAAATCTAAACTCTTGGTGCTATACTAAAAAGACCTAGGAGGAATTATGAAAATCGTAATTGTAGGAGCTGGTAAAGTAGGTTCATACCTAACCAGCCAATTATCTTTAGAAAAACACGATATCCTAGTAATCGATAAAGATAAGGATATCATAAATAAATTATTAGAAAAGAATGATGTGATGGCCATAGTTGGAGATGGGACTGACACTGAGATATTAAGGGAAGCTGATGCTGGTTCGTCAGACCTTTTCATAGCCCTCACCATGAGCGATGATGTAAACTTACTCTCATCTGCTATAGCTAGATCTCTTGGTGCGGATAATATCATAATAAGACTTAGAGACCCTAAATACTTAAACAACCATCAGCTAGTGAAAGATATTACAAATGCAAATCTTGTAATAAATCCAGAGTACCTAGCAGCTAAAGAAATCCAAAGGTCTATCAAATATTCGCATGCTAGAAATGTAGAAACATTCCTAGAAGATAGGGCGATGATGATAGAGGTAGTAGTGGGAGAATCATCTCCACTAATAGGCTCTAGCCTTCGCGATAACTATGGCTATCTTAAAGAATTTGGAGTCCTTATTGGTGTAGTAAATAATCACGGCACTGTTGTAATACCAAAGGGGAACTTTAGGATAGAAGCAGGCCATAAGATATATGTATTTGGTACTAAGGACAGGGTAGATAGTTTTTATAAGGCCGAGATACCTGAAAATATTCGTATCCAAGATGTCCTAATAATAGGCGCGTCAGCCACAGCATATCAGCTAACAGCCCTGCTTTTGGAGCGTAAGTTTAATGTAACCATAATTGAAATAGACAAGCAAAAGGCCTTAGACATCCAAGATACTTTTCCAGCTGCTGTCGTCATAAATGCAGACGGGTCAGATCCTGATATCTTAGATGAGGTCCGCATAGATAGTTTCGACTCGGTCATAGCCCTTACCGGTATAGATGAAGAAAATATACTTATTGCCCTTATGGCAGAAAGATACGGAATCAGGAAAAATATAGCTAAGGTAAATAGGACAAATCTACTTAAAATAACTGGAATCCTCGATATAGATGCTACATTTACACCAAAATCTGCAGCCAGCCATTATATATATAGATTAATCAGAAGCAAGGATGCGGCTCGCGATGTATCCTTACTAAACAACCTTTACAGGATAGAAGATGACCAAGTTGAGATTCTAGAATTTGAGGTAAGTGAGAACTCGAAAATATTTGATACTGAGCTTAAAGACCTCAAAATCAAAGAAGATACACTCGTAGCAGCTATTGACCATAGAGGCTTTGACAATGAATTAGAAATAGCTAATGGTAATTCGGTTATAAAAATGGGAGATAGGGTCCTTGTAATTACCAAAAGCAAGAACTTTAAAGAAATTGATGATATTTTGGAGTGATAAATGAATTTAAAAATTATTAACTATTCGATAGGTAGATTGCTCCAAGTTTTATCAGCATTAATGATGATTCCACTTCTGGTAGGGATCCTATATAGAGAGGGCTTTAGTAGTTATATAAATTTTATAATCCCTATAGGGATATCTCTAATATTAGGTAGTATATTAGTAAAACTAAGCAGTGATAAGGGTCGTATTTTTACACGCGAGGCTATGTTTACTACAGCATTTTGTTGGCTACTTTATTCATTAATTGGGGCCATACCTCTTTACATGACACCTAGCAATTATCCTACATTTCTAGATGCTTTCTTTGAAATGGCTAGTGGTTTTACAACTTGTGGGGCAAGTGTAGCTACAAATATTGAGGCTTTGCCACATTCGATTATATTTTGGAGAAGCTTCTCCCATCTTATAGGTGGTATGGGTATACTAGTTTTTACCCTAGCAATCCTACCGCAAGCCAATAGGGAATCATCTAATATTATGAAAGCAGAAGTACCAGGTCCTACCTTTGGGAAAATAACCCCAAAACTTAGCCAAACAGCGAGAATGCTATATGCTATATATTTAGCTATGACTGTTATCACTACGATATTTTTATTATTTGGTGGGATGAATTTATTTGATAGTGTAATCTTTGCAATGGGAACAGCTGGAACTGGCGGTTTTGCCAATACAGGTATGTCTGTTGCCTACTATGACTCTAGATATATAGAAATAGTCCTAGGGGTTGCAATGCTATTATTTGGTGTAAACTTCAACCTATATTATTATGCTATATTTAAATCGATAAAGGAAAGTTTTAAATCAGAGGAATTAGCCACCTATATTTTAATAATATTTGTAGCTAGCCTTTTGATATTTATAAATATATGGCCAATGTACGATAGCTTATCTTATACTGCAGCCAATTCATTTTTTACCGTATCATCGATTATAACCACCACAGGATATGTATCGGCAGACTTTGGCCAGTGGCCATTATTTTCTAGATATATCCTCATACTCTTGATGTTTATTGGAGGTTCTGCAGGCTCTACTGCGGGAGGACTTAAGGTTTCAAGGATCATCATGCTCTTTAAATCTGCTCTAAATCAAGTCAAGAGCTCTATAAACCCACTTAGGGTTACTGTGAATAAACTTGATGGCAAAAGAGTAGACCACGATGTAGAGGATGCTACCAGTAAATACTTCATTCTCTATATAATTTTATTTATAGTATTTATGGTGATTGTAACAATAGATACCAATGACCTGGAAACAGCATTTACTGCCGTTGCAGCTACGATAAATAACATAGGCCCAAGTATTGGAGAGTTCGGTCCTGTGGAGTCCTATGCAGGAATGAGCGCCTTATCGAAGTTTACTTTGACACTGGCTATGCTATTTGGAAGATTAGAACTATATCCGATGATACTACTACTATCACCTACCACTTATAAAAACCTCAAAAACAAATAAATTGACATAGGCCTTTATATCTTTTAGACTAAAGATATAAGATGCACTCGACAAGGGGTTGTTGCAAATCAATAGATAATCATTGTTCCATCATTAGAGTGCACTCGCAGAAAGTTTGACATTAAGCCCGCCGGCTCATGGAGGCTAAGCCCGCCGGCTCATGGAGGCTTTTAGCCCGTCGGCGAACTGAGACACTTTTCTGAGAGGGTGCTCGAATGATATTGGAACAATTTATCTATTTTGCAACAGCCCCTTTTTAAAATACAAAGGAGATAAAATGAAAACAGCACTTACAATAGCAGGTAGTGACTCATCAGGTGGAGCAGGTATCCAAGCTGATATCAAGACGATGACCTTAAATGGGGTATTTGCGACATCAGCCATAGCAGCCCTTACCGCCCAAAATACAACAGGGGTTACAGATATCATGGATGTGAGTCCAGACTTTTTAGCAGCTCAAATTGATGCAGTATTTACAGATATATATCCAGATGCGGTTAAGATTGGCATGGTATCTGATAAGGAACTCATTAAAGTAATATCAGAAAAGCTTAGTGAATATAAAGCTAAAAATATAGTACTCGACCCAGTCATGGTAGCTACAAGTGGGGCAAAATTATTAAAAGATGATGCTATAGCAAGTCTTAAATCAGAACTCATCCCTCTAGCTAGTATCATCACACCAAATATACCAGAAGCAGAAATATTAGTTGATGGGAAGATAACAGATGATGATACTATGCAAGCAGCAGCTAAGTGCATAGCGGATGAATTTAGCGTAGCGGTCCTGCTTAAGGGTGGTCATGCTATAAATGATGCTAATGACTATCTTTATAGTAATGGTTCGGGCGTATGGATTAAGGGTGAGAGGATAGATAATCCAAATACCCATGGTACAGGCTGTACTTTATCATCTGCTATAGCAGCAAATCTTGCCAAGGGAGAAGATCTCGAAGAAGCAGTAAGGCTAGCGAAAAAATATCTTGAAGGTGCCCTAAGAGATGGCCTAAACCTTGGGAAAGGATCTGGCCCTATGAACCACGCCTTTGACATAAAGGATGAATATAAAAGTTAATAGCTATGGAATTTGTCGATTATCTTTATGCGGAAACTATTGATATATGGGATGCTTTATACAAACATCCATTTATCACTGGTCTTGCCACAGGCACACTTCCGATAGAAAAATTTAGATATTATCTAGCAGAAGACTACCAGTATCTATGGGAAAATGTCAAAATATTTGCCGTGGCCATCACAAAAACTAGTGATAAGAAAATTATAAAAAAATACACAGATCTCTTAAATCAATGTATAAATTATGAAATGGATATTCATAAAAATCTAATGCAGGACTTTGGATGTGACATAAACCGTATAGATGAGAAAAGACCTAATCTAACCAACAGGTCATATTCAAACTTTAGGTTATCCCAAGCTCTAGTGGGTGGTTATGAAGAGATTTTGATAATACTCATGGCCTGTGATTGGTCTTATGTAGAGATTTTTAAAAAGCTAAACGAAAGATATCCAGAGGCTATAGAAAATGACCTCTACGGCGACCTTATTAAGGGCTACCTAAATAGCAGGTGGCTCGATTATATATACGATGCTCTAGATGAGATCAATAAAATAGGACAAAACTTATCAGCTAGTAAGAGAGAAAGTTTACTCGAACTATTTAGGTCTTGCCTTACTTATGAGCTTAAATTCTGGGATATGGTCTACAACGAAGGAGACATCTTTTAGTTTAAAAATATATGTTTGACAATTTAGTGTATTAAACTTATAATTAACACGACAACATAATAGACTAATATAAACATTAAGAACACCTATGGGGCAAGAACTGGTGGGGAAACTCACATTTTGTCATACTTTAGACTCATTTATATGACAGAAACTTTCAATCATAGGGGGCAAATTGCCAAATCCAGATCATAAAATTCATACCTAGCGGATTTAAATAATGAGTAAATAGGTGTGAAAATAAAATCCTTGTTCATAAATGTGCAAGGAATTTTTTTGTCTATTTTTAAAGAGGAGAGTCAATGAAAAAGAAATTAATATTACTAGTGTTAAGCTTGTTTTTAACAGCCTGTTCATCTAAAGATGCCAATCAAGTTGTTGTCTACAATGCCGGCGAATATATGGATATGGATCTTGTTGCTCAATTTGAAGAAGATACGGGCATTGATGTCATCTATGAGCTTTTTCAATCTGATGAAGAGATGTTTGTAAAGCTCACCCAATCAGCCAACAACTACGATGTGGTAGTACCAATGGATTATATGGTAGAGAAGATGGTCAAATACGACATGCTAGAAGAGCTAAATTATGACAACATCCCAAATTACAAGTACATAATGGATGAATACAAAAATTTAGACTTTGACCCGGAAAACAAATACACAGTGCCCTATTTCACATCTTCTTTTGGTATAGCTTACAATACTGACTTAGTAGATGAAGAAATCACATCATGGGCTGACCTCTGGGATCCTAAATACGCCGATGAAATAATAATGTATGACCTGCCTAGATTATCAATGTCAGTTGCCCTACAAAAGCTAGGCTATTCTATAAATACAACTAATATGGATGAGATAAATGAAGCCACAGAGGAGCTTATAAAACAAAAGCCACTTGTCTATGCTTATCTAACAGATGAGGCCCGCGATGTAGTTGTCCAAGGCGATGCAGCAATGACTGTGATGTATTCTGGTGATGCGCTTCTGATGAGTGATGAAAATCCAAATATCAAATACATTATCCCTAAAGAAGGGGGCAATCTTCAAGTAGATTCATTCGTCATACCAAAGGGTGCTAAAAATAAGGAAAATGCTGAAATTTTCATAAACTATTTCACAGACCCAGAAATATCTGCAGCTAATGCTGAGTGGATGTATGGCTTTACTTCTCCTGTAGAGGGAGTCAGGGAGAAGCTATCTGATGAGATAGCAAATTCTTATGAGGCTTATCCAGACCCAGCAACCCTGCCACCAATCGAAATGTTTACAGACCTAGAAGACTACATGGAAGTCTACAACGATGCCTGGGTGAGTGTCCTGGCTTCATATTAGGAGTATATATGGAAAACGTATTAAATCTTAGAAATATAAATAAATACTATGATGAAAAACAAATACTAAATGATATAAACCTAGATGTAGAAAGGGGAGAATTCCTGACATTGATTGGACCTTCTGGATGTGGTAAGACTACTACTCTTAGAATCATAGGTGGATTTGAAAACCCAGATACAGGAGAAGTAATATTTGATGGAAAAGAAATATCTAAGCTTCCTCCAAATGAACGCAATATCAATACTGTTTTTCAAAACTATGCGCTATTTCCACATTTAAATGTATACGAAAATGTGGCTTTTGGTCTTAGACTAAAAAAGAAAAGCGAAGATGAAATCAAAAGAAAAGTATGTAGGGCCCTTGAACTAGTGGATTTGGCAAATTATAATAAAAGACCAATAGCTAAGCTTTCTGGTGGTCAAAGACAAAGGGTGGCTATAGCTCGTGCTCTAGTAAATGAACCAGAAATCATCCTCTTTGATGAACCGCTCGGAGCCTTAGACTTAAAGCTACGTAAGCGCATGCAGCTAGAGCTTAAGAATATCCAACAGGAAGTTGGTATAACCTTTATCTATGTCACCCACGACCAAGAAGAAGCCCTATCAATGTCTGATAAGATCGCCGTGATGAATAAAGGAGTTATAGAGCAATTTGGTACTCCGCAGTTTATCTACGAAGAACCAGTCAATGCCTTTGTAGCAAATTTCTTAGGCGATTCAAATATCTTTCCAGGCAAGATGGTAGGCCCATCTAAAGTATGTTTCCTAGGCCACGACTTCCTTTGTGTAGATAAGGTAGAGCCTGGCAAGGAAGTGGATGTAATGCTTAGACCAGAATATCTATACCTTACAGATGAGGCGAGTCTTGGAGGTGAGATTACCCATATTATGTTTAAAGGTAATTATTACGATATCGAAGTAACTGGCAAGGACTTTACTATCAATGTCCATCACCCAGACTATGTAAAAGTGGGCAGCCATGTGGCAGTAGATATCGAACCAGATGCTATCCACGTAATGAATAAAAGAATTAGAAGCCAGTCTTATGAGCAAGAAGGGGAAGATATATGAAAAAATACACCAATATCTATATAGCTTGGGCGGCTGTATTTATCATACTTCCACTAATCTTAATCCTTCTATATTCATTTAATGGGTCGGGGTCAATAGCCTTTGAAAACTTCGACTTTTCTTTAGCAAACTACGCCAGATTCTTTAGCCCACTATACTTAAAGATGCTGGGAGTGAGTTTAGCTATAGCCATAGCTACTACCATATTTTGTCTTATCATTGGCTATCCTATTAGTTATATCATGAGCAAAAAGGATGATCGTACAGCTCAAATCATGCTTTTTATTTTTATCATGCCTATGTGGATTAACTTACTACTTAGGACTTATGGATGGATTACCTTGCTTGGCCGCAATGGGCTTTTAAATAGGTTTTTAGGAATCTTTAACATCGGCCCGCTTAATATAATGTATACACCAGCTGCTGTTATAGTTGGTATGGTATATGAATTCTTACCTTTTATGGTAATACAAATTTATAATGCCCTAAAGAAAATTGACCCAAATCTAATCGAAGCAGGCCTAGATCTAGGGGCAAGCAAAAAAGAGATATTTACCAAAGTCATGCTGCCACTTTCTATGCCGGGAGTTTATACAGGGATAATCATGGTATTTATACCAGCGATTTCAACATTTGTCGTATCAAACCTGCTTGGTGGCCAAAAGGTATATATGATAGGTAACCTAATCGACCAACAATTTACCTTTACCGGCAACTGGGGCTTTGGTTCAGCTGCGGCTATTATTCTGATGGTTATCCTATTTATAGCACTAGGGCTTCAACGCCGCTTTGGTAGAGATATAGAAGGAGAGATGTTTTGAGAAGGTTTTTAGAAAAAATTTATACAGCTCTAATTTTTATATTTCTTTATGCGCCAATAGTTGTCATGATGGTCTTCTCCTTCAATGATAGTAAGCTTCGCGGTAAGTGGGTTGGTTTTACTCTTGATTGGTATGTCGAGCTTTTCCAAAATCCAGAGATTATCAGTGCCGTTAGAACTACCCTTATAGTAGGTGTGGTAGCTACAATTGTCGCAACTATCATTGGAACTATATCTGCTATTGGTATATCTGAGCTTAGGGGCAGAAAGAGAAGTATGATTTTAAATGTTAACTACCTGCCAGTCCTAAATCCAGATATCATCACCGCTATATCGCTTATGGGCCTTTATGGATTTTTAAGAATGGACCTTGGCTATACAACCATGATCTTATCTCATATCATGTTTTGTATACCTTACGTAGTACTCTCAGTCCTACCTGCAGTTGAAATGATGGATAGAAATATCATAGAAGCTGCTATGGACCTTGGGGCTAGCCCTTGGGAGGCGCTTACAAAAGTAGTGCTCCCAAATATCAAGGGAGCTATATTTTCAGGCGCCCTCATATCCTTTACCCTAAGTATAGATGACTTTGCCATAAGCTACTTCACCACAGGCAATGGCGTGTCAAACCTGTCTATGACCATATATTCGATGGCCCGCCGTGGCATCAACCCATCGATAAATGCCTTATCTACAATCATATTTGTAGTAGTATTTATCTTTCTATTTTTATCAAATAGAAAGGCAATTATGGGCAAGGGAGAAACTCATACTTTTATGCCAAGTTAAGCTTGACAAGGCCTATAATTTGTAGTAATATATATCCATTCGAGTCATAAGTTTCTTTTATGAAACTTTCGGATCAAATCGCGCATCCTGAATAGCGATTTTAAAAACAAATGTCAGGACGAGTACAGCCGCCACCTATCAGCCGCGGTGTCTAAATATGATAGGCGAAAATTTTATAGGAGGAATATTGATGAAATATCAAAAAACTTATTCTGCAAGACCAGCAGACATCGAACGTAAATGGTATGTCGTGGATGCTGAGGATGTGGTGCTAGGTCGTCTAGCTAGCCAAGTTGCAGCAATCTTAAGAGGAAAACACAAACCTACATTTACTCCAAACCAAGATACTGGAGACTATGTAATCGTAATCAATGCCGAAAAAGTAAAACTTACTGGTAACAAAGCAAACCAAAAAGAATACAAGAGATATTCAGGTTATACTGGGGGTCTAAAAATCACATCTTACCAAGATATGTTAGCTAAACACCCAGAAAGAATCGTTGAACATGCAGTAGTAGGCATGCTACCACACAACAAACTTGGTCGTCAAATGGCTAAGAAACTTAGAGTAGTAGTAGGACCTGAGCATAACCACGAAGCTCAAATGCCTGAAGTACTAGAATTACAGTAAGGGGGACTTAAATGGCAGATAATATAATCCAATCAACAGGACGTAGAAAATCTTCCGTAGCTCGCGTTACTATGAGACCAGGCAGCGGAAACATCGTAATTAACGGTCGTGACTTCGACGAATATTTCAACTACGAAACACTAAAAATAGTTGCAAAATCACCACTTACTCTTACAGAAAACGAAACAAACTTCGATATCAAAGTAAACGTAAATGGTGGGGGCTACAATGGTCAAGCAGGTGCTATCAGACATGCTATCGCACGTGCTCTACTAGAAGTAAACCCTGACTACAGACAAGCTCTAAAAAGAGCAGGTTTTCTTACCCGTGACCCACGTAAAAAAGAAAGATACAAACCAGGTCAAAAAAAGGCGAGAAAATCTTCACAATTCTCAAAGAGATAATATTTTATATCAAGCGCATACACTTGTATGTGCTTTTTATTTGCAAAAATCGAAAGTATAATAGAGCCTATGAATAATATAAACTATAATATAGAAATGGAAAAAATAATAGAGGCCAATCGTAAGGCCGGGATAAAGCCAAGTCTCCTCATGCAAGTTTGCTGTGCACCTTGTTCTACTACTGTGATGTATAGGATCAAGGATGACTTTGATATAGATATGTATTATTACAATCCAATGATTTATCCCAGGGATGAGCTGGATAAGAGGACAGAACAAGTGGAAGTCCTAAAGGGCCGTATGGGCATTACTGGAGATCTCATAGTACCAGATAACGATGTGACTGACTTTGCAGATATTGCCAAAGTTCGTAAAAATTCACGAGAAGGTGGAGAGGCTTGCTACGAATGCTATAAGCTTAGGCTAGAAGAGACAGCTAAATATGCAAAAGAGCACGGCTATGATTATTTTTCAACTACCCTATCTATTTCCCCATATAAAAACTCCAAATGGCTCAATGAAATAGGCGCTGACCTAGAGCTTAAATACGGTGTCAAATACCTATTTGCGGACTTTAAAAAGCGCAATGGTTACAAGATGTCCATAGAATTATCAGAAAAATATGCCCTTTATAGACAATCCTACTGCGGCTGTATATTTTCATACAACGAAATGATAGAACACAATAAGAAACAAGAAGCCTTAAACACAGACTTATAATCTGTGTTTTTTCTATTTATTTGGGTATTTTATTAATAGGTTAAGAAGGGATTTATTATGAAGCAAGTATCTTTGATAAAGAAAATAGAATACCAAAAAAATTCTTCTGATATCTATCCAGTCACATTTGATTTAGCGTGTGAATATGATAGGGAATCTGTGAAGAAGGTATATAACCTTATTAAGGATAAAAAACTTCTAGGCGAGGATTATCTATCGCTGGGGAAAAATTCTTTCACCATCAAAATATTACTTGATAATATACCTAGCATTACTGGTATACTTACTGAAAACGGACTCCCATTTTTTGGGATTTATGTTTTGTATGACAATTTTTTAGAGATGAAGGAGAATGAATAATGAGTGAACATATATTAGACTTATTAAATGAACAAATGAACTTTGAATATGAATCAGCTTATATTTATAAGGCTATGAGTGCATATACTGATGAACTTGACCTAGATGGTATTACCACCTGGCTAGACTTACAGGTAGAAGAAGAAGTTATCCACGGCGAAGGCATGAGAAAATTCTTACAATCAGTAGGTTATAAACCAAAATATACTGCTATGGCTGCTCCAAAAGATGACTATGAGTCTATACTTGATGTGATGGAGACAGCTCTAGAACACGAAAAAGAAGTAACAAAGAGAATTACAAACATTTCAAATGAAGCTCGCGACACTGACCCTAGGGTATTTTCATTTATCCAATGGTATATAGATGAGCAAGTTGAAGAAGAGGAAAATTTCTCAAAAATCATCACTCGACTTAAAAGAGTAGGGGATGATTGGCACTCAATCTATATGATAGACCAAGAATTAGGGCAAAGAGGACCAGCTGAGGAGCCTAATATAGGCTAGAGTATGAAAAAGACCTTGTTTACAAATATCAGTCAGGCCACTATAAATACAAATGGAGCATATGTAGACACATTTGAGGTGGATGGCAAGGCCATATTCTTTCCAAAAGTTATGGTTAAAATCAATAATAAACTTAAAATCAGAGGGGGCATGCATGCATGTGCCCCTAATTTTGGAGCTGATAAAAAGTTTGGGATCCTAGACCAACATGGATTTGCTAGAGACCTTGAATGGGAAGGGATAGAATCATCTGATTCTTCAATCCGCCTAGGCCTTACTGGTATTAAGGAATATGAGGGTGTCGATTTTGTAATCACTTATGAGCTTAAGGGAAGCTCTTTTTTTGCAAGCCTTCGTGTAAAGAATAATTCAGCTAAAGCTCAACATATCGCACCTGGTTTTCATCCTTACTTTTACTCAGACCACAACCCAGTGGTAATAAATAATATTGATATAGATATAGAAAAACTACCGTCTAGTATATATAGCAAAGAAAAGAGCCAAAGCTTTATAGCTAACGATAATAATATCGAGGTCATTGGTATTTCAAATGTCAACGAGTTTGTAGTATGGACTGACTTTAAGGGTGACTATATATGTGTAGAACCTACCTATAGTGGCAATAGTTTTGATGATAATAGTAAAGATTACTATTTGCTTAATGAAAACGAGGAATTTATACAGGAAATTGAAATTAATGTTAACTTATAAGACTTCTATCAGAGTCTTTTTTAAATTTTATTTTGGTTTATTTTAATATGTGGTATAATAACATTAAGATAATTAATATAGATTTTAAAGGGAGGGATGAAATGATAACTACAATTTTTACATTTGCACTGCTTGCTATAATATTTTCTTTTGTGTTTAAAATATTATTTGGCGTACTTAAAGTTTTATTTAAGGCCCTTGGCGGCTTATTACTATTACCATTTATGATTGTAGGAGGTCTGATTGCTCTTCCATTTATTATATTTGGTTTAGGTATAGCACTTGTTGTAAAGCTAATACCAGTAGCTATTGTGGGCGGAGCAATTTATCTAATCTATAATGCCGTGACAAATCAAAATAAATATTGGTATAACTAAAAAGAACTGGCTTTGATTGAGGATTTCCCTCAAATTAGCCAGTTTTTTTAATTTAATACAAATGTTTCTATAGCTTCACCCACCGCACCTTCGTTATTAGTAGCCTTGGTTACATGATGAGCTACTTCTTTTACTTGCAGATGAGCATTGGCAACAGCTACAGATGTGCCAGCTACTTCTAGCATGGCTATATCGTTGTAGTTATCACCGATTACTAATGTGTTTGCCATATCGATACCATAGTGCTGGCAGACTTTTGTTAGGGCGCGGCCCTTGTCTACTCCCTGTGCATTGATTTCCATATACATATCTGATGAGTAAGCAATCTCTACGTCGTAGTTACAAAGCTCTGCTATATCAGGTTCTATAGAATGGAGGAAGTCTAAGTCTGTGTTTTTTATAAGGGCTTTTAGGATAATCCTGTCTTTGAGGAACTCTAAATTGTTGCCTGTTATTTGTTTGACATTGGTATCGTTAGTGTATTCTGCACTTTTTTCAAATTCATCCATATTGATGGCATACTTTTTTTCAAGTGTGTATATAAAAGCTTGCAGATTGTTTTCTTTGGCGTATTTAAATACATTCACCGCATAATCATATTCTAGTGGATAAGATTTGATAATCTCACGGGTTTTTGCATCTAAAATGATGGCTCCATTACAGCAGATGATAAATCTATCGTCATGGATGACACCAGCTTGATCAGGTATAGTGCGAAGTTCATATGGGCCGCGACCAGTGGCTAGCATCACAATGATGCCCATCTCTTGGGCGCGGGCTATGGCTTCTCTGTTTCTCACTGGTACATTTTTAGTATCATCTACCAGGGTTTCATCTATATCAGATGTGATTAATTCTATCATATTAGCTCCTTTTTTCATTTATTCCCATTTTTATGGATGAAAAAAGAATTATTTGTTTGCTCTTAAAAATTCGATGATATCGTCAGATTCGTATAGGTATTCTCCATCGTGGTATAGGCATGGAACTTGTCTCTTGCCACCTTCTTCGATTAGTTTTAGCATAGCATCACGGTTTTCAGAGATGTTTACTGTTTCAATTTCAATACCTTCTTCTTCCATGAAGTTTTTTACTTTCGCGCAATATGGGCATACTGTTCCTACATATAATATATAATCGTTCATTTTTTTCTCCTATTTTTATTTTATTATCGGGCTTATTATGGTATATTATACTAACAGTAACTAAATTTTAAAGGTGGTAAAATGAAATCTAAAGTAATGAGTGTCATTAGATTTTTTCTAATATTAGTCATACTTGCCTGTATTGGAATACTTGGTAAGAGACTACTAGACTATAGGACCAATGCTCAAAACAACAGGGAAATTGAAAATATTGTAAAATCTGTTGAAGAAGAGATGGACGGTGAAGAGGAAAGTCAATCAAACAATTCACCAAGCTTTAGCCTAGATCCATTCAAAAGGAAAGAAGCGCACTACCTCAAAGTAATAGAAGCACTAAAGGCACAATACAACAACGACGATATAGTAGGATTCTTAGATATACCAGATGTAGGTATTGCTTATCCAATACTACAAGCAGCGGATAATGACTTTTATCTAAGACGTGGTATAAACAAAGAATATGACATAGCTGGTTCGATTTTTATAGATATGAATAACAAACCAGATTTTAACGATGATAACACAGTAATCTATGGTCACCATTTGGAAATAAACTCTATGTTTACTCCACTAGACCAATATAGAAACCAAGAGTTTGCTGAAAATCACCAAACCATATACCTAGCTACCCTAGATGAGCTACGTGAGTATAAGATATTTTCAGCTTATGGTATACCAGCTGACTACCAATATAGGACTCTTTATTTTACCAATAGGGATGATGTAGTGCCATATTTCAATCAGCTAAAGAGCAATTCAGAAGTTATACTTGAAAGCAAGCCATTTACTAACGAAGACCAGATTATTACCTTATCTACATGCCAGTACGATTACGAAGATCAAAGGCTGGCTGTACATGCAGTAAGAGTGAGATAATATGCGTTATACTACAGATGAGAAAAAAGAAGTAAATATAACTGAAACAACTGAGGGTCTGCTTTTAAAAGCAGACTCTTTCAATCCAACCCATATTTTTGAATGCGGCCAAGCCTTCAACTTTCATATCGAAGATGACGGCTCATATACAGCAGTGTTTTTAGATAAGATAGTAAATCTACTAGAAACTGATGCAGGTGCCCTAATAAGAAATATCAGTATCGAAGATTTTTACGAATATTTCTACGATTATTTTGACCTAGGCACTGATTATAGTCAGATCAAAGCTGATATTGCTGACAATGACATCCTAAAAACTGCAAGTGAATACGGGGATGGGATTAGGATATTAAATCAAGAAAATTTTGAAACTATCATTTCCTTTATCATTTCACAAAATAGTGGAATCACGAGAATTAAAAACTCTATTAGAATCTTAAGTGAGCGCTATGGTAAGTATATTGGTGAATATAAGGGTAGGCCTTATTACTCATTCCCAAGACCAGAAGACCTAGCCCACCTAGACCATGCTGAGCTCCGTGAGTATGTGAGAGTGGGATACAGGGATAAGTCAATCGTAGGCACTAGCCAAATGATACTTGATGGCCACCTCGATTGGGAAATGGACCAAAAGCTTGCGACAAAGGACTTACAGAAAAAATTAATGGAGCTACCTGGCATTGGTCCAAAGGTAGCAGATTGTATTTTACTTTTCACCTATCACAGGAGAGAAACCTTCCCTGTGGATGTGTGGATCAAAAGAGTCATGGAGACCTTATTTATCGGCCATGAAGTACCAAAAAAATTAGTAGATAACTATGCCAGAGAGTATTTTGGTGACAATGCTGGCTATGTCCAACAATACCTTTTCTATTATGGTAGGGAAGAAAAAATAGGGAAAAAAAATCCTAGGGAAACCTAGGATTTTTAAATGAAAATAAACTGAACTAATAACATATATACGATGGTGCCCACACCTATACTTACAAACATTTTTTTAAATTTCGCGTGTAAGATAATCACAAGTGCTGCTGCTATGAGCTCGGGAAGCCCGTAGGGATAGCTTAGCATGCTAATATTTCTAAAGGCAAATACTACCAGTAGTGGCATTAGAGCAAAGGGTAAGACTTTCCCTAAATACATAAGCGTATCTGGCAGTTCTTTTTTTGACAAAAATACAAATGGAGTCGCCCTTATGATAAAGGTGGTAAGGGCTGATGCTAATATGATAGCTAGAGTATTAGTCATTTGTAACCTCCATTTTTTCTTTTGTAATAAGTAGTGACATCACGATCAGTAGTAGGGCTGGGATCATAAAATTATTTGGTCCAAATATCAGTAGGGCAATAATAGCTATAGCAAAGCCCATCATAAGTGGCTTGTGATTTGTAGTGGCTTGGTATTGCTCGACAGTGAGGACTAAAAAGAGCGCCGTTAATACAAAATCCAATCCATAAGTATTAAAGCTAATGGCATCGCCAATAACAGCACCAATATAAGATGCGATGGCCCAGACTATATAATTTATTATTCCGATAGATAAATAAAAATCTGACCTATCCACATCAGCTGGTGCTTTTATTGTAGTATCTAGGGCGAAAGTTTCATCAGATAGGGTAAGAATAAATAAAAACTTAGACCTAGAATTTTTGTATTCGCTAAGTAGCGGCAGGCCGTAAAATATCATTCTGATATTGACCGATACTGTCAAGAATACTATTGCAAGTACTGAAATATCTGTTTGTAATAAAGGTAATAAAACAAATTGCATACTGCCAGCATAGACAGTCAGAGATATAAAGGGCGCCAGCCACCTATCAAAGCCCATTTGACTAATCATTATTCCGTAAGTTACGCCTAATAACATATATCCAAGCACAACTGGAATTGTAAATGGTAGGGCATGTTTGAAAGCTTTTTTCATAATAGACTCCTTACTTTGTCTATATTTTAGCAGATTTGTACAAATTTTAAAAGAGAATATGAAATATTTGTAAAAATTGTATAATGTTTTTAGGAGAGAATCATGGAAAATATAGAAGAAATCAAGAAACAAACGAGAAATGCACTAAAAGAATTGATAGCCGAAGCTAATCTTAGTGAAGGCGATGTTATTGTTATAGGTTGTTCAACTAGTGAGATAGGAGGCGGCCAAATTGGTAAGGATTCGTCACTTGAAATAGGGCGCGCAGTGATAGATGAAATACTTGCTGTATGTAGAAAACACAAGATAAGCCCAGCTATCCAAGGCTGCGAGCATATCAATCGAGCGCTTACTATTGAAAGAGAAGTAGCTATTGCGAACAAGTTTGAAATAGTATCAGTAATCCCAGCCCTACATGCTGGTGGGGCCCTAAGTGTGGCTGCTTTTGAAAAAATGGGAGATCCAGTAGTTGTAGAACACATTGTAGCAAATGCGGGTATCGACATAGGTGATACTGAGATTGGCATGCATGTAAAGTTTGTTCAAGTGCCTCTAAGGTTATCTGAAAAATACATAGGTAAGGCCAGAGTGACAGCGCTAAGGTCTCGCCCAAAACTTATCGGTGGACAGAGAGCTCAGTATGAATAGGACTTGTAATTTCAAAGATTTGTTCGTATAATACTTTAGTTGAGAAAAGAGGGGGATATATGACAGATTATGATGTAGTAGTCGTAGGGGCGGGCGCAGCCGGAGCCTTTATGGCATATGAATTTAAGAAGTTAAACACAGAAAAGAAAGTACTAATTATTGATGGGGGCCGTAAGGTAGCAAATAGGGCTTGCCCTATCACTATGGGTAAAGTAGACCATTGTATCCACTGTAACCCATGTAATATCATGTATGGCTTTGGTGGAGCTGGAACACTTTCTGATGGTAAATACAATATCACAACCAACTTCGGTGGTGACCTTCATGAATACATTGGCGAACCAAAAGCGATGGAACTAATGGAGTATGTCGATGAAGTGCTAATGGAATTTGATGGTGGCTATGACCTTGAGCTTTATTCGACAGACAAAAACGACCTAAAGACCAAGTGCCTACGCCATGACCTACACTTATTAGATGCGAAAGTACGCCACTTTGGTACTGAAAGAAACAAAGTCATCCTACAAAGAATATATGACTATGTAAAAGACACTATCGATTTTAAATTTATGACTATGGTAACAGATGTAGAATATGCTGATGGTCGCTATACAGTAAAGACTGAAGATGGTGATGAATTTACCTGTAAAGACCTAGTGCTAGCTGCAGGTAGATCTGGATCTAAGTGGATATCTGAAATCTGCGATAAATTTGAAGTACCTACACAAAAAAATAGGGTAGATATTGGTGTTCGTGTAGAGGTGCCAGCAGAAGTATTTAAGCATATTACAGACGATGTATATGAAGCCAAGATTATGTATCAAACCAAGCAATATAATGACGTAGTCCGCACAT
Organism: Anaerococcus pacaensis 9403502; assembly: GCA_000308255.3. GTDB lineage: Bacteria > Bacillota > Clostridia > Tissierellales > Peptoniphilaceae > Anaerococcus > Anaerococcus pacaensis. The sequence continues at coordinate 118,976 of HG326668.1, read as the reverse complement.
TCTGTATGAACCCATATGGCCAAGTCGTAGTTGAAAATACCAACGGAATCCAAACTGTAAACGGCCACTCATATACTGACCCAGCCCTACGTACACCTAATACAAACTTTGCCCTCCTTGTAACCAATAAATTCACAGAACCATTCAAGGATTCTAATGAATATGGTGAGTCTATAGCTAGACTATCAAACATGCTAGGTGGTGGAGTGCTTATGCAAAGATTTGGAGACTTAGTAAAAGGCCGCCGTTCATCTGATAGACGTATGGCCAAATCATTCACAACTCCAACACTAAATGCAACTCCTGGCGACCTATCACTAGTTATGCCAAAAAGACAACTTGATGATATCATAGAAATGATCTATCAATTAGACAAAATAGCTCCAGGTATGGCCAATGATGATACACTTTTATATGGTATCGAAGTTAAATTCTACAACTCTGTAGTAGATGTTGATGATAAATTTGAAACCAGCCAAAAAGGCCTATATTGCTTAGGTGATGGTTCGGGTGTGACCCACTCCCTATCACAAGCATCTGCCTCAGGTGTAGAAATGGCTCGTATATTAAACGGAGCTAATTAATGCAATATATTTACGAACAAATCACAAAGAAAAATGGAATCACCCTTAGGGGTGTTATAAATACTCCAGATGACTTTGACGCAAGTAAAAAGTATCCAGTAGCTATCTTCTACCATGGCTTTGGTGGGGATAGGAATGGGTCGACTTGGTTTAGGAGCCAGCACTCGGACTACCTCACAGATAGGGGGTATGTCACAGTAAGATTTGACTTTTCTGGGACCAATGAATCAGATGGCAGCTTTTATGATATGACAGTAAGTCGTGAAGTAGAAGAAGCCAAGATGATATATGATTTCACAAAGCTGCGCGAGTTCGTGGATAGGGATAGGATTTATATCATAGGCCATTCTTTGGGTGGAGTGGTATCAACCCTTATAGCACACGAAGTTGATCCGAAGTCTGTTGTATTGCTTGCTCCAGCAAGCGATATGAATAATCCTGATTATCTAAAGATAGTTGGATCTGAACTGCTAGATGGTATGGATGGAATAGAATCTTCTAGCGAAAAAGATATCATCAAAAAAGCTCGTGAGATAGAGGATGTCGATATCGGCGGAGTGAAGCTTCATAAAAACTTCCTCATAGATTTTCTAAAAATAGACATCTACGGGGCAGCAAAAAAATATGACGGAAATGTCCTTATCATACGTGGGACTAAGGATGATGCAGTCTTCCACGATTCCAATGTAAAACTCGAAAAGGCATACCCTCATGCTAGGTATGAACAAATCGATGGAGCAGACCACTCATTTAAAAATGAGGACCATAGAGCGATACTTTTTGAAATGGTATATGAGTTTTTGGAGAATAATAAGTAATAACATATCAAATATGCAATAATATATACTAGATTGAAAATACTTCAATAAATGATATAATTTAAGTAAGAGAAGCAACCTCTTATCATCTAAAAAAGCCCTTGAACAACCACATCACAAGGAAGATATGAGATGATTCTTCATGGAATCAAAAAAGACAGTAGCCGTTACTACTGTCTTTTTCTTTTACTTGTTTTCTAACTTCTTGCTTATGAGGATTACAAGCAGTGAGACGAACAAGGGAAAAAATAAATTTTCCATAAGATATGAGATTGTCCCCATGAAAACACCTTTTTTCTGTCTACAAAAGGAGATAATTAAATTATAAAATAATCCATAGTTTTGCTATCAAGTCTAACTAGTATAGAGCCAGGATGTACTCTTGGACTAATTTATATGTACATAAGCAACAAAGAAAAGTATAAGAACTAGATATGGATTTTCTCTCTACACAAATTAGATAAATGTATTGATTAAGAACTTTTAAGTATTATAATAATACTATGTACAAATTTTTGATAAGCACAAGCTTTGGCTTGGAGGCTTTAGTTAAAAGACAGCTTATGGATATGGGCTATGAGGATTTTTCTGTAAATGACGGAATGATAACACTTACTGCCGAACTCGCTGATGTAGCAAAATTAAATATAAATTTAAGAGAAGCTGACCGAGTGTATCTAGTACTTGATTCGTTTAAAGCAACTGATTTTGATCAGCTGTTTGAAAATGTCAAAGCATTACCTTGGCCGGATTTTTTGTCTAAGGATGCAAATTTCATTGTAAATGCTAGAACTCATAAGTCTAAGCTCTTTGCCCTAAGGACCATCCAGTCAGTCACAGAGAAAGCTATCATAGAGTCTATGAGAAGTGTTTATAATATCAATCACTTCAAGAAATCTGCAGAAAGAGTCATGGTAGAAGTGATGTTTGAAAATGATATAGCTACCATTGCCCTAGACACATCTGGCGATGGGCTTCACAAGCGCGGATACAGGGAAGATACTGTCAAGGCACCGCTGCGTGAAAATTTAGCAGCAGCCCTAGTGGACTTATCATTTTATAAGCCTGATAGGTTCTTATTTGATGGCTTTTGTGGGTCTGGGACAATCCTTATTGAGGCAGCAAGAATTGCTCGAAATATTGCCCCAGGCATCGATAGGGACTTTGACTTTAAGGACTTTATCTTTATAGACCGCAAGCATTTCGACCAGGCAAAAAAGGATGCCCTAGCTGCAATAGACTATGATACGAAACTTCATATCTTAGGCTCTGATATATCTGGTAGAGCCATTTCCCTTGCCCAGCAAAATGCTGTAAATGCAGGTGTAGAAGAAGATATTTCTTTTATAAAGCGTGATATCGGATCGGTTGCTCTAGCAGATGATTATGGAATACTTATCAGCAACCCTCCCTATGGAGAGAGACTTTCCAGGGTTGATGTTGATGAGATTTATAAAAAAATCAATGATAAATTTAGTAACATGGACACTTGGTCCTTGTATTTTATAACTAGCGATACAGATTTTGATAAAAACTTTAAGAGAAAACTCTCAAAGAAACGAAAGCTCTACAATGGTGGGGTAAAGGTAGATTTTTATCAGTATTTTGGAGATAGACCAAGTTACTAGGAGAAAGAGAGGCTAATTATCAAAAAGGCTCATAATAAAGAATCAAATGGAAAGAGAATAGGGATTCTTATCCTGACACTACTAATTGCCATATATTTGCTTGGCACAGTAATATTTTCTTATATTGCCCTGCCTGGTACTTTTTTGAACGGTAGGGACATATCATTTGCATCAAAGGAAGATGCCCTAAAGACAGCTAGAGACGACTTTGGTCTAGAGGTGGTAGGTCGTGATGGAAAGACCCTTGAAATCACCCCTAAAGACATAGATTATAAGCAAGAACTACCAAGTAAGGCGAAAATTGACCAAAATCCTTTCATGTGGCCAGTATCAATGCTAACTGACCGCAAGGAATATTATGATTTTGAATATAAAATCTTCTACAATCAAAACAAGCTAGATAAGCTAATCAATGAATCTAAGCTTGTAAATGGAGTAACAGCTCCAAAAGATGCTCAAATTGTGATAAAAAATGGTCAATTTGAAATCGAAGAGGAAGTAGAAGGCAACAAGATAAATGAAACCAAGCTTAAAGAAGAAATCATAAATGGAATCAATACCAAGAAAAAAGAAATTAAATTAGATGATGATTTCTACTATCATCCAAAAATTAAGTCTGATTCAGAAGCCCTACAAGCTATAGTTGAAGACTCTAAGCATGTAGCAGAAATGACTATAGGCTTTAATTTCAATGGTTACGACTTCAAGCTAGAGGGCGACTCACTACTAGCTTTATTTGACCTAAAGCCAACAGGTTTTGAATTAAACTATGATAAGGTCAGAAAATATGTAGAGTTATTAGCAGAGGAGACCAATACCTACGGCAGACAAAGAAAGTTTAATGCTACAGACCTAGGTCAAATCATAGTTGGACCTGGCGTATATGGTTTTAAATTAGATATCGATGGGACAATTGATAAAATATATGAACTAGTAAATTCTCGTACAAGTGGGATGGTAGAGCCTGTTTATTCAAACGTAGGTTTCACCAGAACAGCTGATGGTACAGACATAGGTGATACCTACATCGAGCTAGACTTATCTCGCCAAAAGATGTGGTATTACAAGAATGGTTCTCTCTTAATCGAAACTGATGTAGTAACTGGTCTGCCAGAAGAAAAATGGGCTAGTAATGTAGGTGTAGGGGCTATCCTACACAAGGTAGAAGATACTGTCTTAAAGGGGCTAGAATTTGATGAAGAAAATGAATACGAAACCGAAGTAGACTACTGGATGCCTACAGGTTGGGATGGAGAAGGCTTCCACGATGCGCCTTGGAGGTCAGCTTTTGGTGGAGATATATATCTAACCAATGGATCTCACGGCTGCTACAACCTACCACCAGAAGTGGCTAAGAAACTTTTTGAAGAAGTAGACTACATGACACCAGTTGTTGTATACGAATCATCTACAGATTATTCACCAGCAATGACATACTAGGAAAATTAATGATAAAAATTGAAAACTTAAGTTATAGATACCGAGCCCCTGAGGGAGAAGAGGGCAATCTGGCCATTGATGGGCTAAGCCTTGATATAGAAAAAGGTGACTTCGTAGCTATCCTTGGCCACAATGGATCTGGGAAATCAACTTTGGCTAAGCTAATTAATGCCCAAATATTCCCAACCTCAGGAGATATCTGGATAGATGACTTAAATACGAAGGATGAAAATAGAATATGGGATGTGCGAGAAAAGTGCTCTATGGTTTTCCAAAATCCTGACAACCAAATGGTAGCCACCACCGTAGAAGAAGAGGTGGCTTTTGGTGTGGAAAATTTACAAATCCCAAATCCAGAACTCCGTGAGAGAGTGGATAATGCTATAAGTCTTGTTGGTATGGATGAATATAAGCTTAGAAACCCATCGACCTTATCGGGTGGGCAAAAGCAAAGAGTATCCATAGCAGGTGTCGTGGCCATGTATTCAGATTACATTATCTTTGATGAGCCAACCGCCATGCTAGATCCACAAGGCCGCAAAGATGTAATTAGGTTGATTGAAGATCTAAACAAATACCATGGTAAAACTGTCATCTACATCACCCACTACATGGAAGAGGCCATAATAGCTGATAAAATCGTAGTCTTAGATAAGGGCAAAAAGGCCCTAGAAGGGTCTAGCCGTGAAGTATTCTCTCAAGTAGAAACTATGAAGGCCTTGGGCCTATCAGTCCCACAAGTGACAGAAGTTGCATATGAATTAGCACAAAAAGGGGTAGATTTTGACAATCTACCTCTTACTATTGATGAATTATTGGAGTGCATATGAATATCGAATTAAAAAATGTAGATTTTATATATAATGAAGGCGCCCCTGGCGAAGTCTACGCTCTAAAAAACATCAATTTAAATATAGGAAGTCATGAAATAATAGGACTGATAGGCCAAACTGGGTCTGGTAAATCAACCTTGGTGCAGCTTTTAAATGGGCTTTTGATTCCAAGTCATGGATATGTAATCATAGATGGAATCAATACTCGTGATAAGGAAACAAGACGTGACGTTCGCTTTAAGGTAGGACTAGTATTCCAATATCCAGAACATCAACTATTTGAAGAAACTATTGCAAAAGACATAGCCTTTGGACCAAAAAATATGGGTCTATCTGATGAAGAAATAGATAAAAGAGTAAGGCTTGCTATGGATAAGGTAGGCCTAGATTATGAAACTTACAAGGATGTTAGCCCCTTTGAAATATCAGGCGGCCAGCAAAGAAGAGTAGCTGTGGCAGGGATTATTTCAATGAATCCAAAAGTCCTTGTCCTAGATGAGCTTACAGCAGGCCTAGATCCAGCAGGGCGCGAGGAAATTTTTGCAGAAATTATTGATATATATAACAACGACCCTGAGCTTACCATAGTACTCGTTAGCCACTCTATGGAAGATGTGGCTGAATATGTGGATAGGGTAGTAGTCCTAAATCGTGGCGAACTTTATTCTGACGCATCGACCTATGATACTTTCAATAAAGTAGACCTTGAGGCAATCGGCCTTGATATCCCACAAATAGCCAAATTTATGAGAGCTTATAAAAAATCTGGGGCAGATATCCGCGATGATATATACACTGTAGATGCTGCCGTTAGAGAGCTATCTAGATATTTGGGGGTGGGCCATGAATAAGATAACGATCGGCCAATACCTACCATATGACACCTTTGTCCATAGGCTCGACCCTAGGGTAAAGATTATATCCGTGTTTGCTTACATTATTACTATATTTTTTGTAACTGATTTTGTGACCTTCATACCTTTTGTATTATTACTAGCGGCTATGCTTTATACAGCTAAAATCCCTTTTAAGAGTATAATTAGGTCTTTAAAACCACTTTTATTTATAATATTAATCACAGCAATCATAAACTTATTTACAAGCCCGGGAAATCCTGTATTTAGGCTAGGGCCTTTTACAATCACTGACCAAGGGATATATAAAACTGCATTTACAGTCCTAAGGCTGATACTGATCATTATATCAACATCTGTCCTAACCTATACGACAAGTCCAATGGAGCTGACCTATGGTCTAGAAAAGCTATTTGGGCCACTAAAACGCTTTGGTTTTCCTGCAGGAGAGCTTGCTATGATGATAAGTATTTCTATAAGATTTATTCCAACCCTCTTTGAGGAGGCTCAAAAGATACAAATGGCACAGAAGGCTCGTGGTGCAGACTTTGAGTCAGGCAATATCATAAATAGAGCGAAAAATATGATTCCTCTTTTAGTGCCACTTTTCATAAATTCATTTAAGAGATCTGATGACCTTGCCACTGCCATGGAAGCACGTATGTATAGGATTGGAGAAGAGAGAACAAGGCTTAATGATATAGCAATGACTAGAGTTGATTACATTACCCTCTTCGTGTTCCTTATATTTTGCGCAGCAATAATAATAAAATATATCCTATGGTAAAAAATGTATTATTAAAAATAGCCTACGATGGGACAAACTTCCACGGCTACCAGCACCAAGATGACTTAAGGACAGTAGAGGATGTATTAAAGGCGGCTATAAATAAGGTTACAGGCGAAGACAATAGGATAATTGCAGCAGGTAGGACTGATAGTGGAGTCCATGCTGTAAGCCAATATGTGAATTTTCTTACTGCATCTAATATTAGTCCCAGGGCCTTTAATTTTCATCTAGACCCCTTGCTTCCAGATGACCTCCAAGCAATTGAGGCAAGAGAGGTGGACTTAAACTTTCATGCTAGATTTTCGGCAGTAGATAAGACCTATAAGTATATCATTTACACTGAAAAAATCATGCATCCTGTCTATAGAAACTATATGGAACATGTGACTTATCCCCTAGATTTAGAGCAACTTCAGAGAGGCCTTGACCTTTTAAAAGGCGAGCATGACTTTAAGGCCTTTATGAGGGCTGATAAAGAACTTGCGATAAATACCATAAGGACTATTGATGATTGCTATTATGAGGACCATGCGGATAGGCTAGAGATTTATTTTAGGGCCAATAGCTTTTTGCACAATCAAGTGAGAATCATGGTGGGAAGCCTCATAGAACTTGCCCGAGGCAGGCTAAGCATAGAAGATTACAAGAGATTTTTTGATCAGGCGAATAGCAAAAGGGCCAACCCAGCCCTTGGGCCTCAGGGCCTTTATTTATGGAGTATCAATTATGACTAAACAAACTCAAAAAATATCAGAGTTTAAGGCGATTTTTATCCTTGCCTTTGCTATATTGGGCTTTTTATTTATCCCAACAGAGAGAATATTTATATATGCTCTACTTGTAACGGGCCTAGTTATTTTGCTATCAAGCTACATAAATACCAATAATTTAAGGCTCTCCAAAAATATATTTTATATAATAATGGCTTTATATAATGTAATTAGCCTTTTTTATATGGTACAATATGTTGGAGATAGAAATGTTAACGGCGGAATCTACCAGTATGCCCTATATCCATTCATAAATGAGGGAGCTATCAATTTTTCATATGTGATTTGGATATTTGTCCTTAGCTTATTCATACTTATTTTTGGGCTTAAAACTGGTAGACCTAGTGGGGAAGAGCATGACAGACAATAATGAAAATTTAGAATATGATGAAGAAATCGAAGAAATAATAGATGATGAGATAAATCCTAAGGCGAAAAAGAGAAAAAAGACTTCTCACAGAAAACGAAACAGAAATATTGCTATTTTTGTTATTATAGCTGCAATAGCAGCAATCGCCTTATATTTTTACAATGACCAAAAGTCTTCCAGAAATGAAATCACTTTAACTAGCGAAGAAGTAGATCAAAATTCGTATACTGGGTCAAATATAATGAGAGTAGACCTCAATCAAATCAAAAAAATAAATATAGACCTTGCAACAGCCGACCTCAGGATACAAAAATCAAACACCAATCCGTATATCGAATACACCCACCTATATAGGGGTGAGGAGGATGTTTATACACTAGATGTATCCTATGACAATGGTGAACTGACCCTAAAATCAGACATCAGAGGCCAAGAGCTAAATATGCGCAACAAGATTCAAATAGTAAGGATATTTTTGCCTGCTGATAGTCCTATAGATGAGATAAAGGCAAGTGTGGGTGCAGGCGATGTAAAGATTACAGACCTTGAAGCCAGACACCTAGATCTAAAGGTTAAATCAGGTCATATTAGCTTTGACAACTCATTCTTTGGTGGGGCGGTTTCAAATGAGATAGGTGATATAATCTTAAATAAGACCGAACTTTTAAATACCAGCTTACAGACAACTGTGGGTGATATCATTATAACTGATGGAACCCTAGGGGCTAGATCTGACTTTAGGACCCAAAGTGGGGACATTATCATTTCAGCTGATGATAGTATAAATAACTATAATGTTAGAGCAAGCCTAGATGTAGGAAACTTCATCCTTGGAAATATTTCATATAGGAATATCAAAGACGGATTTAGAAAAGAATCTGACGGCCAAAAGGATATAGAAGTCCGTACCAAGGTGGGCGATATCATCTTTAACAAGGGCGAGGGTGCGATCTTAGATGAGGAAGAATACATCACCAACGAAACCCTGCTCGATAAGGAAGAAGAATCAGAATACGAATATATAAATGTAGAAGACACTGAAGAAGAGGAAGAAACAATCGAAGTAGACCCAGGAGATGTGGGTAACATCCCGACTGAAGAACAACAGACAGAAACAGAGGGAGGAAATAATTAAGTTCTTATGAGCTTAATTATTTTTTTGCTATATGAACAAATTAGTCAAAAATCTAAAAAAATATTTCGGCTACGATTCCTTTAGGGAAGGCCAAGCTGAAATCATAGAGGAGATTTTAGCTGGCAAAGATGTGCTTGGAGTCTTACCAACAGGCGGAGGAAAATCTATTTGCTATCAGCTCCCAGCCCTGATGAATGATGGGCTAACTTTAGTCATCTCTCCGCTCATATCTCTTATGAAAGACCAAGTCGATGCCCTAAATGAAGACGGGATAGCTGCATCATACCTAAACTCCAGCCAGTCTAGGGAAGAATACACAGAGACCTTACGTGAAATAAAACGTGGTGATGTAAAAATTCTTTATATATCTCCAGAAAGACTAGACAGTGACTTTTTCTTAAACTTTATCTCAGATATTGATGTAAGCTTTATAGCAGTAGACGAGGCCCACTGTATCAGCCAATGGGGCCATGACTTTAGACCAAGCTATAAGCTTATTCCTCAAATATACGACCTACTGGGTGATATCCCTGTAGCAGCTTTCACAGCTACAGCCACCAAGGAAGTTAGAGATGACATAATAAAAAATCTCGACCTATTGGATCCCTTTGTAAAAGTAACAGGTTTCGATAGGGAAAATTTAAGATTTTTAGTAGAAAAACCCAAAGATAAGCAAAAATTTATCAAAACTTATATCACCGACCACAAAGATGAGGCAGGCATCATCTATGCAGGGACAAGAAAGAGAGTAGATGAACTGGCTAAGTTTATCAAAAACTTGGGTATACCAGTTGCCAAATACCATGCAGGGATGACAGAGGAAGCTAGAAATAAAAACCAAGATGACTTTATTTATGACAGGAAAAAGCTAATTGTAGCCACTAATGCCTTTGGCATGGGCATAGATAAGTCCAATGTCCGCTTTGTAATCCATTATAACATGCCCAAGGACATGGAATCCTACTACCAGGAGGCCGGTCGTGCGGGTCGCGATGGTGAAAATGCCGACTGTATCCTACTTTATAATGGCCAAGACATAGTATTAAATAAGTTTCTCATCAACCAAACCCAAAACCCTAAATATAGGGCTTATCAACTTGAGAAATTACAAATAATTACAAACTACGTAAACACTAGCTCCTGCCTGCGTGGATTTATTCTGGATTATTTTGGCCAAGAATCGATGACTTATTGCGATAACTGTAGCAATTGCCTATCTGATGTCACGAAAACCGACGCCACTATAGATAGCCAGAAAATCCTTTCATGCATTTATAGGCTAGACCAAAGATACGGGTCATCAACCATATCTGAATGTCTCAGAGGTTCTACCAGCAAAAAAGCTATGGAGAAAAACCTAGACCAGGTCTCTACCTACGGGATTATGAAAGACAAATCAGATAAGTACATCAAAGACCTAATAGGGACTCTAGTAGCAGACGGCTACATTAGAGTATCTGGAGGGACCTATCCAGTTTTAAAACTAACTGAAAAGTCTAAAGAAATCCTATATGACGAAACAAAAATATTTGTAAGTAAAACAATTGAGGACAGATCAAAACTTAATGCTAATTCATTAAAAGATAATGAAGCGGGCTACGATGACAAGCTCTTTAGCCAGCTAAAAAAAGTAAGGCTAGAGCTTTCCAGAAAAAGAAACGTCCCACCCTTTATTATATTCTCAGATGCTTCTTTAAAGGAAATGGCTACCTATAAGCCGGATACTGAAGAGAAATTCTTACAAATCAAGGGGGTAGGGGATAAGAAATTTATGCAGTATGGAGATATATTCATAGCTGAGATTAGTGAATATATGGCAGATAGCTAATAATTTGCAAAAAGGATTCTTAAGACTATAATCTACTTATAAGGCTAGGGGTGCGATAGCTGAGAGATCATTAGATCAACCCTTCAAACTTGATACGGCTAAGACCGTCGTAAGGAAGCAGTAATTATTTACTAACCTAGGTTTTGCCTAGGATTTTTTTATATAAGGAGGACATATGAAAGGTTCTGTTGCAATACAAGTATTGCCATTTACGGAAGTAGACGATATCACTGATAAAGTGGATAAGGTGATATATTATATCGAGAGTACAGGCTTATCATACGAAGTAGGTCCATTTGAGACTACTGTCGAAGGTGAGTTCGATCAGCTTATGGATCTTATCAAGGAGTGCAACAAGATTATGCTAGATGAAGACCTAGATGGCTTTATGTGCTATACCAAAATTAGTTTTATGAAGGATGCGGAAGCTTGGACAAGTGAAAAAAAGACAAAGAAATTTAGAAAATAAGTTAGTTCCCCTAGGCCTACTTATCATACTGCTAGTAATCTGGCAATTTGTGGTTGAAACCGGAGTGGTGGAAAGATACATCCTCCCTTCACCCACTGATATTTTACATGTCCTAACTAGGGAGGCGGATATTTTATTTGACCATTCCTTAGTCACCATGAAAGAGACGATAGTAGGGCTTGCTATTGGGGTTGTCTTGGGTTTTGTATTAGCAATACTGATGGATAGGTTTAGGCTAATTAGATCTGCCTTCTATCCCTTTATAGTCTTATCACAAACCATACCTACTGTGGCAATAGCGCCAATACTAGTAATATGGTTTGGTTACGAGATGTTACCTAAGGTCATCCTCATAGTCTTAACCACTTTTTATCCAATAGCCATGGGGGTCTATGATGCTCTCCAGCAAATAGATAAGGATTATTTAGTACTATTAGACAGTATGAAGGCTAGTGAACTGCAAAAATATAAGTATGCCAAAATACCTATGATAGGTCCAAGCTTTTTCTCTTCGCTTAAGATATCGACATCATATGCTGTCATATCAGCAGTGGTAAGTGAATGGCTCGGCGGTTTCAAGGGGCTTGGAGTATATATGACTAGGGTCCGCAAGGCCTATGCCCTCGATAAGATGTTTGCTGTAATAATCATCACTTCCATACTAAGTATGGTCCTAGTAGGAATAGTGGCACTGATTGAAAGATCAGTTTTAAAATGGAATTATGTATCAAGAAAGGAATAATATGAACAAGAAAATTTTAACTTTAGCTGTAGCAGCTCTATTTAGCTTTACAGCATGCGGTCAATCATCACAAGAGGCTCAAAATACTGAAAGTCAACCTGTAGAAACAGTAGAGGAGAAAACAAACGAAGATATTGATGCGCCAACAACTGAAGATAATGCCGAAGAAGAAGTAGCAGAGCATGCAAATCTAAGAAAAGTAACTGTAGTTCTAGACTACACTCCAAATACCAACCACACCGGCCTTTATGTAGCTAAAGATATGGGATATTATGAAGCTAGGGGTTTAGATATTGAAATTGTACAACCACCTGAAGATGGAGCTGAAGCCTTAGTTGCATCTGGCAGAGCTGACTTCGGTGTTTCTTACCAAGACTCTATGGCTAACGTCCTATCAGGTGAAGCGGCTATGCCAATCACAGCTATAGCAGCAATTTTACAACACAATACATCTGGTATCATGGCTCGCGCTGGCGAAGGAATCGATACTCCTAAGGGCCTTGAAGGCAAGAGATATTCTACATGGAACTCACCTGTTGAGTTAAATACAATCAGACAGGTAATGGAAGAAGATGGGGGAGATTTTGAAAAGCTTAGCCTCATTCCAGCTACACCACTAGATGAAGTAGCAGCCCTTAGGGAAGACCAAACAGATGCTATATGGGTATTTGAAGGTTGGGGTAAGGTAAGTGCTGATATACAAGATTATGCCGTAGATTATTGGAACTTTAAAGATATCGATGACACATTTGATTTCTACACTCCAGTGCTAATTGCAAATAACGATCTAGTTGCAAATGAAAAAGACTTCATCAAAGACTTTATCGAAGCAACTAGAGAAGGCTATGAATACGCTATAGCAAATCCAAAAGAAGCTGCAGATATCCTTCTAGCTGCAGACAACTCACTTGATAGCGACCTAGTATATGCCTCTCAAGAATTTTTAGCAAATGAATATAAAGCTGATGCTCCTGTTTGGGGTGTATTTGTCGGAGAGCGCTGGGCTAAATACTTTAATTGGTTAAATGAAAATGAATTAGTAGACGAAGCCCTTGATATAAATGCTGGCTTTACTAACGAATTTGTAGAATGAATGTATTAAAATTAACTGATATATACAAGTCATTTGGCGATAAAGATGTGCTTAATGGCATATCTTTTGAGGTCAAGAAGGGCGAAATTGTTGGTCTATTAGGGGTAAGTGGTACTGGTAAATCAACTATATTTAATATCATCTCCGGTAACCTCATGCCAAATAGCGGAGAGGTATATATAAATGGTGAAAACACCACGGGAGAAACAGGGCATGTATCATACATGCTACAAAAAGACCTCTTGTTTGACCATATGAAAGTAGTAGATAATGCAGGCCTTGCTCTAAGGGTCAAGGGGATGGATAAGAAAGAAGCTAGAGAAGTGGCTAGCTCTTACTTTGAAGAGTTTGGTCTAGCTGGACAAGAAGATAGGTTTCCTAGAGAACTATCAGGTGGGATGAGACAAAGAGTCGCTCTCCTACGTACCTATCTTAACAAGGAACCACTAATCCTCCTCGATGAGCCATTTTCTGCCCTAGATAAGCTTACCAAAGATAAGCTCCATGATTGGTTTTTAGATATTATAAAAAAATACGAGATGACAGGCATTTTTATATCGCATGATATAGATGAGGCCATATATCTGTCAGACAGGGTATTGATATTAAAGACTGATGGCAAGCTCCACGATGATGTAGTTATTAAAGAAAAAAATAGAAATGAAGATTTCAAGTTATCTGATGAATTTTTAGCATACAAAAGGGACATAGCTAAAAAACTTGAAAACTCATAAAAATTACCCCTTATAGGTTATCCTCTAAGGGGTGATGTTTTATAAAAGTGATATACCTTTATTTTCAAGTGCTCGTCTCATATCATCTGGCCAATATGATACTTGAACTTCGCCAATGTGAGCCTTTTGTAAAAAGAACATACATAGCCTTGATTGGCCTATACCACCACCAACAGTTTGTGGGAGCTTGCCATCTAGTAGCATCTTGTGGTAGTCGTATTTTAGTCTATCAAGGTTGCCAGTAAGTTTTAATTGCTCGTTTAGTCTATGAGGATTTACGCGAATGCCCATAGAAGATAATTCTAGCTGGTCATCTAGGATTGGGTTATAGACTATGATATCGCCATTTAATAGCCAGTCGTCGTAGTCTGGGGCCCTGTTGTCGTGCTTTTCTCCATTTGAAAGCTTACCGCCTATTTGCATGAGAAATATTGCCCCGTATTCTTTTGCAGCTAGTCTTTCGCGTTCGGTGCTGTCTTTGACATCTGGGTACTTATCTAGGAGCTCTTGGCTAGTGATAAAGGTTATATGATCACGCAATAGCTTGTGGCGCTCTGGCACAAGGGTGCAGAGATATTCATCAAGCGATTTGAGAGTTCTATAAATTACTTCTACCACTCTTTTTAGATAAACTTCATCGCGGTCGGCCTCATCCATGATTAATTCCCAGTCCCATTGATCGACGTAAAATGAGTGGGTATTATCTGGTTCTTCACAGCGTCTGATAGCGTTCATGTCCGTATATAGGCCCTCGTGGGCTTTGAAATTGTATTTCTTTAAAGCGTAGCGCTTCCATTTGGCAAGCGAATGGACGATTTCAAGCTCAGCCCTGTCTGCATTTGGTACATCAAATATTACAGGACCTTCAAAACCATTTAAGTTGTCGTTAAGCCCTGATTCCACTGATACAAAAAGTGGGGCAGATACTCTCTTTAAATTTAAGTTGTTGGCAAGATTTATTTGAAAATAATCTTTGATTTCTTTTATGAGTAATTGTGTGGTGTATAAGTCTGGGTCGGATTGGTATCCTTCTGGTATAACAATGTTTTTCATTTTTTTCTCCTTAATAAATCTATCATACTTTATATTCTATTAATATGAAAGATGGTATAATAATTAATAGTTTATATCCGGAGGTTATTATGAGAAAACCATTACTAGTAATTATCCTAGGCCTAATGGCTTTATCAATTTCATCCTGTGGGGTGGATAACAATGCTCCAAGTAATACAGATCAAAGTACCTATGAAAAAGAAGTGATAATTTTCGCAGCAGCCTCTATGACAGAAGCATTAAATGAAATAGCTGACCAGTATAAAAATGCCAAATTAACTTTCAATTTTGATTCATCAGGGACACTAAAAACCCAAATCGAAGAGGGTGCTCCTTCTGATATATTCATTTCAGCAGCTAAAAAGCAAATGGACGAATTGGGAGATAAGATCGATGTTAGTAACCATGTAGACTTATTAGAAAATGAAGTGGTTCTTGCTACTCGTAAAGATAGCACTCTTGATATAAATAGCTTTGATGACTTAAATACTGAAAAGGTATCTACAATTGCCCTCGGTAATGCTGATGTACCTGTTGGCCAATATTCAGAAGAACTTCTTACTAAAATGGGTGTTTGGGATGAAATTAAGGCTAAGGCTACCTTTGCTTCAAACGTAAAAGAAGTCTCGTCTTGGATCAATGAGGGTGCAGTTGAGTGTGGTATTATCTATGCTACAGACGCAAATACTGCTGGCCTTAAGGTAGTTGATAGGGCTGATCCATCTATGTTTGAGAACAGAATTTTATATCCAATGGGAATTGTAAAAGATAGTGAAAATAAGGACGAGGTAAAAGCTTTCTACGACTATTTAAAAACAGATGAAGCTAGCAAGGTATTTGAAAAATATGGTTTTAAGGTAGTTAAATAATGGATTTGTTCCCACTTTTTAATTCGATAAGGATTGCACTGATATCAACTGTTATCACTTTCTTTATCGGTATATTTTTAGCCTATGAAATAAAAAAAATGAAACCAATAACCAAGGGAGTCTTAGATGTGCTATTAACTCTGCCACTAGTGCTCCCGCCAACGGTTGTTGGTTTCTTTGTATTAAAGTCTCTGGGGGTCAATAGTGCCCTCGGGCAATTTTTAGCCAGCCACAATATATCGCTTATTATGAAATGGTATTCGTCAATTTTTGCAACAGTTATAGTTACATTTCCGCTGATGTATAGGACTGCCAGAGGGGCTTTTGAAGCGTTTGATTATAACCTAAAATACGCCGCACAAACACTTGGAAAAAGTGATTCGTGGATATTTTGGAGAATCATCATGCCAGTTTGTAAAAAAGAGATCCTAGCTGGGGTTATATTAAGTTTTGCAAGAGCTCTCGGTGAATACGGAGCTACATCCATGGTAGCAGGCTATACTCCAGGCAAAACTGCCACCATTTCTACTACAGTCTACCAGATGTGGCGCATAGGTGAGGATGCTTTGGCCTATAAATGGGTGGTGATTAATGTGTTAATATCCTTTGTGGTCTTACTTGCCATAAATATAATCGAACACAGGGAGGGGGCTTATGTTAATTTGCCAAATAAAAAAGGAATTTAAGGGCTTTAACCTAGATGTAGACTTTAAGGTCGACCACGAAACCCTTGGCCTACTAGGCCAGTCCGGCATGGGCAAGACCCTAACCCTTAAATCAATAGCTGGCATCATCACCCCAGATTCAGGAAAAATTATTTTAAATGATAGGGTGCTCTTCGATTCGGATAATAATATTAATCTCCCAGTAAAAGATCGTAGGGTAGGTTATCTTTTCCAAGACTACGCTCTTTTCCCCAACTTCACTGTTTATGAGAACGTTAAAGTTGGCCTTAGGGATAATTCTATTGAAATGATTGATAGAATTTTAGAAGAGATGCACATTTCTCATATCAAAAATAAGTACCCAAGTGTGATTTCTGGTGGGGAAAGGCAGAGAGTGGCGATAGCTAGAATACTTGTAAATCAGCCGGAAATCTTACTCTTAGATGAGCCCTTCGCAGCCCTTGACACATATCTTAAGATAAAAATTGAAAAAGAAGTCAAAGAAGTCATTGATAAATACATCTCAGAAGCTATAATAGTAACCCATAATAAAAATGAAGCCTATAGGTTCTCAGATAGTATAGTGACTATCGATAAGGGAAAATCAAGTGGGAAAGTAAGCAAGGATGAATATTTTAGCAAACCTGAATCCCTTGCAAGTGCAAAACTTATAGGCATAGAGAATTTTTCTAAAGTCGAATGTACAAATAATTGTTTAAAAGCCTTAGACTGGGGAATAGATTTAAATATTACATGTGATATATCACCAGCGTATGTAGGCATAAGTGCTGATGATATAGTAATAAGGGATGAACAAAGATATGACAATTCGTATTTGATAGAAGACTATGGTATCATTGAAGACATTGATAAATTTATTATAATAGTCAAAGGCGATTCTATATTGTATAATGATATTAGAATAAACATTGACAAAAATAAGTGGAATACCTTAGATAAAGATAGAATATATTTTAATATTAGCGAGGACAAGCTGATATTTTTTGATAGATAGATGGTGATTTA
This sequence comes from Anaerococcus pacaensis 9403502, assembly GCA_000308255.3. Classification (GTDB taxonomy): domain Bacteria; phylum Bacillota; class Clostridia; order Tissierellales; family Peptoniphilaceae; genus Anaerococcus; species Anaerococcus pacaensis. The sequence continues at coordinate 101,275 of HG326668.1, read as the reverse complement.
ATGAAGGATCAATTTGGCAGAGAAATTACTTATTTGAGAATTTCTGTGACAGATAAGTGTAACTTTAGGTGCAAGTACTGTATGACAGAAGATGAGGATAACTTCCTAAATGATATCTTATCCTTTGATGAAATAGTAGAGATTACAGAAATATTTGCAGCTAAGGGGATAAATAAGGTTAGAATAACAGGTGGTGAGCCTTTAGTTCGCCCTGATATTGAAAAATTAATAGCAAGGATAAACGCCATAGAGGGAATTGATGATATAGGGATTACAACCAATGGCTCTCTTTTGCTGCCAAAAATTGACACCCTAAAAAAGGCGGGACTTAAACGTATTAATTTTAGCCTAGATACTATGAATAGGGATAAATTTACTGAGATTACTCGAAGGGGAGAAATAGATTCTACTATAAATGCTATAAACAAGGCAATTGAGATGGGCTTTATAGTGAAAATAAATGTTGTAGTAATCGGTGGATTTAATGATAGCGAGATAGAAGATTTTATTAATCTTACTAAAGATAATGACATCGAGGTTAGATTTATAGAACTTATGCCAATCGGTATAGCTGCGGATTGGGATCAGAAGTCCTTTGTATCAACCGAAAGTTTAATAAAAGATTATAGACTGGAAGAAGTATCTTCAGATGGGGTGGCAAGGCTATATCAAATTCCAGGCCATAAGGGAAAAATCGGCCTCATTTCCCCTATGTCATGCAAGTTTTGTAGCACCTGTAATAGGATGAGGCTAACTGCAGATGGTAAATTAAAACCATGCCTACACAGCAAAGATGAGATTAATCTAAAGGGCCTAAGTTATGAAGAAAAAGATGAAGTAATAACAAGTGCTATATTTAATAAGCCAAGAGCTCATAATTTAAACGAAGAGAAATCTCATAGCCTTAGAAATATGAACAAGATAGGAGGCTAACTATGGACAAACTAAGTCACATTGATGAGAATGGCAATGCAAAAATGGTCGACGTATCCGAAAAGGAAACTAGCGATAGACTAGCAATTGCAAGTGCCAAGGTCATCTTAAATGAAAACACCTACAATCTAATCAAAACCAATGGTATAAAAAAGGGTGATGTGCTCACAGTAGCAAAGGTAGCAGGCATTATGGCAGCTAAAAATACTTCAAATCTCATACCTATGTGTCATCCTATAAATATTACTGGAATAAATATTGATTTTGAATTAAATGATGAAGATTATACTATTAAAATCCTTGGCCAAGTGAAGATTAATGCAAAGACTGGAGTCGAGATGGAGGCACTAACTGCTGTCACAGTTACAGCCCTTACCATATATGATATGGCCAAGGCAGTTCAAAAAGATATAGAGATTACTGACATCAAATTAGAAAAAAAGACAGGAGGAAAAAGTGGAACATACGAAAGATCCTAAAGTGGTATCTGTAAATATTAGTACAAAAAAAGGTACAATCAAAACCCCTGTTGATAAAATAGATGTTAAAATCGACCACGGCATAGTAGGCGATGCCCATGCTGGTAATTGGCATAGGCAGATAAGCCTACTTGCCATAGAGTCATTAAATAAAATGAAAGAAAAAATCCCTAGCCTAAAACCAGGAGATTTTGCTGAGAATATCATGACTGAAGGGATAAGCCTTCACACCCTTCCAGTAGGAACTCTTATTACTGTGGGTGAAACGGAACTAGAGGTCACCCAAATTGGCAAAGAATGTCACAAGGGCTGTGAAATTAGAACTATAACTGGTGAATGTATCATGCCTACTGAGGGGATATTTGCTATTGTAAAAAAAGAGGGAGAAATTTTCCCTGGAGATCCAATAAGGGTGATAGCAAATGATTGAGAAAATTAAAGTGGAGGATGCCATAGGCCAGCCCCTCCTACACGATATTACAGCCATTATGCCAGATGGTTTTAAGGGAGTGAGATTTAAACGCGGCCATATCGTGGAGGCAGATGACATAGAAGATTTAAAAAATATTGGTAAAGACCATATCTATGTAGGAGAGCTTGAAGCAAATGAAGTCCACGAGGAAGATGCGATATTAGAACTCATTCCTTATCTAGAAAATGACTATATAAATATCACTGGCCCTGCTGAGGGTAAGATCTCTATGAAGTCAAGTATAGATGGAGTTTTCGTGCTAAACAGACCACTTTTAAAATCTCTCAATGAAATAGGCGACTATACTGTAGTAACTAAAAGATCTTATACTAAGGTTAAAGTGGGGGATAATCTTGCTGGAATCAGGATAGTACCTCTTTGGACTGATAGAAGTAAAGTAGATAAGGCCAAAGAAATATTATCAGAAAATGATAAGCTTTTTGAAGTCTTACCATACAAAAAACTCAAAGTAGGAGTCATCATAACTGGGGATGAAGTTTATTACGGAAGGATAGAAGATAGGTTTAAACCAGTCTTAAGTGAGAAACTAGCTGAATTTGATGCAGATGTCATAGACTATATAATTTGTAGAGATGATTTGGATATGCTATTAGAAGCTTATGGCCGATTTAAAGAAAGAGGTGCAGACTTAGTAATATTTACTGGTGGAATGAGCGTTGATCCTGATGACCTAACCCCAACAGCAATTAAAAAAACCGGCGCAGAGCTTATTATCCAAGGTATTCCCATGCAGCCGGGCAATATGCTAACAATTGCAAAGGATAAGAGGAGATATCTCATGGGAGTCCCAGGAGCAACTATCCATGCACCTATTACAAGCTTTGACTATTTCCTACCTAGGATAGTAGCAGACATTGATTTAAAAAAAGAAGATTTTTTAGAAATGGCAGAAGGTGGCCTATTATGAGCTATACTGCGGCAATACTTACCATATCCGATAGAGCAAGTGAGGGGCTGTATGAAGATAAGTCAGGTCCTGTATTAAAAGATTTGCTAAGTGAATATGGATTGGAAGTCATTGATTACAAAATTATTGCAGATGACTATGATAAAATAAAACGAGAGTTAGTAGGTTTTGCTGATAAAAAAATTTCGCTTGTTATAACCACTGGCGGCACAGGATTTTCTCCTAGAGATATAACTCCAGAAGCAACTGAGGCTATCATTGATAGGAGAGTTCCAGGTATATCAGAGGCTATGCGAGTAGAAAGTGCAAAGATTACCCCTATGGCTTATCTATCTAGAGCCACAGCGGGTATTAGGGGAAAATCTCTTATTATAAATTTCCCTGGATCTCCAAAGGCTTGTAAGGAAAATTTTGAAATAATTAGCCCATTTTTAAAGCACGGACTAGATACAATAAACGGGCGCGACAAACACTAAAGGCTGGAAGCAATAGTAAACTATTGGCTATCCAGCCTTTTTCATTCAATATCTATTGAATTTAGTGTGTTAATCCAATTTGCCTTTAAGGCTTCTTCGGCCTTATCCAGATTGTCTTCTCTTAAGAATTTGATGATTTCCTTGTGTTCATCGTAGGAGGAAAACCTATTTTCTAAGTTTTCAAAATAATACATTTCTATTCTAATTAGCCTTTTCTTAAGGTCAGTTATAATTGGTAAAATTGCATTGTTACTAGATAGGTTAATTATCATGCGATGGAATTCATTATCTAGACTTATCAGATGGACCAATTCGTGATTATCAAAAGATATTTTGATATCTTCATTGATTTCAGTAAGAGTATCAATAAATACTTGATCAACATTTTTAAATCCATCTCTTAGGGCGTAGGCTTCTAGCACGGAGATTAATGGATAGATATCGACGACATCGGATAGGTCGATTGGTGCAACAATGGTCCATTGGTTGGGCTTAGATATTACAAGACCTTCGTTTTCAAGCCTTAAGATAGCTTCTCTAACAGGAGTTCTAGATATGCCTAGTCTTTCGCTAATTTCATTTATATTTATCCTTGTATTTGGCTTAAGCTTACCACTAATTATCTCTTTTTCTAAAATATGGTAGGCCTCGTCCTTTATAAAAGTTCTTTTTATTTGAAAATTATTATCAGTCATTTTACACCACATTTCTTGTATAAGCGTCATATATATTATATCACATTTTAAATGATAATATGAGCACAATAACCATAATAATCTTATTGACAAACGTTGTCTTTCAAATTATAATGGTAGTAATATATCACATACCACTTATGATTTTAAGTGAATATATCATGTGATAAAAACAAAGAAAGGGTATAGGTGTGGAAAAAACATATAACATTGTAATTAATGAAAATGTCGGTAGCAAAGCTTCACTCGATTTTATCGATGAAAAAACCGTTAACACAGCAGCAAGCTTTCACGAAAGTTTCCCTGACTATGAGGTGACTCCATTAGTTAGACTATCAAACTTAGCTGAACAATTCGGCGTGAAAGACATATTTGTAAAAGATGAGTCATATAGATTTGGCCTCAATGCCTTTAAGGTACTTGGCGGATCATTTGCTATAGGTAAATACATAGCTCAAAAGCTCGGTCTTAGCATCGAAGAATTACCATTTGAAAAAATGATATCTGATGAGATAAGAGAGCAGCTTGGCGAAATAACATTCGTAACAGCAACAGACGGTAACCACGGTAGGGGTGTAGCATGGACTGCTAACCAACTTAAACAAGGATGTGTAGTTATCATGCCTGATGGCTCTGCCCTAGAAAGACGCGATAATATCAGAGCTTTAGGTGCTGAGTGTGATATCATGGATGGCCTAAACTACGATGATTGTGTAAGACTTGCTAACCAATATGCAGAAGAAAAGGGCTGGGTAATGGTTCAAGATACTGCATGGGAAGGTTATGAAGAAATTCCTACATGGATTATCCAAGGCTACGCTACTCTTGCTAAAGAAGCAAACGAACAATTAAAAGAAGCAGGACTTAAACCAAGCCACATCTTCGTTCAAGCAGGTGTTGGATCATTTGCAACAGGTGTAACTGGTTATTTCTCATCAGTATACGAAGGAGATGAAAAACCATTTATCACAGTAGTAGAACCAGAAGCAGCAAATTGTAACTACATCACAGCTAAGGCTAATGATGGAGAAATCCACAATGTAACAGGATCTCTTGATACAATCATGGCAGGACTAGCTTGTGGTGAACCAGTAACAGTAGGTTGGCCAGTACTAAATTCTTATGCGGATGCATTCATGTCTGTACCAGATACAGCTGCAGCTAGAGGTATGAGAATCTTAGGTAACCCTCTAAAAGATGACAAACGCGTGATATCAGGTGAATCTGGTGCTGCTACTATGGGTGTAGTATCAGAAGTCCTTCAAAGAGAAGACTTAGCTGATATCAAAGAAAAATTAAAACTAGATGAAAATTCAGTAATCCTACTAATCTCAACAGAAGGCGATACAGACTTCGCTCACTATAGACAAGTAGTTTGGGATGGGTATTACACTAATGAAGGCGATTACAAATATACAATTCAAAGATAAAAAGGAGATGAAATATGACAGATAACATTAAACAACTAATTGGCGAACTAGGCGAACTTGACTACAAAAACCTATACCAAGATGACTTTTTCCACACATGGGATAAATCAGAAGAAGAACTAGAAGCTATCTGGAAAGTGGCTGATATCCTACGTGCTATGAGAGAAGAAAATATCTCTCCAAAAATCTTTGATTCAGGCCTTGGAATCTCACTATTTAGAGACAACTCTACTAGAACAAGATTCTCATTTGCATCTGCTTGTAACCTACTAGGTCTTGAAGTACAAGACTTCGATGAAGGCAAAAGCCAAGTAGCTCACGGTGAAACAGTAAAAGAAACAGCAAACATGATTTCATTTATGGCTGATGTAATAGGTATCCGTGATGATATGTACATCGGTAAAGGCTATCAATATATGAAAGACTTCTCAGAATATGTACAAGAAGGCTATGATGAAGGTGTCCTAGAACAAAGACCAACTCTAGTAAACTTACAATGTGACATCGACCACCCAACTCAAGCTATGGCTGATATGCTTCATGTAATCCACGAATTTGGAGGACTTGAAAACCTTAAAGGTAAAAAAGTAGCAATGACTTGGGCTTATTCTCCAAGCTATGGTAAACCACTTTCAGTTCCTCAAGGTATCTCTGCCCTATTTACAAGAATGGGTATGGATGTAGTTCTTGCTCACCCAGAAGGATATGAAATCATGCCAGAAGTTGAAGAAATCGCTAAGAAAAACGCTGAAACATACGGCGGTTCATTCAAAGTTACAAATGACATGAAAGAAGCATTCGAAGATGCTGATATCGTATATCCAAAATCTTGGGCACCATTTGCAGCTATGGAAGAAAGAACAAAACTATACGGCGAAGGCAACCAAGAAGGTATCGATGAACTAGAACAAAGATTACTTCGTCAAAATGCTGAACACAAAGACTGGGCAGCTACAGAAGAAATGATGAAACTTACAAAAGATGGTAAAGCTTTATACATGCACTGCCTACCAGCTGATATCACAGGTGTATCTGCAGAAGAAGGTGAAGTTGACGAATCAGTATTTGATAGATACAGAGTTCCTCTATACAAAGAAGCTAGCTACAAACCATATATCATAGCTGCTATGATCTTCCTACAAAAAATTGAAAATCCAGAAGAATTACTAAATAGATTAGTTGATGACGCTACAAATAGATTAGAAAAATAGGAGATAAAAATGACAGAAACACTAAAAATTGATTTTGACGCTATAAAAGAAGCTGCTAAAGGCTATCAAGATGACATGGTAGCATTCCTTCGTGACCTAGTTCGCCTAAAAGGTGAATCAACAGAAGAAGGTGACAAGGCTCGTCGTATCCAAGAAGAAATGGAAAAACTTGGCTTTGACAAAGCTTGGATTGACCCTCAAGGTAACGTACTTGGTGAAATGGGAACAGGTGATGTTCAAATCGCATTTGACGGCCACATCGATACTGTAGGTATTGGTAACATCGACAACTGGGATTTTGACCCATACGAAGGATTCGAAGATGATACAACAATCGGTGGACGTGGTACATCTGACCAACTTGGTGGACCAGTTTCTGCTGTATACGGTGCAAAAATCCTTAAAGACCTTGGATACCTAAATGACAAATTTAGAGTACTAGTTACTGGAACAGTTCAAGAAGAAGACTGTGATGGTAACTGCTGGTTATACATGATTGAACAACAAGATATCAAACCAGAATTTGTAGTATCAACAGAACCAACAGATGGTGGAATCTACAGAGGCCAAAGAGGTCGTATGGAAATCAGAGTTGAAGTAGAAGGTGTATCTTGCCACGGTTCAGCTCCTGAAAGAGGGGAAAATGCTATTTATAAAATGGCTGACATCCTTAAAGAAGTAGAAGCCCTTAACGAAAATGATGCAGCTGATGATACAGAAATCAAAGGTCTTGTCAAGATGCTAGATGAAAAATACAACCCAGAATACAAAGAAGCAAACTTCCTTGGCCGCGGTACTGTAACAACATCTGAAATCTTCTTCACATCTCCATCTAGATGTGCTGTAGCTGACTCTTGTGCTATCTCACTGGACCGTCGTATGACAGCTGGCGAAACATATGAATCATGTATCAAAGAAATCGAAGACCTACCATCAGTTAAAAAATGGGGTGCAAAAGTTACTATGTACACATACAAACGTGCAAGCTGGACTGGTCTAGAATACGAACAAGATTCTTACTTCCCAACATGGGTAATTCCAGAAGACCATGAAGTAACAAAAGCTCTAGAAGATGCATATAAAAACCTATATGGTGACGAAAGAATAGCTCCACCATCTGAAAAAGAAGAAAAGAAACGTGCTGAAAGACCACTTACAGACAAATGGACATTCTCTACAAACGGTGTAGCTACAATGGGTCGTCATGGTATTCCAACAATCGGTTTTGGACCAGGTGCAGAAGACCAAGCTCACGCTCCAAACGAAGTAACTTGGAAACAAGACCTAGTAACATGTGCAGCAGTTTATGCAGCTCTACCACTAGTATATACAGAAAATAAATAATAAAGTGATAGCTAAGCTCCGAGAAGGGGCTTAGCTAAAAACTTATGTTGATAGAGGAGTTTTTAAATGACCCTAATCATTAAAAACGCAAACTTAAATGGTGAAAACATCGTAGATATCAAAATCGATGGCGAAATCATAACCGAAATAGGCAAAGACCTAGACACTGATTCATGCGAAGTTTATGATGCAAACAATCGCCTAGTTATCCCTGGTGGGATTGATGTTCATACCCACTTTACCCTAGACCTTGGCCAATATGTGGCAGTGGATGATTTTTATACAGGATCTGTTGCAGCAGCATTTGGAGGAACCACTAGCAATGTAGACCACATCTCTTTTGGGGAGAGGGGAACTACAGTTACTGATATGGTTAACCAGTACCACGAAAAGGCAAATGGTAATTCAATAATAGATTATTCCTTCCATGGAGCTATTCAAGAAACACCCCCAGCTATTTTAGATGAATTCCAAGCACTTTTTGATAGTGGAATCGTTTCCACAAAAATTTATACAACCTACGGGGGCAAAATCGACGATGTTTCTATCCTAAAGGTCCTAAAAAAAGCTAAAGAAACAGGCACAGTTGTCTGTGTCCATTGTGAAAATGATGGAATGATCTTTGAGCTAAGGGATGAGGCTATGAAAGCGGGCCACACCGATCCAATCTATCATGCCTACACCAGACCTGATATCACAGAAGCTGAGGCCATCAATAGATTAGCCTACCTATCAGAACTTGCAGGCGCCCCAGAACTTTACATAGTCCATACTTCTACTAAGGCTGGGCTTGATGAGATAAAGCTTGCCCGTAAGAGAGGCCTTAAAAATATCCACTGTGAAACCTGCACCCAATATCTAATCTTAGATGAAAACAAACTCATAGATGGGGGCAATGCAGAAGGGATCAAATACATTTGTGCTCCTCCACTAAGAAAAGCTATTGACCAAGAAGCGCTCTGGCAAGGAATTATCGATGGTGATGTAGAAGTAGTTGCCACCGACCATTGTCCTTTTTATTATGAAACTGAAAAACTCCCTCACAAAGACAATTTCTTTACTTGCCCAGGTGGTATACCAGGTGTAGAAGAACGAATCGAGCTAACTTTAACCCACGGCCTCAAAAGAGGCATTAGTTTAGAAAAGCTAATAGAAGTAATGTGTACCAATCCTGCCAAAATATTTGGCATGTATCCAAAAAAAGGAATCATAGCACCAGGATCTGATGCTGATATTGTAATAATTGATCACAAGTCTTATACAATCACCCAAGCCAACAGGCACTCTGCGGTAGATTATACGACTTATGAAGGTTTTACATCAGACTATAAAGTAGCTACAGTCCTATCTCGTGGCAATTTCCTTATCAAAGACAATGAACTAGTAGCCGATAAGGGCTGCGGAGAATTTATCAAAAGACATTTTTAATAGAGAAAGAAATATATGAATAAAAAAATATTAGTAGCTCTAGGGGGCAATGCCCTAGGCAATACTCCAGAAGAGCAAAAACAAGCAGTAAAATCGACAGCTAGCGCTATAGCATCTTTGGTTGAAGAAGGCTACAAGGTAGTCCTATCTCATGGTAACGGACCACAAGTTGGTATGATCAACCAAGCCATGGATGTTGCTTACCAATACAATGACAAAATTCCTCAAATGCCATTTCCTGAATGCGGTGCTATGAGCCAAGGCTATATAGGTTTCCACCTACAAAATGCCCTACAAAATGAATTCATAGCTCGAGGCCTCGATGTTCCAGTAGCAACAGTAGTTACACAAGTAATGGTAGATGAAAAAGACCCAGCGTTCAAAGATCCTACCAAACCAATCGGTGCCTTCTACACAGAAGAAGAAGCTAAGGCTATCGAGCAAGAAACAGGCGTGGTAATGAAAGAAGATGCTGGCCGTGGCTACCGTAGAGTAGTAGCAAGTCCAAAGCCACTTGATATAGTAGAAAAAGATATCATCCTAACATTAAATGATTCTGGCGCTCTAGTAATAGCAGGCGGCGGTGGTGGTATACCAGTGCTTCGCGAAAACGACAGATATGTAGGTGTGGATGCAGTAATTGATAAGGACTTCTCATCAGCAAAACTAGCTGAGCTATTAGATTGCGATACACTAGTAATCCTTACAGCAGTCGAAAAAGTTGCTATAAACTTCGGCAAAGAAAACCAAGAAGATTTATCTGAGCTAACTCTCGAAGATGCCCAAAGATATATAGAAGAAGGACAATTTGCCAAAGGCTCTATGCTTCCAAAAGTAGAAGCTGCTATGAGCTTTGTAGACACCAAAGAAGGTAGACAAGCAGTTATTACAAGTCTAGAAAATGCAAAAGACGCCCTAACAGGCAGCACAGGAACTTGGATTAAGTAAGTTATAACCCATATTTTGAAAAGATAATATACTTTCATAATATGGGTTATTTTTAACTTTAAAATTGAGAAAGGAGACTAATATGAGCGATTTCATGAGGCCGATAAGCTTTGAAAAACTCATAACATGGGCGCTGGATGAGTATAAGACTACTGAGACAGTATTTTCCATACCAAAAGATAAATTTTACAAAAATACTAGCGGAGCTAAGTTAAAAACTACATTTCACGAAGAAATTTCTTCTGCCATAGGACCTGCAGCAGGACCTCATAGTCAATTAGCTCAAAACATCATAGCCTCTTATCTAGTAGGTGGTAGGTACATAGAACTAAAGACTGTCCAAATCATGGATGGAGAAGAAATCATGGCTGCTATACCAAAACCATGTATAGTAAGCGAAGATGAAGCCTACAACTGCGAATGGTCTACAGAACTTACCGTAGCTGATGCCCTAGATGAATACATCAAAAGCCATATAGCTATCCAAGTCCTTGCCAAAGAATGGGGTCTAGCTGATAGCAAAGATTTCACACTAAACATGTCAGCAGGCTACAACCTTGAAGGAATCAAGAGCCCTAAAATCGATAATTTCTTAGAATCTCTAAAAGATGCATCAAATACTGATGTATACAAAGATGCTATCGAATATTTAAAAGCTAATATCGATTTGTTTGAGAACGTTACCCTAGAGGATATTGAAAAAATTGGGCCAGAAGTATGTAATTCTATCACCCTATCAACCATGCACGGCTGTCCAGCTGATGAGATAGAATCTATAGCCAAATACCTCATCGAAGAAAAACACCTGCACACTTATGTAAAATGTAACCCGACACTTGCAGGCTACGAATTTGCAACAGATATACTTAAAAAACTTGGATTTGCTTATGTAAGCTTTGATGACCATCACTTTATAAACGACCTACAATTTGAAGATGCTATCCGTATCTTTACAAACCTATTAGAACTCGGCAAAGCAAATGATCTGACCTTTGGAGTGAAGCTATCAAATACCTTCCCGGTCTTCCAAAAGAAAGGCGAATTGCCATCTGATGACATGTACATGTCAGGTAGGGCGCTACTTCCACTAACAATAGCTGTTGCTAAAAAACTAACCGATGCCTTTGGCGACAAGCTACCTATGAGCTACTGTGGCGGGGCAGATGCACTAAATGTATACGAATTATTTGAAATATTCAACCAACCAATCACAGTTTCAACTACCCTACTAAAACCAGGTGGCTACTATAGAATGAAGCAACTTGCTGAAATCACAGAGCCTCTACTAGGCAGAGAGTACACTGGTGTAGATACTGAAAAGCTCAATAAATTCTACGAAGAAGTATTAAATACTGACAAATACGCCAAAAATCCTAAGGAAAAAGTCAGAGACCGCAAATGGAAAACTGAACTTCCACTTACCGATTGTTTCAATGCACCTTGTCAAACTGATGGTTGCCCAATCAACCAACAAGTAGCAGCGTATGTGAACTATGCAGCTAAAAATGACTATGCCAAAGCAATGGAAGTTATAGCCATTGATAACACAGCACCAGCTATATTATCAGAAATCTGCTATGCCTTCTGCCAAAAATCTTGTACCAGGGTTGACTATGACAAGGCAGTTGAAATTAGAAATGTTAAAAAACTTGTGACAGACAATGCCCAAGTTGACTTTGTAGCAAAAATCGAAACACCTGAGATTAAAACTGAAAATAAGTCTTATATAGTAGGAGCAGGTCCTGCAGGCCTTGCAGCAGCTATATATCTTCGCCGCAACGGAATGGATGTTAAGGTCATTGAAAAATCAGATGAAGCTTACGGCTATGTAAACAACCTAGTTGATAAATCAATCATCGAAAAAGACCTAGACTTAGTTAAGGCTTATGGGATTGAAATCGAATATAACAAAGCATTTGACGGTGAGTTTGACAAATTAACTGGTGAATACAAATACGTTGTTATAGCTACAGGTAGGTCAGATGATATAGGAATCTATGCAAATGCTGGCATCAATTTTGATGACAACGGCAAGGTAGAAGTCCTTGATACCAATGAAAGCAGTCTAGCTAATGTATATTTTGCAGGCGATGTTATAAAAGGACCTAGGTCTGTAGTTGGAGCTATGGCGAGTGCTAAAAATGTAGCTATCGACATCCTCAAAAAAGAAGGAATAGAAAATGACTTTATCACAGTCGACTATGAAGCTAGCTATGAAGAAATCATAGAAAAACGAGGCGACCTAGTAGAGCCAAGAGATGACAAGAATGCTGAGGCTAACAGATGCTTATCTTGTGATAAGATATGTGAAATATGTACTGAAGTATGTCCAAACAGGGCAAATGTAGCTATCAGTGTAGAAGGATTTAAAAATCCACATCAAATCATCCACCTAGATGGCATGTGCAATGAATGCGGCAACTGTGGAGTATTTTGTCCACATGTGGGCCTTCCATACAAGGATAAATTTACCGTATTCTGGACTAACTTTGACTTTGAAGAATCTACTAATACTGGTTTCTTAAAGCTAGATGATGGTAAATATAAGATAAGACTAGCAAACAAAAATGTCATCGAAGCTGATATCGATGATGAGAGAATCGATCAAACAACTAAGACCTTGATTGAAACAATAGAAAAAGAATATTCTTTTTACCTAAACTAAGGAGCAGATTATGATTATTAAGGGCGGTGTAGTTATTACAAATGATCAGGCCAACAATTTCTACGAAGATGGGGCGGTTGTAATAAAAGATAATGTAATAGTAGATATAGGGGAAACATCAGAGATTTTATCCATATATGAAGATGACGAAATCATAGATGCAAGTGGCAAGGTAGTGATGCCTGGCCTAATCTGTGCTCATTCGCATATTTATTCTACCTATGCTAGGGGCATGGCTGTTTCTAAACCAACTGATAATTTCATGCATGTCCTAGAAAACCAGTGGTGGGCCCTTGATAAGACCTTGACTCTAGAGGATGTTAAACTAAATGGACTTGTGACCTATATGGAATCAGTGGCTAATGGTGTAACTACCCTTATTGACCACCACGCAGGACCAAACTCAATCGAAGGCTCACTCTTTACCCTAGCTGATGCAGCGGAAGAGGTTGGTATTAGAACAAGCCTTTGCTATGAAGTATCAGATAGGGATGGGCTTGAAAAAAGAGATCTAGGTATAGCTGAAAATATCAACTGGATAAAGGAAAGTCAAAAAAGAGATGATATGTTTAGTGGTCTTTTTGGTATCCATGCTTCATTTACAGTATCAGATGAAACTTTAGAAAAATCTCGTGAGACTATGGATGGCCTATATGACGGCTACCACATCCACGTAGCAGAAGGCTTAGATGACCAATGGATTACACTAAAGAACAATGGCAAAAGATGTGTGGAAAGACTAGAAGGCTTTGATATCTTTAGCCCACGCACCCTATCAGTGCACAATGTCCATATCAATTCGCGTGAGATGGATATATTAAAACATCACGATGCAGTGGCTATCTTTAACCCAGAGAGCAATATGAATAACGCTGTAGGATGCCCTCCAGTGCTAGAGATGATAAATCGTGGCATCACAGTAGGACTCGGATCTGATGCTTTTACAAATGATATGTTTGAATCTATGAAGGTATCCAATATCTTACTAGCTCATAATTCTTGTGACCCAACTAAGGGATTCTCAGAAACCCTCCATATGCAATTTAAAAACAACCCACTTATCATGGAAAGATACCTAGAAAAACCAGTAGGCCGCTTAGAAAAGGATGCCTATGCTGATATCATCATGCTAGACTATGACCCAGTCACACCACTTAATGCCAACAACTGGGGTGGACATGTATTATTTGGGCTCACTGGTAGACTTGTAAGCGATTCCATTATCAATGGTAAGTTTGTAATGAGAAATAGGGAAATGACGAATGTTGACAGACCTATGATTCATGCAAAATCTAGAGAAAGAGCTAGAGAAATTTGGCCAAAATTGTAAGAATTCTGGGGTAAACCCCAGAAATTTCTTATAATTACTTGATTTAAACTATATTTTTATCCGATTATTTTATATAATATTATAAAGCATCTATAAATTTTATTAAGGAGTACATATGACAGAGAACAAAAACACAGCGACTGTCAACAAGTCATTATTTGATGTAGACGGCAAGCCAGACTTTGCTAAGGCTTTCCCAATAGCCTTACAGCACTTATTAGCTATGATAGTGGGCAATACCCTACCAGCTATTGTATTAAAAAATACCTTAGCTAACACCCCATATGCCCTAACACCAGAACAATCTATTTACTTGATTCAAGCTGGAATGTTTGTAGCAGCACTTGCAACTTTATTACAACTATATCCAATTTATAAACTTGGTCTTGGATCAAGACTTCCTATGATCATGGGTGTATCCTTTGCATATATACCAGTAATTAACTCTATTGCTGTAAAATACGGTATAGGGGCAGTATTTGGGGCTCAAATTGTAGGTGGTATTGTTTCCTTTATAGTTGGGATGAATATAAAAAGGCTCTATAAATATTTCCCACCTATGGTATCAGGTACAGTAGTACTAACCATCGGTCTTTCCCTATATTCAGTAGCATTAAATTACATGGCAGGAGGTAACGGTAACCCTAACCAAGGTGATGGAGTTTACTGGATAGCAGCTATTGTTACACTACTTGTAGTACTTGCTTGCAATATGTTTGGAAAAGGAATTGTAAAACTATCAGCTATCCTCATTGGAATTGTAGTAGGCTATATCGTTTCATATTTTCTTGGCATTGTATCATTTGACGGTATAAGAGATGCAGCATGGCTTACATATCCTAAACTTATGCCATTTAAACTCGAGTTTCCAATTGAAGCTTGTGTAACCATGGCGGTGATGTTTGTGGTAAACTCCATCCAAGCTGTAGGAGATTTCTCATCTGCAACAGCAGGTGGTATGAATAGAAGACCAACTGAAGAAGAACTAGAAGGCGGTATCAAAGGCTATGGTATCGTAAACATGCTATCAGCCTTTATTGGAGGCTTGCCAACAGCTTCATACAGCCAAAATGTAGGTATAGTTTCACTAACAAAAGTAGTAGCAAGATCGGTACTAAAGATAACTGCTATTATGATTCTGATTGCAGGTTTTATTCCTAAATTTGGAGCTTTGATGCTATCTGTACCACAAGCTGTAATTGGTGGGGCTACTGTAACAGTATTTGCTCAAATCACTATGAGTGGTATGAGGCTTATCACATCTGATGAGATGAGCTCAAGAAATGTTACAATCACAGGGCTTGCTATAGCACTTGGTATGGGTATCACACAACTTAATCCAACAGCGATAGAAAAATTCCCAGATTGGTTTAGAATGGTATTCGCTTCAAGTCCAGTAGTACTAGCAGCTCTTATAGTCCTTTTCTTAAATATAATTCTGCCAAAGAAAACTATTGCAGAAGAAGAAGCTGAAAGAGCTCAAATGGACAAGTAAGGATTAAATTATTCGTAACAGGCCATAGTAACTACGAGAGATAAAGGAGATAACTATGTATGTAGGAGAAAGCGTTAAGAGAGTTGATGCTTTTGATAAGGTAACAGGTAGAGCTAAATTTACCGAAGACTTAATACCTAAAAAAGCTTACTCAACTAAGATAATCCACTCCACCATAGCCCACGGTAGGGTTAAAGAAATCGATACAACAGAGGCTATGAAGGTACCTGGGGTTGTAAAAATAGTAACCTGCTTTGATGTGCCAGAGTGGACATTCCCAACAGCAGGCCATCCATGGTCGACAGAAGAAGACCACCAAGACATAGCTGATAGAAAACTTCTAAATGAACATGTTAGATTTATAGGAGATGATATAGCTGTTGTCATTGGCCTAGATGATGTAGCTTGTAAGCAAGCTGCGAAGCTTATCAAAGTAGACTATGAAGAATACGAAGCTCACTTTGATGTTTTTGAATCTATGGAATCTAAGGGTGTATTAATCCACGATGAAAACCCAAACAACATCCTAAAACACACCACTAATATAAGGGGAGATTTTGATGAGGCCATCAAAGAAGAAGGGCTTATTAAAATAGAAGGTTGGTATGAAACACCAATTGTCCAACATACTCACTTAGAAAACCCAGATGTGTATGCCTATGAAGAGGCAGGAAAAGTATGTGTAGTAGCATCTACCCAGCTTCCTCATATCGTCAGAAGGGTAATAGGCCAAGCCTTAGGTATTGGTTGGGGCAAGGTAAAACTTGTAAAACCTTATATTGGTGGTGGTTTTGGTAACAAGCAAGATGCCCTATACGAACCACTTTGCGCTTTTCTTACAACACAAGTAGGCGGACATCCGGTTAAAATCCTACCTAGCCGTGAGGAAACATTCGTTTCAACCAGGACCCGTCATGCTATCAAATTTCATATCACAACATATGCTAGACCTGATGGGACTTACGTAGCTAGAGAGCTTGACCTATATTCAAACAACGGGGGATATGCATCACACGGCCACTCTATAGCAGCTAAAATTCTAAACTGCTTCCACCAGCTATACCCATGTCCAAATGTAAAGGGTAATGCTTATACAGTTTATACAAACCTCCCTACAGCGGGGGCTATGCGTGGATATGGTATCCCACAAGGTATGTTTGCCTATGAAGCCCACCACGATGATATAGCAGCTGCTCTTGACATGGATCCACTAGATCTAAAGATGAAAAATGTCATGCCAGAAGGTTTCGAAGATCCATTTACCCACAATAAAAACTATTACGATTCCTTTAGACAATGCCTAGAACTCGGGGCAGAAAAGATGGACTATTGGAAGAAGAAAGAAGAATACAAAAACCAAACTGGAGATAAGAGACGCGGGGTAGGTTGTGCAGTGTATTGGTACAACACAGGTGTATATCCTATCTCTCTAGAAAGCTCTTCTTGTCGTATGATTGTATCAGAAGATGGATCAATAAGCCTCCAATTAGCCGAAACAGAAATCGGCCAAGGGGCAGATACAGTATTTACACAAATGGCAGCAGACTCCCTTGGTATGAGAATCGAAGATGTTCATATCATCTCAGCTCAAGATACCGATGTCGCTCCATTTGGCCAAGGGGCCTATGCATCTCGTCAGACCTACATGGGTTCATTTGCAATTGTAAATACAGCGAAAATTTTAAAAGAGAAAATCCTTCATCAAGCCTACCTACAAACTAGGATGCCATCAGAAAACCTAGATATAGTTGAGTCTAGAATCATCAGAAAAGCGGATGGTGAAGTCCTACTCACCATGGAAGAGCTTGCAACAGAGTCTCTTTACACTTTAAAAGACTATAGCGAACACCTCACCGCAGAATCAACATCTACTATCAGAACCAATGCTTATTCATTCGGAGCAAGTTTTGCTGAAGTAGAAGTAGATATACCCCTTGGCAAGGTTGACATTATAAAGCTGATTAACATCCATGATGCTGGTAGAATCATCAATCCTCAATTAGCCGAAGCTCAAGCCCATGGAGGTATGAGTATGGCTGTTGGTTTTGCCCTATCAGAAGAATTTAAGGTATCAGATAGGGGCCAAATCCTAAATAACAACCTTTTAGACTATAAGGTAGGTACTACAACTGATACTCCTAATTTTGAAGTTCACTTTATCGAAAATCATGAGCCAACTAGTCCATACAATACCAAGTCCTTGGGTGAACCGCCAACATGTTCTCCAGCTCCAGCTATTAGAAATGCTGTGTTAAATGCAACTGGAGTAGCATTTAACAACTTACCACTTACCCCTCACAATCTAATCCCAGCATTTAAGCAAGAGGGTCTAATTGATAACAACATATAGCATAAGGGTCTAGATAGGCCCTAGCTAATACATATAGGAGATATATATGAGCGATACATATAAAAATTTATTTACCTTTGACGGCGAAGTATCAAATGGTCAAGCCTTTCCGCTTGCCCTCCAGCACGTTATAGCAATGATTGCAGGCTGTATAACACCATCAATCATAGTAGCAGGTGCCCTAGGCCTTTCTCCAGAAGATAGCGTAATCTTAGTTCAAATGGCTCTTATTGGTTCAGCTCTTACAACTCTACTAATGATCTATCCGATAGGTAAAATTGGAGCGAGACTGCCTATGATTTACGGTGTAAGTTTTGCCTACCTACCTACAATGCTTGCTCTAGCATCACAATTTGCTGATAGGGGTGGGGCCAGTATAGTGGGAATGATCTTGGGTGCTACTCTAGTCGGGGGCCTAGCTTCTATTCTTTTTGGTTGGGGATTAAAATATATCCTTCCCTACTTTCCACCTCTAGTATCTGGTACCGTAGTACTTTGTATAGGCCTTTCCCTATATCCAGTTGCCATCCAAAACATGGGTGGGGGCGGGGACCTAACTATGGCAGGTTGGGGATCTTGGCAATATTGGTTAGTAGCTATTATTACTCTAGTAGCAAATATTGGCTTTACCCACTTTGGTAAGGGCTTTACATCACTATCGTCAGTACTATTATCCATGATAGTAGGTTATATATTTGCATTTTTCTTTAATATGGTAGACCTATCAGGTGTATCTGAAGCCCAATGGTTCTCATTTGTAAGGCCATTACACTTTGGCCTAGACTTTAACCTATCGGCTATTATTTCATTTGTAATTATCTTTATTGTAACCTCCATTGAGGGTATAGGAGATATGACATCAACTACAGTTGGTGGCTGGAATAGAGTTCCAACAGATGATGAGCTTAGGGGTGGTTTAATTGGTTTTGGATTTGCTAATGTAATTGGAGCTCTAATAGGAACTATGCCAACTGCAACATTTTCACAAAACGCTGGTATTGTTTCAATCAACAAGGTAACAAACAAAAAAGTATTTACCCAAGCGGCTCTAGTTATACTAATAGCAGGATTATTCCCAAAAATATCAGCACTACTTACATCGATTCCTATGCCAGTAATAGGTGGGGCAACACTTTCTATCTTTGCTGCGATCACTATGAATGGTATCAGAATGATTACCAGCCAACCACTTAGCCTTAGAAATACATCAATCGTAGGAGTATCAGTAGCTATAGGTTTTGGTTTTGTAACTGTAGTGACAGCAGCTCATAATGCTGGAGTTACATTTATGCCACAGGGACTTGAAATTGCTATCGGTGCTTCCCCAGTAGTTCTAGCAGCTATTTCCGCAATACTAATGAATATCATCATCCCAGAAAAGGAAGAAGATAGGCCAATAGAAGAAAAAACAACATTATAGAATCAATGACACTAGGGCTATTGCCCTAGGAAGTCAATCCTTACGGAAATTATTTGATGATCTTATATTTAACTTTATAAGCCACATTCGCTATAAAAGGAGAGATTATGTTTGATATAAAAGATATAAAAGAAGCTTTCACAGTCGATGAGGCTTTAAAGCTCTTAAATGAAAATCCGGACCTTCGTATCATCGCAGGCGGCACAGATGTTCTAGTAAAAATCAGGGATGGGAAAATGGCAGATGGTGAACTTTTATCAATCCATATGATTGATGAACTAAAAACCATTGAGCTATTAGAAGATGAAACCATAAAAATTGGTGCTCTGGCTACCTTTTCTGACATAGCCCATAATGATATCATTATTGAAAGAATCCCATATTTAGCAGAAGCTTGTCTAACACCAGGAGGTCCACAGCTTAGAAATGCAGCTACAGTAGGCGGCAATGTTTGTAACGCTGCTCCTTCAGCTGATAGTGCTCCAGCCCTATTTACTCTTGATGCTACTGTAGAAGTAGCTTCAACTGAAGGCTACCGCCAAGTTCCTATCACAGAATTTTATGTAGGACTCGGCCAAGTTGATATGATACCAAATGAAATGGTAACAGCCTTTTATATTTCAAAAGAAAATTACGAAGGCTATGTGGGCCATTATTACAAATACGCTATGAGAAATGCCATGGACATAGCCTTAAGCTCTTGTGGTGTAAATGTCAAATTAGATGATGATTTTCATATGGAAAGTATCAAGGCATGCTACGGGGTAGCATCAACTACACCTATTAGAGTCTACAAGGCAGAAGAAGAATTTACTGGCAAAAAACTAGACGAAGATACTGCCAAGGCTTTTGCCAAAAAAGCCCTAGAAGAACTATCACCTAGGGATTCATGGAGGGCTTCCAAGGAAGTAAGAACTCAAGTTTTATATGAAATTTGTGTTCGCAGCCTACTAGATTGTCTAGAAAAGAAGAAAGGATTAGTCAATGCATAGTAGAGAGTATGGGCCATTTGCTGACAAGGACCTAAATCTAGCTTACCAAAAGCCTGAGTTTAAGAGGGTCTCATGCACTATCAATGGCATCAAGGTCGAAAAAATGGTAGATAAGAGAGCATCTCTCACCGACTTCCTTCGTAATGATTTTGGTCTTACATCTGTTAAAAAAGGATGCGAAGTTGGAGAATGTGGAGCTTGTTCTGTACTTATAGATGGCAACAGCGTTGACTCTTGCCTATATCTAGCTATCTGGGCTGATGGAAAAGATATTTGGACTACAGAAGGACTTCAAGCTAGCGATGGGTCGCTGTCTCTCATACAACAAGCATTTATCGACCACGCAGCAGTTCAATGTGGTTTTTGTACACCAGGCTTTATTATCACAGCTACAGAAATTGTCCAAAGAGCTACCCGCTACAATAGGGATGAACTAAAAGTACTACTTGCAGGAAATATGTGCAGGTGTACTGGTTACGAAAATATCCTTAGAGCAGTTGAAGATGCTATCGAAATGGAAATTACTGCTAGGGGAGAAATTGAGACTGAACAACCAGTTGACCCAGATAACGATTACCACGATCCAATGATAAAAGACTAGCTATGAGCGCTTTTTCGAAAGTGCTTTGCCAAGAGTGATATATTACATATCATATTAGTGATTTAAATTAGTAAAATAAGAGAGGTTCTTATGACAAACACTTTAATAGGCGAAAAGATAGACGGAGCTGAATGCCTAGTGGTTAATATAAATGGCTCTACTTACGAAACCTACACCGATAAAACCCTTCTGAAATTCTTAAGGGAAGATTTAAAAATCCACTCTGCTAAAGACGGTTGTTCTCAAGGGGCATGCGGAGCTTGTACCGTCCTCATTGATGGCGAGGCAAAACCTGCTTGTACCCAAAGACTTAAGAAACTTAGAGATAAAGAAATCGTTACCCTAGAGGGCTTTTCTGATAGAGAAAGAGAGGCCCTTGTGTATGCCTTTGAAGAGTGTGGGGCTGTTCAGTGCGGTTTTTGTACACCTGGCATGGCAGTTTCAGCTATTGGCCTACTTAGAAAAACAAAGAATCCAACAGATGATGAAATAAAGGCAGCCATTAGTCACAATGTTTGCCGCTGTACAGGCTATGTAAAAATCATAGATGCTATAAAACTTGCTGGAGAAATATTAAGTGAAAATCCTAGTGAGCTTTCCTTTGCTTACGAAAAAATTGCTGTTGGCGATGACTTTGTAAGAATAGATGCAAGAGATAAGGTCCTAGGAGAAGCTGAATATGTGGATGATATGGAAATAGATGGCCTTATGCACGGGTCAGCTGTAAGAAGCAAATTCCCTAGGGCAAAAATTTTAAAAATCGATACATCAAAGGCCCTAGAGCTTGATGGTGTTATAGGAATCCTCACTGCAGATGATGTACCAAACAACAAAGTTGGCCACATAATGCAAGACTGGGATGTCTTCATAGCTGAAGGGGATATCACTAGATGCCAGGGAGATGCTATCTGCCTAGTAGTAGGTGAAAGCGAAGATATAGTAAATGAAGCTAAAAAGCTTGTAGAAATAGAATACGAAGAGCTAGAAACAGTATCAACTATTGAAGAAGCCGCTGACCCAAATTCTCCTTTCATCCACTCAAATGGCAATCTCTGCCAAGAACGCCACGTATACAGGGGTGATGCTGAGGCTGCATTTGAAAAATGTGCCCATATAGTAGAGGAATCATATACCACTCCTTTTACAGAACACGCCTTCTTAGAGCCAGAAGCAGCTATAGCTATGCCTTACAAAGAAGGGGTAAAAGTATTTTCAACTGACCAATCAGTATATGATACTAGAAAAGAAATCCTCATTATGATGGGTTGGTTAGATACACCTGAGAAAGTCGTAGTAGAAAATAAACTAATAGGTGGTGCCTTTGGTGGTAAAGAAGACGTATCTGTACAACACTTAGCAGCACTTGCAGCATATAAGTTCGATGTGCCGGTAAAAGTTAAACTAAGCAGGGATGACTCACTCAAATTCCACCCAAAACGCCACCCAATGAAAGCTACTTTCAAATTGGGTTGTGATGAGGAAGGTAATTTCCTTGCAATGCAGGCTACTATAAATCTCGATACAGGCGCTTATGCTTCTCTATGCGGTCCAGTATTAGAACGTGCCTGCACTCACTCAGTAGGCCCATACCACTACGAAAATACACATATTGACGGATATGGCTACTACACCAACAACCCTCCATCTGGTGCCTTTAGAGGCTTTGGTGTATGCCAATCAAATTTTGCCTTAGAAAGTAATATAAACCTCCTTGCAGAGAAAGTAGGTATCTCACCATGGGAGATTCGCTACAAGAATGCAATTAGACCAGGTGAAGTATTACCAAATGGGCAGATAGCTGATTCATCAACTGCACTTGTAGAAACTCTGCTAGCAGTAAAGGATGCCTATGAAGAAAACCAAGACCGTGCGGGTATAGCTTGCGCTATGAAAAACACTGGCGTAGGTGTAGGCCTTCCTGATAAGGGTAGGGCAAAAGTGGTCGTAGATGATGGCAATGTATTAGTATATTGTGCAGCAAGTGACCTTGGCCAAGGTGCTAAAACAGTCTTTAAGCAAATGGCTGCAGATGTGCTTGAAATAAGCCCGGATAAGGTAGAAATCATCCGACCAAACACAGAAAATTCACCAGATTCTGGTACATCTTCTGGATCACGCCAAACCCTATTTTCTGGTGAAGCAATTAAAAAAGCTTGTGAACTATTAAAAGCGGACCTCGATCAAAGCAGCCTAGAGGAATTAAATGGCAAAGACTATTTCTATGAATACTTTGATCCAACCGACCCACTAAATTCTGACAAAGAAAACCCAGTATCCCACGTTGCATATTCTTATGCAACTCACGTTGTTGTTCTAGACGATGATGGTAAAGTAATTGATGTTTATGCAGCTCATGACTCTGGCAAGGTAATCAATCCTAAGTCTATAGGCGGGCAAGTAGATGGTGGGGTAGTCATGGGATTAGGCTATGCTCTAACAGAAGACTTCAAACTTGATAGGTCAAATGTTAAGGCTAAATTTGGAAATCTAGGTTTATTCAAAGCTCCAGACATACCTCATATCCACCCAATCTTCGTAGAAAAAGAAGATAACGAGCTTCTAGATAGGGCCTTTGGTGCCAAGGGTATAGGTGAAATCTCAACCATACCAATAGCTTCAGCTGCCCAAGGGGCATATTATAAACTAGACGGCAAACTAAGATGCGACTTCCCAATGGTTGACACTTACTATTCAAAAGATAAAAAATAATGGTATGCAAAAGTTAAAAGACCTTTTTAATATTAAAGAGAAAGATATAATATCAATAACAGGGGCCGGGGGCAAGACAACTTTGATGTTTACCCTGGCCAATGAACTTAAAAATTATGGGTCAGTGCTTGTCACAACCTCAACCAAGATTGCTATCCCAGATGCTGGATTTGATAAAATCTATATATCATCAGATGACTATCAAAAGCCAGAGCCTGGTCAAATAGTAGTGCTCGGCGAAAAAGTTCTTGGCAAAGAAAAGCTAGGCTTTATTGGTTATGAAAAGCTAAATGAGATTAGAAAAGATTTCGACTTCACTATCATCGAAGCAGATGGTTGTAGAAATATGCCAGTAAAATTCTGGAAAGACCACGAACCAGTGATTTGTGATTTTACAGATAAAACCATTGGAATACTCTCGATAAAAACTTATGGCAAAGTGCCTGATAAAGAATTCATCTATAATTATGATGGGTTTGTCGAGTTTTGTGGTAAAAATGTTATTGATTATAAAACTTTCAATAGGCTCATATCTTATGATATGGGCTTATTTAAAAACTTTAATAAGGAATGTATCGTATTTTTTAACCAAGTAGAAGAAGATAATGACTTTAAAAATATAAATGAAATCATTGCAAACAAGGAATTTACTTATCCTCTCTACTATGGTTCGTTAATAAGAAAGGATTATTATGAAAATTAGTGCAATAGTTATGGCAAGTGGACAATCAAAGAGGATGGGCGAAAATAAACTATTTTTAGATTTTAAAGGTAAGGAACTTTTCGTGCACACTATGGATTTATTAAAAGATCTTGATTTGGATGAAACTATTATAGTTTCAAGCTTTGACCATGTATTAGACGTAGCTAAAGACTATGGTTTTAAAGCTTTATTTAATAACAATCCGGAAGTAGGCAAATCTACAACCATTCGACTTGGAACAGATGCAGCTAAGGCTGACAATGCCCTTATGTATTTTGTTGCAGACCAGCCACTACTAACGTTAGAAACCTGCCGAAAACTAATAGAAGCCTTTGATGAAAATCAAATCATAACCTATCCTGTAATTAACGATAGAAGAGGAGCTCCTGTGATTTTCCCAGCATCATATAGAGAAGGCCTCATGAATCTAGAGGCTGACCAAGGTGGGATGATCTTAGCCTATGGTCAAGAAAACAACAGAGTAGATATAGATGATGAAAAAGAGCTAATTGATATAGATACCATAGAAGCCTACAATAAAATAAAGGAAGATTATGAATGATAATTTAATTATCGTAAGAGGCGGAGGGGATATAGCTACAGGTAGCATCCAAAAGCTATATAGAGCAGGCTTTGATGTATTGGTTCTAGAAATTGAAAAACCAACTTGCATCAGAAGACAAGTTTCTATTGCCCAAGCCATCTATGATAATGAAGTTAAAATCGAAGATATGATAGCAGTCAGATGTGAAACTAGCAAAGAAATCTCAGCTGCCTTTAGAAAAAATAAGATAGCTGTGATAGTTGACCCTGACTGCGAATTTATAAATAAACTAAAACCCCTAGCAGTAGTTGATGCAATTCTAGCTAAGAAAAATCTGGGGACAAATAGGGCTATGGCCCCTATCACAATTGGCCTTGGTCCTGGTTTTGTGGCAGGAGATGACGTGGATTTGGTAATAGAGACCAACCGTGGCCACAATCTAGGCAGGATAATTTTTGAAGGACCAGCTGCAAAAAATACAGGAAACCCAGGCAATATCGATGGCTACACTACTGAACGTATCCTAAGATCACCTAGCGATGGGCAAATACATGTCATTAGAGATATTGGCTCTATTGTAGCAGAGGGAGAGACGGTGGCAACCGTAGCTGGTATACCAATAAAATCACAACTAAAGGGTATAGTTCGTGGGATGATAACCGAGGGTGTCCATGTAACTAGTGGCCTAAAGGTAGGAGATGTAGACCCTCGTATAGTGATAGAAAATGTTCACACCCTATCAGATAAGACTAGATGTGTGGGCGGGGGAGTCCTTGAGGCAGTACTCATGTTAAAGAAAGAAAGAAATCTATGAAATCCGATGTTTTATTAAAAATTCACGAAGCAAATACTGCTGGCAAAAAAGCAGCACTAGCATTAATTATAGAAAACAAGGGCTCTACACCAGGCGAGGATAGCTCAGCTATGGCCATAATAGAGGATGGTGAAACTCTAGGTACAGTTGGCGGTGGTAAAATCGAGGCTGACATTATGCGTAGAACTATGGAGGCCTTTAAAACTAACGAAGACTTTGAATTTGACTACAACTTATCAAAATCCGGAGAATTACAAATGTCCTGTGGCGGCAATAGTAGAGGCTATGTAAAACTCTTTTTGCCACGTAAAAGGCTATATATATTTGGCGCGGGTCATGTTGGCCAAAAGCTAGCTAGAGTAGCAGTTAAGACTGGTTTTGCAGTAGATATAATAGATGATAGAAGTGAATTTAAGACTAGCCCTGATTTTGCTGAGATAGATAATTACTATAGCGATAACCTTAGTCAGGCGATAGAAAAATTAACATTTGATAAAGAAAACACTTATATCATCCTATGTACTAGGGGCCATAGTACAGATTTAGATGTATTAAAAGAAGTAATTGATAAGGATTATAAATATTTAGGCATGATAGGGTCAAGAGCAAAGGTAAAAGATGTATTTGGAAAGCTGAGAGAATTAGGTTATAGCGATGAAGATTTGTCATCTATTCATACTCCAGTTGGATTAGATATAGACAATGGATCAGTAGAAGAAATAGCTATATCAATATTGGCTGAAATACTTATGGTAAAAAATAATAAAGAAGGCTTATCCCTAAGTAGAAATTAATCTTAAATGTAAAGCTTTTGTAAAATCTTAATTTTACATAGATTTTACAAAAGCTTTATCTCGTTTAAACATACTGACGTTATACTCTATTAGAAAACAAATTTATGTAAACTATAAGGAGATTTTTCATGACACTTAAAAATTCAAAAATTATTGCAGCAGCACTATCAATGGGATTAGTACTTTCTGCATGTGGTAACGACGCAAATAAACCAGCTGAAGAACCAGCGCCAGCTGAAACAGAAACAGCTGAAACAACAGAAACTGAAACAGAAACAGCTGAAACAGAAACAGCAGAAGCTCCAGCTGAAGAAGCTACAGAAACTGAAACAGCAGAAGTTGAAGACTTCGACTGGACAGTAGTATCAAGAGAAGATGGTTCTGGTACAAGAGGTGCTTTCATCGAACTAACTGGTCTTGAAGAAAAAGACGAAAATGATGAAAAAATCGATACAACAACACTTGACGCTATCATTCAAAACTCTACAAACGGTGTAATGCAAACAGTATCAGGTGATGAAACAGCTATCGGCTACATCTCACTTGGTTCACTTAACGATACAGTTAAAGCAGTAAAAGTAGACGGCGTAGAAGCTACAGAAGAAAACATCGAAAATGGTTCGTACGGCATTGCTCGTCCATTTAACCTTGCTTACAAAGAAGGTGAACTAAGCGAACTAGCTCAAGACTTCCTCGACTTCACCCTATCTACAGAAGCTCAAGAAATCACAACAGAACACGGTTATGTTGCACTTAAAGATACTAAAAACTACGAAGCTAAAGGTCTTGAAGGTAACATCACAGTTGCTGGTTCTACATCTGTAACACCACTTATCGAAGCTATGGCTGAAAAATACAAAGAACTAAACCCAGGTGCAGTAGTTGAAATCCAATCAACAGGTTCATCTGCAGGTATTGAAGCTGTTATCGATGGTGCTGCTCAAATCGCAATGGCATCAAGAGAACTTAAAGATGAAGAACTAGAAGTTCTTACACCAGTAGTTATCGCAACAGACGGTATCGCAGTAGTAGTAAACACAGCTAACCCAATTGAAGACCTAACACTTGAACAAATCAAAAACATCTTCAACGGTACAATCGTAAGCTCATCTGAACTTAACTAATCAAATATAACGGGAGACATCAATGAAAAATACAAGAGAGAGAATCGGTGAGATTATATTTCTTGTATCAGCAGCTATGTCCATATTCCTTATCTTACTCATTATCTATTTCATCTTTAAAAATGGTATTGAGTTCGTAAGCGACTATGGACTAGGCAATTTCATTTCTGGTAGAGAATGGAGACCAACAGCAGGTAATGCCAAATTTGGTATTTTACCAATGATTGTTGGTTCCTTCATTGTTACCGGCATATCAACATTAATTGCATTACCTTTTGGTCTTGCAATTTCTATTTATATGGCCTATTATGCTGATAAAAGTTATAAACCTCTAAAAAGTCTAATCAACCTTATGGCAGCTATCCCATCAGTAGTTTACGGTTTCTTTGCTATGATGGTACTTGTTCCAATTATTAAAGATTACACTTCAGCTAAAAACGGTATGAACATGCTTACAGCATCTATCCTATTATCTGTTATGATTCTACCAACTATGGTAAATATTTCTGAAAACTCACTTAGACAAGTACCAAAAGTATTCTACACAGGTTCACTTGCCCTAGGTGCTACAAAAGAAGAAACAATCCACAAAGTAATGGTACCATATGCTAAAAGTGGTATTTTCTCATCTATCATTCTTGCTATCGGTCGTGCTATCGGTGAAACAATGGCTGTATACCTAGTAGTAGGTAACCAACCAAGAATGCCAAAAGGTGTCTTATCAGGTGCTCGTACACTTACAACAAACATCGTACTTGAAATGGGCTATGCTTCTGGACAACACAGACAAGCACTTATAGCTACAGCGATGGTTCTATTCTTCTTTATACTTCTAATCAACCTAATATTTAATGTAATCAGAACTAGAAGCGAACAGAAAGCATAGGAGATATATAAATGACAACACCTTATAAAATATTCATTTGGCTATTTACTATCTTAGGCTATGCTGCTGGTGGTATTATAATCGCATACATATTGTTACAAGGTATACCAAATATTTCAACAGACTTATTTGCTATGCAATATACATCTCAAAACGTATCAATTATGCCATCATTAATAGCTACACTATTTACAATCCTATTGACCTTGCTATTTGCTTTACCAATAGGAATCTTTACCGCAGTGTACCTATCACAATATGCTAAAAACAAAACATTTATTAAGCTTGTAAGATTCTCAACTGAAATTCTTTCATCAATCCCATCTATCGTATACGGTCTATTCGGTTACCTTTTCTTCGTAGCTCAAACAGGCGGCGGTAGAGGACTTGGTTATTCATTAATAGCTGGTTGTTTAACAGTAGCTATCATGATCTTACCTACTATCATAAGAACAACAGAAGAATCTATACTAACAGTAAACCCACTACAAGCTCACGCATCACTAGCACTTGGAGCTACAAAGATTCAAACTATCTTTAAAGTAGTTATTCCAGAAGCTATGGATGGTATCCTTGGTGGTATTTTCCTTGCTACAGGCCGTATCGTTGGTGAATCAGCAGCCCTAATCTACACGATGGGTACACAACCTCAAATCCCAACAGGTCTAAAACAATCTGCAAGAACACTGGCTGTACACATGTACGTTTTATCATCAGAAGGTTTCCACGTAAAAGAAGCCTATGCTACAGCTGTATTACTATTAATCTTTGTAATCATAATCAACTGGATATCTACAAGAATCACTAGATCTCTAGTTAACTAATAGGAGAAATTAATGGATAAAAAAACATTCGGCTCTTCTGATACAAATGCTACTGTGACAACTAAAACAGCAACTACAGAAAATGTAGCTACAGAAAATGTATCTAGAGAAGAGACTCTAATCAATCAATCAGTTAATACTAACTCATCACAAAAAACAGAACATGGTGTTCATACCTTAGATAGGAAAAATAAATATTCAGATCTTGAAACATCAATACTTGTAAAAGACCTTGACCTATACTATGGTGACTTCCAAGCTCTTAAGGGCGTAAATATGGACATCAAAAAAGGCCAAGTAACAGCATTTATCGGCCCATCAGGTTGTGGTAAATCTACTACTCTTAAATGTTTCAACAGAATGAATGACCTAGTTGATAGCTGTAAAATAGAAGGTCTAATCGAGATCAACGGCCAAAACATCAATGAAAAGTCAGTAGACGTAGTAAAACTTCGTCGTAACGTAGGTATGGTATTCCAAACACCAAACCCATTCTCAAAATCAGTATATGATAACCTAACATACGGTCCAAAAATTGATGGTATCAAAGATAAAGATACACTAGATGAAATCGTAGAAAGCTCTCTAAAAGCAGCTGCTATCTGGGATGAAACAAAAGATAAGCTAGATCAAAATGCTCTATCATTCTCAGGTGGGCAACAACAACGTATTTGTATAGCACGTACACTTTCTGTTAAACCACAAATCGTCCTAATGGATGAGCCTACCTCAGCTCTTGACCCTATTTCTACAAGCGCTATAGAAGAGCTAATGGAAAGCTTAAAAGAAGAATATACAATCGTAATCGTAACACACAACATGCAACAAGCTGCTCGTATCTCTGACCAAACAGCATTCTTCCTAACAGGTGAAGTTATCGAAATGGATGAAACAAGTAAAATCTTTGAAGATCCAAGAGATATCAGAACAGAAGACTACATCACAGGAAGGTTCGGTTAATCTATAATGAGAACAAGGTATAGACAAGATCTTGATTATGTTCGTGAATTATCTGCTGAACTGATGGAGCTTGTCATCCTATGCTACGACAAGATTGACTTATTTTTAGATAACAACAATAGAAGAAACCTAGAAGAAGTAATCGATCTAAACGATGAAATCAGACGACGTGCTGGTGATGTTGAAAGATTTTGCTTTGAGCTACTGGCCCTACAACAACCAGTAGCCAAAGATCTTCGTTTCTTACAAATGAGCATCAAATTATCTTCAAACTATAAGAGAATAGCTAGTCACTTAGCACAAGCATCTGTGATAATGCTTGAATACTCCCTAAGTGAAGAAGAATATTCTATCGTAAAAAGATTTATAGATAACCAACGACTTATGGCAGAAAGTGGCATAACAAGTTTTATAAATAACGACAACGAATTAGGTCTAAAGACTATCGAAGATGATGAAATAAACAACAACCTATTCGTTGAGGCAGTAAACTATATAGCTGATAGAAACAAACAACATCAAGTTGATGCTATGGAATTATCTGAAAAAGTACTATTATACAAATATTTCGAGCGACTAGGAGATCGTTTAGGCAAAATAGGCGATCTAGCCACGAGGTTATAGTATGATATATGTAGTTGAAGATGACAAGTCGATTAGAAATCTAGTTGACTATGCTTTAACTGAAAAAGGCTACGAAGTAGAAACATTTGAAGATGGCCTTAGTATTGTTGAAATTATCAGACAACACGGAGGCCAACTTTTAATACTCGATATTATGTTGCCTGAAAAAGATGGTATAGAAATCCTTGAGGAGATACGAGAATTTTCTGATATTCCAATCATCTTGCTTACAGCAAGAACTGAGGAGTTTGATAAGGTTCTAGGATTAGAATCAGGAGCAGATGATTATATCACAAAACCGTTTTCAATTTTGGAACTAATATCAAGAGTTAAAGCAGTCCTTAGAAGGTCAGTAAAAAAAGACAGTGATCATATTAACTACGATAACATAACCATCAATACTAGAAAAAGAACGGTAAAGGTAAATGGCAAGCTCATCGATTTGACTTTCAAAGAGTTTGAAATGCTATTATTATTTATGAATAATATTGGCAATGTCATTACTAGAGAGGACTTTTTACTAAAGATATGGGGCTATGACTATGAGGGTGAAACTAGAACAGTAGATGTTCATATAGCATCCCTTAGAAATAAGCTTTTAGATGGTGGTAAACACATCAAAACCGTGAGGAACTTAGGATATAAGTTCGGAGAAATATGAAAAAAATTGCTAAGAATTCTAGGAAAAGACTGGTAGCGCTTATACTTGCTATCACTTTTTTATTAAGCAATACTTTATCTTTTATAAAAAAAGATAGGGCTCAAAGTGATTTTGCAAAAAATACTTTGAGCTTTCTTTTGCTTCATGAAAAAGAGTCGGATTTCTATGAAAAATTAGAACAATTTAATAATACCTATGAAAATGTGTCTATAGTTTACATAAATAAGGATAGAAAGGTACTCGCAAATCCAGATCAAATATCCTTGGGAAAGCTTAGCAAAAATGATTTAGCGAGGCTTAATCAAGCTGACTTAGTAAAGATAGTAAAAAGTGCTGGATTTCCTAAGACCAGGACATACTATCTAGATAAAGCTGATAATTATCTAATCGTAACTATGATAAATGATTTAGGTTTTTACTTTAATTGGCCATTATTACTACTCATGCTTGCCATAGCTTTAATTAGCTTTTTATATATCAATAGATATGTTGATAAGCTGGTTGATAGTTACTTAGACGACCTTTCTTCTGAAAATATTTATGAGAATATCAACGATAGCAAATTTGATGAAATTAGACCACTTTTTAAATCATACACAGAAAGACTTGATGCTTATAGATCTGATGCAAATGATTTATCTGAGCAATTATCAGAATTTATCACCATCACATCAAACATGAAAGAAGGCTTTATCATTTTTGATGGTCATGGGGACATAGAACTGATGAATGCTAGTGCCAAGAGATATCTAGGTGTGGACCGCAATACCAACATCAAAGATCTTATCAATGATAAAGAATATATCCTAGCCCTACGTGAAGCTAAGATATTAAAACGCAGCAAGTCATTTGACATCAAACTAAATGGCCATTTCCTAAGGATTTTTATAGATCCACTCCAATCTGCAACCAAAAAAGCCTTTGCTATGATAATAATTGACAATACCGAGGATAAAAAGGCTGAGCAGATGAGAAGAGAATTCTCAGCAAATGTGACACACGAGCTAAAAAGCCCACTGACATCCATAAATGGCTATGCGGAGCTAATAGCAACTGGCATTGCCAAGGAAGATGATGTAAGTAAGTTTGCAGAGATTATTTACAATGAAGGCAACAGGCTACTTGAAATAATAGATGACATCTTAAAGATATCTAGGTTAGATGAAAAGAATTTTGAAAGAGACTTTACTGAAATTGATATAAAAGATGTGGTAGATGATACAATAGAAAAATTTGCTAGACAAACTAGCCACAAGAATATAAAAGTAATCAACAATATCAAAAATTTCAGAATAAATACATCTAGGTCTTTATTCTACGATTTGGTATCAAATATTTATGAAAATGCCATCAAATATAACAAGATTGGTGGGACTATTACAGTCGATTATGAGCTGAAAGATAATTCCTACTACCTTTCTATAAGTGATACTGGGGTTGGGATAGCAGCCCATGATGTGAACAGGATTTTTGAGAGATTTTATGTGGCAGATAAATCACGTAAGCGCAATCAAAAATCAACTGGTCTTGGCCTATCTATTGTAAAACACATAGCTAGCCACTTAGGCTACGAGATAAAGGTAGAATCAGAGCTAGATAGGGGAAGTAATTTTATAATTGGAATTCCCCTTCAACTAGACCGCGAAATATGACCTATAATTAATGACAAATCTTTGTCATTGCTTATAGGTTGTTTTTTTGATACAATTAAGATAAGTAACAAAGGAGGCTTAATATGAAGGTTACTATCTGTTCTTGTGCTAGATGCACAGCTAGCGGTAGCGAATACTTATTTGATGCTGCACATGTAGTTGCGAAAGATTTGTTTTATGCTTACCAACTAGAAGAATTAGGTGATGCACCAGAGATTGATATAGAATATGCTAATATCATGAAAGAAATAGAGGATCCAGAAAGATCTGCACCAGTTGCCAAAATCGACGATACATACTTATTAAAGGCAAAACCAGAAGTGTTGATGGAGCATATCTTTGACGAATTCACCCCAAAATAATAAGTTAGATAGAGGAAAATAATGAAAGAATCATACATAGATATACTTAATATCAGAAGGATGGCCTTTGAGCACATCGCTAAAATTGCCTACGAAAATAGGCCGCTCACAGACATAGGACTAGAAGTCTACGATATTCTTCCAGGAGAAGAAGCTACATATAGAGAAAATATATTTAGAGAACGTGCGGTAATGGGCGAGAGGCTAAGAATGGCCATAGGACTCGATGCAAGAACTGCAGATAAGACTGATGCTATCATAGCAGGGCTTGCACAAATGGATGTGGATAAGAGAATATATCATCCGCCACTAGTTGAAGTAATAAAAATTGCTTGCGAAGCATGTCCTGAAAATAAAGTAACCGTGACCGATCAATGTAAGGCATGTATCGGCCACCCTTGCGTAAATGTCTGCCCTAAAAACGCTGTGACCTACACTGCTCATGGTGCTATCATTGACCAAGAGAAATGTATTAAGTGCGGTAAATGTGTGGATGCCTGTCCATACAACGCCATTAACCACCAAAAACGCCCATGTGCAGAAAGCTGCGGAGTAAAGGCAATCAAATCAGATAACTTAGGCCGTGCTGAAATAATCGCAGATAAGTGTGTGGCTTGTGGTAGATGTATACAAACATGCCCATTTGGTGCAATTTCTGACAAGTCGGAGATATATCAACTTATAAAATCTATCCAATCTAATAGAGATGTATATGCGATAATAGCCCCTTCATTTGTAGGCCAATTTGGTCCAAATGTATCCCCTGACCAAATCAGAGAAGCTATAAAAATGCTTGGTTTTAAGGATGTAATAGAAGTAGGCCTAGGTGCTGACCTTACTACAATGAATGAAGCTCACGAATACTTAGAAAAAGTACCAACAGGAGAGTTTCCATTTATGGGAACAAGCTGTTGTTTCTCATGGAAGATGATGGTTCGTAACCAATTCCCAGAAATCAACGAATACATCTCAGAATCATCTACACCAATGATATATACTGCCCTCCAACTTAAAAAACGCAATCCAGAAAGCGAAGTAGTTTTCGTTGGCCCATGTATTTCTAAAAAGCTAGAAGCTCTCGAAGAAGAAGTAGCTGAAGTAGTAGATTTTGTAATAACCTATGAAGAACTTCTAGGCATGTTCCTTGCTAAAGGCATCGAGCCATCAGAAATCGAAGTAGACGAAGTGATGATGGATGCATCTACAACTGGCCGTAACTATGCGGTAAGCGGTGGTGTAGCAGAAGCTGTAGTAAAACGTGCTAAGGAAATTAGACCAGAGATAGAAATAGCTGTAGAAGGCGCAGAAGGACTCCATGCTTGCGTAAAGCTTGCTCAAATGGCAAAACTAGGCAAGATGGATGGCAAACTAATCGAAGGTATGGCATGTATGGGTGGCTGTGTTGGCGGACCTGGTGTAGTCATAGCTGAAACAAAGACTGCCAAGGCGGTAAGAGCCTTTGCTAGCGAATCAGAATTCAAATCGCCAGCAGACAATGCCAACATTCCAGCAGAAGATAGACCAGATGATAGCAAACTTATAGCACAATAAATCCAATTATTAAATAAGCTATTTATGTGAAACCTTATATACGGAATAAATAATAAACTACTTTTAAACGGAATGCATCCTAATCAATATAGGAAACATTCCGTTTAATTTGCTTGTTTATATTATTAAGCTTTATTTACGCTATTTTAATAAAGATGTCTAAGAAATTTACTGTTACTGAACTGTAACACTATTAGCTAAATACTATTGAATTTAACAGATTGAATATTGTATATTTGCAAAAATTTCAATTTCAAATAATACAAATAGAAAGGAAAATGATGTTTCATTATATAG
Organism: Anaerococcus pacaensis 9403502; assembly: GCA_000308255.3. Taxonomy (GTDB): domain Bacteria; phylum Bacillota; class Clostridia; order Tissierellales; family Peptoniphilaceae; genus Anaerococcus; species Anaerococcus pacaensis. Next base: position 65,573 of record HG326668.1, on the reverse strand, counting down.
TTAAGAGAGTCGTAACTTTAATACCTATTGCTTTTATTATATCTATCTTATTATTTGCTTTCTCCAAGACCATGCCAGGAGACCCAATACAGGCTATGATTCCTAGAACTGGTCGTATGAGTAAGGCACAGGAAGAAGAATTATATACGACTTTGCAAAAACGCTACGGATACGATAAGAGTCTGCCTGAACAATACTTCATATGGCTAGGTAGGTCTCTACGTGGAGACTTTGGTGAGTCAACAACTAAGAAGAGGCCAGTAAAGGATTATTTAAGGGAACCACTTAGAAATACAATCTATCTAAATATAGGTGCGACCATTATTTCATTTGTCCTATCGATACTTATAGGCATTCGCTCAGCCACCCATAGAGGAGGGCTCTTTGATAGAATTTTCCAAACAATAACCTTGATCGGTATGTCCATACCAGTACTATTTGTAGGGCTAGTATGCATCTATCTTTTTTCCTTTAAAATGGACTGGTTTCCCGCTAATGGTATGCCTAGTACTCATAAGTTTTCTGAATGGGTTAGTTACCTTGTCCTACCAACTATAACACTTACAGTTGGGTCTACTGCAGGCTTATCTAGATATGTTAGAAACTCTATGCTTGATGCCTTAAATCAAGACTACATTCGCACAGCTAAATCTAAAGGACTCCGTGAGAAGACAGTTATATATTCCCATGCATTTAGAAATGCACTAATACCAGTAGTTACTGCCCTAACATGGTCAATCCTTGGTATGTTCTCAGGATCTGCTATAACTGAGAGGATTTTTGCCTACAGAGGTATCGGAAACGAACTAATATCTGCAGTAATAGCTCAAGACTACAACATAATATTAGCCCTATCAATGTTTTATAATCTACTAGCACTTTTAGGCAATCTAATTTTGGATGTAGCGTATGCATTAGTAGACCCTAGGGTAAAACTAGAGGCTTGATATGAGCAAAAAAGTATCAAAATCATTAAAATCGTATAGAAACTTTCTGACTTCATTTTTTTATCATGGTTTTTCTTATATGGCTGATGATTCTCCAGATATTATTAATGAATCTAGAATTCCTGAAGATCGTAGGCTAATACAAGATAAAGTAGAAAATTTAAATAATCCAAATTCCAATGTAGGAGGAGGACCTGGCCCAAAAACTACAGAAGACCGTGACCTCAATGAGGAAGCTATCCTTTCACCTGGAAGAGTAGCTCTTAGAAATTTCTTTAGAAACCCGTCAGGAGTCATTGGTCTAGCATTATTTATAGCTATAGTACTTATAGTTTTTATAGGTAGTGCTATACTACCCTTTAATCAATACTATTCACAAGGTAATCTTGCAAATATTCCACCAGGAGGAAAATATATGAACGTCCCTCATGAGATGGAAACTGAAGGTACTGAAAAAATTTCTATTGGTAGTACATTTGCAATTGGACTAACCGATGAAAACAACGTCTACATCTGGGGCCAAGATAATCCAGTAGCAAAAGAATCGGTTTTAAATATTCCTGATGATATAAAAGAAAAACTGGAAGATAAGACTATAAAAGATATAGCAGCAGGAGATAGACATATTATAGTTGCTACAGAAGATAATGAAATCTATGGCTGGGGTAATAATTCTTTCGATCAAACTCAAATGCCTCCAATTGCAGAAAGTCAAATTAGAAGCGAGGGTATCAAAGAACTTGGAGCAGGTGTTCAATATTCAGTAGTACTTACCAACGAAAATAACATTTTAATTTGGGGCTCAACTCTAGCAAGTAGACTTGATCTCATACCATCTACAGTTCAAGGTGAAGTGACTAGTTTTGATACATCAGCTATTAATATTCTAGTTGCCAAAACTGACGGTACAGTTGAGCTTTTAGGAGTAATGGGTGCTGAGAATGAAACAGCTATGCCAGAAGAAGTACAAGATGGATCGGTATTTGTAACTGATGTAGCTCTTACTTCCGATAGTGCGGCAGTTCTCACAGACAAAGGTGAAGTTATTGCTTGGGGACCATCAAGATCAGGCAATAGCATACCAGAATTCGAAGCTCCAATAGTGGATATCAATGCTGGAGAAACCACTTTCACAGCCCTTGATGAAAAAGGTAAGATTTATTCGTGGGGTAAGGATAACTACGGAGAATTAAAGAGCCCAAAGGGTGAATATAAAAAAGTTTATACTTCATACTTTAATAACTATGCAGTAAAAGAAAATGCAAAAATAGATACTTGGGGATTAGATGGATTTAGATTTGGTTCTGATGACCAAGGACGTGACATCTTTACTAGATTAATCCACGGTGGTCGTATTTCAATGATTATATCCTTAATATCAACAATTTTTACAGTAGTGCTTGGTGTAACTATAGGTATGATATCTGGATTTGCAGGCGGCCGTGTGGACAATATTTTGATGAGAATGTCAGAAATTATTTCATCATTCCCATTCTACCCAATGCTTATTTCTCTATCAGCTTTACTACCCCCTGGAGCTAGCCAAACAGAGCGAATTACTTTGGTAATGGTTCTACTAGGTTTACTTGGCTGGACAGGACTTGCTCGTTTAGTACGAGCTCAGATTCTCTCTGAGCGTGAGCGTGATTACATCACAGCTGCCCGAGCTCTTGGAGTAAAAAATTCTAAGATTGTAACCAACCATATATTACCCAATATCATGCCTTTAATAATAGTAGATGCAACTTTAGAATACGCTGGAAATCTTCTTTCTGAATCTGGTCTGTCATTTTTAGGGTTCGGTGTCCAAGAACCTACGCCATCATGGGGTAATATGCTAACTGCTGCTCAAAGTTCATATGTACTTAAGTTCTACTGGTGGAGATGGGTATTTCCAGTCCTTGCGATTTTCTTAGTATCATTTTCTATAAACCTTATTGGTGATGCTTTAAGAGATGCTATCGACCCGAGAGTAACTGAGAGATAAGGCAAGTATGCCTTTTATTAATAGTTAAAAGTCTTTCACTAAAGCGTATTACTTAAAAAAGAAGCAGAAATCTTGTAAAATAAATAATAATATTGTTTACTAAAATCTTTTGCACTAGAGGATATCGGTATATATTTTGTTACAAAACTAAGTATAACAGAAAAAATCGGTAAATAGACTCAAAAGATACTATATTGTAAATTGAATTGTAATTATATGTAGAATAATTGACAATATAGAGGAACAACAATAAAATACTATAAAGTATAAATAATGAGAATTAAGGAATTCATATGGAGGTAAAACTATGAAAATTAAAAAAATTTTTTCATCTTTGATGGCTCTAAGTTTATCAGTAACTCTATCAGCTTGCTCTGGAAATACAAACGAACCAGGCAACAATGCTAGTGATAGTGCGGATACAACTGTACAAACAGAAATAACTGATGATGCAGCTACAGAATCTAATGACGTAGATACGGATGTAAACGATGACACTGATACAGAAGACGCTGATACAAGTGGTACAGACACAGATGAAAGTAATGATATTGGCGCAGATTTAAATGAAGAAGACCAGCAAGAATTAGATAATTTCGAGGATGTAACTAGTTCCGATAGATTAGTAATAGGATCTGGTGAATTTAATGGTGATTTCTTAGAGGGTTGGACAGAATCTTCTACAGATGTAAATGTACGTAATTTTCTCGGGATATCAGGTGTTAATGGATACGTTACTACAGTTCAAGATGAAAATGGTCAATGGGTAAATAACCCAGTTGTTCTTGCTAAAGAACCAGAAACTACTCTGAATGAAGATGGTTCAAAAACAATTACATTTACAATTAATGACGGATTAAAATGGTCAGATGGAGAACCTGTAACTGTGGATGATTATTTATTTCCAGCTCTACTTTATTCACACCCATCATATGTACCTGTAACAGGATCTACAACTTTTGGTCCTGATTCACGAAAGGGCTATGAAGAATACCATAATGGAGACCTAGATTACCTAGAAGGTCAAGCTAGGGTGTCTGATAATGAGTTTTCAATTACACTCGATTCTTCATTTTTACCTTACTTTGAAGAAGAATCTTTATATTTTACAAGACCATTTCCTATTCACGCTATAAGCGATAAGCTAACTGTTAATGAAGAAGGTAATAAACTTGTAGCTAAGGAAGGTTACGAACCAACTAAAGAAGAAATTGCAGCCTTTCATGATTCCATTAAGACTCAAATCGAAGTAGCCAATGAAACCTTTGATGAATATTATCCAGAGCCGGAAGAGGATGCAGATGAAGATGAAATCGAAGAGTACAAAGAAGCTAAAGTAGAGCATGAGGAAGATATAGCATATCTTGAAAGTCGCTTAGAAGGAGATATCGATCCTACTCAACAGTTAATAGAACAAGCTATGCTTAATCAAGCGAATGAATACAGACTAAATCCTACTGTGGTAGATGGACCTTATGTATTAGATAGCTATGAAAACAACATAGTTAAGCTTTCCCTAAATCCTAATTATGCTGGTAATTTTAGAGGCGATAAAGCAACTATCCCTCACGTAGTACTACAAGTTGTAAATCCAAGTATAGCAATTGACCTAATCGAAAATGGTAAAATCGATGTATGGGAAGATGAATCAAATAGTGATGCAATTAGCCAAATCAAAGCAGCAGCTGATGAAGGAAAGCTACAATTCAATAGTTTTGAGCAAAATGCTTATAGTAATATTAGCTTTTTAACAGATAAAGGTGCTACAAAATACAAACAAGTACGTCAAGCAATAGCTCACTTAATGGATAGAAATACATTCGTACAATCAACTGTTGGTGGTTATGGTGTAGTAATCAACGGTATGTATGGCATAAGTCAATGGATGTATCAAGAAAGAGGAGCGGATTTAGAACGCGACCCAGAATTTACTAATTACCAACTTAATATTGATAAGGCTAATGAACTACTAGATGAAACTCCATATAAATTTGAAGCAGATGGTACTACTCCATGGGATAGGGATAAAGCGAATGAAATGTTCGAATCAAATCCAGAGGGCTTTGACTACTGGAGATATGATGAAGAGGGCAACCAGCTTGTAGTCAATCAATATGGCTATGAAGAGTCCAAGATCACTACCCTTATTTCAAATCAACTTCCTAACAATGCTAAACAAGCTGGTATGGAATACAATGTACAACAAGGTGCATGGGCTACCCTTTTAGAGTTCTACCATAATCCTAAAGAAGACGCAGAATATACAGCTTTTAACATGGGTTCAGGATTCCCTATGTCATTTGATCCATACTATTATTATCACTCTGATGGATTTGACAATTCTACCAGAACAAATGATCCTGAAGTCGATAGAATCACAGTTGAACTTCGTCAAACAGATCCAGATGATAAAGAAGGCTACTTAGATAAATGGGAAGAATTCCAAAAATGGTACAATGATTATCTACCAGAAATTCCTCTATATTCTAGCCAAGCTTTCACAGCATATTCAAATAGAGTACAAGGATTTGACATAGTTACTCCAGTCTGGGGTGTTGCTGATCAAATTAATGCACTTACATTAAGTGAATAATTAAATTACAATTCAAAACTAAAAAGCTTATCTAGGTGAGCTTTTTTTAGTGCATATACTTCTATAAAAATACTATTTAAATTAAATATCAACATTTATAACCTATGTAAGGGTCATAATTACGATATGATTTGTCGAACTTTATATTGTTTTTTAGTGATTCACCTCACTAAATTTAAATTATTATCTTGTTTTAATATGATAATATAGTTATAAAGTTGGTTAAAAAGTAAAGAGAGGTTTTTATGGGTGGTTGTATAGGCGGGCCTGGTGTGGTAATAGCTGAAACTAAGACTGCAAAAGCAGTAAGAGCTTTTGCTAGCGAATCAGAATTCAAATCACCAGCAGACAATACCAACATTCCAGCAGAAGATAGACCAGATGATAGCAAACTTATGGTATAATAGGAGAAAATATTACACATAAGGGAGCAAAAAATGAAAATTAAAAATATATCTTTATTAGCCCTACTTAGTTTAGGGCTAATTGCTTGTGGAAATGATGCTAATACTACTGCAGAAGAACAAGCAACTGTTGTAGAAGAAAGTGCAGAAGAAGTAGCAGAGCCTACGACTAATGAAGGGAAAGCTAAAGAGGAAGTAGCTGAAGAAGCAAGTGAAGAAGAAAAAGATGATGTCGCTGATAGTAATGAGGCCCATTATGAAGCAAATATAGCTATGCTATCAGGCCCTACTAGCGCTGGCGCTATCAATATGATAGAAAAATCAAAAGGCGAAGACACAGTATTTAGTTTCACTGAATCAGTAGAAGGCGCACCAGATGCGGTAGTACCAAAGCTAGTATCAGGGGAAGCAGACCTTGCTATTATCCCTGCAAACTTAGCAGCAACTTTATATAACAAAACAGAAGGCAATATCAGTGTCCTAGCCACCAATAACCTAGGTGTGCTCTACATTGTTCAAACTGGTGAACCAACTATCACTAGCATAGAAGACCTAGTAAATAGTGGTGAAACTATCTATGCATCAGGCAAGGGAGCCACACCAGAGGTAGCTATCAATCAAATCCTAACTACATCAGGCTTTGACCCAGCTGAGGCTAATATTGAATACTTATCTGAAGCAAGTGAAGTAGCTCAAAAACTCATAGCAGGTGAAGCAAGTGTTGCTCTACTCCCAGAGCCAATGGTTACCAATGTTTTAATGAATAGAGAAGATGCATCAGTAGTCCTTGATGTAAATGAATTATACAAAGAATCAACAGGTGGCCCACTTATCACCGCTGTATTAGTAGGTCGTGATGAATATTTAGACCAAATCGATGTGGATGCGCTTCTAGAAGAGTACAAGAGTTCAATTGATGCAGCTCTTAATGATGTAGATGACACTGCAGCCCTACTAGGCAAATATGAAGTCATGCCAGAACCAGTTGCTAAAAAAGCCCTACCAAAACTTGCCCTCCACTACGAAGATGGAGAGGAGCTTAAAGAAGACCTATCTACTTACCTAGGTAGCCTATTTGCAGCTGATCCACAATTGGTAGGCGGAATATTACCAGAAGATGACTTCTACTACAGCAAATAAAAAATTTATAATAGGCTTAATTTGGCTAATCATTTGGCAAATTTTAGCCATGCTTATAAAAGAGGAGATACTATTGCCATCTCCTCTTCTTGTATTGGAGAAATTTATTAATCTCCTAGGAACCAAAGACTTTTATATAAGCATATTATCTACTAGTTTTAAAATAATATTGGGCTTTGGACTAGCTATCTTAATTGCCCTAGTATTTGCATATTTTAGCTATAAATATCAGTTGTTTTACGAATTTATAAGACCGATAATACTCATATTTAAATCTGTACCTATAGCAAGCCTTACGATTCTGCTTTTATTTTGGATAAAGTCAGAGAACCTATCCGTATATGTCGCTTTTATAATGGCTATGCCTATTATCTACACCAATGTCTATACGGGCCTAATAAGCATTGATAAAAAGCTAATCCAAATGGCTGAGGTCTATCAAATAACTGAAAGAAAGAAGCTACACTATATTTACGGGATAAAAGTAAGGCCATTTTTAACTTCAAGCATCATCACAGTATCTGGCCTTGTTTTTAAAGCGGGAGTAGCAGCTGAGGTTATAGGCCTGCCGGCAAATTCAATTGGGAAAAACTTATACAATTCCAAAGTCTACCTCGATATGCCAGCACTGATGGCTTGGACTTTATCAATACTGATATTATCAATGGGATTTGAGAAGTTATTAAGATTGGTATTAGGTGGAAATCATGATTGAATTTAGAAATGTGTGCAAGGCCTATGATAAAAAAGTGATAAATGATTTAAGTTTTAAAATAAATCAAGGTGAGTCTCTAGGCATCTTTGGTGAATCTGGGATTGGCAAGTCTACTATTATCAATCTAATTCTAGGTTTAGAAAAGGCCGATCAGGGCGAGATTATAACAAGCTTTTCAAAGTCTGCAGTAGTTTTTCAAGAAAATAGACTAATAGATGAGATATCTGCAATAGAAAATCTGCTTATGATAACAGATGATAAAAATAAGGCCATAAGATCGCTTAATCTTTTTAATATAAGTGATTATGACAAGAAATTATCCGAATTTAGTGGAGGTATGAAAAGAAGGGTGGCCCTTGCCAGAGCCTATCTATATGATGGGGACATACTCGTTATGGATGAACCTTTCACTGGCATAGATGAAGAGAATAAAGATAAGGCTATAGAAGTTTTACTAGACAGATACAAATCTATTGTTCTAGTTAGCCACAATAAAGATGACTTCCGTAAATTTGGAATCCATAATCTTATATATCTTTAGTCTTGTATTTCATGGGCTTTATATATATAATATAAGGACAAATGAAAAGTGAGGTTATTATGGGTCAAACGACTTTTATGCTCATGTTTATTACCATAATCTCAAAAATCTTTGGATTTGTCAGAGAGGCGGTAATGGCATCTTATATTGGTGCCGAGGAGCTAAAATCTATATATACAACTGCCAATACCCTGCCTGTTGTAGTGGCAAACTTTGTTGCAGTTGGGATTATATCGGGCTTCATCCCGATATATAATAGGGCAAAAAATGAAGAGGGTATCGAAGAAGCTGAAAGGCTTACCTCAAATATTTTTAATATATTGTTAGTTTTCGGTACGGTTGCAATAATTATTGGTATCGTATTTGCAAGACCATTTTCTAAAATATTTTCACCTGGCCTAGATGGCAAATGGCTAGATTTGGCCACCAACTACACTAGGATAATGATGTTTGCAGTCTATGCTTACTTATATTCTGCTGTATTTAGAGGCTATCTAAATATCAAGGGTGATTTCTTAAACCCTGCTATCACTGGCATTATAATGAATGTTATCATTATAATATTTACTGTGATTACAGGTAAGACAGGCAATCCTTACTATCTAATTATCGGGGCCCTTCTAGGAAATGTACTCCAGTACATACTATTTCCCAAAGCCACCCGCAAGTCTGGATATAGACATCAGAGGGTGATAGACTTATCCAATAAATACGTCAGACAATTGATGATAGTAGCTATACCTGTTATTATTTCATCTGCCGCAGGTGAGATATCAATAATAGTCGACAACGCCATGGCCAGTGCATATTTTGGTAAGGCTTCGGTAGCAAAATTATTTTATGCCAAGACTATGCTTACCCTAATCACTGGGGTAATCACAGTGTCTGTGACAACAGCTCTCTTCCCAAAGATTGCAGAGCTTGGCCAGGCCAAAAGATTTAAGCAAATGAAGGCAAGTATTAGCTCAGCTGTAGTCAGCACCATGGTATTAGTAATACCAGCTACTATTGGCATGATGGTATTAGCAGAGCCTATTATAGAACTAGTCTTCCAAAGAAATGCCTTTAAACCTCAGGACACAATAATAGTAGCAGGATTGCTCACAGCCTATGCACCATTTGTTATCTTCCAATCACTGACAGATGTGGTAGACAGAGGATTTTATTCGGTAGGAGATAGCAAGACTCCAGTAATCATAGTTGTTATCCAACAGGCGATAAATATCATCATGAATATTATCTTGATTAGAATATTTGGCCTCAAGGGACTTGCATACGCTACAGTAGTATCTACCATGATAGGATCAGGTCTTATGATATATAAATTTAGGGACAATTTTGGGGCCTTTAAATTTAGGACCACACTCTTTAGCCTATTTAAAATCTTATTAGCAACCTTAGTTATGGCGGCTGTTGCAAAATCCATTTATGGTTTAACTGCAGGAAATATGCCTCATGTATTGGCCCTATTCATAGCTATAATATTAGCAGCTCTAGTCTACGGGTTCATTATAATGTGTGCTAGGATCCCTGAAGTTATGGAACTAATCAATACTATATATCACAGATTCTTTGGTAAGCGCAAGGCTCAAAAGAGAATCAATAGAGATAGACCAAGAGAAATCCAAGGCCAAAGAAGGACAGCAAATAAAATAAGAGAAAACGAACGAAATAGAAGATAATTTATATCTGTAACCACAACCCCTCAATACGTATTTTGTGTTGAGGGGTTGTTTTTTATAGGTTTATACTAAAAGATAGGAGTTCTAACTAATATATTTAGTAGCTTGACAAATTTCGAATAGTATTTATAATAATAGGTGTATGGTGTATACCATAACACTACATAACAGGAGAAGAAGATGGAATTCATAAAAAGTTTAATCAAGAGAAAATTACCGATTACAGTAGCTGTAGGATTGATTTATTTGACGATTTTGATGTATTCAATTATACATACCAATAATACTTTTATGATATACTATCCTATCGAACCATATATTTTTGGTTCAGACTTTCCGGACTTTGTATTTCCTATATTAGTCTCAGTGCCATTTGCTTACTATATATTTTATTTAACTAAAAATAGATTTCTAGATTACGTCGCTATGAGAATTAAGCCCGAAGACTATATTAAGAAGGAAGTTTTATCTTGTATAGTATTGGTATTTGCTGTAGTTTTTATTGTAAACATTATTAGTATCGGTTTATCAGTAAAAATAGCAAGTATTGACTCAGCTTTTAATAAACCAGATTATAGCGGATTTATTTTAGGAAATATGCAGGTAAATAGTCCTATCTTATTTGGGGTTATTTGGTCTTTGCACAAAGCAATTATAGGATCTATGATGTGCTTATTAGGGCTTATCATATCTCTATATATAAATAACTTATTCTTAGCGCTTACTGGAACTTTTTTATTGACATTATTAGAAAACTTCTTAACAGCAACCATAGGACTTCAGAGATTTAGCTTGACAACTGCATACGTATTAAATCGCTTACAACCTAGTGTTATGGAGTATAAGAATATTCTAATAGGTATGTGTACATTAGCTATATCAATATATATAATTCGACTTCTTTTAAGGAAAAAATATGAAAAGAATATATAAACAAGGACTAATACAATTATTGTATGATAATCGTGTTTTGTTAATAATTTCTTTCCTAATAATGACTTTCATTTCAATACAGGATAGGGCGATTTATGGAAGTATTAATATAAGTATATTTGACTTTGTACTATTAATGTATGCAGATCATTATAATATCATGTATTTTATATATCCAATAGTTTTTTTTATAATAGCAAAAGACATAAGGGAACTTAGTGATATAGAGATATTAAGATACAGTAATATATTTGAGTTTTGTGCTCAAAAAATAATCAAATTTAGTATTTTTATATTAGTTTATACTTTTATTATATATGCTATAAGGTTTATAGTGGGAATGGGATCTTTTCCGTTTATATACACGATAAAACCTATTGAATTTGATGGAATTAATGAGGTGAAATATATTTTTAATTTATACGCTCAATATTTTAGCAATGGATTAATTGTTGTCATATCAAGCATATTATATGTAAACCTTGGATTTGTTTTTTTATATGCTTTACTTTCTTATATTAATCAGAAATTTTCTTATAATATGATGGTGGGATTAGGTATAGTTATATATCTCATGTCATATATTGGATTTAAAATCAATACTAGTAGTTTAAGTCTAGTTTTATTTAATAATTATTTACTCATACACCAAGCTTTGTTTAATAATAGTTTATATGTGTTTGCGCTAATAATTATAATTGAAATTAGTACCATAAGTTTTAGTTTTTTTAAATCATATTCATTAAAGAGAGGAAATAGGGATGAAAGTTATAGAAATTAATAATGTTAGCAAATGCTTCGGGAGTAATATATTATTTCAAAATATATCATTATCTATCGAAAAGGGTACTTGTGTAGGCTTTATGGGAGAGAATGGTGTAGGAAAAAGTGTGCTATTTAAAATGATAGCGGGACTAGTAGACGCTGATAGTGGTGAAATTTTTGTAGATAATAAATTAGTAGGTAAGGATAAAAATTTTCCAACAAATATTGGATTTTTTGTAAACAATCCAAGCTTTGTTGATATATTTGATGGCTACAACAATTTAAAAATGCTAGCAGAGATTAATAATAAAATTGATAATGAGAAGATAAGAGATACTATGAGATTGGTTGGTCTAGATCCTGATAATAAGACCAAATTTAAAAATTATTCTACAGGCATGAAACAAAAACTAGGCATAGCGCAGGCTATCATGGAAGACCAAGATTTAATAATTCTTGACGAGCCTTTTAATACACTTGATACAAATTCAAATATCGAGATTAAAAAACTAATCAAAGATCTTAAGAAGCAAAATAAGACAATTCTATTAACTTCGCACCAAGAAGAGTATTTGAGAGAACTTTGTGATGAGATATATATAATAGAGGAAAAAAATATCAGACAGAGTGATATGTAAATGCCTTATATGTAGGGTGTGATTTTATTAATTGTGGGCTAGAAATTTGTTTAACATTGATATGGTTATGGTAAAGCGGACTTAATTTAATTCAATCCGCTTTAGTTTAATATTTGATTTTTCATAAAAATTGATACTACCTTGCTAAAGTTTTCTAGATTGGTGATTCTTACGAAATCTTTGTTGTATATAAGCTTGGCATTTTCTACATCTTCTTCTTCGCCAGTAAAGACTCCGAGGACAGATATTTCATCATTGCGGATATTTCTCACCTCAAAGGCTGTATCATTTACTGCCCTATCACCAGTGTATTGGTCTTTTTCCTTGAGGCGGGCGGTGTTGATATTGGCTCTTTCATCATTTGGCTTTCCGTCTGATAGAACGATTACTATGTGTTTGTAATTGTCATCGGTTTCGATTATTTCGTGTAGGGCCTTGAAGGCTAGCCCATCACGATTGGACCCTGCTGCGTAGAAATTGTAGATGTTTAGGTTGTTGTGCTTTTCCTCGTAGTCCCTATAGAGGGTAAAGACTGTGTGGTCTCGGAGGGTGGAAAAGCCCATAATCCTAATAGGTATCCCAACTTCATCCATGGCCTTGGCTATGATGTAGGCTTGGTTGGCTACGATGTGCTGGCGTTCGATTTGGCTGGCTGAGGAGTCGATTAGTAGGTCGACTTTAAATTTACTTACCTCATCAGTTTCTTGGTTGGTAAAGACATCGTAGTCGTGGATGACTGGAGCTCGCCAGACCTTGGCAGAGTCGATGATTCCGTAGTTTTTGATCGTATCCGCAAAGTCTTCGAAATTGGCTAATGAGTTTTTTATGGCAAGGGATAGTTCATTTATATTTCTGTGGTTTATAGCGAAGTTATCTTCGATATATTTTTTATTAAAATTTGCCTGCTCTTGGCGGTTATTTTTATAGTATCTAGCATTTGGTTTTTCGCTATATTCACCGCGGGTGAAGTATAATTTTTTGTTTTCATGGATACCAATGGCTGCTTCTTTTTCTAGATTGTCTATTTTATTTTTACTCATGATGGACTTGCCAAAGAAGTCCTCGATAAATTCACTTGATGAATGGTAGTCATCTTCACTCGAATTTAGGAAGATGAGGTTTTTGTTTAGGTCTTCTTTTTTATCTTCTAGGTAGATATTACCGGTAAATTCAGCAGCACCTATGGCAAATTGTTCTCTAATGTTATCGTCAGTGTATTCTGATGGCCTGTCCTTATCGTCAGTCTTAAAGTCCTTGGCTTCGTTATCTTTGACCATTTCTTCAAAGAGCTCTTGGTCTTCTACTGTTCGGTCAAATCTAAAGTAGGACTTAAATACCTTATTTAGTTCATCAATTAGACTACTAGTTTCTGTGGTGTGGATACTAAAGATAGCATGATAGATGTCCCTAAAAAGCTGGCCTTCTACTATAGGCTTACCTAAGACCTTCCCATAGTAGGCCTTCACCATTTGATCGCTTAGGTCTTTGGCTTCTGTGAAATTAAACCTATTTAGTTTTTTTCTAGCATTATCTTTTTTAAGTTTTTCTATGACTAGGTTGGTCTTAGCAAGCTCTGTCGATACTATTTCCTCTATGAGTAGATTAGTCATTAGCCTAAAGTCCTCATAGAAGGGATTTTCTTTGCGTAGATAGGCAAAAAATGAATCGAGCATCTTGGTATCGAAAGTCTTTATGGTAGCCCCAAGGATAATATTTTGATAGACCTCATCCATGGGATAGGACTTATTTGGTGTGAAGGAATAGTTCTCACTAAAGTCCCAGATTACATTGTATTCGCGGATCTTATCCAATGAATCAGTCATTGAAGATACTTCCTTCGATAGTGGTAGGGACTTTGGTTTTTATGGTGTCTATTACAATTTGTCTTTCAAATTCATCAAATGATTTGTTGGCTATACCCATTAGTATTGCATCATATGGGTTTAGCCCCACTTGCATGGTGTCAATTGATGATATGAGCCCACGGAGGTCGACCGATTTGGTTGAAATTTCATTGTTTTCACTCTTAAATTGTAGGCTGATAAACATATCGATAAAGGCCTTTCTCCACTCGTCTTTGAGCTTTGGGAAGGTGTCTATGAGAAGCTTATCTAGGTTATCTGCAGTAATATTTGGCATAGAAATTATCATAAATCTAGATGCTAGGGCTTCGTTGACTTCACGAGTACCTACATATCCATAGTTCATAGTTGCTATAAATCTAGCATTTGGATCAAGATTTATTTTTTCATATCCTGGTAGGTCTATAATTCTCCTGTGGTCGAGAGTGGCGTGAAGGACTGAGATGGCTTCGTTTTTGGCCATATTAATCTCATCAAGCACAGCAAAACCACCATTTATTGCAGCTTCATAGATAGGGCCACGTCTAAAGGTCACCTCGCCATCCTTAAAGGTATCAGCACCGATTAGTGAATTAAAATCTGTATTTACATGGAAAGACACATTCCAGCTTGGTCTACCAAAAAGATACGATAGGTTTGAGGCAAGGACGTTTTTACCAGTTGCCTTTGGGCCTGTCAAGAGAATGTTTTTGCCAGCAAGGATTGCTGATATGGCTTGTTCTAGGACTTCTTTACCATAGTAGGCAAATTCTGGTTTGGTGACTCTAAGGTCATTGTCCAGGGCATTTTCTTTTCTATATTGATTAAGTTTTTCGATTAAACTTTTATCTACATTTTGCTTTTCTAAGTATTCGTACATATTTAACTCCTTTAACTTAATTACTATACAACGGGGATGAAGATTTTTCGACTTGACAAAGTCCGTATATAGACTATATTTAAAACAGATAAGGAGGATGGTTTTGGAAGATAAATCAAGAGCAGTCTTTAATATGTTCAATCTACTCAGAAAGCTAGATTATCTTAATAATGAGAGGCTAAAGGCCAATGGACTAAACAACCTTGAGACATTAGTGTTGCTAAATCTATATTGTAAAGAAGATGTCACTCAGAAGGATTTGGTGGCCAAGTTTAAGGCTCCCAAACAGACTATAAATTCTATTGTAAACAAGCTTTTGGAAAAAGATTTGGTAGAAACTAAGCCCGACCCGATTGATAAGCGTAGCAAAATTTTATTTCTCACTACTGAGGGTAAAAATAAGGTCGACACTATCAAAAAACCTCTGGCAGAATCCAACAGGGAAATCTATGATGAGTTGGGCAAGGAAAGGATTGATCAGATTACATATGCGATTAGCGATTTGATAGATTGTTTAGAAAAGAATAAATAAGGAGAATAAATGGAGAGTTTAAGAGAATTTAATGAAGCCTTTTCATATTTGAAGGGCTATTTAAATCAGTACCGTAAAAACAGACGTATTTCCATGTTTTTTACGGTAGTTGAAACGATATTTGAACTTTTAATCCCAGCTATCATGGGTGTCATCTTAAATGATGTCATCCATCAAAAGGACCCAGCTGCTGCCCTAAAATACGGAATAATCATTATAATATTATCTCTAGCATCTATGTTTTGTGGGATGCAGGCTAGTAAAAACGCGGGGCTTACATCAACAGGGATTACAGATAATGTACGAAAGGCTCAGTTTGATAAAATTCAAACCTATGCCTTCGAGGACTTTGAGTACTTTGGTGTGCCATCGCTACTTACAAGGCTTACTAGCGATATGCAGGCACTTGCTCAAGCTACATTTATGACAACCCGCTTTGTCATAAAGACAGTAGTAATGGCTCTTGTTGCCTTTATCCTTGCCTTTATGACAAGTCGAAAATTATCGGTTATATTTTTTATCATCATGCCGATACTATTTGTAATCCTTACAGCGATTACAACATCAGCCCTACCAGACTTTAGGAAAACTCGTAGCCAATACGATAGGCTAAACCTAATCATAGAAGAAAATCTAAAGAATATGCGTGTGGTAAAGGCATTTGTACGTAAGAAATACGAAATCGAAAAGTTTGGCCTAGATAACCAACGCATGTTTGAATTATCAGATAGGTCGCAAGGTAAAATGGCTTTTGTTTTCCCAACAGCCAATGCTATTTTATATGTAGTATTTGTATTTATCACCTGGTATGGAGGCCTAGAAATCATCGATGGTAGACTAGGTGTAGGAGATCTCGTAAGTTTTAACATGTACGCTATGATGCTTCTAGGTTCTTTAATCGGCCTATCTATGGTAGTTACCATGCTAATGAGCTCATCACCATCAGTTACCCGTGTAAAAGAAGTCCTTACACGTGAAATATCTATGGATAATTCTAATGCCAAAGAAGGCCTAAGTCTAGACGATGGGTCAGTAGAATTTGACAATGTGAGCTTCAAATACGAGGCTGAGAGCGACACATGCCAGCTAGAAGACATCAATTTAAAAATCGAATCTGGGGAAGTAGTAGGAATACTTGGTCCGACAGGTTCCTCCAAATCAACCCTAGTCCAACTCATCCCAAGACTATACGATACTAGTAGCGGCCAAATCACAGTTGGCGGCCATCCAATAGAAGACTATGACCTAAAGACTCTAAGAGATGAAGTAGCCATAGTCCTACAAAAAAATACTCTTTTCTCAGGCACTATCATTGACAACTTAAGATGGGGCGATAGTAATGCTAGCGAGGATGAGATTAGAAAGATGGCTGATATTGCCCAAGCAGATAACTTCGTATCTGAAAGATCTGATGGCTATGAATCTGTCCTAGGCCAAGGTGGTACTGGTGTATCAGGTGGCCAAAAGCAAAGGCTAACAATTGCGAGATCCTTACTTAAAAAGCCTAAAATCCTTATCCTAGACAACTCAACATCTGCTGTCGATACAAAAACGGAAGCAGCGCTCTTAGATGGATTTGAAAAGCTAGACCCAGGCATGACCCAAATCATCATATCTCAAAGGATATCATCTTTCCAAAATGCTGATAGGATTATTATCATGGATGAAGGAAGGATAGACGATATAGGTACTCATGATGAGCTCTATGCTAGAAATGAAATCTATAGATTAACCTACGACATACAACAAAATAAAGGAGGGGAAGATGAGTAAAAAACAAGAAGACATCAAAACAGAAGACATCGAGATGTCAAAAAATAAAGACAATCGTGACTTAGACTTCGCCTCAGTTAAAAAACTATTCTCATATGTATCAGACCAAACCTGGCAGCTAATAGTAGTGTTAATATGTGTAGTCATATCATCCACTACCCAAGTCCTTGGTATATCCATGCTACAACCAATCATCGATAATCACATCCTGAAAGGCGATATTGATGGCCTAAAGCTAGCTGTGATTAGAATGGGTCTGATATACTTGGTTTCAGTTATTACTACTTTTATATACACTAGGCTAATGATCAGAGTTGGAGAAAGAGGGATTAGAAACCTAAGAAATGATCTTTTTGAAAAAATTCAAAAGATGCCAATCAATTTCTTTGATACTAACCAACACGGGGAAATCATGTCTAGGTTTACCAACGACACTGACGTCCTATCTCAAGCCCTATCATCAACACTACCTTCACTAGTAAGGTCATTAATCATGATGGTAGGTACATTTTGGGTGATGTTTAGGCTATCATTACCACTTACTCTTGTCATGATAGCAGGTATCATAATCATGTTCTTTGTACTTAAGAACCTAGTAGGAAGAACAGGTAGGCTCTTTAGACAGGCTCAAAAAAATGTATCTATACTTCATGGGTTTGATGAAGAAATCCTATCGGGCCAAAAGGTCGTAAAAGTATTTAACAAAGAAGCCGATGTTATAGATGAATTTAATGAAAAGAGTGAAAACCTAAGATCAGCTATGGCGGAAGCTATGGTAAATGCTGGCCGCATAATGCCATTTCTAGTAAACTCTATTAATATTATGTATGCTATTTTATCGGTAATCGGAGTGGCTTATACAGTTAGGGGAGATCTCACAGTAGGTATACTAGCTACATTTTTAACCAATGCCCGCCAATTACAAAACCCAATAGCAAACATATCCCAACAAGCTAATGCAATATTTTCAGCTATGGCTGGGGCTAATCGCATCTTTGAAATTATCGAGATGCCAATTGAAAAAGACAGCGGATTTATCGAACTTGCTAATGTACGTATAGATGAAAATGGAAAGCCTCAAGCCTGCGACCTTGCCAACAGATGCTACTCTTGGCACTGGAAAGAAGATGGCGAAGATATTTATAAGCCACTCGAGGGTAAGATTGAATTTGAAAATGTAGACTTTTCCTATAATGGTGAAGACCTTATTCTAAAAGATATTACTTTTTACGCTGACCCAGGTGAAAAAATTGCCTTCGTAGGGTCAACTGGTGCAGGCAAAACCACTATAACTAATGTAATAACTAGATTTTATGAGATAGATGAAGGTACTATAAAAATCGATGGTATAGATACTAGGGACATCAAAAAGGAACACTTAAGAAAAGCCTTTGGTATGGTACTCCAAGATGTAAACTTATTTACAGATAGCGTATATGAAAATATCAAATATGGTAACCTCCATGCTAATGAAAATCAAATCAAGGATGCAGCTGGGCTATCAGGAGCAGATTCCTTTATCCATAGGCTGCCTGAAGGCTATGACCAAGAAATAAACGGAGATGGATCATCCCTATCAGATGGACAAAACCAACTTATTTCTATATCAAGAGCAGCTGTAGCCAACCCACCTATGCTAATCTTAGATGAGGCGACAAGCTCAATTGATACCACCACTGAAATCAAAGTAACTGAGGCTATGGATAAGCTCATGGAAGGGGCAACATCTATTGTAATAGCCCACAGGCTATCAACCATCCAAAACTCAGATGTAATAATGGTAATGGATAGCGGTAGAATCATAGAACGCGGCAACCACGAATCACTAATGGAAAAACGTGGCACATACTATCAACTATATACAGGCAAGCTAGAGCTTGACTAAAAAAATCGTCCGTTATAATCGGGCGATTTTTACTTATTATTTAAAATGATTTTACATATATTTTACTTAAAATCTCAAATTTCGGATATATAGATAATGTAAGGACAAAGAATTTCGCAACCTTATGACTTACATAAAAAGAGAGCATGCCTAGATGCTCTCTTTTGTATTGATGGAATATGTTATGTATTGATTAATTTATGTTAAGCGCTTATTTCATCCATCAATGCATTGGCCATATTTTTCGCATTATCAAATGCTTCTAGACCTTTTTTGGTAGTTGTATAATACTTTCTTACCTTGCCTTCTACTACTTGTTCATCCTTATCTAGGAGTCCACGTTTGTCCATATTGTTTAATATTGGATATAGGGTGCCTGGGCTGATGGAGTAGCCGTGATTATTAATCTCATCTATAATCCAAGTCCCATTTATGGGTTCCTTGCTCGCATGATAAAGGATTTGAAGTTCCGTAAAGGCTAGAAACAACTTTCTATTTATCTTCTCAGACATAATACCTCCTTTATAGGAATTCGATATCACTGCTCGATAATATAATATAATAAATCATCTAATTAATCAACAATAAAGACCAACTAGACTAGTAGTTGATCTTGATCGTTTAAGAGTCTTCTGTATCCTAATTGGAGGAAGATAAATACGCATATAGCTACAGAGCTCATGATAGCAGTCATTATAGCAATTTGGTATCTGATAGCAATCATAGGAGATACCCCACCTAGGATTTGACCGGTCATCATACCAGGCAGAGAGATGATACCCATGTTTTTGATACTATTAAGTGTAGGAGTAATGGCTGTATCAAACGAATTTTGTATAATCTTATCCATAGCCATCCTAGGGCTGGCACCAAGCATCAACGCACCCTCTACGTTGGTCCTCGAATCATCTAGGGTATTTAGCATGTGGTCCATAGCAAGATTTATTCCAGTCATGGAGTTACCGATTATCATACCCCCAAGTGGGATAAGGTATTGTGGGTCATAAATCGGGTCAGGTTTTATGACTAGTAGCATGAAAAATACTAGAGTAAGCACAGTACCTGCGACTTGGGCTAGGGCAATTACCCCAATCATACCCTTTGTCAGTTGGTCTTTTCTTGGATTTACTATGTTAAAAATAGCAAAGACTTCCATGAGGATAATCATGGCTGATGATAAGACTAAGGATGAGCTTTCAAATATGTAAACTAAGATAAAACCTGCGATAAAAAGCTGTATGGTCATCCTTACTGTACCGATGATGAAGTCCTTGTTGCGGTTGATGCCATTAGCTGTGGTAAGGATCATGGCTATTATTACAAATAAGTAGGTCATCATCAGCTGACCATTGGAAAGATTAATTACAGAATTATTCATCTTTTATCCTCCCATCTACGATTTTAATTAGCCTATCAGAATACTTATCAGATAGGGAATTGGAGTGGGTGACATAAATAAGGGTCCTATTGTTTGCCCTTGCCATATCGACCATGGTTTTTATTACAAAGTCTTCAGTCAAATCATCGAGGGCTGATGAAGGCTCGTCTAGGAGGTAAACTTCTGAATCAACGAGCATTAGCCTTGCAATTGATACCCTCTGTGCTTCACCTCCAGATAGGTCCGAGATATTGGTATCTAAGTTTTTATCAAGTTTTACCGCTTTTAATGCATTTTCCAACGCCTTGTCATCAGGTAAGTCTTTTTCTTGGAACTTCCTAGCAGCTAGTAAATTATCTCTAATAGTCCCCTTAAAGGTAACAGGGCTTTGGGCTAGCATTGGTACATTTCTTCTATATTCCACAGAATTGATTGTAGCTATATCGGTTCCATCCTTGTATATAGCGCCTTCTGTAGGGGAGATGAGTTTATTTAGCAGCCTAAGCAAAGTAGACTTACCCGATCCACTTGGGCCGATTATACAGGTGACTTCACCATCTTCAATAGTAAGCTTTGGGATATCCAGTATATCCTTAAACTTCACATCTTTAAATTCAAACATATATCCTCTCAAAAGTTTGTGGCTAAACCAATTTATTTCAAAAGTTAAGCTAAATAGTATGTATTAAGATTATGTAGGCTTAACTTAAGAATAAGTTTATAGGATGTAGTGAATTTATTCAAATGATAATAAATATCATATAACTTGACAAGCTGAGGTAAATTTATTATCATATAAGGGTAGCAAAAATACTAAGTAAAATTTACATAAAAAATTTGTAAAATAAAATTAATATGGTATACTATAATAGTACTCAAACAAAACATGCGGATGTGGCTCAGTGGTAGAGCATCGCCTTGCCAAGGCGAGGGTCGCGAGTTCGAATCTCGTCATCCGCTCCAGTCCCACGCTCTAGGGTGACAAATGCTTGCATTTGTCATCTCTGAGGTGAAAGAACGCGAAGCGTTATTGAGCCCAGAGAACTCAGCGAAAGAAGCACAGGCTTCTTGAGCGCATATTTTTATGATTACCTAGATGTGTAAATTTTGAATCACCTTACTATTGGTGATTTTTTTAATACTGATAATAAACGCTACGGACTATTGGTCCTCGGTCTAGCGGCCTGCGGTAGTTCCGCGCTTTTTGGCGCGGGGCCTCTCAGGACGCCGGCCAGGCGTTTCTCGGGACTACGTCCCTGCGGGTGCTCCGCACGGGTCCTCTAAGGGCCGGACGGGCCTTTCTCGGGACTACGTCCCTGCGACCACTCCGTGGAGGGTCCTCCATTAGCCGGACAGGCTTTTTTCGGCGCCATAGCCAAGTGGTAAGGCAGAGGTCTGCAACACCTTTACCCCCAGTTCAAATCTGGGTGGCGCCTCCAAATTTGCTCTCATTTGTATGAGAGCTTTTTTTATTAGGAGTTTTATGCTTGTTATTAGTCATAAGTCTAGCCAGGACTTTATTAATTTTTTAAAACAATTAGATATAGATTATATATTGACCCGAGATAATCCGAACCTTGATCCCCGTATAGCCGACCATCCGGATCTTTCTATTTTTGTTATGGATGAGAATAATATTATTGTGGATAAAAACCTATATGATTATTATAAAGAATTGCTTCCTGCTGATAAAAATATTATCCCGGGCCAGTCGGTGGGTGCCAAATACCCATACGATTGTATATATAATATTTATAAGGGCTCTGATTTCTATATTCATAATGATATTTCAGAAAATAATATCAAGTCATATATGCAACGAAAAGGCTACAGACATTTACATGTTAATCAGGGTTATTCCCGTTGTTCAATAGTTCCTTTAGGAGATGTGATGTTAACAGCGGACTATGGTATATATAAGGCCCTAAAGGATCAGATTCGAGTAGTGCTGTTAGAGGAAGAAGTTATATCCTTAGATGGTTTTGAAAGGGGATTTTTAGGCGGATGTTGTGGTTTAATCGATAATAATAGGCTGGTATTTAATGGAGATATATCTATTCTCAAATCCTATGAGCTTATAAATAGTGAAGCAGACTTACAGGGTATAGACTTAGTATATCCACCATGCAGCCTTTTAGACACGGGTTCTATATTACAAGTTTAATTTAGATATATTGTATTATTTTATATCTATTGGTTTTTTCGATTTCCGATATATGCTCGATTGTATAACATACCGTGATTATACAATCTGCATATCGTTTTCTTCGTATAATTTTCAATTTTATGTATCAATATTCCACCTACCTATAAAGTAGTTTTAATAACTAGATATATATAGATAAATATTTTCAACACTTATAAACGTTTTCTTAATTTTTTTCACATCTTATTATATTCTTTATATTTCATATATATACATATTAATGATTTTACCAATCTTTTTCAAGTAATTAATATAAGTACTTATGTAATATTATGCATTTATACGTTTTATATGCATATTGTAAATTTTTTTAAAACAATGTAATATATTATTAAGAGCCCTATATATAGGTCTTTAAATACGTAGATATAGTAATTTTGCTGATGTTTGTAGACATATATATTGTATTTACATACAAGTACAGACTGATTAAAATTGCTAAACTAGGAGGTGAATAGATTATAGATAAGAGAATTCATATAGTCACAGGTCATTATGGATCTGGGAAGACAGAGTTTTCAATAAACTATTGCTTATTTTTAAAAGAGCATTATGATAACGTTGCTATTGTTGATTTAGATATCATCAATTATTATTTTAGAACTCGTGAGAAAACTGAGTTTCTAGAAGAAAGAGGCATAGAAGTTTATTCATCATCCAGAGGCCACAATGATACTCTAGATTTACCAGCCCTTGATGCTGGGATCTTAAAGCCTATCCAAGACAAGAACTATGAGACGGTCTTAGATGTAGGGGGCAATCCTCAAGGATCGATTGTCCTTAGGACCTATACACCATATCTAAAGGAAACTGACAACATGTTTGTAATAAATGCAAACAGGCCTGAAACATCAGATGCTAATGATACTATAGCTTATATGAGGCAGGTAGAGTCAAGGTCTGGGATAAAGATAAATGCGCTTTTAAATACTACCCATATGCTAAAAGATACCACAAAAGATGATGTCCTAAGGGGCCATGAGCTTGTAAGTGAAGTTGCAGAAAAATTAGGCTTAGAGTTTAGATACAATGTTTGTAAAAAAGATGTGGCAGAAGAGTTAGCCAATGATACAACAGTTTCAAATGATATAAAAGATAAGCTATTTCCAATAGATTTACACTTTAGAGATGATTGGATGAGCTAGGGAGGAATTATGACAGAAACTAAAGCACTCGGCAGAGTTGAAATCAAACAAGATATATGCAAGGGATGCGGCCTATGTGTTAGCGTGTGCCCTAAAAATGTATTAGAACTAGATATGGATAAGATAAATGCAAAAGGTTACTCACCATCTACAGCTGCTAGACCAGAAGATTGCATAGCTTGTGGTAACTGTGCTATTACATGTCCAGACTCAGTTATTTCAGTTTATAAATTTATCTAGGAGGTAAATATGGCAAAAGTTTTAATGAAAGGTAACGAAGCTCTAGCTGAAGCTGCTATCAAAGCTGGTTGCATGAGCTACTTTGGTTATCCAATCACACCACAATCAGAAATTCCAGAATATTTTGCAAAAAAACTACCAGAAGTTGGCGGTACATTTGTACAAGCTGAATCAGAGGTGGCTTCTATATACATGCTATATGGGGCAGCATCTGCTGGTTTTAGAACTATGACATCATCATCTGGCCCTGGTATTTCACTCATGCAAGAAGGTATCTCTTCAGCTGCAGGATCAGATCTTCCAATGGTTATCGTAAATATGATGCGTGGTGGTCCAGGTCTTGGATCTATTCAACCATCTCAAACAGACTATTTCCAAACTACTCGCGGTGGTGGTAATGGGGACTATAGAGTATTTGCCTATGCTCCATCTAACGTTCAAGAATTGGTAGACTGTACTATTGAAGCTTTTGATAAGGCAGATGAATATAGAATGCCAGCTTTCATTATGGCCGATGGTATGCTAGGTCAAATGATGGAACCGGTAGAATTTCCTGAAGAAAATCTAGACGTAAACACCCTTCCTAAAAAAGAATGGGCTACAAATGGCGAGCGTGACGAAAGAGGCCACAGAAATGTAATTACATCATTAGAGCTATCAACACCAGAACTAGAAAAAATTAATTACAAACGCGCAGAAAAATATGCTGAAATCATGGAAAAAGAGGTTAAGGTTGAAGAAGCTGGCCTTGAAGATGCTCAAATAGTTGTATCAGCTTATGGTTCTACAGCTAGAATTGTTAAGACTGCTATTAAAATTTTAGAAGCAGAAGGTATCAAAGTTGGCCTTATTAGACCAATCACAGTATGGCCATTCCCATTTGATTCATACAAGAAATTTACCTGCAAAGATGTATTAGTAGTTGAAATGAACATGGGTCAAATGCTTGAAGATGTTAAAATTGCTTGCGAAGGCAGAAATGACATCCACTTCTACAATAGACTTGGTGGTATGATTCCAACAGCAGAAGAAATCGCAGAAAAGATAAGAGAAATAGTGAGGGAAAAATAATGACTGAGGTTAAAGAAAAAGTTGTTTACGAAAAATCAAGAGCCTTAACTGATACTCAAACACACTTTTGCCCAGGATGTACCCACGGTATCATCCATAAATTAGTGGCAGAATGTGTAGAAGAACTAGGCGTTGATAGCAAAACTATAGGGGTAGCTCCAGTAGGATGTGCCGCACCATCTACAGCTTATTGGAATTTTGATATGACATTAGCTGACCACGGTAGAGCTCCAGCTCAAGCTACAGGTATCAAAAGAGTACTTCCAGATAAAATTGTATTTACTTATCAAGGTGACGGAGACCTCGCATCAATTGGTACAAATGAAATCGTTCAAGCAGCACACAGAGGCGAAAACATCACAGTTGTATTTGTAAACAATGCTATCTATGGTATGACTGGTGGACAAATGGCACCAACATCTCTAATAGGGCAAGTAACAACTACATCACCATCAGGACGTGATGAAGCTACGGCTGGTAAACCTTTAAAAGTATCTGAAATGCTTGCAACAATTGATGGAGCAAAATATGTAGAAAGAGTTGCTGTTAACAAACCTGGTAATATAAGAAAGGCGAAAGCAGCTATTAAAAAAGCCTTCCAATACCAAATCGATGGAAAAGGATTCTCATTTGTAGAAGTCTTATCTACATGTTCTACAAACTGGGGTATGACACCAGTAGAATCACTTACATGGCTAGAAGAAAACATGATCCCTTATTACCCATTAGGTAAAATCAAGGAGGACTAATATGGAAAGACGTATATTATGTGCAGGATTTGGTGGACAAGGTGTGCTAGCTATGGGTCAAATGATGACCTATGCAGGCATGGTAGAAGGAAAAGAAGTATCATGGCTACCATCTTATGGTCCTGAGATGAGGGGTGGAGCTGCAAACTGCTCTGTAGTTATATCTGATGATGCAGTAGGTGCTCCAAATATAGATATAGCAACAGATGTATTAGTGATGAACCAACCTTCATTTGAAAAATTCAAAGACATAGTAGCAGAAGGCGGCAACCTATTTATAAACACTTCTTTAGTAGATTCTGGTGACTATACAAATGATAAAATCAATATCTACAAAGTCCCAGTATCATCAACTGCCCAAGAACTAGGCAATATAAAAATGGCAAACATGGTAATGCTAGGTGCTTTCCTTGAAGTAACAAACTTACTCGAGCTTGATTCAATTATCGAAGCTTTCCAAAAAGTATTTGGTGACAAAAAGGCCCACCTTATTCCAAAAAATAAAGAAGCCTTAAACCTAGGTATGGACCTAATCAAAAATGGGGATAAGGGCAGTGATGAAGAAACTACTCATTATAGAAAAACACCAAAAGCTTTTGCATATGACAGCGAATTAAATAGCGATATCACATTTGAATATGATAATCAAATCTTCGCTGATCCTCTTGAAACAGCAAAATTTGCCCTAAGTTTTGAACAAAATACAATCTCTTATTACAATGAAGTAGCTGAAAAATTAGATGATGCATATAGCGAAATCTTTAAATCAGTAGCAAAACAAGAAGAAGAGCATGTTGCTTACCTTAAAGAGCTAGTGGATTCACTAGAAGGAAATAAAAGTTCATTTGATAAAAACTTCGATGCCTATGAAGCTACAGTTATCTTTACCAATAAAATGGATGATGATCTTGATGATGAAATGATTATTACAGCTTTAAAAAATGCTATGTATATTGAATCAAATGCGGTACAATTCTATAGAGAAGCTAGTGAAAAAATCGAGGATCCTAAATCAAAGGAACTTTACACCGAGCTTATCAAATGGGAAGAACTGCACTTTGATCAAATTGATGATCACACTGAATTACAACAAGAAGAATGGTGGGCTGACCAATCATACTCTAAATTCTAAAAACTTAGGAGAAACTTATGGCAATATTTGACAAAATGAACGAACACGATTACGAGCAGCTAATCTTCATGAACGACTCTGAAACAGGTCTTCGAGCAATCACATGTATCCACAATACAGTCCTGGGCCCTGCTATTGGCGGTATGAGAGTATGGAAATATGAAAATGAAGAAGATGCAATCGAAGACGTAATTAGACTTGCTCGTGGTATGACCTACAAGAATGCTGCGGCAGGAATTTGGTCAGGTGGAGCCAAGACAGTTGTAATGATAGATGACGAGCATCCTAAAACAGAAGCGATGCTTAGATCTTTAGGTAGATATATTGATGCTATGGGCGGCAGATACATCACAGCTGAAGATGTGGGCACTACAGAAGAAGACATGGACCATGTATACCAAGAGACAAACTATGTACTAGGTACTAATATGAAACCAGGTACTTCAGGTAACCCTTCACCATCTACAGCACGTGGAGTATATATGTCAATGAAGGCAGCGGCTAATGAAAAATATGGTGATGAATCACTTAAAAATAAGAAAATTCTCATCCAAGGCCTTGGCCATGTTGGTGAAGTAATAGCTCAGTATTTGAAGGAAGAAGGGGCAAAGATATCAGTATCAGATATCAACCCAAAAGCTATAGAAAAAGCTCGTGACCTTGGCTATGATATAGTCGACCCTGACAAGATGTGGGACTGGGAAGGCAATATATATTGCCCATGCGCCCTAGGAGCTACAGTAAATGATGAGACTATCCCACAAATGAAATTTGATATAATCTGTGGATCTGCTAATAACCAACTTGCAGAAGAACGTCATGGCGAAATGCTAGCAGAAAAAGGAATTCTCTATGCACCAGACTTTATAGTAAATGCTGGTGGTGTAGTTCACTGCCACGATGAGCTTTATGGTGGCTTCAATAGAGAAAGAGCGAATAAAAAAATCGACCTAATCGGAAAACAAATTTCAAAAGTATTTGAAATAGCTAAAGAAGAAGGAATTCCTACAAATATCGCAGCTAACAGACTGGCTGAACGTAGAATAGCTGATGTTGAAAAAACTAAAGGTATTTATCAAAAACATCCTAAATCTTCTATTCAAAGAAGTTAACACTATATAAAAGGCATGCCACGTGCATGTCTTTTTTTACTTTATCCACCTGTGTTATAATATTTAAGTAAAAATTTTAACATAGAAGGATTTATTAATGGATATAATTGTAGTTGGATTTGCATTGTTTTCGCTTTTCTTTGGGGCGGGCAACCTAATATTTCCGCCTCTATTGGGAAAGGCTTATCAATCAAATTGGATAATATCAAGCCTTGGCTTCATTCTAACTGGTGTGGGGCTGGCAAGCCTTGCTGTAATTAGTATGGCAAAAAAGAATGGTGATGTGAAAGAATTCACTAAAGTAGGTGGGGATAAATTAGCTAGGGCTATTATCTGGCTAATAGCAATCACCTTGGGGCCGCTGGGGGCTATACCTAGGACGGGGGCAACTAGTGCTGAGGTTGTCATAGCATCTGGCATAAATATTTCGTATTATCTGTTTGTTATAGTATTTTTTGGCCTAAGTTTAGTTGTCATTTTAAAAGCAAATAATGTAGTTGATATAATAGGAAAATACTTAACCCCTATCTTGCTTGTAGTCTTAATTGTGATGATAATAGCTGGGGTTGTAAATCCTATAGGAGAAATTGGAGCATCAGATATTTCAAGGTCTCATACCTTTACACATTCAGCCATAGAAGGCTACAACACTATGGATGCCCTATCAGCTATAGCCTTTGCGCCGATTATAATACATAGTTTGATAAAAAAAGGCTATAGTGATGACCTTTTAGAGAAAACTATCAAGGTAACTCTAGTTGCGACTATCGGCCTTGGCCTAGTATATTTAGCTCTTACTTATCTCGGTGCGAGTGCATCTATAAGACATGCTAATATCAATTCGAGAACGGGACTTTTAGTAGCCATAGCAGAAAGCATAATGGGTAGTTTTGGCAAATATATCCTTACAGCAATCATAGTTCTAGCTTGCTTTACTACAAGTGTGGGCCTTATTAGCTCGATATCAGATATGATAGATAAGATTACATCTGATAAGTACTCCTATAGATTTATCGCAATCACTATTGCTATTATTTCGATGATTCTGTCATTAGTTGGAGTAGATCAGTTTGTAAATTTAACATCGCCCTTACTAAGCTTTGCCTATCCAATAGTTTTAGTTATGATTTGCTTTAATCTAACAAATATAAAAACCAGGCAAAAGCCTAGAATCTTTACATTTTCTATAATAGGAATAATATCGCTATACCAGGCTATCATAGCCTATGTAGCGATGGTGAGTGAAAGTGTGGCCCTACGTATTTCTAAACTAATATCATGGATGCCTTTATATGAAATGGGCTTTCCATGGCTCATTTTCTTTATAATAATGTTTATATACTGTATAATAGATGCACAAGATAAATTTTATACAAAATAAGCCTAGGAGATTTACATGGATATAGTAAAACCATCGACTATTGCCGGAGTAATGGAGCTCCTACCAGAAGAGCAAGTAGTCTTTGATAGTATAAAAAATACAATAGAAGAAACCTTTAGAGACTATCAATTTTCACCAATTGATACACCTGTTATAGAAAAAAATGAAATCCTCTTTGCCAAGGGTGGTGGAGAAACCGAGAAGCAAATATTTGAAATTGCTAGTGAATCAAAGGATATGAGCCTAAGATTTGACCTTACAGTCCCACTTGCTCGCTATGTGGCAGAACATTTTTCTAATCTCAATTTTCCATTTAAACGCTATCAAATAGCCAAAGTATACCGCGGTGAGCGCAATCAGAAGGGTAGGTATAAAGAGTTTTATCAGGCTGATATAGATATCATCGGGCATAATGAACTCGCAATAGAAAATGATGCACTCCTTGCCAGAGTTATCTATGAGGCATTTTCACGCATGGATTTTCCAAATATTACCTTCCATATTAACAACAGGAAGCTGTTAAATGGATTTTTCAATTCACTAGACATCGAAGATACTACAGAAGTTCTACGTACTATCGATAAAAAAGATAAGATAGGTATAGATAAGACCAGAGAGCTTCTCACAGAGATTATAGGAGAAGAAAAAACTGCAACTACACTTGATTTCTTAGAATCAGACTTAAAAAATACCGCCTTAATTACTGAATTAGAAGCATTCGATGGCAATGATTTATACAAGGAAGGAGTGCTGGAGTTAAAATATGTCCACGGCTATATGGTAAAATTTGGAATACCAGATTCAAGCATTAAAATAGACCTTGCCATCACTAGAGGCCTAGATTATTATACATCTACTGTATATGAGACCTTTATAAATGGTTATGAATCTATAGGATCAGTATGTTCTGGAGGCCGCTATGACAATCTTGCTAGCAATTTTAGCAAGCAAGCTCTACCTGGGGTGGGCATGAGTATTGGTCTCACCCGATTATTCTATCAATTCATGGAGCTGGGACTTGTAGATGAGAATAAGAGTGGCCAAACTGATGTACTTGTTCTACCTATGGGCGAGTCGTACACTTTCTATTCGATTGATATATTAAACATGCTAAAAGAAGCTGGCATGCGTGCTGATATTTATCTGGAAAGAGGCAAGTTTAAGAAGAAAATGAACTACGCCGACAAGATTGGGGCCAAATATGCCCTTATATTAGGCGAGGAAGAGTTTAATAAGCTAGATGTGACTGTAAAGAACATGGAAACAGGTGATCAAGTCACAGTGAGCGTGGATGAATTTTTAAAATACCTAGATTAGAGCACAGATGTGCTCTTTTTTATTGGGGTAATTAAAGTATTAAGATAAATAATTTTTTGACAATCTATGACTAGCCCATATAATGACTATAAGAAACGAGTTAATAAATATAAGGAGATAGTATGGATTTTAGTATAGACAGTACTCACAAGATGCTAAGAGAAATGTACAGGGACTTTGCACTTCGCGAAGTAGAGCCTCTAGCAGCAATAATCGACGAAGAAGAAAGACCACCATATGAAAATATTCCGAAGCTTAAGGATGCTGGCTTTTTTGGTATACCAGTGCCAAAAGAATACGGCGGAGAGGGTGGGGATTACTTAGGTTACATAATGGCTGTAGAAGAACTTTCCAAAGCTTGTGCAGCAACAGGAGTAATCATATCAGCCCATACATCGCTTGCTTGTTGGCCAATAGAAACTTATGGTACACAAGCACAAAAGGAAAAATACCTAACAAAGCTAGCCACAGGTGAGCACATAGGAGCCTTTGCACTTACTGAGCCAATGGCTGGTACAGATGCATCTATGCAACAAACCACAGCTCACCTCTCAGATGATGGCAAAGAATATATCCTAAATGGATCTAAAATATTTATAACAAATGCAACACTCGCAGATACATTTATTGTTATAGCTATGACTGATAAGTCTAAGGGCACACGCGGTATATCAGCATTTATCGTAGAAAAAGATACTCCAGGCTTTACTATTGGCCTACCTGAAAAGAAAATGGGTATCCATGGTTCGCTAACATGTGAGCTCATCTTTGAAGATTGCCATATACCAGTTGAAAACCTACTTGGCCAAGAAGGCAAAGGATTTAAAGTAGCTATGACTACCCTTGATGGAGGTAGGATTGGAATAGCTGCCCAGGCACTTGGTATAGCAGAAGGCGCTCTAGAGAAAACTATAGACTATGTCAAAGAAAGAGAACAATTTGGTAGGAGTCTATCAAAATTCCAAAATACTCAATTCCAAATAGCAAATCTTGCTAACAAAATCGAAGCTGCAAGGCTTTTAGTATATAAAGCTGCTTCTGACAAAGATGCGGGCCTTGCTTACAATGTAAGTGCAGCCCATGCCAAACTATTTGCAGCAGAAGTTGCCATGGAAGTCACAACCAAGTGTGTTCAACTTTACGGTGGCTATGGTTACACAAGGGATTATCCAGTAGAACGTATGATGAGAGATGCTAAGATTTGTGAAATATATGAGGGTACATCAGAAGTTCAAAGAATGGTTATATCAGGAAGTCTTTTATAATAGGAGTTTATAGTGAATATAGTAGTATTAATTAAACAAGTTCCAGACACCAATGAGGTAAAAATTGACCAAGAAACTGGAAGAATCATGAGGGAAGGTCTTCCATCAATTATAAACCCAGATGATAAAGCGGGTATCGAAGAAGCCTTAAAGATTAAAGAAAAAAATGGGGCGCATGTAACAGTTCTATCTATGGGACCACCACAAGCTGCAGCTGCCTTAAAAGAAGCCTATGCTATGGGTTGTGATGAGGTAATATTGCTAACAGATAAGGCTTTTGGTGGAGCTGATACATGGGCAACATCTACAGCTCTTGCTGCTGCTATCAACAATCTAGATTATGATTTAATCATAGCCGGTCGTCAAGCCATCGATGGTGATACAGCCCAAGTAGGGCCACAAACAGCTGAACACCTCGGTATCCCATCTATATCATATGTAGAAGATATAAAAAATATCACTGATGAATATATTGAAGTACAAAGACAATTTGAAGATAGATTTCAAATAATCAGAGCAAAATTCCCAGTGCTTATTACTACTCTAGGCGAAATGAATTCACCTAGGTATATGAGGGTGTCTAAAATATATGAAGCCAATAGTACAGATATAGTTAAAACCTGGACTGTAGATGACATAGAAGTAGATCGCAGCCAAATAGGTTTAATTGGTTCACCTACAAAAGTAAAAAGGTCATTTACTAAAGGGGCCAAGCAAGCAGGTAAAGTATTTGAAGTAGCTGCAGATGAGGGTGCTAATATCATTGTTGATAAATTAGCAGGCGAGTTTTTAATCTAAGGAGTTTTAAATGAACGAATATAAAGATGTATTAGTAGTTTGCGAACAAAGGGATGGCATCCTACAAAACGTGTCATTTGAACCTATTGGCAAAGCACGCAAACTAGCAGATGAATTAAATGAAAATGTGATAGCCCTACTAGTAGGTCATGACATAGAAGGTCAAACAGAAGAATTGATCCACTATGGTGCTGACCAAGTTTACTATGTAGATAACAAAATACTTAAAAGATATATTACAGAACCATATGTAAAAGCAATCACAAAAGTAATAAATGATTTAAAACCACAAATCGTATTATTTGGTGCTTCTACAATTGGTCGTGACCTTGCGCCAAGA
Organism: Anaerococcus pacaensis 9403502; assembly: GCA_000308255.3. Taxonomy (GTDB): domain Bacteria; phylum Bacillota; class Clostridia; order Tissierellales; family Peptoniphilaceae; genus Anaerococcus; species Anaerococcus pacaensis. Next base: position 32,183 of record HG326668.1, on the reverse strand, counting down.
GTATCTGCAAGAGTTGGTTGTGGGCTTACAGCTGATTGTACGAAGTTAGAAATAGATGAGGATACAGGTCTACTTAATATGACACGTCCAACCTTTGGTGGAAATCTAATGGCAACCATTCAATCCCCAGACGCTCGTCCACAAATGTCAACAGTTAGGCCAGGTGTAATGCAAAAAGATGAAAAAGATTCAGATAGAACTGGAGAAATCCACGAATATGAAGTTAAGCTAGATGATAGCGATGTAAATGTAGAAATCATCGAAGAAAAACTTGCTGATAAGAAGAAAATAAAAATCGAAGATGCGGAAATTCTAGTAGCCGTAGGCCGTGGGATAGGATCAGCTGAGAATATGAAACTGGCTTATGAGCTGGCTGATGTACTTGAGGGGGAACTTGCCACATCTAGAGCTGTAGTTGATTCTGGCTGGGTAGATAAGGACCGCCAAGTAGGTCAAACTGGTAAAACAGTAAGACCAAACCTATATATAGCCCTTGGTATATCAGGAGCTATTCAGCATTTGGCAGGTATGGAAGAATCTGATCTGATTATTGCAATCAATAAAAACCCTGATGCAAATATCTTTAATGTGGCAGATGTAGGAATCGTTGGCGATATAAATGAAGTTGTTCCAGAATTAATCAAAAAGGTTAAATTAGCTAAGGCTAGTAAATAGGGTATGAATATTATAGAACATAATATAGGAGGATCATTATGGAATTTAGTACAATTAAGTACGAGGTAAATGAACATATCGCAAAGATAATAATTAATAGACCAGATTCCCTAAATGCATTAAACTCTGAAGTCCTAGCTGACCTAGATAAAGCTTTAGATGAAGTGGCAGCAAATAACGACCTTAGAGTTCTAATCATAACAGGTGAGGGCAGATCTTTTATAGCAGGGGCTGATATTAAGGAAATGTCAGAATTAGATGGCTTAGCTGCTAAAGATTTTGCCAAACGTGGTATGGGAGTATTTAGAAAAATAGAAACTCTTCCAATACCTGTTATAGCTGAAGTAAATGGCTTTGCCCTAGGTGGTGGCTGTGAGCTAGCTATGAGCTGTGATATAAGAATAGCATCTACTAAGGCTTTATTTGGTCAGCCAGAAGTACATCTTGGACTAATACCTGGCTTTGGTGGAACACAAAGACTACAAAGACTAGTAGGTCAAGGCTGGGCGAAATATCTTATCTACTCAGCTGAAAATATTAAAGCTGACAAGGCTTATGAAATAGGACTTGTACAAAAAGTAGTTGAGCCGGATGAACTAGATGGTGTTGTAAACGATTTAGCTAATAGTATTGCAAGCCAAGCTCCAATAGCTGTTAGATTAAGTAAAGAAGCAATCAACACCGGAGGTCAAGTAGACATAGACCAAGCTATGAAAATAGAAGAAAACTTATTCGGTCTGACTTTTACAACAGAAGATAAAGAAATAGGAACTAAAGCATTTGTAAATAAAGAAGACCCAAAATTTACAAATAAATAAGGAGGTTTTGAAATGAAAATTGGTGTAATTGGTGCAGGCACAATGGGTGCTGGCATAGCAGAAGTTATGAGCAAACACTATGATGTAGTTGTAAGAGATATAAAGGAAGAGTTTATTGAAAAAGGTAGAAATACCATAACCAAATCTTTTGATAAATCTGTTGCAAAAGAAAGAATTACTGAGGAACAAAAAAACGAATATCTAAGTAGACTCAACTTCACAACAGATGTAAATGATCTTAAAGATTGCGATTTAATCATAGAAGCAGCTAGCGAAAATCCAGAAATAAAGAAAGCTATTTTTAAAGAGCTATGCGAGACTTGTGATGAAAAGACTATCCTAGCTTCAAACACATCATCAATTTCTATCACAGAAATAGCTGTGGCTACACAAAGACCAGACAAAGTTATTGGTATGCACTTCTTTAATCCTGCTACAGTGATGAAGTTAGTAGAAGTTATCAAAGGTATCACAACTAGTGATGAAACTGTAAATAAAATCATTGAAATTACCGAAGAGATTGGAAAGACACCAGTAGAAGTTAAGGAATCTCCAGGCTTTGTAGTAAACAGAATCCTTATTCCAATGATAAATGAAGGAATCTACGTATTAGCAGAAGGTATCTCTACCCCAGAAGGCATAGATACAGCAATGAAACTTGGTGCAAACCATCCAATGGGTCCACTAGAATTAGCTGACCTTATAGGTTTAGATGTTGTGCTAAGCATTATGGACTATTTGAAAGATACAATTGGATCAGATAAGTATGCAGCACCAGTGCTACTTCGTCAAAAAGTAGCTGCAGGAGAATTAGGTAGAAAAACTGGTAAAGGTTTCTACGATTACAGCAAATAAATAATTCTAAGAAATAAAATTTATCAAAATATAAAGAGAGGAAATATTATGAGCAATAAAGTAGTAATAGCAAGTGCAGCAAGAACTCCAGTAGGTTCTTACGGTGGTGGACTAAAGACAAAATCAGCAGTAGATCTTGGTGTGATTGCAGCCAAAGAAGCAATCAACAGAGCAGGAATCAAACCAGAAGATATAGATGAAACTGTATTTGGCTGTGTACTTCAAGCTGGACTTGGCCAAAACGTAGCTCGTCAAGTATCAATCCATACAGGTATCCCACAAGAAAAACCAGCTATGACTATAAATATAGTATGTGGTTCTGGTCTAAGATCTGTTTCTCTAGCAGCACAAATGATCAAAGCTGGAGATGCAGATGTAGTACTTGCTGGTGGTACAGAATCTATGACAAACGCTCCATACCTACTTCCTGACACAAGATGGGGAGCTCGTATGGGTGATAAGGGTATAGTTGATGAAATGCAAAAAGATGGTCTATCAGATGCATTTGAAGGCTATCCAATGGGTATCACAGCAGAAAATATCGTAGATAAATACGGCTTAACACGTGAAGAACAAGATAGGCTAGCAGCTGAAAGTCAACAAAAGGCAGAAAAAGCACGTGCTGAAGGCAGATTTAAAGATGAGATTGTACCAGTAGAAATCACTGATAGAAAAGGTAATGTTACAGTATTTGATACAGATGAATACATCAAAGAAGGTGTAACAGCTGAAGGTATAGCAAAACTAAAACCAGCCTTCAAACGTGATGGTGGTACAGTTACAGCAGCTAACTCATCTGGTATCAACGATGGTGCAGCAGCACTTATTGTAATGAGTGAAGAAAAAGCTAAAGAACTTGGCGTAACTCCACTTGCTACAATCGTAAGCTATGCTACCGAAGGTGTAGACCCAGCTATCATGGGTACAGGACCTATTCCAACAGTTAAAAAAGCCCTAGAAAAAGCAAATCTAACACTTGAAGATATAGACCTAATTGAAGCAAACGAAGCTTTCGCAGCTCAAGCTCTTTCAGTTATAAAAGAACTTGGCTTAAATGAAGATATAGTAAACGTAAACGGAGGTGCTATAGCAATTGGCCACCCAATTGGTGCTTCTGGTGCTAGAATTTTCACAACTCTTCTATACGAAATGCAAAAAAGAGATGCCAAAAAAGGTATCGCTACTCTTTGTATAGGTGGCGGCATGGGTACAGCTATCGTTGTAGAAAGACCATAATAGATATTTAAGCTGGTGAGTAAAATCACTGGCTTTTTTTGTTTAAAAATTTATATAAAGATTGATATAAAATGGTAAAGTAGTTTGACTAAATATAAATAAATTATGAAAATGTTTGCATTTTATTTGTTTGTGGGTGTAATGATTATGTCTAGTTAAAATAAAAATCACATATAAATTGAAATAAGTTAAATATATGAAAGGATTATTATGGATAAGAGAGAAACGGTAATCTTAGGATATGCGAGAACACCCTTTGGTAAATTTGGTGGAGCTTTACAAGCTCTACAAGCAGTAGAGCTAGGTGGCGTTGCTATTAGAGGGGCGATTGATAGAGCAGGAATAAAAGATGAGGATATAGACTATGTATTAATGGGTAATGTCCTACAAGCAGGCGAGGGACAAATCCCATCACGTCAAGCAACCCGCCATGCTGGTCTTGATTGGTCTATTCCTTCTCAGACTATAAATAAAGTTTGTGCATCATCTTTTACTGCAGTTACACTTGCTGACATGATGATTAGAGCTGGTAATATCAATCTTGCAGTGGCAGGTGGTATGGAATCTATGAGTAACGCTCCATTTGCTACTCAAGAATTTAGATGGGGCCACAGAATGTTTAATGCAGAATTTAAGGACCTAATGGTAACAGATGGGCTATGGGATCCATGGTATGACCAACACATGGGTGAATCTGCAGGTAAAACAGCTACTGAATACAATCTAGGTCGCGAAGAACAAGATAGATGGGCAGCTCTTAGCCAACAAAGAGCCCAAGATGCTATGGTAAATGGTAGACTTGATGAAGATATAGTGCCAGTAGAAGTTCCTCAAAGAAAAGGCAATCCAATCGTAGTAGATAAAGATGAACAACCTAGAGAAGGTGTCACAGAAGAATCACTTGCAGGACTTAAGGGTCTATTCTTCAAAGAAAATACAGTAACAGCTGGTAATGCTCCTTCTACAAACGACGGTGCTTCAGCTATAGTAGTAGCTTCCCGTGAAAAAGCTAATGAACTTGGTATCAAACCACTAGCTACAATAATAGATACAGCATGGGTATCAAAAGATGCCCCATATATCGTAGATGTTCCAGGAGAATCTATTAAAAAGCTACTTGAAGCAAATGACCTAACAGTGGATGACATAGATTTATTTGAGGTAAACGAAGCCTTTGCTGCAGTAGTCAATAGAACTCAACAAATCATTCCAATTCCAGATGAAAAATTAAATATCAATGGAGGGGCAATTGCCTTTGGACATCCAATCGGAGCTACAGGAGCAAGAATCATTATGCAATTAGTATCAGCTATGCGTCAACAAAATGCAAAATTAGGCGTGGCTGCTATTTGCTCAGGTGGTGCACAAGGTGATGCTGTTCTTATAAGACTAGAAGACTAAGTACAAATATAAGAGGCTAGAGTAATAAATACTCTAGCCTCTTATTATTTCCTAAATTTTATTGGATTTTGATAGGTCAAAATCTCATCATCTTCAATAGCTACTTTAGCTGTCTGCTCGCGCTCTTTTGCATTTTCGCTATCAACTAAGGCCTCCGTTACAGTTAAAACTGGTTCTACGCAGGCATCTTCCTTTGCAAAAATCTCAACCCATTGGTCAAATGTTTTCTCTTTTATATCAGCCTTGATAATTTCTTTATACTCACCACTAGATTCGATACTCACACCTTCATCTAGCCAGTCTTCGTGACCTAATGTTTCTAATAAAACTTTGAAAAATTTAGGTTCTACAGATCCTACTGCCAGATACCTACCATCTTTTGTCTCATAGAAATCATATATACCGCCACCATTTAACCAATGACATTGTCTTGTAGGATTATTATTATCTAGCATAGCCCCGGCTCCAAGCATTGAGTTTAGGGGAGTCAGACTATCCAAGATGCCGATATCTATATAAATACCCTCTCCATTTTCCTTTCTCTTGCTATGAGCTGCGAGTATACCGATAATTGCATTTAGAGATGAGGCTATATCACCAATTTGGGTGCCGTATAGTACAGGTCCCTCTTCTTTCCTACCGGAAAAACTCATAATACCAGAAAGAGCTAAATAATTTATATCATGGCCAGCCCTATCTTTATAAGGACCCGTTTGTCCATAGCCCGATAGAGAACAATATATCAAATCAGGAGCAAATTCTTTCACTTCATCGTAGGAGAGGCCAAACTTCGCCATAGTTCCTGGTCTAAACTGTTCTATGATGCAGTTATAACCTTCTTCCTTGATTAGCCTAATGATTTCATCGTAGCCTTCTTTACTCTTAAGGTCTAGGAAAATCTCATCTTTTTTATTGTTCATCCAAGCACGGTTGGCACTAATACCATTTTCAGTTTTTGGCTCCATTTCCAAAACAAGATCTAGCCTTTCTGGTGCAGAAATTTTTGTAACCTTAGCGCCCATTTCTGCCAGTTGCCAGGTGGCATATGGACCTGGCAGTAAGGTCGTAAAATCTAGTATTTTTAAGTCGTCTAATAAGTTCATAATCACTCCTAACGTTTTCCTATATAGCTACATTGATTAAATTTATTGATGCATTGTAAATTTCAATCAATATCTATTAATAGCTAAATACCCAATATCTTAGCTGTTTTAAACTAGTTAAAATATTGTTTTATTAAAAATAATGTTAAGAAAATATTTATATGAAAATGTTTGTTTAGAATAAAGTTTTGGGTAAATTATTATTGAACGATTTTAACTAGACAAATATAAAATTAAGGAGTGTAGCTAAGATGGATGTAAAAAAAGTTTTAGTAGTAGGTGCTGGTCAAATGGGAGGGGGTATAGCCCAAGTATTTGCACAATCAGGTTTTGAAGTGCTACTTTATGATACATTTGAAGGTGCTGTAGAAAAAAGAATTGAATTTATTACAGGAATATTAGATAAAGACGTTAAGAAAGAAAAGAAAACACAAGAGCAAAGAGATGCTGCCCTAGCTAATCTTAAAGAGTGTAAAGACTTATCTGAGGCTAGTGATGTTGATGTAGTAGTTGAAGCTATAGTTGAAAACTTAGATGCAAAATCAGACTTATTTTCTAAAGTTGGTGAAGTAGTTTCAGATGATTGCATTATGGCAACCAATACCTCATCACTGCCTATTACAGAGCTTGCAAAACATTATAAACACCCAGATAAGTGTATCGGCATGCACTTTATGAATCCAGTGCCTGTTATGAAGCTTGTAGAGATCATTAGAGGCCTACAAACATCAGACGAAACTTATCAAATAATACACGACCTAACAGAAGCCATAGCTAAAGTTCCTGTTGTATGTAATGATGTTCCTGGCTTTGTGTCAAATAGAGTATTACAAGTTTATATCAACGAAGCTATTAGCTGTTTAAATGAAGGAGTAGCTGGTGTAGAAGAAATCGATACTATAATGAAGCTTGCTACAAATAACCCTATGGGTCCACTTGAACTAGCTGACTTTATTGGTCTTGATACAGTTTCGTATATTTTAGATGTATTGTACGAAGGATATGGAAATCCAAAATATGCGCCAAACCCACTGCTAAAAAATTATGTTAGAGCTGGATGGCTTGGCAAGAAAACCGGCAAAGGATTCTACGACTATAGCGATAAATAAATCATACTAAAATTTTAGGAGAAACTATGACAGAAAATTTAATTAATATGAATTATCTGCTAAATGAAGAACAAATAGCATTTAGAGCAGAAGTTCGTGAATTTGTAGAAAAGAAAATAAAGCCGAACTCGTTTGACTGGGATGTTAATAATGTATTCCCACTTGAAGTTATCAAAGAAATGGGAGAAAAAGGCTGGTTAGGGCTTCCATGGCCAAAAGAATATGGCGGCATGGGCAAGACCTTCCTAGAATATTCAATACTCGTAGAAGAAATCTCTAGAGTAGATGCTGGTGTAGGTGTATTTATGTCAGTACACTCATCAGCAGCGACAAGCCCAATCATGGACTGGGGTAGTGAAGAGCAAAAGAAATACTGGGTGCCACAGCTAGCAAGTGGTGACAAACTAGGTGCTTTTGTACTAACAGAATCTGAAGCAGGATCTGATGCTGGTGGCCTACAAACTACAGCAGTGCTTGATGGTGATGAATTTGTTATAAATGGTGAAAAAATATATATCACCAATGCTCCATATGCAGACATCTATATCGTATTTGCTCTCACAACACCAGGCATCGGTACCAGAGGTATCACAGCATTTATAGTTGAAAAAGGTACACCAGGATTTGAAATCCCAGATACCTACGGCAAAATGGGTCTACACTCATCATCAACTGGTAGACTAACATTTAATAACGTGCGTATTCCAAAAGAAAACCAACTAGGTCCAGAAGGTAAGGGTTTTAATATTGCGATGACTACACTAAATGGTGGTCGAATCGGCATCGGTTCACAAGCCCTAGGTATAGCTCAAGGTGCATTTGAAGAAGGCCTTGATCATACTAAAAATAGATACCAATTTGGTAAGCCACTAGCAGCTATCCAAGATATCCAATTCAAGTTTGCTGACATGGGTACAAAAATCAACGCAGCTCGTCACCTAGTATACACTGCAGCTAAAATGAAAGATGAAGGCAAGGGCTTCCTAGAAGCAGCAGCTATGGCAAAATTATTTGCATCTGAAACCGCAGCATTTGTTACAGATACAGTTCTTCAAATGCATGGTGGTGCTGGCTTTATCACAGGTATACCAATCGAAAGAATGTACCGTGACACCAGAATCAACCGTATCTATGAAGGTGCATCTGAAGTTCAAAAAATTGTTATCTCAAGATCGATTATTGGTAAACTAGATGGGGCATCTGAAAAGAAAGAATCAAAAGAAGCAGCAAACGAAAAACCAAAAAGAAAAATCACAGGTGAGAGAAAAAATATTATCATAAACGAAGGTAGCGCAGAAGATAGGGTTAATAAACTAATTGATGCTATAGGTATTGAAAACCTAAAATGCGAACCATGTGATATCAACGGTTCTATTAGCGATGCTGACCGTGTGGTAGCCTTTGGTATGGGTCTTGAAAAAGAAGAAGACATGGAACTTATCAACCAATTAGCAAACGCTACAGGATCTGTAGTAAGTGCATCTAGACCAATAGCTGAAACACGTAAGTGGTTGCCGGTAGATAGATATATTGGCCTATCTGGTCAAAAATTCCCAGGTAAAAACTACATTGGTGTAGGTATCTCTGGGGCAGTCCAACACTTATTAGGATTAAAAGAAACAAGTAATATTATAGTAATTAATAACAATGAAAATGCACCATTCTTTGCAGAAGCTGACTATGGTATAGTTGGTGACTATAAAGAAATTCTTCCAATTCTTATAGAAAAATTACAATAGGAGCGAGTATGAGTATCACAGACAAGTATCAAGAAAAACTTATATCTGCAGATAAAGCAGTTGACTTAGTTAAAGATGGCTACTATATAGACCTAAGCTGGGCTACTAGCTATAGTATATATTTTGAAAATGCTCTGGCTAAGAGAATTAATGAATTTAGTGATCTCCACCTAAGAGGGGGCTGTGAGCTAAAGACTCCTGATGTATTTGAAGCGGACCCAGAAAACAAACACTTCGACTACACCTGCTTCCATGGTCTTGGACCAATGAGAAAATTATTCTCATCTGGCCAGTCTCAGTATGCACCAATGAAGTATTCAGAAATGCCTAGCTATTATAAACGTGGATATTTAAAAACAAATATTTATGTAATGCAAGTAGCTCCAATGGACCACAATGGTTTCTTCAACTTTGGTCTTGCAACAAGCCACACTCGTGCCCAATTTGAAAGCTCTGATATTGTAATTGTAGAAGTAAACGAAAAGATGCCGGTAGTATCTGGTGGTCTTGATTCTGCTATTTATATTGATGAAATAGATTACATCATCGAAGGGGACAACCCAGATGTACGCGGTATTCCAATAGTAGCAGCAGGCGAAGCAGAAGCTAAGGTAGCTAAATACGTAGTAGATGAGCTAGAAGATGGCATGGTTCTACAAATCGGTGTTGGCAACCTACCTAGTGCTATTGTTAATGAAATAGTTAAATCTGATTTAAAAGACCTTGGATGTCACACAGAGTTATTTGTAGATGGTTTTGTAGATTTAATCGAGGCTGGTAAAGTAACAAGCCTTAGAAAAAATATCGACCGCGGCAACCACATATATACATTTGCTATGGGTTCACCACGCATGTATGAATATATGAGAGAAAATCCACAAGTGGTTGGCAAAACTGTAGACTATGTAAATAGCCCATCTACAGTAAATAGAATAGATAAGTTCTGCTCTATCAATGGTGCTATCCAAGTTGATTTACACGGCGTATCTTCAGCAGAATCTGTAGGTACACGCCACATTTCAGGCTCTGGTGGGGCTCTTGACTTCATGCTAGGTGCCTATGAATCTGAAGGTGGTAAGTCATTTATTACTCTAATGTCAGCTCGTGAGGACAAAGAGGGTAATCTAGTATCAAATATAGTACCAACATTTGCACCAGGTACTCAACCAACAGGTGTGCGTGCAAATACCCACTATATAGCAACAGAACAAGGTATCTTCAACTTCAAGGGTAAGTCAGTATGGGAAAGAGCAGAAGGTGTTATCTCACTCGCTCACCCACAATTTAGAGATGAGCTTATAAAAGAAGCTGAAAAAATGAATATATGGAGAAGATCGAACAAGTAATATATAGCTTAAAGCCATGAGTTAACTAGCAAGTATATGTATTGCTTAATATAAAATAAAGTGGCTATATATAGATATATAAGTGAAAGGAGATTAAGATGGATTTTAAACAACAATACCAAGATAAGCTGATTACTGCTAAACAAGCAGCAGCTATGGTTAAAGATGGAGACTGGGTTGAAATGGGATGGTGTGTCCTATTTCCTGTTGAATTTGACAAAGAACTTGCCAAAAGAGTTGATGAACTTCATGATGTAAATATTAGATCTGGGGTAGTTCCTCTAAAATCGCAAGTTGTAGAAGCTGACCCAAATGGAGATCACTTCACCTACCATACCTGGCATGCATCTGGCGTCGAGAGAGGCTATGTAAACAATAACAAGGGCACATTCTTTATACCAATGCGCTATAGCGAAGTGCCTAGATACATTAGAGAATACTCTAATAAATTAAATATTGCTCTTATGCAAGTTTCGCCTATGGATAAGCACGGCAATTTCAACTTTGGTTTATCAACTAGCCACACTTGGGCTATGTTTGAAGCAGCTGATAAAATCATTCTTGAGGTTAATGAAAATGTACCAGTTGCCCTAGGTGGCTATCAAAACTACATCAATATTAAAGATGTAGATTATATATACGAGTCAAATCACGATATGCTGACTCTTCCAAAGGCGTCTTTCGGTGAGGAAGAGCTAAGAGTAGCAAGTCACGTAGTAGACCTACTTCATGATGGAGATTGCCTACAAATAGGTATTGGAGGACTTCCAAATGCTATCGGTTCTGAAATAGCCAAATCAGACCTCAAAGACCTAGGTGTCCACTCTGAGATGTATGTAGATGCCTTTGTTGAAATGAGCAAGGTTGGCAATATCACAGGTAAGAAGAAAAATCGCGACATTGGCCGTCAAACCTACACCTTTGCCGCGGGCAGCCAAGAACTTTATGATTTCATCGACCACAACGAAGAGCTAATGGCAGCTCCAGTGGATTATGTAAATGACTTTAAGGTTATCTCATCAATTGACAACTTTGTTTCGATAAATACAGCCATGCAAGTAGACCTATGGGGGCAAATTTCATCAGAAACAGTCGGTACCCGCCACATATCTGGAGCTGGTGGAGCGCTCGACTTTATCTTAGGTGCATATCAATCCAAAGGTGGCCGTTCTATAGTTGCCCTAAGCTCATCAAGACTTGATAAAGAGGGCAATAGAATATCAAACATTGTCCCAACTTTTGCAGCTGGTACTCAAGCTACAGCAGTGAGATCAAATACTCATTATATAGCAACTGAGCAAGGCATCAAAAACATGAAAGGCCTTACCACCTGGCAGGCTACAGAGGCATTAATAGACCTAGCTCACCCAGACAATAGAGATGAGCTTATCAAAGAAGCAGAAAAACTTGGTATATGGAGAAATTCGAATAAATAAAAAATATCGGGCTATAGAAAGCCCGATATTTTAATTTGGTAGGTACTTTTGTATATTTTTTACTAGTTCTTCTGATCCTTCGAAGTTAACTACAGAAAATGAAATGGTTGACTTGGCAGCAAGGGTACCTTCGTAGTCGTAGACTTCACTTTCTATCACAATTATATTCTTGCCGCGTTTTATAACTTTCGCATCGGCATATACATATTCGCCTTCTTTTACCATCACAGGGCTCAAGTAATATAGGCTCATATTATTGGTAGGGGTAACATATTTTCCAGCGCTAGCCAATAGTCCTGCTGCAGTATCGGCTAGTGTTGCAATGAGGCCGCCGTGCATGCTCCCAATTGGATTGGCATAGGAGGATTTTAGGGGCATCTTTAATTTTACATAATCTTCTTGGTATTCGACAAACTCGATGTTCAGTTCTTCATGAAAGGTCGTCATTATCTCTCCTATTGTTTCTCGGACTCTTAAGCATATTTGCTAGGTGATATATTACTTTGATGTCATCAATGTATTGTGGTGAATATTTCATCACATACTCACACAAGTCCATCATCCACACTACAACATACTTTGATAGGTAAAAGGCCTGGATACCATTTGCAAGTATTGATCTTCTACCATTTATTACAATATCATCACGCATTTTTGCAAAGTAGTATAGGTAATAGTTTCTAGCCTCATCATCTAGTATTAAAGCTTCAATTAGACTTCCTAGGGCATTTATATATACATCTTCTAGCTGGTTTACTTTAAAATGGATATTATTTTCTTTATCTAAATATATGTCTTCATTATAATCTTTTGTAGCATAGTAATTTTGATAATTATCTAGGTCAAATCCATCAAAATAATGAGGATAAAGGCCGTAGGGAAAATTAGAATTTTCGATAGTCTCTTTTAAATACTCAAGTTCTCTATCCCCATTATCAAAACTAGCTATAAAAATTGGTGATAATATGACTAAAAGCTTTAGCCTCTCATAATCTTTATCAGAAGGAAATATATATTCGATAAAGTCCTCGTGATGTTGTATTTCTATGGTCATTGGGTCACGTCAAAGAAATTTGCATCATTCGCTCTAGCTAGTTCTTTTGGATCTAGTTTTAAGCCATAGCCAATAGCTCCTGCTGAGATACCTATGATATCTCTATCTAGGGCACTTTGATCGATTATAACTGGATAATCTTTTTTCATAGCTAAAGATGTGGTGGCTCCTCTTTCATAGCCTATTTTAGCTTTGAGGTCTTTTAGGGCTAAGAGCTCAAGCTTTTTAACTCCGACAGCCTTGGCAGCCTTTTTTAAGTCAATGTGAGCATCCCCTGGGATTACAAATATGAATATATCGTTGGTATTTGAGTGGGTGGCAAGGGTCTTATAAATATATGACATGTCGCCAGATCCGTGCTCAGCTATATCACTAGCAGATGTGAATTCACCATCTAGGCCGTAGTCGACTAGTTCGTATTCGATATCTAAATCATCTAGTTTTCTCATTGCATTTGTTTTAATTTCTTTACTCATTTAATCACTTCCTAGAATTCATTATACTCTTTGTAAAAAAGAAATTGGGTATAAAGAGTAAAAGAATTGGAGAGATTATGACTAACGAGATTATTATTACGTATGTATACCATTCCTGCTATACAGTAGAAATAGGCGACTATTTCATAATATTTGACTATTATAAGGGAATTCTAAATATCCCAGATGACAAAAAAGTAATATTTATATCAAGCCACGGCCATGATGACCACTACACTTCAGATATACTAAATGTGCCAAATATGGAAGATAAGACCTATATCTTAAGCACTGATATAGGCAAGCTACATACAAATGAGAATGTAATATACATTAAAGATGAGAAGCTATCTATGGATATGTTAAAGAGTTTGTATAGCTCAGATAATGTCCATTTCGTGGCTCCTAATAAGACCTATCATGTAAATATTGCCAATGGCAAGGTCTTAAATATCAAGACTTTTAGTTCGACTGACCAAGGAATATCTATTCTGCTATTTGTAGAGGGTATTAGTATTTTCCATGCGGGAGATTTGAATTATTGGGCATGGCCTGACAATGATGAGGCAACAGATAAAGAAGAGTACGATTTATATATGGCTGAAATAGACAAAATAAAAAGAGAATATATTGATATAGCTTTTGTGCCAGTAGATCCAAGACTTGAAGAAAATTATTATAAAGGTGCAGATATTTTTGCCGAAGAATGCCGACCACAAGTCCTCTTTCCTCTTCATTTTGGAGATCATCCTGAGATTACACAAAAGTTTTACAAGGCCTATAGATATGAATCTACATCTATAAGACCGATTTTTGAAAGCAATCAAAAAACTGTAATAGAAATTGAAAGTAGATAAAGATATATTATGTTTTAGCTAAGACATATTATAAATTATTAGAATAAGGAGCAGCTTATGGAGAAGATAGCAATATTAGTAGATACTGCATCTGATATAGAGCTAGAAATTGCAAATGAATTAGGGATATATATCCTCCCCCTTTATGTTAATTTAAACGGAGAATACCTAAAAGACCGTAAGGAATTATCTCCAAAAGAATTTTATAATTGGGTAAAGGAAAACCATACTTCAGCAAAAACTTCTACTGCATCCCCTGGCGATGTATTAGAAATGTATGAGAAAATAAAGGCTGACGGCTATAACAAACTTTTAGCCATCAGTTTAAGTTCAAAATTTTCATCAACCTATAATCTATTATCAATGACTAGGGTAGAGGGCCTAGAAATTTATGTATTTGATTCTGCTAGCCTTACTCTGGCTGAAGGGTATTTTGCTATGTATGCAAAAGAATTGATTGAAAAAGGATTAAGCTTTGATGAGATTTGCAATAAATTAGATGAGAAAAAAGATCATTCGCGAGTATTTTTCTCAATAGAATCTTTTAAACATATAGTTGAGGGTGGAAGGCTACCTAAATCATTGGGTAGGGTAGGTGATGCCCTATCAGTCCGTCCAATCCTTACAGTAAATCCATTGGAAGGTGCATTTAAGGTGGCTAAAATTACTCGAGGTGAAAAAAAAGTGTTGGCAGAGTTTAAAAAATATGCTAAAGCTGAAATAGAAGGTATTAATGAGTACTACTTCTTTGTTGGCCATGGGGGCTACGAAGAAGGAGCAAGAAAACTCGAGAAATTATTCACAGACATTATCCGAGGTGCAAAGATTTATCACAGGGTGGAAATATCGCCTACACTTGGGGCAAACACAGGACCTGGACTATTGGGCTTTGGTTTATTTAAGGTAGATTAATTGAGGCTTGCATGACTGAGAAAATTGCACTTATAACTGACACGGTGGCGAATCTACCTCAGGACTATGTGGAAGAAAATAGCATATATGTAATTAGTTTATATGTAGTAATAGATGATTGCTACTACAAAGATGGGACTGAGATTAATTCGAATGAAATCCATGAGAAAAACCAAGCAAATCCTAATTTTACCTCGAAATCAGCCTCGCCGAGCCCAGGGGACTTTAGTGAAATATTTAAAACGATAAAAAATGATGGATATGACAAGGCTATTTTTATAGGAATGGGGTCTAAGCTTTCATCAACTATTGCTAACGCTAGTGTAGCAGAAAAGTATGGTTTAGAGGTTCATATAATAGATTCTCTTACAGTTACTATTCTAGAGGGTATGCTAGTGATATATGCCAATGATCTCCTTAAAGCGGGATATTCCCTAGATGAAACTGTAACTAAAGTAAAAAAAGCCGCAGGCAATTCTATTGCCTATGGCTGGGTGGATACGCTAAAATACCTCAAAGCCGGAGGCAGATTAGGCAAGGCTGCCAGCAAGGCATCTAGCTTATTAAACCTAAAGCCATTTTTGTCAATCAATGGGAAAGGAGACTTTGATTTATATAAACTTAAGTCTTCGAGGGAGAAATCCTATCCTGAGGTTGAAAAGAAAATTAGAGAAGAGATTTTTCCTGGTGATAAATATTACATGGCTTATATGTATGGTAGTGATAAAAGCATACTAGACCCAATAAAATCAGAGCTGACTGACATCGAGGATAAGGCTATAGATATTATAGAAGTCCAAGCAGGGCCGGTGGTAGCAGTCCATGTAGGAACCAAGGTCTATGCTGTGGCATATTTAAAAGTGGATTAAAATATATAGCAAATGATTCAGGGCTAAGACTTTGAAAGTTTACCAACTTAGACATGATAATGACTAGGCTTATATGAAGATTATTATTTATAAGCTGCTACAACAAAGAATCAACATAATCAACAAATAAACAAAATTTACACTATCTTAAGCTCTTAGCTATATACATATTTGAAGATCAGCTTATATAAAATACATAAATAAAATTATTTGACATATTCCATAAAACATAGTATTATATATCGCATAGACAACAAAGAAGTACCTAACTCACCTGCCGATTTTAATTTGTAGGTTAATAATTTTAAATTAGAAAAATTATAAACGGGTACTTTGTGCCCGCTTTTTTTATGCAATTATACTTAGGAGGTATAACTATAAAAGATTTAAGAATCAACGATCAAATCAGAGCTGACCAGGTTAGGCTAATAGATGAAAATGGTAACCAGGTAGGAATCACAACACTTCGCGATGCCCAAGAGCGCGCAGATGAAAAACGCTTAGACCTAGTGCTTATGAGCCCAAATGCTAAGCCACCTGTTACTAGAATCATGGACTACGGAAAGTTTAAATACGATCAAGAGAAAAAAGAAAAAGAAAATAGAAAAAATCAAAAGAATGCTCAGTTAAAAGAGACTAGATTTTCTCTAAATATCGAAGACAATGATTTACAAACTAAAGCAAATCAAGCAATCAAATTCTTAAACAACGGGGATAAAGTAAAAGTTTCTATAAGATTTAGAGGCCGTGAGCTTGGCCGTAAAGAACCAGGCTATGAGCTAATGGACAAATTTACCGCTATGTTAGGTGATGCTGCAGTAGTAGACAAAAAACCTAAGATGGAAGGTAGATCACTAGTAATGTTCCTAGAACCAAACACTAACAAGGAGTAGAAAATGGCAAATAAAAATAAAACAAAAAGAGCAGCTGCTAAAAGATACAAAGTAACAGGTAGCGGCAAAGTAATGAGAAGAAAAGCTTACAAAAGCCACTTAACAGCTAAAAAGTCACCAGCAAGAAAAAGAAGACTAAGAAAACCAGCACTAGTATCTAAAGCTGAAGCAAGAAATGCTAAACAATTACTAGGTATGTAATAAGAAGGAGACTAAGAAATGGCAAGAGTAAAAAGAGCAGTAAACGCTAAGAAAAATCACAAAAAAGTATTAAAACAAGCCAAAGGTTACTATGGTTCAAAACATACCCTATATAGAACAGCTAACCAAGCTGTAATGAAATCTCTAAACTATGCTTACATTGGTCGTAAACATAGAAAAAGAGATATGAGAAAACTATGGATTGCTAGAATCAACGCTGCAGCTAGACAAAATGGTACAAGCTATTCACAATTCATGGGCAACCTTAAAAAAGCAAACATCGATATCAACAGAAAAATGCTTGCTGAAATCGCTATTGAAAATCCAGCTGAATTCACAAAACTAGTAGAACTAGCTAGCCAAAGCGCATAATGGTGATTTCATCTACCGACAATCAAAAATATAAATTTATATCAAAGCTTAAACAAAAAAAGTTTAGGGACAAGGAAAATACCTTTATAATAGAATCAAAGAAATTAGTAGAAGAGGCTCTCTCTTCTGCTGATGTTGATTTTATTTTTTTATCTGAAGATAATATCGATTATAAAACTGATAAGCAAAAGGTGATTTTTTCAAATGCATTATTTGAAAAGCTTACTGGTATGGTAAGTACTGATGGCTTTGGGGCAGTAGTAAAGAAAAAAGAATCTAAGCCTTTATCATCAGCTAGGGTCTTACTCTTAGATCAGATAAATGACCCGGGTAATATGGGGACTATCATAAGATCTTGCGAGGCCTTTGGTTATAATGATGTTATCTTAACTTCAGGCACAGTTGATATATATAACGAAAAAACATTAAGAGCCTCTATGGGCTCAATTTTTAGGTTAAACTTTATTTATATGAGCTATGAAGAAATAAAGACCCTAAAAAACTCATATAAAATGGTAGCCGCTGATATGAGCGGGTATGATATAAATGAATGTGAAATTAATGAAGATTTGATACTTGCTATCGGAAATGAGGCGAATGGTTTATCTGATGATATCAGAAGCCTCACTGATACCTTTGTCAAAATCCCTATGCAAGGGCAAATCGAATCACTAAATGCTGCCATTGCAGCAAGCATAATTATGAATAAACTTAGCTAATGATTCGGACAGGTCAGATTTATTCGCGAAACAGCAACAAGGGATGATGAGAGCCTTGCGCGTGACGGATTTGATATTCACCGATGAAGCTATCTGTGAAATTAGTAGTTGATACGGATTGGCCCCGTTAAAGGCCAGATGAGCGGATTTTGTTGATCAAAATCAATTAAGGTGGTACCGCAGATATAGTTCTGTCCTTTTCTAGGATGGGACTTTTTTTATTATAAGGAGAAATAATGGAAGAAAATTTAAAGCTAATGCTATCTCAAGCAGAAAATGAGATAAGTGCTGCAGAAGATTTAGAAACCCTTGAGCAAATCAGAGTTAAATACTTGGGCAAGAAAGGCCTAATTACAGAGCAAAAAAAGAATATTGCTAAATTATCCAATGAAGAAAAACCTATGGCTGGGAAGCTAATCAATGAGCACAGCAAACTAATCGAAGAAGCCCTCGGCCAAAAAACAGAAAGTTTAAACCACGAACTTCTAATCAAAAAAATAGCAGATGAAAAAATAGATGTGACAGCGCACTTTGATAGAGGAGAAAGTGGCCATTTAGCCCTTATCAACCAAACCTTAGATAATCTAGAGTCTATTTTCCAAAACATGGGTTTTGAAGTGGTAGATGGGCCAGAGATAGATACTGTAAAAAATGTGTTTGATGACCTAAACTCACCAACTGACCACCCAGCTAGGTCTACATCAGATACTTTCTATATCACAGATGATATCTTGCTCCGCCCACACACATCATCAGTACAAATCAGGGTAATGAACGAGCAAAAACCGCCAATCAAAATGGTATCAGCAGGCCGTGTTTTCCGTAATGATGAAGTAGACCGTACACACAGCCCAATGTTCCACCAACTAGAGTGTCTTGTAGTAGATGAAAATGTATCTATGGCAAATCTTAAGGCAACCCTTGAGACATTTATCAAAGAAATGTTTGGCGAAGAAATTGACCTCCGCTATAGGCCACACCATTTCCCATTCACTGAGCCAAGCCTAGAAGTAGACGTAACTTGCCCAATATGCCGTGGTGAAGGTTGTCCAGCTTGTGGTAATACTGGCTGGTCTATGGAGCTATTAGGTGGCGGTATGGTTCATCCAAATGTGCTTGACGCTTGTGGAATAGATAGTGAAAAATACACAGGATTTGCCTTTGGACTTGGGGTAGACCGTATAGCTATGGTTAGATACGGCCTAGATGATATCCGCCTGCTTTATGATAATGACAAGAGATTCTTACAACAATTTTAGGAGAAGAGATGTTAGTACCTTTAATTTGGCAAAAAGATTATGTAAATATAGATAAAGACCTAAAGACTATCACAGATAGGCTATCAGAAACTGGATCCCACGTAGAAGAAGTAACAATCACAACTTCTGACCTTAGCAGTGTGGTGGTAGGCCATGTCCTTGAACAAACTGACCATCCGAATGCAGATAGGCTCAAGGTTTTAAAAATAGATATAGGAAAAGATGCGCCAACCACAATCATTACCGCTGCAAAAAACACAAATGTAGGTGACTATTTGTTTGTAATCACCTCAGGGACCACCTTAGATAATGGGACAGTCATTGGCGACCATGACTTTTTTGGTATCAATTCAGAAGGTATGCTTACAAGTTACCAAGAACTAGGCTATCCTGATGCAGTAATTCCAAAAGAATTTAGGGAAGGGGTGATCATTTTAAATGGTGAATTCACACCAGGCACTCCAGTTAGCGAAGTCCTAAATTCTAACACTGCTGTCATCGAATACGAAATCACACCAAACAGACCAGACTGCCTATCTATCATTGGTATGGCTCGCGAAACTGCGGCTAGTTTTGGAGAAAAAATCAGCCTTCCTTCTATAGAGTACAGTGCAAATGATGAGGATATATCAGCTTACTCAAATGGAATTGAAATCACAAGTGGCTCATGCCACAGATTTACAGCAAGGGTTGTAAAAGATGTGAAGGTAGAAAAATCACCTCAATGGCTACAAAACTACCTCATCCTTGCAGGCATGCGTCCTATCAACAATATCGTAGATATCACAAACTTTGTTATGCTAGAAACCGGCCAACCCCTCCATGCTTATGACCTAGACAAGCTTAATGATAAAAAAATCATTGTTCGTGATGCCTATCAGGGAGAGATTATAAAAACACTTGATGGTGAACAAAGAGAATTAGATACTGATATGTTAGTCATAGCTGATGGTAAAGAAGCTATTGGTATAGCTGGAATAATGGGTGGTTTTGATAGTGAAGTAACTGATGAAACTAAAAATATTCTGCTTGAAGCAGCAAACTTTGATTCAACTTCTATAAGAGAAAGCTCAAAAAAACTTGGCCTTCGTAGTGAGGCTTCTACTCGTTTTGAAAAGGCAATCCCTGTTGAAATGGCTGATTTTGGTTCAAGACGTGCCATGAAGCTTTTTAACGACCTTGGCATAGGAACTATTGTTGGCGGAAGTTTTGATATAGGTCAAAGCGAAAGTGAATCTAGAGAAGTTAATCTTAGAATCAGCAGACTAAATAAGCTTACAGGCGTTGATTTTACTAAAGAAGAAGCTATAAGAAACTTAGAGCTTTTAGAATTTGAAATCGAAAATATAGATACAGATACAATTCGTGCCAAAGTTCCATATTTTAGAACAGATATTGATATCGAAGCTGACCTCATAGAGGAAGTAGTAAGGCTATATGGTATAGGCAATATCGAGTCAAAACCTCTATATTCATCTCTACAAAGAGGTCTTAGAAGTGCTGACAGACTATTACGTGATGATTTAAGGAGAGCCTTAGTTGGCCAAAAATTCTCAGAACTAACCACCTATTCCTTCATCTCTCCGAGAGAATTTGACAGAATGGGAGTGGCAGAAGATTCAAAGCTACGCGATTTCATCACCCTTATTAACCCACTAGGTGAAGACTTCTCAGTAATGAGAACCACTCAAATATCAAATATGCTAGATGTAATAGCAAAAAACATCAATAGGGGAGCTAAAGATCTCAAGCTTTTTGAACTTGGCAAGACTTTTGAAAAAACAAATGAAGACCTACCTTTAGAAAATGACACACTTACAATCGGACTTTATGGTGACTATAGCTTTTATGATATGAAAGATTATTTCACAGAGTCTATGAAAAATGTGGGCTTTGTAGGCTTTACTTATGAAACAAATTCCAACAATCCAATCTTTCATGCTGGTAGATGTGCCGATATATACTATGGGGATATAAAAATTGGAAGTATTGGTGAATTATCATATGAGCTTAGAGATGAGTATGATATAGCTAAGGGTTGTCAACTTCTAGAAATTAACCTATCAAAAATTGGCGACCAACGTATTACAGATCGTAAATATGCCCCAATTCCAAAATATCCAGCCATCACCCGTGACTATTCATTCGTTACAGATAGAGATTTAGAAAGTAAAGTAATAGAAGACATTATGATAAATAATGGCGAAGATTTGGTGAAAAATATCGAGCTATTTGACATTTATACAGGAGATCAAATCGAATCTGACAAGAAGTCTATCTCATATAAGGTAGAATACAGGGCGGCTGAGAGAACACTCAAGGAAGAAGATATCACAGGTATCGAAGCAAATATATTAAAAGAACTTGAAAATCACAATGTAATCTTACGTAGTTAGGAGAAAGAATGAGCGAAAACAAAGTTCAAGTACAAATCGATGGTGTAGAATATACCCTAATCACAGAAGAGAGCGAAGAGTACATACTAGAGATTGCCCGTTATGTTGAAAAGAGAATAAATGAAGCCAAATCAGAAAGACTTGGCCTTAACAGAGAGCTAGTGCTAGCTAGCTTAAATATAGCCGATGATTTATTTAATGTAGGCAAAAAATACAATGCCTTAAAGGAAGACAGTGCTGAGGCTGTGGAAAAATTCCCATCACTGGTAGAAAATTACAACAAGGCAATCGATCAAAACGAAGAGCTTATAGCTAAGATTGAAGAAACACTAGAAGAAAATTCGTCACTAAAGACAAATATCGATGACCTAAATAGAAAAATAAAATCGCTCGAAGGTGATGAAAAATCAGTTGAAAAACTTAGAGCAGAAATCAAAAGACTCCAACAAGAAATCATCACCTTAAAATCTGAAAACGAGCAATTAAAGGATAGTATTTAATGAATAAAACTGAAGTTCTAGCTCCTGTCGGCAATTTTGCCATGCTTCACGCAGGTATTGCTGCTGGTGCTGACAGTTTTTATCTAGCCCTAGATGACTTTGGGGCTCGCGCTTATGCGGAAAATTTCACTCTTGATAATATCAAGGATGTGATAGACTATATCCATCTCTTTGGTAAGCGAGTATTTATCACAATGAATACCCTTATTAAAGATAGTGAGATGGCTAGAGCTATCTCCTATGTAGAAAAACTCTACGAATATGGAACTGATGGGCTTATTATCCAAGACATAGGTTTTTTTAGTATTATTAAATATAAAGTTCCTGGCATGGAGCTCCATGCCTCTACACAAATGGCGGTCCGTGAGTATTTTGGTGCTAAATACTTAGCTGATCTTGGTTTTGATAGAATAGTCATAGCCCGCGAGACACCAATAGATGAGATTAGAAAAATAGCAAGCCTGGATGTTGAAACAGAAGTCTTTGTCCACGGCTCGCTTTGTGTGTCTTTTTCTGGGGAATGTTTGATGAGTTCATATTTTGGGGCGAGATCTGCCAATAGGGGTAGGTGCGCTGGCCCTTGCAGGCAAAAGTATGAGTTGATTTCTGATGGCAAGGTTCTAGCAGATGATTATTTTCTAAATATGAAAGACCTCAATGTCCTAGATGAGCTCGATGAGCTGCTAGATATAGGCGTAGATTGCGTCAAAATCGAGGGCCGTATGAAGACAGCAGAATATGTTTTTACATCTGTGAGTAATTATAAAACAAAAATCAATGAGAATTATTATAAAAAAGATGATATAGCAGATTCATCAAACAGAGGCTATACTAAGGGCTTTATTTTTGGACAAAATACTGATTATGTAACACTTGCAAATGACAACAAACACAGGTCTTTAGGCAGGGTCCAACAATCAAAAAATGCCAAATATTTTGTTACTGATTCTAATTTACTTATTGGCGATAATTTAGAGATAACGACAGAAAAGGGCAAAAAACTCCCTTTTACTACAACCAAAGCCTATAAAAAAGGCGAGAAGATTATCCTCGATAAGTACAAGGATGCCAAGCTAGGCTCAGATGTATTGCTTTTAAATTCATCAAGGCTTGCTGACAATCTAACAAGGGCCCTTGATGATTACAAGAATTTGCCTGTAAATATTAGTTTTGAAGCAAAATTGGGTTCTTATCCTCAGATTACTATTACAACAGTAAGCCACGAAGCTACTTACACACACGATGTATTAGTAGAAGAAGCTAAAAATATCAGCATGACTGAGGCAGATATCACTGAAAATCTTTCTAAATTCAATGATGAAATTTATACACCGATATCAATAGGTGTAAATATAGATGATGGGATATTTATCAGGAAAAAAGACATAAACGAATGCCGCAGACAAGCGATAAGTGCTCTTAACAAAAATATCCTAGCTGACTTTCATAGGGATTCTATCAATATTGAATTACCAAACCATAAGCCATCTAATATTAATAAGACAGAGAAAAATATTGAATTACTATCAGATGAAATTTCAAGAAATCTACTCACTGATTTTGACAATGTCTATATAAGACATTTTAATTCAAAATATGCCGGTTTGAGCCTATATTTAATTTTAGATTCCCATGATGAGTACGAAATTGATAAGCTGATTAAATATATAAAAGAAAATAACATCAAAGGTGTAGTTTTAAATAACTACCGCGACCTAGCTTTTATAGATGACTTTAAAAGAAATGATATAAAAATTAGGATAGGTAGGTATTTAAATGTATTTAATTCTTACAGTTTTGATTTTTATGGAAACTTCGCTGAAAGTATTTGTTCTAGTGTAGAAAATGACTTTACAAATATAAATGACAATTCTAATAGACATCCTGTGGAGGCCTTGGTATTTGGTCGTATAGAGCTTATGAATATGCGCCATTGCCCATATTCTATTATAAAGAAATGTGGACTAGTTGGTTGCCCTACATGCAAATTTAACAATGCAAAAATGAAATCGCATGATGGCAATATGATGCAGGTTATCCGTTATGGGTCATACTCAAAAATTTATCCAGAAGACCCATCTCTTGCCGATACAGAGAAATTTAACGAAAATGTATCACTGCTATACCAAGTAATGACAGATGAAGATATAAAAAATATGAAAGCTAGCAAAAAAAGCAAATCTTACCAGAAAGGAGTGATGTAGATGCAAGAAAGGACACTTGAAGTCTTAGAATATAGCAAGATTTTAGAAAGACTCGCAAATGAAGCTAGATCTAACTTAGTTAAAAACCAAATCCTAAATCTCACTCCTATGACTGATGCTAGAGATATCAAAGAAGAGCTAGACCAGACTGCAGAAATGGTTGGGGTGATATTAAGCTTTGGCAATATCGATCTCTTCGGCCTATATGACTTTACAGACATCATATCTTATGTACGAAAAAAAGGGGTCCTAGAACCAGATGAGCTCTTAAAGGTTAATGATATGCTGCGCGTATCTCAGTATCTAAAGGAGTACGGAGTAGGAATAGAAGAGCCTTATATCAAGGACATATTTAATAGAATTTCGACCAATGATTTCATTAAGGATGAAATAGAAAGGTCCATAATTAGTGAAGATGAGATAGCTGACAATGCCTCTAGAGATCTACTAAATATCCGCAGGCAAAAGGACCGTAAGGAAGCAGATATCAAGGCTAAGCTAAATTCTTATATTACAAACTCCAAATACAACGATGCCCTCCAGGACAAGGTGGTGTCCATGAGAGACGGCCGCTATGTTGTCCCTGTAAAGACCAACAAAAAATCAGTGATAGGTGGGATTATCCACGATAAGTCTGCTAGTGGCAATACCATATTTGTAGAACCAGCAGCTATTGTAGAACTTAACAATCAGTTAAGGGACTTAGAGCTTAAAGAAGAAGATGAAATCAGAAGAATCCTTGATAGGCTTTCAAGATTTGTGGAAGGTTTTGATGCTGAAATCCTTGAAAATCAAAAACTCATTTCTAGAATTGATTTTCTTGCAGCCAAGGCCAAGTTTGCAATAAATAACGAGCACACCAAGCCAAAAGTAACCACCGATAAGATTATCAAACTAAACGCTGCCCGCCATCCGCTATTAAAGGGCAAGGTAGTACCAATAGATGTGGTGATCGGCGGGGATTACAAAACACTCATTATCACTGGTCCCAATACTGGTGGTAAGACTGTATCATTAAAGACTGTTGGCCTACTTACCCTCATGGCTCAAACAGGTATGTATATTCCTACTGAGGAAAATAGTATTGTAAATGTCTTTGACGATATATTTGTAGATATCGGTGACACCCAATCTATCGAGATGAGCCTATCTACATTCTCAGCTTCACTTACAAATATAGTTAGGATTATAAATAATGTCACAGATAAATCTCTAGTCCTACTTGACGAGGTAGGCTCTGGTACAGACACTACAGAAGGGGCGGCTCTTGCCATTTCAATACTCGAGCACTTAAGGGCCAAAGATGTAATGACATTTTCTACTACCCACTATAGTGAACTCAAATACTACGCTGTAGACACTGATGGGGTAATGAATGCATCGGTAGAATTTGATGTCAATACCCTAAGCCCAACCTATAGGCTAGAAATTGGTACACCTGGTAAGTCAAACGCTTTTGAGATTTCTAAAAGGCTTGGACTAGATTCAGAGATTTTACAAAATGCCCAATCGCTATTAGGAGAAGATACCAAAAATGTCAACAAAATCTTAGAGCAAATCGAAGAAGACAAAGAAGAATTAGAAGAAAAAAATAAGGAAATCGATCAATACAAGAGAGAAATCCAAAAGATAAAAAGAGAGCTAGAAATAAAGTCTAGAGAGGTTGAAAAAGAGCGAGAAGAAATCATCCGCCAGGCCGAAGATAAGGCCAACGAAATCCTAGACAAGGCCAATACCGAATCTCAAGAAATGCTAAAAGAAGCTAAGAGGTCTAAAAACGCTAATACCTCTGACATAGACAGGTCACTAAATGAAATCCGCAATAGATATAAGGACAATAGAATCGAACGCAAGCAAAAAGGTCTTGCAATTGGCGAATCGGATGATGCTCCAGAAAACCTAAAACTAGGCGATATAGTTATTATTGAGGGCTTGGGTGAAGAGGCTGAAGTAATTGAAGAGCCTGATAGTAAAGGTAATATCAAGCTTCAAATGGGCATCCTAAAGATGGATTCCAATATCAAAAATGTCACGAAAGTTAAGAGCGACAATAAAACAGAAAAAAATATACAAAAAGTGTATAATGCTAAAAAAGCCATGAATATTTCCCCAACCCTTGATTTACGCGGACAAAGATATGATGAGGCCATGAGAAATCTAGACAAATACCTGGATGATGCTATGCTAGCTGGCCTATCAAAGGCAAAAATCATCCACGGCAAGGGAACAGGAGCGCTTATAAATGGAGTGACAGACACACTTAAGACTGACAAACGCATCAAAGACTTTAGGCTAGGTGATGATAAAGAGGGCGGCTATGGGGTGACCATAGTAAACTTTGAATAGACACTTGCCAGGGAGGATAAATGAAAGATTATAAAGATATAATAGCAAAAGAACTATCTGATAAGGACCTAGGCCTATCCTACGAAGAAGTCTATGACCTTATTGAAATACCACCACAAGCTGACATGGGAGACTATTCTTTCCCATGCTTTAGCCTGGCTAAAACCTTAAGGAAAAACCCTGCTATAATTGCAACAGAACTAGCAGAAAATTTAGAAATAGAAGGCTTTGAAAAAATAGAAAATTTAAATGCTTATTTAAACTTTTTTGTAGATAGAAAGCTTTTTATAAATTCTGTCCTAGGCGAAATTATGGAGAAAAAAGAGCGTTTTGGTTCTTCAGATGAAGGTGAGGGCAAAAATATTGTGATAGATTTCTCATCTGTAAATATTGCCAAGCCTTTCCACATAGGCCACATTAGATCTACAGTCCAAGGGGATGCTATTAGAAATATCAATGAGTTTTTAGGCTATAATGTGATAGCTACAAATTACCTAGGTGACTATGGTACACAATTTGGTACAATGATTGCCGCATTTAAGCTATGGGGTGATGAAGAAACTATAAATGCTGACCCAATCAATGAGTTATTAAAGTTATATGTAAGATACAATACTGAAGCTAGTGAAAATCAAGAAATGATGGATGTGGCTCGTGCAGAGTTTAAAAACCTAGAAGATGGTGATTCTGACGCAACAAAGCTATGGCAATGGTTTAAGGATATATCATTAAAAGAATTCGAGAGGGTATATGCTCTATTAGATATTAGATTTGATGATTACAATGGTGAAAGTTACAATTCTCAGTTTATACCTGAGACTATAGAGCTATTAAAAGAAAAAAATCTATTAGTCGAAAGTGAGGGAGCTCAAATAGTAGACTTAAGCCCATATGATTTGACTCCAGCTATCATCATCAAATCCAATGGATCAAGCTCATATATTACACGTGATATAGGGACAGCTATAAATAGAAAAAGAGTATATGATTTTGAGGAAAATTTATATGTAGTTGCGACTCAACAAAACCTACACTACCAACAACTAAGAAAAATATTAGAGCTCATGGGCTATGAATGGTGGGATGATAATAAGCACATTGCCTTTGGTATGGTAAGCCTTAAGGACCAAACCCTATCAACTAGAAAAGGCCAAGTGGTTTTCTTAGAAGATGTGTTAAACAAGGCTATTGATAAGACTAAATCGATTATGACAGAAAGAAATGCTGATATCGAAAATATCGATGAAACAGCAGCAATCGTAGGTATAGGGGCTGTGAAATTCCAAGAATTATACAACAACCGCATCAAAGACTATGTTTTTGATTGGGATGAAGTCTTAAACTTCGATGGGGAAACTGGTCCATATGTCCAATACACCTATGCACGTGCTAAATCAGTTCTTAGAAAAGCGGGCATTACAGAAGCTGATACTTCTGGATTTAATAAAATTATATCTGACGAAGAATTCGCTCTAGTAAAAACTCTAGCAGAATTCCCAGATGTAGTTGCTCGTGCACGAGCTAAATACGAACCATCCCTAATTACCCGCCATATCACAGAAGTAGCCAAAGCTTTCAACAAATTCTACAATTCATCTCAAATCATGGTGGATGACGAAGAGTTAAGAAACGAAAGACTAGCATTAACATACGCAACATCAATAGTTATTAAACAGGGGCTTAGCCTATTAGGCATAAAAACTGTGGAGAAGATGTAATGGGTGACAGGCTAAAAGACTTCGCTGAGGTCATAGGCAAGGCCTTTAGGGAGAGCTTTTCAAAGATAAATAAATTATATATACTGATAATTCCGATTTTTGTAGGAGTGTTTTACCAAAATAGGAGAGGAATTAATATCTTAGGCATGACCCCTATGGGAGGTTTGCTGAACTATCTAGTTGAAGTAATTATTTGTTGCTTTTTGGTACAAACTTTAAGGTCGGTTGTAGTTTATGGGAATTCAGGTAAGAAATCAGTTGCCAATTCTGTTGGCAACTTCATTCAACCAGTGATGCATACCCTATTCTATTACTATTTGATAAATCTCATATTAGGATGGATACTCCCTCAAAGATTGACAGATATTTATACCTTTGCAATAGTTCTATTCAAAATTCTGATGTCGGCGGTATTAGAAGAAGTTTATATTAGTGGATTTTCAGGATTTACTGCTCTAAAGAATTCAGCGAAATTTGTGATAGACAATATCCTGACCTATGGTGTAATATCATTTATCTTCATTTTGTTAGAATATTATATTAAATATTCTTTTGTAAGCAGGGGTTTAGGAATAGGAAGTTTTGGCATTATTTTGCTACTTACATTATTGCAATTGATATACCTATTAGTTCGCGGCCACCTATTTAAGAATATAAATGACCACCCATACCGCCAAAGAAAGTTTATGAGAGGCTAAGATGAGATTAGATAATTACTTTATAAAATTTACTGACAATTTAGCCTATTTGGATTTAAAAGAAACCGTCAACTATGACCTATTAAATGACATCCCTCTACCGATTTATGTATCAGATATCAAAGACGGGATAATGACCGGGGCTATGGCTGATACTATCAATTTAGAAAATTTCCTACAAGGTATGCTAATAAATATAGCGGCCGATAGAGATTTCCTGCACAATGACCAATACAAGGCAATTATTGCTCATTACCTACCAGATGTAAGCAAATACACAGTTAGTCAGGCTATGGACCAAAGCTATGATGACATCAATAGGTCTTTGCTACTCCTTAGAGCAGGTTTTATTTTAAATCCATCTGATAATTACAATGCGTACTTATATGCAAGACTACTCTGGCCTATGGCTTTTGAAGTAGAAGATAAGTTCAAAGATGATTTCATTAGGCACGCCCTAGAAGTGCTACAAGAAACTATCAGCCGTGATGAAAATTTTGCGATTTCTTATTATGAATTAGGAAATATATACTCAAACCTTGGTGAATATGTAAAGGCAAGGAGCTATTATAATAATGCCTTACAAAAGTCAGACAAGGATGAGGCTCGCGATGAAATAAGAGATAAGCTAACTGAAATCAATGACAATGCCGAAATCGAAGAAGCCTTATATTTTATAGGCAAATCTGACTATAATAGTGCTATCAAGAAATTAACCAGAATCTTATCCGCTAGGAAAAGACCTGATGCCTATTATTACTTGGGTGTTGCTTATCAAAATATCAATCAATACTCAAATTCCATCATGGCATTCGAAAATGCCTTAGACTCTGGGGCAGACTTTAGAGAAGTATATAATGACTACGCAATCTCCCTATATCTCGCAGGTAGAGAAATAGATGCACTAAACATCATAGAAGAAGGCCTATCCTTATATCCAGCTGATCCAAGGCTTACTTACAATAAAATCCAAATCAACTTAAATTTAGGAAATATTGCTAGGGCCAAGGAAGATATAGATGAGCTATTAACTTATGATGACTTGAGTGATGAGATACTATATAATCTAAATGTTATTAAACAGCAGTTTAACATAGAAAGACCCTAGTGATCTTTTTTAAATTAAAGAGGATTTATGATAATAATTAGAAATATAATTCTAGAATCGGATAACGAAGAAAAGCTAAGGGACAAGATATCTAAGCTGATACGCAATAAAGACTTTGACTATGAGATATATAGAAAATCAATTGATGCTAGAAGAGGCATTAAATTCAACTACCAAGTTTTAGTTGATATAGATCCTTCGGATAAAGAACTTAAAAAAATCAAAAATGCGGATAGATTTAAGTTTAGAAATCAAAAGATTGTAATCAACAACCCACCAGAAGAAGTAGCTATCGTAGGGTCTGGACCTGCCGGCTTATTTACCGCCTATATCCTTGCTCAAAACGGGGTGAAGGTAAAAGTTTATGAAAGAGGCGAGGCGATAGAAGACAGGATGACAACCATCGAAGCCTTTGAGCAAGGTGCGCCATTAAATCCCGAATCCAACATCCAATTTGGCGAAGGGGGAGCAGGGACATATTCAGACGGCAAGCTCACAGCCAGATCCAAGGACCCTAGGGTAAGGATAGTCCTAGAGACTTTTTATAAGCACGGAGCACCTTCTGATATACTAATCGACCAAAAACCACATATCGGTACTGATTTACTTAGAGAAGTAATCGTCAGTATGAGGGAAGAAATCACAGCTTTAGGCGGAGAGTTTTATTTTTCTCATCATTTGGATGACATAGAAATCATAGATGGGACTATTAATTCGATTAAAATCAATGGCGATGATTATAAAAGTGAAGCATATGTTCTTGCCATTGGTCACTCAGCTCGTGACACTTTCGAAATGCTAAGAGATAAAATTCCAATGGAAAATAAAAACTTTGCAGTTGGTTTTAGGATCGAACATAAGAGACTAACTATTAATAACGCCCAGTATAACGGACACAAAACTGACATGGATGGCAATACATTGCCTGCAGCTTCATACAATCTATCCTACAATGACAAAGAAAATGGCTTATCGGCTTATACATTCTGTATGTGCCCAGGTGGATATGTGGTAAATGCCAGCAGTGAAGAGGGACAAATCTGTGTCAATGGTATGAGTTATCATGATAGGGATAACGAAAATTCAAATTCTGCACTAATTGTAACTATAGGAGAAGAAACCTATGGAGACAAATTGCTCGATGGGATGAGATTTCAAAGAGAAATAGAGCATAGAGCTTATCAACTAGGGGAAGGAAAAGTACCTGTCCAAAGATATGGAGATTATAAAGATAATGTAGCTACTACAAGTCTTGGAGATATTAAACCGTCCGTAAAAGGTGGTTATAAACTTTCAAACCTTCGAGGAATATATCCAGATGATTTTGAAAAAATAATTATAGACTCGGTCGAATACATGGGCAAGAGAATAGCAGGATTTAATAATCCTGATGCAATATTATCGGGAGTTGAGGCTAGATCTTCATCACCTATTAGGATGATACGTGATAATACCAATAGAGTAGAAGGTATAGAAAATCTATATGTCATTGGAGAAGGTAGTGGCCACGCTGGAGGGATAGTATCATCAGCTGTGGACGGAATAAAAACAGCAGCGGAGATACTAGCTAGAAAAATATAAAAAAATCATTTGACACTCAATAGCTATGGGTGTATATTTAAATTACTCACTATAAAGTGCTCCAAACAAAAAATTAAAAAGAATTTTAATTTTTGCTTGACAGGCATTTTTAATAGTGGTAGACTATATAAGTCGAACAAAAACGACTTAGGCCAAACGGCCTATCAAACCGAATGTATGATATACATTCAATTAACTTAATATCAATGATTATGAATAAAACCATAATCAACCTATCAATTAAACTTTAAAAGTTATTGACAACTTTAACCAAGTTGATTCTTTTGAACAGGATGATTAAT
>HG326667.1:183030-201494 GCA_000308255.3 Anaerococcus pacaensis 9403502 | reverse complement strand
TCCAAGTCATTTTGCAGTTAAGCAATACAAGAAATATAAGCTGGCAGCAGGAAAAACTGCCAAGTCAATTCTAATATCTTGTGGAGCAAGACTTGCACCTTTTGATATAAGAGAGCTTAGAGAACTAATGAGCGAAGATGAATTAGAGCTTGATAAAATTGGAGATAGAAAAACTGCTTTATTCGTAATAATATCAGATACAGATGATACCTTTAACTTTGTAGTTTCAATAATGTATTCTCAACTATTTAATCTTCTATGTGATAAGGCAGATGATGTGTATGGTGGAAGACTTCCAGTTCATGTTAGGTGTCTACTTGATGAGTTTGCAAATATAGGATTAATTCCTAAATTTGAAAAATTGATTGCAACAATTCGTTCAAGAGAAATATCGGCAAGCATAATACTGCAAGCACAATCTCAATTAAAAGCAATCTATAAAGACCATGCAGATACAATAGTTGGTAACTGCGACTCTACACTCTTTTTAGGAGGAAAAGAAAAAACAACAGTAAAAGAATTATCTGAAACCTTAGGAAAAGAAACCATAGACCTATATAACACATCAGAAACAAGATCCAATCAAAAATCTTTTGGTCTAAATTACCAAAAAACTGGCAAGGAACTTATGAGTCAAGATGAAATAACTGTAATGGATGGCGGTAAGTGTATTTATCAGTTAAGAGGAGTAAGACCTTTTCTATCTGATAAATTCGATATTACAAAGCATAAGAATTACAAGTTGTTGGAAGATTATGATAAGAAAAACTTGTTTGATGTGGAAGAGTATTTAACAAATAGAGATAAAATAAAAATAAACAGGAACAGTTTGATTACAAGATTATGAATTAAGCCTAGGATAAAAATATTTTTGGTATAATATCTATATAAACCATGGAGGTAGGCATATGAGGTCTTATGAAAGTAAGGAAGAATTAAAAAATGAGATAAAGAAAACTTTTGGAAAATATATTTCAGAGTTTGATAATATCCCAGAAGAATTAAAAGATAAAAGAGTAGATCAAGTTGATAGGACACCAGCTGAAAATCTTGCCTATCAAGTAGGTTGGACAACTTTAGTTTTGAAATGGGAAGAAGATGAAAAAAAGGGAATTGAGGTTAAAACGCCATCTGACAAATTTAAGTGGAATCAACTTGGAGAATTGTATCAATGGTTTACAGATACCTATGCTCATAAATCGTTAAAGGAATTAAAAGAACAACTATCACAGAATATAGAAGATATTTACTCTTTGATAGATAATCTTACAGAGGAAGAATTATTTAAACCACATATGA
The DNA here is from genome assembly GCA_000308255.3 of Anaerococcus pacaensis 9403502. GTDB lineage: Bacteria > Bacillota > Clostridia > Tissierellales > Peptoniphilaceae > Anaerococcus > Anaerococcus pacaensis. Next base: position 200,195 of record HG326667.1, on the reverse strand, counting down.
GAAAATGGGCAGATGAAGCAACAAAAACTGCAACTTGGGAAGTATATAAATTTATCCATGTAAATACAGTAGCACCATTTGGAACATTTAGGACTAAGATTAGAAAATGGAAAAAACTTAATAATTTTGTGAATGTAATTAAATAATAAGGTTGGTGCTTTAATTGAATTATGAAAAATTTAAAAAAATAATAAATAGAAAAACCTCTATAATAGTATTAGATACAAATGTAATACTTGACTTAGCTCGATATTCATTATACAGTAGCAAAAACATATTAGAAATTTTCAAGGAGTGTAAGGATTTAATATGGATTCCGAATCAAGTGTATAAAGAATTTAATAAAAATAAATATAGCGTATTCGGACAATTGAAAAAAAAGTATCAAAATTTTGAAAAAGATTTACTAAGAGTAATTGAAAGGAGTCAAAAAAATTTAGAGAGTGTCTTGATTAAATCATCTAAATATAATTATTTTGGAAGAAAAAATTTGGAGAATGATTTAAATAACAAGTTAGTTGAATTAAAACAAATAATCAAATCTTATAAAAATAGTGTTGGTATTGAATATGATGAAATAACAACAGATTCTCCTGAAATAATTAAAGATATAGATAATCTTATTTCATATTTAGAAAAAAATAATAGGATAGGTAATAGGATAAGGTTTAGTGAACAATTAAAAATTATTAGAGAGGGTGAACTTAGGTATAAATATAAAATTCCGCCTGGATATGAGGACATTAATAAAGATGGAGTTGAAAAATTTGGAGATTTATTTGTTTGGAAAGAGATATTAGATTTACCAGTTGAAAAATCAGTAAAAGATATTATTTTTATTACGAATGATATAAAAGAAGACTGGTGGAGTAAGGATAGTCAAGATAATTTAGTAGTTCACGATAAATTATTAAGTGAATTTAAAGAAAAAAATCCAAATGTAAATATTGAATTTTTAACAACAGGAATGTTTTAGAATTTCGCTTCAAAAGTATATGATAGATATGATTTTAATGTTTATGTAGATTTAAATAGAAAAGATGTGTCATATGTAGAAAGAGTAAAACAAGATATTTCTAATGATATAGTTGACAGTATTTATAATAACAACTATTATTATCTAGAATCGTATGTTATTGGAAGTGAGGGTATTGAAGAATTAGATATAAATAATTGTGAATTCAATGAGATATTAGATACTTATGAAGAGTTTACAGACGAGATTGTTAGTATAACTTATGAGCTAGAATATTTAATAAATTTAAGTTGTGTATCCTTTGATTATTGGGGACGTGATGATGATACAAAAGAAGTCATACAATCACCACCAATAGAACAAGAATTTAGTGGAAGTGTCATAGTTAATGTCACAAGATTAATTAATAAAGATGATATCGAAGAAGATTCTTTTTATATTAATAATGATAAAGAATATACAGATATTGAAATAATTGAAATTCAGATAGATCAAGATTCTATAAACAAAAATGAAGAAGACTACGATGACTCTTATTTAGAAGAGGAGAATTACAATAATGATTATGCATTTATTTGCTCTAAATGTGGAAAGGGATTTAAGGATAGGCGAGAAGATGTAGGTGGTATTTGTCGAGATTGTTCATTTAATGATTAATAATATAGGATATTTTATTAAAGCAGTAATTATAAAGTTTACTGCTTTTTTTATACTCAAAATTAGGAGGTTAAGATGTTAAGGATAAGAGCTCCTACTTAGAACAATTTAATAAGGAATAATGTATAGCGATTGGAAATAAATAGATCCAGTCGCTTTTTTAATTGAAATTTATAGATTAAGGAGAAGAAATTAATGGATAGAGAAATGATAAATATTAATGCAAATTTAGTTAAAGAAGTGGAATTATCAGAATTTGAAAGAGATGGAGAAAAAGTAGATGTAGCAAATTTTACTCTCATTAAAAAATATGGTAAAGGAAAAGAATATATAAATTGTTCAGTCTACGGAGAAAAAAGCGAACGTGCAAAAGAATTAGATAAAGGAGATCTAATCCATGTCTTTGGATATTTCAAAGAAAACAAAAAAGGAGATAAGGTCTACAAGAATTTTATAGTTAAATCACTAAATAAAATAGAAAATAAGAAAGAAAACGAGGAGGAATAATATGGAATTTTTTACAGCTGGAGTTGGAGTTTTAAAGACACTTGTAACTGCAATTGGTGCAGGTTTAGGAGCATGGGGAGTTATTAACTTAATGGAAGGTTATGGTAATGATAACCCTGGTGCTAAATCTCAAGGTATTAAGCAGCTTATGGCTGGTGGGGGAATTGTACTAATCGGTATTAAATTAATTCCACTACTTGCAAATGTTTTAAATTAGGAGAAAGTCTATGTTTGGTATCTTTGACAAGCTAACTGAATTTTTTAAGGATATGCTACTCGGAGGTATCAAAGCAAATCTTGAGTCCATGTTCTTAGATATAAATGACAAGGTAGGAGTTATTGCAACTGATGTTGGGAAAACACCAATGGGTTGGAATGGAGAAGTATATAACTTCATAAAAAACATTAATGATAATGTGATTGTTCCAATAGCAGGTCTTATTATAACAGCAGTTTTATGTATTGAACTCATAAATATGGTTATGCAAAAGAATAATATGCACGATACGGATACTTTTGAGTTTTTTAAATACATTATAAAGATGTTTATAGCAGTCTACCTTGCAAGCCATGCCTTTGAATTTTCAATGGCAGTCTTTGATGTGGCACAAAATCTTGTAAACAAAGCGGCAGGGGTAATCACTACTTCTGCCACTGTTTCAGGAGATCAAATAGTTGCAATGGTTGATACATTAAAAGAAAAAGAAATAGGTGAGCTTTTAATGATACTAGTTGAAACAAGCCTTGTGAGGATTGCAATTCAAGGAATATCACTAGTAATAACATTAATAGTATATGGGCGTATGTTTGAAATATATGTCTACTCATCAGTATCATCCATACCATTTGCGACTATGGGAAATAAAGAATGGGGTCAGATTGGAACAAATTATATCAAGGGACTTTTTGCCTTGGGACTACAAGGTTTGTTTTTGATGATATGTTTAGGTATCTACACAGTTTTAATAAGAACGGTACAGATTACAGATATTCACGCAAGCTTGTTTAGTATATTAGGATATGCTCTACTACTTGGACTTATGATGTTTAAGAGTGGAACAGTTGCAAAAAGTATTATGAATACGCACTAGGAGGAATAAATGTTAAAAAAGAAAAATTGTGCTTTATTGGGACTTGGAATTTTATTGGGAGGAACTTATGAAATCTTAAAAGAGAAAAAAAGAAATGAAGAGATTAGAAGCTTAAAGATAAGAATAAACAGACTTGGAAGATGTCACAATGAATTTGTTATGTATCAAGGAGAATACAATGACAGAAATGAAGAAAAACAAGAAGAATTAGAAGAAAGAATTAGCTACCTAGAAGAAGAAACAATATCTAATTATGACCATATACTTGAACTTTCCAAAGAAGAAGTAGAGGGAGATTAAAATGGCGTATGTACCAATACCAAAAGATTTGGACAAGATTAAAACAAAAGTTGCCTTTAACTTAACTAAAAGACAACTTATAGGTTTTTCTGTGGCAGGACTAATTGGCATACCAACTTATTTATTTATAAAGAAACATCTACCGAATGATGTTTCAATTATTGTAATGCTAATAGTAACCCTGCCAATCTTTTTTATAACCTTATATGAAAAAGACACCTTAACCTTTGAAAAATATTTTAAATTTTTCTATCTTCATAAGTTTTATCAACCAACTAAGAGAATAAGAAAGGAGGCATACCTTGAAGCAAAGAAAAAAGCAAATCAGCGACTTAAATCTAAGGGAAAAACAATTAAAAAAAGACCGAAAGGAAGTAAGAAGGCTAAAAACAAAGAAAGATCCAACAAATAGTCTTCTAAGTGTACTTTTAAATAAAGAGAAAAAGAGATTTACTGTTGAGGACACAATTCCATATATAAGAATGTTACCAGAGGGCATTTGCCAGTTAGATGAAAAAAATTATTCAAAGACAATTTCATTTCAAGATATAAATTACCAGTTGGCATTGGAAGAAGATAGAGATTTAATCTTTAATCAATTTGCCAACTTTTTAAATTCTTTTGCTCCAAGTGTACACATCGAACTTTCGTATGTAAATCAATTAGGAAGAAGTAAAGACCTACAAGATGCAATTAAAATTGCTGATAAGGGAGACTTCTATGATGATGTAAGAAAAGAGTTTAGGGAGATGTTAAAGCTTCAACTTGCAAAGGGCAATAACGGACTTAAAAAGATGAAGTATATAACCTTTACAACAGAAGCCGATAATCTAGAGCAAGCAAGAGCAAAGTTAAATAGACTTGAAGTAGATATTTTATCTAACTTTAAATCTATGGGAGTAAGAGCAGAAAGCCTTGATGGAGAAGAAAGACTAAGACTTGTTCACGATATGTTAAATCCAGACAAAAACTTTGATTTTTCATATAAGGATTTGAAGAAGAAAGAGTCTACAAAGTCACATATAACTCCCAATATCTTTAATTTTACACCAGCAAATAATTTTAAATTTGGGAAATTCATTGGAGCAGTAAGCCATTTTCAAATACTTGCAAGTGAGTTATCAGACAGAATGTTATCTGAGTTTTTAGATATTGATGACAATATTTATGTAGCTTTTCATATAGATGTAGTTGAACAAGCAGAAGCTATTAAACTCATTAAGAGAAAGAACACAGACCTAGACAGAATGAAAATTGAAGAACAAAAGAAAGCAATTCGTGCAGGATATGATATGGATATTATTCCTTCAGATATAAATACCTTTGGAGCTGATGTTAAGTCCATGTTATCTGACTTACAAAATAGAGATGAAAGGCTCTTTGTAGTTACCATAGTAATGATGAATTTTGCTAGGAGTAATCAAAAATTAGAAAACACTATTGCTCAAATATCATCAATTGCAAACAGACATAATTGTCAGGTAAAAAGATTATCTCATCAACAAGAGCAAGGACTTGTTTCTGCCTTACCTCTAGGAGTTAATCAAGTCGAAATAAAAAGATTTTTAACTTCATCATCAACTGCAGTTTTTATGCCTTTTACAACAGAAGAGCTATTTATTGATTCGGCAAATTCTTTGTACTATGGCTTAAATGCCCTTAGCCAAAACTTGATTATGGCAGATAGGAAGAAACTCAAGAACCCTAACGGACTAATATTAGGAACACCAGGTTCTGGTAAATCTTTCTCAGCAAAGAGAGAGATGGCAAATGCAATTCTTGTCACAGATGATGATGTAATTATTTGTGATCCAGAAGGCGAGTATTCAAACCTTGTAAAACAATTTAATGGAGAAGTTATTAAAGTATCAGCAAAGTCAAAGGACTACCTTAATCCACTAGATATAAATATGAACTATGGAGATGGGGACGCACCTTTAAAGGATAAGGCAAACTTCATAATGTCTATGCTTGAACTTGTGGTAGGAGGATCTGGTCTTACTGCTGCAGAAAAATCTGTTATAGATAGGTGCTTACCAAAGATATATCAAAAATATTTTGAAGACCCAAAACCAGATAACATGCCAATATTAGGAGATTTATACGATATGCTCCTATCTCAAGAAGAGGGAGTTGGTAGAAAACTAGCAACAGAAATGGAAATTTATGTTAAGGGAAGTCTTAATGTATTTAATAATAGGTCAAATGTTGACCTAAATAGGCAACTGCTCTGTTTTGATATAAAAGAGCTAGGAACACAACTTAAAAAAATAGGTATGCTTGTAATTCAAGACCAAGTTTGGAACAAGGTTTCCCTAAATAGAGGAAGCAAGTCTACAAGATACTATATAGATGAGTTCCACCTTTTATTAAAAGACCCACAAACTGCTTCATATTCAGTAGAAATCTGGAAAAGATTTAGAAAATGGGGCGGTATTCCAACAGGTATAACACAAAACGTAAAAGACCTTTTAACAAGTCAGGAAATTGAAAATATCTTTGATAATACAGACTTTGTTCTAATGCTAAATCAAGCATCTGGAGATAGAGATATTCTTGCTAAGAAATTAAAAATATCGCCTTATCAGTTAAACTATATTACTAACTCAAACGCAGGCGAGGGACTATTATTCTTCGGAAATACTATTGTTCCATTTATTGATAAATTCCCTAAAGATACCATGCTATATAAGCTGATGACAACAAAACCAGAAGAAGCTAAGTAGGTGTGATATGGATAAAGAATTAAAAAAAGATTTTCAAAAGAAAATTATACAAAATAGGGACGCTCCTGAAAAAAATATGGATAGTAAACTTGTTCATTCAGATGATTATACTAATAAGATTATTAAGACTAAGGATAGGTTCGGAAATAAAATTTCAGAAAAAGAATCTAAATTAATCCATGAGAATGTATTAGCTAAAGATCAAAAACAAGATAAACTAAAAGACTTTCAGAAGGCTAAAAACAAGGAAAGAATTAGAAAAGAAGTTTTAGATAATAAGGATAAGGCTGGAGAAACAAAACAAGCTAATCTTGAAATAAAGACAGATGAAAGCTTTAAACTAGATGAAGACTTAGATGTAGACTTCAAAAAGGTAAATTTTGATAGTGTAAACAGTAGAAATATTAATTCTAATAAATTAACAACAGATGATATTTCAGCTAAGTCTAAACCAATAAACAATAAGAAGGCATCAAGTAAAAGACAAGTTCTTAAAAATTATGAGGATAAACTTATCCATAGTAAGGATAAATTCCAAGGCAAAATCAACGAGAAAGAGTCTAAGCGAATCCAGACAAGTGAAGATAAACCTATCGAAGCAAAGAAAAGCAAGAGAGTATATAGAAAAGATAAGCTTGTTAAAAATGAAGTGAGTAAGAACGAAAGTAATACTAATATCGATAAAAAGCAAAAACAGAAGCTTTATCAAGAAAAGAAGTTTAGAGATAAGGAAAATAAGCTAAGCCAAGTTGATACAGATAAGACTTTTGATAATTCGAAGCTTAAAGACAATAATCAAGAATTTATAAAAGATGAAAAGGAAACAAGCCTTAAACCTTCAGAACAAAAGAAAGTTAATAAAAAGAAGACTTACTACAAGAGAAAAAATTATGAAAGTGATAAATTAACTCGAAAGAAAATTGATAACTTAAAAGATGAATCTAAGAAAGTTACAACGAAAGATTCTAAGAAGGCACAAGATGTTAAAGACTTTATCTCAGATAAAAAGATTGGAGAGCTTGAAAAGTCTAAAAGTAAGCTAAAAGATAATATCTTAAAGAATAAAACTAAAGGAAGTCTATCTTCTGGAGTCTTATTATCTGGAGCAAAGTCTTCAGAGTTAGTGAGAGATTATTTAAGTTCAGGATCTGACAATACTGGTGTAGAATCTGGAGAAAAAGTCGCTAATGTAAGCTCTAAGCTTCAGCATGGAATAAGGAAGTATAAGCTAGATAAAAAGAAAAAGTCCTTAAAAAAGCTATCTAAACTTGATAAGAAAATAAGAAAGAGAAAAAGCAAGTTGGAGTTTAAAAGCGGCTTGGAAGATTTAAAAAAGTCAGATGCCTATATAAAGAAAAATAGGTTTAAGAAGTTTTACCAGAGAAAGCAAATGAAGAGCATGATAGCTAAAAAACACGAAACAAGACTTGTAGATAGAGTTAAAAAAGCTATTTTAAGTTTAGGTAAGGCTTCTAAAGAGCTAATAGTAAGAAAAAGTAAGATGGTTTTATTTCTAGTAATAGGGCTAGGTCTTATGCTATCAATCATGATTGGTGGTGGAAGTGTTGGTATGAGTGGACTAAGTAACTCAGTAAACTCAGTAATGACAACAACATACCTATCAAAAGACACAGTTCTAAGTGAAGTAAATCAAGAATTTTCATCAATGGAATATGACCTACAATCACAAATCGAAAGTGTAAAAACAAGTCATCCTGGATATGACGAATATATAATAAACAAAGAAGGAGAAATTGGTCATAATACCCATGAACTTTTATCCTATATAACTTCAAGATGTGGGGAAGTAAAATCAGCATCTGAAGTAAAAGGAATTTTAAAAGAACTTTTCGATAAGATGTATAAGCTTGATTTTAAGGAAGAAATTGAAATTAGAACAAGAACAGTAGCAAGAACAAGATATGATAGTCGTGGTAATCCTTATACTAGCTATGAAAAAGAAGAGTACGAATATAAAAAGTTAATTGTAACTTTAAAGAAAAAAGAAATGGATGAAGTTGTTAGGGAAATATTTAAAGATTATCCAGACAATGTAGTTCATTATGAAGCTCTTCTTGAAGCTAAGGGGAATATGGGAGATGTTTTTGGATCAGGTAATGGGGACTTAGGAGAAATAGTAGACAATCCAAACTTTGAAAATCCTGGTCTTGCTTTTGATTCAGCTACTGCAAAGGCTCTTTTTAATGAAGCAGAAAAACATATAGGCAAAAGATATGTGTTTGGAGCAAGTGGACCATCTAACTTTGACTGCTCAGGCTTTGTGTGTTGGTCTTTTACAAAGTCTGGTGTAAAGAGAATGCCAAGAACAACTGCATGGAGAATATACAAAGACTATTGTAATCCAGTAAGTCCAAGTGAAGCTCAACCTGGAGATATTATATTTTTCCACTCAACATATAACAGTGGAACTCCGATTTCTCACGTAGGAATATACGCAGGTAACGGAATGATGATTCACGCAGGAGATCCAATTCAATACACATCAATAAATTCAAAATATTGGAAATCACACTTTTATGGTTTTGGAAGACCTAGATAGAAGGGAGATATTATGTGAACAGAAAACTTATAAGTATTAGAAACAAAAAGAAAAAAATAGAAGAGAAATTAAAAGATTTAAATGCAAAATACAAGGAAATTTGCGATGAAGAAATACAAATTGAAAATGAAGAAATAATTGTAACTCTTAGGAGAAACAATATTAGCTTGGAAGAATTAATGGAGAAAATCAATGATAGAAAAAGAGAAGAAAAATTAAAAGAAAAGGAGAACATTCATAATGAAGAAATTTAATACGAACAGACTTAGAGCCTTTTTTATGGCTCTTTTATTAATTTTAACATCAACTTCAACTACTAATGTACTAGCTAAAGCAGATGATACAGATGGTAGTAAAAAAGTGATAGAAAGTTCTATAAGTAAAATTAGTGATTTAGAAAATCAGATCAAAGACTTAAATGATAAGAAACAAGAAGACCAATCAAAGATAGATGAGTTAAAGGAAAAGTTAGAATCTTGCAAAGATAATGGAGAAAAACTAAAACAAGAAAAGTCTAAGTTAGAAGAAGAGATTAGAGATAAAGATAATAAGATTGCTCAATTGAATAAAGAAATTGAAGATCTTAAAAATTCTAATAATGATGAACTAATAGCAGAAATTACTCAGCTTAAAGATGAATTAAAAAGATTACAAGATGAAAATGCAAAACTAAAAGAAGATTATTCATCTACAAAATGGGAGTTAGAAGCTGAGAAAGAAAAGACCGACAAAAACGACAATAAAGTCAAAGAAATTCAAGAAAAACTCGAGTCTTTAGACGAAGAACTTGCAAAGAAGACTAAAGAAATTGAAGATAAAGACAATAGAATTAAGGACTTAGAAAAAGCTCTTGATGAAAAAGATACTAAGATAGAAGACTTAGAGTCTAAAAAGAAAGAGACAGAAAATTCTAAGTCAGAATGCTTTAAGAAAATTGAAGAGCTTCAAAAGGCTGTTGATAGTTTAAAAGAATCTTCTGAAAATACAAAAAAAGAATTAGAAGAGAAGATTAAAGAACTAGAAGAAAAACAAAAAGCTTCTGAAGAAGAAATTAAAAAGCTAAAAGAAGAATTAGATAAGAAAATTGAAGAAGCAAAGAAGTTAATCGAGGAAGCAAACAAAAAAGCTAAAAAAGAACTTGAGAAACAAGCTAAAGATGAAAAAGATAAAAATCTAAACCAAGACCTATCTAAGAAATTAGATGAACTTCTAAAACTCCAAAAAGAAAACAAAGAGAAGAAAGAAGATAAGAAATCTCAAGATAAGAAGTGGGACGAACTTTTGAAAGCTGATGATAAGAATATCCTAAATCAATTTGATCTTAACAAGATGAAAAAGCAAGAGGAACAACAAGACAAAAAACAAGTTAAAGATGAAAAAGAATTTGCAGTTTTCCAAGTAGACAAAAATTTCTATAACATTATCAACAAAGATGGTAAGACAACAGTCTATATGGATGTAAAGACTTATGTGGATCAGGGAAGAACTATGATTCCAGTTAGATATATTGCCTATACTCTAGGTTTTAATGTTGAGTATGACAACTCTACTCGTGAAGCTATTTTCTCAAATAAAGAGAATAATATCTTAGCAAAAAAGACATTAAGACTAAATATTGATACTGGTGTTATGAAAGATTCAGATGGAAAGGTCTACAATTCAGATGTTAAGCCAGTGATTATAAATGGAAGAATTCATGCTTCAATTTCAAATATTGCTAAAGCTTTTGGAGCAAGTCATGGAGATATTAAAGATGGTAAAAACCAAACAATAGAATGGGATAATGCTAGAAAAGCAGTCTATGTATTTAAAAATGTAAAATAAGAAAGGATAGAAAAATGAATAAGAGCATTAAACGAGGAGTAGCCATGGCGTTACTCCTCTTTACATTTACAGTACCAGCAACTACATTTGCGATGACAAATGAAGAGCAAATAGAAAGTCAAAACGAATCAATATATGAACCACAAAAAGAAGAATTTGAAAAAATGTTGAAAGATGATGTTTTTACACCATCAAATGAAGTAATTCCTTATCAAGATGTTCCAAGAATACCAGGAAATACAAGTGAAGCAAATAAGCCTTCAAATAATCCTCCTAAGAAAACACCACTTGTAAAAGGTGGTAATACAAAGGCAGTAAATAATCTTGCGACACAAGAAAATAGGGCAAGAGGTTCAGTAATAGAAAATGTAGATAGGAATGGAAAAGATATTACACCAAGTGGAGATACAGAAAAAGATAAAGAAAATCCAGTAGATGTAAGACAATTTTTAACATTTCAAACTAAAAGTGGAAAAACTATGCACCTAATAGTGGATCACTCATCAAACCAAGATAATGTAAGATTATTAACAGAAGTAGGAGAGCAAGACCTACTTAATATGATTGAATCAGAAGATAAAAATACTATAAAGGTTGAAGAGCCTAAGAAAGAAGAAGTAAAAAAAGAAGAACCTAAGACTGCTCCAGTAAAAGAAGAAAAGAAAAGCGGGATAGGTTCATTTCTAATTGTTGCACTTGTAATTGGAGGAGTTATAGGAGCAGGATATTATTTTAAGGTAGTCAAAGCAAAAGAAGATAAAATGTTGGAAGACTTTGAAGAAGATGATGAAGATTATATTAGTGAGTCAGAAGATGATGACGATGATGAAACTCACGAAGAATCACTAGATGAAGATGATGAACTATTATAAGGGTATTAAATTTAAGTACAATTGAACTTTTGTCACGGATATGATACAATATCCGTGACAAAGGAGGATTGTAATGAGTTCATATACAGAGAAAATATCAAACAAAATAAATAATTTTGACTCACATAAAGTATTTTTTGCAAATGACTTTTTAGATATTGCATCTAATGCTACGGTTAGACAGATATTAAAAAGATTAGCAGATGAAGATAAAATTAAGCGTGTCATTGATGGCTTTTATTACAATCCAAGATATAGTGAATTAATTGGAGAGTACGAAGCAATATCAATTCACGAGTTAGCACTTGCCATAGCAAGAAAATACAATTGGAATATTGCACCATATAATAGCACAGCCTTAAACTTATTAGGACTTTCAACACAAGTTCCAACTCACTATAAATATATATCTAGTGGAAGATATAAAGAATATAAAATTGGAGATACGGTTTTAGAGTTTAAAAAAGTAAATCCTGGAGAAATTGCCAATATGTCCCTAAAGACTGCAACAGTTATTCAAGCAATTAAGTCTTTAGGTAAAGAAAATATAACCAACGAAGTTATACAAAAGATAAGAGAAAACTTAACTGAAAAAGAAAGAAAAGGCTTAATGAATGAGTCAAAATCAGTTCCATCATGGATATATGAAGTAATAAGAGAAATTTCTGAGGTTAAAAATGAATAAGTTTTATATAGGAAACAAGGACGATTTAAGAGTTTTAATAGTCAATACTGCAAGAAAGAAAAATATATCTGAAGCAGTCATTGAAAAAGACTATTGGGTTACTTTTATCTTAGATTATCTATTTAATGAAAACAAATGGAAGGAATATTTTACCTTTAAAGGAGGAACATCACTTTCAAAATGCTTTGGGCTTATAGAAAGATTTTCAGAAGATATAGATCTAATCTTAGACTGGCGAGTATTAGGATATGAAGAAAAAGAACCATGGTTAGAAAGATCAAATACCAAGCAAGATAAATTCAACAAAGAAGTTAATGAAAAGACAGAAGCATTTTTAAGAGATGAATTTATAAAAGTTTTAGAAGAAGATTTAAAGGACATGGACTTTGAATTTATGATTGATACTCTTGATCCACAAACGATTCTGTGTAAATATCCTAAAATTTTTGAATCTAATTATTTAACACAAAATATAAGACTCGAAATAGGAAGTCTTGCAGCATGGACACCTGCAATTGAAGTGGAAATCCTGCCAATAATTGGAGAAGCCTATCCAAATGTTTTTAAAGAAAAAACTAATATAAGAACAGTATCGGCAGAGAGAACATTTTGGGAAAAAGCAACTATTTTACACCACGAAGCAAATAGACCAGAATCTTCTCCTATGCCACATAGGTATGCAAGACACTTTTATGACTTATATAAAATAGCAAATTCAGATTTCAAAGACAGAGCCTTAGAGGATAAGGAGTTATTAAAGAAAGTAACTGAATTCAAAATGAAGTTTTATCCTAGGAAGTGGGCAAGGTATGAAGAAGCATTAGATGGTAGATTAAAATTAGTCCCAAGAAAATACCGATTTTCTGAAATAGAAAAAGATTATAAGGCTATGTCAGAAATGATTTATGGAGACTATCCAAACTTTGAAGAGATTATAAAAGTTCTTAAAGAACTAGAAAAAGAAATTAATAAGTAAGTAGAATTCTCCCGAAAATAATATGATATTCAGGAGAAATACTTTGAGCGAGAGAGAAATCTTTCGCTCTTTTTTTATTTATGGAGGTATGAATGAAATTAGTAATAGCAGAAAAGCCAAGTGTAGCAGTTACAATTGCAAAAGTAATTGGAGCAAGGACAAGAAAAAACGGATATTATGAGGGTAATGGATACATTGTTTCTTGGTGTGTGGGTCATTTAATTCAAATGGCAAGTCCAGAAAGACACGATGAAAAATGGAAGAAATGGTTAATAGACACTCTTCCTATAATCCCAGAGGAATATATTTATGAAGTATCTAAAAGCACTAAAAAACAATATGGAGTTTTAAGGAAACTTTTAAATGATAAGAATATCGACACAGTTATAAATGCTTGTGATGCTGGAAGAGAGGGAGAACTTATTTTTAGGCTTGTATATAATCAAGCTAAATGTAAGAAGAAGATTCAAAGACTTTGGATATCTTCAATGGAAAACAAAGCTATTGAAGATGGATTTAGAAATCTTAAAAATGGAGAAAACTTTGAAAACTTATATAGATCAGCAAGTGCAAGAGCAATTGCTGATTGGCTGGTGGGAATGAATTTAAGTAGGCTTTATTCTTGCATTTACAAGGAAACATATTCAGTTGGTAGAGTACAAACACCAACCCTATATTTGATAGCTAAAAGAGATAGTGAAATAAACCTATTTAAGAAGCAAAAATATTATACAGTTGACCTATCTTATAGAGGATTGAAACTTGTATCTGATAGGATTGATAGAATTGAAGTTGCAGAGCAACTATTAAATCTGCTAGAAGATGAAATAGTTATTACAGAGGTAGAAGACAAAGAAGTAAGCACAAAACCAGATAAGCCTTATGATCTCACTACCTTACAAAGAGAAGCAAATAAATATTTTGGGTATTCAGCAAATGACACTTTAAATCTGGCACAAGGCTTGTATGAAAAAAAGCTAATCACATATCCAAGAACAGATAGCAGGTATTTAACCGATGACATGGTTAATACTATGAAAGAATTATTAGAAGGACTTGAAGAGGGTTTTAAAATCAACGAATCAAACTTTAAGTCTATTTTTAATTCATCTAAAGTTACAGACCACTATGCAATTATTCCTACTATATCAGGTATTGGAGAAGCCAAAGATTTATCTGATAAAGAAAGCAAAATCTATAATCTAGTTAAGGATAAATTACTTGCTTCATGCTCGGATAACTTAAAGGAATCTAGTAGAAAAATCAGATATGAATATGATATATTTAACTTTAATGCAAGTGGTAAGACTGTAATAGATGAAGGTTATACGAAATATCTAAAGACTTATGGAAAAGGAAAACAAGAAAATGAATTACCAGATGTAAAGACTGGAGATAAAATTAAGCTAACTTCTAAAAATATATCGGAGAAATTTACAAAAGCTCCAAGCCATTATAATGAAGATACACTTTTAAAGGCTATGGAAAATGCAGGAGTAGAATCCCTGGATAAAGATATAGAAGTGGAGAGAAAAGGCTTAGGAACACCAGCTACAAGAGCAGGAATTATCGAAAATCTTATCCATAAGGATCTCATAAGAAGAGATAAGAAAAAGTTACTTGTAACAGAAAAAGGCAATAGACTTGTATCGATTGTAGAGGATAAGTTTAAATCGGCAGAAACAACATCTGAATGGGAAATGAAACTTGCAAAAATTAGCTCTGGCGAAGTAGATAAAGAAGACTTTTTAAGAGAAATTGAAGTTAGTATAAGAGAGCTTGTAGATAGGTACAAGAATAATCTAAATGAATAAGGTGAAGATATTAGAGTTTTTCGGTGGCATAGGTGCTATTAGAAAGGCTTTTATTAATTTAAAGATACCTTATGAAGTAGTTGATTATGTAGAAATAGATAAGGCTTGTGTTAAATCATACAACGCTCTTTATGGAGAAGACTATAAGCCAAAATCAGTAGTAGGATATAAAGCTCCTAATGAAAAGATAGACTTAATTATGCATGGAAGTCCTTGCCAAGACTTTTCAAGAATAGGAAAAAAGCAAGGAGGAGTAAAGAATTCAGGAACTAGATCAAGCTTACTATTTGAAACAATTAGAATAATTAAAGAAATGAAAGATAAACCTAAATGGATAATTTGGGAGAATGTAAAGGGAGTCCTTGATAGAAATATGAGGGACTCCTTTTTTATTTATCTAAAAGAACTAGAAGACTTTGGATATAAAAGCAAGTATGAAATCTTAAATGCAATGGACTTTGGGATACCTCAAAAAAGGGAGAGGATATTTGTTGTTTCATGTCTTGGAGCGGATAACTTTTCTTTTAATAAATTAGAGAGGAAAGAAACAAGACCACTAAGTGAATTTTTAGAAAAGGATGTAAGTGAACTTTATACAATGACCCAACCTTATATGCTTAAATTTTTAAATAAAGGCATAGATAACAGTTTTAGAGGGCGACTAAAAGTGATTAAAGATTTTTCTTATACTATTTCTACAAAACAGATGAGAGTACCCAATTCTGGGATAATAGATATTGGAAACGGTCAGTATAGGTATTTAACAGAAAGAGAATGTTTAAGACTCATGGGTTTTGATGACTGTGATATTGACAAACTAGAAAAAGTACATCCAAGAAGAAAAAACTGTACTTCAAGTAAACTATATAAGCAGGCCGGCAATTCTATTGTGGTTGATGTTTTAATGGCTATTATAAAAGGAATTCATAGAATGGAGGTAGGAAATGCAAGTAAATGATTTTAAAAATATACAAGAAGTAATAAAGTATGAAGTTTTGCAAGATGAAAAAGAATATTTAAAACTCTTAAAAGTTATAGGCAATAATCAGAAATATGATTTTTCTAGCCAACTAAGTATATACAACAAAGAACCTGAAGCTAGAGCTTGTGCGACATTTGATATGTGGAAGAAATATTTTGGTCGAGTTGTTATGAGAGGTCAAAAGGGTATTCCAATTTTATTTGGAAGTGATGTAAACAAAAAAGTTTCATATATCTTTGATATTAGTCAGACCACATCAATGGATAGGAATATTAATGAGGTTAGCTTATGGCAGTTTGACCACGAAAACCATAACGAGGCTTTAAAAGAAATAATAAGAGATTCTTCATTTGAAGCTAGTGATTCACTTAATGAAAATATATTTTCTTTAAGTCGAATTTATGGAGATGAATATATTAACTTGGCTCTTGCTGATTTAAGAATAGATATAGAGGATAGACTGAGTTTTGAAAAGTTTATGAGAGACTCAATATCCTATGCGGTAGCTAACAGGTTTAATACAGTCTATCCTATGGATATGGGAAATTTAAAAAATAATTTTTCGAAGATTAATACAATTTCTTTAGAGCAGATAGGTCTTGTAATATCAAGGGTTAGCGAAGATATTATAGATAGAACAATAGAAAAATCTAAGGAAATAGATCGTGCTAGGCTGCTGACAGAAAGGGCCGCTGCCGATTATAATAGAGATATAGAAAATACAAATGAAGATAGAGGAGATCAAAATGATTTATATAGACGAGATGATAGGTCAAGAAGTAGAGATGGACGAGTTTTCACAGATGGAAGCGACAGAGGAAATAGCGATGAAGATCGAAGAGAAAACCTTGGACATGATGGAGAAGGATCTGGAATTTATGGAGAGATATCCGAATCCGACATACGCAGTTCTAAGACTGTCTTACCTAGTAGGGAGCGAGGACATGGAGAACTGGAAGAAACTTCAGGAAATGTACGAGGAGAAAACACTTTTGAATCATCTGAAGGAAATTCAGAATCAGGCAGTGGACTTTATCAAGAGAGAGAAAGTCAAGATGATGAAAGCCCAAGGATTGACAGAGAAGATGAAAAGAGAGAATCCAGAGGAATACCAAGGACAGATGAACAACTTGATGGCAACAGTGAAAAGAATGGCAATCAAGGAATACGTGGAAGCTTAGAAAATGAAATGATT
>HG326667.1:177066-181578 GCA_000308255.3 Anaerococcus pacaensis 9403502 | reverse complement strand
CAAGAAAAGGAAGCTGATGAAGCTTCTTTTTTTGATGACAGCAACATTGAAAAAAGAAAAGACTACTGGATTGTAGAATTTAATGAAAACCACGAATTAGTTCCCGATTATAGTGGGCAGATAGTAACTAAAGATTTAATTAATGTCCTAAGACAAAAGGATATTGATGTTAAAGACCATAATCAAACTCTTGGAGAAAATGAATTTGGAGAACTGACTGATGATTATATCGGATATTTCAAATTCTATTTTGACCACTATGTAGACGGAGAAGTTGTCGAGCATTATAGGATTGACCTTGGTGATGGTGAAGAAGTAAACGAGCGTGAATTTTCATATTTAGAAGAGCAAATTGCAATAAGCGAGGAAAAATTTTTACAAGAAGAAGCTAAGGAAAATATAGAGCCTAAATTTAAGATAGGTGATCAGGTTAGATATAAAGATAAGGACTTTACCATTACAGACTTTGATGAACTAAGTGGAGGACTTAAAACTGTCACTATCAGAGATAATATGGAATACATGGGAGGTATGATTAGGGGCTCGGAAGTAATTCCATATAGAAACGATTCATACCTTGAAGAAATCTTTGAAAATCTAAGTCAAACATCAGAAAAACTAGCAGTAAAAGTTGGAAAAGAATTTATTTTAGAAGATGAGAATGCTTTTCGTGGAATTAACTTAATTGAAACTGGAACTAAAGTAGAAGTCAATGGGGAAGAATATCTTTTATATAAGGGTGAAACATTTGAAGAAAGTAGAAATATTGATGACCTTTTAGATAGTGGAAATTATGAGATATACAAATTATCTGAGCATGAAAAACAAATTGAAAGACAAGTAGAGCAAGAAAGCTTTATTGATGACCACAATCCTGAAATTGACCAAATGATGGATAGATACAATGTGCCTAGGGAAGCAGCTGAAAATTTATTGAGGGGAAAAGAAGATTTAAAGAATCTAGGCTATGAACCTAATAAGGAAAGGCTAAGTTTTGCTAGAAATTATGACTTGAAAAATCATATCTACTCAGAATACCTTACTCCATCAGAAAAGCTAGATAAAAATATAAAAGCTATTAAAATGCTAAAAAGACTTGAAAATGAAAATAGGAGTCCAAGAGAGTATGAACAAGCCTATCTGGCTGATTATCTAGGTTGGGGAGGTCTTGCCGATGTCTTTGATGAAGAAAAAGGAGGTCAATGGCTTGAAGCAAGGAATATTTTAAAAGAAAATTTAACAAATGATGAGTATTTGAATGCTAAAGAGTCTACTTTAACATCGTTTTATACACCTAGAGAGGTAATGGATGGAATATATAAAACTCTAACAGATATGGGTTTTAAGACTGGAAATATTCTTGAACCGTCTGCAGGAGTTGGTAACTTCATTGGTAATATACCAAGTGAAATACAAGGCTCTAAAGTATATGGAGTAGAAAAAGATAGTCTAAGCGGAAGAATAGCAAGAGAACTCTATCCTGAAGCTAATATTCAAATTAAAGGATTTGAAGAAACAAACTTCTCAAATAACTTTTTCGATTTAGTTATAGGAAATGTTCCCTTTGGAGATTTTAAAGTTAACGATCGTGAATATAACAGAAATAACTTTCTGATTCACGATTATTTTTTTGCAAAGTCTATAGATAAGGTTAGGAATGGAGGAATTATTGCCTTCATAACATCATCTGGAACTATGGATAAAAAAGATGATTATGTTAGAAAATATATTAATGCAAGATGTGAGTTTTTAGGAGCTATGAGGCTTCCTAATACAACATTTAAAGGACTTGCTGGTACAGAAGTTACATCAGATATTATTTTCTTAAAAAAGAGAGATTCGGTTATTGAAAGAGATGACGATTGGATACACCTAGCAACTGATAAAAAGGGTTTGACTTATAATAAATATTTTGTAGATAATCCTCAAATGGTATTAGGGGATATGAAAGAAGTATCTGGTAGATTTGGAAATACTATCACTTGTGATGAAAAAGAAGATGAAAATCTAAAAGATTTAATGGATCTTGCAAGTAAGGAAATATCTTCAAATTCAAAATATGAAGAGGTCGAACTATTGGAAGATGAAGAATTAAGTCTTCCAGCAACAGATGATGTTAAAAACTTTTCTTACACTATTATTGACGAAGATGTCTATCTAAGAGAAAACTCAGTCTTAATCAAGCAGGATATATCAGATAAAAACAAAGAAAAGATAAAAGATTATCTTGATGTAATGAGTGCTTTAAAAGATGTAATAGAAAAGCAAAAGGACGATTTTTCTGATGAAGAAATAAAAGAGTCACAAGCAAAGTTAAATGAGGTCTATGATAACTTTTCAAAGAAACATGGCTTTATTAACTCCTTATCAAACACTAGAGCCCTAAAGGAAGACTCAAACTTTCCTCTGGTATCATCAATAGAAATACTTGATGATGAGGATAATTTCAAAGCTAAGAGTGATATATTTTCAAAAAGAACAATAACAAAGGCAAAAGTAGTAGACCATGTAGATACTTCCCTTGAAGCTTTAGTCTTATCAGTTTCACAAAAGGGATATGTAGACTTTGAATATATGGAATCTATAACAAGTAAAGATAGGGACACCTTAATTGGTGAACTTGAGGGCGAAATATTTTTAGATATTAAGGACACAGACCTAATAAATAACAGAATGCCCTTTGAAAACTTTGACAATGACGATCCATTTCATTTTTCATATGTATCGGCTGACGAGTATTTAAGTGGCAATATTAGAGAAAAAATCGGCTACCTCAATTCATATATCGGAGAAATTGAAAATGTAATAGACTTAGCACCTTCTGAAAAGAAAGACACATTATTAAACGAGTTAGGCAAACTCAAATATCAGAGAGAAAAATTACAAGAAGTTATGCCTGAAGAACTCACTGCTTCTGATATAAATGTAAGGTTAGGAGCAACTTGGATACCTCAAAAAGATATAGAAGACTTTACTTTTAATCTTTTAAAAACACCAGGTTATGATAGGTGGAATATAAATGTTAGGTTCTCACCACACACAAGTGAATGGAACATTGAAGGTAAAAGTGTTGACTCAACTAATGACCTTGCTAACATGACTTATGGTACAAGTAGAGTAAATGCCTATAAGCTAATTGAAAATGCTCTTAATCTAAAAGATACGAAGGTATTTGACCAAGTAATAAATGATGATGGTTCTAAGACTTCTGTATTGAATAAAAAAGAAACTATGCTTGCAAGTCAAAAGCAAGAACTGATTAAAGAAGAATTTAAGAATTGGATATTTGAAGATCCTGATAGAAGATACAGGTTAGAAAAGATTTATAATGAAAAATTCAATTCAATTAGAAATAGAGAATTTGATGGCTCTAACTTAACTTTTGATGGAATGAATACTGAAATCAGACTACGAGAACATCAAAAAAATGCCATAGCAAGGACTCTTTATGGTGGAAATACACTACTTGCCCATGTTGTGGGAGCAGGAAAGACATTTGAAATGGTAGCTTCTGCCATGGAATCTAAAAAGTTAGGACTTGCAAGTAAGTCATTATTTGTAGTTCCTAATCATTTAACCACTCAAATTGGTAGAGAGTTCATGCAGTTATATCCGTCAGCAAATATTATGGTGGCCGATAAAAAAGACTTCCAACCTAAAAATAGGAAAAGATTTATTGGTAGGATTGCAACGGGAGAATATGACGCGGTCATCATAGGACACTCTCAATTTGAAAAAATACCAATGTCTAAGGAATACCAGGTAAGGCATATACAAGACCAAATAGATGATATAGTTTCCTTTATTGACGAGAATAAAAGAAATAGAGGGGAAAATTTCACAGTAAAACAACTAGAAAAGACAAAGAAGAAGCTCTTGGTAAGACTTGAAAAACTAAATGATGACTTTAAAAAAGATGATGTAATAACCTTTGAAGAACTAGGAGTAGATAAGTTATTTATAGACGAAGCTCATAATTACAAAAACTTATTCTTGCATACCAAGATGAGAAATGTTGCGGGTATCGGTCAGAGTGAAGCCTTTAAGTCTTCAGATATGTATATGAAATGTAGGTATATGGATGAAATGACAGATGGCAAGGGAGTTGTATTTGCTACTGGTACACCGATATCAAATTCAATGACAGAGCTTTATACTATGCAAAGATACCTTCAGTATGACGATTTAAAGGCAAGAGGATTAGAACATTTTGACGCTTGGGCTTCTACTTTTGGAGAAACAGAAAACACCTTTGAATTATCTCCAGAAGGAACTGGATATAGGCAAAAGACAAGATTTTCAAAGTTCTATAACCTGCCAGAGTTGATGTCTATGTTTAAAGAAGTAGCAGATATAAAGACTTCAGATATGTTAAATTTGCCAGTTCCTGAAGCAAATTTTGAAGTTATTAAAACAAAACCTACTGAGGAACAAAAAGAAATATTAGAAGCTATTTCAGAAAGAGCTGACGCAGTTAGAAATAATCAAGTCGAGCCAACAGAAGATAACATG
>HG326667.1:0-175769 GCA_000308255.3 Anaerococcus pacaensis 9403502 | reverse complement strand
AAAATGGGAGCAGGTACAAATGTACAAAATAAATTAATAGCCTTACACGATTTAGACGTCCCATGGAGACCGTCTGACCTAGAGCAAAGAAGTGGTAGAATTGTTCGTCAAGGTAATGAAAATGATAAGGTAAATATCTTTAGATATGTAACAGAAAATACTTTTGATGCTTATTTGTGGCAGACGATAGAGAATAAGCAGAAATTCATTTCTCAAATCATGACTTCAAAAACTCCAGTAAGAGTTGCAGAAGATGTTGATGAAGCAAGTCTATCTTATTCAGAAATTAAGGCTTTAGCTACTGGCAATCCTCTGATTAAAGAAAAAATGGATTTAGATAACGAAGTTACAAAATTAAAAATGCTTGAAGCAAACTACAAGTCTAATAAATACAAGCTTGAAGATAAGGTAAATAAAATTTATCCTCAAAGTATTTTAAAAACTGAAATGGAAATACAAGCAGTTAAAGAAGATATTGCAAGTGTTGAGAAATTAGGAGAAGGAGATAGCAAATTCACTTCAATTAGTCTTGGAGCAAATAAAATTTTAGATAAGAAAGAAGCTGGAGAGAAGCTATTAGAAGAAATAAAAAAGGTAAAGATAAATGATAGTAAGGTCATTGGTAAATATAGAAATTTAGACTTACAAGTTTCATATAACTTCATGACTAATACTCACACCTTTAAACTTCTAGGAAAAGCCGAATACTTTGGAGAGTTTTCAAACTCTACCGATGGTAATATAACA
This sequence comes from Anaerococcus pacaensis 9403502, assembly GCA_000308255.3. Taxonomy (GTDB): domain Bacteria; phylum Bacillota; class Clostridia; order Tissierellales; family Peptoniphilaceae; genus Anaerococcus; species Anaerococcus pacaensis. Next base: position 175,022 of record HG326667.1, on the reverse strand, counting down.
AGGCTTGATAATGCCATTGAAAAAATGCCTTCAAGGCTTGAAAGATTAAATCAAAACCTTGAAAACTATAAAGAATCTTTAGAAAATGCCAAAGTAGAATTAACTAAACCATTTGAAAAAGCAGATGAGTTAAGGGATAAGACACTAAGACTAGCTGATATTAATAAACTTTTAGATATGGGAGAAGTGGAAGAACTGGAAAACCAATCACCATTATTAGAAGATTTAAAGAGGGCGATAGTTGATTATTCTAATTATGAGTTTTCAGAATCCAATAGCTATGAAGACTTTGACAAACTATACCCCGATTTAAGCCATATAGGACTTGCCTATACAGAAACACCTGATGGTAAGCATTCGATTCAATATGAGGTAAATTTGGAAGAAAAAACATGGACTCAGTATGTAGATAATGTAGCTATTAGAACAGAATCTTTTGTAGATGAAGATATATCTAATTCACAAGCCATTAAAGATATGACTGAAGCAATAAATATGTCAAGTTTTGATGATCTGGTATCAGTAGATGAAGAAGATTTAAAACAAGCCTTAGGCTTAGAAATAGATGATGATGGAAACTTCTATGATCCACTAGCAAAAGATCTTGACAATGACGGAATACCAGATAGGTATGACAATGATTTTAAAGATAGTGATTACTTTGAATCAACTTATGATGTAGAGGATAATCTTCACGCAAGGAAAGATAAACCATCGATATTAGGACAAATATCAAAATTCAAATCAGAAGAAGAAAAAGATGAAAATCAAGAAAAAAGTGAAAAAGGACAAGAAAGATAGAGAAGGGCGAAAGGCTCTCCTTATTTAGTACAAGGAGGAAATTATGGAATACAAAGATATTAGAGAAAACTTAGAAGAAATGATGAATGATAACTACAAGGATTTTATAAAAGCACTTGTGAGCATAGAAAAAGGTGTTACTGATGAAAAGGCACTTGAAGAAGTCTACGTTTTATATATGAGCAATGACACAACAGGTCTACTAAGTGATGACTTTGACTATATGATTGATGATATGAAAGAACAAGGTAAGATTGTTGAACAAGCCAATGAACTTGAAGAAAAAGACGACCTCATAAATCTCGTGGGTAATATAGCTGGAAAAGTAGAAAATCTTGAAAGAGAAAATGCCAATGGAGAAAAGTTCAAAGTAAGTAACTTTTCTCTTGTTTCAAAAGATGATGACGGAAATAAAATTTATACCAATTGTTCAGCCTATGGAGATAAGACAAAAGATTTAGAGAATTTAAAACAAGGAGATTTTGTTAAAATTTTCGGACAAGTAAAAACAAGCATTGACAACAACGGAAAGGAACATAAAAATGTTCGTATTTTGTCTTCTAAGCTCTTAAAAGCAAAAGAACAGGTAAAGAGTCAAGATAAGGATAAAAAGTCCATATTAGGGCAAATAAAAAGCTTTAAGACAGATGACAAAGTTAAGTCAAATAAGAAAGACCACAGCAAAGGAACAGAGAGATAAAAATCGGCAGTCTTCGAACTGCCTTTATTTTTTTGCCATATTTAAGTAGATTGTATAATGACGTTGTAAAATTTTGGTAGGTCTGATACACAAAAGTTAGCTGTAATTGAATCAATATAGGATTATAATAATATTATTATAGTATTTGGTGTATATTAAGGCGACAAAGAAAATCTTAAAAAGTATATTTTGTACTGAAATTATATATAATGGACCTAATATAGATGAACTTATTTGTTATAAAGATTTTATCATGACTATATTAGGTTATTAATTGATAAAAGGAGAAACATGAAAAAGTCAGATTTAAATTTGATTACACATTTAATATTACAAGTCATTTTATTTATACCAATAATTCCTTTTATAAAGTATCATCAACAAGAAGATATCGGGATTTTTATAATTATTTTACTAGGTATTATAAACTTTATATCTTATGTTATAACAGTGCTAAACTCTAAAAATAGATTCATTTTAAAACATAGTACTTTAATTATCACATTTATTATATTTATGTGTATGGAGGATTCAATATTAATTAAATTACAAATAGGCAAACATATAGAATTATTCATTTACAGTTTATTGTTACTTGAAAACTTAGACTTAATATTTTCAATTAAAAAAATTAGTTTTATAAGAATTTTATTAATAATTATTATTGTTATATCAGCGATAACAGTGAATTATAATTATTATTTTTCTAATTTATTATACAAATATATAGTAATCATGTTATTTATGAGTCCTTGCATAGCATGTTTATTAGATAAAAATATACGAAAATATCATTTTAATGAGATGATTTTTTTACAAATTTGCTTCTTATCTTCTTTTTTAATTTTTATAAAGATTAATAGTATGGAAGGCGTATCAGTTAGCGAATATTTGCTTTTGTCATTAATATCAATGGAATTGTTATTGATATATCGAATTATTAGCACAGATATTAAAAAAAGTATATTGTTATTTAGTGATGCAATGAAAAAATTGTTTTTAAGCTACTTTGTATTATTTGTTATGTTACTTTTAATTGGAATACCTATAGAATTAACAATTTTATTATATTTGTATTATTTTATATTCATATCAGAATTACTATGTTATGGAAAATATAAAAATTATCAGCGAATTACTTTTGATGAAATAATAGATAAATATTATTATGATGAAAATAAAAATATGGAGCTTGAGAGACTTAATATTTTAAGAATTCAAACTTTTCTACATGATGACATACTTCAAATCATAATTGCCATTCGTAGATGGATTGAAGATAATTTGTCAGGTTCGGGTAAAGAATATATAATACAAAATCTTGATAAATTAAATGATTTAATTCGTCATGAAATAGATTCATTTAATCCAAAACTAAAAGATTATAAATCACTATATGACGCGTATAACAGGCTTATCAAAGATTTAGAGGACATGTATTTAAGTAGAGAAATTTTCATTGAATTTGAATGTGATAAAAGTATTGAATTACCAGCTCCTTATGATGAATTAATATATAAATGTATGAATGAATTATTAATAAATGCATTTAAGCATTCTAAGGGATACAACACGAATATCGTTTTAAAAGTTGAAAATGGCATAGCTTACTTAACTATTACTAATGTTGGTGACTATGTTGATGATGAAGATAAAATAAAAGATGGGAATATCGGATTGAATATATTACGATTTAACTTAAAAGACTATAGTGGGGATTTTGAATATAAAATATTCAAGAATAATGAAGAATTTGAGGAATCATATGTACAATTTAAAATAAATATTCCTTTAGATAGGAGAGTAATAAATGAGAATTTTGTTAATAGAAGATCATAAAATGGTAGCGACCTCTTTAAAAATGAGTTTAGAGAAAGAAAATTCGATTTCTGTAGATATAATAAATAATTTTAGTGCATCTGAGATAGATGGAATTATTCTCGACTATGATTTATTACTTATAGACATAAATTTAACTGGTATAGAAGGAACCATAAACGGTCTAGATTTAGCCGAAGAACTAATAGAGAAGTATAAAAATTTAAAAATTGTTATTTTAACAGCATATAAATTAGATTTTTATATAAAAAGAGCTAAGAAAATAGGGTGCAGTGGTTTTATTTCCAAAGAAGAAGAAACTAATAAATTAATACAGAATATAAAAAATATTGTAGAAGAGGATAAGAGAATATTCCCAGAAGAAAACCGTATGCTAGAGCCGTTGACAAAATGTGAATTAAAAATAGTGAGGTTATATTCGGAAGGTATGTCTAGGAAAGAATTAGCTAAAGAACTAAATACAAATGTAAGAAGTTTAGCGGTAACTTTATCGAGAATATATCAAAAACTTGATGTTAGAAATTATCAAGAGATGATAGACAAGGTTCATGAACTTGGATATGTTGATTCATTTTAGCGACAAGCATTAGAATTTTATAATTCTAGTGCTTTTTTTATTCACAAAAGTTAGCTGAAATTAAAATTTAAACGATATACTCTAAATAAGAGAATATTTAATAAATTAAAGTTAAAAAAATAAGAAAAATTAGAGGATATAAAAAAATGAATTATTCTAGTAAAATTAAAAACGACAAAAATGGAAAATCAATTACTCCATTTAATGTCTGCAAACTTATGTGTGTGCACACTTGTAGATATAGTTGTACTGCTAAAAATGCTGCAGATCATCCACGTTTTGGACGTAAGGTCTTAAGTAATAAAAATGACAAATAATACTTCATATAAAGTAGGAAAAGAAATTGATATTTGGAAAGATGGCGTAGCTCAGACATTAACATTTATCGTAACTGAAGATTGTAACCTGAGATGTAGTTATTGTTATATTACGCATAAATCTTCGAATAAAAAAATGTCATTTGATGTAGCTAAGAAATTCATTGATTATGTATTATCAGATGAAATAATAAGGCCAAAAGGCGTTATATTAGATTTCATAGGTGGAGAGCCACTACTTGAAATAAAATTAATAGATCAAATATGTGATTACTTTAAACTAAAAACATATTTACTAAATGATGAATGGTATTGGGATTATAGGATTAATATAGCGACAAATGGGATTAATTATGGTAGTAAAGAGGTACAAGATTTTATAAAGAAAAATCAAGGAAAACTCGAAATTGCAATTACGTTAGATGGTACAAAAGAAAAACATGATATGCACAGGGTTTTTCCAAATGGTAAAGGTTCTTATGATGAAATAATAAAAAATATAAAATTGTATAAAAATCAATTTGATGCTTCTACAAAAGTTACATTTGCAAGTAAAGATTTGAAATACTTAAAAGATAGCGTAATTCATTTATGGGAATTAGGAATATCTGATGTAGCAGCAAATGTTGTATTTGAAGATGTTTGGGAAGACGGAGACGACAAAATTTTTGAAGACCAGTTAATTGAATTGGCTGATTATATCCTTGAAAATAGAATGTTTGATAAATATTCTTGCACTTTATTTGATGAATCTATAGGTTTTCCAAATAGTAAAGAAATATTAGAAACAGCTTCATGTGGTGCTGGAAAGATGATAGCAGTTGGTCCCGATGGATCATTGTATCCATGTATGAGATATAAAAATTATTCACTTACCAATAAAAAAGAAGTTGTAATTGGTGATGTAGAGAGTGGTATAGATTTTGATAAAATAAGACCTTATTATCTGTTAAATACGAAACTTCAATCTGATGAAGAGTGTCTTAACTGCAGGATTGCAAGCGGATGCACTTCATGTTTTGGTCATAATTATGATTCTGCAGATAGTAATACAAATTATCAAAAGGCAAAATATATTTGTAAAATGCATAAAGCAAGAGTAAGAGCGAATAACTACTACTTTGCAGAACTACATAATAGGTATGGAATAGAAAGAGAGATTAATAACGAAGAAAGAGATAAACTGTATTTTTTGTTGTCTAATTCGACTGTAAAAACTTGTGCTAGTAGTGAAAATAGAAGTGATTATTCTATCATGTCTAATGAAACAATAATACAAGGATTAGAATATGCTAAAAATAATTTTCTAAGACCAGTATTCATACATAGTAATTATGGACTCAATTTAAATTTCAAAGAGATAGACTTAAAAGGATATAATATTTTTCACTATTGCTCAATAAGAAATCAAGATAGTATAAGAAAAATAACTAATAACTATATCCTTACTATTGAATATCCTGATGATGAAGAGTTTATAAGAAATATGAAATTAGAAGAAAATATAATACTAAATATATCATCTAAATATTTAAGTGATATGGAGAATTTTATAACAAAATTATTCAATAAGACTAACAGGATTAATTTAAATATATTAGATTTCGATAAACAATTTGATTTTATCCTATATGAAAAACAACTAAAGAGTATTTCTGATTATATTTATTACGAATATGTGAATAAAGGAATAATTAAAGAACTAAATGTAATAACTGATGAATTGTTTATGAAAGAAAAAGAATTATGTGATAGTGGATTAAATTCTTATACCCTTGCAAGTAACGAAAAGTTTTATGTTTGTCCAGAATTTTATTTTAAGTTTCCTTTGGATTATATAGGAAGCTTAAAAGATGGAATAAAAGATAAATATAATAGACATTTATTCACTGAGGAATATTCACCACTTTGTAATAAATGTAGTATTTGTCATTGTAATTCTTGTAGTTTTGAAAATTATATAAATACAAATGCAGTTAATATACCGTCTAAAAGTTCATGTGTAAAATCTAGTATTGAATATAGAGTATCTAAAGAATTACAGAAAAAATTATCAGAATTAATGGAGTTTTATAGACATATAAAGCCATTAAATTATTTAGATCCATTTATTGATGTTTTAGTAAAAAATCCTGTAAATGGAATTTTAAATAAAAAATACTTGGAGGATAACTAAGTTGAAAGAAGTTGGAACATTAACACAGGAAGAAAGTAGAAATTTAGAAGAGCTTCTTGAAAAGAAAATAGCCTTAGAAAACTTGTTGAAAATCTTATCGGAAAGTCAAGAAGTTTATAAAAAAGTAGTTAGAGATTATAAAAACATAGTAGAAGAATATGAAAAATGGTGGAGAGATACATCCGATAAATATATTTGGGAAAGTACTGAAAATTCTTTTTGGTCAATTGATTTTAAATCTAGGAAAGTATATTTAGTGGATGAATAATATGTTTGATTGGCGTGAACACAAAAAAATAATTGATAAATTTATATTACCACAGAAAAAGAAAATTATATATTTAATAATAGTCATACTATTAGGAATAATTGCGAGTATGGCGATTCCTTATGTATTTGGGAAAATTATTGATTTGATAGTAATAAAAGATTTGCAATTAGTATTAAAGTTTATTATCATAAGTCTATTTTTAAATATATTTCTAAGTTTAAGCAGTATTTTGGAGGAATGGATAGGCAATATATTATCTATAGATTGTTCAAATAGTATAAAAGAAGCGATGTTCGCTAAAATATTAGATACAAGATATGAATTTTTAAATTCGTATGGTGAAGGAGAACTTGTAAGTAGAATAGAAAATACAGGTAATAAAATAGTCAGTTTCTATATAGACTTTTTTTCAAGCATTGTAATGATTTTATTTAGCATCATTATATCTGCTTACATTATGATTAGGATATCATTAAAGTTATTTATAATTGCGATTATATTACTTCCATTGACCTACGGAATTAACTATATATTCAAAAATACTATTATTAGTAAACAAAGACACTATATAGCAAAATTAGATGTATATTCTGATTATCTAATAGATACGATTTCAAACTTAACTGGAATAAAACTAAATAATCTGGAAAAAACATTTAAAGAAAATTATAAAAAAAAGCTTCAGAATTTAAAAAATGTATCTATGTCGAATTTGAAGATAAATATGACTGTAACGAGTTTACAAGATTTTATAACTATTATTTTAAGTTCTCTAATATTATTCATTTCAGCAAAATTAATAATATTAGGAAATTTGACATTGGGCAACATAGTTGCCTTTAGTAGTTATATGGAAAAGTTGCATTCGTCAATTAAAAAAATTTGTGATTCAAACTTTTCTTTTAATGAAGTTATTGTAGATTTAGAACGATATAAGAAAATTATTGATCATGACAGTGAAAAGAAAATTGATGGAAAGAAATTGTCAAAAGTAACTAGCCTTAAATTTAAAAATGTTTCGTTCAAATATGATGATAAATACATATTGAAAGATTTTTCATTTGAAATATCGAAGCCTGGTTTATATGCGATAGTTGGAGAAAATGGATCTGGTAAAACAACAATTTTAAATCTAATTAGTAAACTTTATACCGATTATGAAGGTGAAATCTTAATAAATGACATCGAAATAAGTGATATTAAAGATGAAGATTTAAGAGATGAAGTCTTATTTATAGAAAGTAAGCCATTTATATTACGTGATAATTTAACTTCTAATATTACATTATTAGAGAAAAATAAGGTAGATGAACCGTATTTAGAAAAAATAATTAGATTTCTAGGATTAGAAAGAATTGAAAATTATAGTGCTAAAAATTTGAAAGACACTTTATCAAATGGAGAACAACAAAAAATTCATCTGGCTAGGATGATGATTGGTCGATATTCTTTGATTTTATTGGACGAAGTATTATCTGGTTTGGACAAAGAAATGAAGAAAAAAACAATCTCTAAGATAAAAGAAATAAGTAAAAATACTATTCTAATAATAGTTTCACACGAACATGAAATACAAAGAATATGTGATGGAGTATTTTTAATTTCTAAAAAATTATATGGTAAAGATAACAGATAAAAATATGCACAAAAGTTAGCAGATTTGTAGATTTATATAATATATAATATCACTAATAGGACTAGAAAATCACATTTATGTTTTTGGATATTCTCTTATAAGTAAAATTTAAATAACTAAAATAAACTAAGAGGTTATTAATTTTCGCAAGTGAATATGCCTTTATTTTGATAACTACAATAGAAAAATTTACTTGATGCACACTTTTAAATTGTAAAAAATAGGAATATATAATAGTTAAGTTTTGTCATAGAAAAGAAGGCTTATACTTAAATTAAGATATCAAAACATACTTATCTATCTTAGCAATTAATAAGTCGTATACAAGATGATATTATAGATAAATATACATTTTCGTGACGGTTTGCTTAATATATTGTTTACTGATTATTATTAGTAGCAAAAAATTGAGTTGTATACCTTATTAAAGTAATAAATAAAAAATCACTTAATAGAGATAAAGTCTTTAACAATCTTTATGATACATATCATGCTATGATAACTATTTAAAAATATAACGGAGGTTTTCATATGTGAAGTAGTCAGAATATTCATTCTTTTAGCATTAATGGCAATTTTAAATTTAGCTCTGGTTACATATGCGAGTTTATTTATTATTTTGGTTTTTGTAATTAATATAAACAAATGTATCTTAGAAATTTATAATAGCATTGTAAATAAAGGAGATTTATCAGTTGCGAGCGATTAATATAATAAGAAAAGAGTTAAAAAATAATATACTATCATTCTTAGTGTTTTTAACACTTGGACTAATAACTTCAGCATCTACAGTAATTATACCTAGAATTACTGGATTATTTGTAGATTCTTTAATTGGTAATATTAATTTACAAATACTAATACGATACTGTATGTTATTTGGGTGTATTACATTATTGAGTATAGTTACAGGATATTTTAATAATAGATTATATGTGAAGCTTAAAACTACCATAGTATTTGATTTTAAAAAATTTATTATCGAGCAATTTAGACGAAGCGACATAATTGAAATTAAAAATTTATCAATTCCTGAGACAGTGCAGATGTCAGATAGAGATCTAGAATTTATTATAAGTAATATATTAACTGTTATGCAATCGGCAATCATTAATATGCTGTTGGTAGTGGCATCTATTTTTATATTACTTAAAATAAATATTTATGTTGCTATTTTACTTTTAATTGTTACTGTTGCTTATGTAATTTTATTTTTTTCATTCAAAGGTATTATTGTAAAAATAAATAGGCAGTTTTTGGCAGATCAGACAAAGTATTTTAAAAAATATTTTGAACAATTTAGAGATATAGAATTTGTTAAAAATAATGTTTTAAATAAAGTATATGATAAATATTTAGATGTATCATATAAAAAATTTTTTTCTACATCTCTAGAGATGCAAAAAATCAACTATTCATTTAATAGTATTGATAAGTTCTGTATGACTATATCACAAATCATTTTATTTTTTATAGGTGGAAGAGAAGTGATAAATTCAAGTATAACTGTGGGAGAGTTTACTATTCTATCTACTTATTTTAGTTTAGCCTTAACATCAATTAGATATTTTTTGAACTTAGGGAAATTAAAAAAAGAAGTGGAAGTTTCCATTGATAGGGTAGATCGTATAATCAATTTAAAAAAGGATTTTGATGGCGATATTAGACTAAGCTCAATAGAAAATCTTGAGGTGAATTTATCTCAAGAACCTATATTCAAGGAAAGTAGGATATCTTGTGAAAGTATAAAATTTATAAAAGGCAAAATGTATACGATAACAGGTTCTAACGGTTCAGGAAAAACAACTTTAATGAATATATTGTCAGGTTTGTATAGAAATACAGGTGTTAAATTTTATATTAACAATATAAGCGCAGAGGATATTAATATGGAATTTAATAGAAAATATAGATTTGCAATTCTTGAGCAATTTCCTAAATTAGTCGAGGGAACCATTGAAGAAAACATCCTATTAGGAGTTGATGTAAATACCTTAAAAAATAATGATATAGATTACTTGACTAGAATTTTCAAATTAAATCGATTGTATAAGAACAATATAGATAGTGAATTTATTAATTTATCTGGTGGAGAAATTAAAAAAATTTCTATTGTGAGAACGTTATTGAAAGAATCAGATGTATTATTAATGGATGAACCTACTGTTAGTTTAGATGCAGAATCTAAAAAGTTATTGATTGATTACTTGGTTAAATTAAAAAAGGATAAAATTGTAATTATTACAAGTCATGACGAAGATCTTATAAGTAATTCTGATTATGTATTAAATATTTAAAATATATATTGTGCTTTTTAATATAGTATATAAAAAACATACTATAGAAACATGGGATAGAAAATAATTATAACTTAGTTGTAGGAGGAGGTATCGGTATGTCAATAAGGTATCAAAACGGGTTCGGAGATGTAGACGACTCTACGTTAAAAAGATCTATACCGAAATTTATTGAGGATAATGTTGAGTTTCAGAGAGATGAAAAATTTGGGTTTATTAGTATTCGAAGTAATAAATTGCCAAGACTTCAAGAATTATTTTTTAATCCAACTGCTTTGGAAGTAATAAAAGAGTGTGATGGAGAAACTTCTGTTTTCTCAATCATTGATAAAATGAGAAGAAAATATGGCTTAGAGTATAACGATATAAAACGAGATATACTAGAAATATTATTTATATTTAATAGATTTCAATTTATTAAATGGGTAGATGGAGGAAATGATATGCAAAATAAAGTAATAGCAAAATCAAATGGCTTGACTGTAGAAGTATTGGATGAAAGTGAAATTAGAGTACTTATAAGCTTTTTGAAATTACATAAAAATGATATTAAGTATATTCACTTAATGAGTAATTATAAAGTTTATTTGGAAGAATTATATTTAAGGGAAGCTCTATTTAGTTATAGTGAAGATTTTTATGTTATAAAAAATGGTAATGATATATCCTCAATTATTTCTATAAAATATAATAAAAATTCTAAAAGTACTGTAGCTTCTATAGGAATAATGTGCGGGAATATAAACGAGTTAGAGTTTATTTTAGATGCTATACAAACTTTATCTAATGATATATCGGAATTTAAAGTTAATAAATTAAAAATTCAATTTATAAAAGGGAATGTTGACAAAAAGATATTAGAATTTTTGAATAGTAAAAATTTCAATTTAGAATTTACAGCTAAAGCTGAATTAGATGGAAAGGATATAGAACATTATAGCTATTTCTTTAATGATGGGGAAGGAGATATATAAGTATGGATAGAGAATTTGTAATTGGACCTCATCAAGTTAGTTTTGATATCACTAATAAATGTAATTTACGATGTTTACATTGTTATAATAGCAGTGGAACTAATTTGCAGTCAGAAAATGAATTATCAGATATCGAAGTTTTGAAGTTCATAGAAGAGTTTAGAGATATAAAATTATTGAATTTTTGTTTCTGTGGTGGCGAAACACTCTTGCGAAAAAATTTGATTTTAAAATGTTGTAAGAAATTAAGAGAATATGATTGTTATAATTTAGCTATTGTGACTAATGGTATTTTGTTAACTAATGATGTAGCAGATGAACTAATTTCTGCAGGCATAAATAAAATTCAAATTAGTTTAGATGGAATTAAACCAAGTTCTCATGATCATTTAAGGAATAAAGAAGGAGCATTTAATGGAGCAATAAATGCTATTAAGATTCTTTCTGAAAAGAATGTTGATGTAGGAATAGCGTTTACTCCTACTAGCTATAATATAGAGGAGATCATTGGTATTAGAAATTTGATGTTGGAATACGGACTTAGTAAAGCTACTTTAAGAGTGCAACCATTAATGATAATGGGGAGGGCTACTGAGAATGTGTCTAAAATTTTACCGAGCCAAGATCAATACAGAAAGTTAGTAAAGTTAATTGGAGACTTAAATAGAGAAGAGACTGGTATACAAATTGATTGGGGAGATCCAATAGATCATTTAATTAGATTTACTCAACAAAATTTTCTTACTAATAATTGTACTGTTAGATGTAATGGGGAAATCATTGTAGATCCATACTTACCTTTGGTAGTAGGAAATTTGAGAAAACATTCATTTACAGAGTATTGGGACGCAGGGTTTAAAGATATTTGGAATAGTGAACTGGTAAAAAAACTTTCAGAATGTCTGTTGTGTATAGAAGATATGGATTTACAAAATAATAAGTACTTACCTGATTCATTTAAAAATGGAGATATTTATATTGATTTAATTGATGATGATTTTGAAAAAAATCAAAAATTATTGATTAAAGATTTCGTGAGTTAGTAGAATTTAATATAAGGAGGATTCAAATGGAGAATACAACAGTATATGATAAACCACAAGTAGTTACTATTGATGGAAATAATAGTGCGCGAGGAGTAGAAGCTCAACCAACTGGAGTTGTTTGGAAAGAAACAGTTGCTTTGGTATATGCATACGCTATAGCCTTAGTAGTTTGGACTCAAATTGATATAACTCCATAAATTTTTATGTAAAATGTTAGAAAAGACAAAGAAGTAATCTGAATTTTAGGGGTATGTCACAAAAAATCTTTAACTAAGAAATTCTACTAACTTTACATTGTACATATCCCTAGAATTTTATAAAATCAAAAAAGGAGAAGAATTATGAAATATACAAAACCTAAAATTTATACTATTCTGGAAGAAACAAAAAATGTTAATGTGATTAATTTTCAAAGTAATTTTACATTAATGATAGTACCAATGATCAGTCCAATTATAATTGCGCAAATTGCAGTTGCTCCGTTATATGGCAAAGAGGTGAACAAATGTTAAGAAAATTTATAAACAAAAATTCAAACTTAGAAAATAAAGGAAACTCTAAGAAGTATTTCTATATAAATTTGGTGATTATATTAATTATGTTTTTAGTTTCGACATTTTTTATTAGCAAACTTCCGGTTCAAATACCTATTTTGCATGAAGGGTCTAAGCAAATATATATAGATTCTAAGATAGGCGTTTTTATAATACCAGTTTTAGCCTTGATTACAAATATGCTGTTTAGTTTACAAAAAAGATTATACATTTTTCATTCCATAATATATTTATTGGTACTAATTGGAATGTCGTATTACTATTATACTTTAATATAGAGTGTATTAGAATATAATTAAGTAAGCTATGTTTAAGATAAATATATTTATAATTTAAGTTTAAATTATCTTTAAGCATAAACTAACTCAGTAATTTTATAGGGAATATGTATGGTAAAGGTATTAATTCATAATAAGTTGGTGAATACTGATATTTTCTTAGATACAAAAAACATCAGTATTCGTATAACGGGATATATAGTTGCTGCATATTTAAGTTTTTTTATAACATATATTGCTATAAACAAAGAGCTTTTATTACTTCAAGTAAAAGAAATATTATTAACAATTATTTTATCTTATATCTTAATGATTATAGTGAAAAAACTTATATTACCTAAAAATAATAAGGTTATATCGATATATCCATTAAAATTAAAGAAAGTTATCTTTGGAATATATATATATGAGTATACAAAATATTTATTGTTGGGCTCAGCATTAATTTTGCCTGATGTTATTTTTGGAAAAACAAATTTTTTATGTTATTGCATGTTAATGTTATCCTCGTTATTAACTATAAATATTGGAATTATAGTTATTCCACAAAATTTAAAAAATAATATTTTGCTATCTAATTTATTCATTAATTTGAGTATATTATTTATATTTAGTTCTGCTTTAATGCATTTAATATTCAATTTTTTTGAAGATTATTTTTTTGTATTATTAGTATTGATATTAGCTGATATGATTACTTTTTTTATTTTAAGCAATGATACAAATGAATTATTTCAAGCTAATATATTTAGGTACTTATATACATTAACTCAATCTAAAAAATCAATTTTGAAGGAGAGAGTAATAAAGATATGTGATGAATATTTATTCAAACATAAATATTTATATAAGAGAGAATTAGAAAAAACTTTATTAAATAAAACGTTTGAATTAAATTTGATTCGATCTTTTATTTTAATGATATCAACAATTATTTTTTTAAATGGACATGAGTATAATAATATATTATTTTTTGATTTAACTATTTTAATGAGCTCTGTCAATTATTTTTCATCTAGTGCATACTATATAGAAAATTCTATATGCATTCTACGAGATATAGTGCCATTGGACGAACTAGAATTGTTTAATGCGAAAGTTATCATTAATACATTTATATGGATGTTAATATTTTTACCTTATATAATGATTGTTTTGTGCAAAGTAAAAATAGCGTTTATTTTGAATGTGCTATTTATTTTAACTAGCCTATTTTTATGGTCTCAAGTAGCTTTATTTGTTGATTATTTGCTTAATGTAGATAAAAATGAAAGGGAAAAAAACATATATACAAGATTTATTGTGGTTATTATTTCATTAATATATTTAACTTTTTTTAAAGACAGTATATCTATTTTTGATTGTGGCTTAAAATTTGAAATCTTAGTATGTTCTATATTGAATATTGTGGTTTTATTTTTGTTAAGGAGGGCTTTTATTGCTAGAGTTAGTAAATGTTACAAAAAGTTTTGAAAATAAAAATGTATTATTAAATATAAATGCAATATTCGAATGTGGAAATATAAATATGCTTCTTGGAAAAAATGGTGTAGGAAAGTCTACTCTATTGGATTGTATAGTAAGGCCGTATTATTTGGATGAAGGATTTGTTTTGTTAGATGGTGAGAATGTCGATAGTATAGAAATAAGAAGGAAAATATTTTATTTACCAAGTTATTCTTTTATTGATGAAGATATAAAAGCTATTGATTATTTGAATTTTGTAAGTAATGTGTATACTGATAAAAATCTCTCACATAAAAGATTTAAGAGAGATTTACAAATTTTGAATTTAGAAAATAATATGAATGATCGAATAAATACTTTTTCTCTGGGAATGAAGAAAAAATTATACTTTATAGGAAGTATAGTGTCATGTGCAGATTATTTGATATATGATGAATTATTTAATGGTATAGATGAAGAATCTTCTCATTATATGTTAGAAAAATTAGATTTATTAAAAACTAAAAATAAGTGCATCATAATATCTACTCATAATAAGGAAAAATTGATAAATATATCTGATATGCAATATATATTGAAAGACAAAATACTTTTACAACAAAAATTAATCAATAAGTAAAGATATAAACTTATTATAAGATTTAATAATATGGTTATAATATTGTGAGTCTGTTCTTTTCTAAGTTCTTAAGGCAAGATAACATGTAAAAATAGTGTAATATAGGTAAAGAAATATAAATAAAGTCGGGTTTGTCTTCACTCTGAAGCTATAAGTTTATCCACTTATATCTTTTTATCTCTCCACTTCCTTTCCATAATAATTTTCATAGTTTTTTCTATACTGAACAAGGTCAAAAAATTGTTCTTTATTCAAAGAATACTCTTGCATAAGGGTATTCTTTTTTTCTTGTAATTCATCAAGTTTGCATAGTATTTCTTTTGTATTTGGAAGCTTTTTATATCTTTCTAATATTTCTTTAGCGGCTATTTTATAGACGGAAAGTTCG
The DNA here is from genome assembly GCA_000308255.3 of Anaerococcus pacaensis 9403502. Lineage (GTDB taxonomy): Bacteria > Bacillota > Clostridia > Tissierellales > Peptoniphilaceae > Anaerococcus > Anaerococcus pacaensis. Next base: position 159,082 of record HG326667.1, on the reverse strand, counting down.
CTATAATATTCTTCTGCAAATTGTTTGTCCTCAGGATTTTTCTTGTGGTATTTATATATTTTACGATACTTATTTATAGTATTTATGTTTTCCATATCTTGAGATAAACTCTTCATTTCAGTTTCAATCTTCTTTATTTTATCTAACAAGTCTTGTCTATCATCAGCAGATTTTTTGATTAGTTCATCGAGTTGTGTAATTGAATTAATTCCTTGTTCTCTCAATTTAATTATTGATTCAGCCATTGTATTGATATTATGTTTTCTTGCCCAAACTTCATAACCTTTAGAGGATTGAGCTTTTTTATTAGTAGATACATCAATAACATTTCCTACACGCTTTTTAATAGGATTAGCTTTATTTTTGATTTCTAAATCTATTCTTTCTTTGATTTTTTCCTCAGTATAATCTTCTCCGATAGTCTTTGTTCTTGTAAATCTTTTCTTATCTTTATGACGAAAAGCTATGTGTTTACCAAACTTAATTTCATAATCAAGAGACTTCATATTTTCTAAAAATTCTTCCCACGATTTAGACTTATTAATCATTCTATCTATATCAAATTGCAATTTAGATTTCCAAGAATTTCCTTTCTTGTTTTGGTCATACTCATACCAAGATTTACCAGCAGTTTTATATTTTCTTTTGTAAGCTTCATAATATTCATCAATGACTGAAAGCTTATTTTCTTTACATAATTCGTCACTTTGATACCTGATTTTATGGTAAGTTTTTTTGTTAGACTGGTAGCATTTACCAGTCTTGTAATTAACATTATTAAAAATAATATGGTTATGAATATGACCTCTATCTATATGAGTTGCAAGAACAAATTCATAATCTTCTTTTAAAATTTTCTTGCATAACTCCATTCCAATTTCGTGAGCTTTTATAGGATCAACCTCTCCTGGTAGGAAAGATTGAATTAAATGTCTAGCTAAGACTGTACCTTTAGTATCATTGTCTTCTCGTGTTTTCATAAATTGAATATGGGCAGTAGATGGATGGCATTTGAATGAAGATACCAAGACTTTTTCATCGGTTTTTTCACTCTTAGTAATGTAATCTATTGCCAAATTTAGAGTTGATTTTATCGGATGTATTTTTGTAATTGCCACACTAATCACCAGAACTTTCTTTTGATTTATTAAGAAGTAGGGAATGGATCTGCCATATTTCTTTTGCCAATTTTTCTATTTTTTCTCGCATATAATCAATGTCTTTCTTGTAAATTACTCCCGTTGTATTAGTAGCTTTTGCAATCTGGTTTATGTTATTTGTTGCATTTGAAAGTAGCCATTGTAGGTTTCTAAATTGTTCTAAATCTACAACATAAATCTCTTTTTCTAATACGCATTTTCTAAGAAAGTGGGACATAGTTTTGCAATTAGCAAGTTTCATTTTCTTTTCAAAAACTTCTTTTTCTTCTCTAGTTAATTTTATTTCTATTCTTTCATTTCTAAATCTATTTGCCATCTTATTCTCCTTTATAAAATATATTTCGGGGTCTTAGGGTTCTCCCTAACAAGGTAAAAATTAAAAAAATGGAGCATTCCGTAAAGGTATGCTCCATTAATTTTTTCGTAAGTGTCCGTACACTTACTGTGCTTGCTACATAAGCTACATAAGAATAAATTAGATATCAAGCGTTAAGCAAGTTTTGAATTTGTAACTATATTATAACAAATAATCGTGGGCTATTCTATATAAAGATTGCCAAAATACAGATAATGATTGAGGTTACAGAACTGTTAATATCATAAATGGTTTTTAGAAGTTGAAATTGTAGAACTAATGCTGTGAAAATTAGAATTATCTTTTCTATATTCACGTGGCGTGCATCCTACATGTTGTTTGAAAATATAAGTAAAACTGCTTTGATGAGAATACCCCACAGCGCTAGCGATTTGTTGTATTGATAAATCATTTTCTAATAATAATCTTTTTGCTTTATCTATGCGGCAGTTCTTAATAAATTCTACAATTGTATATCCATATATTGAGTGAAATAGTTCAGACAGTTTAGATTTGCTCATATTGCACATGCGTGCATACATTTGAATGTTCGTTGGATTGGAAAAGTTTTGTTCTAAATAGTGACCAAGACGATGAAGTGCTTCTGAATCTTCTTTGTCTATAACATTGTGAACAGCATTGCTTTTCCAAGATAAAAATGCTTCGATTATTTCTAATATTTTAGCCTCATAGAATAGTTCCGAGATTTCTGATGTTGGTGTGTATGTGGCAATATCATCAAGTATTGTTGAGATTTTTGGTATAAATAGGTCTGTACCAATTCGAGGGACTATTTCTGAAAGTGAAGAAAAGTCTTGATGAAATATTTTTGGAAGGTATTCTTCATAATATTCAGGGAAAATTGAAACTCCAACACTGTCTAACCAAATCCCAGCAGGAATTATATATTCATGCTCGCCATTATCAAGGTAATAACCAATAAGTTGATTTTTTTGATTACAAGAATTTTTTTTAATTGCTCTTGCAACATAAAATGAACTTTGGGAAAGTACCAACATTTTAGGGTGATAATATCTGTAATGCATTTCATTATAAAAACAAAGATGGTAAATATTTATAGAACAAAATGCATTTACAGGGTATGTCCATAGATATCCTTCGCCAGTACTATCTTTTGGCACCATGGTAAAACCACCACTGGGTTTGATACCAGATTTATCAGGATTTAGATTTAGTTGAGAAAATAAACCGGAATAAAATTTATCAGCATACATTTGCGGCGCTCCTTTTTATAAAATGTCCAAAATTTTTAGTATAATGTCCAAACAAAATTTGGAGATATTGCAAAGGATAACTTTGCATATTATAATAAATATATGAGTTAGCTAGGTCTAACCTTTTGTATATATTATATGCTGAACCACAAGGGAAATCAAGTAAAATGAGTTTATAAATTAATAATATGTATTGGATAAAATACTAAATGATGTTTCTTGAGTATCAAGCGTAAATATAAAAAATTAAGGAGGATGTATTACATGACAGATAAGAAAGGTTTGAATCCAAACAGATTAAATGGTAAAGATTTAATCAATGCTGGGATTTTTTCAGCGATTTATGTGGTTATTATTATTGCAGTCGCATGCACTTTGGGGTTGATTCCAATTGGCTTTTTACTTCTCACTTTTGTTGTCCCATTTGTAGAAGGTATTCCAATGATGCTTTATTTTACAAAGATAAAGAAATTTGGAATGCTAATAATTTTACAGGCAGTAATTGGGATTGCCATGATTTTAACAGGAATGGGATATGATCTATTGATTTGGGCAATCATAACAGGAATTGTTGGAGAACTTATTTTGAAAGCTTCCAAATACCAAAAGAGCATGGGGTGTGTTCTTGCATATGCAGTATCGAGTATATGTATTGCGGGAAATTATGTACATTGGCTCACAGCGAGTCAGGAATGGTTAAAGAATAAGGCAGCTAGCTATGGAGAAACATTTATGTATTCTGTTTATGGATGGTTTCATAGTAACTGGTGGTTATTCCCTCTTTTGATTGTTTCTTGCTTTGTGGGCGGCTTTCTTGGCGGGATGATTGGTCGTAAGGTTTTGAGGAAACATTTTGAAAGAAGCGGGTTGGTGTAATGATTTCTGAACTATATCAGAAAAATGCAACGGCGGATAAACTATATCTTGATCCACGAACAAAGATATTGATGTGTTTGCTTGTATCAACTACTTTGCTCAGTGGTTCTCCTGTTGGATACTTAAAAGTTTTTCACACGATACTTTCACTTTTGCCGTTTGTTTTTTTGATTGTTTTAAAGAAGGTGCGAGCAGTAGTTTATTTTTTTGCTTTGTATCTTTTTGCACTATTTGTTCCAGATCTTCTTGCACCGCATTTACCAACTTGGTTTAACCTCTTGTTTACGGGAATAATTGCATTTTCGGTAGAAATTATTCCTGGTTATATGATGGCATATTTTATTTTTTCAACAACATCTGTAGGCGAGTTTATTGCAGCTATGGATAGAATGCATGTTACGAAAAAACTTACAATTCCTATTTCGGTAACATTTCGTTTTTTTCCTACCATTAGAGAAGAATATGTAAATGTGCGAGATGCTATGAAATTGCGAGGGATAGGTTCTTTTCGCAACCCTCTTATGATGTTAGAGTTTAGGATGGTTCCATTTTTAACAAGCATTGTATCTATTGGTAATGATTTGGCTGCTTCTGCACTTACAAGGGGACTTGCAGCACCTAATGAAAGAACTAATGTAAGTAATATTGGGTTTACGTGGAAAGACTATCTTGTTTTCGGCAGTTTAATTATTTTTTATATCCTTTATTTTATTCTTATGTTCAAGCAAAAGGGGGCTTTATGATTAAATTTGAAAATGCAAGTTTTGTATATAAGAACGGGCAGAGAAATAATGGTATGCGAGATGTGAGCTTAAATATTCCGGAAGGTCAAGTTGTCCTGCTTTGTGGTGAATCTGGTTGTGGAAAAACAACTCTTACAAGAATGATAAATGGTCTAGTTCCGCATTTTTATGAAGGGGAAATGTCAGGTGAAGTTTTTGTTTGCGGAAACAATGTAGCTGAATGTGAACTGTATCAGCTAGCGTATTATGTAGGATCAGTATTTCAGAATCCAAAATCCCAGTTTTATACAGTTAAAACAGATACAGAAGTAGTATTCACATGTGAAAATCTCGGAATGGAGAAACAACTTATTTTTGAACGTTTTGAAAATATTGTTGAGGCTCTTGATATTACTGCATTGCTAGGGAAAAGTCTTTTTTCTCTATCTGGCGGGGAAAAACAGAGGGTTGCTTGTGCTTCCGCTATAGCACCTAATCCTCCAATAGTCGTTATGGACGAGCCTACTTCCAATTTAGACACGCATACTATCGCACAGCTGCGAAAGATTATTAAAAAATGGAAGCAGGATAGAAAAACGGTGATAATTGCTGAACATCGTTTGGAATGGCTTATGGATTTAGCTGATCGTGTGATATATATGAAAAATGGACGAATTATAAATGATTATACAATAGAACAATTTAAGAAAATCAGTAAAGAACAATTAAAAATTATGGGGCTTAGAAGTAAGCCTGAATTTCAAAAAGAGAATAGAGCAACGGATAATGCTGGAAAAATAGAGTTTGTTGATTTTAGTTATACTTACAAAGGAGAAAATAAACCGGCTCTTTCTATTCCTTATATAAACCTTCCGGAAAACTCTATTATCGGCATTGTTGGAAACAATGGAGCAGGTAAATCTACTTTCGGACATGCTTTCTGTGGTTTGGAAAAAAGGTCGAAAGGGGATATCTTTCTAAATGGAGAAAGTTTTAAAAGAAAAAATCGAATCGAAAGTACTTATATTGTTATGCAGGATGTAAATCAGCAGCTTTTTACCGAAAGTGTATTTGAAGAAGTCAGGTTATCTATGGAGAGGTTAGGATTGTCTCATGAAGAACAGGAGAAAAGAACAAATATTATTCTGAAAGAGTTAGGGTTGGAAGAATTTAAAGACTCTCATCCCATGTCTTTGTCCGGAGGGCAAAAACAACGTGTTGCAATGGCTAGTGCGCTTGCATCTGATAAAAGATTTCTCCTATATGATGAACCAACTAGTGGACTTGATTATATGCATATGATTGAGGTGGCAGATGCTATAAAGCGTATGAAGGCGGCGAGACGAACGCAATTTGTGATTACGCATGATTCGGAGCTTGTTTCAAGATGCTGTGATTATATTCTATTTCTTGAATGTGGGGAAGTAAAATGTATTGGAAATATAGATGATATGGCAATACAGGAGACACTTCAAGAATTTTGGAATCAGGTTTACATGTAGATGAAATGATGAATTAAGCTTTAGGTTCTTTTTTAAAATAATGGACAAAATAAATCAGCAACTTTGATTGTTTGTTTTGATTTTGCTTTTGCAAGAGGTACTAAGATGCCTCTTGCAAAAAAAATAACATAATTGATAGTACTATTATCAATGTACAAGGGGGAATTTTATGGCGAACCAAGATATTAGCATTACTCCTAGATTATTGGAAAATGCAAAAAAAGAATTTAAACGAAATGGGTTTGAAAAAACTTCTTTAAATGTAATTTGTAAAAATGCAGGCATAACTACTGGAGCGTTATACAAGAGATTTAGTGCTAAAGAAGATTTATTTAATAGCCTAGTTGAAAAACCCGCAAATAGACTCAAAGAATTCCTTGATAAAGAACATAGAGATTACAAAAAATTACCCAAAGAGGAGCAAATAAATTGTGTCTTTAAAAATTGGGAGAATGAAGATAGATTTATTGGATTGATATATGAATACAAGGAAGAATTTTTAATGATTTTAAATTTATCAGGTGGAACAAAATATGAGTTCTATTTTGATGAAATTTCTAAAATAATTACAGATGCAACCATACAATTTATTAGAACTAACAATAAAAGTGATGTAGATGAATTTATTTTGTATGAACTTGTTCATATATTAGTCAGTTCATATATAAAGGGAATTTTAGTACCTCTTTCCCAAAATATGAATTTAAATGAAGCTAATATTTACATTCAACACGTTAAAAAATTTTTCTATGCTGGATGGAAAGATTTGCTGAGAATATAAGATTTGGAGAAGAAAAATGTTTAAATTATACAAAAAATTATTTAAGTATGTTCCTGAAAGAAAAACATTCGCATATGGTTCAATGCTATTAGCTGCTATTTCCACAATATGTTTAATGGCTTCTTACTGGTATTTGTGGGATTTGTTTTGCGAATTATTAGTTACCAAAGATTATAGTGCGGCTATAAAAGATAGTAAATTGATTGTAATCTATATGGTATCGTATGGAGTTATTTACTTTGTGGCATTGATGGTATCACATATGCTTGGTTTTAGATTAGAAACAAATATCAGAAAAACTGGGTTAAAAAATCTATTCAATGCTTCTTTTGCTTTCTTTGATACGAATCCGTCAGGGAAAGTAAGAAAGATTATTGACGATAATGCTGGAGAAACACATTCTACAGTGGCACATTTGATTCCTGATAATGTTGTTGCAGGAATGTTGCCAATTTTAATGTTTATTATGACCTTTGCTGTTGATTATAGACTTGGTATTTTGTTGGCTATAACAATTGTAGTAGGTATTTTTCAATACAAATCAATGTATGGTGGAGAAGAATTTATGATGGCATATTCTAATTCTCTGGAGAAAATGAGTTCAGAGATAATTGAATATGTTAGAGGAATGCAAGTATTGAAGATTTTTGGGATAACCGTTCGTTCCTATAAAAGTTTATTGGATGCAATTCTCCAATACTCAAAAAACACTTATGAATATTCCTTAAGTTGCAGAAAGCCGTATGTGTCATTTCAAACGTTATTTAATACCTATTATTTGATATGTATTCCTTGCAGTATGTATTTTATAACAAAAGGAGAACAAGCTGGGATGATTCTTGCAAAAGTAATCTTCTTTACTTGTTTTTCTGGGGTTATATTTTCATCATTTATGAAAGTTATGTTTGCTTCACAAAATAACTTTAATGCCGGACAGGTAATAGATCGTTTAGAGAATTTGATAGATGGAATGAAGAATGAAAAATTAGAACATGGTGAAAGAAAAGAATTTAAACATTATGATATTGAGTTTGATAGGGTTTTCTTTAAATATGATGAAAAATATATTATAGAAAATTTGAGCTTTAAGTTAGATGAGGGAAAAACTTTTGCTTTAGTTGGACCATCTGGGTCAGGGAAGTCAACGATAGCGAAATTGATATCAGGTTTTTATTCTTTAAATAGTGGCAGTATAAAAATTGGTGGTTATGATATACGAGAATATAGCGAGGAAACATTACTTCAAAATATTTCATTTGTATTTCAAAACTCAAAATTATTTAAAGCCTCTATTTATGAAAATGTAAAAATGGGTGACCAAAATGCGACAAGAGAAGAAATTATGAATGCTCTGCATTTGGCAAAGTGCGAAAGTATTTTGGCAAAATTTCCTGAAAAGGAGAATACCATTATAGGCTCAAAGGGAGTGCATTTATCAGGTGGTGAAGTACAAAGGGTTGCCATTGCAAGAGCTATTTTGAAAAAATCTAAGATTATTATACTCGATGAAGCTTCAGCTGCCGCAGATCCCGAAAACGAGTATGAACTTCAACAAGCTTTTTCAAATTTAATGAAAGGGAAAACAACCATTATGATTGCTCACAGATTATCTTCAATTAGAAATGTTGATGAGATATTGTTCATTGAAAATGGCAAAGTTATTGAGCGAGGTAATGATACAAATCTAATGAATTTAAATGGAAGATATAGAGAACTTCAAAACTTGTATGAAAAAGCAAATGATTGGAGGGTAATGTAATGAGAAAATATTTACAAAAGAAATTTCAATTAACTGAAGCCGGAGCAAAAGGTCTGGAAAAATCCGTATGGTCTTCATTTGCATATTATGCTATTTATATGCTTCCAATGATTTTAATGATGTTTTTTGTGCAATCTATTTTAGAAAATAAAGGGCATGGACTTGAAACTTATGTTTTAGGAATTGGGATAATCATAATACTTGTTTATGTGGCAACAAATATGAATTATAAAACCACATATAACGAAACTTATAAAGAATCTGCCAATTTAAGAATCGAAATAGCGGATATACTAAAAAAATTGCCATTAGATTATTTTTCAAAACATGATATCTCTGATCTTTCACAGACAGTTATGGCAGATGTTGCGGCAATTGAACATGCTTTAGCTCACGCAATAGGTCATACAATTGGCTATGTTTACTTTTTCATTGTGATAGGCGTGATGATGTTAATAGGAGATTTTAAACTTGGAATTTGTGTGTTACTTCCACTGATTATTTCAGCAGGTATTTTATATTTATCAAAAAAAAGCCAAATAAAGGTGAGAGGAAATCATTACGAAAAATTAAGAGAGATTTCAGAAGAATTTCAATCATCTATTGAAATGAGTCAAGAAATAAAAAGTTATGGATTAAAGGAAAATACGATAGAAAACATTTCTAAAAAGCTTGACGAATCCGAAAAAATTCAAATGAGAGCAGAAATTGTTCAAGCTTTCCCAGTAAGCTTGGCTGGATGGATCACAAAGTTATCTATAGGTATTACAAGCGTTGTTGGACTCCATATGTTTATAAGTAATGAGGTGCCTTTGTTATATTTAGTTGGATATATTATTGCAGCAACTAAAATCTCTGAAGGTTTAGAAGGTATTTATATGTATCTTGGAGAAATTTTTTATCTTGATGCAAGAATTAATAGAATTAAAGAGTTAAGAAATACTAAAGCCCAAATTGGAAATAATGTAGATTTTGATAATTATGATATTAGTTTTCAAAATGTGGATTTCTCATATTCAGGGAAAAATAAGAAAGTTATCAATAATGTTACTTTTACAGCAAAACAGAACCAAATTACTGCACTTATTGGACCATCAGGTTGTGGAAAATCAACATTATTAAAATTGATGTCAAGACTTTACGATTATGATAGCGGTCGGATTTTAATTGGGGGTCATGATATTAAAACAGTAGATACTGAGTGCTTATTTAAAAAAATTTCAGTCGTATTTCAAGATGTTGTGCTGTTTAACACTTCTATTATGGAAAATATACGCATAGGAAATACGAATGCAACGGACGATGAAGTGAGAGAAGTAGCTCGAATTGCCGGTTGTCAAGAAATTATAGACAGGCTTCCTGAGGGCATACAAACAATTGTGGGAGAAAATGGGGCAAAATTATCAGGAGGTGAAAGACAGAGAATTTCAATTGCAAGAGCCATTTTGAAAGATGCACCAATTATTCTTCTTGACGAAATTGCAGCTTCATTGGATGTAGAAAATGAAGCAAAAATTCAAGAAGGATTAAATAAACTTATAAAGAATAAAACGGTTATCATTATTTCACATAGATTAAAATCTATTCAAAATGTAAACCAGATAATTTTGCTTGATGAGGGCAAAGTTGTGTCAAATGGTACACATGATGAAATTTATAATGAATCACAGTTATATAGAAATATGATTGAAAAATCTGATTTGACTGAAATGTATTCGTATTAGGAGAAATAGTTAAATATGAAAGAACAATTAATAGCAAAAGACCGATAGATTTATTCTTTCAGTTATCTATTCCAGCAGTAATAACAATGATAGTTATTGGTCTTTATCCACTTATTTATGGAGTACTTATGATGCTTATATTTATCTATAATGAACGGAGGGAAAGGGAGATGAACAAGTGTATAAGTTACCTTGTAGAATTGAAATGGAATAAAAATACTCCTTTTTTCTATAATTCTTGTAGTTGTCTGTCTTTATATATTCTCGTCTAAACAATTAAATATAGTAAAAGAAAGAACGGATTTCTTTCATTTCAGAGGACTTCTTATGCCAAGATGCAGGAGTCCTCCTTTTTTGTCTGAATAACAAATAGACAAAAAAGAAATGGAGGAAACATAAATGACAAAAGAATATTACCTTTATGTCGGTGGGCAAAAAATCAAAGTAAGCGAGCAGATATACAAAGTCTACTGGCAAGAAAGAGAACATGAAAAATATTTAGAGCAGGTGGACAAGAAAAACCACTTGCTCTTTTTTTCGTCCCTAAATCATGATGGGAATTTTGAAAATAATCTAGAAGATAAAAATGTTGATGTAGAAAAAGTTGTAGCTACACAAATGATGATTGAAGTACTTAGAAGTGCTATGTCAAAGTTGAATAAGGATGAACGGGAAATCATTGAAAGATTATATTTCAATGATGAAACACTTCGTTCAGTAGCAAAGACTCAAAATATATCACATCCTGCTTTAATAAAAAGACGAGATAAGATTTTAGAAAAATTAAAGAAATTTATAGAAGAAATATAATTTCAGGTTACCAAAGAGGACAAATTTTCCTTTATAAAGTGAGGGGAGTTTTGTCCTCTTTCTATTTTTAAAAAACAAAATAATATTTGAACCTTAATAATTGAATAGACCAGGACAAGACATTAATCATTTTTGGAGCGTAATAACCTATCCGCCAAGATCTTTCTGCTGAATAATTCGGTAAAACAAGTACTGCTAAGCTAGAAGCAAGGGAAGAAGAAAGGGAGCGATAAGCAAGAGTTTGAATATAGGGAGGGATACCCTATTCGCTTTGAAGAAAATGAGGATAATGATACATCTAAGGTTGAAGCCGGCTCATCCTAAACAGAGGCGGAGGTGAGATTCCTATGTTGCTAATCCAAGGCACTTGTCAATGTCAAAAAACTTTAAAAATATTAAAATAAATATTTTAAATATATTATTTGGAGGATTTATGATTAACGAAAATATAAAAGGTGTTCGTGTTTCTGAGAAAGCATTTCTAACATTAAAAGAAGCATCTGAATATTTTAATATTGGTCAAGATAAAGTTAGACAATTAACGGATGAAAATGATTGCGATTTTGTATTATTTAATGGTAGTAAGCGTCTTATTAAGAAAAAGTTAATGGAAGAATATTTAAATAGACAGTTCTCTATCTAATCTAAAACTATATATAAAACACGCTTAATGCGGTATAATAATTATAGCGTGTCTTTTATCAAAAAAGGAGAATTTTTATGGTAAAAAGACGCAAAGATAGTAAAGGGGTTGTTTTAAAAGACGGTGAATATCAAAGGTCAAATGGCACTTATGAATTTAAGTGGCAAGACAAAATAGGGCGTAGAAAATCTATCTATGCGAAAACTCTAAAGGAATTAAGAGAAAAGGAATTGGATATTTTACGCAATACTATAGATGGAATCAACAACGAAGGAAGTAGCTTGTCTGTAAATGATACTTTTAAGTTATGGACAAAGGTAAAAAGAGGTTTAAAGGATAATACCTTTAAAAATTACATCTATATGTATCAACAATTCGTCGAACCGACTTTTGGTCGTATTAAACTATCTGATATTAAAAGATCTGATGTTAGAAGTTTTTATAACAGATTAAAGGAAGACCAGGGATTGATGGTTTCTACCATAGATTGTGTCCATACTGTGCTACATCAGGTTTTAGAATTAGCAGTGGATGACGAATATATAAGGTTTAATCCATCTGACAATGCTTTGAAGGAATTGAAAGTAGCTTATCGAAATGAATCTCCGAAGAAAAAAGCCATGACAATAGAAGAACAGGTGCTATTTGAAGAATATTTATCTAATAGTGACGAATATAAAAAATGGTATCCAATATTCATTGTTATGCTTTGGACAGGAATGAGAGTTGGAGAAGTTACAGGATTGCAATGGGACGATCTAGATTTTGATAATGGTCTTATAAATGTAAATAGGACTTTGGTATATTATAGTAAAGGTAAAGGATTAAACAATAGATATGCTATTAATACACCGAAGACAGCATCAGGTAAGCGAAGTATTCCTATGGTTCAAAAAGTAAAAGATGCTTTTCTTATGGAAAGAGAGTTACAAAAGACTTTTGGAATTGAATGTTGTGATTCAATCGATGGATTTAAAGACTTTGTATTTTTAAACAGATTCGGAAAGGTTCACAATAATGGAACACTTAATAAAGCTTTAAGAAGAATTGTTAGAGATTGCAATTTAAGTATAATGGATAAAAATAAATCGAACTCTAATGATATTCTATTAGTTCCACATTTAAGCAATCACATTTTCAGACACACCTTTACTACAAGGCTTAATGAACAAAATATAAATACAAAAGCAATGCAGTCTATTCTAGGTCATTCTGATATTAGTACAACAATGGATATATACGTAGATGCAACAGAAGACTTTAAGATAGAACAGATGGGAGAATTTGAAAAAGCGATGAAATTTATATTTTAGAATTTACGACAGCTTACGACAAATTTACGACAATTTGCTAGAAATCTATAGGCACTTATAGAGAGTTAGCAAATTGTCGTAAATGGAGAAGTACCATAAAATAGACTTTTATAGAGATTTAGACAATTATCTAAAGTAAAGGGGATTTTCCCAACAATGAAACCAACTGGTAAGAATGCTATCGAAAATAAAGAAGCAGCAGAAGTGGTTCACAGCATGGATGAAGACATCGTAGTTGACTTCACAGGTGTTGAAATTGAAGAGTTTTACGATGATATCGATTTTGATACCTTTGTGGCATCTGATATTCGTGTTGTAAAAGTAAAGGCTTGTGAAGAGATTCCAAAGTCTAAGAAATTACTAAAATTTACCCTAGATGATGGATCAGATACTGATAGAATTATCCTATCTGGCATCAAAGAATACTACACTCCAGAAGAACTAATAGGCAAAAACCTAGTAGCAATTGTAAATCTACCACCAAGAGCAATGATGGGTGAAGAATCAAACGGTATGATTCTATCTGCTGTCCACACTCAAAATGGTGAAGAAAGACTAAGAGTACTGGAAGTAAGTCACGCTATACCAGCAGGGGCAAAAATACAGTAAATATCTAATAAATTAGAGACGATGGATAATAATCCGTCGTCTTTTCATTTATTTGATAAAAAATTCTGTTATACTACTTGAAAGTATTATTGAATTTTTGTATACTCAAATTGAGAATATAAAGATGTTGACTATTACATGGTAGTCAAGAATGGTTGATATGGAGGTATTTAATTGGAATTTTCAGATAAGAATTAATAGTGAAGGAAGAGTTGTGGAAAGGCGATGTCTTATATGAAAATGGAGAAATCCATGCCCTAGCCTTATCAAAAATATTGATGGAAAAATATGATATAAGTAAAACCTCTTGCTACACCTTTTTTGGAAGAACAGTAGAATAAGGAGCGATACCTAGGAGATATCCTAAATATACAATTAGAGTCCTTGTATCAAGGGAAGATGCCCCGCTAAACAAGCAAAAAAAAGCCTTTCATAAACTTTTGTGGAGTGTTGTATTTTAAATGAAAAATAAAAACAGGAAACATTTAATAATAGTGACTTTAATGATAGGATTGATATTTATAACTGCTTGTTCTAGAGAAAAAAATGTTAAAAGTGAAGAGTTTCATTTGTTTAAAGAAGAGATGTCATCAAATAAAAAAATAGGTGAGATTCAAATAAAATTTTTAAGACCATCCTTATATATTAATTTTGTTACATCTGAAAATTTTAAAATTAATGATGTAAAAAAAGTAATAGATAAATTAAAGCCATTCATAAATACCAATCATATGGATGAAATTGCAAGCAAATATTGGGCAATAGATACAAAAGTATCTACTGTATATATATCTTTTTATAATGGGAAAATAGATAAGAATGACACAAGAAAAAATCTAGTGTACAGCATATATACAAATTACTATAAAACTCATGTTGTTGATGATAATCCTTTAAATATAGATGCTTATAGCACATGGTTTATAGATGTTGATGGGAAAGAATATCAACTTGAGGATTACTTAGACGGAGATTATTAAATTGGTATATTTTTATCTTAGAGTAGTAATACATTTCTTGTCTGATAAATTTGATATTACAAAGCATAAGAATTACAAGCTGTTGGATGATCATGATAAGATAAACTTGTTTGATGTGGAAGAGTATTAAACAAATAGAGATAAGGTAAAGTTAAGATTAATTTAAAGAAAAATAAATATTAGATAATCTCAGGCGACAGAAATTAAAAACTCTATTCTCTTTTTCTCATACTCAAAATAGGAGGTAAAAAGGGCAAGGATAAGAAGTCCCACTTAAAACAATTTAATATATAAGACATTTAGCGATTGAAATATATGTTCAGTCGCTTTTTTTATTGAAATTTATAGATTAAGGAGAAGAAATTAATGGATAGAGAAAAAGAGGGATATTATGGCAGTTAACTATAAACCATTACGGATACAGTTAGCAAAAAGGACTAAAAAAACATATGTAATAGTTATGGCATGGATTACAACAAGTGTTATAGCATAAATGGCAAGGATAAACCAATTGCATTTAAGAATTTAGAAAGAATATGTAAGGATCTATCTTGCACTTCTAATGATATTATTAGTTTAGAAGATACATGTGAAAAAGAGATTTAAAACTAAACATAGATGTAATATAATATAAAAATCACCATTTTAAATAGTCAAAAATACTTGACTATTTTTTAAATCCATTATATACTCAAAGTGAAAATAATTAAAGATATAAAAATACAAAAGTTAATGAAACTATAATTTATAAAGGAAGTAATATAGTTGGAATTTTCAGATGGAGAATTACTAGTAATGGAAGAGCTGTGGGAGGGCGATGTCTTAGACGAAAATGGAGAAATTCAAGCCCTAGCTTTATCAAAAATATTGATGGAAAAGTACGATATAAGTAAAACCTCTTGCTACACCTTTTTTGGAAGATTAGTGGAAAAAGGGGCCATAGCTAGGAGATACCCTAAATATACAATTAGAGTCCTTGTATCAAGAGAAGATGCTCTTTTGAATAAGCAAAAAGAAGCCTTTCATAAACTTTTTAAAGGATCGCTTCTAAATATGTGTAAAACGTTTTTACAAAATGAAGAAGTTACAAAAGAAGAAATAGAAGAAATAAAAAAATTAATAGATAGCTTTGACGAAGAGGACCAAGAGGAAGACAAGGATGGCAATAAGTCTAGTTAGGGTAATTACTCTAGAAAAATCTATAAAAAGTCTTTTTTTACTAGTTGTTATTCTTTTAGTTAGACCAATCTTAAATAAAAAAGCCTTTAGGTCAGCAAGTATTATTTTGTGGATAGTATTATTAATCTATTTAGTAAGTCCCTATGAACTTAAGCTAGGAATAGAAAGTGTAAAGGAAAATAGAATCATATCATATTTGCTAGGACTAACAAATCTTTTTAATTCTTTCCTAGGCTGGTTAGTAAATAAAATAGGCTATGTATTTTTTAAACTAAACCGAATAATCGGTTCGATTTTGATTTTTACTTATCTAGGAATAAAAATTTATAAATTTCATAAAGTTATGAAAGACTCTATGCTTATTGACAATACTTTATGCAAGGAAAAAATAAGTGAATTTGGACTAAAAAGAAAAGTAGAGATTTATATAAATAATAATTTAAAAACACCCCTTACTTTTGGAATTCTAAGACCCAGTATAATCCTACAAGATTATATCTTAGCTGATGAGAAATTACTAGACCATGTTTTAATCCATGAACTAATGCATATAAATAAATTTCATATTTTACTAACCCACCTGATAAATATTGTAGCCTGCATATATTGGTACAATCCACTCTTATGGCTAAGCTTAAAATATATAAACCAAGATATAGAAATAAATTGCGATAAGCTAGTGGTTGAAAAATTAGGCGATACTGTAAAAAATAGAAAAGAATACTGCATGTCAATGCTAAAGTTATTAGAAATAAAAAGCAATACAAATAATTTTGTTTTAAAATTAAACCCAAATAAAGAAAGGATACTAATTATGAAAAAATGGAAAAAGACAATTACAGGACTGGTAGTTTTTATATCTACATTTACATTTTGTTTACCGGTATTTGCCAATGTGACCGACCTAAATCAAGATAGGATTGATACAAAAGGTGAAATAGTCACTAATATTAACTCGAAATTTGGAGATAGGGTTCAAATAATAAGTGACGAAGAGTATCAAAAGTTAAAATTAGGAGAAGTGTCAAGTATAGGACTTAGGGCAGCAAATGTAGATGAAAAAATAAGCCTCGGTAGATTTGATAATACTAGTTACAAATTCAACATGGATACTTGGGTTGGTCCAGTTCATGATGGATTTACAGTTAGATTAAAAAGTATGTCTTGTTCAGGAGGAGTTGATTATTCAGTAATTATTGAAGAAGATGGAAAAATTATCTATGATCAAAGATTTGCTTCAGACTCAACATTAAAAGTAAAAGCTTATAGAGGTAGTAAATATATAGTTACAATTGTTAATCAAACAAATAAAACATTATCAGGAAAGGTGAAGATAAATTCCTATGTAAGATAGTGAGGAGGTGAAATAATACAATAAATGTTATTCATGATTCAAGATTAGATAAGGAAGATATGCAATGAATAAAAGAAAAAAATATTAGCACTATTAATACTTGTGGATTAATATTTTCTATTAATGCAACTGTGTTTACCTATAACTCAGATAATTTAGAAGGTGAAAATAAGTTCTGATAGCATTGATTATTAGGATTTAATGGAATTAAATAAGGAAGTAGTTTATGAGAAAACGATTGTTGGTGTTTGCTTTAGTGATTGTGAGTATATTGAATCCATTTTCTCAAGCTAAAGCTCAATCTTTTGAAGGAAAGATTGAAATAGTTGATAGTGAATTTGATCATTCGCTAGATGAGAGTTTTGGGCATGGAGTATATAATGCTAAATTGAATAGAATGGAGTATGTTGCGGAAACACCATTTTATGAGATAATGGCTCTTTCTAATTCAGGTAGTATAAGAATATTAAGAACGGTGTACGCATACAGCAGTCAAGGAAGTCAAAATCACAAAGTGGACATAATTTATGTAAAAAGTCAGGGAAATGAAAAATGGGAAGAAACCATTAGATCTTATTTAGAATATCATAGTTTCGACAAAATATATACATCTGACTATTATAGGTCTGGAGAGTACGGATACTATCCATTTTATTATGTTTGTTCAAAGTGTAAGCATAGAAAAAAAGGTGGAGTAGAAAAAGTTTATATTGGTCCAGGAGGCGGAATGCCACTACCTAATAGTTATAATAAACCAGCACCAATTAGCCACAATAGAAATGCCAAGTAACTCAAAAGGAGGCGGGAAAAATGTTGAAAAATAGTAGAGATAATAAGAAAATAAAATTAAGTTTAATATGCACATTCTTAACGCTAATTATAGTATTTTCCATAATCGGGGAAACTGCATATTCTGCATGCACAGATAAAGTTGATAGGAAGAATAGCTATGATATTGAAACTAATCTTTTAGTTAAAGATAAGAAAGTGGATAATATTGATAATGATTTGCAACCGCAAAGGAAAATTAAGTTATTAGATTTTGATGCAAATGTAGTTGCTGAATACATAGAATTCAAAAATGAATTAAATGAATATGCAGGATATGTGATTAGAGATATTCATAGTGGATATATATATGATTACAGTAATGAAGGAAATCTATTTGAAGGACTTTTATCTAAAGCGGGTCTGACATATGAAGATTTATATGAAGGGAAAGTGTATTTTGTAAATCCATTTGAGATTTATGTTGAGTTGAATGACGGTAAGATTATTGACTTAATGCCACAAAGTGGTAATTATCCTTCAGAGATTACTGAGGGTCAGTTAGAAGAATCTTTTGACGAAAGGAAAGTTGAATTTGGGAAACCGATTGAGCCAGAGTTGAAGAGCTTTAAAATTTCAAAACCAGTACTTTCGAGAAGAGGATCTTTTACACCATGCACTACTGGAGATTTTGATAGTTTGAAAATTACAGATTCAAAAGGCAGAAGAGTGTATCCGCATGACCATTGTTCTCCAACAGCCGCAACAACGATAATGAAGTATTTTAGCTATATAGGAAAATCGAGTCTGTCAAGCGCATATAGCAATAATGATGTATTCGCAAAATTTTACATTGCAATGGATACTAATGGTGGTGTGAGTGGTTTACAAGATTCAGGTACCGAAAGAAAAAATATTGCACCAGCATACACAAAAGTGGGTATAGATTTAGGTGCTAAACCAAAGGAATCTTATAGACTCAGAGGGACATCATCTAAAACAATGATTGATGCTTTGAAGGCTGGAAAGTTACTTCATGTTTCTGTTGATTTATTAGAAACATATAAAGGAGGACATTCAATTGCGATTGTATCATACGCTAACGGATATTTCAGAATAGCTGATGGATGGAGTTCATATTTTAGGAATGTTCCATATTCTGATATGTCTGTTCAGCAAGTGGTTTCTGTTAAGTATTAAGATTAGAGGTATATATATTGAGGCGACTAAAACTAAAAATCTTAGTCGTTTTCTTTATATTCTTACTAATTGTAGTTATTAGCACTTACAATAGTAGGTGCTATCTTTATATTTTTTTTAAAATGTGGTAATATAGTACTATTAACAAACTATTTAAATTAAGTATAAATTATAGGACGGGGAGAGGATATCTTCATCGTCTTTTTTAATACAAGAAAGGAGATTAGTATGAAAAATTTAGATCAAATAAGACAATAGTCAAAATAAATAAAAGATAAAATAAACGATACAGAAGAAAGATTAAGGCAACTAAAAAATCAAGAAAAGAAGATATTAAAACAAGACATAATAAAAAGAAGAAAAGCAAGAACTTATAGGCTAATAACAAGAAGATCAATCTTAGAAAACCTTATAGAAAATTCAGAAGAACAAACAGATGAAGAAATAAAAATCCTACTAGAAGAAGCAACAAATACAAAAGAATTTAAAGAAACACTAAAAATAATCAGAGAAAATTAAGAAAAATAAAATAATTAAATCTCCCTTCGATTTTCTAAGGGCGCATTTATACACCCTAAATGGTGCTTGCGTGCTTTTGGAGCCAAACCCTTGCAGAGACCAACAACCATTCGCTTTGGGTCTGCCCCAGCCAATTATCTCCAACGAAAATTTATATCAGTTGTAGAGATAATTAGGCGAGGGTATTAAAAATCAAGGGTAAATAAACTCGCTAACGCTCGACCTTGACTTTTAAAATTTGAAATGAACAAAACAATTAAGCCGACTAGCTGCCTGTACCCGTAAGGGTGAAACAACAAAATTAATTAAGTAGTCGGCTTTTTTATTTCTATCAGGGTCTGCCCCTGCCAATCATTCACCACGAGCTTGCGAGTGGATTGAATGATTAGGCAAAGGGTATTTCAAAACGCTCATTCACAAAGAGGCTATAAAAATCTGTTAAACCTCCACCTAAAACAACAAAGAAAGAAAGGAAGTGATGAAAATGGCAGACAGTTTTCATTTTTCGGTAAACATAATATCAAGAGGAAAAGGCAAAATTGCAGTAGCAAGTGCAGCATATATAAGTAGGGAAAAAATAAAAAATGAATGGGACGGAGTAATCCATGACTACACCAAAAAGCAAGGAGTAATTAGCAAAGAAATATATTTGCCAGATCATGCTCCAAAAGAATATAAAGACCGAAAAACCTTGTGGAACTCGGTAGAACTTTCTGAGAAAAACTCTAATGCCCAACTTGCAAGAAACTTTATCATATCATTACCAAAAGAGTTAAGCATAGAAGAAAATAAAAAGATGATAGAAGAAAATATTCAAAACAATTTTGTAAAAGAGGGAATGATAGTAGACCTAGCAATTCATGATGAAAGTCAAGATATAAATGGAAATATACATTGTCATATCATGACCATAATGCGACCCATAAACGAAAAAGGAGAGTTCTTAACAAAGTCAAAAAAAGAATATATCCTAGATGAAAAAGGATTCTAGAAATTACGACAGCTTATGACAAATTGTCGTAAATGTAGAAGTACCAAAAAATAGACTTTTATAGAGATTTAGACAATTATCTAAAGTAAAGGGGATTTTCCCAACCATGAAACCAACTGGTAAAAATGCTATCGAAAACAAAGAAAGTGCAGAAGTAGTCCACACACTTGATGAAAATATTGAAATTGACTTTACTGGTGTAGAAGTAGAAGAATTCTACGAAGACATCGACTTTGATACCTTTATCAAATCTGATATGAGAGTTGTAAAGGTAAAAGAATGTGAAGAAATTCCAAAATCTAAAAAACTACTAAAGTTCACTTTAGATGATGGTTCAGGTACTGATAGAATCATCCTATCGGGCATAAAAGAATTCTACGAGCCAGAAGAACTTATCGGTAAAAACTTAGTAGCTATAGTAAACCTACCACCTAGAGCTATGATGGGAGAAGAATCAAACGGCATGATCCTATCAGCAGTTCACAACCAAAATGGTGAAGAAAGACTGAATGTCCTACAAGTAAGTAGAGCAATAGCACCAGGTGCGAAAATAGTTTAATAATTTACTGAAATTTATTTATAAACACGACAGAAAATTAAAATTCTGTCGTGTTTTTATTAATAATAATTCCTAAAAATAATTTATGACATCAACTATGAGAAAATCATCTTTGTATATTAATAGAATATACATAATATGATGATAATTTTGTAAATAAGACTAATCTGATACTTATAAGTAAGATTCCAGATATATTTTACCAGAGAAATGTTATAATTAAATCGGCACAGTAAAAGAAATATAATATTTATAATTAGTATGCAATATATATAACATTTATAAAATGATGAGGTATCTATGATAAAAGAAAAATACAAGAAGAATTTTTTGAAAATTTTATTACTGTTTTTAGCAGGAATAATGATAGGAACCCTAAGCATATTCCCAATGATTCTTATTCAAAGGGTGATTGACTTTTTATCGATAGGTAATAAAAATGAATTTATAAAAAATATATTACTCTATACAATCGTTTATATCTTAGTTAATGTGACTAAGATTAGTATTACGAACTTTGGTTCAAAGTTTGAGATAAATTTGAATAAGGATATTAGAAATGAAATTGTTGATAATATTCTTAATACAAAGATCGAATTATTAGAAAAAGCTGGCCATAGTAATGTTTTTAATGTTATAATTGATGATTTAAAATCAATTGATGACAAGTTAATACCGTTGGTGTTTGAATTGGGATTTTCAGTTTCAAGTTTTGTAATTGGCTCGATAATTATAATAAAATATGACTATATTATGTTACTTGCTATGATTTCTATCACTGTTATTTCAACTATTATAATTAAAAGGATTTTAAAAAGGTCAGAAACAGCATCATTAAACAGCCAAATTCAAAGACTTAATGTAATAAACAAACTATATGACATTATAGTGGGTGCGAGGGATATCAAATTATTTAACAAAGAAAATATTTTTACTACTGAATTTATTGAAGAAAATCATAAGTTAAGCATACTAGATATAAAAATTGTAAATATTAAAAATGCATCCCAAGCACTTGTCAGTTTATTATTTAATATTATAATGGCTTTTCTAATATTTATTGGAGGTATGCGTGTCAGTCAAGATAATTTGTCTGTAGGAGCATTGATTGCAATAATATTGTATGCATCTATGATTACTGATCCGATATTTAATATAATAGAGAATCAAAAAGAAATATCTGCTTTAAAAAACTCTATTAAGAGAATTGATGAAACTTTAAATAGCTTAGAGAAAGAATATGTAAATTTAATTAAATATTTTGATACTATTGAATTTAAAGATGTTTCACTATCTTATGGTGATAACAATGTATTAACTGATTTTAATTTAACTATAAATAAGAATGATAAAATAAAAATAAACGGAAGAACAGGATCTGGCAAATCAACCATTGCAAAATTAATAACTAACATGTATAAACCCTCATCTGGAAATATTTATATTGATGGCAAAGAAAATCAAACAGTATCTCTGTCAGCAGTTTTTCAAGATAATAAATTATTTAATATGTCTATCATTGATAACATTACATTTAAATCCAATGTGGAGAAGGAGAAACTGAATGAGATTATTAAAATATGCAGATTAGGTGAGGTTATTGAAAAATATTCAGCCAATTACATAGGTTTTGATAGTAGCTCATTATCTGGAGGAGAAAAAACGCGAGTATTGTTAGCGAGGGCACTATATAAGGATTGCGAACTATACATTTTTGATGAGATAAGCACAGGACTAGATGAAGCACTCTTCTATGAGATATTTGATGATACAATGAAATATTTAGAATCAAAAACTATTATTATCATTGATCATAAATATATTTCTGAAGATTATTTCACTAAAAGTATTTACATATAGATAATCTCAGAGTACTAATAATTAAGTCTATTAAAAACTTTAAAGATATTACTTTTATTATCTATAAGAAAGCGGCATTAGGAGGAGCAGATTTTACATTGCTGTAGCTTATCATATTGGTCATTTATTTAACAAAATTCGGGTATCTATTATAAAAGGAGGCTAGTATGGAAAAAGTAACTTTATATACTAGACAACACGAAAATTCACTTTATGAACTAGCGAAAAAGGGAGTGGTGACCAATAAGGAAGTATATGTCAGGCTACATATGGGGGATATTGCACCATTTTTCTTAGAAAAATACCGTATGTTTGTAAAAATGGCTGAAAAGAGAGTGCCTAGGCCAACGGGTTCTGAGTATCCAATTTGGTGCTCTATTAGTAAGAGAAATTGCCTGAGACCGATTGATAAAGAAGTGGTCTATGAAATCTCTGTGCCAAAGGATGAGATAATCTACTTTGATGCAGGCAAGTGGGATTATGTCCTAAACAATTTGTACATAGCAGAGGATGAGGCAGATAAGATTGCTTACAATAAAGAAATTGAAGCCTTAGGTGTGGCCGATGAATTTAATTTTATTGATGGGAAATATGCCGGCTGGTATCCTGAGATTGAGAAAAAGATAAAGGATTCTTGGGAGAGAATTTTTATAATAGATGAGTGGACTGATTTTAAGGTTCAGGCTAATATATGGCAGATTAAAGAAGAATGGATAGAGCGAGTGATTAGGCCGGGAGAAGAGATTTAGTGTGTTAGTGTATATACAGTGGGTATAATCTCCTTAAGGAGAATGATATGGAAGTATTAGTAGTAATTGATTTACAAAATGATTTTATAGATGGTAGCCTGGGTAATCCTGGCAACGATGAGATAGTTGAGCCTATTAGAGATCTTGTGGATGGTTTTGAAGGGGAAGTGATATTTACCCGAGATACCCACCATGAGGATTATCTAGATACTCTAGAGGGCAAGAACTTACCTATAATCCATTGCCAAGAAGGGACCCATGGTTGGGAAATTAGAATAGATACGGATGAGCACAAAATATTTAATAAAGAAACTTTTGGGTCTTATGATTTGGTGAATTATTTAGTTGAATTAAATAAGAAAGAGGCTATTGATAAGGTAATATTTGTAGGCATATGCACTGATATTTGCGTTTTATCTAATGCAACACTAGTTAAAAATGCTTTGCCAAATACACCAATTGAGGTAATCAGCGATTTGTGTAAGGGTACAAATGAGTCTAATCATAATATAAGTCTACAAGCCATGCGCTCTATACAGATAAATGTGATTTAGGGGTATAAAATAACTAAGGAGTGATTTTATGCCAGAAATTTTTAATTCAGATTATAAAGACACAAACGAGGCTAAGAAATTTCTTAGAAAATATAATACAAATACAATGATCTTTGCCTTGGGAATATTTGTACTAGTAGTAGCTATAATACCATTTCTGTTAATTCAAACAGAAAATCCAAATGATAGGCTGATTCCTTCAGTTATTATAGCAATTGTTGGATTGATTCTTATATTTATAGGAAATTATAGGCAGACCAATTTAAAAGAAGCTAGCCGACAAAAGTATACAGTGGCTGCTCTTGATTATATAGACCTACAAAGAAGAGAGGTAAATAAAATATACAGGAGAGATCTTACCATAGGTATTCTTCTTGTAATACTCGCCCCTGTAATATATTTTTTAATCCATAATAACGCCAGCTTTATACCAGAAAATGTGAGCAGGTATATATCAGCAGTTCTAGTCCTAGTGCTCGCTGTGGCTTTATTTTTAATCTTTAATAGCAAGGGTAAGCGTGATGCTTATTCCTTTATATCAGAAAACATCTAATTACTTAGATGTTTTTTTCATATGTATTGTAATCACCATCTTGGAATTTTTTTATTAATGGAGATGGAGTATTAGCTATACTTTCATCTATGATAGTACATTCTGTTCTATTAATAGCGGCCACTTTATCATTATCACCCCATACTTCGCAGTCGAGTGTAACAGTTCTTTTGCCTCTCTTAATCAACTTTGCCCTGGCATAGATATACTGGCAATCAGCCCTAAGTGGTCTAAGAAAATTTGTATATGAAGACTGGGTAGGGGCGAGATATTTTAAGTCTATGGCAAGAAAACCTGTAGCAGTATCAGCTATGGCCATTATGATTCCACCGTGGATAACTCCAGTTTCAGTTTTAAATTCTTCTCTTACTGGTACCCTCATTTCAAAAACATCACTAGTCATTTCAGCTATTTCAATATCTAAATATTCATTAAATGTCATAACTCCTCCTTTTTCTCCGATATTTATACCCCTAAATCAAAATGGGCTGAATTTAAGACTAAAAAGTGATAAAATGATTATATGTATATCGAAGAGAAGAGGTAAAAATGAGATTTAAGAAGAATATATTGGCTATGCTAATAGTGGTATTCACACTCACAGCTTGTAATAAATCTGAGACAGACACCGAAACAAATCAAATAAATAGTGCGAGCGATTTAATAGCAAGCATTGAGGCCTATGAAGAGGCTAATAAGGAAGAGACTGACGAGTCAATGGCTACAGAGGAAGTGGAGACTAAAACTGCTCGACCAGTAGAAAAATCAGATGAAGGTGCAGATGATAACGAAAAAGAAGATTTCAAGGCATCATCTAATGTTACAACTATAAAGTTAAAGGCTGTTGGTGATATCATGGCTCACAATATCCAAAACCAATATGCTTACAACAAAGGTGGCGGAACCTATGATTTCTCTGATTCTTTTATTTATGTAAAAGACTTTATAAGTGATAGTGATATAGCAATTGGTAACTACGAAACTACCACCAATCCAAATCTAGCTTATACAGGATATCCAAGATTTAACACCCCACCTGAATATCTAGCAGCTATAAAAGATGCTGGTTTTGATGTGCTAGCCACAGCCAACAACCACTCGTTAGATACCGAAGTAGAGGGCCTCATATCAACGATAGATAATATCGAGGCGGCTGGCTTAGACTATATTGGTACACAAAGGGACGAATCAAATAGGATTTTATATAAAAATGTGGAGGGAATCAAGCTTGCTTTTCTATCCTACACCTATGGGGCCAATGGTAGGGAAAATTTACTCGAAGTAAGAGAAGAAGTTCCACAATTAAACTACCTAAATGATGAAAAAATCGAATCAGATATCAGACGTGCCAAAGTTCAAGGTGCAGATTTTGTTATAGTATATCCGCACTGGGGTATAGAATATCAATCTGCCCCTTATGAAAGACAAATAGAGCTTGGTCGCAACATGATCGAATGGGGAGCAGACCTTGTCATAGGAAACCACCCACACGTGGTCCAACCTTACGAATATGTAGAAGCATCGGACGGCAGGACTGGCTTTATAGCCTATGCTTGCGGCAACTTCATTAGCTTTCAGAATCTAGAAAACAATGGAGACATCAGAGTAGAACAGGCAGTGGCCTATGAGATTGACCTTTCTAAAAATATGGTAACAGGCGATACAGATATATCGGCCATCGAGGCTCATCCACTATGGGTAGGGGTAACCTACAATGATTATGGAACTAGTGTCCAAACTTATAGGGCAGCTGACTTCTTAGAAGCTGGCAAATACTACGATAGTATTGATGAAAACAAGAGAAGTAGGATTCAACAGTCATTTGATATGACTGTAAATACTATAGAGTCTGGGGTATAAGATGGGAGCTTGGACTAGTTTTGAGCTATCTATCCTAGAGGCTATCCAGAATTTATCTAGCCCAGCGCTGGATAAATTTATGGTAACTATATCAAGCCTTGGCAATGCTTCTATTATCTGGATATATCTAATAATAGTTTTTTTATCGACCAGAGAATATAAGACGATGGCAAAAATAATGATAGCTGCCTTTTTGGCAAATATCCTGATAGTAAATCTTGGCCTAAAAAATATCTTTGGCAGAACCAGGCCCTATGAATTTGTTCCTGGCTTTGATTTATTAATCCCACCCCTATCAGACGGGTCTTTCCCATCAGGCCACAGCTCCTATGCAGCAAGCTTTGCCACTATAATACTAGTGATAGGTAAATCAAAGCTCATAAAAATATTTACTAGCATTCTAGCAATCCTGATGGCATTTAGCCGCCTCTACCTATACGTCCACTTCCCAACAGATGTAATAGCAGGGCTAATAATTGGATTTCTAATTGCGACATATACCATGAAAATTTATTATTCAGATGAATTTAACGAGCTAAGAAGTAGGTTCAATTTACAAAGAAAATAAATTATGGTATACTAATCCGGTAACCATTATGCCGGTGTGTTGGAATTGGCAGACGAGACAGACTCAAACTCTGTTGTCCGCAAGGGCGTGTGGGTTCAAATCCCACCACCGGCACCAAGACACGCCCCTCCGGCGCATAGAGGAGTCGCGCCCAATAGGCGCGAAAAACCGCAGGAGCGTAGCGACGAGGACAAAGACCAGCGGCGCTTGAGCGTTCGAACGAAGTTCGAAAAAAACTCAGCTCACAATCCCCAAAGATTGTGAGCTTTTTTCATCCCATTCTTTAAAAACACCCCCATTTAAGTTATACTATAAGGTAAGGAGTAAACATGACTAAAACACTAATGCTAATCGATGGATCATCTTTAATATTCAGAGCATTTTTCGCTTTGCCAAACCTCACCAACAACGACGGGGTGATGACAAATGGGGTCTATGGTTTCTTAACTATGTACCAAAATGCTTTTGATAGATACAGTCCTGATGCAGTACTCGTAGCCTTTGATAGGGCAGGTAAGACTTTTCGCCATGAGGAGTTTGCAGACTACAAGGGCACTCGTGACAAGATGCCATCTGAGCTAGGCTATCAATTTGGTATACTCAAAGATATCCTAGACTCGATGAATGTGAAATATACTGACCTTGACGGCTTTGAAGCCGATGATATAGTAGGCACTTATGCAAAAATGGGCCAAGAAGAGGGATATGATGTAGTAATCATCACAGGAGATAGGGATTACCTACAACTAGTAGATGAAAAAATCACCGTATATCTGACCAAAAAAGGAATATCAGATATGGTCGAGTATAACATTGCTACAGTCAAAGAAGAATACGGCTTAATCCCTAGCCAACTAATCGATGTAAAGGGGCTAGAGGGTGATAAGTCTGATAATATTCCTGGTGTAGAAGGAATAGGTCCAAAAAAAGCTCAAGACTTTATCAAAAAATATGGGTCTATAGAAGGGCTTTATGAACATATCGATGAAATCTCAGGAAAAAAGACAAAAGAGAACCTAATCGAAAGTGAACATATTGCTTATATGAGCAAAAAAATTGGTACTATCATTACCAATGCACCGGTAGAGATAGACCTAGATGAGCTCACACTAGGCGAGGCCAATACTGAAGAGCTCAGGGATAAATTTAATAAATACAATTTTAACAGATTTATTGAAATGCTAGATGAAAAAACAGATGGCCCTGTTGAAATTAAATCTTTCGACTATATAGAAACTGAAGACTATGATGAAATCTTAGAAGCAATTAAAAAAGAAAAAGAATTCACTTTTAAATCAGTTTATGATGGGGGCAATTATATTCATTCAGACATTTATAAGTTAGCTATAAAAACACCTGAGTCTGACACTTATATATTCAAAATGACAGATGACTTTACTCATAGCTTTAAGGATGTATTTGAAAATCCAGACATTAAAAAAACTTCCTTTGATATAAAAGAAGAAGTGGTATTGCTTAGTAAGCAAGGCATCGAAGTAAAACTAGATTACGATGACGTAATGCTGATGTATTATCTAATCGACCCATCTAGGTCAAGTTATGATATAAAAACATTAAGCCAAGCTTATTCTGATACAGAAGTTAAAAGTGATGTGGACATTATTGGCAAGGGAGTAAAAACTAAAAAGTATGCTGAAGTCGACCAAAGTGAGTTAAATTCATATTTAGCCTCATGCCTATACACAATCGAAAATTCCAAAGTAAAGTTAGTGGCTGAGCTTGATGAATACGAAATGTATGAGCTCTACAAAGAAGTTGAAATTAAACTATCTAAAGTCTTAGCCCAAATGGAAATCACTGGCTTTGTCACAAATAGAGATGTCCTTGATGAACTTAAAGCTGAAATCGATGAGGTCCTAGAGACCCTTACCACCGAAATATATGAGCTTGCAGGATCAGAATTTAATATTAATTCTACCAAGCAACTAGGTGAAGTCTTATTTAAGGACTTAGAATTGCCAGTTATTAAAAAGACCAAGACTGGATTTTCAACAGATGCCTCAGTACTTGAAAAGCTCCGCGATGAGCACCAAATCATTCCAAAGATTGAGCAATACAGAGAAATGTATAAGCTCCGCTCAACCTATATCGATGGGCTGATTTCTTCAATTGATGGCGATGGAAAGATTAGATCGACCTTTAGGCAAAATATTGCATCTACGGGTAGGCTATCATCCACTGAGCCAAACCTCCAAAATCTACCAATAAGAACTGAAGAGGGCAGAAAAATCAGAAAGGCCTTTAAGGCAAGCCCTGGCAATATCCTCATAGATGCGGACTATTCTCAAATAGAGCTTAGAATATTAGCATCTATCTCAGGTGATGAAAATATGATCCATGCCTTCAACAATGGCATCGATATTCACACCAAGACCGCTTCAGAAGTATTTAACACACCGCTAGAAGAGGTCACCAAAGAGCAAAGATACAATGCCAAGGCAGTAAACTTTGGTATTATCTATGGCATATCTGATTATGGATTATCTCAAAACCTCGATATTCCAAGGCCAGTTGCCAAGGACTACATCGAGAATTTCTTTGCAGGGTATCCTGATGTAAAAGTCTTCATGGATGATGTAGTAGAAAAAGCTCGCAAACAAGGATACATCGAGACTTTATTTAACCGCCGCAGATATATACCAGAAATTACCTCAAAGAACTTCAACGTTAGAAGCTTTGGAGAAAGGGTAGCCTTAAATACTCCTATCCAGGGAACAGCTGCTGATATCATAAAGATAGCTATGATAAAGGTAGCAGAAAACCTAGAAGAAGCTGGCCTTGATGCTAGAATTATCCTACAAATCCACGATGAGATTATCCTTGAATCAAGCATCGAGGATAAGGATAAAGCTATGGAAATCCTCCGTGAATCTATGGAATCAGCTGCAAGTCTCAATGTTCCATTATTAGTGGAAATAGATACTGGAGAAAGCATGTATGAGTCCAAGTAAGATTGTAATCACAGGTACCATAGCCTCTGGTAAATCTACCCTTGTTGGCCTCATCAATGAATTGGGTTTTAGGGTGATTTCAGCTGATGATGTCAATAGGAAATTATTAGAACCTGGCTCTATCAATTATGAAGCCATCAAAAATTCTCATCTTTATGACGAAGCCTTTATTGGAGATGAGCTAGATAAGAAGAAGCTAGCCCAGATTATATTTAAAGATAAGGACAAACTATTACAGTTAAATAGGCTAACCCATAGAAATATCTTAGATGATATTGATAGACAGGCCAATGCCCTAGATGATAAAGTCGTTTTTATTGAAATACCACTCTATTTTCAAATGGAAGAAAAATATGAAGCAGATGAGGTCTGGCTAGTGGTAGCAGATTACGATACTCAACTAACAAGACTTATGGATCGCGATGGGATAGACTTATCCTATGCCAAGCAAAAAATAGAAACCCAAGAAAACCTCATAGATATGAAAGAAGGGGCTGATATAGTCTTTGATAATTCTACATCAGTCAGAGACCTAATGAGAGATCTAAAAAATGTATTAGAAAGTAAGGACTTAATATGAAAGTACTAAAATTTTTAGGAAAGCTAATAGGATTTATAATCGTTGCTATATGCACACTTTTATTTGTGACCTATGGTATCATAGCCTATCATACATCGAGAACTCAAATAAACTACCAAGATGAGATAGCGGAATATTCATCAAAATACAGCGTAGATCCAATGCTTACAGCAGCTATTGTAAAAGTGGAATCAGACTTTGACAATGATGCAGTTAGCCACCAGGGGGCAAAGGGACTTATGCAATTATTAGATGAGACAGCCCGCCACTCTGCAGAGGTAACTGGAAATTCTTATTATCCAGAAAAACTAAATGATATCGACTACAACCTCGACCTGGGCATAGGTTATTATGACTATTTGTATAAATATTACAACAATAGACAATTAGCCTTAGCTGCCTACAATGGTGGGGTCGGCAATGTTGATAAATGGATTGAAGACGGTCTACTTGATAAGAATAATCCTGATATTTCAAATATTCCTTTCGAAGAAACCAGGCAATATGTCACAAAAGTAGAAGCTAGTTACAGTGTTTATAAGACCTTTTATAAGGATGAGCTCCCTTCAAATAAAGACTTAGCTGACTTAGGTCAATTAAGCTATGATAACTTTATGACATTTATTAACGAAATAGCATTTAATATTGTATAATCATTGATTGATATCCGTATATCATTTATAATAGATATTGAACAAAAATATTAAGGAGAAATATATGGCCCAAGATGTGTTAACATTTAAAAAGGGTGTCCACATTGATGAGTATAAAGAGTTATCAGAAAATAGTGAATTACTGACCTTAGATGTTCCTAATGAGGTCGTAATTCCATTAACTCAACACATAGGTGCACCAAGCAAATGTCTTGTAGCAAAAAAAGACGAGGTTGCCGTTGGAGATTTGATAGGCCAAGCTGTTGGTAATTTCTCTGTAAACGTTCACTCCTCTGTAAGTGGGGTGGTTACAGATGTTATCGACATACAAACAGCTTCCGGCAAGAATTCTCAAGCGGTAGTTATTAATACGGAAGGCTATGATCAAACTAAAGAGTACATATTAAATGATCAAGTTAGCCTAAATAAAGAAGAAATAGTAGCTAAGATCAAAGAAGCTGGTATTGTCGGCATGGGTGGGGCAGCTTTCCCAGCTCATATCAAATACACACCTGCTAAAAAAGTCGACACAGTGCTTGTAAATGGGGCAGAGTGTGAGCCTTATGTAACATGTGACGATTTCCTAATGAAAACTAGACCAGAAGCTATAATAAAGGGCTTAGAATTACTAGTAACAGCTGCTGGAGCAAAGACAGGTATCATTGCAATCGAAGATAATAAACCAGCTGCTTTCGACTCTATTTCAAATTATCTTAAAGAATATGCAAACAATGCTAGCAATTTACCAGAACTAAAAGTAGTAAAACTAGCAACAAAATACCCACAAGGGGATGAAAAAAGACTAATCGATGCAAGCCTAGGTAGAGTAGTGCCATCAGGTGGCTTGCCAATGGATGTAGGGGTTATAGTGTCTAATGTCTCTACTGTAAATGCAGTTTATGAAGCAATTTATTATGACAAACCACTCTATGAAAGAATAATGACTGTAACAGGTCACAATGTTAGTAATCCTACAAACACTCTAGTAAGAATTGGTACACCATTTGAATTTGCAATAGAAGCAACTGGTGGAACTAAGGATGAGATTGTTAAATTAATTAACGGTGGCCCAATGATGGGTATAGCTCAACCAACTATAGACAAGCCAGTTGAAAAAGCAACCAACTGTATCCTAGTCCAAACTGAAGAAGAAGCAAAGCCACCAGTAACAGAACCATGCATCAGATGCTCTAGATGTGTAGATATGTGTCCAGTAAACTTATTACCACTATATATCCACAAATTTTCGCTTGATGAAAAATTTGATAAGGCTGAGTCTTATAGAATCATGGATTGTATCGAATGTGGGTCATGCTCATACATATGTCCATCAAAGAGACCACTTGTAGAAGCTATTAGATTTGGTAAACGTCAAATCAGACAGGCAGGTAAGTAGGAGAAATTATGGAAAATACAAATAAATTATTAGTTTCATCTTCTCCTCACGTGAGAAGTAATAGAACTGTTCAAAAGGAAATGCTAGATGTAATAATAGCACTTGTACCTGCTGGTATTGCATCCTTTTATTATTTTGGATATAGATCACTTGTGTTAATACTAGCATCAGTACTAGCTTGTGTTTTAAGTGAAACTATCTTTAACAAGGCTACTAAAAGGAAAAACACCATCCATGACTTATCAGCAGTGGTTACAGGCATACTACTTGCTTATAACGTGCCATTCACTTTACCAGTATGGAAAATAGTAGTAGGTGGCGTATTTGCAATAGTAGTTGTAAAAATGGCCTTTGGTGGTATCGGTCAAAATATTGTAAACCCTGCTCTTGCAGCTAGAGCTTTCTTACTAGCTTCATGGAGTAGTGATATGAGTAATTATGTCCCACCTTCAAGAGTAGGAACACTTGCTGTAGTTAATGATGTATCAGCTATATCAGCTGCAACACCACTTTCAGATCCAAATGCATACTCTACTATGGATTTATTCTTAGGTAATATTCCAGGATCTTTAGGTGAAGTATCAAAATTAGCTTTACTTATAGGTGTAGCATACCTACTTATTAGAAAAGTAATTAGTATCAAAATGCCACTTATTTACATAGCAACTGTTTTATTATTATCTGGAATATTTACTGGATTTGATAATGTTCTAAGAGACCTACTATCAGGTGGTCTTATCCTAGGTGCATTCTTTATGCTAACTGACTATACAACTAGCCCTGTTACACCAAAAGGTCAAACAGTATTTGCAATTCTTGCAGGTTTGATTACCTTTGTAATTAGAGTCTATGGTGGATATCCAGAAGGTGTGAGTTATTCAATTCTACTAGCAAACTTAGTAGTGCCAATCATTGAAAAATATACTATGCCAAAAGTATATGGTGTAGATTATTCAAAACAAAAAGGAGCAGCTAATGGCCAATAATATTAAACTCGGTCTTAAACTATTTGTTATAACAGCTGTGGTTGGTTTAGCTCTTGCATTTGTAAACTCTGTAACAGCTCCAGTTGTTGCAGAAAATCAAGCACAAAAGTTAAAAGAATCACTTTCTGTGGTTTATCCAGCAGATTCTTATGATGAAATCGAAGTAGCTGATAAACCAGATTCTATAAAAAATGTATATCAAGCTAGTTCAGCTGAGGGAGATGGATATATATTCCAAATTAATGTAATTGGTGGTTACGGCGGAGATATTGAATATCTACTAGCCGTAGGAGATGATAATAATATCCTAGGATTTGCACCATTAGAGCACTCAGAGTCAGCAGGATTTGGTGCTGAGATGGAACAAGCCTTCTTTAAAGAAGGAATGGTTGGTGTAAGCATGGACGATGAAGTTGGTTATTCTGAATCTGGTAGTGAAAATGAAATAGTAGGAATATCCGGAGCTACAATATCAACATCAACCATCGTAAAGGGTATTAATGATGCTCGTGAAGTTCTAACAAAAATTAATTAGGAGTAATCATGGAACAACAAATAGATAAACCTTTTGTAAATAAAGATGCAAAAGTAAAAAAACAAAAACAAAGAGTAAATCTAGGTAAAGTTTTCTCAGATGGTATTATAAGAAACAACCCAGTATTTATACAAATGGTTGGTTTGTGTTCAGTTTTAGGTATCTCATCAACTATGAACAATGCAGTTGGTATGGGTCTTGCTGTAATATTTGTACTTACAATGAGTAACTTTGTAATATCTTTACTTAGAAACTTTATTTCAGATCAAATCAGAATCCCAGCATTTATAGTTATAATCGCTGGATTCGTTACAATAGTTCAAATGGTATTAAAGGCTTATGTACCAAGTTTATATGCTTCGCTTGGTATATTTATTCCATTAATAGTAGTAAACTGTATAATCCTAGCCCGTGCAGAAGGATTTGCTTCACAAAATGGACCAGTTGCTTCAATAGTAGATGGTATTGGTCAAGGACTAGGATATATGCTAGCAATCTCTGTTATTTCATTCTTTAGAGAATTACTAGGAGCTGGAACACTATTTGGAGCTCAAATAATCCCAGCAGAATACACTATTGGATTTTTACAACAACCAGCTTCATCATTTATAGTAGCTGGACTATGTTTTGCTGCCTTTGCTGCTATAATCAATCGTAAAGAAAGCAAAAAAGCTAAATCAGCGAAATAGGGGAGGAATGATATGTCAGATCTTATTTCAATTATTATAGGAACAATATTTGTTTCAAACTATGTACTAGGACAATTCTTAGGTATATGTCCAGCCCTGGGTGTTACAAGCAAGGTAGAAACAGCAAGAGGAATGGGTTTTGCAGTTATATTTGTAATAACCTTAGCATCTTTAGTATCTTGGATAATTCAATACTACTTACTCGAACCCTTACATATAGAATACTTGCAGACAGTAGTCTTTATCTTGGTTATTGCATCCTTGGTGCAATCAATTGAGTCTATAATGAAAAAAACAATGCCAAGTCTTTATGGTGCACTTGGAGTGTTCCTACCACTTATTACTACAAACTGTGTAGTACTTGGTGTTGCTCTTAAAGTTATTTCAAACCAATACAAATTACTTGAAACTCTAGTCTATGCTATAGCAGCATCAGTAGGATTTATGATTGTTATGCTTATGCTTGCATACCTAAGAGAAAAAATCGTTGATAATAATACACCAGAAGCCTTTAAGGGAGCTCCAATGACACTAATCATTCTTGGATTAATGTCAATTTCTTTCATGGGCTTTGCAGGATTATAGAGGAAAGTTATGAATAATATTTTAACTCCCGTACTAGTACTTGGAGCCTTAGGATTTTTATTTGCTGTAGTTCTGGGTCTAATTAGTAAGAAATTTTTTGTTGAAACGTCAGTAACTGAAGAAGCAGTTAGAAATGCTCTACCAGGTGCCAACTGTGGTGCCTGTGGTTATCCAGGTTGTGATGGTTGTGCAGCAGCTATCGCAAATGGTGAAGCGCCAATCGAAGCCTGCGTAATCGGTGGTCCTTCTACTACAGAGGCAGTAGCACAAGCTATGGGAGTAGAAGCAACTGCATCTGACAATAGACAAGTGGCAGTAGTTAAATGTAATGGTGACTGCGACTCTGCTAAAGACAAATTCGAGTATTCTGGTTTAACAGACTGTAGAGCACAAATAGCTTTATTTGGTGGTAAAAAAGAATGTAATTACGGCTGCCTAGGCTGTGGTACTTGCGAAAATGTCTGCCCATTTGATGCAATTCATGTACAAAACGGGGTAGCAGTTGTAGACCGCGGCAAATGTGTAGCATGTGGTAAATGTGTGGCAGCTTGTCCAAAAGACATCATCACACTAGTGCCATATTCACAAAAAGCAGTAGTATTATGTTCTAACCAAGAAAAAGGTAAGGATGCTCGTAAAAAATGTGATAAGGCCTGCATAGCTTGTACACTTTGTGCTAAGACCTATCCAGAAGGCTTCGAAATGAAGAAAAACTTATCCGTAGAAACTATAAATCCAGACCTAGATATCGAGCAACTTACTGCAGCAGCAGAAAAGTGTCCAAACAATTGTATAACAATCATGGATTAAGAGAAATAGCCGGCTTGACCGGTTATTTTTTCGCCCATTTTGAAATGTCAGTTTAATTGACAATATTTTCTATTAATTGTAAACTTTTATAATGAGGTATTACCAATGAAGATTAAAAAAGCTGACATAATCATTACCGCCTCTTTACTAGTATTAAGCTTTATCATGGCCTTTGGCGTGTCTAATATGAGCTCAGAAGCTACTGGGCAGATTGTAAGAGTTGAAGTCAATGGAGAGATTAAGCACGAAGTTTCATTAAATGAAGACCAAGAAATAATAATAGATGATGGCGTTCATTATAATAAATTAGTAATAAAAGATGGCAAGGCCTATATGGATGAGGCCAATTGTAGAGATCAGATATGCACCCATATGAAAGAGATAAATATAGACGGGGAAACCATCATTTGCTTACCAAATAGGGTCTTTGTTGAAGTGATAGATAAAGAAGCAGAAGATGGGATAGATAAAATAAATAGGTGATAGTATGCGTGATGTAAAAAAAGTAACAAATATTGCCCTCCTCACGGCTATGGCCCTGGCGATTTCCCTTATCGAACACATGATTCCAATACCGGTTCCAATACCTGGGGCAAAGCTTGGATTTTCTAATATGATTATACTAATAACTCTGTATTTTTATGGTTTTGGATCAGCCTTTGTAGTCGGCGTATTGAAGTCATTCTTGTTGATGTTAATTACTGGTAGTGTAACCGCCTTTTTTTATTCATTATCAGGGGCAGTATTTTCAATAATTGCTATGGGTATTGGCCTAAAACTTTTATCAAAATATGCGACTTTTATCGGTATTAGTGAAATAGGTGCATTTTTCCATAATTTTGGACAAATTTTAGTGGCAACAATCATTATGAACAATATAAAGATGTATATTTATTTTCCAGCCCTAGTAATGATGGGGATTTTTACAAGTTTTTTTGTCGGTCTTAGTGTAAATTATGTGGTAAGCCATATGGAGAGACTAAATGTTGGGGATGTGAACAATGAAAAAAATCATGGATTTAGAGGAAAATGATAGGCCTCGTGAGAAATTAATAAAATATGGGTCAGATGCCTTGACAGATGAGGAGCTTCTAGCAATCATTTTATCAACAGGTACAGCTGAGAAAAATGTAATCGAGTTAAGCCGTGAAATTTTAGATAGCTTTTCTTATGAAGATTTATTTGACCTTGAAGTTCCAGAACTGACCCAGATAAAGGGGATAAAGACGGCCAAGGCAAGTAAGGTAGTGGCAAGCCTAAAGCTCGGCAAAAGAGTGACTCAAAAGGTGATTGAAAATGAAATGTCTACTAGAAAGATTGAAAGTAGCGAAGATATATATAATTATCTAAAAAATGAATTAGAGGATAGGAAGATAGAGTACTTTTACGCTATCCTTTTAGATACTAAAAATGTTATAATATCTAAAGAAGTAGTTACTAAGGGGACTCTTGATTCATCATTGGTCCATCCTAGGGAAGCCTTTAAGCCTGCTATTAAAAAATCCGCAAAGAGCATTATCTTTGCTCATAATCATCCATCTGGCAATCCAAGTCCTAGTAAGGATGACTTTATGATTACCGATAGACTAGTAGAAGCAGGCAATATTTTAGATATTAAGGTCTTAGACCATATAATAATTGGTAAAGATAATTATTATAGTTTCAAAAAAGAAATGTATATATAGGAGCAATATTAAATGAAATTTAGACTAGTTGCTACCGATTTTGCAATAGATTTAGGTACTAGCAATATTTTAGTTTACAAGAAAAATCAAGGACTTATAATAGATGAGCCCTCACTTATAGTGCTTGATGAAAATAATACAAAAGTCCAAGCTGTGGGGAATGAGGCTAAAGCTATGATTGGCAAAACTCCAACTAATCTCCACGTAGTAAAGCCAATAGTAAATGGAGTTATAACTGACTTTAACCTTACAGAAGCTTTACTAAATTATTTTTTCGATAAGGTAAACCCAGGTTTTTCAATTATTCAACCTAAGGTTGTTATTTGCGTGCCATCAGGGATTACAGATATCGCAACTAGGGCAATAGAAGATGCAGCCCTCCATGCAGGTAGCCGTGAGATACTTTTAGTAGACCAATCACTAGCAGCAGCCTTTGGCATGGGCCTTAGCCCTGAAGATCCTAAGGGCATATTACTTCTAAACTTAGGTGCAGGTACTAGTGAGGTCTGTGTGATTTCTCTAAACGGAGTAGTTACATCAAAGACTATCAACAAGGGTGGGGATTATATAGATGAGCAAATCATCGAATTCTTTAGAACGAAGAAGAACTTAGATATAGGCAGAAATACAGCAGAAGAGATTAAGAAAAATATAATCAGTCTTAGAGTTAAAGATGGAGACCTATCTATGGATATAGACGGTAGAGATCTCTTATCAGCTGCGCCAAAGACTGTTCAAATTTCAAGCAAAGACCTGGTAGAGTGTGTAATAGGCTATGCTGATGAGCTAATCAATATGATATACGAAGTATTAGAAAAAACTCCACCAGAGCTAACTGCAGATATTAAAAGAGAAGGTTTTGGCCTCACTGGTGCCCTAAGTCAAATGAAAGGTATTAGAGAATACATCGAAAGCAAGCTAAATTTGACTTCATATATCTCAGAGGACCCAGCAACAGATGCTATACTTGGTGCTGGTAAAATCCTAGAAGATCCAGATAGATTTTTAAAATATAGCAAGTAGGTAGTAATGGCATATAGAAAAAAATCCAAATCTAACAAATCTTTTATAATAACAGTCATGCTTCTAGTGCTACTAATAGGCATATCATCTCAAACTGATGGAATCACAGATGCTGGTTCAAATCTAGCCAATACGATTTTTAAACCAGTAGAGCAGTTTACATACTCAGTATCATCTGAGATTCAAGAGCAAGTTGAAAGAACTGTAGGTTCTCGTGAAACACGCGCTGAAGTAGAAAGACTTACTGCAGAAAATAGGTCTTTAGTAATGGAAAATGCAAGACTTATGAGCGTAATTAATAAGGAAGAATTCCTAAAAAACGAAGCAAGAGCTATAGAAAATTCATCAAATTCATTCATGAAAGCTAGTGTAGTAAATA
This sequence comes from Anaerococcus pacaensis 9403502, assembly GCA_000308255.3. Classification (GTDB taxonomy): domain Bacteria; phylum Bacillota; class Clostridia; order Tissierellales; family Peptoniphilaceae; genus Anaerococcus; species Anaerococcus pacaensis. Next base: position 119,606 of record HG326667.1, on the reverse strand, counting down.
CTGATATGAACTCGATGACTACAACCTTTACCATAGACAAGGGCAGTAGAGATGGGATAAAAGAAAATGATATTATCTTACAAGCCATTGGCGATACTCAGTTTTATACAGGGTTAGTGGGAAAGGTGACTGATGTTTATGATAACACAGCTAGAGTTCAAACTATAAACAACCAGGCAAATGACGTATCTTTCATAAACACCAGGTCTGGAGACTATGGGGTGATTGATAAGTTCACATCAACTACCATCCAAGGCTATATGCTAGATGTAGAAAGTGATGCGAAAAATTCTGACATCATCATGACTAGTGGTCTGGGTGGAGTATATCCATTTGGAATATACATCGGTACTATCAGCAATGTAGCGATGAGTCAGGATACGCTTAGAAAAAATATAACAGTTGATTCGCCAGTTGACTTCACCCATTTATATAGGGTCCTGGTATTACAAACTGACAATGAATACATTATAGAAAATGATGAAGAGGGAGAAGAAATAAATGAATAAATTTAAGACATTCTTGATCCTCCTAGTTTCATTTATATTACAAACTACGATTTTTTCGAAAATTGATATATTAGGTGCCAATGTAAACATCATCATTCCTGCTATAGTGGCTATAGGCCAGGTCCTAGAGGATAAAACAGCAGGATATGCAGGCCTCATAGTAGGTCTTATTGAAGACTTTATGTTTACAAATCTCATGGGTGTAAGAGCCCTATCATATTTTGTAATTGGGTCATTTGTAAGCAGCGATAGGTTTAACTTTGGTAAGGATAGGCCAACTGGGATTATTATGACAGCTTTATCAAGTATCTTACATTTGATAATCATATCAGTAATCTATTATATTACCACGGGTCAAACTGTAATTACAGACTACCTACCTATACCTATCCTAATAGAAGTTATACTAAACTCGCTAATATACCTAATATTCATACCAATAGTCAAAAAAGTGATGTACATTCCAACATATAGAATATAGGAGACCTACTTTTGAAAAAACAAAAGGAAAGAAGAATAACATTCATACAAGTCTTAGTGGTCGCCATGCTGATAGCCATCGTAGCAAGGCTACATACGGTAATGATTAGCCAAGGGGATTATTATAGGGACTTGTCAGATAATAGAAAAGTTAAAGAAGTAGACGAGATAGCATCTCGAGGAAATATATATGACAGAAATGGGAAAATACTTGCTACAAGTATCCCATCTTTTGCTGTCCAAATTTATAAGGACGAGCTTCTAGGGCTGGAAAAAGAAGACCGCATAAAAAATATTCACAAGCTAGTCCAAATCCTAGAAGAAGACGGAGTAAACTACACTGATAGCTTCGCTATAAAGTTAAATTCATTTGTATACAATAGAGAAGAAGACTACTTCATCTTAGGGCAAATGCCTACAGAGCTAGTAGTATCCACTATTATAGACAATGGATTGGTATATGAATTTCTCACTTCTTCATATAAGGATGATAAGATTGAGTACGAAACCCTATCTACAGCTATACTAGCCCTTAAAAAACGTGGGATAGATTTACCAATACACGTGACACAAAACGAGGGTGTGGTAGAAGCTAAATTTAAGGACAATCCGGATAATAAACTAGCATCAGCTGGCTACAGGTCTGATCAAAATCCAATAGATATAGTAGTGGATGCAGTAGGAAATGATAGGTCAGTACTACTAAGCATATTGGACAACTCAAATGCTAGAATACTAGCCTATGAACTGCTAGATAATGCTAATCTATTAGGATCAATAAGCCTAAAGCCATATGTGGTAAAAGCTGATGAAGATATGATAGAGAAAAAGGCAAAATTATCTAGGGCCTATCCAGAGATTACACTTGAAAGTGAACCAGCAAATGATTTTTACGAGATAGTAAAGAAATCAACCATAAACGATGTCTTAACTCAAGCCAGGGTAGAAGATGGAGCCTACATTATACCAGCAGACACACTTATTCAACAACTTGAAAATATGGGAGTCTATGCCAACTTCGAAACACAAGTCATCACTGAAACTGCAGATGATGTAAACCAATATTCAGTGGAAATCAACTTCAGAAACCCACAGGCAGGTTCTCCAGTAGATGAACTTGCAAGACTTGCCGATGAGCATGATTTACTAAAGCCACTGATACTATCAAATGAAGTAAAATACATGGCGCAAAATGCCAATACAAAAAATAATATCTATCCAAACATAGACATATCCAATGACGACCCAGAAAAGTGGGACTATACATTCAATGTAGAGAAAAATAATTTCTATACCTACTACGGTCAAAGGGATAAGGTAAATCCAACTAAGAAAGTAGTTGAAATCCTAAATAATGAAAAAGATCCAAAGGCTATCTTAGACTACCTAAAGAAAACTTCAGGCCTTGAAGACTATAGTGATATAGAAGCTGTGGGCATACTAACTATTGACAGCAAAGTAAACAGGCAAGGTAATTTTGGCTATAGGCCAATCAGCCTGGTTTATAATATCGATGAATCAACAGTTCTAAAGATTGAAGAAAATATAGATTCAACCAGTGGTATCCAAGTTGATACTATCCCAATAAGATCATATCCAAATAGATATCTGGCAAGCCACATCCTTGGCTACATGGGACCTATAGCTACAGCAGAGGAAGTAGAAAAATATGTCAACCAAAGAGATTATCTACGTGATGAAATCATTGGTAAGACTGGTATAGAAGAATCATATCAAGACAACCTAAAGGGTAAAAATGGTAAGAGCCTTGTTACAGTAGACTCTGCTGGAAACAGGCGTCAAACCATCTCACAAAGCCCATCAGAACCAGGAGATGACTTATACCTATCAATTGATTTAGACTTGCAAGATATGGCTGAAAAATCCCTTGCGGGTGTTCTGAAATCTATTAGAGAAGGCACAATGTACGAGTCAGAATATGGCACATTCATGCCAATGAGAAGGGCTTCATACGCAGAAAGTGGAGCGATAGTAGTAACGGATGTAAAAACAGGCGAAGTTCTAGCAATGGCTTCATTTCCTGATTATGACCCAAATCTATTTTCTACTGGTATATCCCAATCAGACTGGGAGTCTTTACAGGTAGACGATGAAAGTGGACCACTTGAACCTAGACCAATGCTAAATATAGCAAGTCAAACTGCTGTGGTACCTGGGTCTACCTTTAAGCTTGTGACAGCACTTGCAGGTCTTGAAGTAGGTCTTGATCCTCAAGCTACAATAAGAGATTTTGGTTTTATTGAAATAGGTAATAGAACATTTAACAACTTAGCTTGGACTGAACACGGAATCTTACAAGGTGATGAAAACTTATATGACGCTATAAGAGATTCAAACAACTACTATTTCTATGTCCTAGCCTTAGGCGAAAACCCAAAAGATGGTAAGTCAATAGGCATCAAACTAGACTTAAACGATGTAAGAGATGCAGCTCAAAAACTAGGACTTGACCAGACAACTGGCATTGAGATCAATATCCCAAAAGAAACTGTAGGTAATATTCCATCAATAGGCAAAAAAGTAGAAATTACAAAGACTATGCTAAAGAACTATCTTGAAGATAAGCTAGCACTTTACCTAAAAGATGATGTACGTAAGTCCCGTTCTGAATTTGAAAATGACGTATTAGAAATAGTTAAATTTGCAGATAGTCCAGATGATTGGTCACGTAAAAATATTATAGAATTTCTCGAAGATAAGGGTTATAACTCTGAAGTGATTCTGCCTGGAGATAGAGCAGGACTTGCTGATACTATCAAATACACTTATCTAAACCAAGCTGTATGGGATATCACTGATATGCTAAATATAGTCATAGGCCAAGGTCAGAATGCCTATACACCTATACAGATGGCTAGAGCCATATCAGCTCTTACAAATGGTGGATATTTAAATAAACTTACTCTTATTGATAAGATAACCAATCATGACTCTGGGGATATTCTATTTGAAAATGTTCCTGAGAGATCAAGAATAGATATATCTGACAGAAAGTACCTAGAAGATATCAAATATGGTACATTATTAGTAGCAAGAAATAATAAAATCTTAAGTGAACTACCAGTAGATATTGGAATCAAGACTGGTACTGCTGAAGTAGAAGGTAAGAACTCTGACGGTGTAGGTTACGATTCATATGCATGGATGGTTGGATTTGCTCCATATGATGACCCAGAAATTGCTGTAAGTGTTGTACTAACCCAAGGGGATACTTCTTACAATGTTTCACCAATCATGCGTGATATTATTGCTAAATACTTTGATCTAGATGTATACATCACAAACGAGGGCGAAACTCGCGAAGACATAGATACAGCTCAATTTGGCGATAGTGCTCCAAATGACAATGAGCCTTTAATAGAAAATATCAACCAAGAGGGCCCAGAAGCAAATACAGAAGCAGAGCTAAACTCTGAAATCATGGATAATGTAAACAATTAGGGGACTATTATGAAAATATATGTAATAAATGGAAAAGATGGAATAGGAAAGACTGATTTTGCAGTAAATCTAGCTGAGCACTTGCAAAAATTAGGGAGGGTATTGCTACTTCAAGGCAAACGCAATGGTAGAAGCAATATAGAGGACTATTTCGGTAAAGATGGCATGATTACCTATGACATAGCAGACTATTTTCAAGACTTAGCCCCAATCGAAAAGGTCTTGGTCCATGAAACACAAAATCTTGACTTCATGATTAGCCCACTATTAGAGGAAAAGTACTCATTCAATAGTCAAGACATGGGAAGACTTTTTTCAGAAGTAAATTATGATTTTGTAGTAATCGATGAGCTAGCTGGAAATATTATCCCTGAAAAGACTGCTATTGAAATAGTGGGTATGGACAATATCAACGATCCTATTAATGCTGATGCATTTTTTATTAATAAAGTATCTGACACTTATGATATCAGAAATGATAAGGATATTATAGATGGTAAAGGTGCAAGATTCTTAGGCACTGTCAAAGAGGGCGAATATTTTAAGCCTGTCATTGACAACCTACTAAGTGAGAATGCAGTAGCCATACCAAAACTAGGATTTTTTGAGAAGCTACGCCTAGGTTTTAGAAAATAAAAAAGGACAGGTTAAAGATTAAAACCTTTAACCAAGTCCTCTTTTTTTGCCTTGGATAATTTTTTTATCGCTATCTCTCTCTTTAAAGCTTCAGATTTGTTTGCGATCTCTTCATAGTAGACTAACTCACATAGGCCGTGAGACCTAGTATATTTAGCTCCCTTGCCTTCGTTATGGAGTTTCAATCTCGCATCTAAGTTCCTGCACCAGCCAGTGTAGAGCGAATTGTCCGCGCATCTTAATATATATACATAGCCAAAAGTCATTTGAAAAGCTCACCTACTACTTTGTTAATTATATCAAAGTCAAAAGCCTTGGAGGCCAGATATCTATAAACTTTTTGCTTATTTTCCACAGAAAAATCATCACGAGCCTTCTTTTGAGCGAAGGCTAGGGCTTTTTCATATTCCTCGTCATATGGAATTTGGGAAAGATAAGTATCTATTAAATCATCTTTTATATTTTTGGTATTAAGATTATATCGGATCTTATTTTTAGACCACTTGGAAATATTGTGCTTATCGGCTACAAAGCTTCTCACATAGGCTTCATCATCTATCAAGCCATATTCATCGAGAAAATCGATGGTTTTATCAATTGCTTCTTTACTAAAATCTTTTTGCTTAAGCAATTTTTCTACTTCAAAGGATGATTTGGCTGCAAAAGATAATTTAGAAAGGGCGTAGTTTTTCGCTCTATTAAATTCATCATCTGCTAAAATAACCTTGTACGTATCAAAATCAAGTTCATCCTCATTTTGTATAGATAAGTCATTGTAGAGGTCATAGCTGATATAAAAATCTTCGCCTGAGATAGTTATTATTACGTTATTGTATTTGTCTGAATAGTCGATGTTTTCAACAATCATAGCTTAACTGCTAAGTATGCATTATATATCATAGGAGCCACCATTGCTATGGCGATTATGATAGCTACGATCTTTAAAATAGTTTTATTATTCTTCATTTCTTCACCTCTAAACTACTTTACTATATATTTAAAAAAAATAAATTGAAAATTTTTCAAAAAATGCTTGACAAGGCTAGGGCTCAAGTTATATAATATATTTTGCAGTTAAGAAATGCATGGAAGGCCTTTAAAGTCTACATTAAATGTATGTAAAGAGTATGTAAAAAAAACTTGACATACATTTTACAACAGTGTATACTATATAGGGTAATGACCTGGTGGGTATGGTCCAGTTGGTTAAGACACCTGGTTGTGGCCCAGGAGGCCGTGAGTTCGAATCTCACTACTCACCCCATGCGGGATTGGCGGAATTGGCAGACGCGCTAGACTTAGGATCTAGTGAGAATTTCTCGTGAAGGTTCAACTCCTTTATCCCGCACCATAATATAAAAGAAACCGTTGATATTTCAACGGTTCTTTTTTTAATTGTATCCAACCGGTTCTCATCTAGACGCCCAGTTATGTGCGTCTTTTTTAATTTCAGATTCCATGTTAAGATATTTATATAATAAACAACTAATAAGGGGTTATCATGGATTATATCGAAAAAACTATCGAATTCACTAGAGAAGAAGAAAGAGCAATTAAGGAATATGCAGGAAGTGTGAACATGAGTTTTTTTGAAGTAATAAGAGAAGCAATAATTGAAAAGATTGAGGATGAATACGATTTAAAAATGGCTAAGGAATCTTATGAAGAATTTTTAAAAGATCCTACCACCTATACCATAGATGAGGTTATCAAAGAGCTTGAAGCACTGGAAGATTAGTATTAATTCGTTTAGTTAAAAAAAATTTACTAGCTCTGTTAAAATTTTTCATAATAGGTTATAATTTATATTAACAGGAGGCTATTTTGCGAAGATTTAATAGAGTTTTATTAAAATTAAGTGGAGAAGCGCTTTCAGGTGATAAGGGCTTTGGCTTTGATGATCAGGTTATAGAAGATATATGTGTTGCAATTAAACAAATCCATATGCTTGGTGTAGAGATTGCAATCGTTGTCGGTGGTGGTAATTTCTGGAGGGGTAGGTCTGGAGCTTTCATCGATAGAGTAAGCTCTGATAATATTGGTATGCTAGGCACAGTGATGAATGGGCTACGTATCCAAGGCACCCTCGAAGAGATGGGGCTTGAAACAAGGCTAATGACTGCTATCACTATGCAAGAAGTAGCTGAACCATATATTAGACGTAGGGCTATCAGACACCTTGAAAAGGGAAGAATAGTTATTTTCTCAGCAGGGACTGGGCTACCTTATTTTTCTACAGATACAACAGCATCCCTTAGAGCACTAGAAATAGGTGCAGATGTGATACTGCTTGGTAAAACTGGAACTGATGGCATCTATGACAAAGATCCAAATGTCTACGATGATGCAGTTAAATTTGATAAGCTCACCTATAGAGAGATACTGACCCAAGAGATTAAAATCATGGACACCACAGCTTCATCACTCGCAATGGATAACAATATGCCTCTAATAGCCTTTGGTATAGATGATCCAAAAAATCTAGTAAAGATATTTACTGAGGATGCCCCAATTGGCACAATTGTAAAGGAGAAATTTTAAATGAATTACGAAGAAATTAAAAGTACTGCAGACAAAGAAATGAAAGAAGCTGTAGGCTCTTTTGAAAATAGAATTGCAAATATCAAAGCAGGTAGAGCTAGTGAATCAGTGCTAGATGGTATCAAATTTAATTATTTTGGTACTGATACTCCAATCAATCAAGCAGCAACAATCTCTATCCCAGAAGCTAGACTATTAGTTATTAAACCATGGGATAAAAACAATATTGGGCCAATCGAAAAAGCTATCACCAAAGCAGATATCGGTATTAATCCACAAAATGATGGCGAAGTGATAAGACTTCCATTCCCAGTGCTTACAGAAGAAAGACGTAAGGAATATACAAAAGAAGTAAATAAATACGCTGAAGATGCAAAAGTATCTATCAGAAACAAAAGACGTGATGCTATGGATGAAGTGAAAAAAGCTGAAAAAAACGACGAAATCACTGAAGATGATAGATTTTCATTAGAAGATGAACTACAAAACATCACTGATAAATATGTCAAAGAGATAGAAGACGTAGCTGATAAGAAGAACCAAGAACTACTTTCAGTATAAAGTGGGTTCTATTGATAAAAATAGAATAATTGAATTTTTAAATAAGGATATTACCCCTACCAAGATTGATAGCAGGGTGTTGTCCTTATTTTTAAAGCAATTATCTCTCTTAATTGACTCTGGAATTGGCTTAGATACTAGCCTTAAGATAATAGAGAATCAAAATGTAGATAAGAAGCTTACTAAGGCCTTACATAACATAAATACTGACCTCGATAACGGCTTATCTTTATATGAAGCTTTTTATAATAATAGACAATCTTTCAACCCTATGATACTTGCTTTCATCAAAAGTGGTGATGAAAGCGGTAGGCTAGCAGAAGTATTAGATCAGTTATCATCATACATGGATGAAGATAGCAAGAATAAATCCGTTATCAAACAAGCTATGACTTATCCAATTCTTCTCTTATTTGTAACCATCGCTATTGTAACCATTGTAACGAGCTTCGTACTTCCTACATTTGAAGATGTTTTTGCCAGTAGTGGTCAAAGCCTGCCTTTTGGGACGAAGCTTTTAATGGGATTTTCAACTTTTTTGAGTAATTATGGAATACTAATTTTACTATTTATTGCTATTATTATAATTTCTATCCTGGTACTTAGAAAAGATGACAAGGCTCAGTACCATATTGATAAGTTTTTATATAAACATTTACCTTTCAAAAAATTAAGGTTATTAGGAATTGAATATCAATTCACATCTTTGCTTTATATCCTTAGGGCAGGGGATGTGGGGATAGTAAATAGTTTATTTATAATTAGGGATTCATTTAATAATGCTTACATAAAAAATATCGTAGATCAAATTATTAGTGAGGTATCACGAGGAGTTAGATTTGCAGATAGCTTAACTAATAGCAATACTTTTTCACCCCTTTTTATATCTATGGTTAGAATAGGTGAAGACAGTAGCCAAATGATTAATTCTCTAAAGAAGTCTAGCGAATACTATTCAAACGACTATATTTATAGGCTAAGGCGTTTTTTTAGCATGGTTGAACCTGTGATGACGATTATAATGAGTATACTCGTAGCCTTTGTAGTATTTTCTATAGCAATTCCAATATTTGATTCAGTGAATGCTTTGTAGTTAGGAGTAAAGATTATGCAAAAGAAAAAGGGTTTTACCCTAATAGAGCTAGTGATAGTTATAGCTATAATTGGAATACTAGCAGCCATAGCTATACCTAGATACAATACATCAAAAAAAGCTGCAGCAGAAGCTGCTCATAAGAGCAATGTGCAAATGCTAAGGACAGCAGGCTTAGTAAAGCAAAATGAGCTAAAATCAGGCGATCCTACAGTTATTTGGAAAAAAGCTAGTGATGCTACAAATTATTTAGATAAGTGGCCAGAGTTACCAAAGGGGATTGATTACACTGGTTTTCATCCTGATTATCCACAAAGCTATGTAGTAGAAATAAATAGTTCAGAAATAAAAGTATACCCAGCTGAAGATATCATTCCTAGTAAGTAATGTATTATATTATTTTATTAGCAATAGGAGCTATATTTGGATCATTCGCAGGGGTGGTGATAAATAGGAGTATAAGAGGAATAAGCTTTATTGCTCCTAGGAGCCACTGTGAATCGTGTGGCCACGTACTTAATCCTCTAGATCTGGTACCTATCCTGAGTTATATATTTCTTAAAGGTAGATGTAGATATTGCGACAGTGAGATTCCTAAAGAAACTTTGATTATTGAGATAAGTTCTGGATTGATGCTTGCGGTTTTATTTGACATCGCATATCCATTAAAAAGCATGATGCTATACGCTGGCTTGATGATCAGTCTAGTAATTGCAATTATAGATTTTAAGACATTTGATATACATATGGGGCATATTGGATTACTAGCAGCAGTGGGTCTTATATATAGGTATTTATATATCGGTTATGACTTGGGATTCCTACTAAGGATTACAACTTTTGTTCTAGCATATATTATCATATACAAATTATCAAAAGGTGGACTGGGAGATGGGGATATATATTTTTACCTATCCCTTTTTTTATTTCTCAAAAATCATCAAATTATATGGTTTATTCTAATATCCATATGGATGGGTGCACTAGCGGGTGTCATTATTGCTTTAAAGCACAAAAATACCAAAATCGCCATTCCATTTTGTAAATATATATTTTTATCGTTTCTTATTTTGCTTTTAGCTAATAGGTACGTATTATGAAAAAACGCGGCTTTACCCTTATCGAACTGGTAGCTGTTCTTGCAATCATTAGCATAGTTACTGCAGTGGGTTTAATGAGATTTAACATAGTAGATAGATTGAAAGCCAATATGGAGCTTCAAACTCTTATAAATGATGTCAACCATACTAAAATAAAGGCTATTAGTACGGGAAATAGTCATAAAATAGTATTTGACGAAAAATTTTATGACATATATGGTGTAATAGGAACGAATTACGAGATGATAGACCATCGAGAATTTGAGATTATTAGCTTTACTGATTACAAAACGAGCAATATGAAAAGTGAAATGATTTTTAATGCTAATGGCCATGTGGCCAATGCTGGAAGCATTACTGTGAATGTATCTGGTGATACAAATGAAGAATTATTAAGGACACTTACAGTTAGAGTGGGGGTGGGCTATGCGAAGATTAAATAAGCAAAAACAAGGCTTTACTCTAATCGAAGCTATCATAGCCCTAGGCTTGCTCACAGTAATAGCAGTATTTTTGCTTCCATCACTTGGTTTTATGGTGGAAAATTCTAGAAAAACTAGAAATGACAGCAAAATAATATATGCCTTAGAGGCTGCAATAGAAAGTGAAAAGATAAAGGGACCCGAGATAATGTATGGTGTGAAGGATTATCAGATAAATGGAGTGGAAGTAAGGGTTAGTAGAAGCAAGCATAGTGACAATCTAGATAAAATAAGAGCGATAAGTGGAAATTATGAACTGGAACTATTAGAGGTGGTCAATGAAAAAGCGTGGTTTTACCCTAATTGAGTTACTGGCAAGTTTAGCTATAATATCAGTTCTAGTGCTTGTAGTTAGTCAAATATTTGCAGTATCCTTAAATATCACCAATAAATCCTACGAAGATGAGCAAGCTTACAAAGAATCTTTTTATGCCATGGCTTATATTGACAATACCGTTAGATCTTCATATAGGATAGAAACTATCGATGACACTGGGGAAACTAATGTGAAATTTTTCGTAAGGAGTATCGATAACAATCAGATTTCAACTTATGTATTTAGGACTGAACAAAAACCCAATGATAGGCATCGTATGCTTTATTCATATACAGACAATATTTCAAATAAATCTGAAAAGGGTGGAGATATGGCCATTGCAAGATGCAATTCACTTTATCTTTATTATGATGAATTGGCCCAAACAGTTCATATTTCAATCAACGGAAATAGTACGAAAAATAATTACGAAAGCATAATTCATTTGGATAATAGACTATGAAAAAGGGATTTATATCAATCTACACTCTCATAGTCCTACTAGTCTTATCCCTAGCAATCACCTTTATATATGAGCAAAATCAAAAGTCTCTTGACCATACTAAAGATTTATATCATAAAAAGCAGGCTATCTATGAAGCTGAATCTACTATGAATGAATACTTGGATTTAAATTTTGATAGGATCGCGGGCATTATCCTTGAGGATTTCGATAAGATGGGCAAATATGACTACCAACATTATGTCGTGACAGAAAGCTTTAAAAATTCAAAAGGCAATGAGTATTCAATAAGTACTGCATATATAAAAAGAAATAATGAAGTGATAGATGAAGTAGACTTAACTGACCTATACTTGATTAGATTTTATGATAGTGTTTCAGTAGCAGGGTCTAAGGCCAATTGTTATGTGTATATAAAAGTAGCAAAAAATAGCGATGATAGAGAAAAAAATGACAAATCAAGACTAAATATTGTCTTAAAACAATCATATTAGTTTATAAAATTTTTAGAATTGGTATAATATATTTATAAGTAACTAAAACACAAAAGGAGTTTACATGAAAGTATTAGTAATCAATTGCGGTAGTTCATCACTAAAATACCAACTATTCGACATGACAAATGAAGAAGTAATGGTAAAAGGACTTGTAGAAAGAATCGGCATCGAAGGAAGTCGTCTTGTACAAAAGAAAGATGGAGATGAATTTATCATCGAAGAACCAATGAACAACCACACTGAAGCAGTAGGTCACGTATTTGATGCCCTAGTGGATAGCGAAAATGGTGTCATATCTTCACTTGATGAAATCGAAGCAGTAGGTCACAGAGTAGTTCACGGTGGTGAAAGATTCGCCAAATCTGTATTAATTGATGAAGATGTTAAAAAAGCTATCGAAGAAGCTTCTAAATTTGCTCCACTACACAACCCAGCAAATATGATGGGTCTAAAAGCTTGTGAAGAGCTACTACCAAATGTACCAAACGTAGCAGTATTTGATACAGCATTCCATCAATCAATGCCAGCGAATACTTATCTATACGGTATCGACTACAAATATTATGAAGAAGATGGCATCAGAAAATATGGTTTCCACGGAACAAGCCACAATTATATTACTAACAAAACTGCAGAATTACTTGGCAAAGATGTGAGCGAAGTGAACCTAATCTCAGCTCACCTTGGTAATGGTTCATCAATCACAGCTGTAAAAAATGGTAAATCTTATGATACAACAATGGGTATGACACCACTTGAAGGCCTAGTAATGGGTACTCGTTCAGGTGACCTTGATCCAGCTGTAGTAACATACATCCAAGAAAAAGACGGAGTAAGCCCATCTGAAATGGACAACATCCTAAACAAAAAATCAGGTGTACTAGGTGTATCTGGTGTATCAAGCGACTTTAGAGACCTTGAAAGTGCAGCAGAAGAAGGAAACGAACGTGCACAATATGCTCTAGATATGTTTACTACAAGAGTAAAAAGATATATCGGTGGATACATGGCTGAACTTGGAGAAGTAGATGCTATCGTATTTACAGGTGGTATCGGTGAAAACTCAATCGGTCTTCGTGAAGAAATGATGAAGGGCTTTGAACAATTTGGTATCAAATTAGATAACGAAGCTAACAACGTACGCGGTGGCGAACACGTAGTTTCAGCAGAAGATTCAACAGTAAAAGTAATGGTAGTTGCAACAGATGAAGAGCTTATGATTGCAAGAGATACCATGAATCTTACAAAGTAATTATTTCTTGACAATATAGGACACTCAATATATAATATTAAGGATTGCTAAAACTGATAAGAGGAGGTGTAACGATGGCAGTACCAAAAAGAAGAACATCAAAAACAAGAAAAAATAAAAGAAGAGCCTCAGCTTATACTTTGAACAGATCAAACTATGTTGAGTGCCCAAATTGCCATGAGCCAAAACTTCCACACAGAGTTTGCCCAAGCTGTGGAGAGTATAAAGGCGAAGTAGTAATTGACGTAGAATAAGGTAGTGTTTAGGCACTATCTTTTTTTATACAAATTTTGAAATAAACGAGGATTTATGAAGATTATAATTGATACTTATGGAGCTGATGAAGGTTTAAAAGTCACTATTGATGGGGCAGTCGAAGCTTTAAAGTCACGTGATTTTATACCAGTATTTGTCGGTAATGAAAGAGAGATTAAGCTTGCTATAGCGGGTAGGATTGATAATTACGAAATCATCCATACAGATGAATACATTTCAAATGATGAAGACCCAGTCCGCGCTATTAGACGAAAAAAGGATGCATCTATAGTTCTAGCTTACGAAAAATCCAAGGAAGATGGATATGATGGCCTTATATCTGCAGGTTCTACAGGTGCACTTTTATCAGGTGGACTCTTTGTGGCTGGCAGAATAGAAGGTATAAAAAGAGCTTGTCTTGCAGCTAGCCTCCCTTCTACAAATGGCGAAATTACACTTCTCATGGACACTGGTGCCAATATGGATTGTAAGCCAGAGATGCTATATGAATTTGGTTTAATGGGCAAGGTTTTTCTAGAAAATGTAATGGGAGTTAATAATCCAAAAATTGGCCTACTAAATGTCGGTGTCGAAGAGCACAAGGGCAATAAGCTTACTAAAGAAACTTACGGACTCCTCAACGAATCAAATCTAAACTTCATTGGCAATGTAGAAGCCAGAGATCTTTTTACTGGCAAGGCCAATGTATTGTTAGCTGATGGTTTTGATGGAAATATTGCCCTTAAAACAGCCGAAGGCGTCCTCAAAGTATTTGGTCGCGAGCTAAAGGATGTAATCTATAGCTCTACTAAGACAAAAATAGCTGGTGGACTCTTAAAAAATGACTTAAAGAAAGTCGTTAGCAAATATAGCACAGATTCTGTTGGTGGTGCGCCTCTTTTGGGGGTAAAATCATATGTATACAAGGCCCACGGCAATACAAATGCAGCTGCTTTCGCTTCAGCTATTTCGGGTCTGATAGATTATATAAATATGGATGTTATTACAAAGATTGAAGGAGAAATAAATGATTAGAGACGAATTAATGGAGCTAGCAGATCAAAATCTTGATATAGATTTTTCTGAACTTGAGATGAGCACAAGGCTAGCAGATCTTGATATAGACTCAATTGATATTCTTGACTTTATCATGATAATAGAAGATAAATATGACATAGAGTTTGACGAAGACGAACTAGATGAAATCGAAACTCTAGGCGACATTGCAGAACTTATAGAAAGCAAGAATTAATGGCTGTTTCAACTAAGAGACTTCTACAAATTAATGAATTTGAGAAAAAGATTGGCTACACCTTCAATGACAAAAAATTGATAGATGTAGCCTTTACTCATTCATCCTACACCAATGAAGTCAAAGAAGATATAAATAGTAATGAGAGACTAGAATTCTTGGGCGATAGCGTCCTTGATATGATAGTAAGTGAAATTTTATTTAAGCATTATGCAGCCAAACCAGAAGGGTGGCTTACAAAAACGAGGTCACGCCTAGTTTGTACAGATTCTTTTGCTAAGGCCAGTGAAAAATATGACCTAACTAGCTACCTGAACTTTGGCAAGGGCGAGAAAAAACATGGTGGACATTTAAAAAAACATGTCAAGGCTGATACCTTTGAGGCTGTGTGTGCAGCGATATATCTTGATGCTGGGTATGCATTTTTATATGAATTTTTGCTAAGCCACTACAAAGAAGAAGCACTTGAGATTATAGAAAATGACAATCTTTTCAATGATTACAAGACCAAGCTCCAAGAGCACTACAATGCCAATGGAAGAAAGATTTTAAAATATACGTTGGTCGATCAAGAAGGCCCAGAGCACGCCAAGACCTTTACTATGGCGGTGAAAGCAGGCAATGTCACACTTGCTACAGGAAAAGGGTCCAATAAGAAAAAGGCGGAGCAAATGGCAGCAAAAAATGCCTATGAAAGAATAAAAAATGACTAAGAAAGAATACATTATTCCAATATTTATTCCTTTTCTTGGTTGTCCACATGACTGTGCATTTTGCAATCAAATAAAGATTACAAATTATAAAGACACCATGGATCCAAGCAAAGTAACTCATGAAATAGAGAAAAACTTAAAGTATTTTCCTGCTAATGACAATATAAAAGAGATTGCTTTTTTTGGTGGTTCATTTACAGGCCTAGATCCGGATGTGATGGTAGGATATTTAGAGATTGCAAAGGCTTATAAAGAGAAGGGAATTATTGATAGAATCAGACTTTCAACCAGACCTGATTATATAAATAATTCTATTCTTGATCTCTTAAAAGAATATCAGGTAGATATTATAGAGCTAGGCATCCAGTCCTTATCACAGGATGTCTTAGATAGCAACGAGCGTGGCCATAGCGTGCAGGCAAGCTATGAGGCTAGTAAGTTGATTAAAGACTATGGCTTTAGCCTAGGTCATCAAATCATGCCTGGCCTATTTAACGACAGCAGAGAAAAGGCTATAAGTACAGCTATGGAATCGATAAAGATTGGCCCAGATATGGTAAGAATATATCCGACACTTGTAATCAAAGATACAAAACTTGCCATGCTTTATCAAGCCGGCATCTATGAGCCATTATCAGTTGATGAAGCGGTTGATATATCATCTGAGATTTTTATGCTATATCAAAGTGCCCGTATCAATGTAATAAGAATAGGGCTTCAGCCAACTGAAAATATAAATGAGGGGGCAGATGTAGTAGCAGGACCCTTTCATCCAGCCTTTAGACAACTAGTCGAGGCCAATATTTATAGGATGTATATTGAGCAGATCATAGATGATTACAATATCAATGGTGACTTTTCAATTCATACAGCAGATAGAAATATTTCTCTAATAGTAGGCAATAAAAAGGCCAATAAAAAATATTTCTACGACAAATATGGGATAAAAATTAATTTTAAAACAAATGAAAGAGAATTTATCGAATATAAGTCAGAGCTACTAGATTTTGACTTGGATAAATTTATAAGTAAGCACGTAGCGGAAAATTATGGTGGTGATTTAGTATTAGATTACAAAGCATAGAACTAAAGGGCTTCAAATCCTTTAGAGATAAGACAAAAATAACATTCGACAATCAAATTACTGCCGTAGTAGGCCCAAATGGATCTGGTAAATCCAATATTTCCGATGCCATCAGATGGGTTTTAGGTGAGCAATCAGCGAAGTCCCTACGTGGGTCGAAGATGAATGAGGTAATCTTTCAGGGAGCAGAAAATACCAATCCTCTAAACATGGCTGAAGTTAGTCTAACATTTGATAACAAAGATCAGAGCTTAGATATCGACTTCGACAAGGTGGTAATTACCAGACGCATCTACCGCGATGGTGAGAACGAGTACAAAATAAATAACAAAAAAGTTAGGCTAAAGGATATCAGAGAGCTATTTTTAGACACTGGTATCGGCAAAGAAGGCTATTCACTTATCGGACAAGGCAGGATAGATGAAATCATAAGTTCATCCAACCTAGAGCGACGAGCTATATTTGAAGAGGCTTCTGGTATTTCTAAGCACAAATATAGGCGTGATGAGGCGAGTAAGAAGCTCGATAAAGTCACAGAAGACCTAGACATTATCGAATACGAGTGGGAGTACAAGAAAAAAGATTTAGCCAAGCTAAAAATAGAAGCAGAAAATCATAACAAGTGGACGAGCCAATCTGACTTATTAAATCAAAAGTCCTACCATTATATGAGAAATAAGTCGAAATCACTTCTAGAAAGCAAAAAATCTGTAGAAGCTGATATTGAGGCCAATCACAAACTTATAGCTGATATAAATAAATCAATAGATATCATCAAATCTAAGCTAGGGCCATTTAACGAAACATACGAAAATCTCAATAATGAGATTCTTGCCAAAGAGTCCAAGCTAAGGTCCTTAGAAAAGGTAAATGAAAATAATAAAAATAAGATTGATTTAAATACACAAAAATTAAGCTATAGCAATAAAGACCTAGCTAGGATAGAGGATAACTTAAGTTCTAATAATGAAAAGTCTAGTTCTTTAACTACAAAATTAGAAGCTGAAAATCAAAATCTATCTGATAAAAAATTACTAATAGCAGATTTAAATGAAAAAATAAAAGATTTCGAGCTCGAAATTAATGAACTCAGCAAAGATTCTGACAAAATAATTGCAGAATTAGAAACAATCACTTCTCACAAAGCAGCTATCGATAAATCCATCTACGACTACGAAGTAAGTAAACGTAGTATGGAAATAATTGATCAAAAACTAGCAGAAGAAATCAAAGTTAATCAAAAAAGATTAGCAGAAATCCAAGCTGAGATTGAAGACTTAAATATCAAACTCAAAGACCTAAGCGCTAAAAAAATTGATTTGTACAATCAATCTGAATCCATCAGTAAAGATATCAATACGAGAAAAGAAGATTTAGATAAGATAAATAATGACTTAACTTATTTAAATAGTAAGTTAAATCAAAATAACATTGACCTAAAAACACAAATCAATGAATACAAATTCAGCAAAAATCTACTCGAGAATAATGAAGGCTACTTTTATTCTGTAAGTGACTTTCTAAATAAAACCAAGGCCCAAGGACTTGACAAGCTTTATATAGATACACTGGCAAATCTTATTAGTGTAAAAGAAGGCTACGAAGAAATAATCGACAATCTCATGGGAGCAAGCCTTCAAAATATCATCACGCGCACCAAAGATGATTCTCGTGATTTGATTAAATTTGTAAATGCCAATCATTTGGGAAGAATTACCTTTCTTCCAATAGATTCAGTATCAGGCAGGAGGAAAGGTCAGCCAGATTATCCCGAAGTCATAGCCATGGCCTATGACCTCATTGCCTATGATGAAAAGCTCACAGGGATTATAAATCAATTTCTTGGATCCACTGTGGTAGTAAAAAATATCGACGATGCTACTAGCCTTTCGAAAAATGTACAGGGCTATAAGATAATTACTCTGGACCTCGATGTGATTAGCTCCTGGGGTTCGATGGCAGCTGGTTCAAATAAAAATAAGAAGACCAATACTGGTCTTTTGAATCGTAAGAAAAACCTTAAACAAAGTGAAATTAAAATAAATAAGCTGAGAGTGGAGAAGGCAGAGATTGATACATCAATAGAAAAAGTAATTGAGAAAAAGCACAAACTCGAAGATGAGCTCCAATCACTTTCTGAGCGTTTTGAGGTGCTAAATACAGAAAAAACTGACTTAAATAATCAGATAACAAATATAGACTACAAACTAGAAAATCTCAACAACCGTAAAGAAGAGTTAGCTAGCAATATAGAAACCGATAATAGCAATATCGAAGCTATTGACATCGATGACCTATATGCTAAGCGCGATAAATACGGAAAATTGGTGGAAGACTACACGAATAAGCAAAAAGACTATGAAAATAAAGTCGAAGACCTTAAGGCAAGTAAGATAAAAAATCAAAATGACCTAGAGCTTGCCCAAAGAGATATCAATATGATAACAAATACCATAGGTCAAATCACCGATGAGCTTAATAATCTTGCCTATAGCCTAAAACTTGAAGATAAGCTTAAAGCTGAAAGTACGGATATCATTACTGAAGCGGCAGCGGAAAATGAGAAGCTTAATAAAGAGATTGCTAGAAATAAGGAATTGATAGCAAAATTAGAAGAGAGTCTAGAGAATCTAAGGTCGGAGCTTTCTGATAAAGAATCTCAAAATAAGACCCAGCTAGAAAAACTTAAGACATTAGAAGATGAGCTCAATAATAGAGAGCTACAAAAAGTAAAATACGAATACAAACTAGAATCTTACACAAAGGACTATGACAATCTAATAGATGACATCAAGCCATTCATATCAATTGGTATCGACCAATTGGAAGAAAAATTCAAAGACCAAGATAAGATAGATGTTACAAAAGCAGAACTTATTAATCTCCAAAAATCAATCAACTCCATAGGATATTTCACCGAGGACTCACTGGAAAATTACAAAGCGGCTAGAGAAGACTTTATCTTTATAGATAGGCAATTGGCCGATCTAAGAGAAAGTCAGGCTAATATTCTAAAAATGATAGAAGCCCTCGAATCTGAAATGAAAGAAGAGTTTAAGAAAAACTTTGATATCATAAACGAGAAATTTGCAAGGATTTTTACCACTCTGTTTATGGGAGGGGAGGCAAGGCTCAAGCTAGATAACGAAGATGAGCTTATAGCGGGAGTTGATATCATAGCCCGCCCTCCATCAAAGTCCCTAAAGTCGATTTCACTATTATCAGGTGGGGAGAAGGCGCTCACTGCTGTAGCTCTTCTATTTGCAATCTTTGAGACAAATCCTGCTCCATTTGCAATTTTAGATGAAATCGACGCAGCTTTAGATGAAACAAACATAAAAAGATATATAGAATACTTAAAGACCTTATCGGTTAATTCCCAATTTATCATGATTACCCACAGGCAAACGACTATGCAATTAGCTGAAATGATTTATGGGGTGACTATAGGAGATGATGGGATAAGTAAGATATATTCTATTGACTTTGATGATAATTGAAAAAACTTTGCCAAAAAGTAAAATAAGTAAAAAAGGAGGACGTATGGCAATTAGGAATATAAGACTCGAAGGCGATCCAATACTTCGTAAAGTATGTAAAGAAGTGCCTGAGATTACAGATAGAATAAAAGTACTGCTGGATGACATGGGCGAAACCATGTATGAAGCTGACGGCGTAGGCCTTGCTGCTCCTCAAGTTGGAATATTAAAAAGAGTTATAGTTATAGACCCACGCGATGAAGAAACTGGACTAGTTAAGCTAATAAATCCAGAGATTATAGAAGCAGAAGGTGAACAAATTGGGGTGGAAGGTTGTCTTTCTATACCTAATTTTAACGCGACTGTAAAAAGACCTGAGCATGTCGTAGTTAAATACCTAGACGAAGAAGGTAATGAACAAACCTGGGATGCTCATGGTTTCCCAGCAGTAATTTTATCCCACGAAATAGACCACCTAAACGGTATTCTTTTCAGGGATAAGTATATAGAAGAAGTAACTTACGAGAAAACCGATGCTTAATATATGTTTTATGGGCAATCCAAAGTTTGCAGTGCAGACTTTGGATGTTCTTTATAATGATAATAATTTTGATGTAAAACTTGTGGTATCTTCTCCAGATAAGAAAAGATCTAGAAATAAGGTTAGCCCTACTGAGATTAAACAATACGCCCTTGACCACGATATAGATGTGATTACACCAGCATCAGTCAATACAACTGAGTTTGTAGATACGCTAAAGGACTTAGAAATTGACTTTATAGTAGTAGTTGCCTTTGGTCAATTAATCGGAGATATACTACTTGAGGCATTTAGTGACAGAATAATTAATTTACACCCATCCATCCTCCCTAAATACAGGGGCGCAGCCCCTATGCAATTTACCCTACTAAATGGAGATACTAAGACTGCTCCAACCACTATGCTTATTGAAAAAGGTATGGATAGTGGGGATATTCTCATGCAAGAAATAGTGGATGTGGATATCAAGGATGATTATTATTCCCTAGAAGAGAAAATGTCTGAGCTAGGGTCTAAAGCTATCCGCGATACCCTAATAAACTTTAATGAGCTTTATGCCAATAGAATAAAGCAAAACCATGATGAAGCTACTTTTACATCAAAAATAGATAAAGAGATGGGTAGGATAGATTGGACAAAAGATTCATTTACCATCTACAATCAAATCAGGGCCCTAATTGATTATCCAACTGCCTTTTTTGAATATGAGGGCAATAATGTGAAAGTCTTAGAAGCGGAAATCGTTGATTCTTATGAAGGAGAGCCAGGTTTTGTCCACGAAGCAAATGCCAAATCAGGCATCATTATCGGAACAAACGATGGGGCGATAAAAATAAACCGTCTACAATTCCCTGGGAAAAAAGCCATGGATACCAAGTCCTTCCTAATGGGCAATGATTTTAAAGAAGGAATCAGCCTTTAATGAATGATTTAGCCCTGAGCCTTAAGATTCTAAATAATGTTATAAATAAAGAAGCCAAGTCCAATGAGGAAATTAATAAATTTGCCCATGATGCCAATAATCTAGGCTTTGTAACCCGTGTAGTCTATGGGGTTTTGGAAAACAAAATCTACCTAGACTATATGATAAGAAAGCTATCAAGTGTTAGACTTAAGAAAATCCACGATGAAGTTCTAATAATCCTAGAAATTGGCTTTTATAATATCCATTTTCTAAATACCAAGGACTATGCTATTGTCAATGAACTAGTAGATTTAACTAAAAAAGTGAATTTCAAATCAGCAGGCTTTGTAAATGGGATTCTTCGAAATTTTATTAGAGATGAAGATGAAATAGCAAAGATAAAAGAGTCTGATGATATCAAGTCGCTTTCTATTAGGTACTCATTACCAGAAGAGATCACCCGTTATATCTACGATAACTATGGGATGGATTATACTAAAAACTTCCTTCGCTATATAAATACCGAGCCAGTCCTTACGATAAGAGTAAATAATCTTAAAACCAATAGAAAAGCCCTAAAAGACCTGCTTGAGGCAAGGGGTTATGATATAAGTGAAGGAACAATATCAGAAAACGCCCTTAGGGTAGCAAATCCTGCTGGCCTTGCAGCAACTACTGAATTTAAAAATGGGCTCTTTACCATCCAGCAAGAATCATCTATGAAAACCATAGAAGTCCTAGACCCAAAAGCTGGAACGAAAGTCTTAGACTTATGTGCTGCTCCTGGTACTAAGACTTCATATATTGGCGAATATACCAATAACGAGGCGGCTATAATTGCCAATGATATCATAAAAGAAAAATTGCCTTTAATAAGTGAGAACATAAATAGGCTAGGCCTTACTAATATAGAATTGACTAGTTTTGATGCTAATGAATTCGTAAGCGCATATGAAAATGCCTTTGACTATGTCATTGTCGATGCTCCTTGTTCGGGCCTAGGCGTGATGGGAAGAAAGCCAGAAATACGATATAATAGGTCTATAGAAGATATTAGAACTCTTGCATCCCTCCAAAGAGACATCCTAGACCAGGCTATAAAGTATGTCAAACAAGGTGGGATATTAGTATACTCCACATGTACAATTGGAAATCTTGAAAATCAAGCAAATCTAGCATACCTAAAGGATAAAGCAGACCTAGAAATAGATATGATAGATGGGAAAGAATACATCGAATATGCCAATTTCTTAGATGAAACAGATGGGTTTTTTATAAGCAGATTTAAGAAGAAATAATATGAAACAAACTTTAAATGATAAGACAATTAAAGAATTAGAAGAAATATTTACTGCAAAAGGCTTCCAGAAGTTTAGGGCCAAGCAAGTCTACCGCCAAATTCATGTAAATAAAATCAACAATTTTAATGAAATGACTGATTTGCCTCTCGATATGAGAGAGCAGATGGCGGATGAATTTGCTATAGATCAGGTAAAGATGCTCCAAACTTTCGAATCCAAAGTCGATTCTACTAAAAAATACCTATTTGAGCTAGGGGATGGCAATATCATTGAAGCTGTCTTTATGGACTATGAAGACAGAAAAACCATTTGTATATCATCTCAGGTAGGTTGTAGGATGGGTTGTACTTTTTGTGCTTCTACCAAAAATGGGCTTGCTCGCAATATGACAGCCTCAGAGCTAATCGAAGAGGTATACACACTAGAAAGATTAAATGGTGATATCAACAATATTGTAATTATGGGCATAGGCGAGCCACTGGATAATTTTGACAATATTACCAAGTTTCTCGAAATCATAACAGATGAGGCAGGCAGAAATCTTTCTCACAGGTCGATTACCTTATCTACATCAGGCCTTAGCCCAAAGATTTACGACCTAGCAGACACAGGCTTAGATGTAAATCTAGCGGTAAGCCTTCATTATGCTACAGATCAGCAAAGGCGAGAATATATGCCAATTGCCAATAAATATTCGATTAAAAGTATAATTGAAGCTACAGACTATTATTTAGAGAAAACTAAACGCAGGGTTTCTTTTGAATATGTAGTGATTGACGGGGTCAATAATAGTGATGCAGATGTTTATAATCTAAAAGCTTTACTAAAAGGTAAAAATATTCATATTAATCTAATCCCTTTAAATCCTATCGAAGAATTTAAGCACGGCAAAACAAAAAATAGTGTTATAAAAGATTTTAGAGATAAGCTTAGCAGAAATGGCTTAAATGCTACTATTAGATACTCTATGGGTGAAGATATAGATGCAAGTTGCGGCCAGCTTAGAAATAACTACGCGAGGTAATGATGAAATTCAGTTCAGTATCCAATATTGGAAAGATAAGAGAAATAAATGAAGATTCCTATGACAATATATCTATAGCAGACTATGATTTCTTCATAGTAGCTGATGGGATGGGTGGCCATAGCGATGGAGAATTAGCAAGCAGTTTGGCTTGTAAGAGCTTCATAGAATTTATCAAAACAGAAAAATTGGATGATTACGTAAACATACTAGACTACCAAGAATCAGCCATCTATGCAGCCAATGACGAAGTGTATGACTTAGCAACCAATAAAAATGAAAAGATGGGAACTACAGTTGTTTGCTGCTGTATTGATTATAAGAATAATGAATATCACTTAAGCCACATTGGAGATTCTAGAATTTATCTTTATAGACAGGGCAATCTTACCCAGCTAACCAAAGACCACTCCTTAGTCAATGAACTTATTGAGAGAGGAGCTCTAAGGGCAGAGGAGGCAGAAAATTTTGCCAACAAATCTGCGGTAACAAGGGCAGTAGGGGTGAGCCCAATTGCTATGGCAGACCACAACAACTTGGAAATTCAAGAAGGTGATGTCATGCTATTAGCAACGGATGGATTGACCAATGAGCTAACAGATGAAGAAATCTCTAAAATCATTAGCGAAAATGAAGATGTATACGATCTTTCACAAAAGTTAGTTGAGGCAGCCCTTGAGGCTGGTGGTAAAGACAATATCACAGTTACCACAATTAGAATGTAGGTGAGACTATGGAAAAAGTAATTTTGGACGGTAGGTATGAGATTATCGAACAAATCGGCGTGGGAGGCATGGCCAAGGTATACAAGGCCAAAGATAAGCTCCTTGATAGATTTGTAGCGATAAAAATCCTAAAAGACCAATATGCAGAGGATGATGAGTTTCTAAAGAAATTTAATAACGAAGCCCAATCAGCAGCCAAACTTTCACATGTAAATATTGTAAATGTCTTTGACATAGGCCAAGACCTCTATATGGGGTCTAGGATATATTATATTGTCATGGAATATGTAGAGGGTAGGACACTCAAAGATGTCATAGTTTCAGAAGGTAGACTAAGTAATCATGACATCATAGATTATTCTACTCAAATTGCTCAAGCCCTAAAAACAGCCCACCAATCAGGCATTATCCACAGAGACATCAAGCCACAAAATATCTTAATAGATAATTATGGCCTTGCTAAAGTGACAGACTTTGGCATAGCTCGTGTATCATCAAATGCAACTATCACATACACTAGCTCTATACTAGGCACAGTCCACTATATTTCCCCAGAACAAGCCAAGGGAAAAATAGTAGATGAAAAATCTGACCTTTACTCTCTAGGAACAGTAATGTATGAGATGGCTACAGGCAGGGTGCCTTTTGACGCGGATAATTCAGTTGGCATTGCTGTCATGCACATCCAGGATGAGCCACGTAAACCAATTGATATCAACCCAAATCTTTCAGAGCACCTAAACTACATTATAATGAAGCTACTTAGCAAAGATCCAGCCAATAGATTCTTAAATGCTAAGGAACTGATTGAAGCACTAGATAATGAAAATTATATAGAAGAAACTGAAGACCTATCGGATACTGCTAAAATTCCAATAGTTGTACCAGCTGATAGGCCAACTAGTAATGTTTACTACGAGGAAGCAGCTGCAGAAGAAGATATAGAAGATGACAAAGAAGCAGTTTATGTGTCAAACCCTGATAGTAAAAAAGATAAAAAGACTAGCAACAAAAAATCAAGGATTTGGCCACTATTATTGCTAGCTATACTACTAGTAGGAGCTGTATATTTCTTAAGCAATAGAACTGATGGGTCTATTAGAGAAGTCCCAACTGTCCTAAATCTTGATCAAGAACAAGCTAAAAACGAACTTGAAAGAAAAGGCCTACGTGCAAACATTGCTATGACTGAGGAGTCTGATGAATATGAAATAGGCAAAGTCATGAGCCAAGACCCCGAACCAGGCAGCAAGGTAGAGAAGGGAACTATAGTAAACCTGACCATCAGTGGTGGTAGAGAAGTAGAAGTCCCAGACCTTAGAAATATGACACTCGCAGGAGCTGACGAAGCCCTAAAGGAAATTGGCCTTAGACTTGGTAGAACTACACCGCAAGCATCAGATAGTGTAGATCGTGACCTCATTATTAGTCAAGAGCCTAGACCAGGCAGCAAGCACCAAACTGGCTATGAAATAGATGTAGTAGTTTCTACTGGTCCTGATCAAAGAGTATCCACTATCGAAGTACCTAGCCTACTTGGTAGCACAGAAGACAAAGCTAAGGCAATAATTATCCAACACGGCCTAAAACTTCGCGATATAAATTATCAAAATTCAAACAACGTACCAGAAGGCCAGGTAATCAGCCAATCTATAGCTAGTGGCACTCAAGTCGCTAGAGATAGTGAAATCGACCTCGTGATCAGTGAGGGCCCAGAAAATGAAACTGATAGTAATACAAACCAAGAGGATAATACTCAAAATAGGTTACGTGATGTAACCTTAAGAGTAAATATCCCAGAAGAAAAGGAAAGCTTTAATGTAATGGTATATCACATAGTTGATGGCCAGGTATCAGAAGTACTTATCAACGAAAACAAGACTCGAGCAGAACTTGTTGAAGGTAATATACTATTACTAAATGTTAGATCTATAGTTGGTACAGGACTAGAAGTCCTAGTAGATGGAGAATCATACGGAGTGTACCCAGTAAATTAATGAATGGAAAAATAACTAAAGCTCAAAAAGAATTATATTATGTAAAAACACCCAATAAAACTTATATGTGTAAGGCTCGTGGCAATTTTAGGGTCAAGGGCATCAAGCCTTTGGTGGGGGATGATGTAGTTATAGATATCCAAGATGAGGATACAGCGTATATCACAGAAATCCTCCCTCGAAAAAACGAGATTAAAAGGCCAAACATAGCAAATATTGACCAAATCCTAGTATTTGTAACTATAAATGACCCGCCACTAAATATTTTTAACTTAGATAAGTACCTAGCCATGTGCGAGCATGAAAATATCGAAGCGGTGATTATACTTTCCAAGATAGATTTAGCTTCGGATGAAAAGATTGATCAGTTAATTAGTATATATAATTCAATTGGCTATAAGACCATCACCCTTGATAACTACCATGACTTCCCAGAAGGAAAAATCATGGAAGTCCTCCATGGTAAAACATCAGCTGTATCTGGTGCGTCAGGTGTTGGAAAGAGTACATTTTTAAACAACCTTGTAGATACCGATGTGGAAATTGGCGAAATATCTGACAAGTCAAAGAGGGGTAAAAACACCACCCGCCACACAGAAATCTTCACACTAGGAGAAAATACTCACATCTTTGATACTCCAGGCTTTGATAGCTTTGACTTTATAGAAGATGAGAACAATCTCAAATACTGTTTTAGAGAAATGGCTGATAGGTCATGTAAATTTAATAATTGCAACCACATAAATGAACCAGCTTGCGAGGTCAAAGCTGACCTTGATGCGGGCCATATTGCCCAAAGCCGCTACGAAGATTATCTGATGCTTTTTAATGAACTAAAAGAAAGAAGGGAAAATAAATGGTAGAATTAGCACCATCAATACTGTCAGCAAACTTTGCGAACCTACAAGGAGACTTGGATCAAACTAAGGGCACAGACCTTAAGATGATTCATGTCGATGTAATGGATGGGATATTTGTACCAAATATTTCCTTTGGCTTTAAGGTCATTAGTGATATCCGTGATAAAAATGATTATTTTTTCGATACTCATCTCATGATAGAAGAGCCTATCAGATACATAGATGAGTTTAAAAAAGCAGGCTGTGATAGGATTACTATCCAGTATGAGGCTTGTGAAGATGTGGGAGCTACTATTGATGCTATAAAAAAAGCAGGCATGGAAGTAGGCCTTACATCAAAACCTGGTACGGATAAAAATCTACTCATTCCATACCTTGATAAGGTAGACCTAGTACTTGTTATGAGTGTCGAGCCAGGATTTGGTGGCCAATCATTTATGGAAGAAACAATTGAACATATGAAGTTTTTTAGGTCATATATAGACGATAATAAGCTAGATTGCTTATTAGAGGTAGACGGTGGCATCAAAACTACTAATGTAGATAAAGTCATTGATGCTGGCGTAGATATTATCGTATCTGGATCTGATGTATTCGGCAATGAAATCAAAGCACAAATAGATAAATATTATGAAATATTTAAACAAAAGTCACTTTAATAATGGCTTTATTTTTTTATGGGGTATTAATAGACCATAGTAACAAATAAAGGAGGCTATAATGGCTGACAAAAAAGATAAAAACAATGAACACGATTATAAGAAAGCTCCTCTTACCCCACCAGGACTAGATAAGGTAGATCCTGCCAAGGCTAATGATAAGATAAAAGATTTAGAAAAAGATATAGTTGATAATAAAGATAAGGCATTTACTACAAATGTAGGCCTAAAAATGGCTGAAGATGAATTCTCTTTAAAAGTGGATGATAGAGGTCCAACTCTTCTAGAAGACTTTCACCTTAGAGAAAAAATCATGCACTTTGACCACGAAAGAATTCCTGAAAGAATCGTACACGCTCGTGGTGTAGGTGCCCATGGGGTCTTTAAGTGTACAAAGGATATGAGCGAATATACTAAAGCATGTCTATTTACAGAAGAAGGTAAGGAAACACCTCTCTTTACTAGAATTTCTACTGTAGCAGGTTTTAGGGGATCTACTGATACACCTCGTGACGTACGTGGATTTGCGATAAAGTTTTATACAGAAGAAGGCAACTACGACCTAGTAGGAAATGATATGCCAGTATTCTTTATCCAAGATGCTATCAAATTCCCAGACTTTGTACATGCTGTAAAACCAGAACCACATAATGAAATCCCTCAAGCTCAATCAGCTCACGATACTTTCTGGGATTTTGTAAGTCGTAACCAAGAGTCAGCTCACACTGTAATGTGGCTAATGAGTGATAGGGCTATCCCTGTTAACCTTAGAAAAATCGATGGCTTTGGTGTACACACCTTTAGATTTGTAAACGCTGAAGGTAAGGGAACTTTCGTTCGTTTCCAATGGAACCCTCAACTAGGTGTTCACTCTAGAGTTTGGGATGAAACATTAAAAGTTTCAGGAAATGATCCTGACAGCCAAAGACGTGATCTATTTGAATCTATCGAAGAAGGCGATTACCCAGTATGGGATTTCTGTGTACAACTTCTAGAAGAAGATAGAGAATTTGATTTTGAATATGATATCCTTGATCCAACAAAAGTATGGCCAGAAGAAGATATTCCAAAAATTAAAATTGGTGAAATCACCCTAAACCGCAACGTAACAAACTACTTTGCAGAAACAGAACAAGTATACTTTAACCCAGGCAATGTTGTTCCAGGAATTGATTTTACAAATGACCCACTGCTACAAGGTAGACTATTCTCATACACAGATACACAGTTATCTAGACTAGGTGGTCCAAACTTTAACCAAATCCCAATCAATAGACCAGTATCAGAAGTTCACAACAACCAAAGGGATGGATGGCACCAACACATGATTCCATCTGGACCTGTATCATACCAAAAATCAGCTATCGATGACCAATCACCATATATGGAAAAACCAGAAAATGGGGGCTACGAACACTACCAACAAAGAGTAGCTGGCCATAAAATAAAAGCTCGTTCTGATAGCTTTAGAGACCACTTCTCTCAAGCGGCAATGTTCTATAATTCATTAAGTGAAGTAGAGCAAGAGCATATCAAAAATGCTATGGGCTTTGAGCTATCTAAAGTAGAAAGACCAGAAATCAGACAAAACGCTGTAGATATGTTTGCCAATGTTGATGAAGACTTAGCAAACGAAGTAGCTAAAAAAGTTGGTGCAGACACACCAGATGCAGACCGTGGTTTTGATCCAGCTGGTGTTAAACCACTTAAGAAAAATATGAAGGGTAGAGTACCTGAGTTCTCAATGGAAAATACAATCTTTAAACCTGATACTCTTAAAGTAGGTATATACTCTGACGACGATGATGATTTCGACTTCAAGGGCTTAGTAGAAGGGCTCAAAAAAGCTGGAGCAAAACCTGAGATAATCCAAGCTAACCTCCAAGACACCAAGGACGGTCAAATGGTTAAGCATAGATATGAGACTTGCCACCCAGTGCTTGAAGATTCTCTAATCGTAGTAGTACCAGAAAACCCATCTGAAGATTTCCTAAAGAATGTAAACGAATTTGTATCAGAAACATTTAACCACTACAAACCACTTTGGATTATAGGAGATGCTACAGGCTTACTATCATCTGATAATCAAGAAAAAGATGGTGTAATGGTAACAGAAGATGCCAAAGATTTAGATAAATATATAGAAATATTAACTCAACAAAGATTCTGGGATAGAAACGGCACTATCTAGATACTAAAATACCACCTGGACATTAAGTCCAAGTGGTATTTTTTAAATAAAAAAAAGCATATGTTTATGCTTTTTCAACTTTTCCGCTTTTTAAACATTTAGTACATACGTTAATTGCTTTTGGAGATCCATCAACTATAGCTCTTACTCTATGCACATTTGGTTTAAAAGTTCTATTATTCATTTTGTGTGAGAAGGTAATATTCTTACCTGATTTTGTTCCTTTTCCACAAACATCACATACTCTTGCCATATTTACACCTCCTAGCTTTTACGAATTAATCTTTATTATTTTACCAAATATTAACCGAAATTACAAATTTTTTTAGCCTGAAATTGGAGTATAATAATTTAATAGGAACTATGATTTAATTTTAATATTAAATCAAGGAGGAAATATGAACTACAAATCATTATATGATGATAAGAATTTTAGTGAAATATACTATGATGAAATACTAAAAGACTATACTACTTGGGGCATAGGAGGCCCTGCTGATGTACTTATAAAACCTCACAGCGAAGATGAACTCCAAGCCCTACTAAAATTTAATCACGAAAATAATATACCAACCACAGTTATTGGCCTTGGATCAAACCTCCTTATATCAGATAAGGGCATCCGTGGCTGTGTCATAGTACTTGCCGATAATTTTGCAAGCATTGAAATGGCAGGCACAGAACTTACAGTACTTGCTGGTACCACTCTTAAGGATACTGCCAAATATTCGATTGCCCAAGGGCTCACTGGTATCGAAGAAATATCAGGCATCCCAGGATCTGTTGGTGGCGCTGTGGCTATGAATGCAGGTGCCTATGGCAAGGAAATCAAGGATGTATGTATAAGTGTGAAGGCCTTTGATATGGCAGGAGGTGAATATCACTTTAGCAATGAAGATATGAATTTTTCATATAGGCACTCAAAAATATTTGATGATGACCTCATTGTATCTTCTGCGAAATTCTTACTCATGAAGGATACCGAAAATGAAGCTCAAGCCAAATACGAAGACTTCACATATAGGCGTGAGTCCAAGCAACCTCTTGATAAAAAATCTGCTGGATCTACATTTAAAAGACCAGAAGGATCATTTGCATCAAAGCTAATTGATGAATGTGGACTTAGGGGTTACCGCGTAGGAGACTGCCAAGTGAGTGAAAAACATTGTGGATTTATAATAAATGTAGGAAATGCAACCAGTGCTGAAATGCTAGATTTTATTGAAGAAGTAGCAGGCATAGTCCATGAAAAAACAGGATTTACATTAGAACGCGAGGTAAAATTAATCGGAGAGATATAATGAAGCTTAAGATAATTACTGGTTTGAGTGGGTCCGGCAAAACCACAGCCCTCAGGGCCTATGAGGATATGGGCTATTATGCCATGGACAACACCCCAGCCTATCTGATCATGAAATTCATAGAGCTAAATGATTCTCAAGATAAGCCTATCGATAAGATGGCCGTTGTCATAGACTTTAGGTCTATAAATGTCGATGCTGATATATTTAGGTCTATGAAGTATCTAAAGGAAAATAATGAGGATACAGAGATTATATACCTCTATTGCAATGACAATGAAATCCTGAAGCGCTACAATGAACACCGCCGCCCTCATCCACTTGGTGAATACGGCAATGTAGCTGATGGGATTGCCAAGGAAAAAGAACTCCTAAAGCCAATAAGACAAATATCAGATAGGTTCATTGATACCAGTAATTATTCAGCTAAAGAACTAAAAAAAGTCATAGATGACTCAGCTGAGAAAAAAGACAATATCATAGTAAATCTCATATCATTTGGCTACAAAAATGGTGTGTCAGATGACTTTGATTTTACATTCGATATGAGATTTCTCCCAAACCCATATTATATCGAAGACCTAAAGCCATTAAATGGTACAGATCAAAGACTTGCTGAGTATCTCGGCGAATTTGAGATTATAAATGATTTTGAAAATAAGGTCTATGATTTATTAAAAGGCCTCATCCCAGAATTCTATAACCAAGGCAAAAATACCATTACCATTGCCTTCGGTTGTACTGGGGGTAAGCATAGATCTGTTTATATGACTGAGCGCATGTATGAGAAATTTAAAGATGATGACTACATAATAATTAAGAAGCACAGAGATAAGGATAAGTGGTGATATGCAGCATTTAAAAAGACTACCGTTGTACAATATTAAAAATGCCAGAGACTTAGGCGGAGTTCCTACTATCGAGGGGGATGTAACAAAATGGGGCAAGCTCCTTCGCACAGCTACCCTAGATGACATAACTGATGATGAGATTAAATATTTGAAGGACTATGGAGTAAAATCTGTAATTGACTTAAGACGCGATAGCGAAATCCCATTTGATGACGAATCCCACGTAAAGATTAAAGAAAATTTTGACTTCCACCATATCTCATTATCACCAGATATAGAATTTAGAGAAGAAGAAATCCAAAGAATCATCGATAGGAAAGTAACAATTGGCTACACTTATAGAAACTTGATTGACAATTTCCCAAGGGTAAAAGAGGTAATGGAAGTCATTGCAAATACTGATGGGATCACACTTTATCACTGCCAGGAGGGCAAGGATAGGACTGGGATTATATCTATGATCCTCATGGGCCTTGCTGGAGTGGGTAGGGCGGATATCATAGCTGACTATGAGGTATCATCAGCTTATCTTGGCTATGTCGAAAGATATGATGAGCATGAGCCTTATTCAGTATTTAGGATAACAAATCCATACTACATGAAAGAAGCTTATGAATATATAACTCGTAAGTACAATACATTTGAAGAATACCTAGAGTATGCAAAAGTCGATAGTGAAACGATAGAGAAGGTACGTAGACAAATTTTAGATTAGGGTGATGCTTTATGTCCTTTTCAAAAAGATGTAAGAAAGAAGTACTAAAAAAAGAACCAATTGACCCACTAGCTGAACTTCTAAGTGTATTTCATTTTATTGGATCTCTTAGGATATCAGATGGTGGCTACAAAATTATATTTAAGACATATTCTAATACTGAGGCTAGATATATCTACAATCTTATAAGAGATATTTATGATTATTCGCCGGTATTTGAGATAAAAGATATGGGTAAGGACAGGCTTTTTACAGTCCTTATAGAAGATTCAGATATATCTGAGGACTTATTTGATAAGTCCAGTTCGTTTTTTATAAACACTGATGAAAATCTCGAGGATATATCACTAGAATATATCAAGTCCTTTATCAAATCTGCCTTTGTCTTTAAGGGATCTATCAATGACCCTATGCGAGGCTACAATCTTGAGATAGCCTGTAATAGCCAAGAAGAGGCTAGTCTCATTGAGTCTGCTCTGGATGTATTTGAGCTAAAGCCAAAGATAAATGCAAAGAAGGACTCTTATGTAGTCTATATCAAGGATAGCGACAAGATATCTGATTTTCTAGCTATTATCGAGGCAAATAAGTCGCTCTTTGAGCTAGAGGATGTGAGGGCTATGAAGTCTATAAGAAATGATATCAATAGGCAGACCAATTTTGACAAGGCCAATATCGATAGAACTGTAAATGCTAGTCTAAGGCAGGTAGATGCGATAAATGTCCTAATAGAAGCGGGCGAATATGAAAATCTGTCAGCTGATATGAAAGAACTAGCAGATGTTAGAATCGAAAATCCCTATGCTTCTATAGAAGAACTTGGGCTCATGATTGTCCCTCCTATGAGCAAGTCAAAAGTAAATTACAGACTACAAAAATTTATTAAAATGGCAGAAGATTTGTGATGAGCAAATCTTTTTTATTAAGGTGAAATTATGGAAAATAAATTTACTCACTTACATGTGCATACCGAATACTCGCTCTTAGATGGATTTTCTAGGATAAAAGACCTACTGGATAAGTGCGTTGAGCTTGGCATGGATAGTATTGCTATCACAGACCATGGGCAAATGTATGGTATTATAGAATTTTACAAGGCAGCAGTGGCTCGAGGCATCAAACCAATTTTAGGCTGTGAGGTATACGTATCTGACGGTGACCATCTGATTAAAAATCCCAACAACAAACGCTACTACCACTTGATTCTCTTAGCTAAAAACCAAACAGGTTACAAAAATCTACTAAAAATAGTATCCGAAGGCTATGTGAATGGATTTTATTACAAGCCTAGGGTTGATACAGACTTTATAGCCGAACACTCCGAGGGAATCATTGCCCTAAGCGCTTGTCTTGGTGGAGAAGTCAATCAAAGAATCCTTGAAAATGATATCGAAAAAGCTTACGAAACAGCTAATAGGTATCTAGAAATATTTGGTAAAGAGAATTATTATTTAGAACTCCAAAACCATGGCCTACGCGAGCAAAGGCAGGTCAATGAAGTATTAAATAAAATGCACCATGACTTGGGCATAGAGCTTGTGGCAACCAATGACGTCCACTATGTAAACCAGGATGATGCCTTTTATCAAGACGTTCTAATATGCATACAAACAGGCTCGCTCCTAAAAGATGAAGACCGTATGAAAATGCCGGCAGATGAGTTTTACCTTAAAAGCCCTGATGAAATGGCAATGATTTTTAGGGACTATGAAAGGGCCATAGAAAACACACAAAAAATCGCAGATATGTGCAATGTAGAAATAGAATTTCACAATCCACACTTGCCATATTTCTCAAAACTACCAGAAGCCTACACTAACCTAGAATACCTAACAGAACTAGTAGAAGAGGGCCTAGCTGAAAAATATAACCATGTCACAGAAGAAATCAGAGCCCGTGCTCACAAGGAAATCCAAGTCATCCACAACATGGGTTATGTGGACTATTTCCTGATTGTCTGGGACTTTGTAAAATACGCCAAGGACCACGATATAGCAGTTGGCCCAGGCCGTGGGTCTGCGGCAGGGTCTATTGTATCCTATGCCTTAGATATCACAAAAATTGACCCAATCAAATACGATTTGATTTTCGAAAGATTCCTAAATCCAGAAAGAGTATCCATGCCTGATATAGACATAGACTTTGACTATGTCCGTCGCGATGAGGTAGTGGAATATGTAAATGAACTCTACGGCCGAGACCACGTATCGCAAATCATTACCTTTGGAAGGATGCAGGCGAGAAATGCTATCCGCGATGTGGGTAGGGTCCTAGATATTTCTTATGGGAAAGTAGATAAAATAGCCAAGCTCATCCCACAAATACAAGGTATAGTGATGACCTTAGATAAGGCACTCGAGGAAGCTCCAAAGTTTAGAGAAGCCTATGATAATGATGCTGAAAGTAGGAGGCTAATCGATACTGCCAGAAAACTCGAATCCCTCCCACGTCACACATCTATCCACGCAGCCGGTGTGGTTATGAGTAAGGAAGAGCTTACCGATATCATCCCGCTTGCCCTATCTAACGAGCAAGTTGTGACTCAGTTTAACATGAACGAGATAGAAGAACTCGGCCTACTGAAAATGGACTTCTTGGGCCTTCGAAATCTCACTGTAATCACTGACACTATCAAGGATGTAAAGAGAAATCATGGTATAGATATCGATATCGAAGTAATCGATGAAAATGATCCAAATATTATAGACCAGTTTAACAAAGCAAAAACAATTGGCCTTTTCCAATTTGAGTCAGCCGGTATGCGAACCTTCCTAAAAAATTTAAAGCCTACAGTATTTGATGACCTCATAGCGGCCAATTCGCTCTTTAGACCAGGGCCAATGGATGAGATACCTACCTATATTCATAATAAAAATAACCCTGCTGATGTTAGATACTTAGATGAAAAACTAAAACCAATCCTAGGAGTGACCTATGGAATCATAGTTTATCAAGAACAGGTAATGCAAACCGTTCAGCAACTAGGAGGTTTCTCACTAGGAGAAGCCGACAACTTAAGGCGCGCCATGAGTAAGAAAAAGATGGATATCATGGAGGCTAATAGGGAAATATTTGTTCATGGCAAGGTAAATGAAAATGGCGAAGTGGAAATCCCAGGCTGCATCAGAAACGGAGTAAGTGAATCTGCTGCCAATCAAATTTATGATGAAATGATATCTTTTGCAAGATATGCCTTCAATAAGTCGCACTCGGCTGCTTACTCACTAGTAGCTGTCCAAACAGCTTTTCTAAAGCACTATTATCCAGAAGAATATATGGCAAACCTAATTTCGTCAGTCATGGATAGTACTTCGAAGCTTTATTTATATATTAGCGAAGCAAAAAATATGGGGATAGAAGTCATTGCTCCAGATGTAAATATCTCATATGGCGACTTTAGGGCCCGTGATGGAAAAATTATCTTTGGCCTTTCAGGAATTAAAAACCTCGGTTCAAACTTCATCCACGCCATAGTGATGGCCCGTGATGAGGGAGGAGATTTCAAAAACTTTAAGGACTTCTTAGAAAGGGTAGAAGCTTATGACTCGAGAGCTCTTAATAAAAAGGGCCTGGAATCTATGATCAAGGCTGGGGCTTTTGACAGTATGGGTTATGCTAGATCAAGGCTAATGGCAGTATATGAAAAGGCTATGACCAATATCCACGAGGGCCAAAAAGTCAATGTCAAAGGGCAAATGAACCTATTAGATATGACAGAAGAAGAAATGGCTCCAAATAATGATGATATAAATATGCCTGAAATCAACGAATATCCTAAGAATGTGAAGCTATCTTTAGAAAAAGATGTCCTAGGCTTTTATATATCTGACCATCCACTGAGCGAAGCTAGTGATTATCTAAAGGGTAAGGTAGATTTTACTACAAATTATAAAAACGAAATGGAAGATAGTGAATTCTATAAGCTGGATAACAAATATGTGACTATGGCAGGTATTATCACAGGCAAATCTGAAATCATGACCAAGTCTAGATCGCTAATGAGTTTTGCAAATCTAGAGGATATGCATGGGACAATTGAGATAGTAGTTTTTCCAGAAACTTATAGAAAATATAGAAATTTAGTGGAAGATGATAAAGTTCTCATGGTTAGGGGTAAATTACAAGTGGAGGATGAAGATGTGAAGCTACTCACATCAGAATTCATCGATATAAATAGTATGGAGCTTAGGACTTTGTACCTCAAAGCCCCATATGGCAAGTATAATGATATAAGAGCAAAGCTTGCCGGCCACAAGGGCGATACGCCAGTTGTCATTTATTTTGACGATATAGATAAAAATGTAAAACTTGACAGCAAATTGTGGTTTAATATAAATGACGATTCAGTAAATGAATTATATGATTTATTAGGAAAAGATAATGTTAAGTTAAATTAAGGAGTTTAGATGAATACTATTGGTATTTTAACAAGTGGAGGCGATGCACCTGGTATGAACTCCGCCATCAGAGCTGCGGTAAGAACTGCACTTAATAATGGCATGAGAATCAAAGGCATCAGAAATGGTTATGATGGGCTAATGCATGGTGATATATATGAAATGAATGTATCATCTGTAGCAGATATTATACACAAGGGTGGTACTATCCTTGGTACTGCAAGAAGCCTAGAATTTAAAGATAGAGAAGGCCAAGAAAGAGGAGCACAAATCCTAAAAGATTATGGAATCGAAGGCCTCATAGTAATAGGTGGGGATGGGTCCTTTAAGGGAGCCAAAGCCCTATCAGACCTTGGAATAAAGACAATAGGAATCCCAGGTACTATTGATAATGACATGGGCTATACTGACTATACTATTGGATTTTTCACAGCTATAGAAACTGTAAGTGATGCTATTGGTAAACTACGTGATACATCATCATCTCACGGTAGGGCAGTAGTAATAGAAGTAATGGGCCGCCATTGTGGAGACCTAGCACTTTATTCTGGCCTTGCTGGTGGTGGCGAATCTATCATCGTTCCAGAACACGAGTTTTCTCTTGATGATATAGTTGAAAAAATGGAACACGGTAGAAAAAGAGGTAAATTACACCACCTAATCACACTAGCAGAAGGGGTAGGAGATCCATACTCAATAGCTACAGAGCTTGAAGAAAGAACTGGCATCGAAACTAAAGTTACAGTTCTAGGACACGTACAAAGGGGTGGGTCACCATCTGCAGTAGATAGGCTACTCGGATCTACTATGGGGGCTCGTGCTGTAGAACTTCTACTCGAAGAGCAAACAAATCTTGCCATAGGTTTTGTAGATGGGAAACTTATCGAAGTAAGTATAGATGAGGCGGTTTCTAAAAAGTCTCAGTTCTCTGAGAACTTATATGCATTAGCTAACAACTTATCCAAATAGCAAAGGAGCAATGATGAATCAAATACCAGAACACTTAAAGAAGACCAAGATTGTATGTACCATAGGACCTTCTTCAGAAGCACCAGAAGTACTAGAAGAGCTAATAAAATCTGGGATGAACGTGGCAAGACTAAACTTCTCCCACGGAACCCATGATGAGCACCTAGCTAAAATTAAAACTATCAGAAAAGTAAGACGAAAATTAAATGTACCTGTGGCTATCATGCTTGATACCAAGGGACCAGAAATCAGAACAGGAAATTTTGAAGAAAAAGAAGTCTTTCTAAAACCAGAAGACATATTTACCCTAACTACTCGTGATGTAGTGGGAACTCAAGAAATCGTGTCAGTATCATATGATGGACTACCTAATGATGTTGAAGTGGGTTCAAATATCTATATAGATGACGGTCTAGTACAACTAGAGGTAATTGAAATCAAAGATGGGACAGATGTTATCTGTAAAGTCCTAAACAATGGTATCCTTTCAAATCACAAGGGTGTAAACCTACCAGGCTCTAAAACCAACCTACCATCACTGACACCAAAAGATATCGATGATATCAAATTTGGTATCGAAAATGATATTGACTTTATCGCTGCATCATTCGTTCGTAAAAAAGAAGACGTATACGATATCAGACGTGTCCTAGAAGACCACGGTGGTGAACACATCAAAATCATCGCAAAGGTAGAAAGTCAAGAGGGTGTAGATAATCTAGATGAAATCATCGAAGCAGCTGATGGTATCATGGTAGCTCGTGGCGATCTGGGTGTAGAAATTAGAACAGAGCTAATCCCTATAGTTCAAAAGCAAATGATTAGAGCTGCAAACCAAGCTGCCAAACCAGTTATTACAGCTACTCAAATGCTTGACTCAATGATCAGAAACCCACGTCCAACCCGTGCGGAAACTACAGACGTAGCCAATGCTATCATAGATGGTACTGACTGTGTCATGCTATCTGGTGAAACAGCTGGTGGTAAATATCCAATAGAAGCAGTGCGTACTATGAGAAATATTTGTATCACCACAGAACTTTCTGATGACTTCATTGAAAATATTTATGAAACAGACATCTCAGCTTTAAACAACGTTACAAACTCAATCGCTCGTAACACTTGTGATATCGCAGAAGAACTTGATGCTGCTGCTATCATTTCATGTACAAATAGTGGTCACACATCTAGGGTAATATCTAAATTCAAACCTAAAAACAACATCGTAGCTGCAACTACAACTGATAGAGTAGCTCGCCAGCTTGGACTTGTATGGGGTGTATATCCAGTTGTCATACAAGAAGCTCAAGAAACAGATGAGCTAATCGAACGCGCAATCTTTGGTGCCCTAAACGAAGGCCTAGTAGAAGAAGGCGACCTCACAGTAGTAACAGCAGGTATCCCACTAGGTGTTGCTGGTAACTCAAACCTAATCAAAGTTCACCTAATTGGTGACATCCTTACCTCAGGTACTGGTATTGGAAGTAAGTCTGTGTCTGGTAAAGTATGTATGGGATCAACTGTCAAAGACTTAGAAGATAAATTTGAAGAAGGCGACATCATAGTAGCTAAATTCACAGATTCTGACATCACTGAATACATCGAGAAAGCTAGTGCTATCGTAACAGAAGAAGGCGGACTCACAAGCCACACAGCTATTGCAGCAGTACACTTTGGAATACCTGCAGTAGTAGGTGCTACAAACGTCAGAAACTTAGTAAAAGATGGCGATACCATCACAGTAGACCCAATCGGTGGGGTAATCTATGCAGGAGAAACAAAAGTAATATAATGATTTTAAATGATATTAAAATAATTGATATCATCCAAGATGGCAGAGGAGTAGGCCGTGCTGATAATAAAACTGTCTTTGTTGAAGATGCAGTATACGGCGAAACCTTAGATGCCGAAATCATAGCTGATAAAGGCAACTACTTTGAAGCTAGAAAAATA
Organism: Anaerococcus pacaensis 9403502; assembly: GCA_000308255.3. Classification (GTDB taxonomy): domain Bacteria; phylum Bacillota; class Clostridia; order Tissierellales; family Peptoniphilaceae; genus Anaerococcus; species Anaerococcus pacaensis. The sequence goes on along the minus strand of HG326667.1, from coordinate 79,043 downwards.
AATACCACTCGTAAGAGTGACTTTGAAAGAAAACCTCCATGTCCATATTTTTATGAATGTGGAGGTTGTTCTATAATGAATATCAATTATGACACACAATTAGACCTAAAGACAAATTTAATTAAAAATGCTATAAAAAAAGGCACTGGTTTAGAGATAGATGATATAGAAATCATCCCAAGTCCAGAACTTGCCTATAGGAATAAAATAAGGCTACAAGTAGGAGTTGATGGAAGCCTAAACTATCTAAAATCTTACTCTGATGAACTAGTAGAAATTGAAGAATGCTTGATAGCAAATGATATGATTTCAGACCATCTTTTAGAAATTAGAGGAATAACGAAAGATATTAATGCTAAATTCAAAGGCCTTATAAAAGAGATATCAATCAGAGCGTCCAGTGAAGCTATTTTAATAAACCTGGCAGGAGAATTCTCTAAAGAAGCAATCAGCTATATAAAAGAAAAATATAGCCTAAGTAAATTCAACATCAACCTTATAGGTAGGGAAAATATAATAATCAGCGGTGAAGGCTACCTAGACTATCAAATATTTAGTAAGACCTTCAAAATAACAGCAAACGACTTCTACCAAGTAAATGACTATCAAATAGAAAATTTATACGGAGTTGCTAAAGAATTCCTAGGAGAAAAACAAAAAGTCCTAGACCTCTACTGCGGATCAGCCACAAGCTCCATAGCTATAAACTATGACCACATAGTAGGAATAGAAATCAACAAAAATGCCATCAAAGATGCCAAAGAAAATGCAAAAAGAAATGGATTAAAAGACTATAAGTTTATAGCAAAAAACGCCAAATTTATCGACTCTAAATTCATAAAAAAAGAAAAAATAGATGCGGTAACAGTAGACCCACCAAGGGCAGGACTAGACAAAGAAGTAGTAAAAACAATTGCAAATGCAGGGATTGATAAAATAGTCTACATATCCTGCAACCCACAAACATTAGCTCGTGATATTAAAAGATTTATGGATAGGGGATATGTACTTAAAAAATTAAAGGCAGTAGATATGTTCCCTCAGACTATGCACGTTGAGACTGTAGTATTGATGTCAAGAAAATAAAATAAGAGGCTATAAAACTGTTGAAATCAATGGCTTTTAGGATTTTAGAAGAAATCTTAAAAGCCATTTTTCTATTTGAAAAATACCTTGTGGGAACATATCAATAGTAAAAATCATAGGGGTGTGTAGACAGGATAGATATTTATAGGGAGAGTGAACAGAATAGATATTAGGACTTGACACATCAATTAATAAGTTGTAAAATATAAACAAGTTAGCAGATTAGCTAATAACGTAATAGGAGGTAATCATGAACAATCACGAACTGACTTTTGGGGATTTTATTTCTCAGAAGAGAAAGGATTTAAGAATCACCTTGAAGGATATGGCGGACAGGCTTAATATTTCCTCACCGTATCTAAGCGATGTAGAGAAAGGAAAAAGAGATTCTTTTGACTTAGAGAGGTTGAACCAAATTGCTAAAATATTAAATTTGGATGAAGAAGAATCATCCATTATGATGGATTTAGCAGGAAAGCAAAGAAATACGGTGGCACCTGATTTGCCAGAGTATATTTTAAAGACTAAAGGCGTAAGCGTAGCTTTGAGAAAGGCTAGAGACTTAGATGTTAAAGAAGAAGAGTGGATAAAATTCATTGAAGAAATTGAAAAAGAGAGGTAGGCATGTATCAATATAACTTCAACAAATCAAGTACAGGTGCTCCATTTATCACTTTAGATCAAATTGAATCACTGACCGAGAATATTCTTAATAAATATTATCCTTCTGCAATAGAGAATTTTGAAGCAGTAGATATTGAGGGACTGGCAGAATTTGATTTAGGGTTTAATGTTGAATATGCCTACTTATCTCATAACGGATGCTATGCAGGAATGATGGTCTTTAATGATGACCAAGTAATACGAACAATGAAAAGCCTAATGCCAAATGTTGAAACTGGACAATGGGAACTAGAATATCTTACAGATAGAGCCAATACTATTCTAATAGATAAGCAATTAGATAATCCAAGAGATAAAGGATTTAGAAGATTTACCCTAGCTCATGAATGTGGACATGGTGTAATTCATCCGTGTGTATTCTATAGAGATCCAAACCAACTATCTTTTTTTAATGAAGAAGAAAAGCCTGCTTCACTAGCTTGTCGAACTGGTGATGTTAAAAAGAAGAAAACTAAGCGTTGGGGATTTATGGATACAATAGAATGGCAGGCGAATACATTTGCTTCTTGTCTTTTGATGAATAAAAAAGCGATTAGAAAGTATTTATACTATCTAGGTTATGATAAGCATATTAAGGATGAGACTTATCTATTTGATTTCATCATGAAAGTATCAGAGCAATTCCAAGTATCAAAAACAGCAGCATTAGTTCGATTAAAAGTATTAGGCTATGCACCTAATGACTTTGAATTAACAAAAGAACTATATAACGAATTTAGTTTTTAAAATATAGCTTAGCTATATTTTTTTAAGAAAGAAATTAGCAAAGAAGCTAACAAGGAAAGATAAGGAGGTATTATGGAACAAATGGCATGTCCAGTCTGTAAAAAGAGATTTTTTGATGTATCAAGAATTCCTTTAGAGAAAATAGAGATAGCAGCAAAATGTCCACACTGTGGGAAAATCTCAACACTGGAAATATCAAACAAAAATAAGAAAAAACCATACCGAGCAAAGAAGTAAATGTAACTATCAAATAGCCGGATGAGTATTCAAAAGGAAACTCATCTGGCTATTTTTATATTAAAGAGGTGATCCTATAGAAATAAGAAACAAAGAAGGAAAAAGAGTCTGTGATATTAGTGAAGACAAGAAAAAGCTAACTATCAGACGAGGTAAAAGTACAACCATAGCCTATGTAGATAAAGGCGAAATTAAAATTTTAAATAAGTAAAAGAGATATCCGCAAGAACGCTAGACGGCAGTCGGAAAACCAAACCATGGTTTTCTATTGCCGTCTTTTTTTGTTTTTACGGATGGCCTTCTTGCGGATCTAGAGATTTTGCAAGGAGGCAAAAGATGGCAAAGAAAAGATATTTAGAAATAAATGGAAAAGAAATCGAAGTTAGTGAAGAAGTCTACAAAGAATATATGAAACCAATCTGGAGAGAAAAAAAGAGAATCCAAAGAGCCTACAAGAATTTAGAAGGGCTACAGGATAAAGAAAGAATTAAAACAGCGGCTGAGAAAAATGGAAACTACGTCCAAGCAGGAAGCTTAGAAACAGGCTTTGTCGAAACAAAAGAATATGGTCTTCCCTTATCCCTTGATGTTGCTGAAGAAGAATACGACTTTGAAGTAACTAGCGTTAAAAATACTGAGGACATAGTAACGTACAAACTTCTAGAAGAAGCATTCTTAGAAGTCATTAGTGAATTTTCTGAAAGAGATAAAAAAGTTCTAAAACTACTCTTTCTCTACGAAATGAAAGAAAGAGAAGTCGCAGAAGTAGTAGGAATATCCCAAAAAACAGTTAATAACATCAAAAACAAGCATTTACCAAAGATTCAAGAAAAATTAAGACCATGGAAAAATAATTACTCAAAAACTAATTAGATGTCCTAAGGAATATGAGGGAAGAAGTCTTACTCAAATACAAACAGGATGTCCTAAGAAGTATGAGGAGATACAACTTACTCAAAATGAAGGCAAATGTTCTAAGGAATATGAGAGAAGAAATCTTACTCAAAAATTTAATGTATGTCCCAAGGAGTATGAAAGGAGGAACAAAGTGGACTTAGTAAAAAACCAACAGATGGCAGAAAGTTTAATAGCCATCTCAATTGTTGCCAAGAAGATAGCTAAGGAATTAATGCAACCAGAGAAAGGAGAAAAAGATGTCAAGAATAAAGCTACTAATGGAAATCAAAGAAGATGCAGAGAATCTTGCATCTAGTATAGGTGTCCTTCTTACAGCACTAGAAAGTGATGAGGAACTACCTAAAGAAGAAAAGGTAAAACAAGAAGAAAAGATTTATGAGATTGAAGATGTTAGAAAGATACTAGCTGATAAATCAAGATTAGGTCATACGGCTAAGATAAGAGAACTCTTAGAAAAGTATGGGGCTAAAAAGTTATCTGAAATTGATCCAAGTAAATATAAAGACTTGGTAGCAGATGTGGAGAAACTCTAATGGGTGCTCACGCAATATTGTCTGCCTCAAGTAGTTCACGTTGGATTCACTGTCCACCAAGCGTTAGGCTTTCTGAAAAATATGCAGATGAGGTTAGTCCTTATGCACTTGAAGGCACATCAGCTCATGCCTTAGCAGAATACAAGCTAAAAAAGATATTAGGCTTTAATGTAAAAGATCCTTCTGATGATTTGGATTTTTATGATGAGGAAATGGATGAGCTAACTGAGGGATATGCTTCATATGTGACAGAAGTAATAAGTAGGTATGAAAGCACAGCCGTATTTGTGGAAGAAAGACTTGACCTATCAGACTATGTTAAAGAGTCATTTGGTACAGCTGACTGTGTAGTTGTTGGAGGAAAAGAACTTCATGTAATAGATTTAAAGTACGGTCAGGGAGTTTTAGTAGACGCTAAAGAGAATTCACAACTCATGTTATACGGACTTGGTGCATTGACTCTCTTTGATGGAATTTATGATATCGAGAAAGTAGTTCTTCACATCTATCAACCAAGAAGGTGCAATATCTCAACTTATGAAATCAATAAGATAGAACTTTATGAGTGGGGAGAATCCGTAAGAGAAATAGCGGAGAAAGCATATAGAGGTGAAGGGGAATTCTCTTGTGGAGAATGGTGCATATTCTGTAAAGCAAAGAATAAATGCAGGAAGAGGGCAGAAGAGAATCTGAAACTAGCACAAGATGAATTTACCCTACCACCAGAACTATCTGATGATGAAATTGAAGAGATTCTACCAAAACTAGACGAAATGGAACAATGGGCCAAAGACATCAAGGCCTATGCTTTAGAAAGAGCCCTTAAAGGTCACAGGTGGAAGGACCTAAAACTTGTCGAAGGTAGGTCTATTAGGAAATACCGAGATGAAGATGAAGTTATAAACAAAGTAAAAGAACTTGGGTTCAATCCCTTTGAAGAAAAGTTACTTGGCATCACAGCCATGACTAAGTTACTAGGTAAGAAAGTCTTTGATGAAAATATCAGCGACTTATTAGAAAAACCAAAAGGAAAGTTAACCTTAGTAAGCATTGATGACAAGCGAGAAGAAGTAAAAATTGACAATGTTAAAGAAGAATTTGGAGGTAAATAATATGTCAAATATGAATAAAACAAAAGTAATTACAGGTGAAGTTAGATTATCTTATGCAAATGTGTGGGAACCAAAGTCAATCAATGGTGGTAAAGAAAGGTACTCAGTATCTGTCATTATCCCAAAGAGCGACCAAAAGACAATTGAGAAGATTGAAAAAGCAGTAGATGCTGCTATTGATGAAGGTCTTTCTAAGTTTAATGGAAAAAAACCTAATAAGAAAGCTATCAAACTACCATTAAGAGATGGTGACACAGAAAAAGATGATGAGGCTTATGCTGACGCATACTTCTTAAATGCCAACTCTATGACAGTACCTCAAATTGTGGACAGAAATGTAGAACCTATTCTTGATAGAAGTGAAGTCTATTCAGGAGTTTATGCAAGGGTATCTCTTAACTTCTATGCCTACAATGTAAATGGCAATAAGGGCGTAGCGGTTGGGCTTGGAAATATTCAAAAACTAAGAGATGGTCAACCTCTAGGAAATAGGTCTAATGCAGCAGATGACTTTGATGCCATGGACGATGATGACGAAGATTTCTTAGCATAGGAGGTAGAAATGGACTATTTAATTACAGCGATAGTTTTAGCTATTTGGTCCTTTTTATGGTACAAGCTTGGATTTTTACAAGCTCAGCTAAAAGAACTAGATAGAGATATCAGAAAAATAGAAAAACGAATAAAAGAAGATAGAAAAAATAATTTAGCAGAATTAACAAAGCTTAGTGATAGCTATGAAGAGATTGTCCTTAGATCTTGAGACCTATTCTTCAGTTGACTTAGGCAAAAGTGGTGTATACAAATATGCCGAGAGTGAGGATTTTGAAATCCTCCTCTTTGCCTATTCTATTGATGATGGAGAAGTTAAGGTCATAGATTTGGCAAGTGGAGAGATTATTCCTGAAGAAATATTGTCAGCCCTTAGTGATGAAAACGTAGAAAAGTGGGCCTTTAATGCAAACTTTGAAAGGGTGTGTCTATCTAGGTTTTTAGGTAAGAGACTAAAACCTCAAGGTTGGTACTGCACTATGATTTGGTCAGCCTATCTAGGGTTACCTCTATCGCTTGAAAAAGTAGGAGAGGTTTTGAAACTTGATAAGCAAAAGATGAATGAAGGCAAGGCTCTTATAAGATATTTTTCTATTCCTTGTAAACCAACTAAGACAAATGGTATGAGGACAAGAAATCTACCACATCATGATTTAGAAAAGTGGTCTACCTTTATGGAATATAACCAAAGAGATGTGGAAACAGAAATGGCGATTAAGAAAAAATTATCAGCCTTTCCTATGCCTCAATCAGAATGGGAAAACTACTGGATAGATCAAAATATCAATGATAGAGGAATTTTAATTGATGAAGTTTTAGTTGATTCAGCTATTAAATTTGATGAAATATTAAGAGAAGAAAATATGGACAGAGCCATTGAATTAACTGGTCTTGAAAATCCAAATTCTCCCATGCAGCTAAAAGAATGGTTGAATAGAAAAGGTTTAGAGATAGATTCCTTAGCTAAAAAAGATGTAGAGTCTGCTCTTAAAAATGCTGAAGGAAATATTAAAGAAGTGCTGGAACTTAGACAGGAATTATCTAAGTCTTCAGTTAGAAAATATGATGCTATGAAAAATGTAAAAGGAAAAGATAATCGAGCAAGAGGTCTGATCCAATTTTATGGAGCAAATAGAACTGGAAGGTATTCAGGCAGGCTTATTCAGGTTCAAAACTTAAGGAGAAACAATCTAAAAGATTTAGAACTAGCTAGGAGTCTTGTAAAAAATAGAGATTTCGAAACTATGGAAATTCTCTATGAATCCCCGTCTGATGTCTTATCCCAATTAATTAGGACGGCCTTTATACCAAAAGAAGGCACTAGATTTATTATTTCAGACTTTTCAGCAATTGAGGCCCGTGTCCTTGCATGGCTTGCAGGAGAACAATGGGTACTGGATGCCTTTGAAAATGGAGAAGATATCTATTGCAGAACAGCATCAAGGATGTTTGGAGTACCAGTTGAAAAGCATGGAGTTAATGGTCATCTCAGACAAAAAGGAAAGATTGCTACTTTAGCTTGTATTGCTGAAGGCGAATTGGTTCTTACAGATAAGGGGTTAGTTCCTATAGAAAAACTTACAAAAGCTCATAAATTATGGGATGGAGAAAACTGGGTTTCACATGATGGAGTTATATATAAGGGGATAGGAGAAGTGATTGAATATGACGGGCTTAGAGCAACAAAAGATCATATCGTATGGATCGAGGGGCAAGAAAAGCCAATACAATTTGGAGAAGCTGCTGCCAGCGGAGCACATCTCCTACAATCAGGATATGGTAGGAGAGCAATACGGGTGGGTGAAGATTATAAGTCCAGAAAAAAGATGGGCGAAAAATTGGAATTCTTGTTATGTCCTAACAAGATGTCAAGGGTGTGGAAGCATTCAATGGCAAGACAGGGGAAATTTAACGACAGGAAGATCAAAGGGATGTCAAGCTTGTTCCCAACCAAGACAAATTCCACGATGGTTGGACAGAAGGCTAACAGCAGCAAAGCAAAGGTGTACCAACCCAAAAGATCCAGAATACAAAAACTATGGGGAAAGAGGAATAAAATTCAAGTTTCCTTCAATTCTAGAGGCAGGTCTTTATTTAATAGAAAGATTTGGACTACCAAAAAGAGAACTAGAAATAGACAGAATAGACAACAATGGGCATTACGAAAGAGGCAACTTAAGATTTGTAACTCGTATAGAGAATGCTTCGAACAAGAGAAATACTGTATTAACAGAATTTCATCAAAAATACTGGCCTTATGCACGAAGTGTTGTTATAAGAAAACTTTCAAAAGGATTAAGCCGAGAAGAAATTATAGAGGATGCAGAATTAGCTGTATTCGAGAAAAGAAAAAATTGGAAAGGTATAGAGGCAAGACTAGACTTTATGATATACGAAATGCCGGAAAGAATAACCGTTTTACCGTATCAGGGAAATTAGTTCACAACTGTGGCTATCAAGGAGCCTTAGGTGCTCTTAAGGCAATGGGTGGTATTGAGATGGGTTTATCTGAAGATGAACTTCAATCAATAGTCGATTCTTGGAGAGAGGCTAATCCTAATATCGTAAGCTTGTGGTGGGATATAGATTCTGTCGTAAAAAGAGTTGTAAAGACTAGAAGTAAAGAAGAATACAAGAGCCTAGTTATTAGCTATGAAAAAGGCATTCTATTTATACAATTACCCTCAAAAAGAAGGCTTGCTTATCCAAAAGCAAAAATCGGGATGAATCGATTTGGTGGAGAATCAATTGTCTATGAAGGAATCGTAGTAGGAAATAAGTGGGACAAGATTGAATCCTATGGTGGAAAATTTGTAGAGAATATAGTTCAAGCCATCGCAAGAGATATTTTAGCTGAGGCTATAATGAGACTTGAGAAAAAAGAATTTAATATCGTCATGCATATTCATGATGAAGCTGTAATAGAAAGTGATGCATCTAGCATTGAAGAAATAAATGAAATCATGTCCATAGTTCCTAGTTGGGCACCTGGACTTATCTTAGACGCAGATGGATTTGAAAGTGAATTTTATAAGAAAGATTAATGGAGGTTTATTCATGTTTTATGTTAAAGAAAAAATAAATGATGCCATGGAAGTAAGCATTGAAATAAATGATGAGAATGTCTTTTGCACCTGTCCAAAGTGCGGAAAAGAAGTTCGAGTCGATTTAGTTGAAGTATTGGAAGAGGGAGATTTATTTTCTACTCAAGTTTGCTGTAATACTTGTAGTGAAACAATGAGGGATATTTATGAATAAAGAATTATATAACAGGAGTGGGTGCAAGGACCCCACTCCTTATCAAGCAATTAAAAATGCAGAGAAGAGATACTATCCCTTGGTATATATATGCAGTCCATTTTCTGGAGATGTAGAAAACAATGTAATCAAGGCACAGAAGTATTCTCGCTATGCCTTGGATAAAGGAAATATACCAATAGCACCACATCTATTATTTCCTCAGTTTATGAGTGATGAAAAGGAGAGAAGACTTGCTATGCATTTTAATTATGTGCTTCTTGGAAAATGTGAAGAAGTATGGGTCTTTGGTGACAACATAAGTTCTGGAATGGCTGAAGAAATAAAAATTGCTGAGAAGAGGAAAATGAAGATTCGATATATAAAGGAGGTAGCCTAATTGAAAATATATACCTCAAATCAAATAGGAGTGGAGTCAAACTGTGTTTATCCTAATGAGGTCAATGCAGTAGATGTTAGGTCTTTTGAGAAAGCTGCAAGTTTTGACCATGTAATGGCTAAGTATAAAAATTCCTACAGGTCCAATGATAATTTTATAGAGTCGGAATGTATTCCCATGGATATAGACAACGACTATTCAGAAAATCCAGATGATTGGATTTCAGCTAATGATTTAAAGAGAATATTTGACGGAGTTAAATTCGCCATAGTTTACAGCAGAAACCATAGAAAAGAAAAAAATGGAAAAGCTGCAAGACCAAGGATGCACATATATTTCCCAATTCCTAAGATTACAAATTTAGCTGAATATGTAGGAATCAAAGAAAGGTTGGCGGAGACTTATACTTTCTTTGATGGAAATGCCTTAGATGGAGCGAGATTTTTCTTTGGAGTTAAGAATCCTGCCGTTGAAATGGTTAGGGGAAGGAAATATATAACTGATATTCTAAAAGATGACTTTGAGGATTTTGATAACTCTCAAGACTTGATTCAGCAAGGCTCTAGAAACTCAACTATGAATCATTTCGCTGGTAGGGTTTTAATTCGATATGGAAATACAGATGAGGCGAGAGAATTATTCGATAAAAAAGCATCATTTTGTTCACCACCATTAGAAGATGAGGAGTTAAAACAAATCTGGAGGTCAGCTTGTAAGTTCTATAAAAAGGTAGCAGCAAGTGAAGATTATGTTCCACCTGAAGAATACACTGAAGGTATAAATTTAAGACCGTCAGAATTTTCAGACATAGGTCAAGCAGAAGTTTTTGTTAGAGAATACCAAGACAGAATTCGTTTTTCTCCTTCTACAGGTTTTCTTGTTTACAACGACTCTTACTGGGAGGAATCTGAACTAAAAGCACAGGGATATTCTCAAGATTTAGTTTTAAAACAGATAGAGGAAATAGACAATGAACTTTTGAAAATGGACGAAGATATTAAGAAATCAGGAGTTAGAGATATTATGGCCTCAATGAGTGAGAAAAAGGCAATGGAGGTTTTTGATAAAAATCAAAAATCTATTTACTATAAATTAACTTCGCTTGAGGCTTATAAGAAATATGCAGTAAAACGAGGGGACACAAGAGCTATCCATGCAACTTTAAAGGAATCAAAGCCAATGCTTGAAATAGACCAAAGAGAACTTGATACAGATGAGTTCTTGCTAAATACTCCGTCATTTACAGTAGATTTGAAAACTGGAGAATGTAGAGACCATAAGGCAGAAGATTATATAACCAAAGAAACCTATGTAGACCCAAGTGATGAAAATATGGATATATGGCTTGATGCCTTAGATACCTTTTTTGTAAAAGATAGTGAACTTATAGAATACGTGCAGAAAGTTGCAGGGATTTCTCTAATCGGAAAGGTCTATATCGAGGCTCTAATTATAGCTTATGGTGATGGAAGAAATGGGAAGTCCACTTTTTGGAATACTATCTCAAGAGTTCTAAATCTATACAGTGGGTCAATCTCGGCAGACATTCTTACTGTTAATTCTAAGAGAAATGCCAAACCAGAACTTGCAGAAACAAGAGGTAAGAGACTTTTAATTGCAGCTGAACTTCAAGAGGGATTAAGACTTAATACTTCAAATGTAAAACAGCTTTGTTCTACAGATGAAATTGTAGCAGAGAAAAAATATCGAGATCCATTCAAGTTCATACCTTCTCATACCCTTGTCCTATATACTAATCACCTACCAAAGGTGGGTGCCTTAGATGAAGGAACTTGGAGGAGACTTATTGTAATTCCTTTTGAGGCAAAAATTGAGGGTAGTAGTGATATTAAAAACTACACTGATTATTTAGTAGATAAGGCTGGAGGAGCAGTTCTCAAGTGGTTAATAGAAGGGGCTAAAAAGGCTATTGATGAAGATTTTAAATTCAGCTTACCTAAAAAAGTGGCTGATGCCATAAATGAATATAAGGAATCAAATAACTGGTTCAAGCATTTCTTAAATGAGTGTTGTGAGATTGATTCATCCTATGAAGAAAAGTCAGGAGAAGTCTATCAAGAATATAGAGCCTATTGTTTAAGAACTGGAGACTATGTAAGATCTACAACTGATTTTTATTCTGCTCTTTCATCCAATGGATTTATGAGGAGAAAAACTAATCAAGGAATTGTGATAAGTGGACTTAATTTAAAGTCAGACTTTGTGTAAAAATACAAGAAGTGCAGGTCGTGAATGTCATATATATAACTATTATATAGTAGACAAATTAAATTTTAGTTATATATATAGGTTATATAATAGAGTTTCACGACTTGCACAATGGCTAAAAATAGAGGTTTATATGTTAGAAAATGAAATAGAAAAAGCCTTAGTCGACAAGGTAAAACTCCATGGTGGTCTTTGTCTTAAATTTACATCTCCTTCAATGACGGGAATACCAGATAGGTTAATACTTCTTCCTAAAGGAAAGATAGGATTTGTGGAAACAAAAAGACCTGGAGGAGAACCAAGACCAATTCAGAAAAAAAGAATAAGACAATTTAAAAAGTTAGGTTTTAAGGTTTATGTTCTTGATTCCAAAGAAAACATTGACGAAATAATAAAAAGAATCGGAGGTGACTAATTGGAATACACTCCACATAAATATCAAAACTATGCTACTGAATTTATAAAAGAAAACAAAGAATCAGCACTTCTACTGGACATGGGTCTCGGCAAGACGGTTATAAGCCTAACAGCTATAAAAGACTTACTCTTTGATTCTTTTGAAATTTCTAAAGTCTTAATAATAGCACCATTAAGAGTTGCAAGAGATACATGGAAGGAAGAAATAGAAAAATGGTCTCATCTTGATATCTTAAAATATTCAGTGGTCATAGGTAGTGAAAAAGAGAGAATGAAGGCATTAAATAAGCAGGCAGATATTTATCTGATCAATAGGGAAAATGTAGACTGGTTAATAAATAAAAACGAACTACCCTTCAACTACGATATGATTGTAATTGACGAACTATCATCTTTTAAATCTCATAGGTCAAAGAGGTTTAAAGCATTGATGAAAGTTAGACCAAAGGTAAAAAGAATAGTTGGTCTTACTGGAACTCCATCATCTAACGGACTTATGGATTTGTGGGCTGAGTTTAGGCTGCTCGATATGGGAGAGAGACTTGGAAGATTCATTGGTCAGTACAGGGAAATCTACTTCAAACCAGATAAGAGAAATGGACCGATAATCTATTCTTACAAACCATTTCCTTTTGCTGAAGATGCAATATATGAAAAGATATCAGATATCACAGTTTCTATGAAAGCTGAAGATTATCTAAAAATGCCAAAGAAGGTAAACAATGAAGTCTTTGTAAATCTATCAGATAAAGAAAGGGACATCTATGAGACCCTAAAAAAAGACTTGGTTGTTAGTATTAAGGATAAAGATATAGATGCAGTTAATGCTGCTGCACTTTCTAATAAGTTACTGCAAATGGCATCAGGCTCAGTTTATGATGAAGATAAAAATATGATTCATATCCACGACAGAAAACTTGATGCCTTAGAAGATTTAATAGAGGGTGCAAATGGTAAACCAGCATTAATAGCTTATTGGTATAAGTCAGATTTAAAAAGAATTAAAGAAAGATTTGATGTAAGAGAACTTAAAACAAGTAAGGATTTTAAAGAATGGAATCAAGGTAATATTCCAGTTGCCATTATCCATCCAGCATCTGCTGGTCATGGACTAAACCTACAAGCGGGAGGCTCAACACTAATTTGGTTTTCTCTTACTTGGTCATTAGAACTTTATGAACAAACCAATGCCAGACTTTATAGACAAGGACAGAAAGAAACAGTTGTGATTCATCATATCCTAGCAAAGGAAACTATTGATGAAGATGTAATGAAAGCATTAGAAAATAAGAATAAAACACAAGCTGCACTTATTGATGCAGTAAAAGCAAATCTAGAGAGTTGATGTCATAGAATGTCACTATCAAAATTTGCTAAGATTAATACAAGAGTAGAAGTTATATGGATAACTTACCTCAAAACTTATGGAGGTAAGAAATGAACGCAAAAGAATATTTAAAACAAGCATTTTATTTAGACAAGAGAATAAACTCAAAGCTGGAGCAAGTTGAATCACTCAACGCTCTAGCAACAAAAGCTACATCGACCTTATCAGATATGCCTAAGAGTCCTAGTAGAGGAACATCTAAACTTGAGGATACTATCGTAAAGATTGTAGATCTCCAAGAAGAGATTAATAGGGATATAGATAAGTTGGTAGACTTGAAAAAAGAAATCGTAAGAACAATAAAAAAGATTGAAGATAAAGAACTTCAAGTGGTTTTAGAAAAAAGATATCTTTGTTTTGAATCTTGGGAGAAGATAGCAGTTGAAATGAATTACTCAATTCAGCATATTTTTAGGCTTCATAGTAAAGCTTTAAAAAATATAGAGATATAAAAAAATCGGGTGACGCATAAATGCATCACCCGCAAAACTTTCGTTTTCAATTCGTATTTTTATTATAATACTATTTTAAAACTTGTCCAGGATATCGTGGTGTCCTATATCTAAAAGAAATATCAATTCATTATTTTCATAGAACCAAATAATTCGAATATCCATGTTAACAGAAGACTCCCATATTCCATCCGCACCCTGTATCTTCTTAGTTCTTAAAGATGGATGAGTAGGATTTTCTACGAAAAATTTAAGTTTCTTTTTCGTTTGATTCTTTTCAGTATCAGATAGTTTTTTATAATGTTTTTTAAAGGCTTTTGAATAAGTAATTTTATAGGACATTACTTGTCTAACTCCTCAAAAAGGGAGTCAATGGAATCAAAGATTGGCCTTTCTCCATTTTTAATAGATTCTTTAATCTCTTTTACTTCAGCTTTTAAATTTTTTATGACGTGTTCTGGATAGATTGCAACTGGAACAAGTACAATTTTTCCGTTATCTTCTATGACTTCAAATTGGTCACCTTGATTTAATTCCATAGAATTTACTATGTCTTTTGGGATAGTAACTTGTGACTTAGCTTTTAGTTCAACTAACATAACAAAACCTCCTTGGTTAGAAATTCATACTTTCTAACTAAATTATATTTTCTTCTAATGAAAAAGTCAAGTGGAGAGTAAAGTTGATAGAATGAGAGTAAGTAGTTGTAGTATAGTTAGAATAGCAAAAGAATAATAAAACGAGCCTTGGAGATTTAATCTTCAGGGCTTTCTTTATGGAGTGATAAAGTGCCAAGAGAACCTAAGAGACCATGTTCTCATCCAGGTTGTCCTGAATTAATTGATGGACAATTCTGTAAGAAACATGAGAAAGAATACAACAGAAACTATGAAAAATATAAACGAGATCCTAAAACTCATAAGCGTTATGGAAAAGCGTGGAAACTTATAAGGAAAAGATACGTAGCAGAGCATCCACTTTGTGAGATGTGTTTAAAAGAAAATAGAATGACAAAGGTAGAGGAAGTACATCACATACTTCCTCTTTCTCGTGGTGGAACTAATGATGAAGATAATCTTATGAGTCTTTGTAAATCTTGCCACTCAAAGATTCATGCAAAGAGTGGAGAAAGGTTTGGAGGATAGTTTTCGTGGGGAGGGGGAGTCATTATCTTAAAAGTTGATTTCCCTACCAACGGTGCCGCCCTCTCACGCACAAAAAAACGGGTTCAAAGGGGGTATTAAAGAACATCTTTCCAATTAGGAGGAAAACCCATAAATTTATAGTTGAAGTATCCTTGGTATTTATTAAAGGTATTTTCTAAATCTTTTAAAAGGGATTCCCATTGGTCGTTTGAGTTTAAAATTCTCTTTATGATTAAAAGAATGGGGAATATTTTATTTTGCTTGCCCTTATATTGTTCGTTTTCAGAATAAAGGCGGGGAGTTTCTTTTAAAGGCATATTATAAAGTCGAGTGTAATGGGCACAAATATTTCTTACTTCAACGAGACATAGAATCCAATTTTTTAAATATTTAGGATCTGTGTTGTAATAATTAGAAATTTCTTTTTGATCTTCATCCTTAAGAATACTAAACAAAGAAGATAAATTTCCAAAAGACATGAGTTCAACGGATACCCAGATTGGAAACTTTCCATCATATTTTTTTAGGTGGTGTTTAACAAATGGTTTATTCTTTTGCCTGTCAACTTCGTTGCTCAGATTCTCATTTATGATGGAATATATGGTTTGGCCTTTTTTATTTGTTTTATGAATAAAATTATCTTCGTGCATAAGTACATCGGAACCATACGTCATAGCTAGATGATAAGCAATTTGTGTTCTAAGCTCTATTTCAATTTGCTCAATAGTTCTAATGAGGTTGTTTTTAAATTGGCTATCAAAGCAATAAAGGTTAAAGAGATGCTCGATAGTAATATGATCCTTATAATGCTCTTTATTATTATATTTTTTAAGACCAATACCATAACCTGAAAGTCTGTAATAATTTACTTTTTTCAAAATTTCTGTTGCATAAACTTCATCTTTGATTTTTAAGTTATGGTCAATTTTTAATTTGGTAATTTGATCTTCGTAGTTTAAAGCAGGTTTTAATGTCATATAAGTTCTCCTTAATATAAAAAAGCCCTCTCCGTGGTCCGCATGTAGAAAATCTACATTAAGCGTGGAGAGGTTCTGTTAAATTAATTATAACATAGAACTAGTCAAAGTCAATAACATACATGAGAAAAGAAATAAAACAACTAGGAGGTGATACTATCGCTAAAGACGGAACATACAGAGGAGGAAGAAGAGTAAAAGCAGGAGGGAAACCACAGCCTGCTGCTGAAAAAATAGAAAAAGGTAAAAAAGTAGAAATACTAATGAATGATATTCCAACATTTACTCCAGAAGAAATAGATGCAGTTGACTTACCAGATGGAGCAGTTCTTGATGGAACAGATATGCCAACACCTAGTGACTACCTGTCTGCGAAGCAGAAGAATGGTATACCACTAGGTGCTGATGAAATATATAAAGAGACTTGGGGATGGTTAAAACAGAGGAACTGTGAAAACTTAGTAAATCCAAGATTATTAGAATCCTACTCCCAGGCTTTTGCAAGATACATTCAATGTGAAGAGGCAATAAGTCAATTTGGACTTTTAGGAAAGCATCCTACTACGGGAGGGGTTATTGCATCTCCATTTGTACAGATGTCTAGTCAGTTTCAAAAGACAGCAAATCTTTTATGGTATGAGATTTATGACATAGTTAAAGAAAATTGCACGGAAGTTTATGAAGACTATGGGGAAGATATGATGGAAAAATTACTAAGGAGTAGAAAGTAAGGTGATTAAATGTTTGAAAAAGTAAATCCAAAGCACCCTGACAAACAAGCAGATTGTATTGCAGGTGCAATTGTAGATTTAGCATATAAAGAAAAGGAGAACCCTAAAATTGCAGTCGAGGTTTTGCTTGGTCATGGTGATTGCCATGTGATTATTGAAACGGACTGCAAGTTAGATGTTGAAGAAATCAAATCAGCTATTAATAGAATAGCAGGAGAAGTAAAAGCCGATGTAAAAATTGTAGAGCAAGACATTCACTTATCGAACAATCAAAAAGAAAAGATTAGATGTGGGGATAATGGAATATTTAAAGGAGTGCCTACATCTGAAGAAGAAAAGAAACTCTCAACTATAGCCAGAGAAATTTATAGGAACTACCCATATGATGGGAAATATATTCTCGATAGAGATAAACTTATTATTTGCCAGTCTAATGTATCTACGGAAATTTTAAAATCAATTTATCCAAGAGCAATTGTAAATCCATTAGGAGATTGGACTGGAGGATTTAATGTTGATACTGGAGCAACTAATAGAAAACTCGGCTCTGATATGGGACGAGCAGTAACTGGTGGGGGTCTTCATGGTAAAGACCCATCCAAGGCTGATGTATCAATTAATATTTATGCCCACCTAAAGGCACAAGAAGAAAAAAGAGAGATTGAATTATCCTGTGCAATCGGAGATGAAACTGTTGATAGTAGACCATATTCTGAAATTGTAGAAATAGCTAGAAACTACATTAAGTCTATTGGTGGTTTTGAGGAATTTGCTAAGTGGGGTCTTATATGATTACAACAAAAGAAATGAAATTAGTTGATATTGAAAAACTTGTACCCTATGTAAATAATGCAAGGACTCATTCAGCAGACCAGATTAACAAACTACGATCATCAATTCGAGAGTTTGGTTTCATCAATCCTGTAATTATTGATAAAGACTACGGAGTGATTGCTGGTCATGGAAGAATTATGGCGGCAAAGGAAGAAGGGATAAAAGAAGTACCTTGTGTCTTTGCAGACCATCTAAACGAGGCACAGAAGAAAGCCTATATCTTAGCTGATAACAGAATGGCTCTTGATGCTGGATGGGATGAAGAACTATTAAGAGTAGAAATTGAATCTCTAGAAGATTATGGTTTTAATGTAGAACTTACTGGGTTTTCACAATATGAACTATCTAATATTTTTGACTTAGGAAATGATACAGAAGATGATGACTTTGATGTAGAGGAAGAATTGGAAAAACCTACTTTTTCAAAAGCTGGAGATATTTGGACCTTAGGTAAACACAAAGTTATTTGTGGAGATTCTACAGATGAGATCACTTACGAAAAATTGATGGGAGAATCAAAAGCAAATCTTATCATCACAGACCCTCCATACAATGTAAACTATGAAGGATCAGCTGGAAAAATTAAAAACGATAATATGGAGCAAGGTAAATTCTATGAATTTTTACTAAGCTCTTTTTTAAATATGGAAAAGTTCCTCGCAGATGATGGATCGATATATGTTTTTCATGCAGATACAGAAGGACTTAATTTCAGAAAAGCATTTCAAGACGCTGGCTTTTATTTATCTGGTACTTGTATTTGGAAGAAACAGTCCCTTGTACTTGGAAGAAGTCCTTACCAGTGGCAACATGAACCCATCCTTTATGGTTGGAAGAAAAAAGGAAAACACAACTGGTATACAGGAAGAAAAGAGTCTACTATTTGGGAATTTGATAAACCAAGAAAAAATGGCGACCATCCTACTATGAAACCCATTCCACTTTTATCTTATCCAATTAAAAACTCATCAATGACAAACTCCATTGTACTTGATCCATTTGGTGGAAGTGGAAGCACACTAATAGCTTGTGAACAGACTGATAGGATTTGTAGGATGATAGAACTTGATGAAAAATTTGTAGATGTCATTGTAAACAGATTTATTGAATCAGTTGGCAGTGATAAAGATGTAAGCCTATTAAGAGATGGAAAGGAATATAGCTATTCAGAGGTAGTAAAAGATGAATAAAGAACTAAGATTAGGTTCACTATTTGACGGCAGTGGAGGATTTCCTTTAGCTGCTATTTTTTGTGAAATAAAACCTATATGGGCATCAGAAGTTGAGCCTTTTCCAATAAGAGTTACACAGAAAAATCTACCTCAAGTTAAACATTTAGGAGATATAAAAGATATAGACGGGTCTGGAATTGAACCTGTTGATATTATCTCCTTTGGCAGTCCTTGCCAAGATTTATCTATTGCTGGTAAAAGGGCGGGACTTGAAGGGAAAAAATCTAACCTTTTTTATGAGGCAATTAGAGTTATAAAAGAAATGAGGTGTAAAAGTAATGGTAAGTATCCAAGATACCTACTATGGGAAAATGTGCCAGGAGCCTTTTCTTCTAACAAAGGAGAGGACTTTAGATGCGTCCTTAAAGAAATTACAAGAATTAAAGATTCCACAGTTAAACTTCCTCGACCTTCGAGGTGGCAAAGTGCAGGAGAAATCCTGGGAGACAATTTTTCCCTTGCTTGGAGAGTCCTTGATGCTAAATACTTCGGAGTACCCCAACGAAGGAGAAGAATCTTCCTTGTCGCAGATCTTGATGGAGGAAGTTCCAGAGAAATATTATTTGAGCAAAAAAGCATGTCAGGGGATACTTCAGAGGGCTGCGAGAAAGGGAAAAGAAATACCAGAGCCATTAAAGAAAGCTTTAATAAAACAATCTGTTTAAATGACCAAGGTGGTCAAAGGATGGATTTTTATTCTGATGAAAGTGGAACCTTGAGAGCAAGTGGAGGAATTGCACCATTCGTTTTTGAAAATCACAGTCAAGACTCAAGGTATAAAGGACCATTAAAAGAGACACAAACACTTGCATCAAATTTAGGACAAGGTGGAAATAACC
The DNA here is from genome assembly GCA_000308255.3 of Anaerococcus pacaensis 9403502. GTDB lineage: Bacteria > Bacillota > Clostridia > Tissierellales > Peptoniphilaceae > Anaerococcus > Anaerococcus pacaensis. The sequence continues at coordinate 59,315 of HG326667.1, read as the reverse complement.
AACCATTTGTAGTCTACGATATAAGACAAACTTCAGAAAACACTAAAAATGAAAGACATAATATTTATGAGTGTGACGTTTCAAGAACCATTGATACATCTGGAAATACTCCTACAAGAAATCAAGGTGGAGTTGCAATAGTAGAGGACATCTACACCATGAGCAAGAATTCTCATTTTACAAAAGCAGACAAGAATATATCGTCTTCTTTAGTTGCTACTGATTATAAAGATCCACCTGTGGTTAATCAAAAATTAGTAAGGAGACTGACACCAAAAGAATGTGGAAGACTACAAGGGTTCCCAGATTACTGGTGTGATAAGCTAGAAATAGAAAATCCAACAGATGAGGACTTGTCCTTTTGGAGAGAAGTTTTTGATAAGGATGCTGAAATAAAAGGTCTTAAAAAGAAGAAAACAGATAAGCAGATACTAAAATGGCTTAAAAATCCTCATACTGATTCTGCAGAATATAAAATGTGGGGCAATGGAATCGCTCTTCCATGCGCCATATATATTTTTAAAAGTCTTGTGAATACAATAAATAAGACTTGATATAAATCTTGAATTAAGTGATATATGTATGTGAGGTGATTAGATGATTTCAAGGGAAATTATACAAAAATTAAAAGAAACTTATCCAGTAGGTACAAGAGTAAAACTAATCCAAATGGAAGATGACCAAGCACCTCCAGTTGGAACTTTAGGCACAGTTTATGGGGTAGATGCCCTTGGATCAATCTTAGTAAAATGGGATAATGGTTCGATGTTAAATGTAATTTTCAGAGTGGATAGAATAGAAAAAATATCGAGCAAAGGTTAAAATATAGCCATTATATCCAATAATTAACTTGACTTATTTTTGACAGTACGGTTATATGTACATACAAAAAAAGATAAGGAGAAAAATATGGCATACAAATACATGAAAACACAGGAAGATTTAAATGAGTTAATCGACTCTTCAGCAATTACAATGCTTGGACTTTACGAAGGAGAAAATGGAGACTTAGCTTTCCAAGATTATTTAAAAGACTACCTTGAAGATGACACAATTTATATCACAATGGGAAAAACAATTAACGAATTTTACGAAAGCGACCTTCCTGAAGACTTAAGGATAGTAAGTTTAAAGTACAACAAGTTAGGAAGACTTCCAATTATAAGACTTGAGATTGGAGCAAAGTGGTTTGACGACTTTATAGATAATCTCCAAAAGAATAAGAAAAGAGGAGTGAGATAAATGACAAACCAAGAATTGAAAAGGCAATGCTTTTTAGAGGCCACCAAAAGAATTAATGAAAAAAGAGATAAAGCACTTTTAGAAATTGCAAAGAAACATTCTTGTGCAATAGAAGAAAGAGGAGACTTAGAAAAAAGAAACAATGATTCAGAAGACTTTTTAGAAGTTTCAGTATGGTCATTAAAAGAAATGTTAAAAGAGGCCTATGAATTAGGAAAACAAAATAATTAAAAACCAAGAAATTGAGCGAAGGCTCTTTTTCTCGTAGTGAACTAGCTAGGGCTAGTATTTTTTATGCCCATTTTTAAAGAAAGGAGGTCAAATGAAATATAAACCAACTAAATTTATGCTACCTACATCTCACTATGATAAAAACAAAGCAGACTATGCTGTTACCTTTATAGAATGTCTTAAACACACAAAAGGTAGATGGGCAGGTAAAGATTTCAAGCTTATTGATTGGCAAGAAGAAATCATAAGAGACTTATTTGGCATTGTAAAAGATACAGGATATCGACAATTTAATACAGCATATATTGAAATACCAAAGAAGATGGGAAAATCTGAACTTGCAGCTGCTGTAGCGCTTCTCCTTACTTGTGGTGATGGAGAAGAAAGAGCAGAAGTTTATGGATGCGCAGCCGATAGACAACAAGCAACTATAGTTTTTGATGTTGCAGCTGATATGGTAAGAATGAGTCCAGCCCTTTCTAAAAGAGTAAAGATACTAGCATCTCAAAAGAGAATGATTTATAAGCCGACTAATTCTTTCTACCAAGTCTTATCTGCAGAGGCTTATTCCAAACACGGATTTAATATTCATGGTGTTGTCTTTGACGAACTTCATACTCAACCCAACAGAAAATTATTTGATGTTATGACAAAAGGTTCAGGAGATGCAAGAACTCAACCTTTATATTTTCTTATAACAACTGCAGGAACAGATACCAAATCAATCTGTTATGAGACGCATCAAAAGGCAGTGGACATACTTGAAGGGAGAAAAACTGATCCAACTTTCTATCCTGTAATCTATGGAGCAGATAGAGAAGACGATTGGACAGATGAAAAAGTATGGCATAAAGCAAATCCGTCTCTTGGAATTACAGTTCCTATAGAAAAAGTAAGACAAGCCTGTGAATCGGCTAAGCAAAACCCAACAGAAGAAAATGCTTTCAGACAGTTAAGATTAAATCAGTGGGTCAAACAAGCAATTAGATGGATGCCTATGGAAAAATGGGACCTATGTAATTTTGCTGTTAATGAAGAAGAACTAAAAGGCAGAGTTTGTTATGGAGGTCTTGACCTTTCATCTACAACAGATATTACAGCCTTTGTTTTAGTCTTTCCTCCAATAGATGAAGATGATAAATATCAAATACTTCCTTACTTTTGGTTGCCAGAAGATAATCTCGACCTAAGAGTAAAAAGAGACCATGTAAATTATGACCTATGGCATAAGCAAGGCTATATTCAGACAACAGAAGGCAATGTAGTTCATTATGGTTTTATTGAAAAATTTATAGAAGATTTAGGTGATATATATAACATCCGAGAAATTGCCTTTGACAGATGGGGAGCAGTTCAGATGGTACAAAACTTAGAAGGAATGGGTTTCACAGTTGTTCCTTTTGGTCAAGGATTTAAAGACATGTCTCCACCAACAAAAGAATTAATGAAACTAACTCTCGAAAGAAAAATAGCCCATGGAGGTCATCCAGTTCTAAGGTGGATGATGGATAATATCTTTATTCGAACAGATCCCGCTGGAAACATTAAGGCAGATAAAGAAAAATCTACAGAAAAGATAGATGGGGTTATTGCTACAATCATGGCTCTTGATAGGGCTATAAGGTGTGGCAATGATACTAGTGAGTCGGTTTATGATGATAGGGGATTGATTATTTTTTAATATGGGTATATAAATAAAATAGAAACATTTTTGAGGTGATATTCATGAGGAATAGAGAAGATATTATTCGTTTATGGTTTGATATGTGGATAAAAAAACAAGACTTAGGAATTAAAGATATTTTTGCTAATGATATTGTGTATACAGAAAGTTGGGGGCCAAAGTATAATAATCGCAGTACACTCGAGTTATGGTTTAAAGAATGGAACAGTCGTGCAAAAGTTGAAACATGGGATATTGTACAATTTTTAGACTTTAAAGACCAATCAATTGTGGAATGGCATTTTAAATCAGTGATGAATAATGGGAAAATTGATGAATTTAATGGAATTTCTTTGGTTAAATGGGATTTTGATAATAAAATAATAGAATTAAAAGAATTTGGATGTAATATAGATAATTATAATCCATATGCTTATGGAGAGACTCCTAAATTTAGAAAAGAAAAGTCAAAGTGGTTTTAACATATATTTATTCATGATATTTTTTTAGCATCTACATTAGTAGGTGCTTTTTTCATACCTACTTTTAGGAGGTGGTAATATAAACATTTTAAATTTAATATTTAAGTCGAGAGACAAACCTAAAGACGGGGAGAGGATATCTTCATCGTCTTTTTTATTTGGAAGGACAACAGCAGGAAGGAATGTCAACGAATTTACTGCTATTCAAATGACAGCAGTTTATTCGTGCGTAAGGGTTCTTGCTGAAACCTTAGCAGGACTTCCTCTTCATTTATACAGAAGAGGAAATTCAAACTCAAAAGAAAAAGCAAAAGATCATCCTCTATATTTTCTTTTGCACGATGAACCAAATACTGAGATGACTTCATTTGTATTTAGAGAAACACTGATGACTCATCTATTACTTTGGGGTAATGCCTACGCTCAAATAATACGTAATGGAAGAAATGAAGTCATTGGACTTTATCCATTAATGCCAAATAAGATGACTGTAATGCGAAGTGAAGATGGGGAAATCTTCTATAAATACAATTACAAATCAGAAGAAGTTTATCTTTTAAAAGAAGATGTTCTTCATATACCTGGACTTGGTTTTGATGGACTTATAGGATACTCACCAATCACCATGGCTAAAAATGCAATTGGCATGGCTATGGCTTGTGAAGATTATGGCGCGTCATTCTTTCAAAATGGAGCACAACCAGGTGGAGTTTTAGAACACCCAGGTATTATCAAAGACCCAGAAAGAGTTAGAGCGTCATGGAATGCAGCCTTTCAGGGGCCTAAAAATGCCAACAAAGTGGCTGTACTGGAAGAAGGAATGAAATACCAACCCATAGCCATAGCGCCAAGTGAGGCCCAGTTTTTGGAAACTAGAAAGTTTCAGTTAAATGAGATAGCAAGAATATTCAGGATACCACCTCATATGATTGGTGACTTGGAGAAGTCGTCATTTTCAAATATAGAACAACAGTCACTTGAGTTTGTTAAATACACTCTCGATCCTTGGATTGTTCGTTGGGAGCAATCCTTGGAAAGAGCACTACTAACAAAGAAAGAAAAAGAATCCTACTTTATTAAATTTAATCTTGATGGACTTCTAAGAGGAGACTATGAATCAAGAATGAATGGATATGCTGTAGGAAGACAGAATGGGTGGATGAGTGCAAATGACATAAGAGAATTAGAAAACCTAGATAGGATATCGGCTGAAGAGGGTGGAGACCTATATCTTGTTAATGGAAATATGCTACCACTTGATAAAGCTGGTAGTTTTTATCAGCAGAAAGGAGAAGAAATAAATCCTAATGAAGAACAATAAAATATTTTGGAATTGGAAAAAGGATTCAAATGAACTCTATATAGATGGAGTTATTGCGGAAGAGTCTTGGTTTGATGATGAAATCACGCCAAGGCTCTTTTTTGAAGAATTAAAAAATAAAAGTGGAGACATAACTGTATGGATCAACTCCCCTGGTGGAGATTGTATTGCAGCATCAAGAATTTACACCATGCTTTTAGAACACAAGGGAAATGTGACCATTAAGATTGATGGGCTTGTAGCATCAGCAGCATCAGTCATTGCCATGGCAGGAACTGAAGTGTTGATGAGTCCTACTTCATTAATGATGATTCATAACCCCTTAACTGTTGCCATTGGTGACTCAAAAGAAATGCAAAAAGCTATAGACATGTTAAAGGAAGTCAAGGAATCAATCATCAATGCCTATGAGATTAAGACAGGTTTATCCCGAGAAGAGATTTCAAATCTAATGGATGGAGAGACTTGGTTTGATAAGAATAAGGCTATTGAGATGGGATTTTGTGACGGAACTCTCACTGATAAAAGAAAAGATGAAAAAGTCACTAATATGGTCTTTTCAAGGCGAGCAGTTACAAACTCACTCTTAACAAAGATAAATAAAGAAGTAAAGACTCACTCAATTAGTGAAGTAGAAGAAAGATTAAACAAAATTAAAAACACTTGGAGGTAAAGATATGAACTTAAAAGATCTAATGGAAAAGAGAACTAAAGCTTGGGATGAGGCAAAGGCATTTGCTGAATCTAAGAAAGATGAAAAGGGCCTAATGTCTGATGAAGACTTTAAAACATATGAAGAGATGGAAAAAACTATCGAGAATTATACTCGTGAAATCGAAAGAAAGAAGAGGGAAGAAGAAATGGATAAATCCTTGGAAAAACCTACTACTCAAGCATTAACAAATGAACCTGCTAATTTTAATGAAGAAGAAAAACCAATGAGAGCAAGAAATGTCTATAAGAAATCTATGATGAAGGCATTAAGAACTAACTTTAGAGATATTTCTAATGAATTAAAAGTGGGAACAGATGAAAGTGGTGGATATTTAGTTCCAGAAGAAATGGAATCAGATATTGTAAATGGTCTTGAAGAAGAAAATATTGTAAGAAAATTAGCTACAAAAGTTCAAACTTCTGGACTTCATAAAATTAATATTGCAGCTACAAAGCCTGCTGCTCTGTGGGTAGAAGAAGGTGGTCAACTTACCTTTGGAGATGGCACATTCGATCAAGTATCCCTTGATGCACATAAACTCCATGTTGGAATTAAAGTTACTGAAGAACTTCTCTATGATGCAGCCTTTAATCTAGAAAAATACATCACTGAAGAATTTACTAGAGCGTTAGCAAATGCTGAAGAAGATGCCTTCTTAAATGGCGATGGAGTAAATAAGCCTACAGGAATTTTTGACTCTAAAAAGGGTGGAGAACTTGGTGTAACAACAAAAGCTCAAACAATTACTGCAGATGAACTCATTGATTTAGTTTACTCTCTAGATAGACCTTATAGAAAGAAAGCAGACTTCATTTTAAATGATGCAACAGTTGCTCAGATTAGAAAACTTAAAGATATTAATGGTGCATATATTTGGCAGCCATCACTTAAGGATGGAGAACCAGATAGACTTTTAGGATATCCTGCATATACATCTGCCTTTGCTCCAAAAGCTGAAAAAGGAAAACTTGCAGTAGCCTTTGGTGATTTTTCTTATTACAAGATTGGAGATAGAGGAAGTAGGTCTTTCCAAGACTTAAAGGAACTATTTGCCGGCAATGGTATGGTTGGTTTCTTAGGCAAAGAAAGAGTAGATGGAATCCTTGTATTAAGAGAGGCAGTTAAACTATTAAAAATTGGTGCTACTGCCTAAGGAGTAGATTATGATTACTCTTGAGGAGGCAAAGTCATATTTAAGGGTGGATTTTGATGATGAGGATGAGATGATTGAATCTCTCATCCAATCATCAATCAAACACTCCATGGATGTAGCCAGGGTTAATAGTGAAGAAGAACTTTCTAAAAATCCAAATGGAAAGATAGCTGTCTTATATATGACGGCTTATCTTTATGAACACAGAGAAGAGGCAGATTATTCTGAACTAAACTTAACTCTAAGGGCTTTATTATTTGGAATGAGAAAGGCTGAATTCTAATGAGGGTATCGGATTTAAATAGAAAAATAACTTTTCTAAATAAAGATGTTGAAGTTGATGAGATAGGTAATCATAAATCAATATGGTCTGATTATCTAACAACTAATTCATATATATCTTTTCAAGGCAAAGGTGAAGAAGTTTTTCTTGGTATGGAAGTAGACAGGTCAGACATTTCTTTTACTGTAAGATTTCAAAATAGGTTAAAGAATATTAATACTTCAGAGTACAGAATTCTATTTGAAGATGAAAAGTACAATATCATCTCAATTGACTTTATGAACTATAAAAATATATTTATAAAGTTTAGGTGTAGGAAGGTGAGTAGATGAATGTAAAAATTGAAAACCTCGCCAGTGAAATAATGAAAGGCTTAGAAGAATATTCTGATATGGCAACAGATGAAGTCAAAAAGGAAGTTAAAAAAGCTGGTAGCAATATTAGAAAAGACATACAAGAAAATGCACCTGTAGGAGAAACAAAGAAATATTCTAAATCTTGGTCAGTAAAAACTATAAAAGAAACTTCGAACTCAATAGAACTCGTAGTTCACTCAAGAAATAGATACCAGCTGGCTCATTTACTTGAGAAAGGCCATGTTCTTAGGCAGGGTGGAAGAGTATCTGCTAAGCCACACATTGGACCAGCTGAAGAGAAAGGAGTAAGAGAATTGGAAGAAAATATTATGAGGAAACTAAACGATGGTTAGGTTATTAAAGATAATTGAAGATATAGGACTTCCATTTGCATACTCGCACTTTGCTGAAGGAGAAAGTCCAGACCCACCATTTTTGGTTTATCTTTTTCCAAAGAATAAACACTTTGGTGCAGATGGAGTAGTCTTCTATAAAAACACCCAGATAGACTTAGAACTTTACACTGATAAGAAAGATTTAAAATTAGAAGAAAAAATAGAAGAGATACTTGATAGAGAAGAAATCTATTATGAAAAATCTGAAGTTTGGATTGAATCAGAAAGACTCTATGAAGTTTTGTATGAATTCACACTTAATTTAAAAATTACGGAGGTAAATAACAATGGCTAATAAAGTTAAATTTAATATTTGTAACGTACACTACGCTCTCTTTGATAAAGCCGAAGAGGGCGTTATTAAATATAAGACACCAGTGCCAATGCCTGGTGCTGTTTCAATTTCATTGGATCCTAATGGAGAGCCTGAAAGCTTTTATGCAGATGGAATTGAATACTACACTATTTCAAACAATATGGGATATGATGGAGATTTAGAAATAGCGCTTATTCCAGAATCCTTTAGGACTGATGTTTTGATGGAAAAATCGGATTCTAACAAAGTTTTAATTGAGTCCTCAAATTCTGAGACTGCAAACTTTGCACTTCTTTTCGAGTTTGATGGTGACCAAAAGAAAATCCGTCATGTCATGTATAATTGCTCAGCAGCAAGACCTACTCTTGAAGGAGAAACAAATGAGGAATCAAGAGAAGTTCAACCAGAAACCTTATCTATTCAAGCAAGACCACTTCCAAATGGCAATGTAAAGGCTAGAACAAGTGATGAGACAACTAAGGAAACTTATGATGGTTGGTATAAATCAGTTTATCTACCAATAGAAACCTCATCTTCTACGGCAAGGACAACAGGAGGTAGTAGATAATGGCATTAACAAAAACTATAAAAATTGATGGTAAAGATGTTATATTTCGTGCATCTGCAGCTATTCCAAGAATATATAGATTGAAGTTTGGTCGTGATATCTTTAAAGATTTGATGGAACTTGAAAAGTCTATGAAGAAAAATGATAAAGATAAATCTAATCTAGATATAGGTTCACTTGAGTTATTTGAAAATATAGCCTATGTAATGGCAAAGCATGGAGACAAATCCGTTCCAGATAGTCCAGAAGAATGGTTGGATAATTTCTCGACTTTTTCAATTTACCAAATTCTACCTCAGCTAATTGAATTATGGGGACTTAATATAAAATCGGAAGAAGTTCCTAAAAAAAAGTAAGACCAACAGAAAGACCAATGACTACACCCTTATTCCTATTAAGGGCAGTGGAACTTGGTCTTTCTGTTTCTGATTTATCCCTACTAACAATTGGACTTGTAAATGATATGTTCACAGAAAAAAATAACGATGAATATAAATACAAGGAAGTAGCTACACAAGAAGACTTTGATAAGTTTTAAGGAGGTGAGATATTGGCAAATAGAATAAAAGGGATAACTGTTGAGATTGGTGGAGATACTACCAAATTACAGACAGCTTTAAAACAAGTTAATACGGAGATTAAACATACTCAGTCTGAACTTCGAGATGTTAACAAACTTCTTAAACTTGACCCAGGAAATACTGAACTTATCTCACAAAAGCATAAGCTATTAGGACAGACCTTAGAAGAAACAAAAAATAAATTAACCTCTTTAAAAGAGGCACAGAAACAAGCTGAACAGGCTCTTGCAGAAGGTAAAATTTCACAAGAGCAATATGATGCCCTTAAAAGAGAGATTATTGAAACAGAACAAGCTCTAAAGTCTCTAGAAAAACAAGGAGCAACAACTAATCAGACCCTACAAAATATAGCAGCTACTGGAGAAAAGTGGCAAAATACTGGTCAGAATATTGAGAATGTAGGTAAAAATATTATGCCAGTATCTCTTGCAGTAGCTGGTCTTGGAGCAGCAGCTGTAAAGACGGCATCGGATTTTGATTCTGGTATGGCAAAGGTAAAAGCAGTATCTGGTGCAACTGGATCTGACTTTGATGCCCTAAGAGACAAGGCTCGTGAAATGGGAGCTAAGACAAAGTTCTCAGCAAGTGAAGCAGCCGATGCTATGAACTACATGGCAATGGCTGGTTGGAAAAGTAAGGACATGATTGGTGGTATTGAAGGAATTATGAATCTTGCTGCGGCAAGTGGTGAAGATTTAGCAACCACTTCAGATATTGTTACAGATGCTCTTACAGCCTTTGGTTTAAAAGCTGAAGACTCTTCTCACTTTGCTGATGTTCTTGCTGCTGCATCATCTAATGCAAACACCAATGTTTCGTTAATGGGTGAGACCTTTAAATATGCTGCACCTATTGCTGGTGCTCTTGGATACTCAGTTGAAGATACTGCAGTAGCTATAGGTTTAATGGCAAACTCAGGAATAAAGGGCTCACAAGCAGGGACAGCTTTAAGGTCTGGACTTACTAGACTTGCATCACCAACTAAAGAAGTTATGAATGGAATGTCCATGTTAGGCTTATCTATTGAAGATGTACAGGGGCTTTCTCTTGATGAAACTCTAAGAATCTTTAGAGACTCTTTTGCTAATTTAGACGGAACTCAACAAGCACAGGCAGCATCCATGATATTTGGTAAAAATGCCATATCTGGAATGTTGGCAATTATAAATGCAAGTGAAAAAGACTATAACAGTTTAAGTGATGCCATATATAAGGCAGATGGAACAGCAGAAAAAATGGCAACTACTATGCAGGATAACTTAGGTGGTCAATTAAAGATCCTACAATCTGCCTTAGAAGAATTAGCTATATCATTTGGGGAACTTTTGATGCCTACTGTTAGAAAAGTAGTAGATATATTAACAAAACTGGTAAATGGACTTAATGCACTTCCTGGTCCAGTAAAAGGTGTCATTGCAGGAATAGGTGTTTTTATAGCTGCTCTAGGTCCAGTTCTTATGATTATAGGAAAGCTTGTCTGGTCAATAGGAACTATTATGACCAAAGGACCTCTAATAGTAGGAGGAATAACTAAGATAGTTGGAATCTTTACAGGTACACTTATACCAGCAATTACTGCAGTAGTATCAGCCATTGGGATTGTTCCTATTGCTATTGGTGCAGTAATAGCTGGTCTTGTTCTTTTATGGAAGAAATGCGACTGGTTTAGAGAAGGGGTCATCTCCATATGGGAAACTATTAAGGAATCAACTGTTGCCATTTGGAATGGAATAAAAGAATTCTTCGTAAACCTCTGGCAAGGAATATCAGAATCTTGGACAAGTACCTGGATTGAAATCACAAGTTTTCTATCAGAATTTTGGTCTGGATTTATTGAAGGAGTTAAGAATACTTGGAAAGGAATCAAGGACTTCTTCGCCAATCTATGGAATGGAATTGCAAAAGGTTGGAATACTATCTGGACATCCATAACAACTTTCCTAACTGAATCTTGGATTACCTTTATTGAGGGAGCCAAGAGTCTATGGCAAAGTTTAGGAGAATTCTTTACAAGTCTTTGGACGGGAATTCAAACTACTTTTACCAATATATGGACAGCTATTGCAACTACAACTACAGAAGTATTTACAGCAGTTGGAGAGTTTATTAGAACTACTTGGGAAGGCATTAAGACTTTCATTTCAACAGTTCTTGATGCAATTAAAGTAAAAGTAGAGACTATTTGGAATGGACTAAAAGAGTTTTTAACAACAGTCATTACTGCCATTGGAGAATTTATTTCTACATCCTGGACAAACATAAAAACTACAATTGAGACTATCTTGACTTCTATTAAGACAGTTCTCGAATCAATCTGGAACGGAATAAAGACCTTTATATCATCAACAATGAATAGTATTAAGAGCTTAGTTTCATCTGCTTGGAATTCTGTAAAGTCGACTATCTCCTCTGCAGTGAATACTGCAAAGTCAGCAGTATCGTCTGCATTTAATTCTATGAGATCAAGCATTTCATCTACCATGTCAAATATTCAGTCCACTATTAGAAATGGATTTAATAATGCGGTTAATTTTATTAGAAATCTAACATCACAAGCCTACACATGGGGAGCCGATATGATTAATGGAATTGCAAGGGGAATTTCAAATGCAATAGGTAATGTAATATCTGCTGTATCGAATGTGGCATCAACTATTAGGTCTTACTTGCACTTTTCAGTTCCAGATGTTGGTCCACTTACCGACTACGAATCATGGATGCCAGACTTTATGGAAGGTCTATCTAAGGGGATAGAAAAGAGTAGGAGATTAGTTCAATCTTCTATGAAGAATGTAGCAAGCGATATGGTTTTAAATCCAAATATATCAGCTGTTGGTATGGCTGGATATGATAAGGAATCTGCTGTAAATGGGATTGATATAGGAAGACAAATATCTGATGCACTTGCAAATATAAATTTAAAATCAGAAAATACTGGCGATATAGTCATACCAGTTTATCTTGGAGGGACTCTCCTTGATGAAGTTATTGTCAATGCATCTATGCGTAAGAATTTAAGGAGTGGAGGTAGGTAATGAAATATCAATCATATTTAATTATTGAAGGAGTAGACCTACCTCTACCAAATTCTTATGATTTGGAGTTTAGAGATATCGAGGCAGATACTGGAGGAGAGACAGAGGCAGGAACTATTCAGAGGGATATTGTTAGAAACAAAGTAGCAAGTATTTCTGTAGGTTTTTCTTGCAGTCCTAAACTTGTAAAGACATTGAGTAGTTTTTCTAATAAGTCTAATCTTAATGTTAGATACTTAGATACAGAAACATTGGAACTAAAAGAGACACAAATGTATATGGATAAGTTTCAAGTCAAGCTAATAAAAGATACTTCTTATAAGGGATTGTGGGAAGTATCTTTTTCATTGGAGGAATACTAATGACCTAACCCAAAATCTATGATTTTATTGGTAGGTCAGATGTCGATTTGTTTCAAATCTTTGATTTGCCAAAAAGCGACTAATGTAAAGAAATGGAGGTGATAAGTTGTTCCCTATAAGTGAAGAATATAAAACAGTTATAAAAAAGAATTCTCGTAAATTTTTCTGGACAGGAAATATCATCTTAAAAGATGAAACAATCATTCCATTTACCAATAAAGATATTCTTAAAGGGTCTGGATACATTCATCGTTCATGCTCTGGATCTTCTGAACTTGAAATAGGTACAGTTTATGCTGGAGAGTTTGGAATTAGCCTTTTTTCAGATATAGATAGGTATTCTTTAGAGGATTCAAAGCTAGAACTTTTTTACCACCAAGAATTAGAAAATAAAAAGATAGAAACAATACCAATGGGTATCTTTGATGTCACTGAAGCAAATAGGTCTAAGAAAATTTTAGAATTAAAAGGCTATGACTATATGCTTAGGTTTGATAAGAATTTCCCAGTGACAGATACCTTTGGTACAGCCTTTGAATTACTTACATTATCATGTGAGAAGTGCAAGGTAGAACTAGGTATGACAGAAGATGAAGTAAAAGCTTTTGTAAATGGTGAGGAAATTTTGGCGATTTATCAAGACCATGATATAGAAACATATAGGGATTTTATTCACTATATAGCATCGACCCTTGGCGCTTTTGCACAAGTTTCTCGTGATGGTAAATTGGTTTTAAAGAAATATGCAGAAAGTATATCCACTGAAATTAAAACAAGAGAAAGATTTTCTTCATCAATATCAGATTTTAAGACAAGATATACAGCCATCAACTCAACAAATGCAAAGACTAAAATAGCTGAATACTACTCTTTAGAAAATGACGATGGCCTAACTATGAATCTTGGAATAAATCCATTGATGCAGTTAGGACTTCCAGAGAAAAGAAAAAGGATGTGTGAGGCACTTCTTACTGAAATTTGCAAAATTCACCACACACCTTTTGATATGGTAACTATAGGAGACCCAAGTCTTGATGTTGGAGATAGGATAGCTATTTCTTATGAAGAAGAAAAGATTGAAGGACTTATTACTGACATAGAATACAAGATAAATGGTAAGCACAGGATTTTAGGAGTTGGGAAGAATCCATATCTATCCAAGGCTAAAAGCAAGAATGATAAGAATATAGTAGGACTGTTAAATCAAATTGAATCTGAAAAATTAGTAGTTCATGCCTATTCTAATTACTCTGCCTTTAGTCTTTCTACAACAGATACACCAATAATTCGTATAGAATTTGCCTCCAATAAAGAAACGGAGGCAATTTTTAATGCATCTATCTTGTTAAATATCATCTGTGATTCTGAAGAAAAAACTAGAAAGATATCAAGAAAGGTTAAGAAACAAGTAGAGGTTTTAAATAATGATGGGAAATCCTATGATCCTCCAAAGTTTGAAGAAAAAGAAGAAGTAGAAGAACTTGATTTCATTGAAAATATAGAAATACCAATAAGGTTAGTGATTACGTATGTTTTTAATGATACGAAAATAGAACATCACATTCCAAAAGAAACCTACTTAAGTGGTGACCATATTCTAAATCTTTTTTACCCACTAACTAAACTTCAGGAAAAGACGATGAATAATTTTTCAGTTTTAATACGACTTGAGTCTGGTCAAGCTATGATAGGTAAAGATCATGCTATTGCAGCTATATCTGGTCAATCCTTAGGTTCTACAGAAGCTTGGGATGGAAAAATTAAGATTGATGAATCTTGGAAGAGAATAGAACTTAGTCATTCATTTGTGGTTAGGAAATTGAAGGCTGAATACAAAGTAGAAAGACAATTCCCAAGACCACTAGTAATTAATGAAAAGGTAGGAAGATTTAAATATCAAGGATTGATACTTGGAAAATACAAGGAAGAAATCACTACAGAATTTAAAGATAAGGAGGAAGGAAATGCTCAAAGGTAAATCAGTCATTGAACTAACTGATGTGAGGACAAATAGGAAGGAGATATATGAAGATGAAAACTTAATAACGAATGCAGTCCCAGATTTATTAAGGCTCAATCCTATGGGGTTAATGTATCCAATAGATGATGGTAAGAAAGTAGAATTTTGGAAGGAGATATTTCCTATAGCTAATAAATGCTATGGGGGAGTTCTTCTTTTTGAAGACAAACTCGAAGAAAATCCAGAAAAGATATTTGCACCATCTGATAATCAGATAATTGGTTATGCATCAAATGACGTGAATCAGACAGATGCTCCAAGAAGAGGCTCAGCTAATTTAACAGAAACAACTCCACTTGAAAATGGATATAAATTTGTATGGGACTTTTCAACCTCTCAAGCTAATGGAAGAATATCATCAATAGCACTTACACACTACAGAGGTGGTAAATACTTTTATGGAGATACTCATGGAAAAGACCATTTTTTATTATTAAATAGTACATCTTTATATAAAAAGCGTGAGGTTTCAGATTGTTATAATGGATGTGTTGAGATAGATTTTAAGTCGAACACAATAGTATCAATATGGCCACTAAATAATAAATCGATAGAATTGGTAAAGCTAAAAGAGCCATTAACAAGCATAGGATTAAATGATCCTATTTATACTAAAGGCTACAAAGCTGAGGAAAGAATTACTATTGATGTATCAGAGTTTTTCAGCAAGATAGGCACCTGGAATGAATGTTGCTTTTATGACGGAGAGGATGGGTATTGGTATGGATTTGGGACTAATAGAGATAAGCTAATAAGATTAAAGATTAATAAAAGTGATTATACCACGAAGACAGATGAATGGTCATTAAATGGAATAAGACTTGATGACTTAGGAAATTACTATGAAAAAGATAGAAGTTATTGCCATAGATATAAATATAGCTGTATAAAAAATGGATACTTATATTCAATTAATATATTTAATAGAGATAAAATCTATAAAATTAATATTAATAATCCTGTGGATATATCTATTATTGAATTAGGTAAAAAAGTCAATACAAGTAGGTATAGTGGTGAATACAACTATTTATACAAATGGGGAGATTATATACTAGGTTATGAGTTTGTTATTGATAAAAATGACCAAGTGATAGTAAATAATGTCAAAGATTTTAATGGTAGTGGAATAGATAACTTAATGATGGAGGCACAGACAATTGGTCCATTTGCAATAGGGTTTGGAGGTTATGAGGAAAGATTTTATAAACTTTTATTTCTTCACACTCCCTATCTTGGAACGATTAATAACTTATCTAGTCCAATATTAAAAACAGCTGACAAAACAATGAAAATAACATATACCTTAACAGAGGAGGAATAAAATGAATAAGTTTTTAGAAATATTAAAAGTATGCTTTACAGCGATAGGAGGATGTCTAGGATTTTTCCTTGGAAGTGTTGATGCTTTTATTTATACACTACTAGCGTTTGTGATTGCTGACTATCTAACAGGAGTTTTAAGAGCAGGAGTCGAAAGGAAACTATCTTCAGCTATAGGATTTAAAGGGATAGCAAAAAAGATAATGATTTTTATAGTTGTAGGCATAGCAAACCTATGCGATGTAAATTTAATTAAAGGTGATGGAACAATGATAAGAACAGCCATCATCTTTTTTTATATCGCAAATGAAGGTCTTTCCATCTTGGAAAACTCTGTAGCTTTAGGCTTGCCAGTACCAGAAAAATTAAAGGAAATATTAAAACAATTCAAGGAGGAAAAATAAATGAGTAATAGTTCATTAATACAAGCAACGATTCTCTCACCAAACCATAGCGGAAAAAGAAATCAAAAGATATCGAAAATTGCTATACACCACGCAGCAGGAGTCATAAGTGGTAGGAACTTGGCAAGAATTTTTGTGCCTAAATCAAGGCAAGCCTCAGCTAACTATAATTTAGGATCTGACGGAGTTATTGTTTTAGGAGTTGATGAAGCCAATAGAGCCTGGACAACATCGTCTGGATGGTGTGACAATCAAGCAGTAACAATTGAAGTAGGAAACTCTACTAGGGGACCTCAGTGGCTAGTTTCTGATTATGTTTTAAACAGACTAATTGATTTAGTTACAGACATCTGCAGAAGAAATGGAATCTATCCTTGTACCTATACTGGAGGTAAGGATGGTGTACTTCAAAAACATGAGTGGTATTCCAATACAAATTGTCCAGGACCATATCTTGGAAGCAAGTTTCCTTATATAGCAAATGAGGTTAATAAAAGACTAAGAGGCAATAAGGCTGTTAGCAAACCAACATGTGGACTATATAGAGTTAGAAAATTCTGGTCTGATGTAAAAAGCCAGAAAGGTGCATTTAGAAATTTAGATAATGCCAAAAGATGTGCAGATAAATTCGGATTAAAAGTATTCGATGCTAATGGCAAGATAGTATATCCAGTTGGAAAGACAATCGACCAATTAGCCAGAGAGGTTATAAGTGGAAAATGGGGGAATGGAGAAGAAAGAAAAAGAAGGTTAACTCAAGCTGGATATGATTATAAAGCAGTTCAGAGAAGAGTAAATCAGCTAATTTAATAAAATGATTATGGCTTAATGGATTTTTAAATTAGAAATCCATTAAGCCTTTTTTTATTTTGCCGTCCGATTTTAGTATTTCATATGGCATATATTAAGAGCTGTAATATTACTCATAAACAATTAATTTGTCCTAAGAAATATAGAGGAAAGAAAACTAAGGTTAAAAATAGCCTTAATTTCTTTGCCTGTGATATAGGAGGTGGAGTATGAGAGTAGAAAAGTTTAAAGGTAGAAAAGAAATTTTAAAAACTGAATACACAGAAAGAGATTTAAAAGCAGAGCTTAACTTTTATCTATCGGATAAATTCATCCAAGACCTCTTTCTTTTAGATGAAATTAGCCTTGAAGAATATAGAAAAATTAGGAGAGAAAACATTAAAAGATTTAGACCTATTCTTTCAGAATTATTGCTATAAGACTTGATAAATACTCACTTGTACGGGAATATAGCACTAAGAGAAAGAGAGGTGAGACGATGAAAAAGATAACCAAAATAGAAGCAAATCAAAAAGAGGAATCAATATTAAGAGTCGCTGCCTATGCAAGAGTATCGACAGATGAGGATGCTCAGCTAGTAAGTCTTAAAACGCAAAAATCACACTACGAAAAGATGATATCTGAGAACAAGTCATATACATTTACAGGTTTATACTATGACGAAGGCATTACTGGAACCAAGAAAGAATGTAGAGACGGTCTTCTAAAAATGCTAAAAGATTGTGAAGATGGAAAAATAGACTTCATCCTAACTAAATCAATCTCAAGACTTGCAAGAAACACAACAGACTGTTTGGAAATTGTAAGAAGACTTCTTGATTTAAACATTGGTATCTATTTTGAAAAAGAAAATATTGATACCAGAACCATGGAAAGTGAGTTGATGCTATCCATACTTTCATCCCTGGCAGAAAGTGAATCCAGATCTATATCAGAAAATAACAAGTGGTCCATAAAGAAAAGATTTCAAAATGGAACTTTTATTATATCAAGCCCACCTTATGGCTATGAGAATATAGACGGAAAGATGGTAGTGAATGAAGAAGAAGGGAAAATCATAAAAGAAATATTTGAAGAGTATCTTGCAGGTAAGGGAACACATAAAATAGCAGAGAACCTAAATAAAAGAAAGATTAAAGGACAAAAAGGAGCAAGCTGGCATGGGTCAACTATAAACGGCATCTTAAAAAATGAAAAATACACAGGGGATGTTATCTACCAAAAAACTTATACAGATGAAAATTATAATAGACATAAAAATAAGGGAGAAGAAGACCAGTATAAGATAATAGACAACCATGAAGCCATAGTAAGTAGAGAGAACTTTCAGAAAGTTCAAGACCTAATAAAGATAATGGCTATAGCAAAAGGAAATGGAGAAGACACTAAAAGATATCAAAATAGATATAGCCTATCGGGGAAAATAAAGTGTGGAGAGTGTGGCTCAAGCTTTAAAAGAAGACATCACTATAATGCCAAAGATAAATATATAGCTTGGACTTGTAGTGAACATCTAAAAGATATCAATAAGTGTTCTATGAAGTTTATTAAAGATAAGAATATAAAACTAGCTTTTGTGACTTTAGTAAACAAGCTAGTCTTTGGAAAAGATAGTATTCTAATTCCACTCTTAGAAACATTAAAGAGAGTGGACAGCAAGGAAGAAGTCGAGAAGATAAATAAAATAGAAGAAAACCTAGAAAAACTAAAGGATAGAAAAGAGGTTCTTAGCAAACTAATAACTTCAGGAGTTTTAGATGCAAGTATTTACGCAAAAGAAAGCAGTGAAATTTCAAGTGAAGAAAGTTATCTAGTCAAAGAAAAGGAAAGATGTAAAAAAGCCATTCTTGGAAATGATGAAGAAATAAGAGAACTTGAAAAACTAATAGGAATCTTAGATAAAAGTAAAATGCTAGATCACTTTGAAAGTGAATTGTTTGTAGAAATTATTGACCACATCCAAGTTTTTAATAGAGAGACTCTGGATTTTTATTTAAAGTGTGGACTTGTATTAAGAGAGGAAGTGAAAGAAGATGTCTAGACTATGTTATGGCTATACCATAAGAGATGGAAGATTAGAAGTTCAAGAAACAGAAGCTGAGAATATAAGAAAAATCTTTGAAAACTATCTTGCTGGCAATGCTCTTATAAAGTCTGCAGACCTTGCAGGCTTAAAGAAAAATAGTTCCAGTGTTAAAAAAATATTAACCAACGAAAAATATTTAGGAAATGAAATCTATCCCAAGATAATAGATGGAGAAAGTTTTGAAAAGGCAGGTCAAATGCTAAAGGAAAGGGCAGTGGCCATGGGACGAGTTTGGGAAAAGGAAGAGAAGATTATTAAAGTTCCTTGCAAGTTTAGATATAAGGAGGAAGAGACCTTGCCTCTAGATCCTTTTGAACGAGCAAGTTATAAGTATAGGTTAATCGAGGTGATAGATGATGAATAGTAAGGTTATAGTTATACCAGCGAAGAAGAAAAAAGGAAATTCCATCAAGGAATCAGAAAAGAAGAAACTAAGGGTGGCAGCTTATGCAAGGGTATCAACGGACAGCGATGAACAGGCAACTTCTTATGACACTCAAATAGACCATTACACAAACTATATTAAGAAAAATCCAGATTGGGAATTTGCGGGAGTTTTTTCTGATGAAGGAATCAGTGGAACTTATACCAAGAAAAGAGCTGGCTTTAATAAAATGATTGAAGAAGCCATGGAAGGAAACATAGACTACATCATTACAAAGTCCATATCGAGGTTTGCTAGAAATACACTAGACTGCTTAAAGTATATTAGAAAACTAAAAGAGAATAACATCCCAGTTTACTTTGAAAAAGAAAACATCAACACTATGGATGCCAAGGGAGAAGTCCTCCTTACCATTATGGCATCTCTTGCTCAACAGGAAAGTCAGTCCTTATCCCAAAATGTGAAGTTAGGCTTTCAATATAGATTTCAACAAGGGCAAGTCCAGGTTAACCATAATAGGTTTTTAGGCTACAGTAAAGATGAAGATGGAAAACTTGTCATCGTTCCTGAAGAAGCAAAAATTATAAAAAGAATCTACAGAGAATATTTAGAAGGAGCAAGCCTACGAGACATAAAGGAAGGGCTTGAAAAAGACAAGATAGTAAATGGAGCAGGAAATAAGAAATGGCATGTATCAAACCTCAATCAAATATTAACTAATGAAAAATATATGGGAGATGCCCTCTTACAAAAGACCTACACAGTGGATTTTCTAAATAAGAAAAGGATAAAAAATGATGGAATAGCACCTCAATATTATGTAGAAAATAGCCATGAAGCCATCATACCAAAAGAAATCTTCATGCGAGTCGGGGAAGAAATGTACAGACGTACTAATATGGTAAGTGGTAAAGGAAAGAGAAGAATTTATTCAAGCAAATACGCACTTTCAAGTATTGTCTACTGCTCTAAATGTGGGGATATTTACAGAAGAATAGCATGGAACAACAGAGGAAAGAAATATACTGTTTGGAGATGCTGCACAAGAGTAACCCATGGACCAGAAGCATGTGAAGCAAGAACCATAAGAGAAGAAGACCTACAAGAAGCAGTTGTAGAAGCAATCAATCAGCTTATATCTGAAAGCAGTCAATTAAAAGAAATAATAAAAGAGAATATAGAACAAGTAATAACATGGAATGTAAGTAGCAGAATTGAAGAAATAGACAAAGAAATGCTAAAAGTTCAAGAAGAACTTTTAAAAGTCGCAAATGCCAAGAAAGATTATACAGACCTTGCAGACAAGGTGGAAGAGTTAAGAAATGAAAAAGAAAAGATACTTCTAAATATAGCGGAAGAGAAGAATGAACAAAACAGACTAAAGGAATTAGAAGAGTTTTTAGATAATCAGGAATTGGAAATAGAAAGCTACGATGAAGACTTGGTAAGGAAACTTGTAGATAAGGTAGTTGTATATGATGAGGAACTAAAGATAGTGCTCAAGTCAGGAGTTGAAGTCAATGTATGTGTATAAATATCTTGACTTTCAAATATAACATGTGCTACAATATAACTAAGTTATATTTGAAGAAAGGAGGGCAAATCGTGGCAAACGGAGATTATGAAGTAACTCATAATAGGATTCTTAATAGCGGTAAGAAAATTTTCAAAGAACAAGGATTTGAAAAGGCAAATTTAAGAGCTATTTGCAAAGAAGCAGGTGTTACTACTGGGGCGTTTTATGGTCATTTTGAGGATAAGGAAGCACTTTTTTCTGAGTTAGTTGAGCCGATTGTAAGCCAAATACGAAAATACTATGCTATGTATGAGGATGAGAGTTTTGAGACATATAAAAAGGAAGTTCCACTTGGGAAAGAAACCATTTATAAAATTTTAGACTCTAAAGCACATGGTGCTGTTAAGATGGTCTTGTATTTTTTTGAAAATAAAGATGCATTTGAGTTATTAGTGTTTGGTTCTTATGGAACAAAATACAGTAATTTTTTAGATGAACTCGTGGAAATAGAAGATAAAAATCACATCAAAATATTAAGCATGATTTATGGTGAAGATGGTGTCGGTAGTGTAATAACCGATATGGGAATTCACTTAATTAACCATGCATATTATTATGCTTTATCTGAAGTTGCTGTTCATTCTAAAAGCAGAGAAGAAGTAGAATTAAATGCCAAACTAATTTCAAAATTCTTTAATGAAGGATGGGGCAAAATACGAGGTTTGTAAAATGGAAAAATTTTTGCATCAAATATAACTTAGTTATATTAAAGATTTAATTTTATATAAATTGGCAACATGCTGTTTTATAAGCAGATAAAAAATATTATATGTATTCAAGGAGGAGAAAAATGAATTTAAAAAGTATTGTAAAAATAGCAGTATTTTCTGTTATTGGTTTTGTATTAACAATGGGATTGGGACTTTTGACAGGATCGTTTGGAATGATTCCGAGTTTGTATTTATCATCGGCACTTCCAACAATAATTGCCGCGCCACTTTTTGTAATAATGTGTAAACAAGTCGCACAAAGAGGAACAGCATTCTTATATTTCTTATTACTCGGCGTGTTCTATGCTCTTATGGGAATGTGGCCTGTAATAGTAGTTTGTGCAATTGCAGGAATATTAGCAGAGCTTGTGATTGGTAAAAAGGAAAATTACTCAGACAAAACTATGAAAGTAGGTCTTGGTTTTGGTGCTGGTATGTTTATATATTCGCTTCATGCGATGTATTTCACATTCGTATTTGGTGTAGAAGGTCTTACAAAACAATTCCCTAAGATGTTTACAACAGACTATGCAACATTTCTTTATAATTTTTACACCCCTAAAAACATTGCAATTTGCGTAGTGATCGCAATCGTTGCATCAATTATTGGTGCTAATTTTGGAACATATATTTACAACAAATTCTTTAGCAAAAGGAAGAAAAAAAGTGTTTTGTAAAGGTGAAAAAAATAATATAAACGAATACCAACTATCAGATAAAATCAACCCGCTTACTATAGTTGGGTTGATTTTACTATTTTCAGTTATTTTAACGGTAGGAGAGCAATCCCAATACTTATTTTCCCTTATTTTTGTCTTAGGACTATTATTCTTATTTTCTATAAGAAAGGCATTTAGAACGATATGTTCATTGCTTATAGTATGGGGGCTTATTTATTTGCTGAAACCACACTTAGGAAATGTTTTGGTTGGTTCCATATATACAATGCTACTTATAGTGTTGAAATTTGCTCCACTTTTCATTTTGGGAAAAGTTCTGTCCTCATATAGTTCTTCGCATCTAATGGCTGCATTTAGAAAAATTGGAATTGATGGTGGAATAGGGATAGGAATTACAGTATTCTTTCGTTTTATTCCGGAAATCTCTATTAGGATGAAGGAAATAAACAATGGCATGAAAATTAGAGGATTTAAAGCAAGTATTTTCAAACCAATTAAAACATTTGAATTATATTTTGTTCCTCTTATGTATAAGTGCATAGATATAAGCGATACCTTAACTTGTTCAATCATATCAAAAGGTATTGAATATGATGGACAAAAAACAAGTTTTCATGAGGTGAGATTTACATTTATTGATATAGCAATGATGATCGCAGGAATGATTTTGTTGGGGGCGAGTTTATGGAAAATATTTTAGAGGCAGAAATCAAATCCTTTCATTATGGAGAAGATTTGATATTAAAAAATTTAAAAATGTCCGTAAAGAAAGGCGAAATTGTAGTCTTAACGGGTCTTTCCGGATGCGGAAAAACGACACTTTTAAGATTACTAAACGGGCTTATTCCATCCTTTTATGATGGTGATTTGGACGGAGAAATCAAGATTTTAGGGAAAGATATAACGGCATATAAAAAGGGAGAGTTAGCTAAATATATTGGCAATGTATTTCAAAATCCTAAAGATCAATTTTTTTGTGATGTGGTTGAAGATGAAATTGCTTTAGTGGGTGAAAATTTGGGCTTAGACAGGGATACATTAAAAGAAAAGGTTGAAGAAGCAATGGACTTATTAGGAATAAGTCATATTAGCAAAAAATCTATTTTTGAATTATCGGGAGGAGAAAGGCAAAAAGTAGCTATAGCTGGAACTCTTATCTATGATACAGATATTATTTTTTTTGATGAGCCATCAAGTAGCCTCGATTACGATAGTATAAAACACTTCAGTGAAATACTTCTCAGATTGAAAGCGATGGGGAAGACAATAATTATAGCGGAACATAGACTCTATTATTTAAAAGAGATTTTTAGCAGGTTGATTTATATAAAAGATTGTACAATATGTGGTATTTTTCCGAATGGGAGTCTTAGTAATGATAAGTGTAAGGAACTTGAATTAAGAACGCTTAATGAAAGAGAATTGGTATCAGAAATAGAACCGATTGTAGCTGAAAGCTACATAAAATTAAATAACGCTTGTATCCATCAAGGGAAAAGAACATTGATAAAAAAATTAACTTTTGAGCTTGGGAAAAGCGAAATAATGGGAGTTATTGGTCCTAATGGTATTGGGAAAAGTACTTTAGCAAAAGCATTATGCGGATTATCTGAAAAATATTTAGATGTAAACTATGGGCATAAACAAAAGGAAAGGCTCAGAAACTCATACTGTGTATTACAGGATGTAGATGCTCAGATTTTTTTAGACACAGTAGAAAATGAACTGATATTTTGCAAAGATAAAAATTCAGAAAGTGATTTAGAAGAAATCCGTAACTACTTAAAAGATACAGATTTGTGGAATAAGAAAACCAATCACCCACAGAAATTATCAGGGGGACAAAAACAACGATTGGCAATTATCACTTCATTTTTATCAGGTCGTAAGCTAATAATTTTGGATGAACCAACATCAGGGCTTGATTATAAAAGTATGAAAATCATGTCCGAATTAATGACAGAAAAAGCAAAGGAGCTTCCAATTATAATAATTACTCATGACTTAGAGCTGTTATTTAAAACCTGTCATTCCGTCTTAATGCTCGGTGATAAGGATTATAAAAAAATATCTGTAAAGGGAAATGAAGCGTTAATCATGGATTTTATGGATAAAAAAGGAAATTTATTGAAGGAGGAGAATGATGTTAAATAAGGTTTTTGAGTATGCTGGTTCGCATAAGAAAACAATACATTTAGCGAGTTTTATTATGCTATTAAGTGTCATTATGGGAGTTGTGCCATTTCTATTTGCTTATCAGATTATAAATCCTTTGATTTTAGGACAAAATTTGGAATTCAAAAGGTTAGTTATTTTGCTTGCCGGTATTTTGATATGTTTGGTTTTGCAAGCATTATTAGGTGGTTTGGCTCTTAATATGTCTCATAAGGCAGCATATAACACATTATTTGGACTTAGAACATCTCTACAAAAAAAGATGGAGAATCTTCCCTTAGGAGCTATTGAAGAAAAGGGAACAGGTGCTATTAAAAAGATGTTTGTAGATGATATTGGTAGTTTGGAAGTTCTTTTGGCACACTCATTGCCTGAAGGAATTGCCAATTTAATTGTGCCTGTAATGGTATATATTGCAATGTTTTTCGTTGACTGGAGACTGGCACTTATGTCTTTGGCATCCATTCCACTAAGCATTGTCGCTATGATGATTATGTATTCCGCGGGAATGAAAAAAATGGGACCATATTATATGGCGAGTGAAAAAATGAATAATACCATTATTGAATATGTGAATGGTATGGAAGTAGTAAAAGTGTTTAACAAGCAAACGGAATCTTATCAAAGATTTTCTAAAGATGTTGGAGATTATAGAGATTATGCACTCGCTTGGTATAAGACTGCATGGCCATGGATGGCATTGTATAGTGCCTTGCTCCCATGCACGATTATATTAACATTGCCGCTTGGCGGTTACTTTGCTTACATGGGCTATGTTAGTCTTTCTGATTTGATATTGGTATTATGCCTATCTTTGAGTATTGGCTTACCACTCTTAAAGGCTTTGGGATTTTTACCAACAATGCCACAGCTTAATTATAAAATATCTGCATTGGAAGATGCTTTAAATATAGAACCATTAAAACAAGGTGAAAACAGGTTTAAAGGTATAGATCATACTATTTCCTATGACAATGTTACATTTGGTTATCAACTAAGCAAGATGGGAGAAAATGGACAACCTGAAACATACATTAAAAATGTGATTCATAATGTGAGCTTTACAGCAAAAGTTGGAGAAAAGACAGCCATTGTTGGAGAATCAGGCTCAGGTAAAAGCACTTTAGCGAAACTCTTAATTCATTACTATGATGTTTTAGAGGGAAGCATTAGCATTGGAGGACAAAATTTACAGGATATGAGTCTTAAGGCACTGAATAAAGAGATTTCTTATGTATCTCAAGACCAATATTTATTTAATACTTCACTCTTAGAAAATATTCGTATCGGAAATTTGTCAGCTACCGATGAAGAAGTGATAGAAGCTGCAAAGAAAGCTCAGTGTATGGAATTTTTAGATAAGCTCCCAAATGGTATTTACTCTTTGGCTGGCGAGGCAGGAAAGATGTTATCAGGTGGAGAGAGACAAAGAATATCCCTTGCAAGAGCTATCTTAAAAAATGCACCGATTGTTGTACTTGATGAGGCAACAGCCTATGCAGATCCTGAAAATGAAGAAAAGATGGAAGCTGCGATTGCTGAACTTGTAAAAGGTAAAACATTGATTGTAATTGCTCATAAACTTCCGGCAATTGTAGATGCAGACCAAATATTGGTAATGAATCATGGTCGTTTAGTTGCAAATGGAAAACATAAGGACTTGTTAGAATCATCAGCAGAGTATCGTAAATTATGGAATGCGACAATATTTAGTAAGGAATGGAAAATTGATAGAAAGGCAGGTGAAATGAATGTTTAAGCTAATATCAAGAATTTTAAACTTGTCAGGAAAGTATAAAAATAGAATTAAAGGGGCATTTGTTTTTGCCTTTGTTGAATCCATATTAAGTAAAATGCCTATATTTATTGCATTTACCGTTTTGATAGGATTTTATGAAAAAACGAATACCTCCAAAACTTTTCTATATGTAGGAATAGGACTTGTTTTAGTGGTTTTATTACAAGCGGTGGTTCATTTCTTAAGCGATAAATTGCAAAGTGCAGCCGGCTTTCTGATTTTTGCAGACAAAAGGATGGAGCTTGGAAATCACCTTAGAAAACTTCCTATGGGATATTTCACATCAGGAAATTTAGGAAAAATCAATTCTGTTTTAAGTTCAGATATGGCATTCATTGAGGAAGTATCCATGAGTACCATAGCTAATATGATGAGTTATGTGCTTTCAACCGTTGTGCTTACTATATTCATGTTTGTTTTGGATTATAGAATAGGTCTTGTGTCTGTGTGTGTAACTCTAATAGCAACATTACTTGCAAGCAGAATGAATAAAATGTCTTTATCTGAAGCTGTTATCAGGCAAGAGCAAGGAGAGAAGCTAACAGATGCAGTTTTGTCATTTGCAGAAGGAATTAGTGTAATCAAAAGCTATAACCTTTTAGGAGACAATTCAAAGGCTCTTACAGACAGCTTTGCTTCATCAAGAGACACTTCTATAAAGTTTGAAAAGAAGATGACGCCTTGGACAAGCGGATTGAACATCATTTATGGTATCGGAATTACATTTATTTTGGCACTTGCTTTGTATCTTCATTTACAAGGAATGTTGAAACTTCCTTATGTGTTAGGACTGATACTATTTGTATTTGACTTATTTAGTCCATTAAAAACTCTTTATGGAGAAGCAAGTAGGCTAACAGTTATGAATGCTGCTTTAGATCGTATTGAAGAATTATTAAACGAAACAGAACTACAGGATACAGGTAAAAAACATATCTTAAAGGTTAGGTTTGGTGAGCCGGAAATTAGTTTTAATCATGTGAAATTTTCTTATGGAGAAAAAGAGGTTTTGCATGATATGAATTTTGAAATGAAAAAGAATACAATGACAGCTTTAGTTGGACCATCTGGTGGAGGAAAATCTACAGTAGCCAACCTTTTAGCGAGATTTTGGGATGTAGACTCCGGTGAAATTTTGATTAGAGGGGTGAATATAAAGGATGTTTCACTATCTGAATTGATGTCGGAAATTAGTATGGTTTTCCAAAGAGTGTATTTATTCCAAGATACGATTTTTAATAATATTGCCATGGGGAAAGAAAATGCGACGAAAGAAGAAGTTATAGAAGCCGCAAAAAAAGCAAGATGCTATGACTTCATTATGGCACTTCCTGATGGATTTGACACAATGATTGGAGAAGGAGGAGCAACTCTATCCGGTGGTGAAAAACAAAGAATTTCTATTGCTCGCTGCATATTAAAAGATGCTCCTATTGTAATTCTTGACGAGGCAACAGCAAGTGTTGATGTGGACAATGAAAGCTATATACAGGAAGCAATCAGTGAATTGGTAAAGAATAAAACATTATTAGTTATCGCCCATAGATTAAATACTATTAGAGATGCCGATAGTATTATTGTAATCAAGGAAGGGAATATTGCAGAACAAGGAACCCATAATGAGCTAATTGCTTTAAATGGGATTTATAAAAATATGGTAGAGCTCCAAGAAAAAAATAAAGGACTAAAAATTATATAAAAATTGGTCTAAGAGAGGAGAAGGCAATGAAACAAGATATGAAAGAACAATTATTAACAAAAAGACCGATAGATTTACTCTTTCAGTTATCTATTCCGGCAGTTATCGGAATGATTGTTATCGGTCTGTATCCGTTAATGGACGGAATATTTGCAGGGAAAATTATAGGACAGACAGCAATGACTGCCTGTGGTGTCGCAATGCCACTTACCTTTTTCAACAGCGGTGTTTCAACTTTACTTGGTGTAGGTTCTGCATCTGTACTTTCAAGAGCAATCGGTAAAGGGGATCAAAAAACTGTAGATAAAATTATGGGTAACCTAATCTATTGGGTGATTTTCTTCTCTGTAATTATTACAGTTGGAGGAATACTTCTTGCTCCGCATTTTTTAGATATGGTCGGTGCAACGGGTGAAATCAAAGCCTATGGTATTAGATACCTTAGAGTAATTTTTATAGGTTCTCTATTTGTAAACTTCACACAGTCCGCAAACATGGTTATGCGTGGCGAAGGACTGATGAAAAAAGCTATGACGATTATGGGACTTGGAGCATTACTGAATATCATTCTTGATCCGATTTTAATGACAGTTATGGGTGAATATGCGATTGAAGGTTCTGCCCTTGCAACCATCACAGCACAATTTGTTCAGGCAGTGGCAACACTACATTATTTCTTGAAAAAGAGTAAAGTTGTTAAAATCCATAAGATAAAGTCTGATGCGGAAATTAAAAAAGAAATGTTTTCTGTCGGTTCATCCGCTATGATGATGCAGCTTTTGTTTATGATTCAACAGACTATGCTCTATAAAATGGCATTTAAGTATGGCGGAGATACCAATGGAATTTTGATGGCGGCATCACTTCGTGTATATGCCTTTTCATTTATTCCTCTTTGGGGAATGAGTCAAGGCTTACAACCTGTTGTTGGAACAAACTTTGGAGCAAAGCAGTATGACAGAGTAAGACAGGCTATGAAGGTCTTTTCTATTGGCGGTTTAGTTCTTGCAGCAATCTTTTGGATTCCGTCTTTATTGCTTTCAAGTCAAATACTATCTTTATTCGGTGTAGAAGCAAACATCATTGCACAGGGTGTTGGAAACTTTAGATTGTTCTATTCCGTATTTATTTTGTATGGAGTAATGGTTATGACTGTTACTTTCTTCCAATCAATCGGAAACGGAAAGAAAGCTGGGATAATCGTAATGCTTAGACAACTGTTTTTGTTTGTTCCTGCCATGATTTTATTGCCAATGATATTTGGAGTAAAAGCTGTTTGGTTTACACAGCCACTTGTTGATTTCATTATGATTGTTGTTGGCGTTTTCATGATGATTGGGGAACTGAATAAAATGGGGAAAGAAAAAGTTCAAGCGTAAAATTTCTTATTAGGTGTTTAGAATTTGAAACATTAGAAGGACTTAATTTATGGAAAATAGTTAGCTATAAAATGGAGGGATAGAAATGGAAAAGTCTATATATTTATTTGAAAGAATAAACCACAATAAAAATAGTCCTTTTTCCTATAAGCTTTATAGCTGTTTGTCTTTCCATATGCTCGTCTAAACAATTAAATATAATTAAAGGAAGAACAAGTTTCTTTCGTTTTAGAGGACTTCTTATGCCAAGGTGCAGGAGTCCTCCTTTTTTTGTTTTAAAACGCAGACAAAAAGAAATGGAGGAAGCATATATGCCAAAAAAATATTACCTTTATATCAACGGACAAAAGGTCAAAGTCAGTGAAGATATTTATAAAGTCTACTGGCGAGAAAGAGAACACGAAAAGTATTTGGAGCAGGTGGAAAGAAAAAACCACTTGCTCTTTTTTCATCATTGGATCATGACGGACATTTTGTAGATAATATTGTTGATGAAAGTGTTGATGTAGAAAAGATTGTTGAAACACAGATGATGATTGAAGCAGTCAGAAATACAATTTCAAGACTCAATGCAGAAGAAAGGGGCATCATTGAGCGTTTGTACTTTCAGGATGAAATTCTTTCGAGTATTACAAGAATAAAGAAAGTGAGTTATCAAGCTATACAATGGCGTAAGAATAATATATTGAAAAAACTGAAGTTGTTATTAGAAGATTTTTTAAGATAATCGACTTGTAGATAAGGGCAGATTTTCCATTATAAAGTAAAGGTGATATAGGGCTATTTTTCTTTGCTTATTAATAGTATATTATGTAATGAGAGAAGGAATTTATATCATAGATATATTCCCACATACGAGGCTTTTGAAAAATAACCAATGTTATCCATACTGACCACTCAAGCCATGTGGAAGCTATAGCGTTGATACAAAAGATGTAAATTTAGAAATCCTGCATTTTAAGCAGTTTTATAAGCATTTTGTCTTCGATAAAGATGAAGAAGGATACGTCAAAAAGACTCAAAAAAACTACATGGATGTGAGAGTAGTTTTGAGACTAGTATGAGGAGACACAAAGAAAAATATAATAAGATAAAACCCATTTTATACTTTCTACAAGAGTAGCTTATAAGGTTGCTCTTTTTTTCTAAAAAAGTAGGTACATGTAAATATTAAATATTACTAATAATAAAAATCTGATCTCCGAAAAGCAGAAGTCCAGACTTCTGAAAATCGGAATTCAAGAACTCCGAATAACAGATTTCAAGAACTCCGAAAATTGGAGAGTAACTATAATAATATTAGTAAGATTGAGTTAAGAAAGAATAATTTTAGAAAGGGTGTAAGGATTCGTTACATCCTTTTTTAAAAAGGAAAACTCATAAGTCAACTTTACATATTCGCTTTTATAACATATAATAAAAGCGTAAACGAGAGGAGGGCGATTATGAATACACTTAAAGAATATATACAAGAAAATTTAATAATCACCAACAAAGAAGCAGAAGAACTTGGATATACTAGGCATAATTTATCAGAATTAACAAAGAGTGGACAATTAGAAAGATTAAGACCAGGACTATATCAATTAAAAGGAAAAGTAATAGACGATTTTGTTTTAATATCATCAAATAGTAATCGAATTATATTTTCCCATCAAACAGCCCTATACCTCCACGACATATCAGACAGAACTCCAAATGTATTTCATATATCTGTACCCCAAGGCTATAATGCAAGTCATATCAAAAATAGATATAAAGACCTCCAAGTTCACTATGTAAAAAAAGACTTGTACGAGATTGGCAAGACAGAAATAAAATCGCCCCAAGGCAATTTTATCCCAGTTTATGATATCGAAAGAACAATTTGCGACATCATAATCGACAGAGAAAAAATAGATAAGCAAATTTTTACAGATGCCATAAAAAGATATTTTAAATCACCCAATAAAAATCTAAGACGAATAATAAAATACAGTAGGCTATTTAAAATAGAAGACGAAATTAGAAAATATATGGAGGTATTATCGTGATTAATATCGAGAGCATAAAGGGAAAGATAAGAAGTTTAGCAGAGAAGGAAAATTTAAAATCGCAAGAAGTTTTGCAAATATATTTTTTCGAAAGATTTTTAGAAAGGCTATCTAAATCACCATACAAAAATAATTTTGTAATCAAGGGAGGATTCCTTATATCATCTTTAATCGGGATTGAAAATAGAACAACTATGGACATGGATACAACCATTAAAGGTGTAGCCCTAAAAGAAGAAAGAATAAAAGAAATTGTAGAAGAAATTATTAATATCAGTGTTGACGATGGAATAAAATTTGAAATAAAAGACATCTCTTATATTAGAGAAGAAGACGAGTACGAGAACTTTAGAATTTCACTAATAGCAAATGTTGGAAAAACTAAAAACCCAATGAAACTTGACCTAACAACAGGAGATGCAATAACACCAAGGGAAATAGAATACATCTACCCTTGTATCTTTAGCAAAGAAGATATAAAAATAATGGCATATCCATTAGAAACAATATTAGCAGAAAAATACGAAACCATAATCAGAAGAAATATAACGACAACACGAATGAGAGACTTTTACGACCTATACACCCTCTATAAGCTAAAAAAAGATCAGATAGATTATGAAATTTTAAAAGAAGCAATACAAAGGACCTCAAAGAGAAGAGGAAGCCAGGAGATGATGAAAGACTATGAGGAAATAATCGAGGATATAAAAGAAGATTCATACCTAAGATCCTTATGGGAAGTATATCTCAGTGAAAATAAGTATATTGGAGATTTGACCTTTGATAAGGTTGTTGATGTAGTTATAATTTTATCAAATAGGATTAATGAGTCGTAATTTAACAGACACTGTCTGTAATATTATAGGTAAGAAAATATCAGTTAAAAGAGAAGTGGAATTATTTTACTTCTTTTTTATTTTGCATTATAGGATTTAAAATTAAATAAATTTCCTGTCAATGCTTAGCCTTGTAAATAGTATAAGAGAATTATAGAACTTAAAGATAGGAAATTTTATCAAAATCTTTGGACTTGTAAAACAAATATTTATAACAATGAGATATGATATAACAAATGTACTGATATATAAATATCGATGATATCTCAAATGCCTATAATTTTCTACTTAATAATTCTATTAATGCAAAGTTTTGAAATTACAACGAATATAAAGTGTAATATAGTAAAGTAAAAGTTTGCAAATACACAAGTTTTATTTGCATAATAAAAAACAGAATAAGGATGATAATTATGAAGATTAATTACAATGGACTCTGGAAAGTATTAATTGATAAAAATATGAACAAAAAAGACTTGATGGATAGAGTAGGTATATCAACTGCAACAGTGGCAAAAATGACAAAGGGAGAATTTGTTAGTATGCAAGTTTTATATAGAATTTGTAAAGAGTTAGATGTAGACTTTAATGATGTTATATCTATGTATAAAAGTAATTCAATTTAATAGAAAAGGAGAGCACAACTAATGACTGTTCAAAAACAATTTGAAAAATTCAATGATAATATAAGAGTAGACTTTGATACGAATCATGAATTAAAAGAGAAACGTGAAGTATTAGTCAACATTTTAAGAAATTCTGATGACTTGCCATCGTTTGAGGTTATAAATCAAGGTAGCTACATTCTAAAAACAGGAATAAAACCTGAAGAAGATCAAGAATATGATATAGACGTTGGATTAATATTTAATGTAAATAAAGATGATTACAAACCGTTGGATTTAAAGGAAAAAATTTGTTCTATACTAGAGAATCATACAGACTATGGTGCTAAGATAAAAAAGCCTTGTGTAACAGTAACTTATAAAAAAAATAATAAAGCTGCGTTTCATGTTGATTTAGTAGTTTATGCTTATGAGGATAATGAGAATAAAGAAAGTCAATTGTATATTGCTAAAGGAATTTCAAGCAATCAGGAATCTATTAAATGGGAAAAAGCTGATCCAAAAGGCCTCGTAGATTATATTAATAATACAATTGTTAAAGGAGAACAAAGAGATCAATTTAGAAGAATCATACGTTATATAAAAAAATGGAGGAACAGGCGATTTAGTAACTTTGAGCATATTTCTCCAGCAAGTATAGGATTAACATTAATGGCTATTGACAACTTTTCTTATTATTCTGATGATGATTTGACAGTATTAATAGATGTCGTTAATTATATAAAGAATAAATTTCATTATAGAAAAACAGAAAATGGTAGAGATCTTTATAGAATAGAGTTATCTTTACCATATGAACTTTCATTTGATTTTCCAAATGATGTCTTTGAAAAAATGACAGATAATCAAATGACAGATTTTAAAGATAAGATTACAAAGTTTTCTAACGATTTGAAAGAAGCTAGAAATGAAATTGATGAGTATGCCCAATATAAAAAATTGAATAAGATTTTTGGAGATGATTTCGAAATTCCTGAAGAGAAAAACACAGCTAAAAATCAAGTTAACTATATTCCCTCATCAAGTTCATCTGGATGGGAGATATATTAATTGGACTCAAATCAATTAAGAGATATCTTATTAGATAATAAATATATCTCAGACGTTATGATTGAAGAGAATGCAAGCTTTAAAAAGACAGAATATAAATTTTTAATCAGTTGTTCTTTATCAACAAATAGTAAGTTAATTCCAGTTAAAATTGGATTACCATTAAATTGGGAACTAAGTTTAATAGATATATACTGTGAGATAGATAAGCTCCCTTTTATCCCACATGTTGAAAAGAATGGGAAACTATGTTTATTTGATTTAGAAGGAGCTTTGATAGATTGGAATTTTGAGGGAGTTTTTAATCAATGCATAGACAAAGCTATTAAAATTTTAGATGATGGCATAAATGGTAAAAACAAGAGAGATTTGTTGGAAGAATTTAATTCGTATATATACAACAGAGATGATTATAAAAATATTGATGTTGCTATTCCCAAAGAAAAGAAAAACCAAAAGATTAGTTATTGTACAAAAAATAAGATATCTAAAGTAAGAAAGAAAAATGAGACGGATGCTGAATATCTAAAGAGAACTACTATAACATCTTATTTTGCAAGTACCTTATCATCAGATTTTGATTTATGGGGATATAGGGATAGAACACAATTCAATGGTTTATATTTCTTCTTAGCTCCAAATAAAGCAATATATCCTCCTGATTTCAGAAAATCTATAGATTTATCATATTTAAATAATATCTTGAGCTATTGCTCTTTTAACATTAAAGATAAGAGATATTTAAAAACAAAAGATATGCTTTTTATATTTGAAATTAAACAACCTGAAGAAATTAATAATGTAATAGGATTTTTAATTGAAAATGGAGAGTATGATATTGAGTTTGATAAGCTAAAAAT
The DNA here is from genome assembly GCA_000308255.3 of Anaerococcus pacaensis 9403502. Taxonomy (GTDB): domain Bacteria; phylum Bacillota; class Clostridia; order Tissierellales; family Peptoniphilaceae; genus Anaerococcus; species Anaerococcus pacaensis. Next base: position 24,159 of record HG326667.1, on the reverse strand, counting down.
TAGTAATGCTGATAGAATCATTCCTCTCAGTGTAAATAGATTAGATAAGAGTTATCTAATGAATAGAACATCATTCGATAAAAATATACTTGCTAATAAAAAATATCTTTTAATAGGATGTGGTTCTATCGGGGGATATACATTTAGCAATTTGATCAAATCGGGAGTAGAGGATATTAATCTTGTTGATTCAGATCATCTGAATGCTGAAAATATATATAGACATTTACTTGGCATTGAATATCTTTACAACTATAAGGCAGAAGCTTTGAGAATATATGGAGAGAAAAACTTACAAAATTTAAATATAAAAACTGTTGATAACAAAATTGAGGATGCAATTGAAGATTGTTCTATAGAATTTGAAGATTATGATTATATAATATCAGCAACTGGAAATGAAATTCTTAACCGTTGGTTAAATAAATATATTGTTACTAATAAAATACAGACACCTGTTTTTTATTTATGGAATGAGCCATTAGATATTGGCTCACATGTAGCATTTTTTGATATAAATTATAAAGGGTGTTATGAATGTATGTTTACAAGGGACGATGGAGGAAATTTATATAATTCATTAGCTTATACGCAAAAAGGACAAGTCATTGCTAAATCTAACTCTGGATGTCAGGGTTCTTTTATTTCTTATGGTTCATTAATATCTATAAAAACAAGTCTAATGTTTATGGATTTATTAAAGAAGCACGCACTTAATAGGATACACAGTAATCTTATATTTTCTTCAAAAGGTGACGATTATTATTTCAAATTAGCAGGATTAAATTTTTCTAAACGATTTGTATCACAAAAGTCTGATTCTGAAATCATAGAATTTGATAATATTTATAATAAAACTTGTAGTATTTGTGGTGAATTATGACAATAAGTGAAAATATTCAAAGGGTTAAAATTAAGGATTCAGTTATTGATTTATTTAAGAAATATATACAATATAAACAAAATGGTTTAGAATCTGGTGGAATAATTATAGGTAAAGAAAACTTACAAAATAATGATTATACTATAGGTTATGCAACAGAACCATATAAAAATGACAAGAGAAAAAGGAATAGATTTAAGAGGTTAGATACTAAACATATAGAGACCTGTAACTCAATATATTTAAGAAGTGGTAAAATTTATAGGTATGTAGGTGAATGGCATACTCATCCTGAAGCTATTCCCCAATATTCAGATATAGACTTAAAAAACTGGGGGAAAATAGCAAAAGGTTCTGATGAAATAAGTTTATATTTCCACATTATAGTAGGATATGAAGCATATAGAATTTGGAAATATGAAAAGTCGGGTATTATCGAGTTGTTAGAAACAATTTATTGGGGAGATAGACATGAAAGAAATTATTAGAAAGTTTAAAGATTGTAAAACTCAATTATGTCAGTTTTTCTTTATATTTTTAGCATTATTTTTACCTAAAATATCGAATATTGAGAGTGTTATAAATACAAAACCTAAGGATATTTCATTTGATATTATCGATATAATATATTATTTTTTGTCAAAATTGGGAAATCTAGGAATAGGTATTTTCTTTGCAGGAATAGCTATATTTACTATACGAAAAATGAATAAGAATAAGATTTTAAACAATGGAAATATATATCATGATCATAGTTATTTATGGTTTTTGTTATGCTCTAAAATTTTAGGATATGAAAAGTGTAACTTAGTATTAGTTCCTATTTATATGCAATTTAAACTAGTTATTAATGATGTATTCAGTGAGTTTATAGTAACAAACAATATCTCCGAAGAAAAAACATATTCTAAAATTATATATATCAATTGCGATAATAAGGATTCTTTAGAATATAATTTAATTTTAGAAGATACTTATTCAATAAATGATTTTCAAATCCCGCCAGAAAAGAAACAATTACCAACAATTAAAGTTATAAATTCCGAGACAAAAAGTGAAGGAGTTAGAAAGTATAATCCGAAATTTGTAGAGTTTGTAGTAAAAGAAATTAGGGCGTTACCTAAAGGAGTATTAATTAATATTTTTGCTACAACACACGCACAACACAATTATGAAATTGTTGAGCAGTCGCTAAAGTTAGCAGATAGAGGTAACATAGCGGAAGTATTTGTATACCAGCAAGATAGACAGAGCTATAGAAATTTTTCTGAAAGATATAAAGTTATATAGATGACTTTTTTGTTTAATTCAACAAAAATTTTAAGCATTTATTTATATAAAAGTATTATCTAAGTTATTTATTTAAAGGATATTCTAGCATTAGAGTATTCTTTTTTTATTGTATTTACTTAGAATATTATATGTAAGTTTGGAAGGTTATTTTTTAATCTGATAGATTGATTTGAAAAATAAAAATATAATTATACTCATTAAAAATGCTATATTTGATGTACCTAGTTTTTAGTATTGCTCATCTGATATTTAATGACTTATATAGGAATTAGATTTTGTATGATTTGGAGATCCATAACACTTGAATCTTGATTTTATATTGCATGATTTATTTTGATTTGTTAAGAAGTAGGGAATGGATCTGCCATATTTCTTTTGATAACTTTTCTATCTGTTTATTCATTGATTCGATTTCATTTTTGTAAATAATGCCAGTTGTATTAGTAGCTTTTGCAATCTGGTTTATATTATTTGTTGCATTTGAAAGTAGCCATTGTAGGTTTCTAAATGGTTCTAAATCTACAACATAAATCTCTTTTTCCAATACACACTTTCTAAGAAAGTGGGACATAGTTTTACAATTTGCAAGTTTCATTTTCTTTTCAAAAACTTCCTTTTCTTCATCTGTTAAATATATTTTCAGTTGATTATTTCTTTTTCTATTATCCATAGTATCTCCTTATCATAAAATATTGGGGTCTTAGGGTTCTCCCTAACAAGGTAAAATTGATAAAAAAAGAAGCAGTCCATAAAGGTTCTGCTTCATCAATTTTTCGTAAGTGAGTACTCACTTACTGTGCTTGCTATTAAAGTTATAAGCGTCAAGCGTGTATTAAGTTTTATTAATTATACCGCATTTAAAGAAATTAATAAAGAAGTATAAAGGGCGTTCAAGCAAATATCTTAAATAAGATTACTAAATTTTAAAATACTTCATGTATTGAAATTAATTATCAAATGAGTTACAATAAAACTGACGGTATCGTCGGAATTATTTATTGACAGGAGATAAAGTTTTGAATGATAAAAAATTGAAAGTTGGAGAAAAAAGGAAGTTAGAAATTCTGGAAGCGGCAAAGAAATGTTTCTTAGATAAGGGTTTCCAAAATACAACTATGGAAGATGTTATAGAAAAAGTAAGTTTAAGTAAAGGTGGTGTTTACTATCATTATGGATCAACCTACGAAATGATTTATGATTTTATGAAATTAGGTATCAAATATAGAGGAGAAAAAAGCAAAACTATCGACACATCTAAGTTAACGAGTTTAGACGCAATTACTGAGATGATGATGGAAAGAATTTATGATGAAAATGAATTTAAAAGCATCTATGCAATTTTTTTGAAACTACAAAATGAAGATAAAAGATTGTGTGAAATGTTTGAAAATTTAAAAGAAACAAACACAGAAATTTTATCGTCTACATTTCCTCCAAACGATAAGCTATCATCTATTTTTGAAGATGAGTTTTTAGTGACCTTTGTAAATACTTTGATTTTAGGATATGAAAGTTTAAATCAAAAAGAAATTTTTATTGAAAATAAAAAAACAATCAAAAAGATGTTGGAAGGTTATTTGAGAGAAAAACTCATTAATTAGGAGATTTTTATGGGTAAGGAGTTAATGTGCCATCTTTATGGAAGAGATTTAGAAAAAATAATAGAAAATTCTAAAGGGAGAATTTGCGAATTTCATAATTTGGAAAATGGGAAGTATATAGTTTCGAAGTACGAAATTTTCAAAGGGGTAACAGTTTTTTATAATGATATACACACTTCTGTCATAAAGAAAAAATTATTAAAAAATTTAAATCAAAGCTATGAGATTAATCATTGTAGAGAAGGAAGATTTGAATGCGTGTTAAGCGATGGAACTATTACTTATATGGAATCGGGAGATTTTGCAATCAATGCAAGTAGTAACAGCTCTGAGGAATCTTTTTTTCCTATATCTCATTATCATGGTGTGACTTTTTATATTAATCCAAAAGAATTTGATAGCGAAATATATTTTTTAGAGGAAATGTTAGGGATTAAATTTGAAGTTGTTTTAAGAAAATTATGCAATAAGGACAAAGTTTTTGTACAAAGAGCTACTCAGCATATTGAACATATTTTTTATGAAGTTTATAAAGTTCCAGATGAAATTCTAATTGAATATCTAAGGATAAAATTTCAAGAACTTTTCCTATATATTTCAAGCCTTGATACCAGTAACAAGATAAGCGATAGGAAATATTTTATTAAGACAAATGTTGATATTGTAAAGAAAATAGATGAATTTATAAAGAATAATTACGAAAAAAATATAACTTATGATAAACTATCAGAAATCTTTAAGATAAATTCTACCACAATGAAATCTTGCTATAAGAGTGTTTTTGGGCAAACAATTAAGGAAGCTATAACAAGTAAAAGATTGGAGGTAGCAGCTGATTTTTTGAATAATACATCAATTTCAATTACGGAAATTGCTATTAGGGTAGGTTTCACAGATCATGCTAAATTTTCAAATACTTTTAAAAATAAGTTTAATCTCACTCCTTCAGAATATAGAAAAATATCTAAAACAGCACATTTAGTCTAAATAGTCAAGAAAATAAGCTTAGTCTATTATAGAATGATAACAGCTATCAACTAAGGAGATTGAATTATGGAAAGTAAAAAATTAACTATAAAAGATTTAGCAACCATAGGAATCTTTTCTGCAATCATGATTTTTGTATTCATTGCTTTTTCAATGATTACAGGGGCATCATTATTTTTCAATATGATTTTTAATGCTGTGTTTACTGCACTAATTTTAGGACCATTTTTTGTTTATATGGCTATGAAAGTAGGCAAACCGGGAGTTGCACTAATTTATAATATTATACAAGCTATATTAGCAACTGTCTTTATGGGTCCTTTTATGATTCCATGGTTTGTAGGTGGCGGGATAATTGCAGAGTTATCTATGATTGGTACAGATAGCTATAGGAATATAAAAAGAATTACTATTGCTTGGATAATTACATCATTAACTAGAGCGGCTCATGGTATGAGCGAAATATGGTTTTTTAAAGATGCTTTCATTAAGTCTGGCGTATCTCAAGAACAAGTTCAAATACAAACTCAGTATTATACAAATCCTAAATGGATTCTTATTTCTTTAGCATGTACTATTGTGGCGGCAATTATTGGTTGCTATTTAGGAAATAAGATGACAGAAAAGCATTTTAAAAAGACAGGCATAATAAAATGATGCATTTGGACTTACGTTCCAAATTAGTAGTATTTTTAAGTACAGTATTTTTGGTTTCAGTATTGTCCAAAGATACTGTACTTTTTTTATTAGCCGCCATTCTAGTTATTTATGTATCACTGCAAGGATATAGCAAATCTACTATAAAACTAATTATTGCAATGGGCGTTTTAAGTTTTTTGAGATTTGTATCAAATGGTGAAGGTTTTGGCATTTTGATTCCAGATATGTTTCTGTTTATGGTTATAAGAACATTAGTTATAGTTCTATCAGTAATACCAATTTTAAAAACACCTCCAGGAGAGATAATGGCAATAATGAAAAAAATGAAAATTCATAGAAATGTTGCTTTGCCACTTATTTTCATGATGAGATTTTTCCCAGTGGTTAAAAGTGAGTTTAAAGAAATTATCGACTCGTTGAGATTAAGGGGATTAATTTCTATTAAAAAACCATTTTTAACGATGGAATATTTATTTGTTCCTATGATGTTTTCATCTTCAAAAATAGCTGAAGAACTTGCCGCCGCATCGGAAGTAAGAGGAATTTCTGCATCTGGAAAACATAGCTCAAGAAGAGAAATAAAATTTAGAAATCTTGATGTTATTGTTTGTTTAATCACCATCTTTATCACAATGAGCATGATTTTCCTGGAGAGGAGTTATTAAGATGATCAAGTTAAAAAATGTAAGCTTTGCCTACAGTAAAGATTCAGCAAACATCTTAAAAAATATTAATTTGGAAATTAATGATGGGGAATGTGTTGCCTTTATAGGGGCGAGTGGTTGTGGGAAAACTACCCTTACAAGACTTATAAATGGTCTTGCTTATAAATTCTATGGAGGGAAATTAAAGGGAGAAATTTCCATAGATGGAATAAATCCCCTGGAAAAAGAATTATATGAAATAGGGAGGAAAGTAGGATCTATTTTTCAAAATCCCAAGAGTCAATTTTTTGCAGAAAATGTAGAAGATGAAATTGCCTTCGGGCTTGAAAATTATGGGATAGAAAGAGAAAAAATAGATGAAATAATAAATAATTCCTTAAAATCTATTAATGGAGAAGATTTAAAAGATAAAAACTTATTTCATCTTTCAAGTGGAGAAAGACAAAAAATAGCAATTGCTTCAATAAATGCACTTAATCCGCCTATTTATGTTTTTGATGAACCGTCTGCTAACCTAGATATGAAAAGTGTAGAAGCTTTAAGAAAACTTATGCTTTTATTAAAGAAAAATAAAAAGACAATAATCATTTCAGAGCATAGGCTATACTACCTTAGAGGAGTAGTAGATAAATATTATTATCTTGAAAATGGGGAAATTAGCAATGTTTTTACAGAGGAAGAACTATTATCAAAAAGTGAAGATTTTTTCAATAAGTTAGGATTAAGATTCTTTTCTTTAAATAAAATATCTCCTAAAATAAATAAGTTAAAAGAGATAAATTCTATGAACTTAGAAAAAATTTCTTTTTCCTATAATAAGAATGTCCTTATAAAAGATTTGACCTACGAATTTAAAAGTGGAAATATTTATGGAATTATTGGGGATAATGGCATAGGCAAATCTACTCTGTTTAAAATTTTAAGTGGACTTATGAAAAAAGATAGTGGTTTTATATCTATAAATGGAGAAAAATTAAACAAAAGAAATAGGCAAAAAAGAATATACTACCTGTCAAATAATCCTGATAGTAATCTTTTTGAAGTTTCAGCAGAAGACGAGTTAAAACTAAATAATAAAGATGCAGATACAGATAAAATATTAGCTGATTTTAACTTAGAAAATATAAAAGACATCCATCCACAAATCATGTCAGGCGGACAAAAACAAAGATTAACTATCGCTTCAGCAGAACTTTTAGAAAGAGATGTTTATTTATTTGATGAGCCAACAAGTGGTTTAGATGGACATAATATGCAAATTATTTCAGAAAGAATGAAGAAATTACAAGAAAAAGAAAAAATTATACTTATAATTTCCCATGATTATGAATTTTTGTGTAATTCCTGCAATAAAATTCTTTATTTAGACGGATACTCTTTTGAGGAATTTTCTACAAAAGAGGATAAAGAAAAAATATTAGCTATATTAATGGGAAAAAATTTTAATATTTAGGAGGGGATTTGATGAATTTAATAAAACAATATATAAATAAAAGAAAAGGAGCATATTTTGCATCCGTCCTACTTGCCATAGTGGGAGTAGTGGCAGGACTTTTATCTTATATATACATGGCGAAAATTATTGTGAATTTGATTAATGGCATAAGGGATATGAGCTTATACACTCCACTTTGCATAAGTATTTTAATAACATTTGTTATTAAAGAAGTGGCAGCTGGAATATCAACAAGTATTTCCCATACCGCAACTTTTAACTCATTAGGAGAAATCAGAAATGATATTTCTAAGAAACTTTTTAAGATGCCACTGGGAGATGTATTATCAAGATCATCTGGAGAATTAAAAAATATTATAGTTGAGCAAGTTGATTCTATGGAAACTTCTCTTGCCCATCTAGTGCCAGAATTTACGGCAAACTTAGTAGGACCTGTTCTATTATTTATTTATATGTTTACCTTAGATTGGCGATTGACTTTGCTATCACTAATTCCATTTGTGGTGGGAATGGCTACTATGATGTCTGTTATGAATGCTCATTATAAGGAAATGTTTGGAAAGTCAGTTGCCATTGGTCAACATATGAATAATTCCATTGTTGAGTATATAAATGGGATAGAAGTAATAAAGACCTTTAATCAAAGCGAATCATCTTATAAAAAATATTCTGATGCAGTTTATGATAATGCAAGCTTTTATTATAACTGGATGGGTGAATCTATGAATAGGGTTGCCATAGGTAGATTACTTTCTCCTATGGGAATTATTACCATCATACCCTTTGGGATTTTATTTTATATAAATGGAAGTATTGATTTAGGAAATTTAATTACCTTAATCGTCTTATCCTTTGCTACGGTTTCTAGCATTTTAAAAATTATGAACTATATGGATGATATGTCAAGAATATCAACTATAACTTCTGAAATAGGAAAGATTTTAGATTCAAGAGAGTTAGAAAATATTGACAAGGGAGAAAAAATAGAATCCTATAATATAGAACTTCAAGACGTAGACTTTTCTTACGATGGAAAAAAGAAAGTCATTGATAATCTTTCTATGGAAATAAAAGAATCTAATGTTTCAGCACTCGTTGGTCCTTCTGGGTCAGGCAAGTCCACAATAGCAAAACTTATTGCTGGATTTTGGAATGTAGATAAGGGATCTATTAAAATTGGCGGAGTAGAAACAAAAGATGTGTCGCTCGAAAACTTGTCTTCACTTATTTCTTTTGTATCCCAAGACAATTTCCTCTTTGATATGACTATAAAGGAAAATATTAGGCTTGGAAATAAGAATGCCTCTGACGAAGAAATTATAGATGTATGTAAAAAATCTGCCTGCCATGATTTTATTATGAATCTATCTAATGGTTATGATACAAGAGTTGGTGAAGGTGGAGGTCATCTATCTGGAGGAGAAAGACAAAGAATATCTATTGCTCGTGCCATGCTAAAGAATGCACCAATCGTAATTTTAGATGAAGCAACTTCTTATATAGATCCTGAAAATGAAGCTCTCATACAAAACGCTTTGGCAAATCTGGTTAAGGGTAAAACTTTAATCATAATCGCTCATAGGCTAAAGACAATTGTTGATGCAAATAGGATATTTGTTATTAAAGATGGCAAATTAAATTCTTATGGTACTCATGAAGAACTATTAAAGTCATCAGAACTTTATAAGGAAATGTATGCTGCAAATTTAAGGGGTGATGAAAATGCTTAATGTGTTTAAAAAGATATGGAATTTTTCAAAAGAAGAACAGGTATATATTAAGAAATCTATTCTCGCTGGATTTTTGCACGCAGTATTTAATGCCCTTGAGTTTGGAGCAATTTACTATATGCTAGCAAATATATTTTCTAAAACTTTAGGCTATAAGGCTATCTTTGTTTGTCTTGGAATATTAGTTATATCCCTTGTTGGAAAGATAATGACACAAAAATCATCACAAATGGCACAAACACACGCTGGATATTTTATGGCAGCCCATAAGAGGATAGAAATAGGAGAAAAAATAAAAAGAGTTCCTATGGGTTTCTTTTCAAGCTTTTCGCTAGGAAGATTAACTACTATTGCTACATCTTCACTTTCCCAAGTAGAAATGTGGGTGCCTATGCTTTTGGTTCTTGTACTTGGTGGAGTTTTAAATACTTTAGTCTTTGTCCTTGGAACTTTAATTTTTAACGTAAAGGTAGGACTGGTTGCTGTAGCAGGTGTGGTAGTATTTTTCATCGTTACATCAATGATGGAGAAAAAATCATCAGCTAATGCAGACAAAATGACAGAAACACAAACAAGACTTACAAAAGAAGTATTAGCAACTTTACAAGGTATGCAGGTTATAAAATCCTATAATCTTGGTGGAGAAAATAACAGGGCTTTAAGAAAGTCTATAAAAGATACATCAAATATACTTTTAGATTTAGAAATATCTGTAGCACCTTACACAGTTATCCAAAGAATTGTAATGGGAATAACAACAGTAGCTATGGTCTATGTATCATTAAAATTAAATTTATCTGGTGAACTTCCGCTTGCTGAAACAATTCTTATGATTATGGCGTCCTTTATTATCTTTGAAGGATTAATCGGGGCAGGATCAAACATGGCAATCCTAAGAGCTTGCGAAAATGCCATAGATTCTGTAGGTTTTATCGACTCTATGCCTGATATGAGAGAAGGAAGTATTACAGAGCCTATAAAAAATCATGATATAGTCTTTAAAAATGTCAGCTTTTCTTATGATGACAGACCAATTTTAAGAAATGTATCAGCAGAGATAAAAGAAAATACCATGACTGCCATAGTTGGTCCATCTGGATCTGGTAAAACAACATTTTGTAATCTAATAGCGAGATTTTGGGATGTAAATTCTGGTGAAATATTAATAGGTGAAAAAAATATTAAGGACTATAAGATAGAAAACCTTATGAATTCAATTTCCATGGTATTTCAAGATGTATATCTATTTGAGGATACAATTGAAAACAATATAAAATTTGGAAAACAAAATGCAAGCCATGAAGAAGTAGTTCAAGCTGCTAAAAAAGCAAGATGTCATGAATTTATAGAAGCTTTACCAGAAGGATATGACACTATCATCGGAGAAGGTGGAGCAAGTCTATCTGGTGGAGAAAAACAAAGAATCTCCATAGCCAGAGCCATGCTAAAAGATGCGGACATCATAATCTTTGATGAAGCCACAGCAAGTATAGATCCAGAAAATGAAGATAAACTTAAAGAAGCAATAGAATCATTAACAAAAAACAAAACAGTAATTATGATTGCCCACAGACTAAAGACAATTAGAAATGCTGACCAGATTTTAGTCTTAAAAGATGGAGAAATAGTAGAATGTGGAAATCATGAAGAACTGATTAAAAATAATGGACTTTATTCTGACCTTATCAATGCAAAAGCTAAGGCGGAATCATGGAAATTAAATAATTAATAGAAAGAAATATTTAAAGTCTTTGAACAGGAAAATTTAGATTAGAGGATTTATGCCTATGTGCATAAGTCCTCTTTTTTATGTTCAAATAAATCATTAAAACTCAAAAATACTATAAAAAATAAAAATTCTGGTTACCAAAGAGGGCAAATTTCACTTTATAAAGTGAGGGGTATTTTGTCATCTTTCTATAAAAATCAAAACACTTTGAAGTTCGAATATTATTGAAATTGCTCAGATGAGATTAGTATATTTCAAATTTAATCCACTTACCAAGGTAAAAAAAATCAACTTAGATAGGAGGAAAAATGCAAGCAATAAAGATTTATAGTATGAGAGTTGCTATGTTATGTAGACTTTATGATCTTAAATTAATTAATGATAAGGAATATACAAAAATAAAAAATAGAATAGAAAATGATTATAAGAAGAGAGATAGAAAGTAGTTAATCTTGTGATATAATAATACTGTAGAAAGACACAAAATGGGAAGGAGGTAAAATGAATACTAAAGTAAAATTAATAAAAGCTTCAAATACAGGAGCTAGAAATAGAAATGCACTACATTTAGATTTAAAACGAGTTGCAGCATATTGTCGAGTAAGTACAGATAGTAAAGACCAACTTGAATCATATAAATCTCAAGTTGATTATTATACAAATCTAATAAAAAGTAATAAAAACTGGACTTTTGCTGGCATATACGCAGATGAAGCAACAACAGGAACAACTGCTACTAAAAGAGCAGATTTCATGAGACTAATAAGTGATTGCCAAAATGGAGATATAGACATGATAATTACTAAATCTATATCAAGATTTGCTAGAAATACATTAGATACCTTAAAGTATGTAAGACTATTAAAGGAAAACAATGTTGGTGTAGTATTTGAAGAAGAAAATATAGATACTTTGACAATGGATGGAGAGTTACTATTAACAATATTAAGTTCAGTAGCTCAACAAGAAGTAGAAAATACCTCAGCCCATGTAAAAAAAGGACTGAAAATGAAAATGGAAAAAGGGGAACTTATTGGTTTTCAAGGTTGCCTTGGCTACGACTATGACCCTACAACAAAAACTATCTCCATAAATGAAGAAGAAGCTAAAATTGTTAGATACATCTTCAAAAGATATCTAGAGGGCAATGGTGGCTCAGTCATTGGTAGAGAACTAGAAGAACAAGGATATCTCACCCCTAGAGGTAAAACAAAATGGTCTGACACTACAGTGTTAGGAGTAATTAAAAATGAAAAGTATATTGGCGATATACTAATGGGAAAGACTTTTACAGTTGATCCCATAACAAAAAGAAGACTAGCAAACTTTGGTGAATCTGATAAATACCACATTGAAAATCATCACGAGCCAATTATATCAAGAGAAGATTTTGAAAAGGCACAAGAGATTAGACTCAGGAGAGCACAAAATAGAAACACCATTGCTAATAAGGACAGAAAAAGAGAGAAACTATCAAGGCAATATGCTTTTTCAAGTATGCTTGAATGTGGATTTTGTGACGAGATACTTTCAAGAAGAACTTGGCACACAAGTTCAATTTACAAAAAAATTAACTGGCAATGTGTAAGGTCAACAAAAAAAGGTAAAAAATATTGCCCTCATTCAAAGGGAATACAAGAAGCGGCAATAGAAAAAGCATTTGTTGAAAGCTATAGGCAATTATGCCATGCAGATTCAACAGTAATAGATGACTTTTTAAAAATTGTAGAAGAAGAAATAAATGATAATACTTTAGTCAATGATTTGAAAAAGTTAGAAAACCAATTAAACAGAATCGTTAGTCAAGAAAGAAAGTTAGTTGATCTTCACTTAGAAGATAGTATAGACGAAGAAGTTTATGCTAAAAAGTATAAAAAACTTACAAAACAAAAAGAAGAATTACTTGATGAAAAGAAAACACTGGAAATAACAATAAAAGATGAAAATTCTATTAAAGAAAGATTAAAGCAATTTAAAAAGGTCTTAGAGAATAGAGAAATTATAGAGGAATTTAATAGAACAGTATTTGAAAGCATAGTTGATAAAGTCGTAGTGGGTAGAATTGACAAGGACGGAACAGTTCATCCATATGACTTAACATTTTACTTCAAAACAGGAGTTAAAGATAGTCAAGATTCTAATAACTTTAAAGATAAAAGAAAAAATGCCAAAGACAATGACATTAATAAATTGTGTTCCTACAAGAATTACGAGGATAAAAAATTATGTCCCCAAGCAAAAGACAACGCATGTAGAGACGGTAGCACTTTTGTCTAAACTTGATGTCGATAAGCATATAAATATTGAAATTGAGCTGGATGAGCTTGATTTGACAAGTGCTGAAAGTAAGGCAACATATGCTCAAATCAAAGAATATGTTTGGAATAAATTTGAATTAAAAGTTTCGACATTATATATTGCACAGATAAAAAAGAAATGTGGAATAGAATTACGAGAACATTACAACAAGTCTAAAAAGGAGAAACAAATTATTCCACAGTGTACACCTGAAAAAGAAGAAGCCATCATGGATGCTTTGAGACACTTCAAAATGATTTAATAGAAAAGAATGACAGCATATGACTTTCTGCACTTATTACATTCCTACTTGGTATAGGAACAGCTATTATTCCTTTCTTGCAAGGTATCAATTAGAAAATAGGCTCAATATAAAGATTGATAGGATCATTTTTATATTTAAAGGAGCGTTGAAATGATTGATAAAAGCAACAAAAAATTTTAGGATAAATTTGCTAAGTTGTATGCCCCGTTTATGAAAAAAGATAAAGAGGTTTATGATAAAGTTTGTGAATATCTTAGTCCTCATTTGAATAAAGATATGGAGGTGCTTGAACTTGCTTGTGGGTTTCGTGTCATAATAGTTATAGAGGCAAATAGTTATGTAAATATAAGGAGTTCAAGACTTCTACCAAAGTTTAAAAATCAAAAAATAAATAGTTGGTGTGCTGCTTAGAGTATCCATTTTAATAATGGATATTGTAATTAGCATACCAATGAATTTAAAGATTCTTTAAAGAGTCTAATTTTGTGATGAAAATTTAATATGTAAATCTCAGACGATAGAAATTAAAAACTCTATCGTCTTTTTTATACTCAAAATTAGGAGATAAGGTCTACAAGAATTTTATAGTTAAATCACTAAACAAAATAGAAAATAAGAAAGAAAACGAGGAGGAATAATATGGAATTTTTTACAGCTGGAGTTGGAGTTTTAAAGACACTTGTAACTGCAATTGGTGCAGGTTTATGAGCATGGGGAGTTATTAACTTAATGGAAGGTTATGGTAATGATAACCCTGGTGCTAAATCTCAAGGTATTAAGCAATTTATGGCAAAATAAGGACGGAATAACACAACAAATTCTCTAAAACAAATCACTAAATCAATGTAAGATTGAATGAAATCAATATTTATGCTATAATTAAATAAATCTAATGAAGAGAAAAAGAGGGATATTATGGCACTTAACTATAAACCATTATGGATACAGTTAGCAAAAAAAGGATTAAAGAAAACAGATGTAATAGCTATGGCGGGACTAACAACAAATGTTATGGCACAAATGGGCAAGGATAAACCAATTACATTTAAGAATTTAGAAAGAATATGTAAGGCTCTATCTTGCACTCCTAATGATATTATTAGTTTTGAAGATGAATTTGAAAAAGAGATTTAAATTCTTATAGTTCTTTACACTTGATTTACAAGGGATCAAAGAAAATCTTAATAAGGGTTTCTAAAATTTTATTGAAATAATGTATAATTTGTGATAGCTTACTTACAATTTTAGAATTGTAATCTTTATATAGGGTGTTTTTATATCTTGTCAATGATTTTGTAAATATCTTTTAGATTGGAATCCAAAGTTTTGTGAGTAATTTATTTGAGAATTTACAAAACTTCTTAATACATGACCTGTATGCGTATAATGACATTGACAATAAGACATCTGTGATTATAGATTTTAAATAACTATATAAATTGTAAAAAAGTATAGCACTAATACTAGCAAGATAATTTATACGAATTTAGTTGACACAACTAAGAAAAATTGCTCCCATTTACGAAATGGTTTATACTTCAAGAGAGGAGGTGAACTAAATTGATGAAAACACTTGGTATGTTAACAATCATCTGCTTAACAGCATCAATTATGATGGTGAATTTTATACTTATTATACCGAAATTTGGCTCGAAGCATTTCGGCGCACCTGATGATATCAAAGTTATGATGAGTAAGTTGCCAGATAAACCGATTTGGGTCAATATAATCGGCGGACTTATCATGATACTTGGATTGCTAGCCATTGCAGCCGTTATAGGCTGGGCAATTGTTGATACAGTAAAATTTAGTTTAACTTTTCAGCAAGCCTTTGTTAGATTTTTAATACTATTTGAAGGATATAAGCTTTTTGATATTATCTTTTTTGATTATCTCATGCTTACCAAGTTAAAATTGCCGACTAAAGTTTACCCAGAAACGGTTGGTGCTAAGGGTTATGATAATTTTGGTTTTAATGGGAAAAGTCAGATTGCAAAAATTATAATCTTCTTTTTCGTGAGCCTAATTTTGGCATATTTACTGACAGTTTTGGTTTAACTAGAAATTCATAACTTATAATGTTCAATTCGACTTCTTGGCTATTTGTTTTAAGGGGCTGTAGCTTAAAAAAACCAATTATCAGAAATAGATATAAGCCATGAACAGTTATATGAAGATAGGTTAGAGTGAAATATAAACGAAAGAAACTTCAATCTAATGAATGTGAGCATATCTTAAAAACAAGACAAGAACCATTCCTATACAAATATCTATACATGCAAATTCATATAAGATAAAGGCGTATAAAAAAATTAGTTTAATCACAGCAATCACAATTTAAATTGTGATGTTCGCAAGCTAAATTACGGACTTCACTAGGAAGTTTTCCCTTGTATCTTTTGTAATAAATGGAAAATTTGCTATGGGATGCGTATCCAACAGATTGAGCTATTTCCTTTATAGGAAGTTTGGTATTTAAGAGAAGAGTCTCAGCCACGTTCATTCTTTTTCTTTGAGTATATTCTGTAATGCTTTGACCATATTTTTCTTTGAATAGATTTTTTAATTTAGTCCCGCTCATTGTAGATATTTTTTCAAGAGTTTCCTGGTTTACATTCATGGCGAAATGATCATCTAAAAATCTGGCTACATCTTCAAGTGCTTTATTATCATCAGATTCAATTTTATATTTTTTCCTATTTAAGTAGGTATCTATTACTATACTTACCCATTCATTTGCTTTGGCTTTAAAGAAAAAATCAGCGGCTGGAGCATCCATCTTACAATTTAATATTTCCATTGCCACTTTTTCTAAAGACTTTGTAAGTATTATTTGATTAGTTTGAAGTAAAGCCCTATAAAATGATTCCGGATCAATATTAATGGCTGACAAGTGCTTCTCTAAAAGCTCTTTTTTAAAGCCTATAGAAACAGAAAGGTAATTTGAATTCTCGTGTAATAAAAACAGAAAGTCATCTTTTATATTATCAAAATCAAAAGTACATAAGGAGTTTGCAGTAAGTGTTTGATAAGGATTAAATTTTTCACCGTTTGCACTTACTATGTAGCTAGTGTATATAGAAACATAGTCCGACATACTATAAGTATTGTTTTGAACAACTTCTTCACTGATATAAAAATCATGTATACCAATAATAAAACCATCGCCTTCATAGAACCAATAAAGCCCTTCTGCATAAGTTAAATCTTCTCTACTCCAACAAAATGTATGCCCTGCACTTGAGTACTTCTTATTGTTTTTACATTCATCTACCTTCATATAATCTTTTACAAAATCATAATATGTCATAATATACCTGTCCCTTTTAGACAATATTCCAATTAGCCTTATTAATTCAAAACTATTGTATAAGTAATTATAACTGATGTATAATAAAAACGCAATGATATTTATTATCAACTAAGCGAACTTATATCTAAAAGGGATATTAAAGAAAGGCGGATGATTATGAAGATTTATAAAAACTATTTGCTTATGTAGAGGATAAAATATCTTGGGGTTTTCTCCATAGTTTTTTCTGTTATATCTGCGGTACTTACAGTATATGGATATTATTTAATCTACAGATTTATAGACAACTTAATTATCCGTGCAGATTTATCTGGTGCAGAGTGTATAGCATTAAAATCAGTCTTTGCATTAAGAAGTGGAGCGATATTTTATTTTGTTTCAACGATATTTTCACATGTATTGGGATATACGATTGAAACAAATTTGAGGAAAAGAAGAATTGATGGTTTAGAGAAAGCATGCTATAAGCTCTTTGATTTAAACCATTCTGAAAAATCGAGTTAAATTTATTATTGTGAAAGGATTGAAGAAAAAATGAATAAAAAATTACAAGTTAAAGATTTAATGACAGTTGGAATATTTACTGCTTTATATTTAGTAGTAATATTTGCGTCTATGATGTTGGGATATTTACCAATCATTATTCCTTTCTTAGGAGGGGTAATGGCTATATTTGGCGCAATACCATGTATCTTATATATTTCAAAAGTAGATAAATTTGGAATGGTATCATTAATGGGAATTTTATCAGGATTAGTATTTTCCCTTATGGGGAGTGGGGTAATTGTACTTTTATTTGGGATTGTTTTTGGTCTATTGGCTGATTTAGTTATGAAATCAGGAGGATATAAAGATTTAAAAAGATCAATATTGGGCTATGCAATTTTTTCCTTATGGAGTGTAGGGTTTAGCTTAAGAATGTATATAGATAGAGCAAATTTTTTTGCTTCTCAATTAGAAACTTATGGAAAAGATTATGTAGATACTTTAATATCTCTAACCCCAACATGGACATTACCAGTTATAATTATTATTACTTTCATTTCAGGACTCATCGGAGCAAAATTAGGTGTGCGCATATTTAAGAAACATTTTATGAGAATTGGAATAAAATAAAAATATGTATACCAATCAAAAAAAAATATTTCAATTAGATCCAAGGACAAAAATTTTATTGGTGCTTACTATTAGTACAATTTTAGTTAGTGGAGGGACTCAGGGCAATATGTTCTATGTGAGAATATTTTTGTCACTGATCCCCATAGTCTTGCTATTTATTGATGGCAAGGTAACACTTTTTGTAAAGTTACTTTTTTTATATGGTCTGCTATTTATTATAGATGTAAATTTAAGTAATAATATTAAAGGAACATTAAATTTCATATTAGGTGCTATGGTAGGAATATTTACGCATATGTTACCAGGTTTTATAATGGCATATTATTTATTTGTTACAACAAAGGTCAGTGAATTTATTTTAGCCATGGAGAAATTAAAAACTCCTAAAACTTTAATTATACCACTTTCTGTGCTATTACGTATGTTCCCAACAATGAAAGAAGAATATTCTTATATCCAAGATGCGATGATTATGAGAGCTATTTCATGGAAAAATGGTCCTGCAAAAATGTTTGAGTATAGAATTATTCCATTTATAGTATCAACTATTACAATAGGTGATGAGTTAATAGCAGCTTCATTGACTCGTGGAATTGATAATCCAATAAAAAGAACTAATTATTTTGATATAAAGATTAAGTTTTTAGATGTAGTCATTATAACTGCCTGTATATTATGTTGGGCTATTTATTTCTTTGATAAGGTGAAGCTATGATTAAGTTAGATGATGTAAGTTTCAAATACCAAAATGATAAAGTAGATGCTATCAAAAATATCAATTTAGATTTTGAAAAAGGAAAAGTTTACCTTTTGTGCGGGAAAAGTGGTTGCGGGAAAACTTCAATTATAAGAACTATAAATCGATTAATTCCAAATTTTTATAAAGGTGCTCTTTATGGAAAGTGTGAAATATATGGAGAAAATATTGAAGATATTCCTATGTATGAATTATCAAAAAAAGTAGGTACTGTATTTCAAAATCCCAGAAGCCAGTTTTACAATATAGATACAACTAGTGAATTAGTATTTAACTTAGAAAATCAAGGAGTTGATAAAAAAACAATATGTAAAAATTTAGAAAATGTAATTGACAAATTCAAAATAGACCACCTATTAGATAAAGATATATTTAATTTATCAGGAGGAGAAAAACAGTTAATAGCG
This sequence comes from Anaerococcus pacaensis 9403502, assembly GCA_000308255.3. Classification (GTDB taxonomy): domain Bacteria; phylum Bacillota; class Clostridia; order Tissierellales; family Peptoniphilaceae; genus Anaerococcus; species Anaerococcus pacaensis. Next base: position 4,996 of record HG326667.1, on the reverse strand, counting down.
TGTGCTTCACTAGCAGTAAGCAATCCAGATATTATAGTAATGGATGAGCCTTCGTCTAATCTAGATAAATGTGCTATAAAAAAACTAAGTGAAATTATCAAATATTGGAAAAAACAAAATAAAACAATAATTATAGCTGAGCATAGAATTTATTATTTGATGGATTTGATAGATGAAGTAATTTTTTTAGAAAATGGAGAGGTTAAAAAAACTTATTCAGCTATTTCCTTTAAGAATATTGATGAATCTGATTATGGGGCATTAGGATTAAGAACAAGAAATATTACAATGTGTAAAGAAAACAAAAATAAAATTGCAGTTGGGAAAAATTTTATAAGCATAGAAAACTATTTTTTTTCTCATTATAAAGATAAACAAATTCTAAATATAAAAAATTGTGTAATTCCCAAAAATCATACAATTGCAATAATTGGCAATAATGGCTCAGGGAAAACCACTTTTTCAAGGTGTCTATGCGGTTTAGAAAGAAAGTTTAATGGAAAAACTGTGATTGATGGGAAAACACATGCAAATAAAGAAATGCTTAAAAAGTCATTTTTAGTAATGCAAGACGTTAATCATCAACTATTTACGGAAAGCGTAAATGAGGAGATACGAATTTCAACAGATAAAATTGATGATAGTAAGATAAATGAAATATTGGATAAATTTAATTTAAAGAGTAAATTTGATTCCCATCCTATGACTTTATCAGGAGGAGAAAAACAAAGACTTGCTATAATTACAGCATTAGTCTCTAAAAGGGAAATTTTAATCTTTGATGAGCCTACTTCAGGACTTGATAGGGACAATATGCTTGAATTTTCAAATTTTGTAAAGGAACTTTCAGACGATGTAACTAAAATTATTGTAACTCACGATTATGAGCTGATTTTAGAAACTTGTGATTATGTTATACATCTGGAAGATGGAGAAATTAAAGACTCCTATTTTTTAAACAATAAGGGAAATGAGAAATTAAAGGATTATTTTTGTGATAATCAAATATAAAAGGATATAAAAGTATAATTTAATATTATTTTTAATATATTAAAATATATTAAAAATAAAGTAGGACTAGTTACATGGTGAAACAATTAGGAGTATTAATAAATAGAATAGGATGGTGGTTCTGTTGAATAATAATTGGATAAAAACAATTTTTGTATTTGCATCGAATTGCAAAGATAAGTTAATTTTGTCAGTAATTATGGCAATTATTGGTGTGTTTTCTAGTATCATACCTTATTGGGCGGTATATAGGCTAATTATAGCATTTATGGAGCAGAAGGCAAATATAGAATATGTCGTATATTATGGAGCTATTGCAATCATATCCTATGTCGTAAGATATATTTGTCATGGAATATCAACATCATTATCACATATATCTGCTTATACAATTTTAAGAAGTATTCGAGAAAGATTAGGTGAGAAATTACTTAATATTTCTATGGGAAATGCGTCAAAAAAGACAATAGGGGAGTATAAGTCGATTATTGTAGATAGGGTTGAAACAATTGAACTGCCTCTCGCCCATATCATACCAGAATGTATATCTGCTTTATTTTTATCAGTGGCTATTGCAATCTTCATGTTATTCATAAGCTGGGAAATGACACTGGCGATGCTTCTTACGGTTCCTTTGGCTCTAATTGCATATAAAAAACTCATGGGAAACTTTAATGAACTTTATGAGGCTCAGATGAAGTCAAATAAATACATGAATTCTACGATTGTAGAATACATTAGTGGTATTGAAGTAATAAAAACCTTTAATCAGGATAGCCAATCCTACCAGAAATATAAGGACGCTGTAAATGGATATAAGGAACATACTTTAAATTGGTTTAAATCAACATGGAATATTATGAATTTTGCAAGCTCTGTGTTACCATCAACATTTCTAGGGACCTTACCAGTAGGAATGATTTTATATTTAAAAGGATCTTTAACTCCAGCTGACTTTTGCATATGCTTAATGCTTTCCCTAGGGATAGTTAGTCCTCTTACACAGTTTACAAACTATGTAAATCTGTTAAAAAGTATAGAATATGCAATAAAGGATATAAATGAAATTTTACAAATACCCAACCTTATTTCCACTGATAGAGAAGTTGATGTAGATACAATGAACATAAAATTTAAAGATGTATCTTTTTCTTATGATGATGAAAATACAGTCTTAGATAACATAAACTTAGATATAGCTGAAAATTCTTTTACAGCCATTGTTGGACCATCTGGATCAGGAAAATCCACTATTGTTAAACTTATTTTAAGATATTGGGATATAGATAAAGGCGAAATAACAATAGGTGGGAAAAATATCAAAAATATACCATTGAAACAGCTTAATGATTTGCTTGGCTATGTATCTCAGGATAACTTCTTATTTAACGAAAGCATCATGGAAAACATACGAATGGGAAATTCTAATGCAAGTGATGAAGAAGTAATAGAGGTGTCAAAAATCTGCGCTTGTCATGATTTTATTATGGAACTTGAAGATGGATACAATTCAAATGTAGGAAGCCTTGGAAGTAAACTATCGGGAGGACAAAGGCAAAGACTTTCTATAGCTCGAATGATGTTAAAGGATTCACCTATAATCCTACTTGATGAAGCTACAGCCTTTATAGATCCAGACAATGAAGAAAAAATACAAGAAGCAATTAAACTTTTAACAAAAAACAAAACATTGATAGTAGTAGCTCATCGATTGTCTACTGTAAAAGATGCAAATAAAATAGTTTTGTTAAACAACAAGAAAATATTAGACGTAGGAAGTCATGACGAACTTCTTAAACGATCTAGCCTATATAAAGATATGTGGTTATCCCATATAGGAGCAAAAACAAAGTCTACTGTTTTTAATACAGGAGGAGAGAGCTATGTTTAAAACTACAGGTAGAATTTTAAAATGGGCCAAAAAATATAAAAAAAGAATGAGAAAAGGTTTTGTCTATTCATTTTTAAACTCTGTTTTTATTTCTATGCCTATTATGTTATCGGTATACGTATTCAACCTCATTCTTAAGAACTATTTTGATGAAGGTAATTATGGAAAGAAAGAAATACTTATAGTCACAATATTAATGATTATATTTGTTCTGGGAAGATATGCCACCTCCTACCTTAAGGCTGTAAATCAAGAAAGTATAGGCTATGAAGTAACCGCTGACCAAAGAATTCAAATCGGTGATATACTAAAAAGAGTAGCACTTGGATTTTTTCAAGAAAACAACCCAGGAGAACTTACTAGTGCTGTGACTACGGATTTATCTTTTTTTGAAAATTATGCCATGAAAATGATAGATATTGTGATTAATGGCTATATAATGGCAGCTGTCATGATACTTAGTATCTCCTTTTTGTCTTGGAAATTAGCGATAATAGCTGTTTCGGGGGTATTGACTTCATATATATTCCTAGCACTGCTTGGCAGGTTTTCTGAAAAAAACTCTATTCCTTACCATAAGGCTCAAAATAATTTGGTGGAAGCCACAATGGAGCTTGTAATGGGACTTCCAACAATTAGGGCTTTTAATAAAGATGATGCTAGTCTTAAGAATTTTAATGAGGCTATTTTAAGTAGCAAACAGACTAATATTAAAATTGAAAGTCAGTACACACCCTTCAACTGCTTACATCTATTTTCGTTGAAACTAGCATCAATTTTAATTGTTATATTTGCTGGAATTATGACTATAAAGGCTCAAATAGAAATGCCTATTATGATTGCTGTGTTTATATTTTCCTTTATTATGTTTGCTTCTGTAGAAAATGTAAACTCGGCAACCCATGTGTTAGAGATTTTGGATAAAACATTGGATAATTTGGACAAAATGGAGAGTGTAGACTTTTTAGATGAAAAAGGAAAAGATTTGCCCTTAAAAAATCATAATATTATCTTTGATAGAGTAAGTTTTTCATACGATAAGACACCTATTATAAAAGATGTTTCCTTTGAAATTCCAGAAAAAACAATAACAGCTATAGTCGGCCCATCAGGTTCAGGTAAAACGACAATATGTAATCTTATTTCACGTTTCTATGATGTAAATGAAGGTAGTATAAAGATTGGAGATGTAGATATAAGGTACTTAACCTTATCCAGTCTACTTTCTAATATAAGCACAGTATTTCAAAAAGTATATCTATTTAATGATACAATCGAAAATAATATAAAATTTGGAAAGCCTACTGCTAGCAAAGAAGAAGTAATTAATGCAGCTAAAAAAGCTCAGTGCCATGACTTTATTATGAAATTACCGAACGGCTATAAGACAATTGTTGGTGAAGGTGGTGAAGCATTATCAGGAGGAGAAAAACAGAGAATATCTATAGCTAGGGCTATGCTAAAAGATGCTCCTATAATCATATTAGATGAAGCGACATCTAGCATAGATCCAGAAAATGAATATTTAATACAAAGAGCCATATCTAATTTAAGTAAAGGAAAAACTGTAATTATCATTGCACATAGAATTGTAACAATAGAGGAAGCAGACCAAATACTTGTATTAGATAATGGGAAAATTGTTCAAAGAGGAAAACACAGAGATTTAATAGAAGAAGAGGGACTCTATAGAAGTTTTATGAGAATCAGGGGTAAAGTAGAAAATTGGAAAATATAATAAGGAGATAAAGTAAATGCTAAAATTGAGTCACATATCATGTAGGGTTGATAATTTACAAGAGGCTTGAAAAAAAATCACTGAAATGGGCTTTAAAATTGAGTGGGGCTCTAATAATATAAATAAAAATGGCAGAAGAATTTATCTACTAATAGCCTACATCTTTTATCTTTGTGAGAAAAATATGATAAAAAAGATAAACAAAAAGTTATAACATTCCAGATTGGGATTACATGGAAAGATATATAGAAAACGTAAAACTAAAATGTAATATAGGAATGTATAACATTTAGAAAAAAGACGATTAGAAATTAAAAGCTCTAGTCGTCTTTTTTGTTTTTAAGAAAGGAGTTTTA
>HG326666.1:23264-241468 GCA_000308255.3 Anaerococcus pacaensis 9403502 | reverse complement strand
TTAAGACTTAGTCATTTGACTGAGTCTTTTTTAGTACCTAAAATTATTTATTACATATGATTATAATGTATAATTCTATGTATGGAGGGTCTTATGAATTCTAATTTAGAAAAGCAATTAATGAATGATTTTTCTATTAATAGGCAAAGTTTACATAACAATACTAATCATTTTACTGTAAATCAGTCTGATGTGGGTTTTCTTACATACAATAATAATAAGCTAGCTATAAATGTTTTGGCAAATAAAATTTTATTTAGATCTAGTAATGAGAAATTAATTGAGATGTTGGAGGGTGAATATAAAGATTATCCGGCTGCATGGTTTTTTGAATTTCCAAATATTTTAAAACTCCAAGATATATTAAGTAAGTTTGATTTGTCAATAAAGAATATAGGTCCTATATATGTACCAGATCAAAAATTTAAAAGGATAGAATCTCATTATAATTTTACTAGGATAGACAGAAGTGATTTTAACAACTTTAAAGATATCTCAAACATGTGCTTTGCCTTTGACGACGGATACTACAAGGATAAAGAAGCTCTTGCCTTTTATGATAAAGATAAGCTTATAGGCCTTGCTGGAGTTAATATTAACTCTAAATACCTATGGGAGTTTGGAGTGGAGAAATTTTCTTATGATAAAGAATACAAGGATATAATGCCTATAATTGTAAACAATTTAGCTCATTTAGTTATAAAAGAAAATCCTAGTATTACTCCTATATATGCAACACAATTTTCTCATATCAAATCTCTCAATTTAGCTAACAAAGCTGGTTTTAAGATGGCTATGGCCTTTATTAGTGCTGACTGAATACTATTAAAAAAGACAAACACCAATATATTCTTGGGTTTGTCTTTCTATAAATATATAGTATTTTAAATTACTTGATATCAAATATTTGCTTATATCTATCTTCAGCCCCGTATGTTTTAGATATTATTCTTTCAATTTCTATATTATTCTCATAAATAGCTTGAATTAACTTATTTATTTCTCCAGCATCTAGTCTAATTATTAATTCGTTTGTAGGTAAATTATTATTATAAATTTCTGATGAATAATTAGAACTTAAAAAGTTATCAAGTTCTTCTAATCGACTTTTATCATTTACTAATATTTTATATTCTGTTTGCTTATATTTTTCAATATCTTCATATATTACAGATCCATCTTTTAAAAATAATATATCGTTAGTTATATAGTCTAGTTCACTTAGGGTATGGGATGAGATTAATATTGTAGTTCCCCCGGCGTGTAATTCTTTTATAAGATCTCTGAATCTAAATATGCTATCAGTATCTAGACCATTAAGGGGTTCATCCATTAGTATAAGTTTTGGTTTGTTTATAATACTCATTGCAAGCAAAACTCTTTGTTTCATACCTAGAGAATATGATTCAACTCTTTTTTTATAAAATTTTTCTATTCCGACTTTTTCTGCTACTTTACTAATATTTTTATAGTCAATTTTTTGTATGTCACATATGTATTTTAAATGGTCGTAAGCAGATAAATATGGATAGAAAATTCGATTATCCTTTAGATATGATACACTTTTAAAAATATTTGGATCTCTATTATCCATATCAAATATGCTTATATTTCCACTATCGTAACTTATCAGATTCATCATACAGTTCATTAAGGTAGATTTACCTGAACCGTTGGGTCCTACTAATGCTAGTATTTGAGGGGAATCAATTCTAAATGTTATATTATTTAGTACCTGGTTGTCTTTATAAGATTTATTTAAATTTTCAACTGAACAAATCATTTATCTTTCCTTTAAGGTTTTAATATGTTACAATCATTATAACACATTAACGGATTAAAATGTATGAGTAGTTAAATATTAATTAGGAATGGAAACTATTAAAAGCTCAAACTACAGTTCTACCAATTCTATTTTTAAGATTTAAGATTTTTTAAGTTAATATAAATTTAAAGCTGCAAAGTATAGCTACTAAAAAATATTGGAGATTGTTATGATTCGATTAGAGATAAAGAAATTCATAAAAAATAAAAGTTTTTTAATTTTACTTAGTTTAGCCTTATGTTTGACAGTATATACAAATTTTTTTAGGGTGAATATATTCGATAGACAACTAAACGAGGGTGCTGAATACGATTATGTGATTGATGAGATCATAATGAATCAGCCTAATAATCCACAGTATGTATCTGATGAGTTTATGAAGTATAAGTGGAGTGGAATGAGCGATGAATTTAATGAAGATTATCAACTGCTTATAGAAGATCTTACTAATCCTTTTGATTTAACTGAGGAGGAGTTGCTGTATGGATTTGTTTATCCTGATATTGACTATAAGTTCATAGAAGATGGGAAAGAATTTATAGATAAGTATGATTTAGTTTTATCTGATGAGCAAAAAGATAAGCTAGACTACTTGGATGCAGTATATGGATTTGTTCACAATAAGGGCATAGATGAGGAAAAATTTGTAAATGATAATTATGGTTCATCTTCAAATGTTTTATTCACAAGTTTAAACATATATTATGGATTGATACCAACTCTAGTATTCATATTTATGTTTATAAGTTCAATTTCTTATGACTATGCAACTACTAGCATTAACCTCTTTTTCCTATCTCCTGTGAAAAAAAGAAGATATATAATTAGCAAATTATTTTCATTCCTAATATTAGTTATTTTTTATTCATTAGCTATATTATTTATGAGCTTTTTATTAGGGGCATTAAGGGTAGATGTAAGTTTTATTCTGAATTATCCTATAAAACTATATAATGCTGGCAGTCTATATATTAAGTTTTACCAATATATATTATCCACTATAGGATTATTTATTTTAAACTTAGCTGTACTATTTTCAGTTTTGACTTTGTTGTTTTTGTTAATAAAAGACAATGTGATAACCACGATTGTAAGCTCAGCTATGATAGGCCTTATTCTAATAGTTACTGATTTGTTTAATAGTTTAACTAATATATATAATCCTTTGTACTTCAACTACCCTATGTATTTGTTAGGTGAGATGAGCTTTGATGAGCATGCACTTGATCAAGCAAACCCTTATATATTTAATAAGCCAAGTGTGTCATGGAAATTCATATTTTCATATTTAATAATTGCTTTTATAATTCTATTCATTTCTTTTTACTTAATAAATAAGGAAATACAAATTAATGTGAGTAAGCATGATAAAAACTCTAATAAGCTTATGAGTATGTTTTCATTTGAATTATATAAGAGCAAGAAATTTATCAACAACAAATTAACATATGGTGTAGGCGGACTTTTTTTAATAACTATGGTTTTAAATGTTATGATCTATATTGATAATGATGGAAATGATTATTTTAATAGAAGTTTAACTAATAGAACATTGACATTAAGTGTAGAAAATAATAGAGAAGAAAATTTTTATGGTAAGTATAGGGAAGAAAATGAAAAAGAGTTTATAGAATCTAATTCATATCTAAATGAATTTAATAAGATTGGAAAATATTATGAAGAAGATAAATCAGAAGAATTCTACCGTACTTATGATTATGTACTTGACTATGTTAGTAATTTAAACAAGAACAATAATGTATTTGTCGAAGATACTGTAGGAATCAATCCTTTAAATCTCTATAACAAAGATATAAGTGAGTTTTCAAAACAGGTCAATAAAGAGTATAGGGATATATTATTAAAAGGTGATGTCAAGCCATTAAAAACTCTCTATAATAGAAGTCTAAGTTGGTACGATGAAAGCACGGAGCCTCATTTCTTAGAAGAAGGAATGAGAAATCAGATTCCGTTGGATAAGTCTTCATTTATGATTTTATATCGATTAATATATGTATATAATCTTCCTATATTAATTATTTTGCTAAGCATATACTTATACGGTGGTAATTACAATAGAGATACCGAACAATCTTCATCCTTAGAATTTATATATCTAAATCCAATAGATAAGGCTAAATATTATGATAAAAAATATCTAGCGGGTATTTTTGAGTGCATAAGATATTTATTCTTTTGCCTAGCTATAGTAATATTAATTGGCCTAATAAATGACCCTAAGGGAACTTTAAATTATCCTATATTAAGATATATAGGCCTAGTTTCTAATCCTATGGAGAATATAGACTATAGTAGATATTATGAATTTATAAGCTTAAAGCAATACCTATTTGAGACAAGTGTTTTAAGTTTGAGTCTTTTCTTATTGATATATACAATCTGCCATGGATTAAGTATAAGAGCTAAAAGTAGATATAAGGTTTATGGAATATTATCTATCCTAATAATAGCTTTACTATTGCTAGCTAAAAATTTTCCACAACTTGTCTATCTAAACCCAGCAGCATATTTTAAAATTAATGATGTAGTTGATGGATCTATAGGAATCAAAGAAGGGTATTTATCTATGACATGGTCAAAAGGAACTATTATAAATATTGTATTAGCTTTACTAGCTTATATAATTGGAAGGGTAAGAGCTTCAAAAATTTTCTAAATTAAAAATGGTGATGTTGCAGAATAGGTAATTCTATTCTGCAACATCACCTTTTTTTGTACAAAAAATATACATCTGTCACGAAAAGTCGCCTTCTACGAAGGCTTATCCGCACTCTACGAAAATCAGTTCTACCGAACCTCTCCGTGCTATCGCACTAGTTTTTCGGGTTAAATAATGTGTACGTCATCCTGGACCCCAAAATCAATGGGCTTTTAACTGTGCTACTTTCTGCGCAAATAAGCCACGGTAGTGTCGGGAAATTAGCAAAGTAATGAGTTTTGGTAGAAATCGCCAATAAGCTAGAGATAGTCTAAGTGAGCTGAACCCGTATACACGGAATAACTTTATAATATTTTAAGCGGAATGTAATCAAGAGTATCACTCCGCTTAGTTTTGTTATTATCCTGTCTTTATATCACCACTTGATATGTTTTCTATCTCTTTTCTTAATTATTTATAATTCTAAATTACTATAAGTAAATCAATGTAAACTTATATTAGTTTGAGTAAAAATATAAAATAAAGGCAATAATAGCTGTTTACGTATTATAAAAAATACTTGACAAGAATAGTTTACAAGAGTAAACTAATTTTAAGTATTAAGTCTACAATTGTAAACGGAAAGGAGGGAAAGACAATGGATGCAATAGTATATAATACTCATATCACAGATGCTGAATGGGAAGTCATGCGTGTAGTTTGGGCAAATGATCGAGTAACTAGTAAAGAAGTTATCTCCGTATTGAAAGAAAAAATGGACTGGACAGAATCCACTATCAAAACGATCTTAGGTCGATTAGTTGAGAAAGGCGTACTAAATACAGAGAAGGAAGGTAGAAAGTTTATTTATACTGCCAATATTGAAGAGAAAGAAGCCGTAAGGGATTATACAGAGGATATTTTTAACCGTATTTGCCGAAAGAAAGTCGGAAATGTAATAGGAAACATCATTGAAGATCATGTCTTAAGCTTCGATGATATAGATCGACTAGAAAAAATATTAGAGATGAAAAAATCTTTCGCAGTAGAAGAAGTGGATTGCGATTGTCCAGAAGGACAATGCGAGTGTCATTTACATCATCATTAAGAATAAGGAGGAATTTAAAATGAACAACGACAACAAACATTCATCCCACAGTCACCATAATCATGGCGACATGGATCATTCAAAACATGAGCACGTAAGCACGGAAGAACATGGAGACCATAAGGATAAACATCACGACCATCATGCTGGCCATGACCACGGTGGGCATGAGCATCATCATCATGGAAACTTTAAGGAACTTTTCTTAAAGTCATTGCCACTAGGAATCATTATTATGCTCTTATCCCCTATGGCTGGGTTTGACCTACCATTCCAGCTTACTTTTCCATATTCTGATATTGTAGTAGCTATTTTATCTACTATATTAATTATTTATGGTGGACGACCATTTTATCAAGGGGCAGTTGATGAATTTAAACAAAAAGAACCTGGAATGATGGCACTCGTTTCTTTAGGTATAAGTGTTTCATATTTATATAGTGTTTATACTGTTATAGCTAGCTACGTAACGGGTGAACAGGTCATGGACTTTTTCTTTGAATTTGCTTCATTACTATTAATCATGTTATTAGGTCACTGGATTGAGATGAAGGCTATTGGAGAAGCAGGAGATGCACAAGAAGAACTGGCTAAGCTAGTACCAAAAGATGCTCATGTCGTATTAGATGACGATTCCATTGAAACACGTCCAGTTGCTGACTTAAAGGTAGGTGATTTAATTCGTGTTCAAGCTGGAGAAAATGTGCCGGCAGATGGAACTATCGAGCGTGGCGAATCACGTTTAAATGAAGCTCTTTTAACTGGGGAATCTAAGTCAATTAAAAAAGGACCTGGCGATGAAGTAATCGGGGGCTCAACAAATGGAGAAGGGGTTCTTTATATTAAAGTACTTGAGACAGGTGATAAGTCCTTTATCTCCCAAGTACAGGATCTAATCAGCCAAGCTCAAAGTCAACCTTCTCGTGCAGAAAATATTGCTCAAAAAGTTGCGGGATGGCTGTTCTATATTGCGGTAATTGTCGCACTAATAGCTTTTGTAGTATGGACGCTTATAGCAGATATTCCAATGGCAGTAAAATTTGCTATCACAACATTAGTTATAGCTTGTCCACATGCATTGGGTCTGGCTATTCCATTGGTAACCGCCCGTAGCACAAGCTTAGGAGCTAGCCGTGGCTTACTAGTAAAAGAACGCCAATCCTTAGAAATAGCTCAAGATGCGGATGTGATGATTTTAGATAAAACAGGTACTTTAACAACCGGTGAATTTAAAGTATTAGATGTAAAACTTCTTAATGACAAATATACAAAAGAGGAAATCACTGCCTTATTGGCAGGTATTGAAGGTGGGTCTAGCCACCCAATTGCTCAATCAATTATTAGGTATGCCGACCAGCAAGGTATAAGTCCAGTATCATTTGATTCAATTGATGTGATTTCCGGTGCTGGTGTAGAAGGTAAAGCCAAGGGCCATAGTTACCAATTAATCAGCCAAAAAGCATACGGACGTAATCTGGATATGGATATTCCAAAAGGAGCAACTCTCAGTATATTAACAGAAAACGATGATGTCATTGGTGCTGTAGCTTTAGGAGATGAATTAAAACCAACTAGCAAAGAGTTAATACAAGCTCTTAAAAAGAACAATATAGAGCCAATTATGGCAACAGGTGATAATGAAAAAGCGGCTCAAGGAGCGGCAGAAGACTTAGGGATTGAATATAGATCAAATCAATCTCCACAAGACAAGTATGAATTAGTAAAAGAACTTAAAGATGAAGGAAAAAAAGTTATCATGGTAGGTGACGGTGTCAATGATGCCCCTTCTCTTGCCATGGCAGACGTTGGTATAGCTGTTGGTGCAGGAACCCAGGTGGCATTGGATTCAGCAGATGTCATATTGACTCAATCCGATCCAGGAGATATTGAATCATTCATTGAATTAGCACACAAAACAACTCGAAAAATGAAACAAAATCTTTTTTGGGGAGCTGGTTATAACTTTATAGCTATACCTCTAGCTGCAGGAATTTTGGCCCCTCTTGGTATCACATTAAGCCCTGCTTTAGGAGCAATTCTAATGTCCGTGTCAACAGTCATAGTCGCAATTAATGCAATTTTATTAAGATTAGACCCAAAAAAATGACAGTTAACGCATAGAATAATTGAAACTCCTTAAAGAATAAAATACCATAATTTTACAGAAGAGGAAGAGATGTAAGTACTTTAAAAATCATCTCTTCCTTTTTATTGTTTATAAAGACCTTATTTATAATGCGGAGAGACTATGGGGCTGATTATTTTAGCTTTGTCCGAATTTCAAAACATACTTAAGCTAATAAATTAACAGCATAATAAAAATGATTGCTATTTCAACTGGTAGAATATTACGAAAAATAAACAAGAAGAAGTATACTTTTGAATTCAAAGCGTAGGAATATATGAATATAGGGAACTAGTTTTTGAGGAGTGGATAAATTCATTAGTTAAAAGTCGTTTATTAGAAAAAGACGTTTAATAGGGCTTTGTCTTGGATACTAACTCCAGTAAGAAAAAGCACACAAGACTTGCTTACAAAGTAAGTATATTGCAAAATGCGTTTTGGCATACCATAAATGAATGCTTGACTATATCAAATATAGAAAACAAGCCCGTCCGGCTGATGGAGGACTCACCACGGAGTGGTTCACCGAAGGTGAAAGCCCGTCCGGCTCGTGGAGGACCAATTATGTCCCCGCATCATGGGACCCACGGAGTGGTTCACCGAAGGTGAAAGCCTCATTACGCTGATGGTACTCGGAATTGGGTGTCCGCCTACTGTAGGACCAATCCGCCAAAACTCGTCCGCTCCGCAGACTCCCAGCACTTCCTCACTAAGTTTTGGCCTTAAGCGAGGGTGTCGGGCATTCTGGACCCAAAATCAAGGCATAATTAACCCTAGAACTGAGCTGCGGTAGCAGAGGGTAGATGACTTAAGTCATGGGTTCTAGTGGAAATTGTCAAACAATCTGACAGCTAAAAATAGCTGTTTTTTGTACACAAATTAATCCCAAAAATTCCTATGGTACTTGTAACTGGTTGTCTATACAACCAAAGGAGAACCCCTTATGGACCACTCACAGGAACGTCCTCCTGGTAGAATGAGAAATCACTAATTAATAACTATAAGATTAAGCTTTGAGGATTATAATTAGTTCATGCTTTATTTAAATTCTAAATAGAGTTATAATTACATACATACAAAACTATTGGGATATAGCCAAGTCGGTAAGGCACCAGATTCTGACTCTGGAGAGCGCAGGTTCGAGTCCTGCTATCCCAGCCATTAGATTTATAGGAAAGAAAAGTAATTATGGATAGTAATTTTATTAAGCAATAAGAACGCGATTTTGATTATAACATTGAGAATTTATTAGATGGTAAGAATCATTTTGTTTGTAATACAATCAATGATGGATTTTTATCATATAACCGTCACGCCCTTGCAATAAATTATGTGGGAAATAGTCTACTAGTAAGATCCTCAAATCTTGACTAATAGAAATATTGGAAAAAAAGTATATTGATTATCCAGCGGCCTGGTTTATGGAAGTTCAAAATATTAAAAAGCTACAAAGTATACTGGATCAATATAGTTTGACCATCAAAAACGCTGGCCCTATACTAATTCCTAGATCTGACTTTGAAAAAATAGATTCTTTATTTGAATTTACTAGAATAGAAGAAAAGGATTTCTGTAAGTTTAAGGGAAAGGTAGAATATGCCTTTAGTTTTGATGATGGGATTTGGAAAGATAGGCTTGCTCTAGCTTTTTATTATAATGAAAAACTAGTTGCAATAGCAGGCGCCAATCAAAACTCTAAATTTTGTGGGAAATAGGAATAGAAAAGCTTGATGATAATCCGATTTATAAAAATCTAGCCTCTGAATTGGTGAATAATCTGCTAGCTATTGCAATAGAAGAAAATCCAGAAGTCACAGTTATATACTCAACCCAATTTTCTCATGTCAAATCTATGAATATAGCGATGAGGGCAGGCTATGATTTTGGCTTATCATTGCTTGTTGCTGATTAGCTAGACTAAATAAAAGGAGGCGATGCCAATAGTATTGGGCATAACTGCCTCTTGCTGGGTGGTCACAAACTAATTTTTATCTAGTTATTTGAATTAATCTAATTTTTACATATATCTTATAAATCTTGATTCTTTCTTTTTTCAAACGCTATAAGAGGTCAAAATCAATAAAATTAATGTTATAAAATTATAATAAATATAAGCAAGCATGCAGATTAAAGAATATACGAACTTCAATCACTATTAAATAAAAAATCTTTATAACTTTGTTCGATAGAAAATATACACGAATAAAATGTATTATATGAGAAATCAAAATGAAAGTATTTAATTTATGCAAAGTTGCTTATAATTGTAAATTAAGTAGATAAATAATGTTTAAATCTATATCTATAGCAATCATTTTTAACATATAAATAAATAGCTTAGATTGATTATAATTATAAAACAATTTTAATGTTCATTTAAATGTTTACAAAATAAAAAAATGTGTATATAATCTAATTATCTAGAAATGTTTGTCTCATATTATTTTCTATATAAATGTAGTCTTAGATAATATATATTAGATATTAATATATTTATTATAATTATTTAATTTTTGGGCTTTACAAGTCTGTAAAAATTTTATATATTTAAAAGCTACTTAGAATACAATAGGGATCTAATGCTAGACAATTTTTGAAATAGGGGGGGAATATGGGCAAGAAATATCGTTTATTATCATTGATAACCTTGATTACATTTTTGTTTACTTCTATAGCCTATGAATTTAGTAGTAATTCGTATGCAAGTAGTAATGTAGATGATGTAGATTATAAAATTTATGATATGTCATTAATTAACCAGATTAATGAAGATTTCAATTTGAATTTGAGCGATGATGAATTAAGGTTAGAATATCAGGCGTTACAAGGGGCTATTATTAAAGGTGATAAGGCTTATGAAATTCCATTGATGAAACAAGCAGAAGATGATTTATTAGCCTTGTGCGAGGATAGAGCAATCAATATGCCTGCTGGTCTTGGAGCCGAAAATCCTCAACAGTTCTTTTATATTGGCTCTGTTGGTGTTAGAATCCAGCTTTTGAGAAAAGTCAATAGATTTATAAATCAAATGACTACTGAGCATATTTACAAGGTTCAACAAGCTCATAATATGGCAGCTCAAGTTTGTTTTGAAGCAGTAATGGTTGCTATAAACCCATTTAATGGCAAACAAGATGTCCTAGATGCTATAGATAAATTAGATGCAAATATTGAAAAAATTATCAGCATGAGGGATATGACTTCTGGAGATTTGGCTACTGTATATGTTAAAAAACTTATGTATAAAAATATAAGAGAAGCTAGACGTTCACAAACAAGATATTTTGATCAATATAATTATGGTACAAAAGGTAAAGAAGAATATATCCAAAATATCTACAGAAGCGAAATCGATGATATAAATAGACAAGTTGGGCAAAAAATCACTTTTGGTCAGTTATTAGAGCTAGATGCAAGATTGAAGTCAGCTGCTTCGTCGGCCTTGCTATCAAATGAAGTTATAGCAAATCCTAAATGGATAAGAGAAACTGTTAATGTTGAGATCAATAAACAAAATAAATTGAAAAACTCATACAGGAATCAAATCAGTCAAGAGGATTATAATATCTGGCAAAATTTAATAAATAAAGTTATTAGTAGAAGATCAGAAAAAAATACACGATATACAGATATTGTTGATGCTATATATGATTTGTGGGATTATAACGCAGAGCTTATAGCAAAATATCCAGAAGTTTTTGATGACCAGACTTTTGGGGATTTCAATTTAGATGTACCTTCTTCATACATCGAGCCTTATCAGGTAGCTGATATAAGGTGGATAGTTTCACCTACTTTTGACAAGATACCAGCTGGAATGCAAGCTTCTAGCTCAAGTATCATTATTGGGTTTGGAGGGCAAAAAGCTCAGTACGGGGATTATAGAAGTTATGTAAATAATAGAAGCGCGTTAAGAGATGTGGTTGTTACTACAAATATGGATGGATCAAATCCAGATTTAATCTATCCTGATTTTAACTAATTATCATAAACAAAAACTTAAATAATTTGGAGAGGAAAATGAAAAACAAAATATTGTCATTAACACTTGCTCTGCTAATGCTCTTTAACATTGGAGCACCAGCTATAGCTAGTGCTAGTGAAGCCAATCAATCACAACCATCACTATTAGAAGAATATGAATATACTCTTCCACAACTTTCTACTTCTGAATTGTTAGACGGGGCTACAATTCTTGAAGAAAATAAAGTAAAAAATGTTCCTTTAATGCAAGCTTATCAACAAGATTTGATAACTCTAGCAGAAGATAGAGCCTTTGATTTACCTCCAGTAGCTCAAAGATACAATCCAGAAACTATCTATGATCTAGATAGTATTGCTCCTAGAATAAAATTACTAGGACTAACTGGAATATTTATTCATAGATGTTCAACTGAACTTATTTATAAAATTCAAGCGGCTCATAGCAAGGCTGCAGGCGAAGTGACTATCGCTATAATCACTGCTTTAAATCCATTTGCAAGTGTAGATGATATAGAAGCTGCTTGTGAAAGAATCTCATACGCTATGGATGAATTAGTACAAATGCCTGATCTTACAGCTGATGATTTTGCAACTATATATCTTAAAAAAGTATTTAACAAAGATGTAAGAGAAGCAAGAAAATTACTTAACAATTATTATAGAGATGACTTATCTGAAGTTGGCATTAAGGGCAAGAGAGAATTTGTTAGAAATTCACTTACCAAAGAAATCAATGATATTTATAAGGCTGGCAACAGTCAAATTCAAGTTAAAAATTTGATTGAACTTGATGCTAGACTTAAGTCAGCTTGCCAGGCAGCTCTTTTAGAAAGAGATGCCTATGCTAGTCCAAGATGGCTTAGTCAAACTATAGATAAGGAAATTAGAGATATAAGAAATATCAAAAACAAGACTAATAAATACTTATCTACTGAAGATAGAAATACTTTTGAAAAAGAACTAAGAAAAGCTACAGATGTTAGAAGAGCAAGGGATGTTTCATATGCGAGAGCAGCTGAGGGTGTATATATCCTTAGAGACTTTGTAAATGAACTTAGAGCAAAATACCCTAGCGAATTTGAAGCTTCTTTAGCTCTTAGAGATGGAGAAATGATTTCATGGAGCGACTTTCATGTTCAATCTGAATATCCAGATCCAGCAAGAATTTCTAAAATAGTTTGGCTAAACAGCCCTACATTTGATTTCTTACCAGATGGATTTGTTCCAAGCAATAGCGAAGATATCATAGTTGGTTATGGAAGAAATGAAAATAGACTAGAATATGGTTCTTATGAAACCTATACTTATAATAGAGATAGACTTAGAGCAAGTGAAGAAATCATCTCACCAGAATTTGGAGATGAAGGTACTACAGATACAACATCAATCAATAACGGCTATTTAATATTTAACTTCAATTAATACTCATACTGAGCGTTTTGCTTTTCAATGGGGAGGGCTTTATGCCCTCCTTATATTTTATAGGAGGAAAAATGAGATATAAGACTAAGATTTTCTCGTTGATTTTAAGTTTATGCATAATACTTCAAACACCCTGCCAGTCTATGGCTAGCTCCAATGAAGCGAGTAATGCAAGTCCCCATGACTTATTTGATTTCAAAGAATCTGAAACAAGCTATAGCAAAGAAGATGATATAAATATAGATGTTAAGGAAATCGAAAACAAAGATTTTTTTAATACAACTGATGATGATTTTTTAAAACAAGATCCATACGAAATTTTTACTGATTATTCAACAATTGATAAAAAATCATCTCAAAGACGAATCCCAACAGTTTATATGAGATCGCTTGCTTTACCAAACATTGGGCCAAGCTATGACCTAAGAGATGAGGGAAAGGTAACTTCTGTAAAAGACCAAGGACCAAATGGGTCTTGCTGGGCTTTTGCCACATATGGTTCAGCCGAATCTGTATTATTACCATATGAAAGAATGGATTTTTCTGAAAAACATATGAGAAATACCCACGGATTTGACTGGGGTCCTAGTGAAGGGGGAACAAGGACTGTTTCAACTGCTTATCTAGCTAGAAGATCAGGTCCTGTTTTGGAAAAGGACGATCCTTATGATATTTTTGGATCAAATTCTCCAGAAGAATTGCCAATAGCGAAAGAACTGACCCATGCTATTTTCTTGCCTGATAAAAGAGATGCCACAGATAATTCTCTATTAAAGAAAATGATTATGCAAAATGGTGGCGTGTATTCAGCTGTCATGGGTGGAGATGAGCACCTTAATAAAAAAACTATGGCTCATTATTTCTCAGGCAAACAAATGCCAAACCACGCCATTACCATAGTAGGTTGGGATGATAATTATAGCCGAAAGAATTTTAAAACACTACCACCTGGAGATGGAGCCTGGATCTGCAAGAATTCTTGGGGAACTAATTGGGGAAATCAAGGTGGTTATTACTATGTTTCCTATTATGATTCAAATATAGGAACACAAAACTCACAGTACATATTAGAAGATTTAAACGAATACGAAAAGATATGGCAATATGACAAATTAGGAATGACTAGCCAAGTTGGTCTAGGAGAGGAATCTTACTACGCCAACGTATTTGGCCCAGTCAGTGAAGATACTTATCTTACAAGCGTAGGTTTGTGGTCATCAGCTAATAATGCAGAATATGAAATATATGTAAATACTAATATAGAAAACAATGGTGGTTTGGCTGAAAAAACAAGCATCAGAGAAGGCAAAATGGAATTTGCCGGTTATGAAAAAGTACAAGTAGAAGACACCTTTATTCCTAAAGGATCTAAATTTGCTGTAATAGTACGAATGAAAACTACTGGATATAAGTATCCTATTCCAATAGAACGTCCAATCAAGGGATTCTCATCTAAGGTAACTGCAGAAAGCGGTCAGTCTTTTGTAAGTAAAGAAGGTGAAAAATGGACAGATTTAACAGATCAAATAGCAAATGCTAATGTTTCACTAAAAGCCTTTACTATAGATGCTAAGTACTATGATGAAAATGATTATCAACAAGTAAAAATAGAATCTATCCGTTTTAGAGATAAAGAAAAATTAATAAAAATTGGCGATGAATTCGAGCCTAGCTTAGATATAAAACCAGCTGATACTTATGCGTCTGACCTAAGATGGGAAAGCTCAGATAGGACAGTCTGCGAAGTAAATCAAAACGGCAAAATAAAGGCAGTTGGCTATGGTGAATGTGTCATAACAGCAAGAGCTAAAAACTCCTCTAAAATCTTTGACACCATGAGAATCAAGGTTGATGAATCCAATGCTGAGTTTAAGGCAAACATAAGTTCTGATAAGCAAAATTACCTACAAGGCGAGCAAGTAAAGATAAGTATTGGCCTAAGGGACCAAGAGAGCCATCAAATCGTCAACAAAGATATAGTATGTGAAATAGTTACTAGCCATAATCAATCATTTAAATACGATTTAAAAACAAATCTTACCGGTCAGGCCAATTTCAATGTCAGACTTGATAATAATGCAGCTATAGGTAAATATAGAATAAATATCTACTATAAAGATAAGCTAATTGGTATAAATACCTTTAATGTGGAAAGTAAAAACTTTGTGCCAAGTATTGAAAATCCATTATTTGTCACAAATACTTTAGATAAAGATAAGATAAGACCAGGATCAAGTGTAAGACTTGTAAGCAAAGTAGAAGATAAGTATGCACAAATCAAAAGATACGCTAAAGTTACTCTAACTATATCATCACCTGCAGGTGATACAAAAAGTACAACTCTCTATACAAACAAAAACGGTGAGGCAATATTTGATATATCTGGCGATGTATTTGCTGTAGAAGGTGAATATAATTTAGCTATAGAATCAAGCCTAAGTGGTTTTGATAACTATAATGAAGACCTAAAAGTTCTAGTTGACAGAAATACAACTGAAATGAAAAAGCTTGATTTATCTATCGATATGGCAAAAGATGAGTTCATGGCCAAAGAAGAGCCTGTAAATATGAACTTTATAGTAAGTCACGAACAAGACCCAATAGCAGATGCAAACATAAGCTTAACTATTACCGATCCAAATCAAAAGTCCTACGACTTGATATTAAAGACAGATAGTGATGGTAAGGCTCAATTTTCTATGGATATAACTAGTGCTAACGCTACTGGCCTATATAAAATTGATGCAACTGCCTACAAAGATGGCTACTATGATGTAGATCAAAAGAGTTCCTTTTATGTAAAGAGAGAAGGAAAATACCTAAATATTTCTTTCCAATCAGCTAAAGATAATTATAAATTAAATGAATCTGCCTATATTAAAGTACAAGTAAAAGATGAAAACAACCAACCAAAGAGAAATGCATCAGTAGATATTAGCATCATAGATCCTAATCAAAAAGAAACGAAGATTAGAAAGATGACTGATTATCAAGGTTATGTCTTTATCTATATGACACCTAAGGCTTATACTTCTGCAGGTAAATATACCATAACTGCCTATGCAACTGCCTATGACTACCCATCAGCTCGTGCCAGCTACAAGTTAAGTTTTGGTGATGAAAATCTAGATGCCAAAGAACTTAGAGTAGAAACTAGCAATAAAAAAGATGAATATTTTGTAGATGAGATGCCAGAAATATCTGTAAGAACAGTTGATGAGTTTGGCAATATAGTAGCAGATACTGACCTAAATATCTCTATAAAGACTCCAGATGGCAAGATTATTGTAGATAGAATGAGTACAGATGATAAGGGTAGGGGCAATTGGGCCTATAAGTTAAAGCCAGTGACTGGAGAATATGAAATAAGCTTTAAGACAGATAAAAGCAATTACAAATCCACTAGTAAGACTACAAGCTTTATAGTAGCGGAAAGACCAAAACTAAAAGTAATAGATGCCAAAGTTACGACAGACAAAAAAGTTTATCTACTAGGAGATAAAGGCAAGGTTAATCTTAATTTAGTAGATGAAAATGGCCAAAAAATATCTGATGCTAAAGTCAGCTCAACCATAGCTTCTAAAGATAAAAAAAGTGTACGAGAGTCTAGTACTGATAAAGATGGCAATATTGCTTATAGCTTAGATTTTACAAATCCAGGCAAATATACTTTGAACTTTATAATATCAAAAGAAGGATATGAAGAAATCACAGTACGCCAAGTGATTTTTGTAACTGAAAAGCCAGTAAGTGAAACAAATAATAAATATTTTGGCAAGATAAATGCAAATGAGGTTGATGAGTATATCTCAAAAAATAATCCATTTATATTAGATATTAGACCAAAGTCATCCTATGATAGGACCCATATAAAAGACTCATTTAACTTAGACTACAATGATAGTGACTTTGAAGTATTTTTGGATAATATAAGTAAAGATGCAAATTTATTTATTGTAAACACTAGCGACAATACTGATCAAATATTAGAGCTACTAGATAAAAAAGGCTTCACTTCAGTCGCAGTCATAGATGGTGGTTTTGAAGAATATAGTAAGATTGCAGATTTAAACAATGGTTCATACAACAAAAATTTGGATTTAACTATAACAAGGATAAATGAAACATACAATCCAAAAGAAGAACTAAAATTTAACTTAAAGAGTACAGATGTCAATAATAACTACATTGCAAATGCACTTGTTAGTTACAAAGTCTATGACCTTGCCGACACTGTATTGGATACTGGGGAAATCAAAACAAACAATCTAGGCGAAGCTGAACTTAGAGTAAAACTAGCAGATAATACCTATCCAGGCAGATATAAAATTATAGCAAATGTTAGCAAAGATGGCTATGAGCCATATAAATCCTTAGTAATCTTTAATATAGCAAGTAAAGAATCACAAGATAAGTTCGCTGATTTTGAGACAAGTAAGAAAGCTAATCACTTTGATCATCTAGCAAATGATACAGAAAATGCTAGTATTTTAAAAAGGCTTTATGGAAAAAATATTTTAGCTGCAGATGTCATTGATATGAACGGAAATGCTAAAATTATAGCTAATAATTTTGAACTAGATAAGCCAAGCTTGATACTATTTGCTGAACCAAAAGACTCTAGCCTAGAATACTTTGCAAGTCTATCTCATAAAAATTATAACTTTATGAGAATAAGCCCAAGTAAGGATGTGGATTATCTAATTGAAAATGGATTAAAGAGACTAATAAGCTATAGCGCTATTGATGATAAGAATAACTTAAGAAGTAATAGACTACGTTTAGCTGATGGAGCTAAGATATTAGTCCTGGATGAAGATGGTAGAATTATCAACCTGATAGCCGAAAAAGACTTTGAAAATATCGAACAAATTTTAGCTAAACACAATATAAAATTTGACCAAACTCTCATAGATCCAAATTCAGAGATTATTCTTAGCAAAAAAGCTGATATAAGCATAAGCACTCCAAAGACTAGGGTCAAGAGAAAAGATATAGTAGATGTCAATGTAGAAATTAAAGATAACGAAGGCCTAGCCTTAGCTAATAGAAATATCAAATATACTTTAGCTGACCCATTCGGCAGAAGCGTATCATACAATAGGCAAACTGATAAATATGGTAGACACCTATTAAGGATAGGAACTAATGATAAGACTACACTTGGTAAATATAAACTAAAAGTAGAGCTTTTGGATGCTGAATACAAAAATACATTCAAATTCTTAGAATATGAAGTTATAGATGCCAATATACCTGATTTGCTACAAATGAAAGCTGATATAGCGGTAGATAAGCAAGTATTTGAGCTAGGCGATAGCATAAACTTATCAATAATTGCCAAAGACTTAAATAATTCACTATTAGATAGAGCAACTGCAACAGTAGTTCTGATAGATCCACAAGGAAATCAAATTTATAGCAAAACTGTCGAGTCTGATGACAAGGGCAATATTAAAATTAGTTTTCCAACATCAGATGAAAATAGCCTGGGCTTATATAAACTAAATATTAGACTAAATAGAGAAGGCTTCATGGAATACAGCAAGGAAATTAGTGTCAAAGTTGGCAAAAAAGACTTAGATGAAACCCCTAATCCAGATCCTAACGTGGTTCCAGACCCAGAAGATGATATCAATCCAAGTCCAACACCAGAAGATGAAAAAGAAAAACCAGTAAATCCTATAGAGGTTGTAGTCAAAGAACAAAATACTCCACTATCATACGAGGCGGGTTTTGCTTTAGGTTTATTTGATTCGACAGACGAGCTAACCCTAAATAATCTTAAGGTGAGATTTGGTAGAGACTACAATAATTTGGTCCTATATGATAGTAATAACAAGCCTAAGAAAATCGGCGAAATCATTGACAACAAAAGACCTAGTATCTTCCTTATGGGAGATAGGGTAGATAAAGAGTCTATGGCTATGTTTGAAAACTCATCAAATATAGATAACCAAGCCTTCAACTTTATAAATGTAGTGACTAACGGCAACTCTAAAGATTTAGAAAATATAAGCCAAGGCGAATTATACAAGGACAATTTCTATAGGGGAAATTCCTTAAATGGCCAATTTAGATCTAACAAAAATCAGGTGATTATCCTTGATAAAAATGGAGCGGTCATGAATGTTTTCCCATACAAGTCCAACTATGAACTCCTTAGAAGATTTAATATGTCTAATGGTTACTATGCAAGTAACAATGACTTTATCGCTCTAGGTCTAGATCAATTTACTAAAAACTTCCCAATGTCATATGCACAAAGAGAAGACAGGGGAGACTATGCTAACTTATCTAACGAAGAGATGCGATATAACAACAGATATGCTAGTGATTTTGCTAGAATAAAACTTATTGATCCTAATAACAATAGATTAGGTCTTAACGAAATATCTAATAAAGATTTAAAAATTCTCTTAGTAGGTGACTACAGAAAAGAAGAGACTATAAAGATGTGGGAAAATGCTAGCTATATAGCTGATGGACCTTATGATTTGATAAACATCTCTTATAATGGCAACCAAACTATTATAGCTAATGAAAAGTCAAGATTTAAGAGCCTTTGGGATGTCAAAGATGACGTCTATATAACAGCTGGCTACAATGCTCTATTTAACTTAAGCAAGCCTGCTATCATAGCTATAGATAAGGATCAAAGATTCTTATTTAGCAAAGAATATAAGTCAAATGAAGACGTCAAATTTGTAATAGATAGGACTCTAAATACAAGTGCAGTAAGTGAAAATGTAACAGATACCTATATATCTATAGGCGATAATGATATTTTAAATGATATCCCTAAAAAAGATGATGATCCAAGCAAGATTTATCCAATGAGTTATTCTCAAAGAAAAGAAAGAGGTGACTATAGGATATTTGAACCAAATGAAAAAGAAGTCAATCAAAAATATTATGGCAAAGACATGAATCTTTATATGATGCAAAATATGAACTCTGAGCCAGTGTATATAAGAGATTTCTTGGATAAAAAAATAAATGTAATGCTAGTAGGATCTCCTCTAGACAACAAATCTAGGATAATGTGGAAAAATTCTACTTATCTAAATGAGGGTAATATAAATCTAGTAAAAATATCTAACTACAAAGGCTTATCTGACCTAGAATATATGTTTAAGTCCTATGATATGAATGATGTGGCAGGTAATTTTTACTATGGCGGTGCAAAATTTGAATTCGATAAAGAAGTTTCATCTCCTTATATAGTAATTAGCGATGAAAATGGTAAGTTGTTATTTGTAAAAAAATATCTAAGTAATGAAGATATTGAAAATCTTGTAAATAGAGCTACTAGAACCATGTTCTCATCAGAAGATGGACCAGATAATTTCCCTCAAATAGCTGGTGATAAGATATCTCTAGATAATAGAGATCATGAACCAACCTATATTGAGCCAATAGATGATGAAAAGTTGAAAGATAGTTTTCCTATGACTTATAGCCAAAGAGAAGATAGAGGAGATTATCTTTACCTTACAGATACTGAAAAAACTCAAAATAAGAGATTTTATGGTAGAGATATCAGGAATATAAAATTCCTAAGAAATGACAATACCTATTTGAAAGTAGAAGAAATAGGAGATGAGAATATTAGCTTATACCTTTTAGGTAACTACAAAGACGAAAGCTCAATCCAAATGTGGTATAATGCCCACCCTTATACTAGCGAAGAATTTTCTATAAATCTATTAAACTATGCAGGGTCTACCAAGATATTAAATGAAGCCATAGAAAGTTTACAGCTCGATTTGGGTGAGATTTTTACTAACGGTAGTGCTTTAGCATACCTTAATAGGGGAGCTAATAACACCATTATAGCAGTTGATAAAAACTCTAAGGTGATATTTATCAAAGATTATAAGGATAACAATGATTTGAAATATGTTTTAGATAGGTGCATAAGAACTGAATACTCTAATGAAATAAAATCAAATCAAGTGCCAGGTTTATACAATGTAGAGCTTAGGTAAATAGTTGGCTTACATTTTTGTCACAATTAGACTTTTAAAGTCTGCTTAGAGGCCAAAAAAGAAGACAAATACCATATGAATTTGGTATTTCAGACTCTAGACAAAGTAGGTAAGAAGAACAATCTTACCTACTTTTTTAGGTATGACGGGCATGTTCTAATGCTAGGGTGTAAATCCCTACGGAGCGTAGTTACCGACGAATCTAACAGCGACTTGCAAGTTTTATATGGTGACATCTAGGAGAGAAGAACGGGTAGCGAAATCGAGGACCCACGAACAGGAACAGAATACAAGGCGTAACAGGTGGGCAAGCTAGCCTAAGATAGCAAAGACCCAAAAGGTAACCGTAAACCCAAGGCGTAAATTCTGCAAGTAAACGATGAAAGTATTAGGGCTTATCCCGTGGGGTCTCACTAGCGAAACAGTAGTAACAACGGATAGTGAGAAGTCAGCAGAATCCATAGTAGGGAAGAAGTTTCTGTAATGGAAATGGAGCGAAGGGAGGAACAATATTTATTGTAATATTTGAAAAGGATGCACTATGACTTGATGGAATACAAGAAATGACGTATTCATTTCTCAAGGTTTGGATAGAAAAAGAATAAAGTTAAATAGTTGCATCAGAAATAAATAATATAATACAAGAAAATATTGAACCGCCTTATGCCGAACGGCACGTACGGGTGGTGTGAAGGGGCTAGTTCTTAGCCCCTATTCGATTTTGTCTATTTGATTTTAATATATTTAAGATTTCATCTTTATAATTTGAATTATAGATTTGTTTAAACTTATCACCGTAGATACTAAATTCTAGTATAACTTTATCTTCTTAATTTTTTATTTTTATATTTTTTAATTTATCTATGTATTCCACTTGTATTAGTGGAAGAGTACTATATTTAAAGTTTATCTTATCTTCACCAATGCCAGCTGATAATAATACTGATAAAAAGCTTAATGTAGCATTTATTGCTATTAATAGACCTTGAAGTGTTTTATCAAAAATAAACCATAATAATATAGCAATAACAAATAATGCTATATTACTGATTATTGCAACTGCTGGAATTATAGCTTTATATATATTTTTACTTCTATTATGTAAGTTATATATTATTATTAAAATTGTTATTACATTTAAAAATATCTTCATTATAACCTCTAATTACATTGTACTATAGGTATAATTTTTTTCTGATATAATATTTTATAGGAGTATAAAATGGATAAAAATTTATTAAAACAATTAAATCATGATTTTGATACGGATATTGAATATTTAGATGTTATGGAGGGAGTATTTACACTAAATGAGTCTTCAGAAGGGTTTTTGACTTATAATAATCATCCTTTAGCAATAAATCTTTTAGGAAATCATCTTTTGGTCAGATCATCTAATAAAGATTTACTGAATGAGTTGAAGGCTAATTTCTCAGATAATGAAGCTGCTTGGTTTATGGAGTTTAAGAATATCAAAAAACTTGAAGCAATTTTAGCAAAATATAAAATGCACATAAACAACATGGCCCCGATCTTAGTGCCAGTTAAATATTTTAAAAAGTATGAATCTGCATATGAGTTTATTAGAATTAAGAAAGAAGACTATAAGAACTATAAAAGTGTCACAAACTTTGCCTTTTCTTTTGCTGATGGTTATCCAGCAGATAAGTTAGCAATGGCATATTATGATGATGAAAAATTGGTTTCGATAGCAGGGGCTAATCAAAATTCAAAGTATTTTTGGGAAATTGGTGTTGAAAGACTGGATTATGATAAAAAATATGATGGTATTACAGAAATACTTTTAAATAACTTAGTGTATACAGCAAGAGAAGAGAATCCAGAGATCACAATTATTTATTCTACACAATTTTCTCATGTGAAGTCTATGAATTTGGCAATGAGGGCGGGGTTTGAGTTTACCTTTAGCTTTATAAATGCAGATTATGATTAGCTGAGATATTAATATTGATTTAATAGTATACTTATTTAGTAGAAGAGAGATAATAAATTGAAAAGATTTGAGGAACTTAAGAAACTTAAAGATTTAGAAAAAGAACGTCAGAATAAAATCATAAAAACTAGTATATTTGGCATAGCGGGAAATGCCTTACTAGCTATCGCTAAAGTATTTATTGGAATCAAAGCAAACTCAATAGCTATTTTGGTAGATGCGATAAATAATATGGCTGATGCGGGTAGCTCTGTTATTACTATCATAGGAACAAAACTTGCTGGTAAAGAGCCAGATGAAAATCATCCCTTTGGTTATGGGAGGATAGAATACCTTAGTGCTATGGTTATTTCGGTAATTATTTTATATGTAGGTATATCTTCCCTAGTAGAAGTTACTCCTAGCCATCTACTACAAAAAGATGGGCGAAGAAGTCAAATCTGATTCCCTAATAGCATCTGGCAAGGATGCAAAACTCGACTCAATAGTGTCCTTATCTATAATAATCGCAGCAGGCATCTACTACATAACTGGCATCTCTCTAGAAGCATATTTGGGCGCTGCCATATCGATTCTAATAGTAAAATCAGCCCTAGAGCTTTTAAATACAACTATTTCCCAGCTTTTAGGTGAAAAAATTAATCCAGAGCTTGCCAAAGAAGTGATAGATACGGTAGAAGATGTCCCAGGAGTAGAAGCAGCAAGTGCCATAGTCCTAAATAATTACGGCCCTAACGATTGGAATGGGTCCATAGATATAGGCGTACCCGATAATTTTACGGCTGAGCAATTGGATGAAATAATTAGAGATATACAATTGGAAGTCTACAACAAGCATCATATCATGCTTACAGCAGTGGGAGTCTATCCTATAAATGCCAGTGATCGTAAAATAAAATGTACAAAAGAGCATATAAAAGGAATAATTTTTTCTCATGAACATATAAATGGCATTCACGGCCTATATGTAGACCAAGCCGATAAAGAGATCAGGTTTGATGTCATCATAAGCCTAGAGGCAGGGGATAGATTAAAAGTACTGGAAGAAGCTATGGCAGATGTTAAAAAACACTACCCTGACTATAACATAGAAGCCTTCCCAAATATAGACTATTCAGCTAGCTAGTAAGGCTTATTAACTGATATTTTATGAGAAGATTTGCCTATATATCCTTATGGTAATATTAGATTTGTTATTAAATCAATAACCTATTATTTTATATATAGTAAATTTTGTAAAATATATAAAAAATACTTGAAATTTATAATTGTACTAGCATAATTATTCTTACAAGATAATCATCCAATGATGATATATAAATAAGAAATTTCTCCAAGAATTATAACTTATGAGAACTCTATTTAAGAGTATCGTTTTTAATATGTTATTAATTATAATTGTGGAGATATAATAATCTTGTATACAAAAGCTCAATTCAGAAATAGTATAATACAAATGGAGGATGTTATGGATAAAGAACAATTAATACAAGCCTTACAAGGCATTGTAACACAGTTATCTCAAAATGCAGAACAACATAGATTACAAGCTATCATATTTGGAGATCAAGGATTTAATAAACTAAGAGAAAAATATGATGGTCACGCTGAAGAAGAAATCGGGTTTGTAGCACAATTTGCCCAAAGAATTCTAGATCTTGGTGGAGAAGTAAAGCTTGAAGATAAAAAAGCTATGAAAATATATAAAGATCCTGTTGAGTATATAAAATTCGATTTAGAATTATCCAAAGAAGGACTAAGCCAGCTATTAGAATTAGTAAACGGCTCAATGACTGAACCAAAGACATACGACTTACTAAGAGCATACTATGAAGATGAAGAAGAAGATAAACTTTGGAGTGAAAACGAATTAGAATTAATTGAAAAAATTGGTGAACAAAACTGGTTACAAAGTCAATTATAAAAAATTGAAACCATGTAACGATAATATATTTGAAAATTAAGTACAAGTGATATGATTACAAGAATAATATAGTATAGCCTATATTATAAGTACATATCACTTTCTTCTTTAAGTAGAGATTATTATACTATTGTAAGTTATAAATAAAGCAATTTACTTTACGTTTCTAGATTTAATTGGCTACTCAACTATTGTTTTAATAATAAAAAAGAGGTAAATAATGAAAATATTTGAAGAGATAAAAGATAAAAATATTAGTTTTAAAAACAGGATAATCATGCCACCTATGGCTACGGCCAAGGCAGATGATTATGGTCATGTATCAGGAGATATCTTAGATTATTATGATGAGAAGACTCGTGATGGAATTTTTTCAACAGTTATTGTAGAGCACAATTATATAGATCCACTTGGCAAGGCAAGTCAAAATCAAATGTCTATAGCTGATGATACTACTATAGAAGGGCTAAAGAAATTAGCTAAAGTCATCAAGAATAATGGGGCTAATGCCATAGTGCAAATATCCCATGCAGGTAGCTCGGCGAGATTTGATATCATAGGCCAAAGCCCGGTGGGTCCATCTGCTATCAATAACCCATCCAGAAAGGAAGCCGAACTTCCAAAAGAACTGAGCATAGCAGAGATAGTAGAAATTGAAGATAAGTTTGCCGATGCTGCTCATAGGGCAAAAGAAGCAGGCTTTGACGGAGTAGAAATCCACTCAGCCCATGGATATTTCCTAAACCAATTCCTATCACCTCTTACTAACAAAAGAGATGATGAATATGGGAAAGATATAGATGGTAGGATTAAAATTCACCTTAAGATAATTAAGAAAGTCAGATAAAAAGTAGGAGATGACTATCCAATCTTTCTAAGGCTTGGAGCAGGAGATAATAAAGAAGGTGGATTAAGTATAGAAGATGCAGTCTATGCAGCAAAAGCCTTTGAAAAAGCTAGTGTAGATGTCCTAGACATATCTGGAGGTATGTGCTTGTATTTTAGTGATGATGATAAGGCTGGATTTTTCGACTACCTATCAAAACCGATTTATGATGCAGTGGACATACCAGTAATACTTACAGGTGGGGTTAAGACTGGTAAGGATGTAGAGGATATCCTAGATAGGAATGTATGTGACTTAGTTGGAGTGGGCAGAGCAGTCTTTAAAGATTCAAAATGGATAGAAAAAGAAATAAAGCCCCTTACTTAAAATATTATGTAGAGTGAGGGGCTGTTGCAAATCAATAGATAATTATTGTTCCATCATTAGAGTGCACTCACAGATAGTTTGAGATTTAGCCCGCCGGCTCATGGAGGCCAAACTATCTGGGAGGGTGCTCGAATGATATTGGAACAATTTATCTATTTTGCAACAGCCCCTTTTTTAACTTAGTAATAGATTATTTTTGTTTTATTCTCTAGAAATTTTGTAATCTCTGGGCTTAGCCTTTTGTCATAATATTGGCTAGCACTATCGCCAAAGGCATTCACGTTTATTTTTAAATATTTATCATCCTCACTGATACGAATGTCATTAATTCTATTAAAAGCAACCTGACGAACTATTGGGAGTTTTTGTTCAAAAATATTTATTCCCTTGCTACTTATCCCTTGTGCTAAAAATACAGATGGGCCTACTAATGTAAAGCATAATAATAGTACAAATCCTGATATTGTCTGGTCTTTATAATACCAAATAAAAAAGCCAAGTATAAATACTATGACACTTGATATACTAGCTATATTTTGGACTGTCGCCTTGTAGATATTCTGGCTGCGTTTGTAGAAATTGTAGATGATCGTAGCTAACAATAATATAATAAATAAAATTTTCATATTCTCTCGTTTCTATTCGCTAAAAAAGGAAGGCATCTTAGCCCTTTGCCAAAATCCTTCCTCGTATCTTATTCTATAACTTGAGTATCTTGTAGTTTTGTACCGCAGTGTCTGCAGAATATTTCATCACTTGTTACCACTTGTTCACAAGATGGGCAGTGAAGTTCTGCTTCTATTTCAGTTTTAACTTTCGCCCCACACTTGGTACAGAAGCTAGAGTTTGCTGGGATCTCGGCTCCACAGTTATTGCACACTGTCACATTTTTAAGGCCGTTGATTTCATCTTTTAGTTGATCGATTCTATCAAAGCATTCATTTACTTGTGCAATTCTATCGTATTCCTCAGCCGTTTTGTCATCGTGGTGGGCTTCGTAATAGGCCTTGCCGATGAAGAAGAATAGTTGATTTATCTTTTCGTTTTCTCTTTCAATTTCATTGGCTCTTTTTGTGATTTCACTATTTAGTCCAATATTTTCCCCAACATCAGCCATAGTTTTCCCAAATTTTCCAAATAAATCCATATCTGCTCCTTTTATTATTTAAGTAAAGTTCTATTAAAATAATTATAACAGATTTATAAGCCAAATTATCTAAAAATATAAATAAATTATTAGTTATGATCAATATACCATTCTACAGTAATTAATAATTTTAGTTTTTATATGGCTATAAGTCCTAGCTACACACTATAAGTATAAACAATATTATACAGATTGGGTGTAAATTATAGTATGGCGTTTTCTAAATGGAGCTTATTACAGTATGAAAGACCTAGTAAGAAGAATAAACCGAATAATTCTCGACTATAATAATTCAATCGTAAAAAATAGATATGAGTTCATTTTGAATTATTTAAAATAGGATAATGAATTGTTTGACTGATTAAAATCGATAGAAATAGATAAATAAAATTAAATTTATATGCTCTTTAAATCACATTAAATTTTATTAACTGTATCTCACATTTGAAATATATTATGGAGGTTAGAATGGATAAGCCAAAACTAAGCACACCAGTTTTGAAAAGTGAAAATGTAGAAAATAACAGAACTATTCCCAGAAGTGGCTACTGATACTAGGGATAAAAATGGCAATTTAATAGGTAAGACCTACCCCTACCAGATCACGCATCAAATGTGGAGCTAAAGTTTGATGAGGATAAGTTTAAGAAAAATCCAGAAGAATTCATAGCTAAGATATCCTCTATCATAAGCAGAGAAATAGCTAACATTGTCATCCAGCAGATAAAATATGATAAGCTTGACGAGCATTATACATCCGAGGCCTTTACCTATCAAACTATCAGGGGTAGGACCAATGAAAATGTACTAAAGGTTGAAAAGCACCTCTATGATTATATAAAGTATGATTCTAAGATAGAAAAAGAATTTGCTAAAAATATAGAGGCTGGCAGGGAGGTCCTAGTTTATGTGAAGCTGCCAAGTGCCTTTTATATAGAGACCCCTGTTGGCAAATACAACCCAGACTGGGCCATAGTTTTTGATGAATCTAAGGTCAAGCATATATTCTTTATAGCAGAAACCAAGGGGTCATCAGAGGATATCAACCTACGATTTATAGAAGATAGCAAGATAGCATGCGCAAAGAAGCACTTTGAAGCTATTAGCTCAAAGAAGGTAAGGTTTGTGGTGGTTGATTCATATGTAGAACTGATGGAGATAGTAAGTTAGAAAAACAGCCTGGGCTGTTTTTTCTTTATCGATTATTTACCAAGCCGGAAATTGAAAAAGAAATTTTCACTAACAAACCCCTGAGAATCAAATCTCAGGGGCCTTGTTTATAGGCTTTCTTCGTAATTTCTAAATACTATTAGAGCATTCATCGGCATATCGACAACTGCTTTTGTTAGAGGTGTGTAGATATAGTATTTGGCAACGCTATTTACAAATAGGTAATAATGGGCTAACAAGTTGCCATCATCATCACTACCAGCAGTCATATATAGGTTTGCCCAATCACCATTTAGGCAAGTCCAACCAGTGCTTAGGGCTCTGCCATTTAGGTCTAAGATTATGTGGGGTTGGATAACTCTATCAGCCATCTCATTTGCTATAAAGGAGTCAGGTTTTAGGTCGAATTTGCCAGGCGTATAGGTCACTGCTGCAGCAAAACCATTTATATAGTTTACAGCTATAGTTGCCTTGCTTGCCTCGCCTAAGTTTGGGTCGTCATAGGGGCCGTATTTATATTCGACTAATATATCATCTTCAAATAACTCTCTTTGGACTATATCGAAATGGCCAGTAAGAATTTGTTCAACCTCATCTCTTGTTGGGCCACCATTATCAGGATAAAAGCTATCATAAAAGTTTACACTATCGGTGAGTTCTTCGTATTGCTTGTAGGCAAGGTCATAGGATGGGTCTTCACAAATCTGTTTGTCTAGGATTTCTAGAGGATTATCATATCTTTTTTCTACTTCGTTTTCTTTCTTTTCGTTTTCACCAAATAAATTGTTAAACAAAGACATAAGCCACTCCTTATTTTATTTTTAAAATAAATACCCTTTTTTTAGAAATTTCTATTAATTTTTTTGATAATTTTCTTGTTACTTGACAAGACCGGGATTAGTAAAGATTGGGACGGCCTATTTGACATAAATTTATCTATGTGTAAGATAATATTAAGATATGGGGCAATCCTCGATGGGAATAGTACACTTGCCACATACGTACAATTAATGATTATTATAGTCTAAAAAGCAGGCCCTGCCTAAAGTACACGCTTTTTAGATGCTTTTATATGCAAATTTCTATAATAAGTCATTATTTTTTTATGCTTAAAATTAAGAAAGGAAGGCTTATGATTCGTGGTTATACATGTATAGATAATCCACAAATTCCAATTGAGGATGAGGAAATTTTTACCAATCCTCAAAAAATGGCGGATTTTGCCCTAGAAGGAAGGTATTTGTCTTTACCGCCAGTGCCGATGATTTCTGTATGTCTAGGCTCGATATTTAAATTTGGTAGGACAACTGAGCCTATTTTTGAAAAACTTGAAGATGTAAGCCTCAATATGGATTATGACAAGGCTGAGTTTAAAGCTATGATCGAAGCTCTTAGGATATTGGGGCCAGAAAAAACTGTAATAGATATTAGGGGTCCTATATCAGTTCTCGATAATATGGTGGGGGCCATCGAGGTGATGAAGGCTATGAGAAAGAAAAAAGATGTGCTTCATAGTCTTTATAAAGACCTAACTGACATATACATAGAATATATGAGGATATTTTTAGATAAAGGAGTTCGTGCCTTTAGCTTTACTGAAAGCTTGCTTGATGTAGATGTGCTAGGTCCTCGCGAAGTAAAAAATTATGTTAATGATTTTTTACTTAGTTTCTTAAAAGAAGTAGAGAAATTATATGCTGAATATAATTTTGTAATCCACCTGTGTCCAAAATCTAGCCTGGCTTTAGTTGATTTAGGAATGGCAGAATTTGAGGAGATTGATCTTTTAGAGAAAACCCCATATATAAACATAATTTTAAGTCAGGACAATATAATAATGGGAGATAGGTGCATAAATCTTGCCCCAAAAGAGTTTGATAAGGTTAACAAAATAGTATTAAAGGAGAATTAAATGCCAAGCAAAGAAGAATATTTTGACAAAATGGCCGAAATGGTCCTTGAAATGGAAGATGAAGAAATAGTTGATGTCTGTAAAGAGTATTTAGCTGAAGGCTACGACCCAGAAGAGGCTATATTTAATGGCTTGATCAAGGGGATGAATGAGGCAGGTAAGCTATTTGAAGAGGAAGAGTACTATATCTCTGATATACTAATCTGCTCAGATGCTATGTATAATGGGATTAATGTCCTAAAAGAAGAAATCGACACAACTAATGAAGATACCCTTGCTACCTGTGTAATAGGAGTAGTCCAAGGAGACACCCACGACATAGGCAAAAACCTAGTTAAACTAATGCTAGAAACAGCAGGCTTTAAGATGATAGACCTAGGCAAAGATGTGCCAGTTGAAAAATTTGTGGACGAAGCAGTAGCCAATGATGCCCAATTCATTATGATGTCAACACTTATGACAACAACCATGGAAAATATGAAAAAGGTAATCGACCTACTTAATGAACGCGGCATACGTGACCAATTTAAGGTAATGATAGGTGGTGGCCCAGTATCAGCAAGCTTCGCTAAAGATATAGGTGCAGATGCCTATAGTGAAAATGCTACAGAAGCAGTAAAAGTTGCCAAAGACTTATTAAATAAATGAAAATTGAGCTTGTAAGTAAGGGGAGGATTCTAGAAAATTATGATGATAATATTCTAGCTAGCCTTACTAATAATAATATAGAAATAAGTAATTTCTGTAATGGTAGGGGAACTTGTGGTAAATGCAAATTTAAGCTTATAGCAGGTGACCTATCGGAAATAAGCCCAGAAGAGCTTAATCTTTTATCAAAAAGTGAGATTGAAAGTGGCATAAGATTGGCCTGCTTATCTTATCCAAAATCTGATATAAAAATTGCTATAAACGAAAATAAATCTGATATAAATGTCTTGGATGCTGGAAATATTCCTGATTTTGAGAAAAACTTTAGGGAGGGCTACGGGGTGGCTATAGATATAGGTACTACGACTCTCACAATGAACTTAGTTGATTTATCAACTGGAGCAATCCTAGATAAAACATCTTCCCTAAATCCTCAAAGCAAGTATGGCCTTGATGTGATGACTCGTATCAATTTCCTATATCAAAATCCAGATGGCATAAGTATACTAAAAGAATCGATAACTAAAGCCATCGAAAATATGATTGATGAGCTTATTTTTAAAAATAATATAGAAAAAGAAAGCTTAAATGAAATTGTTGTAGCAGCCAACACTACTATGCTACACATGCTAGTGGGAGCCGATGCGAAAAGCTTAGGAGTCTACCCTTATGAGACTGTTTTTTTAGATGGGCAAAATATTAGGGCAGACGACCTAGGTCTTAGTTATGAAGCAAGTGTGTATACTTTACCCAATGTATCTGCTTTTGTAGGAAGTGATATTGTAGCAGGGGTCTATTTAACTGATTTAAAAGCAAGGACTGATAGTCTCTTTATAGATATAGGTACAAATGGTGAGATAGTCTTAAATGCCGGCGGAAATCTGTATTGCTGCTCGACAGCTGCAGGGCCAGCCCTAGAAGGGATGAATATTGAATGTGGAATGCGTGGCGAATCGGGGGCAATAGAAAGTGTAAAAATAAGCTCAGATCAAATCGAGATAAAGACCATAGCAGGAATTGAACCAACAGGCATATGCGGTAGCGGGCTACTAAGTGCGGTGGCTGAGATAGTTGATAAAAATCTTGTCAACAAGAGGGGTAGGATTATAGATCCAAAAGACCTTACTAATGAAGATTTTAGAAAAAAATACATCAGAGAAGATGATAAAGGCAAAAGACTTATATTAATCGACGAGAAGAACCATATATATATTAGCCAAAATGATATCAGACAAGTCCAGCTAGCTAAAGGAGCTATATTATCAGGCTTTATAACCCTCTTAAACAAAGAAGATATGGAAATATCCGATCTAAAGTCTGTAATCATAGCAGGTGGATTTGGAAGTCACCTTAAAAAAGAAGATATAATAGGTGTGGGAATCCTACCAAAAGAAGCAGAAGCTTTAATTGAATACGTAGGCAATTCCTCATTGGTAGGGGCCTATATGGCATTAATGAATGATCAAATAAAAGAAGGTATGAAGGATTTGGCTAAACAAATCGAATATATCGAACTATCAACTAGTAAAGGCTATGATAGGGTCTTTGCTAAGTCTATGCAATTTAAATAGGAGTAGATATGAAAAAATACGGACTCAGTCTAATTTTACTGATAGCCCTAGGCCTAAGTGCATGTGGCAATCAAAATAATAATCAAACACAAAACACAACAACAGCAGAAGAAGTAGTTGGAACAAATATTTCTATTACAATAAATAATACTGTGACAGACGAGGTGAGCGAAGCTAAGGAATACACTATTGCCGAAGAAGATAACTTACAAACATTCTTAGAAAAAAACTTCAATGCAGTATTTGAAAATGGAATGATGACAGAACTAAATGGTATTAAACAAGATGAGGATGCCAACCAATACTGGATGTATTATGTAAATGATGAAATGCCTCAAATAGGTATAGGTGAATATGAAGTAAAAGATGGAGATAAAGTAGAGTTTAAATTCGAACAATTCTAGATGGATACCAAAAAACTTACAAGACTAGCCCTAATATGTGCAGTGTGTGTGGTCACTAGGATTAGCTTTAGGCTAATACCCAATGTCCAAATCTTATCTCCGATTATACTGATACTCGCTATAGAAGGCCGCTTGGATGAATCAATTATAGTAAGTGTTATAACTATGCTAGTTACAAGTTTCTACCTAGGCTTTGGTTATTGGGTCATATTTCAAATCATAGATTATGGCATATTGGGCTTTATAAATTACTTGATATTTAATAAAGCAAATTTAAAAAAGACCTCGATATCAAAAACGGTAGCTGTTGGCCTATCAGGGTTTGCCTATGGATTTCTAATTAGTATCATGCAAAATATCCTGATGGGAGGAAGTCTAGCAACATTTCTAGCCATATATGCCGGATCTATACCTTTTGATATAAATCACATGTTTGGCAATGCAGTCATATATTACTTGTTAATTAATAGGATTGAAGCTTATTTATTAGGTGATAAACAGATAAGGAGCTAAAATGGACAAAGAACAATTAAAAAAGGAACTAGAAAAATACCATCCTCAGATGAATTCGGATCAGAGGGCTAAGGCTTATTTTAGCGGAGAAAGAGTCGACCATTTGCCTTTCAATATCATGAGCTTAGATGTTGTATATGGTCAACAAATGGGCTACACGCTAACAGGCTTATATGATATGGATAATTTAGTCAAAGCCCTAAGAGAGATTGAGGAAAAATACCAGATCATAGGTATAAGTGAAGGGCTAAACCTCAGAGCCATGGGTCATGCAGTAGGATCTGAGTTATATTTTCCAGAGAACGACAATGACCGTATAGAGAAATTTCTTATGGAAGATGAGCTAAACATGGATCTAATTGAGCTAGCAGACCCATATAGCAATAAAGTACTCGCAAAGAAACTGGAAAATGCAAGAAAATTAAAAGATGCCTTACCTCTCCATCCTTTCTCTACCAAGGTAGCAGGTCCAATATCAACGGCAGCAGCAATCAGACCAATCAGCAAACTACTAAGAGACCTTAGAAAAAACCCTGATGAAGCTAAGAAGCTTATAGATTTTTGTGTGGATGCCAATCTGGTATGGGTTAAGGCGGTGTATGAAGAATTTGGTCCGGTAAATGTAATGATAGCAGACCCAGTGGGATGTGATGATATCCTTAGTCCAAAGCAAGCAGTGGAATTCTCCTTGCCATATCTTAGCAAACTAACAAAAGGCATCCATGAAATCACTGGCCTTAAGCCTAACATGCACATGTGCGGTCATACCAGTAGGCAATGGGAAAGCTTTAATGACTTAGAATTAGCTGGATTTAGTGTAGACAATTGCCATGATTTGGGAGAATGCAAAGCTGCTATAGAAGATAAGTTGACACTAATAGGTAATATCCCTCCAGTTGAGGTGATGCGATATGGAAGTATCGATGAGGTCATCGAGGCCGTAAGATTGTGCATTAGAAAAGGGGCGGATGCTAAGAATGGATATATTTGCGCCACAGGATGTGCCACACCAGCAGGTACTCCGCAAGAAAACATTGATGCTTTCATATATGCTGTATCAAAATATGGGGCAAATGCGAAGCTTGGTGAAATGCCAGAAGCTGCTTTTATTGACTAATATAAGATATATATTTAAAACTAGCCTTAACAAGCTATTATGACTATCACATGCATAAAAGAGGATGTTTATCACTATCTACTTTTTTGTATAAATATTTTTAAAGGAGGAAAAATGCAACAAGAAGAACTTACTGAGTTTATAAAAAATTATAAGCCCCTTATGACTTCAGCAGAACGAATTAGTGCTTATTTGAGTGGAAAAAGGGTGGACCACCTTCCCTTTAGTATCATGAGTACTAATAGGATTATAGCTAATCATCTAAATTACACAATCAGGGATTTGGAAGATGTGGATAAGCTTGCTGATATAATCCAGTTTAAGTATGACGAGTACAAGATGGTTGGCCTAAGCGAAGAGCTAAGCTTAAGGACTATAGGCGAGGCTGTGGGTTCAAAGCTAGTGTTTCCAGAAAATGATATAGACTATGTAGAAGAATTTGTCATGGAAGAAGCGTTTGATATGAGCAAAATTGAAATGCCAGACCCTTACACTAACGAAGTATTAACACCTAAATTAGCTAGAGCGCACGAGCTAAAAAAACGATTCCCTGATATGGGAATAGAAACTGAACTAGCAGGTCCAATCTCTACTGCAGCAGCAATTAGACCTATCAATAAGCTACTAAGAGACTTAAGAAAACAACCAGAAGAAGTAAAAAAACTGCTAGATTTCTGCATAGAAGCAAACATGGCATGGGCTAAAGCCTTTAAAAATGAATTTGGGCCTACTAGTGTAATGGTGGTTGATCCTGTAGGGTGTGATGATATCCTAAGTCCAAAACAAGTCCAAGAATTCTCGCTACCTTATCTAAAAGAACTCCTAAGAAGGCTCTATGAGCTAAATGGCATAAAGCCGAACTTACATATATGCGGTCATACCAACAAACAATGGGAGTATTACAAGGATTTAGATATAGACTTCTATAGTGTTGATAATTGTGAAGACCTAGAAGAATGTAAGAATGTAATAGAAGATAAGCTCATTGTAGTAGGTAATGTACCACCAGTTGAAGTGATGAGATACGGTAGCATAGATGATGTAATAGAAGCAGTAAAGGTTTGTATTGCAAAAGCGGCTGATGCCAAAAATGGATACATAGCTGCTACTGGTTGTGGGTCACCGGTGGGCACACCAAAGGAAAACCTGGATGCATTCATATATGCAATCAATAAATATGGCCATGATGCAAAATTAGGTGAGATGCCTAAAGAGTTAAAGTAATAGGAGATAAAAATTGAAAGATAATAAAAAAGTTAAAGCATCAGCTTATGCTTTGATTCCATTTTTGGTGTTTATAGTAATTTACTTTCTAACTGGTATTATTTTGCAAATCCAAGGTGTTGAGATGGCCTTTTATCAAATGCCAGCTCCAGTAGCTGCTTTTGTAGCGGTAATTGTTGCATTTATAATATTTAAAGATGACCTTAATACTAAGTTTGCTAACTTTATTGCTGGCTGTGGTAATGAAGATATCATATCAATGTGTCTGATTTATTTATTAGCTGGTGCATTTTCAGCTGTAGCAGAAGCTAGTGGTGGCCGTGATGCGGTTGTAAACTTGGGCCTTACTATCATACCTCCAAGCCTTATAATAGCAGGTATATTTCTCATATCAGGATTTATGGCAACATCAACAGGTACTTCAGTAGGTACAGTATCAGCTCTTACAACTGTAACTATAGGACTTGCTAAAGGTGCAGGCTTAAATGTTGCAATGAGTTTAGCTGCCCTAATAAGTGGATCAATGCTAGGTGATAACCTATCTATTATATCTGATACTACTATTGCAGCGACTAAGACTCAAGGTGTGAGTATGAAAGATAAATTTGCTATGAATATCAAGATTGCACTTCCTGCTGCAATCATATCTGTAATACTTTTTATAGTATTTGGTAGACCTGAAAATATCGTTCCTATCGAAACTGGACCAATAGAAATAATAAAAGTCTTACCATATTTACTTGTTCTTATCACAGCACTTATGGGCATCAATGTATTTGTAGTTCTAACTAGTGGGATATTTTTCTCTAGTATCATCATGCTATTTGAAAATGGCTTTGATTTCCTAGGACTTTCAAAACTTATATATGATGGTTTTACATCAATGACGGAAATATTTTTACTATCCATGATGATCGGTGGGCTTTCTTATATGGTAAATAAAGAAGGTGGGCTAGACTTTATTAACGATAAAATTTTATCTTTTGTTAAGGGTAGAAAATCTGCTGAGCTTGGCATTGCCCTTATGGCATTTTTGATGGATATATCTATTGCGAATAATACTGTATCTATTGTAATTGCAGGACCAATTGCTAAAAGATTATCCAATGACTATAAGGTAGACCCACGTCGTAGCGCATCTTTCCTAGATATATTTGCATGTGTTGGGCAGGGGATTATCCCATATGGTATCCAGCTACTCGCGGCAGCAAAACTAACAGAAGGTCTGCTCGCTCCAGTAGATATAATGCCATTTTTATTCTACCAATATCTGCTAGCGGCATTTGCTATACTTTCAGTATTTGTAAGATATGCAGACTCCAAAGACCCATGGAATTTTGAATATGATATGCCAGAAAGTGAAGTAGCTAGTTTACATAAATAATTTGATTTAAAATAAAAACGGAATGGAAGCTGTTAGACTCAGCTGACATTCCGTTTTTATATTTAAGGTATATTTAAGGTTCTTTAAGCCTTAGCTAAGCTAGTGGCCTTATACTAGGCTTAGGAGGTAAGGAAATGCTTAAGATTACTGATTTAGATAAAAAATTTGATAACAATAAAATATATGAGGGGCTTAATTTAGAATTAAATAAGGGGGAAATATTTGCACTAATTGGCCCAAATGGGATAGGAAAGACTACACTTATTCGTATGATATTGGGGCTTGATAAGGATTATGAGGGTGAGATAGATAATTTTTCTAACAAAATAGGATACTCTCCAGAGACTCCTAAGTTTCCAGAAATACTCACTGGATACGAATTTTTGGACCTGATAAATAACGAGCATGGAGCAACTGATGACTTAGGAGGACTCATGAAAAAAGTTGGCCTAGATCCTTCGAATAAAACTAAGATTAAAAATTATTCCAAGGGGATGGTTCAAAGGCTCGCTGTAGCACAAAGCTTAATCGGAGATCCTGATATCATTTTGCTGGATGAACCATCGAGTGGTCTCGACTTTTTTGGGCAAAGGGCCATGCAAGATTTGATTTTTAATCTCAAATCAGCTGACAAGGCCATAGTCCTAAACTCACACTTATTATGGGATGTAGAGCGCATTTGCGATCGTGGAATTATCATTATGGGGCCAAGCCAATTTAGGGAATTTTCTAAAGATGATATGAGAGATGAGACTTTGGCAGACATATTCTTAAACTTTGGAAAGGAGGCTAATTATGAACCTCGTTAAGCTACATATAAAAGAAAATCTTAATAAATCATCATTTTTTATCTTTGCTATAATCGGCATCCTTATCACAGCTTTTGTAGCATCAAGTGTGAGCTTCTCTGC
The DNA here is from genome assembly GCA_000308255.3 of Anaerococcus pacaensis 9403502. Taxonomy (GTDB): domain Bacteria; phylum Bacillota; class Clostridia; order Tissierellales; family Peptoniphilaceae; genus Anaerococcus; species Anaerococcus pacaensis. The sequence continues at coordinate 203,262 of HG326666.1, read as the reverse complement.
CCCTGGAGTAAATACTGACTCTACCTATGGTCAGTATGCTGTAAGCTTTACAATTACAAATATGATCGGGGCATTGGCTGCGGTTACTCTATCTATGGGCAGCTTCAACAAACACCTAGATAGTGGCTTGGTTGATATCCTAAGAGTCCACGGCAAGAGTTTAGATAAGCAAACTAATGATATCATCAAGGCTGATGTTTTGATTAGCCTAATCATGGGGCTAATGCTATTAATAGGGATGATAATAAATGTTTTTATTAATAGGCCAGAGATATCTATTGGTGGATTTCTCCTTGCTATTGTGATTTTTATGCTAGCTATTGTTATGGCTTCGCTACTTATGGCTGTATTTAATCTCATATTTGCCCCAGCTCCAGCTGCTCTATTTGGAGTGTTTTTCATACTTGTGGGGTCTATGAGAGAAATTTTTAGATTCTTAGTAGAGATGAGCGGGGGTACTTTTGGGAAAGTGATGTCTAGTATTATAAATATTTTCCCACCTATTAGTATATTGGGTGAGATAGAAAGAGATTTGTTTTTTGGGACCTATAATGATTACAAGAACCTCATAGCAGTGCTTATATATCTATGGGTTTTAATTGGCACCCTTTATCTAGTAAAAAAATGGAGGGTCAGTCGTGAAAAATAAAATTATCTATGCTATCACTGGTGTAATTCTCCTTCTAGCAAATTTTTCTATGAGAGTCACAAGTATTGATGATACGACCCTTAGCCTTATTGAGGAGGTAGAGGCTTTCGATACTACGAGCCTCTGGGAGGGCTTTGATACGGCTACTTATACTAAGGATATTTGGTATAATTTTAATAAAGAATACAGGTATGAGGCTGGGACAATCACAGAACAAGTACCTGACCAACCTGTAGTAAGTATTGAGGCCCTAAAGCTAGCGGGAGAACCTTTGATAAAGGCAATTCCTTATAATAAATTTAGGTCCATATATGAAGGCCAGAGCGCAGGCTCTACGGAATATATGAGGGCTTATTATAAGTCGTTCTTTATCCATGAGAGTTTTCATTGCTATCAAATGGAACATGGCCTAAGCTTGGTCTATGACATCAGTGAAAAGAACGAAGCAGCCGGCGATAGGCCAAATGAAGTGCTTCACGCAATAGAGAAACTTGATGATGACAAGGAATATCAGAAGCTCTGGGAAGACGAGTATATGGCTTTGCTTACCCTTTATAATACTGCCAAAGCTGATAGTTATAAGAAGTCTCAGGCAAATAGACTTCGATATATCAAGACTAAGTTCCCAGATCTATACGATGACATATATAGCTACAATTCCTATAAGGAATTTATCGAAGGAACAGCAGAACTTGTTCAAGAAAAATACCTGGCAGAAGTAACGGGTGCTGATGATAAAATCCAATACGAGGACAGGGTTTTTTATACTACTGATAGGACCTACTACACAGAAGGAGCACTCAAAGCTAGGATACTAGATAAATACAATTCATCTTGGAGAGAGAATCTTAGTTTTGGCGAAGAAAATAACTTGGATATCTTATTAGAAAGGGGAAATATTTTGTGAATGAAAAAATAATGGTTGTCGATGATAATGAGGAAATCCGTGATATAGTAAGGCTTTATCTAGAGGCTTCCGGCTATGAAATCATAGAGGCAGCTAATGGAAAGGTAGCCCTAGATTTGATAAGAGGAAATGATATTAACCTGATGATATTAGACATAATGATGCCAGAGATTGACGGGATAGAAGTATTGAAGGAAATTGGCCCAGACAGAGACTTTCCAATCATATTCTTATCTGCCAAATCATCAGTCAAAGACAAAATCGAGGGCCTATATTTGGGGGCAGATGATTATCTAGCCAAGCCATTCGACCCAGGGGAACTCGTGGCTAGAGTGATTGCAAATCTACGAAAAACTAATAGAAATGCAGAAGAAATCCATACTAAAATCGGAAATCTTAGTTGGGATAAGAAAAACAGGATAGTCTATAAGGATAATGAAGTATTAAATCTCAGAGCCAAGGAATACGAACTATTAACCCTCTTCATGACTACCCCTGGCAAGGTCTTTACCAAAGGCGAGATATACGAACATATCTGGGGCGATTCATATATAGCAGATGACAATACCATCATGGTTCACATATCAAATCTGCGTGAGAAAATCGAAACGGATCCTAAAAATCCAAAAAAAATCATTACAATTAGAGGCCTGGGCTATATGTTGAGGAAAGAATAGGAAATGAAATGAATACTCGAAAGAACATTATAAAAAATACCCTATTATTTATTGTAATATTTATAACAGCTACTGTTTTATTTGCCGCCGCTATAAGCTACATACTGGATAAAGCCCAGGTAGAAAATGCGGTGACTCTCTATGTGCCTATGGATGATGTGGTCGATGATAGCAAGCTTGATTGGGATGAAATTGGGGTAATCGGTGGATCAGGATTTGTAGTCGATGACAATAAGGTCATTAGGTCCTATAATGAAAGCTTCCCAGAGACCATAGACTATGAAAAATTATTAAACCTTGTAACTATGGGAAATAGTAATGAGAGCCTCCACTTAGTCTATGATACGAACGATGGCAACAAATTGTTCCTAAAATATCCATCAGATCGAATCAAGAATAATTTAATATTTGAACTGACTGGAACAGAATCAAAGCTAAAGTGGCCAATAATTACAGCTCAAGTTGCCGTTCTTATAGGCTATCTTGGTATTATATATTTGATAGTAAATTGGCTATCAAAGAAGATTAACACAGAGCTTGCCGCCATCTACAAGGCCCAAGAAAAGGAGAAAGACATCCTATTTCGAGGCATAGCCCACGATGTAAAAACGCCTCTGGCTGTCATTTCATCAAATGCTAAGGCCATTAATGACCAGATGATAGATGAGGATTCAAGGGGGAAATATCTGACAAGTATTTATAAAAATGCTCAGATTTTAAACGAAAGGGTGGATGATCTCCTAGATTTTTCTAGTCTCGATCAAATTACAGTTGATATGAAAGATAGGGATATTTTAGAGCTTATCAGGCGCTATGTGGGTGAAAACTATATGTATTTTACGACTAATGGGGCAAAGATTGAGATTTTATATGATGAAAATGCTTCTTATATTACAAAGCTAGATGAGAAATTGTTTAATAGAATCCTTCAAAATATCCTCCAAAACTCCATCGACCATAATGATGTCCCTATCGATATTAGTATAGATTTTAAAGATAATAAGCTAATCTTTACTGATACTGGCAAGGGTATTGGCAAAGAGGATGCAGATAAAATCTTTCATCCGCTCTACACTAGAGATGAGTCCCGCACAGGTGAGAAGCTCCGAGGCATGGGCCTATCCAATGTGAAGAGAATCTGCGATATGCATGATTGGAAGATATATTATAAAGACGGTTTTATTATAGAAATTTAAAAGGGATTGTTGCAAATAAATAGATAATTATTGTTCCATCATTAGAGTGCACTCACAGAAAGTTTGACATTAAGCCCGCCGGCTCATGGAGGCTTTTAGCCCGTCGGCGAACTGAGACACTATCTGGGAGGGTGCTCGAATGATATTGGAACAATTTATCTATTTTCAACATCCCCTTATTTTATGAAGAGACACTAACGGTCTTTACTATTCCATTTTCTACTTCTATAATGAGGCCGAGGCCTGAGTCCTTGACGTCTTGATAGAAGCTGTTAAATTCTGCTGGGCTAAAGATTTCTGGCTCAGCCAGGCCGCCAACTGCTTGATATACTGTATCAGCATTTGTGGCAAATTCATAGGTTGAATTCTCAAGTTGGTCGACTGCTTCGTAGTTGTTTGGCTCGGCTCTGTAGTCAAAGCTGCCTGCGACAACTAGGGAAGAGTCGTTTGCTTGAACATTATAGGCTGTAGCGTAGTCATAGTCCGGATTTCTTTCTCCAGCTGCCTCAGCCATTAGAGTTGCCACATAGGAACCATCTTTTAGTGAATTATCTTCGCTAGTTTCTGTTTCGTCTGCCTTTTCGCTAACTTGTTCCTTTTCTCTGTTAACATCTATGGTGGTAGATTCTACATTTTCTGTTGTATCAGTCATTTCGTTATTTTCATTAGTACTTGCCTCATCTGTTGTATTTTCTGCTACAACAGGACTTTCAGCGGGGTCATTTGCTTGGTTGCCGCATGCTACTAGGCTTAGGCCTAGAGATAGAGCTAAAATTCTAATAATTTTCATAACAACCTCCTTGTTATAGATAATATTTTATAATATTTGGAGGAAATTACAAGTATAAAAAAACTACCGCGTAGGGCGGTAGTTGTTATAAGCCTTAGCCTTTTATTAATCGTCGTATACTTCACCTGTTAGGGCATCTACTTCTTTGTCTGATCCATTTTCAACATCAATCTCATATTTGGTCTTACCATCATCAATGGATAGGTCCCATTCATATACATAGGCACCTTCTTGTCCATCAAGTGCTGCCTCCATTGCTTCTTCTGGGCTGATGATGTTGTTGATATCAATTACTTCATCATGATTGTCATCGCCATCTGCTTCAGATGAGAGGATTTCGCCGGTATTGGCATCTATACTTGCATCATATTCTGTGCCATCAAGATATCCATCGATTTGATATTTATAGAATCCATTATCTTCATCTAGCTCTACACTTTCGATGCCGATAGATTCTAGGCCGAAGTGTTCAGCCATCTTATCGATAGCCTCATACATAGTGATTCCAACTTCTGGAGTTTTTGAATGATCTTTTGTATTATCATCATCAGTAACATTTGTTGTAGCTGTTTCAGATGTATTATTAGTAGCTGTATCGGTAGTGTTTTCTGTAGTTGCCTTTTCGTTAGGATCTACTTGTTGGGTTTGAGTAGGGGTTGGTTCTACAGTTTTGTTGTTTTCATTTGAGCATCCAGCAAAGATAAGACTAGTTGCTAGAAGTGCTGCATAAATTTTCTTGTTTTTCATATTCTCTCCTTACAGTTTATGTCGTATTGACTAACGGTAGACATTATACCCGTAAATGGCCAAATTTAAATATGTTGGACCAAGGCTCTTAGCTTTTACCACTTCTAGAATTGTAAATTGGTTCTGGTTTTTTGGGGGATTAAAGTCGGAAGGTTAAATATACAAAACTTTTTGATAATTATTGCTAAAGATAAATAAAGAATCTAATAGACAATAAGTGACCAAAAAGTATAATGATTGTACGAGAAATTTTTATACGCGTCCATCAATATTAAGGAAATATTATTATGGATATAAAAGAAAAACTTGAAATTTTAGCTGATGCAGCCAAGTATGATGTAAGCTGCTCATCTAGTGGTTCAAATAGAAAAAATACTAATGCTGGCCTAGGCAATGGGTCAATGGGTGGCATATGCCACTCATGGTCTGAGGATGGGAGATGTATATCGCTTCTTAAAATCCTCATGACCAATAATTGCATATATAACTGCGAGTATTGCATCAACCGCAGGGAAAATGACACAGTACGAGCCACCTTTACTCCAGAAGAAATAGCAGACCTTACTATGAATTTCTATCGCAGAAACTACATAGAAGGCCTCTTTTTATCATCTGGCATCATCAAAAACCCAGACTATACCATGGAGCAGATCATCAAGGTCGGCCTTTTGCTTAGAAATAAATACAATTTTAATGGCTACATTCACATGAAGGCCATCCCTGGAGCAAGCCCAGATTTGGTAAAACAAATGGGCTTATTAGTCGACCGTATGAGTATAAATATAGAGCTCCCTACACAGAAGGCCCTCTCAGAGCTCGCCCCAGAGAAGAAGATAAAAGATATTGTCCGTCCAATGGGAGATGTAAAAAATGAACTTATGGTTTATGGAGCTGAAAGGCAAAAATTCGCCCACACACCAAAGTTTTTGCCTGCAGGCCAAACTACACAAATGATAATCGGGGCCAATCGTGAGACAGATTTTGAAATCATCAAGGCAAGTGAGGGCCTATATCAAAATTATTCACTCAAACGAGTTTATTATTCAGGATTTGTCCCAGTAGTAAAATCCAAATGGACTGAAGGAATCGAAAAAGCACCTCTCCTTCGTGAACACAGGCTCTATCAAGCGGACTTTTTGATGCGTGGCTATAAATTCAAGGCCGATGATATATTAAACATCAACGATGCAAACCTAGACCTCCGAATTGATCCTAAAAGTAATTGGGCAATCAATAACATCGAGCGCTTCCCGATTGAAATCAATACAGCAACCTACGATCAATTGATGAAAATCCCAGGCTTTGGCAGGACCTATGCCAATAGGATAATTGCCGCTCGCAAATTTAGGCGAATCACCTACAGCGATCTAAAGCAAATGAAAATCTCAACCAAACGCGCCCAGCACTTTATCTTAGTTAACGGAGTCTACAAGGGCCTAAAGTTTAGGCACAAAAACGAACTTCGCGAGCTAATGAGCGCTCCAGATGCACCAAACTACCAGCAATTATCAATGTTTGACCAGGGTATGTCATGATTTACTACTACGATGGCAGCTTTGATGGACTCTTTACTGTTATATTTGAAAAATATAAGGAAATAGGGACTTGCGAAATAAAGACAAGGGGCGAGCAGGTTGGGTTTCTAGATAGTGAAGATGTGAAAACAGACCTAGTAGAAGCAGAAAGAGTCATCCAGTCGGTCAAAGGCAATATAGGGGAGGATTTTTTCGCCGATTGCTACAAGGTCTTTAAGACAAAATTTGTCGACAAAGAAGAAGTCATAGCAGTCACCATCAAATCCTGCCTCATCTATGGCAATGTCTACCTTGGATCAGCCAAAAAAGGGGCAGTGAAATTTAGGTCATACATCAAAAACTTCCACCACGAATGGCATGCCTACAAGGGGCTCACAAGATTTAGAGAAATCCAAGATGACTACCTCCTAGCAGAAATCGAACCCGAACACGACCTACTACAACACCTAACCAGCCACTTTCTAGCAAGAATGCCAGCTGAGAAATTTATTATTTATGATAAAAATAGGAAAAAGGCAAGTCTTTGTATCAAAGGCTCTTATGAAGAGGTCGAGATACTAGAAATGAACGCTATCGACTCCGATAGAGAAGAAATCTTTCGAGAGGCTTGGGTGGGATTTTATGATGCTATCGGGATTGATGAGAGGAAGAACCATAAATTGATGGTTAGCAATATGCCCAAGAAGTATTGGAAATATCTGCCCGAAAAGAATAGGGATTAATCTCTATCTAGCTTGTGTATTTTCTGATTGTAGCTAGTGGATGAGAATAATTGCAGATTATAATAAGTGAACCATCAGCCATGGCCTAGACATTTAGGATTTGCCATGCGTAATGAAATATTATGAATTATCAGAGGGTTATGTGGAGTTTTCCAATGGCCCTCTGTTTTTTTATTCATAAACAAATTAAGACAACTAATAGTGTTTCTTTAAGAAAAATTAATCACAAATACTATATAATAAATAAAAAAGGAGGGAAATATGCGTGTATTAGTAGTAGAAGATGACCTAGACCTGATAGACCTATTAGAAGAAGGCCTTTCCATGTATGGCTATGCAGTTGATAAGGCCTACGATGGTGAAGAGGCGGTAGATCTTGCTTATATAGAAAACTACGATGTGATCATCCTTGATATCAATTTGCCAAAAAAAGATGGCTTTGAGGTTCTTGATGAGATTCGCAAGTTTAATAATGAAGTAAATATCATCATGCTCACAGCCCGTGGGGATATAGATGATAGGGTGAAGGGTCTTGATACTGGGGCCAATGATTATATGGTAAAACCCTTTGACTTAAAGGAGCTTGATGCAAGAATGCGTGTACTTTTGCGCCGCAAATCCATTACTGAGTATACAATCCTTGAGGCAGCTGGTATTAGCTTTGATACTTCTAGCCGTGAGGCTTTTTATAAGGGTGAGAAACTTAATCTCACAGCCAAGGAAACTGGAATACTCGAATACTTATTCTTAAATAGAAAAAGATATGTATCAAGTGAAGAACTGATAGACCATGTTTGGGATTCTAATGCGGATAGTTTTTCTAATTCTGTGAGGGTCCATATGTCATCACTTCGCAAGAAAATTAAAGAAGCCAGCGGGGAGAATAAAATAGAAAATGTGATTGGCAAGGGATATAGGCTTCATGAAGAATGATAAATTTTATAGGTCGATAGTTTTTAAGCTAATAGCTGCGGTTGTAATAATTTTTATCGCAATGATTACCATCACAAATTACATGATTAACCAAAAGCAAATCCAAATGACCGAACAAATGCTGGCGGAGATTAATAGATGGATGCCTTCTTATAGGAATTCAATGGTGGTTACTGTAAATAATGCCCATTTGCAATCTACTGCTGACTTTAGGATTTATACCTTTGTTGTCATGGGCCTTGTGATTATCATAGGCTCTTTAATCTTTGCTCTTATCATTTCAAGAATCCTCGCACCGCTGCGTGATTTGCAAAGAAATATAGCAAAAATAGATATCGAGCGTCCTGAGACATTTGCCGAAAACCAATTGGTCGAATCAGGGTCTAGTGAAATCGAAGACTTGGCCTATAGCTTTAATAGGCTGATGGCAAGGATTTATAGGGACTATAAGAAGCAAAAAGATTTCTCATCCAATGTCGCCCACGAACTTAGAACACCAGTGGCTGTGATGAAGGCCCAGGTCGATGTCTTTAGGCGAAAAAATACTGATCCAGATACGGCCGTCTTTATCGATAAAATCGATGACAATTTAGAAAAGCTAAAAAATCTCATCGACTCTGTCCTCATGTTTTCTAGAAACCAACATGTGAGTTTAACTACTGTATATATAAGAGAAATTATCGAAGAAATATTATTTGACTTAGAAGATAGGATAGATGAGAAGAATATTGATGTGACTATAAATATCAACAGCAATCTGACTCTAAAAACAGACGATGCGCTTTTCCAAAGATTGATGTTTAATATCATCCAGAATGCTGTCAAATACAACCAGCAATCAGGAACTATAGCAATATCTGCAAGCTCAGATAAGACAAAAACTATCATTGAAGTGGCGGATACTGGTCTAGGGATGACTAATGAGCAAAAGCAAAAAGTCTTTGATCTTTTCTACCAGGCAGACAATTCTAGAGGTGCAGAAGGCTTTGGCATTGGCCTTGCCTTATCCAAACAACTAGCCGAAAGCCTAGGCGCAAAGATTAGAGTAGTAGACAATAAACCTCAGGGTAGCAAATTTTTGATAATATTTAATCAAGCTTAACATGAAATTAATAAACTATTTGCTAAGATTATCATAGAGGTAACGATATGATAAAAATTGATAGAAAAATTGTAAGAAATTTAATACTCCTCACCTCCCTTGTCTTTATGGTATATGGGACATATAGAGGTGAGGCAAATACTGTCCTCAATAAAGCTGTAAAACTATGCTTGGAGTGTATAGGCATTGGATAAGCTAAGAAGCCTCGGCCGACTCAAAATCCAAGCTCTGGTAGCCCTTGCCTACAATCTACATATACCAAACTTTTTTAAAGGAAAGATTTATACAGGGCCAGCCAAAAAAGTCTGCCTGCCAGGCCTAAATTGCTATTCATGTCCGGGTGCGCTGGGCTCTTGTCCAATCGGGAGCCTTCAAGCAGTAATGGGCGCTAAGAAATACAGGTTTTCCTACTATGTATTTGGAATGATGGCATTTTTTGGAGTTATGGTTGGTAGGCTCATATGTGGATTTCTTTGTCCCTTTGGCCTAGTCCAAGACATCCTCCACAAAATACCAAGCCCTAAGTTTTCGACAAAAAAACTCTGGCCACTTCGATATATTAAATATGGTATTCTCTTTAGCTTAATCATAGCCTTGGGCCTAGTCCTGCGCGATGTATATGAAGTAATTCCTCCATACTTCTGCAAATACATCTGCCCACAAGGAATCCTCGAAGGGGCCTTTCCGCTAGCTCTTGCCAATCCAAAGCTAAGGCTAGGTATGGGAACTCTGTTTAATTGGAAGCTTGGCATACTCATAGCTACAAGCATCCTATCGGTCTTATATTACAGGCCATTTTGCAAGTGGATATGCCCACTAGGAGCATTTTATTCATTCTTTAATAAATATAGCTTCTACCAGATCGATGTAAATGAGCACAAATGTATTGACTGTGGCAAATGTGCTAGGGTATGTAAGATGGATGTGGATATAAGGAAGGACTCTTGCCACCACGAATGCATCAGATGTGGCGATTGTGTCAAATCTTGCCCAACTAAGGCCATATCTACCTCTATGTTTAGAGAAATAACAAATAAGGAGCAAATAGTAAATGAAAAAAGTAAGTAAAACACTAATAATAATGGCAGGGCTCACTCTAGCTGCCTGCGGAAACAAAGAGGCTAGTCCTAAAGACATGGCCATTCCAGAAGGGGCCAATGTAGTTAGCGAAAACCTACCAATCGAAGAACCATCTAATATGGGAGCGACTAAAACAAAGCTCCCAGTGTTTACAGCCAAAGATCAAAATGGTGGCGACTATGGTATAGCCGATATAGAAAAAAATAATGCTACAGTAATAAATCTTTGGTTTACAGGCTGTTCTGCTTGTATAGAGGAAATGGATGAGCTAAATAATCTGGCTGACGAACTTCATAAAGAAGAAGGCGTCGAATTTATCTCTATGTGTACAGATGTAAATTACGATGAATCAACAAAAGAAGCCTTTGATCGAATCATTGCTGACAAAAAACCAACATACAAGGCACTGGCAGTAGATTACGAAGGAGATATGAAGGACTACCTAGAAACAATATTTGCCTATCCAACTACAATCGTAGTTGATAAAAACGGCAAAATCATTGGTGACCCAATTGAAGGTGCTCTTATACCACAAGAGCAAAAAGATAAATTAAAAGAAAATATTAAAATGGCTATAGAATCATCAAAGAATTCTTAAGCTCAACATACAAGCATCCATAATTTATTAAATACACCGCTAGATATGATTTATTAATTATGATATAATTAGCCTAAGATACTAAGTTACAGGATCCTCTGAGAATAAATAAGGAGATAGTATGTTAATAGTAAGTCTTCTTTGTGGCCTAACTTTTATAGTTTTAGGGATGAAGTTTAGACAAAAAAAGATGTTACATTTACTAAATGGAGTCAATCTATCAAAGATTGATGATTTAGATAAATTAGCTAAAGATGTAGGTAGAGCATATATCATCCTTGGTCTAGTATTTGTTGTAGAAGCCATACTTTTTCAAGTAGGATTCTTATCACTAAATGTGATGGAATTTTTACTAGTAGCTACAGTCATCATAGGGCCTATAATATTAACTATAGTATTGGCACAGTATATATAATTTTGCACCCAGCTGGGTGCTTTTTCTTTAGAAATAATTGGGTAAGTATAGCTTGAGGTGAAGATATGTATTTTGATGAATATGAAGTTGGGATGGTATTTGATGATATCGAGCCCATATCTTTTACAGAAGAAGAAATAATAGAAGCGGGGAAAAGATATGACCCTCGTCCTATACATGTAGACAAAAAGGCTGCAGAAAAATCACGTTTTGGAAGGATAATAGCTAGCGGGTCTTGGGCCAATACTGTCTTTTGGGGCCAGTGGGTAAAGACCCGCATTGATGAAGAGGGCATGATATGCGGAGTACGAGTAGATAATGCGAGTTGGCTCTTGCCAATTTATCCTGACACTTTTTACACCATAAAGGTCGAAACCACGAAGCTTCTCGAAAGAAAAGCAGGCCAAGATGGTTTTGTCACCAATAAACTCACAGCCTACGATCCAGAGGGCGAAGTCGTTTTGATATATGAGGCCACAGCGCTTGTTGAATTTAAAAAATAATTTTGATAAATTTTATCAAATGTGGGTATTAGTATAATATAGACGGTAAGATGACTTACCATAGTATTAAATGTAAAACTTTAGGAGGTTTTATAAATGTTAGAATTAAAAGCACTACCATATGATTATGACGCACTAGAACCAGTGATTTCTAAGGAAACTATGACTTTCCACCACGATAAACACCACCAAGCATACGTAGATACAGCTAATCAATTATTAGAAGGCACAGGCTTTGAAGATCAATCTTGCCCAAAATGCTTATTAAAGAAAATTGACGAAATAACAGATGATGCTGCTAAAAAACAAAAACTTATAAACAACCTTGGTGGAGTTCTAAACCACAACAAATTCTGGGAAACAATGACTCCAGGTGGATCAAGCGAGCCAGTTGGTGAATTAAAAGAAGCTATCGATGCTAAATTTGGTTCATTTGAAGAATTCAAAACTAAATTTGAAGATGCTGGTAAAGGCCAATTCGGTTCTGGTTGGGCATGGCTTGTAGTAGATAATGGCGAACTAGCAGTTATCTCAACTAAAAACCAAGACAACCCAATCCTAGAAGGCAAAGAAGCTATCCTTGGTAACGACGTATGGGAACACGCTTACTACCTAGACTACCAAAACGCTAGACCAAAATATCTACAAGAATGGTGGAAAGTAGTAAACTGGGATGTAGTAGAAGAAAGATATCAAAACGTTAAATAAATTTTTACTAAGATTTTACAAGGGGCTGTTGCAAATCAATAGATAATTATTGTTCCATCATTAGAGTGCACTCACAGATAGTTTGAGATTTAGCCCGCCGGCTCATGGAGGCCAAACTATCTGGGAGGGTGCTCGAATGATATTGGAACAATTTATCTATTTTGCAACAGCCCCTTTTGCTTGCATTTTTTTCTTAGTTATTATATACTAAAATTCTTCTATAGACATTGTTGTACTAGATTTTAACAATCTTATTATGACTTTAACTAAATAATGTATAATGACTCATATGATGTTAAATATTTAGACAAATTTATATAAGGCATTTACAAGTGTTAAATCATGTGCTACAATGAAATTGCAAAGGTTTACATAACCAAATTTTAAAAAGGAGATTTTAATGGGACGTTTTCGTAATGTTGGACTTATTCCACGTATGATTCTTGCAATCATCTTAGGGGTCCTAGCAGGTCAATATTTACCTGAATGGTTCGTAAGAATTGCAGTAACATTCTCATCCATTTTTGGATCATTTTTATCATTTATCATTCCACTGATGATCCTTGCTTTCGTTACAAAAGGTATAGCAGATCTAGGTGAAGGGGCAGGTAAACTTCTAGGTGTAACAGTACTACTTGCATATTGTTCTACACTTATTGGTGGTAGCTTATCATATCTAATGAGTAGCAACATCTTCCCAAGATTTATCACTCAAGCACAAGTAAATGCAATCACAGCTAGTGAAGGTCTTACTCTTGACCCATACTTTACAGTTCCGCTTAAACCATTTTTTGATGTAACAGGTGGTATTGTTTTCGCATTTATGATGGGTATTTCTATCTCTTGGTTAAGACGCAATGGTTCTGGCCAAGGCCTATACAAAATCGTAGATGAATTTAATGCTATTATCACAAATGTACTTGCAAAAGCTATAGTACCTCTACTACCATTCTTCATTTTTGGTAACTTCTCAGAAATGAGCTACAATGGTTCAGTATTTGCCGTACTATCAATCTTCTGGAGAATATTTATTTGTATTATTATTCTACACATTTTATATGTAACAGTACTATTTATCATTGCGGGTTCTGCTACTGGCAAAAATCCATTTGCTATGCTTAAAAACCAACTTAGAGGTTACTTCACAGCAGTTGGTACACAATCATCAGCAGCTACTATTCCAGTAAACCTACAATGTGCAGCAAACAACGGTGTTAGCCGTGAAATCGCAGACTTTGTAATACCACTAGGTGCTACAGTACACATGCCAGGATCTATGATTACAATAACAGGTTGTGTATTTACAATCCTATATATGTATAACATGGACCACTCTTTTGGTCTAATCCTACAACTTATAGCTATCCTAGGTATCGCAATGGTAGCAGCTCCAGGTGCTCCAGGTGGGGCAGTAATGAGTGCTCTTCCATTCCTACCAATCGTAGGTATCGCACCAGAATCAGCTATGGCAAGTCTACTTATTTCACTATATCTAACCCAAGACTCATTTGGTACAGCAGCTAACGTATCTGGTGATACAGCTATAGCAGTATTAGTAGATAAAATCTACAACCAAAAAATCTTAGGCAACAAAGATTGGAAACCAATTCCAGTAATAAATAACCCAAAATAACAACTAACCTTTGCAATTTATAATAGGGTAGCTCTTAGCTGCCCTTTATTTTTACATAGCAAACCCATCTGGGTACAATATAAGTAAGAAAGGTAAAAAATTTAAGGAGGTAAGTATGCCAGTAAATGCATCAGTTTTTGACATAATTGGACCAGTAATGGTAGGTCCATCGAGCTCACACACAGCTGGAGCTTGTAAAATAGCAAACACAGCTCGTAAAATCGTTGATGAAGGCTTCAATGAAGTAGACTTCTACCTACATGGATCATTTGCCAAAACCTACAAGGGCCACGGCACAAATAGGGCATTAGTAGGTGGAGTACTAGGCTTTGAACCAGAAGATGATAGAATCATCAATGCTTTCTCATATGCCGATGAAGCAGGTATCAAATATAAATTCATAGAAACAGACTTAGGTGAAGTACACCCAAATACAGTTCGTATGGTATTTAAATATCCAGGAGACCATGAAGATGTAGATGTCCAAGGCACGTCAATCGGTGGGGGAGCTATGGTAATAAATAGAATCATGGGCCAACCTATCGAATATTATGCAAAAAGACCTACACTATTCATGGGCTATGGCGAACAAAAAGGCGTAATTGCCTTTGTATCAAACATACTTTATGATAATGGCTACAATATCCACACCATGAAAACCATCAAAGATGGTGATTCTGTAATGTTAGTGTGCGAACTAGATGAGCCACTAACCGACGAAGCACTTGAAACAATAAAAAACGGTAAAGACTTTGATTTTATCAAATATATAGGATAGGAGTTTTTAATGCTAACTAAATTTAATATATTAAAAGAAAGATGCGAAAAAGAAGGCCTATCACTTTGGGAACTATCAATCAAAGATGAGATAGAAAATACAGGCAGAACTGAAGAAGAAATCTGGGATAGGTTACAATTCACCCTAGATGTGATGAAAGAATCCTCACATGCTGCCCTTGAAACACCAGTAGTATCTGTAACTGGCATGACAGGTGGTAACGCTAAGGCAATGAATGATTACTTCTTAGGTGGAGATACAGTACTAGGTGATACAGCAGCTAAAGCAATGGCTATGGCCCTATCAACTAGTGAGGTAAACGCTGCTATGGGTAGAATAGTAGCTGCTCCTACAGCAGGTTCATCAGGTATCCTTCCAGCAACACTTATGACCATGTACCACAAATATGGCTATGATGATGATGAATTAAAAAAAGCAATGCTTGTGGCAACACAAATCGGCCAAGTAATCTTTGATAACGCAACATTTGCAGGTGCTGAAGGTGGCTGTCAAGCAGAAACAGGATCAGCATCCGCAATGGCAGCAGCGGCAGTATGCTTCCTTAGAGGATACGACATCCAAGTACAAGAAAACTCAGCAACCTGTGCCCTACTAAACATCTTGGGACTCGTATGCGACCCAATCGGCGGCATGGTAGAATTCCCATGTAACCTAAGAAATGCCAACGGCATCATGAACGCTCTAGCAAGTGCTGATATGGCAATGGCTGGGGTAAAAATGTATGTAGACTTCGATGAAGCAGTAGACGCAATGAAGAGAGTAGGAGATGCCCTACCATCAAGACTTCGTGAAACAGGTGAAGGTGGTATAGCTGTGTGTCCTTCTGCGCTAAGACTTCGTGAAAAATATATTGACGGTACTGTTTAATATTTTTTAAAAAATATTAGAAAAATCTTTTTATAGGCCTTGTTGCTGGGTTATTGCCTAGTAATGAGGCTTTTTTTGTTTTTGAAAAAATAAGGAAAACCTTTAAGGGGGTGCACCCCCTTCGCTAACCCCGTATTCTTCAAAGTCCATGCTTCTACCATCCTGAGCGAGCGAAGTGAGTCGAAGGATCTTAAGTCAGATTAATCTGTAAATCCTTCACTAAATCCAGGGCAGGGACTCTGCTACCCCTACATAAGTCAAACGTAATTTCTCTTTTATATGTAATATAAATATTTATCAAACACTCCGCCTCCGGGGGATAGGGACGAGGGGTCTCAAGCAAGCCTGCCCGGCTCTTGGAGGACCAATATTGTCGCCACATCTTGCCCTCCATGGAATGGTCGCAGGCCGTAGGCCGAGAAAGCCCACGAAAATCCGCTTCTATCGAAGCTCTCACGTGCTAACTAAATACGGATTTCGTCCTCTCCGCGCTCCCGCGCTACATTTCGGGATAAACAAGCGTGTCCGGCATACTGGACCCAAAATCAATGGCCTTTTAACTGCACCCAGTTTTCGGGATAATCAAACGTGTCCGGCATACTGGACCTGAAATCAACGGGTGTTTATGTTCCGCTGCCATTGTTTAGTAGGATTCACTCCGCGAATCCTGCCTTTACAGGGAGGCTCGGGTCACCGAGCCATTCCGAGGAGTAGACTCACTTCGTGAGTCTTTGGGTTGTTAAAGATTGCGCAAAATACTTTTAACATTAGCTTACAAAGTGAGTTATTGTGAGTAGTTTGATTAAGTATTTTTATTTTAAATAAACAACAATTCAAGACTTGTTTTTATCTATAGGGTTATTGCTATTATTTGACTTCGCTGAGGATAAAGATTCGTGTAATAAATATATTTATTAAGTTTGAATATGAAAGTATAGTTTGAAATAAAAATGATTCCATAGTATCATTTTACTACGCTTGTTTATAGCGTGATAATTTTCACATTTTAATTTGCATGGAGGTTTTATGCGCAAGATTTTTTCTTATCTTAAAATGTATGGAGATAAAGCTCTGATTTTCAAACTGTTGTTATTATCGATCGCATCAAGTATTTTGCTCGTAGTGCTACCTTTGATTCAAAAAAGGATTATTGATTCCATTTTATTAGCCCATGTAGAACCCAAATCCATCGCATTTTTCTTTATTCTTAGCATACTACTTATAGCTTTAGGTATATTAGAAGCCTATCTGTTAATTATATTTCAACTAAAAATTCAAAAGACATTTAGTGTCAAACTTTTAAATTCAATTAGCAGGTCTCCTAGTTTTGTTATAAATACTAGAGGGTCTGGGGCTTTTTTAAATTCTGTCTTTGGTGATGCTGAACAAGTGAGCAATATGCTCGCCGCTTCCAATTATTTTGTTGGGATATCAAATCTAATTACTACAATAATAATTCTTGTCATTACTGCTAATTGGTCTTTATACTTTCCTATTGTAATTATAATTGCATACATAATTACCATAGTTTTATTAAAGTATTTAGAAAATAGACAGATTGAATATTTTGCAAAGGGTAGGGAGGAAATCTTTAAGCTTAATCCATTAGCATTAGAATTTATTGAAAATAGAAAAAGCATTATGAATGCTGGTAGTTTTGAGCGTTACTTATACGAATTAGACAAATCTATAGATACTAGGGATGAATTTTTCATGAAAAACATGTTAGCATCTAGATTAGCTAGCAGTTTAATAGATAGTATTAAAAATATAACTATGATTGTTATATTTATTATTTCCATGTTATTAATCTTAAAAGATAATCTAGCGATTAGTAATTTCATCACTATGGTCGCTTATATACCAGCAAGTTTCTTGCCACTATATACTTTAAAGGAATTAAGGGATAATGCTAATAAAGTCGATATGCTACATAATAGAAATATTGAATCTCTAAATGCAAAACAAAAATTTACCTTGCCTCAAAGTACAGAAGTAAAGCTTAAAAATATTAAAGTGAACTATGAAGATAAATCTGTTTTAACAAACTTCAATCTCAAACTAGATAAGATGTACGGGATAGTAGGTGTGTCGGGTGAAGGAAAATCTACTATTATAAAATTATTATTGGGAGATTTAGTTCCTATGGAGGGCCTAGTTAATTATGGTGGTGTAAATATTTCAGATATAAATCTTGCAATGAGGTACAGCCTTTATAAAATGTATTACCAAGATAATGAAATATTTGATGCGAGCATAAAAGATAATATCACTTTAAAAAAACAACCTTTATCGGAAAATGACTTTCGATTAAAAAAGGATGAATATTATCATAGATTTAGTAATATTAGAGACTTAGCGAAATCCGGAGACTATACTATAAAAAATGACGATTTAGATTTATTATGTGATATTTATGATTTTAGAGATTTAGATATGACAACTTGTGAGAATTTAATACAAGAATCGTTTGAATCTATCATTGATGAAACAATCAATATAATATCAGATATAAAGATAAATAAAAATTATTATATTGCAGAAAAATATGAAAAGTTAGTCACTGACCTAGACTTATCTTATCTATCTGATAGATTATTTGGACAAAGGGGATCAAATATATCTGGTGGGGAGAAAAATAAAATATGCTTAGCTAGACTTCTATTACTTGAAACTGATCTTCCTTATTTAATTGATGAACCTTTTACAAGTATCGATTTATTAAGTGAGAAAAAAAGTTTGGAAGTATTAAAAAGCTATATCGACAACAAAAGAGGAATCATAATATCCCATAAAATTGACGTACTAAATAACCTAGCTGATGAAATGATAGTAATTAAAGATGGCGAAATGGAGAGTAAAGGGAAGCATGACTACCTAATAAAAAATTCGGATTTATATAGGCAGTTGTATGACGAATATATAAAAAAATCACGATTTTAAGTATATATAGAATAGATGAAAGACTTTTAAAGTATAGTTTGCCCATGAATTTTATATAATTTTCGTGGAGATAAACATAGATAACGGAAATGCAGATGAGGCAGGCATTATTTTGATATATCAGCAGTACATGAAGGAATAACATCTCTTTTGAGATGTGGTAGAAAGTGGATATCATTACTAGCCAACAAACTTTCACCAAAAGCTCACGCAGTGAGCTTACTGATTGGTGGTTAAACGGGCATCGCGAAGCGATCCCTCCCAAACTGCCCCCGGCGGGGTCGTTTGCAGGGGGTTCCGGAAAAGGGGGTTTAAGGGGGAGATAAATGCCCAGTGATTTTGGGTCCAGTATGCCGGACACGCTTGATTATCCCGAAAACTTAGTGCAGTTAAAAGGCCATTGATTTTGGCCTTTTAACCCGAAATGTAGCGCAGGAGCGCGGAGAGGACGAAGTCCGTATTTCGTTAGCACGGAAGAGCTACGTAGTAGCGGGTTTTCGTGGTCATGAGGGGGTCTGTCCTCTACGAGCCGGACGGGCTTGTCACCCCTACCGCCCTGCGCCCCGAGGCGGAGGTTTTATCTAAATAAAAATATTACATTTAAGAGAGAACTACACTCTGACTAAGGGTTGCAGAGCCCCATGCCCGACATGCAGTAGGGAATTAATAATCCCCTGGGCCCATACTTGGGCGAAGAATTACTTAAAGAATCATATTAAATAGAAGACAACAAATACTTTATTTTATACATAGATCCGCGAGCACAATCATTACTGTATAAGTATCTTAAACTAAGAAAATAATTATATAAAAAAGAGAGACATTGCTATCTCTCTAAAAAATTTAAAAAAAGTTTATTTAGTTAACACTTGAACTAAATCATCTCTGTACTAGTGTTGACCCACCAGCCGCGAGGCTTTCAATTTCTTCTTTGCTTACAATATTAGCATCGCCTGCTATAGTATGTTTCCACACGCTTGTAGCTGTGGCGAATTCTAGGGCTTCTTGGAGTGGTTTTTCGTCTAAGAGGCCACTTATGAGTCCTGTGGTAAAGCTATCTCCACCACCAACCCTGTCTACTATATCAAATTCGTATTCTTTGGATGTATATAGTTTTTCTCCATCGTATAGCTTTGCTTTTAAGCTATTGTGGGTAGCTGAGTGGCTGGTTCTAAAGGTAGATGCAGCGATTTTTAAATCGTAGGTGTCTACCATGCGGCGGAGGAGGTTGATGTGTTCATCTGGGCTTAGGTCTTGGTCTATCTCAAGTAGGATGTCTGGTGTAAAGCCCAAGACTACATCCGCGTATGGAAGTAGGTCTTTCATGACTTTATTGGCTTTTTCTAAATCCCACATTTTGGCCCTGTAGTTGACATCGATTACTATCAGCGCACCAGCTTCCTTTGCAGCTTCTAAGGCTTTTTTTGTGATATCTTGACAGTCAGTACTTACTGCGGGGCTGATGCCTGATACTAAAAATAGGTCGGTGTCTATAAAAATCTTATCCCAATCAAAGTTATCGCATTTGGCGTGAGCTATGGCTGAGTCTTTTCTGTCATAGATGACATTGCTGGCACGAACTGATGAACCCTTTTCTAGATAATAGATTCCTAGCCTATCGCCTCCGAATACAACATCAGATGTGTCAACTCCATATTTGCGGAGAGAATTGATGGCAGCGTGGCCTATGGCATTATCTGGAACTTTTGTCACAAAGTGGCTGTCATAGCCTAGCATTGCAAGGGCTAGGGCAACATTGGCCTCAGCGCCACCATAGTTTATCTCAAAAGTGTTTGCTTGTAAGAATCTTTGGTAGTCAGGTGGGGAGAGCCTAAGCATGATCTCCCCAAATGTTACGACTTTTTTCATTACTTTCTCACTTCCGCGATTTTTTCTAGGTATTTTTTGCTCATTTCTACGATTTCTTCATGGCTACCTGCTACGAGATTAGATCCGGCTCCTACCGCAAATACTCCAGCCCTAAACCAATCTTCGAGGTTATCAAGGCTTACGCCACCAGTTGGCATGATGTTGGCAGTTGGTAGTGGGCCGTGGATGGCTTTTACATATGATGGGCCAGGCAGAGATCCTGGGAAGAGTTTGATTAGGTCTACGCCATATTCTAGGGCTGTAGTGATTTCTGTAAAGGTCATGCAGCCTGGCATGTATGGTACTTGGTAGAGGTTACACATTTTTGCTACTTCTGGATTAAAGCCAGGAGATACGATAAATTTAGCTCCATTTAAGATAGCAAGACGGGCTGTGGTTGGATCCATAACTGTACCTGCACCCAATGTTGCAGTATCTGGAAGCTCAGCATTTAGCTCCTTAAAGACATCTAGGGCATTTGGGATGGTAAAGGTGACTTCTAAGATATCAATCCCACCTTCGATTAAGGCCCTGCAGTAGCCTAGGGCTTCTTCGGCAGAATTGCCTCTAATAACTGGGACTATGCCAAGTTCTTTGACTCTGTTTAATACTTCGTATTTTAACATTGATTGCTCCTTATAGGTCTATTTTTATGATGTCTTTGGCGTTGTTAAAAGAGATGTCTTTGATCATTTGGCCAAGGAATTCTTCATCCCATGGATATTCGCCACCGTCTACTAGTCCGCCTACATATCTACATAGTAGTCTTCTGTAGTATTCGTGGCGTGGGTAGCTTAAGAATGAACGGCTGTCTGTAATCATTCCGATATTTTTAGCAAAGGCGCTTGTTGCAGCTAGAATTTTCATTTGGTCTAGCATGCCTTCTTTGTGGTCTAGGTGCCACCAAGCTGGACCTAGTTGGCAGGTAAGGACGCCTTCATCATTGCCCTTGTTAAATACTCCTGCAATTGTTGATACTGGGTAAAACATTGCTGGGTGGAGTGGGAAGATGATGGTTCTTGGTAGGCCACTCTTTAGTTCTATTTGATTTAATAGTCTGGCTAGATTTTCTGCATAATATTGGTCGTTGGTAGCATCTCCGCCCACGTCCTTGCCTAGTTTTTCGTCAAGTAGAGTAGAGTTGTCACGGATTACACCAATGTGTAGTTCCATTGCCCAGTCATATTCTTTATATTTAGTGCCTAGCCATATCATAAGGCTAGTTTTGTAAGCATCCTCTTCGCAGGTTTCAAGGCTTTCGCCAGCTAATTTTTTCTTTATAATATCTGTGATTTCTTCGTCAGATTTTTCAACAAAAGGTGCATATTTAAAGGCTTGGTCACTGGCCTTGCAGCCCTTTTCATTAAAGAAATCCATTCTTTTTACGAGTGCTTCTTTGAGGCTATCAAAGCATACAATTTCTACACCACTTACTTCAGATAGAGTTTTTATATAGTCGGCATAATCTGCCTTTTCAATAGCTAGGGCCCTGTCTGGGCGGAAGGCTGGTTTTACTTTGGTCTCAAAAGTCTCATCTTCATCTAGTAAGTCATGGTAATGTAAATCATCTACTGGGTCGTTGGTTGTACAAACTGCAGCTACATTGCTCATTTTGATTAGACCGCGAGGGGTGTATGCATCTGTAGATAGCTTTTCGTTGGCGATTTTATAAATCTCTTCTGCTGTGTCTGGTTCTAGGCAGTAGTCGATTCCAAAATAGTTTTTTAGCTCTAGATGAGTCCAGTGATAGATTGGGTTACCTATTAGGTTTGGCATAGTAGCAGCATAGGCCTTGAATTTATCAAGGTCATCTGCGCTTCCTGTGATGAGGTCTTCATCTATACCCACAGCTCTCATAGTCCTCCACTTGTAGTGGTCGCCACCAAGCCAAGCTTTAGTGATTGATTCTATTTTTTCATTTTTATATATTTCTTCTGCTTCCAGGTGGCAGTGCCAGTCAAAGATTGGCTCATCTTTGGCGTAGTTGTGATAAAGAGTTTTTGCGTATTCAGTGTTTAATAAAAAATCATCTGTCAAAAATTGTTTCATTATCTCTCCTTTTAGATTAGTCCTGCTGATTGTGGTAGTGATAGTGTGATAGCAGGTACGTATGTTACGAGTATGAGTCCAAGTAGGATAAATAGGTAGAACCTAATCATATATGGCATTACCTTTTGTAGGCTGGTATCGCCGACCTTGATAGCAACGAAAAGTGTGTTACCAACTGGTGGTGTGATATTTCCAATACATAGGTTATAAACGATGATTAGACCAAAGTGTACTGGGTGCATACCAAATGTTTCAACGATAGGTAGAAATAGTGGTGTAAAGATAAGGATCGCTGGTGTTACATCCATGAAGGTACCAGATATTAATAGGATAATGTTTATGATTAGCAATAGGACAATAGGATTGTCTGTTACTGATAATAAAGCATTACCAATCATTTGTGGAATACCTGTAAAGGCCATAACCCATGATAGGATATTACTTACACCTATAAGAAATACTACTATAGCACTCATTTTTGCTGATTCTACTATGATATCTACGATTTTTCTAAAGTTTAGGTTCTTATAGGCAAGGCCTAGGATTAGGGCATAGACTACAGATACAGCTGAACCTTCGGTAGCTGTAAATATACCAGCTACGATACCGCCGATTACTACTACGATAAGTCCAAGAGATGGGATAGCACGTAGGGTTGCTCGTCCTAGATTTGCCCATGAGAACTTACCTTCAACACCCTTATACCCTTTTTTCTTTGCAAGGATTACCCCAGCTATGGTACAGCCAAGTGCCCAGATAAGTCCTGGAAAGTAGCCTGCTAAAAAAAGCGCTGCGATAGATGTACCACCTGATACTAGTGAATAGGTAATAAGGGCATTTGATGGTGGGACAAGCAGACCTGCTGGAGCAGAAGCACCGTTGGCTGCGGTTGATAGGGCCTTATCATAACCCATTTCTTCTTCACCTTGTTTTACCATTGATCCAACTGCTGCAGCTGCTGCAGAGGCAGACCCTGAGATAGCACCAAAGATTAAATTGGCACCTATATTTGTTACAAGTAGGGCTCCTGGTAGTTTACCAAGGATAGCCATTACAAAATCTACAAGTCTTTTTGCAATCCCGCCCTCATTCATTAGATTACCTGCTAGGATAAAAAACGGAATTGCTGTAAGGGTAAATGAGCTCATACCTACAAAGGTCCTTTGAGCTGCTGTTAGTACTGCTACATTTAGTGGTACTGTAGCAAGGATTGTTACGATTGAAGCTATACCTATTGAAAATGCAATTGGAACGCCTAGAATCAATAGGGCAGCTAAAACTATTAATATTACTGCTAATGCTTGTCCACCCATTATTTATCTCCTTTATTTCCTAAGTCACTTTCAAAAGTTTGTTTGATAACTTCACCGCTAGTTTCAGTTTTAACGCTAGCTTCTGTTTTATTTTCACTAGCTAATCTATCCTCTACTGGGACAGTTTCTTCGCTCAATTCTTCTAAAGTGACATCTTCTTCTATAAGCTCTGCGAGGTCATTTGGTTCATCAAATTTTGCCACTTCAGAAGCATTATTTGCTTGCTTGTTAGAAGCTTCTGATGCGTTTTTTGCTTTGAAAAACTCTACTTCACCACGACTTATAGACTTGATATTTAGGATGCAAAAGATGGTATTTATGATACCTGTAATAGGAAGTGGGATATAAAACCATCCAATAGGTATACCTAGGGATGAGGTCATTTGGTTTAGAGCAAGATTTGTAATTCTAATACCACCATAGGTTAGGACAGATAGGGAGAATAACAAAATCATTATCTCAGAAAATATTGCTGCCTTTTTTTGGGTAGCTGGCTCTTTTGTATCCATTAGCACTGGAATGTTCATATGGCCACGTTCAGATACTATCAGACTTGCCCCAAATAGGGTGGACCAGGCAAATAGAAATCCTACAAGCTCTTCTGACCATGTAGAAGGATTGTTTAGGATATATCTAGTAAATACTTGCCACACAACAAGTAGTAGCATTATAAGTAATGAAGCTGCTGATAAGAATTTTAGTATATTTTGTAAGGTTTTCTTCATTAGTTGCTACCTCCTTGGGATGAGTTATTGTGGACTTGGATAGCATCGTAATATGGTTTTAATTTTTCGTTACGATTTAGCACTTCTTCTGTTAGAGGAGCTACAGCATCTACAAATGGTTTTTGGTCTGGGTAGATGAAGTTTACCCCCATGTCATTTCCTGCCTTGTTGCGGGCAGCCTCGATAGATTTAGTCCATTCTTCTCTTTGTTTTTGGTTTAAAATCTTAAAACCTTCTTCAAAAACAGCCCTATCTTCTGCTGGTAGGTTTTCTAGCCATTCGTAATTTGCGATAACGATATCTGGTACCATTTGGTGCATGTCATAGGAATAGTATTTACAAAGGTCGCCGTGGCCGTTATCTACTAGAGCCATTTCGTTATTTTCTGCTCCATCAATTACACCTGATTGTAGAGCTGTGTATACTTCACCAAAGCCCATAGGAGAAGCAGATCCACCAAGGAGATTCATCATACGAACGTTTGTTGGTGATTGTTGTACACGGATTTTTAGGCCTCTGAGGTCTTCTGGTTTTTCTATAGGACGATTTATGGTATAAAATGAACGGCTGCCAGCATCAAGCCAGGTTACAGCCTCAAAACCTGCATCTTTAGTAGATGTAAAGATAGGCTCTGTGATAGCTTCATCATCCATTACAGCATGATAGGCTTCTGGTGATGCAAACAAATATGGTAGATTGAAGATTTCATATATATCGGAAAAAGTTTCTAGAATAGCGTTACTTGCTACACTAATATTTATAGCTCCAGTTTGAGTTAATTGGACCATGTCGGTTTGCGAACCTAATAGTTCTGATGGGAAGACTTGGATGTCGTATTTGTCACCCAGCTCACTTTCTACATATTCTTCAAAGGCTAATAGGCCCAAGTGAGTAGGGTGTTTTTGAGATTGGTTGTGGCCGACCCTTATGATTACCTTATCATCTTGTGCGTTGCCTGCACATCCTGTGAAAAATATAGCGATTAGGAGCACAAGAGATATGATTTTGTTTCTTTTTTTCATAATTATCCTCTACTATTATGTACAACTTGAAAGCCCCCTAGGAAGCTAAGAGGCTTTCTTAGTTATGGTCTACTTAGTTTCTGCGCCGTATCTTTCTTTGTCTTTTTCCACAGCTTCCCATAGACCGTTTAGGTAGGTGACACCTAGGGCTCTGTCGTATAAGCCGTAGCCTGCACGGCCTTCTTCGCCCCAGATCATACGACCGTGGTCTGGTCTAAGATATCCAGTAAAGCCAGCATCACTAAGGGCTTTCATGATTTCATACATGTCAAGAGATCCACATGTTGATAGGTGGGCTGCTTCATAGAATTTCTTTTCGCCTTCAAATTTTATGTTACGAACATGCATTGCGCCTACTCTATCTCGGCTCACGTATTCGCGGATGATAGCTGGTAGGTCGTTTTCTTTGCGGCTTCCAAGAGATCCTGTACAGATACATAGGGTATTTGAAGGGCTGTCTACTAGGTTTATGATTTTTTCGAGGTCATCTGCAGTAGATGTGATTCTTGGAATATCAAATAGTGGCCAAGCTGGGTCGTCTGGGTGAACTGCCATCTTGATGCCAACTTCTTCACATGTTGGGATGATAGCTTCTAGGAAATATTTGTAGTTTTCGCGTAGTTTATCTTCGTCGATGTCCTTGTATTGATCGAGTACTTCTTCTAGGCGGGCAAGTCTTTCTGGTTCCCAGCCAGGAAGCTCGAAGTTACCTGCACCATTTAGGATTTCATCTACCATATCGCGTGGGCTTAGGCCTTCTACCTTGGCTTGGTCAAAGGCTAGAGTATTTGATCCATCAGGAAGTTCATAGGCAAGGTCAGTTTTTAGCCAGTCAAATACAGGCATGAAGTTATAGATTACTACCTTTACTCCGCACTCTGCTACATTTCTAAGCGATTGCTTGTAGTTTTCGATATATTCGTCACGAGTTGGTAGACCCATCTTGATATCTTCGTGAACGTTGATTGATTCGATGATTTCACATTCTAGGCCGTATTTGTGGCACTCATCTACGTATGCTTTGAAGATATCTTTATCCCACACTTCGCCTGCTTCAAATTCGTTTAGCATAGCCATTACACCAGTTACTCCTGGGATTTGTGCTACGTATTGTAGGCTAATTGGGTCGTCGTTTCCGTAGTGTCTAAATGTCATTTTCATAATATTTACTCACCTTTCCTTATGCTTCTTCTTCTGATAAATATTTCTTGAGTGTTTCTCTCACAGCCCCTGGTTTTTCGCTTAATTCTCTATAATAGCTGATAACTTTTTCAGAAAGTCCAGCTTCACTTAAGTTTACACCAAAGATTGCTTTATTTTGTAAGAATTCTTCTAGCTCTGAGATATTTTCAAGTTCACCAAGGCCACGGTCACCAAAGATTTTTTCTAGCTCATCCATAAGTGGGTCTGGTGAAAGTTCAAATTCATTGCCATTATCATCGATAGCTAGTAGGTATCTGAGCCAGCCTGCTATAGCCAGTGGGATATACTTAAGTGATGCTGCAGATTTCTCGTCATCCTCCATGTAGCGTTTGATAGTTTGACCGAAACGCACGCTCACTTTTTGTGATGTATCTGTTGCTATACGTTGTGGGGTGTCAGGCATATATGGGTTTGGGAATCTCACATTAATTACTTCATCGATAAAGTCTTTTGGATTTATTATGCCAGGATCTACCACTACTGGCAGGCCTTCTTCATAACCTACTTTTTTTATGAGGGCTACTAGCTCGTCATCCTTCATTTCATCAGAGATTGACTCATAGCCTAGGACACAGCCGTATGTTGCAAGCACTGTATGAAGAGGATTTAGGCAAGTAGTTACCTTCATAGTTTCAACTTGATTTACAGTGTCGCGGTCAGCTATATATACGCCACCTTTTTCAAATGGAGGTCGACCGTTTTTGAAATTGTCTTCTATTACTAGGTATTCTGCTTCCTCGCTATTTACAAATGGGGCAATGTAGGTGTTTTTACCTGTCACTACTGTGTCCATGTTTGTAAATCCAAGGTCTTCAACGTGTTTTTGTACTACTTCGGCAGGCCTTGGGGTTATTTTATCTATCATTGAAAGTGGGAATGATACTTCATTGTTGATATAGTCTAGGAATCCTTCTTCCACCTTGCCAGCTTCTGCCCATTTTTCCGCTATCATCACTACAGAATTTTTTACGAGATCTCCATTGTGGCTGGCATTGTCCATAGAAAGTAGGGTCACTGGAGCGCCGCTGTCTTTATATCTTTCGTGTAAGAGATAGGTCACGATAGACATCAGGTGCTTGGCATCAGCTGGGTCATTTTCAAGGTCTGCCTTCACCACATCCATTAGTTCGCCATTTGGAGCATAGAGATTGTAGCCTTTTTCTGTGATAGTAAAGCTCATCACTTGTAGGTCTTTATTTAAGGCAATCTCACGAATACGGTCCATATTATCGAGAGTGAGGGATTCTACTAGGTTTGCGATAAGGTTGGTGTCAAATTCCCCGTCCTTGTGTAGGGTCACTGACAGGGCTAGGTTGTCAAATGGTTTATAAATTGAATCGATGATTTCAGTATCAAATGTTTCTACTACCGAGATTCCTCTATCAAATTCGCCAGAATTTATCATATCTTGGCCAACTCTAGCGATAAAACCGCGGAAGATGTTGCCAGAACCAAAGGCTAGCCATTTTGGGTCATTGATTGAATCTTCGCGTAATTTCGACACATCATAATCCGGTTTTTTGTCTACTTTTTCTAGTATTTGGTCTAAATTTTCTAATTTTAGGTCCATACATATTCCTTTCTGTATAGTGACATAATGCCAGGCATAGCCCGGCATCATTTAACTATTTATTTTTTACTTCCCAATCAAAGTGAGGGATGGCATTCCATCTGTCTTTGAAATAATAAGCTGCAAGTTTCGGGCGTCTTTCCCTAGAGAATAGACCTTTTTTGTTGCCTTGGACACGCAGTAAGTTTTGATCTGTTGCAAAGTCAGCAAAGTTCCATGGATGTTCACCGACTACACATCGAAATTCGTCCATTACCGCATTGTTTGCTACATAATATTTTACTTGATAATCTTCTGTATATAAAACTGGATTTTCAGATGAATCTCTCATACCAAGCACTGCATCAGCCCCGTATTCTGAGATGATAACTGGTTTTCCAACTTCTTCTTGCCATATTTTTAGTTCAGCTCTAAAGGCTTCCATTGGACCAACTAAGTCTGGGCCTCCAAAATACCAGCCATAGTATCTATTGATACAGATGATATCTGAAAGCTTGCTAGAAACATCAGCTAGTGGGCCGCCGCCCATTTGTACTGAAACTAGGGTTACTGGTCTTTTTTGTGGGTCTAGTTCACGAGTTAGGTTAAATAGAGGTTCAAAGTATTCATAAGCACCTTCGCTTGATGAATCTGGTTCATTTGCTACAGACCAGATACAAACGCAAGCATAGTTCTTATCACGAGCCACCCAGTCGCGGATTACTTCTTTGTGGTGGTCAAAAACTTTTGTACCAATAGATTCTTGATGACCAAAGGTAGGAACAGGTTGGCCTCCAAAGTTTGCACCACCACCGAACATACCGTTGATACCAACAGCTGGGGTTTCATCGATTACAACAAAGCCCATCCTATCAGCAAGTCTCATCATCTCTTCTGAGTATGGATAGTGCGCTGTTCTAAATGAGTTGGCTCCTTGCCATTTCATAAGGCCAAGGTCTTTGTAATACATAACCTCATTCATACCACGACCATTAGGGAAGGTGTCTTCGTGTTTGCCGTAGCCTTTGAAATAGAAAGGTTTTTCGTTTATTAGGAATTTCATGCCATCTACTCTTACAGTACGGATACCGTATGGAAGATGGTATTCATCTTCTCCAAATTGAGCTACAATCTCGTATAGGTAAGCATTTAGTGGCCACCAAAGTTTTACATCCTTGATTTCAAGCTTGCCTTCCAGGCCCTCAGCTTCTGCCACACAATTTCCTTCTTCGTCATATACAAATACTTTTGCTTCACCTTCGCCACATACATCAAGTTTGTAGCCTAGGGTAGCATGATTATCAGATACTTCATCGTTGGTCATAGTGATATCTGCTATATAATTTTTTGGTGTAGTATATAGTCTTACATGACGTGTAATACCAGCGTAGTTGAAGAAGTCAAAGTTTGGTGTATTTTTAGTTTGGATATATTCTTCGTCAAGGTTTACAGCGCCACCGCCACCCATTAGGGCATCCATCATGCTGCCACCTAGACCACCGATTGGTAGGGTTTCGTAGTTTATAACGTTATTTACAGCTACAGTAAGTAGGTTGTGGCAATCTTTTACCTTATCAGTCACGTCAATTTCAAAAGGTAGGAAGCCACCCTTGTGTTCGCCTACAAATTCACCGTTGATATAAATTTTTGCAAAATGTGTTACAGCATCAAATCTTAAAATCAGCCTATCTTCTGTTAGGCTAGCTGACACATCAAATTGTCTTTGATAGTAGACCCAACCAAAGTGATCGCGTAAATAACTATCTTCATAGATGTCGTTATATGAAGATGGTACTGGCATTGGTTTAGAATCTACTAGCCTTTTTCCTACAAGTCCTTCATCAAAATTGTTGCCATCGCCAAGTATAAAATCCCACATACCATCAAGTGAGCTTACGATTCTTGATTTAGTTTGAACTGGATATAACATTTAATTCTCCTTTTTATAGTGCTACTGAGTTACGGTTGTCACGTCTACGTTTTAGTTCAGCAGTATTAGCATCAACTGTTTTCTTATCTAGAGGATAGATAAACTTAAGCACTAATACTAGAGCTATCATTGAAATACCTGGGAATAGGGTTGAGATATTATAAATCCCAGTAAGTACATTTGGATCAAAGGCTGTAGCTTGGCTATAACCAATAGCACTCATTACAAAACCAACAATACCTGCTGATAGGGCTTGGCCTAGTTTTCTGGCAAATGAGTATGAACCATAGATAGTTCCTTCATCTCTCTTATTTGTGCGTACTTCTACATCATCAATTACGTCTGTAATCATAGCCCAAATGGTTAAGTTGAAAACACCTACACCTACGTTAGCTAAGGCTAGTATTACTAAATAGATAGCCATATTAGTTGTTTGTAGGAAAAATCCTAGAATTAAGGCTATACCTCCAACAAGGCCACCAACTATGGATATTTCTTTTTTACCATATTTTTGGACTAATTTTTTAACAAATGGAGCAAGTGCCAAAATAACTATAACTTGTAGAGCAGAAGCTATAGATTGGCCAGCAGCATTACCAAAATAGTTAGGAAATACATAACCTGCCATTTGGCCCATAGATAGGGAGCCTAATAGAAGCATTAGAGCAGCAAGGATAATTCCTATAAGTGATTTTGAAGAAAACATTCCTCTAAAAGTCTCGCCCAAACCGACAGTTTCATTTTTTGTTTCTGCCACAACACGTTCTTCAACGTTTTTATAACAAATCATATAACATACTACAGCAAATATCGCACACCCTAAGGCGAACATGCTCATTCTAGATCCATCCATAATTGTTTGGCTTTGATCATTTTTAACCATAACAACCATTGGGCCAATTACACCAATTACAAGACCAGCTAGGGTAGCACCTATCGTTCTAAAAGTTGAAAGCTCAGATCTATCTACTGGATCATCAGAGATTACTGAAGCCATAGATCCGTAAGGAATGTTAATCATAGTATAGAAGAAAGATCCCCATAGGATATAGGTAGCAAACATCCAGAATAATTTAAAACCCATGCTTCTATCAGCAAACCAGCTCGCATACATCAAAAATGATACGAAGGCTACTGGTATAGCTATTCTTTTTATCCAAGGCTTATATTTGCCATTAGGACCAGCAAGTTGCCTATCAAGAAATTGGCCCATACCTATATCTGTAAAAGCATCTATAAATCTTGATGCCATCATCATAGTACCAACCATTGCAGGACTAACTCCCATTACGTCGGTGTAAAACTTTGTCAAAAACATTACTGATAGGATAAAGGTAAAATCGTTACCAAAATCCCCAAACATATAACCAATCTTATCTCGCATCCCAAATGGACGCACATTTGTCACATCTCTACTTGCCATATACCCCTCCTAGAATATATATTAACTTTGTAAGTGCTTTAAAATTTAGGTGGTTTCTTTTACAATAAGTTTTGCCTTAACAATAGTTGAGTTTTCACTAAGAATATTTCCTTTAGTAAGCTCGATGAGGTTATTTACTGTAATCTCTGCTTGAAGGCTAATATTTTGATCAATTGATGTTATCTTCTTGCTAGAATAATCGGTAACGTCGATATTATCAAAACCAATCATGGCCAATTCAGCTGGGATATCGATCCTATGCTCTACGAAATATTTAAAAGCTTGAACTGCTAGATAGTCTTGCTCAAAGCAAATGGCATCGATATGTGGATTTTTTTTCAAAAATTTATATAAACCCCTCATATCATTGTCGATATCTCTTATCCCATATTCGACATAGTCGACATCTGGAAAGATAAAGCCCAAGGCTTCTATAAAGCCTGCTTTTTTAGTAATATAACTTCTAGTTTCATTTGCTTGCTCTAAGGAAACAAAAATTGGGTGCTTGTAGCCCTTGCTATGTAAATGGCTTAGAGCCTGGTCCATAGCATCAATCTCATCTATGTATACATAGGAGATATTATCAGACTTTTTAATTGGGTTTGAGTTTATCATAGCTATTGGAATTTTTTCTGCTATCTTTAATAGGTAGGCATAAAAATCTTCTTCTTCAAAGCTGGAACCTACGCAGATGATCCCATCAACCTTATTTGCTAGGTATAAATCCAAATATTTTTTTTTGTTGATTAGGTCACTGCCGCTATCACCAAGGAGGGCCATATAGCCTCTGTCTTGGAGTCGTTTCTCTAGCTCGTAGGCAAATTCTCTTTCAAAATATTTCCTAATATCTGGCACTATGATGCCAATTAGGGAGCTTTCATTGGTCGCAAGAGACCTTGCAACCCTGTTTGGTGAGTAATCATTTTCTGCGATTACTTTCATGATTGTCTCACGTGCTTTCGTGCTAACATTTGCTGAATTATTAATAACCCTGGAGACAGTGGCTATTGAATAACCAGATTTACGGGCAATATCGTAAATGTCCATAAAAACTTCCTTTGTTATTTTTGTAAGCGCTTACATTACGCCTAGAGTGTATAACACTATTAAGATTCTGTCAATATACTTATCGAAATTTCTTCAAAAAAAGTATAAAAATAGAGACTATAAAAAGTCCCTATTATCCATATCTACTTCTTCTTTGAAGTTATTGTAAATTTCCATCCATTTTTCGTGATCGCTATCTGTGATTTCTCTGATGATTTTAGCGGGATTGCCTCCTACTACCACATGGGCTGGTACGTCTTTGGTAACTACAGATCCTGCTGCTACCACAGACCCTTCGCCTATGGTCACTCCTCCTTTGATTACCACGTGTCCCCCTATCCAGACATCCTTTTCGACAACTATTGGCTTCCCAAATTCAATTCCTGTTTTACGAATCTCAGGATCGATAGGGTGTTCAGCTGGGTAGAATCCACAATCAGGGCCTACTAAGACATTGTCGCCAATATGGACTGGGACTACATCGAGGATTGATGTGTTGTAATTAAAGTATACGTTGTCGCCTATGTGGATATTGTAGCCGTAATCGCAGCGGAAGGGTGGGGTGACTGATGAATTGTCCCCAAAAGTTCCAAAAAGCTCGCGGGCCTTAGCTTGGATTTCATCGCGTGTGATTGAATTGTTAAAGTCGCGAATCTTGCGGCAAGCATATATATCTTCTTTTAATTCATTATCTATCAGGTACATTTCACCTGATATCATTCTCTCTTTTTGTGTTTTCATATAATTAGAATACCCATCTGATGACATTTTAGCCAATAGCATGTAAGATAGAATGGCGAGGAGAATTTATGAATCAAAATCTAACCCAAGGGGATATCAGTAAATCCCTCTTAAAATTATCAATACCACTGGCCCTCACGGCGCTTATTCAAATTACATATAACTTTGTAGACATGTTTTTCTTAGGTAGATTAGGATCAAATGCCATTGCTGGAGTTGGAATTGCAGGATTTTTACTCTGGATTGCCAATGCCATTGCCCTCATACCAAAGATAGGAACTGGGGTTTTCGTAGCCCAAGCCTTTGGTAGGGGCGAAGAAAAAGAAACCATTAGAGTCCTCAATAACGGCTATATATTAACAATTATAGTTGCCCTCATCTATTCGACAATGATGGTAGTATTTAATCGATTCTATGTCGATTTTTATAGGCTTAGTGATGCTGCTAGCAACTATGCTTACGAATACATATTTATAGTAGGACTTGGTATTATATTTTTCTTTATAAATCCAATACTTAGCCAAAGTTTCCAGTCGCTGGGCAATTCTGTCACACCTTTTAGAATAAACACCATAGGCCTTGTGGCAAATATAATAATTGACCCGATTCTAATTTTTGGCCTAGGCCCTATCCCAAGGCTTGAAGTAAAGGGTGCTGCTATAGCAACTGTGGCTAGCCAAATGATTGTGACCCTTATATTTATAATAGAAATATTTAAGACAAATAATCTATTAAAATCAGCATTGACCCGCTTAGATTACCAGGGCCATTGGGTACGCGATATCCTAAAGATGGGGCTTCCGGCTGCTTTAATGAGTGCTCTGATGGCTGTGATAAGTATTATTCTAAACCGCTTTATGGCAGGCTTTGGTGAGGCGGCTGTAGCGGCTTATTCTATAGGTAGCCAGCTAGAATCGATCACATGGAATACCACCGAAGGCCTTCAGGTAGGGATATCTGCCATGGTTGGCCAAAACTACGGGGCAGGCCTACATGATAGGGTCCGCAAGGTAATTAGAAAGTCCTTCCAAATAGTGGCAAGCATTGGCTTTATATCTATGCTAGTCCTCTTTATCTTTAGGTATCCGCTTATGAGGATATTTGTACCAAATGATCCTGAAACTATAAGGCTTGGGGCAACTTATTTATCCATACTTTCCCTCACCCAGGTCTTTATGTCGACAGAGATTGGCCTTACCGGAGCCTTTAATGGGATGGGCAATACTAAGACTCCAGCTAGGATATCTGTGATATTTAACTTGCTTCGCATTCCTCTAGCTGCCCTCCTTATGCCTATAGCCGGTGTAGCAGGGGTATGGATGGCCATGGCCATAAGCTCTGTGTTTAAGGGCTCACTTAATGCAATACTCTTAAGAAAATATGTAAATAATCAAATATTATAGTTAAACCCAGCAGATTTGCTGGGTTTTCTTATCTCATACTTTGCTAAATTTTGATAAAGATTTTATATAAATTTTACACACCAATGCTTATGTAAAATTTATATAAAATGACTTTACAAATTATTTTCAAATTCTTTTATAAACCTGTAAATTTCACAATTTTCTTAAAATCAGCATTTTACATTCATTTAATAATAAGTTAATAATCATATTTTATATTTAGACAAGAATGTTAGAAACTAGTAGTTGCATTCTTATAACTTAAATTAAGGAGTATAGATGAGTAATATCAAGCTCGAACACATCTATAAGGATTATGTTCCAGGCGAGCACGTGGTACGTGACTTTAACCTAGATATCAAAGACGGTGAATTCATCGTTTTGGTAGGACCATCAGGTTGTGGTAAGTCTACTACCCTTAGAATGATCGCTGGCCTAGAGGACATTACAAGCGGCAATCTATATTTTGAAGATAAGCTAATGAATGATATCCATCCAAAAGATCGTGATATCGCCATGGTTTTTCAAAACTATGCCCTATATCCTCATATGAGTGTAGCAGAAAATATGGGTTTTGGTCTTAGAATGCAAGGCGTAGACCAAGCAGAAATTGATAAGACAGTAACCCAAACAGCATCTATCATAGGCCTAAGCGAATACCTAGAAAGACTTCCAAAAGAGCTTTCAGGTGGTCAGCGCCAAAGGGTAGCCCTAGGCCGTGCGATTTCAAGAAATCCAAAGGTATTCTTGATGGATGAGCCACTTAGTAACCTAGATGCGAAGCTACGTGTACAAACCAGATCTGAGATATCAAATATCTCAAAAGAATTTGGCAACACCACAATTTATGTAACCCATGACCAAGTAGAAGCCATGACCATGGCAGATAGGATAGTCCTAATGAAAGATGGGGTCATCCAACAAGTTTCTACACCAAAAGAGATATATCTTAATCCAAACAATGTCTTTGTAGCAGGCTTTATGGGAAGCCCTGCAACCAACTTCCTTCCTATGACGCTCACAGAAAATGGCCTAATATCAGGTGATAACCACTTGCCTCTAAGTGAAAAAGTGCTAAATGAACTTAGCCGCCAAGGCTACATTGACAAAGAAATTATAATGGGCTTTAGACCTGAAAATATCTATCTACAAAAGAATGTGGATATCGATGATGGCCGCTATATCCCATTTGATGCCAATATCTGGCTAGCTGAAATGCTAGGAAGTGAAACCCTTCTTCACTTTAAGATAGATGATGTAAACCTAATAGCAAAAATCAATACCCTCGATGACTTTGCTCGCAATCAAACAGTAAGCTTAGCTCTAGACTCTGACTTTATCCACTTCTTTGATAAAGATACCGAAGAGCGTATCAGAGTTCGTGGCAATATGATGGCAAACTATGAGGAAGGGGGAGATCTAAATGGAGAATTTGAACGAACAAGCTCAAAACCAGCAGGATCAAACAACGCGCATAGCACAACATACGGTAGCAACTAATACTCATGAGTACGGAGCGGACTACAATCCAAACCGCGACTATGACCCAGACAATGACCCACACTTTCATCCTGTCAAAAAATCTAGATGGGAAACATTAAAGAAATACAAGACTTTCTATCTGATGCTAGTACCTGCTATAATCTTTTTCCTAGTATTTTCTTACTGGCCAATGACAGGAAACCTACTTGCCTTTAGAAAGTTCAGTTTCAACTCCGGTATGTATGGTACAGGCTGGGTAGGGCTCCAATATTTTAGGGAATTCTTCACAAACAGGGAAACACCTATGTATATCAGAAATACTCTGATTATATCTGGTATTAAGCTTTTCTTATACCTACCTTTCCCTATCATCCTTGCCCTAATCTTTAATGAAATCGTAAATACCAAGCATAGATCGGCCTTTCAATCTATTTCATACTTGCCATATTTCATAAGCTGGGTAGTAGTAATTGGTATTTTAAATAAACTTTTTGCACCAAACACAGGGCTTGTAAATCAAGTCCTTGCAGCCACTGGCCTATCAGATGGGTCAAGATTCTGGATGATGGAAAATAGCTTCTTCTATCCAGCAGTATTTGGATCATATCTGTGGAAAAATATTGGTTGGGACTCAATTATCTATTATGCAGCCATCATGGGCATATCCCCATCCCTATACGAGGCTGCAGCCATAGATGGGGCCAATAGATTAAAGCAAACCCGACACGTTACCCTACCAGGTATATCAAAGACAATCATGATTCTATTTATCATCTCTCTTGGTGGTATCCTTTCAGCAGGCTTTGACCAAGTGTATTTGATGCAAAATCCAGGTAACTTCCAAGTATCAGAAATCATTGATACTTATGTAGTAAAGACAGGTCTTGAAAAAGCTCGTTATGGTCCAGCTACAGCAGTAGGCCTGATCCAAGGCCTAGTAGGACTAGGACTTACAGTAATAGTAAACAAATCAGCAGATAAATTTGGCGATAATGCCCTATGGTAAAAGGAGAAACCATGAATATCAAAAAATCATTTTCTAAAGCAATGCTAGCAGCAATGAGTATCCTAGCATTCACAGCTTGCGGTAACAACAATACTGAGCCAGCAAACAACACAACAACAGAACAAACTCAAACAGCTGATACAAACACAGATGCTAATGCTCCAGAACAAACAGCTGATACTAACAATGGCGAACACCCTGACACATGGATAGCTGATAGAGAAATCAAACTATTAGTATTCCAAGGCTCAGGTGACTCTGGCGAAGGCACAATGAGCCCAGAAATCCAACAATACATCAAAGATAGAACAGGTATCACCCTAACTATCGAAGGTGTAACAAACGAAAACTCATACGAAGCTCTAGCTGCAGGCCTAACATCAGGCGACCTACCAGATGCTATCGCATTTTACCTAAACAACTCAGGTAGACCAGAATTCCCTCTACTACTTCAAGCATCTAACGAAGGCATGTTCCATGATATTTCAGAAGAACTTAAGGCTAGTGAAATCTACGGCAAATACTTCGAAGAAGGCTATCTACCAACAGATACTAAACAAAATATCATGATGAGAGAAGACCAAGATGGTGCAACATATCTAGTGCACATGTCAATTAACAGAGAACCTGCTGACCCAGGTCGTAAACTATTTGGTAACATGTTTATCAGACGCGACATCGCCGAAGATCTTGGCATCAAAGTAGATGACATCAAAACAAGTGATGAATTAGAAGGATTACTAAAGGAAATCGCTGCTGGAAACTATACTGACGAAAACGGCAACCCTGTTACACCACTTGGTCCAACAAGCTGGGGTGGTTCTGAAAGATACAGACCATATAGAGACCTAGTATGGCAAGGTGACGGCGAACAAAAGTTTGCTAAAGATGGCGATACAGTAAAACACGAATCTATGACAGACTACGCTGAAAAAAGAGTTGCAAAAGTACGTAAATGGTTAGATGAAGGCCTAATGCATCCAGAATTCTACACAATGGAAGAAAACCGTGCACAAGAAGGTATCCAAAATAAATCATTTGCTATCGTATCTGACTCTCACAACTACAGACCAGAAGTATCTAATGGCGATTGGATGCCACTTGGTGATATGAAAAGATTTGATGGCACAGACAACATGGTAAAAGAATACAAATCTGGTTATGCAGGATGGGCTATCCCAGCTACTACAGCAAACCCAGAAGAAGTAGTGAAATTTGCAGACTGGATGGCTAGTGAAGAAGGTAAACTACTATACTTCTACGGCCTAGAAGGCAAACACTACGACATGGTAGATGGCAAACCAGTTCCTAAAAAAGAACTAGTAGAACTACAAGATACAAATCCAGATGAAGCTATCAAAGAAGGTTTTAGAGGTGTAAGAGCATTCTGGGGCGAACACTTCGCATACACTGACATGGACAACCTTGGCGACTTTGGCGAAATCTCATGGGGAGATAGCGTACGTGGAGAAGATGCTAGTGGATCTCAAAAACTACTAGAAGAATATAACTTTGATAAGAAATTCGAAGAAAAAACTGTAATCGACGGCCTATACCCAAGAGCTTACCTATTCGAATTCGAAGGCGAAGATGGTAACCTATCTCAAGCCCTAGATGATTGGGATGATGATGTTATAAAAGCTTACTATGCTAAATCAGAAGAAGAAGCAAACGCAATCTTAGAACAATCTAGACAAAGACTAATTGATGCTGGTATCGAAGACTTCTGCAAATTCTTAGAAGAAAAAGAAGCTGCTGGCGACACTATTTATTATTAAGAATTAGCGGGGTTGTTGCAAATCAATAGATAATCAT
Source organism: Anaerococcus pacaensis 9403502 (assembly GCA_000308255.3). Classification (GTDB taxonomy): domain Bacteria; phylum Bacillota; class Clostridia; order Tissierellales; family Peptoniphilaceae; genus Anaerococcus; species Anaerococcus pacaensis. Next base: position 163,881 of record HG326666.1, on the reverse strand, counting down.
TGTTCCATCATTAGAGTGCACTCACAGATAGTTTGAGATTTAGCCCGTCGGCGAACTGAGACACTATCTGGGAGGGTGCTCGAATGATATTGGAACAATTTATCTATTTTGCAACGGCCCCTTTGCTAAAATCTATGGAGAGAATATGGAAAGTTCAAGAAATGCAATGCAAACCAGCAAATGGGCTAGGGTAATATTTTATATACTCATGATCCTCCTTGCTCTTGCAATTATTTTGCCATTTTTACACATCCTAGCCCTAGCCTTCAACTCTGGTAAAGACGCGTCCAGAGGGGGGATAGCTTTTATCCCAAGAGACTTTACTCTAGAAAACTTCCAGGAAGTATTTAAGCAAGATAACCTAGTAAATGGATTTTTAATATCAGTATTTAGAACAGTTGTTGGTACTGGCTTAGGTATATTCCTAATGAGCATGGCAGCCTGGGCCCTAACTATCCCAGACCTGCCTGGTAGAGGAAAGATAACATTTTTTATCTTCTTTACCATGCTTTTCTCAGGTGGAACCATCCCTTACTACCTAGTGTTATCTAAGCTTAATCTAACAAACTCCATCTGGGTTTATGTTATACCGGGGCTTTATAGCGTAACCAATATCCTCTTATTACGCTCTGCCTTTGCCCAAGTACCTATGAGCCTAGTAGAGGCGGCGAGAATCGATGGGATGAAGGAATTTAGGATATTTACTGATATGGTGTTACCTATGAGTAAGCCGACACTCGCTACAGTCACCTTATTTACGGCCGTAGGCCATTGGAATGACTGGTTTGCTGGAAGCTTTTATGTACGTAATCAAAAGCTAAAACCACTAGCAACCCTGCTCCAAGATATGCTCACCCGCCAACAAGGCCTTGCAGATATCCTAGCTAAAAACTCAGGTGCGGCTTATCAACAGCTAGATAAGATCCAAGTTACAGGCGACTCACTACAAATGGCAACTATTATCGTTGTAATACTACCAATTGTAATCCTATATCCATTTATCCAGAAATATTTTGTACAAGGTATCACTATAGGATCAGTTAAGGAATAACATGGAATTTAGAAACGACACATTTAAAATACTACAACTAACCGACACTCATTTTGGCAACCTCCCACATCACGCTGATGATATCAGGACTTTTGATTTAATAGATAAGCTAATTACAAATGAGGCTCCAGACCTCATCGTCCACACAGGCGATATCATCTGGTCTGATGGGGTCAAAGACCCAGATAAGGTCTTTCGCATCGTGATGGAATTTATCGACAAATACGATATTCCCTTTGCTATCACCTTTGGTAACCACGACACAGAAGAAACTGTGACCCGCTCTGACCTTAGGGCAATCTATGATGAGGTTATCAGAAATAAACCAGAGATGAAAGATAGTTTTATCGTAGCTGATAAGGAGTCTTACACTATCCCCCTTACAAATAATGGGGAAGATATAGCCATCCTATATGTAATCGACTCTGGAGCAGACGATAGATTTGGCTATGGAACCTATGAATGGGTATTGCCAGAACAAGTGGAATGGTTTAGAAAAACAAGCGAAAAATACAAGAAAAACGATGGGGTAAAACGTGGCATAGTATTCCAACACATCCCACTGCCTGAATATTGGGACAGTAAAGATGAGCTTTTATACGGTGTCCAATTAGAAACCAACGAAGCAATATCCGCTCCAAAAATCAACACAGGGCTCTTTTCCAATATGGCCCTAAATGGTGAAATCTGGGGCATGCTCGTTGGCCACGACCACGACAACAATTTTGACAGTCTCCATTATGGCATCCACCTAGCCTTTGCCAATTCTACAGGCTATCAAGCCTATGGAGATGTGAGAAAAGGTGGCACTGTGATAGAGATATCTAAAGACCCATTTGAAATAAAAACCCGCAATGTCCAAGCAGATGAAGACAACTAATAAGCTTTTTACAAAGACTTATCTGGATATATTTACTCCACTGATAATTGAGCAATTTTTCCTAACCCTCATTGCCAATTTTAATGTATTTCTCTTCTCGCTCTTTAACGACCAGATGGTAGCAGCGATTGGAATCAGTGACCAATTGTTAAATATATTTGCAATGATTACTAATATCGTAGTTCTAGGAGCTACGATATTAATCATTCAAAATGCAGATAAGTCCCGCATAGATTATGTCAAACAGATTCTCAAAGAGTCGGCTATATTAAATATCATTATCGCTATTATCATAGTCATAGTCGTCTTTGCCTTTAATAAAAATCTGCTTAGCTTCATGCAAACTCCAGCCGAGCTTTTGTATGAAACGAGTGTATATATAAGGATAGTATCGGTAAGTATAATCTTTTTAGCTATGACTAGCTTAATGCTTGCTAGCCTCCGCGCCTTTGGCCATGTGAGGATAGCTGTGAGAGTCTCTGTGGCAAATACATTGCTGGTAATACTTGGTAACTCGATTATAGTAATCTTTGGCCTGGGTGGGATAGCATACATAGCACTAGCCACCCTCATATCAAGGCTAATTGGGATGATAATTACCTTTGTGACCCTGCGTTATTATATCCCAGAGCTTTTTGAAAGAACAGGGAATAGGCAAAAATTTGGCCTATCTAAGGATATCCTTGGCCTTGGCTTCCCATCGGCCATGGAGCAGATTTCATATAACTTTAGCCAAACGATTATTACAGCGATTATCGCATCCCTTGGTACTTTGGCGGTAAGTAGTAAAATCTACACCCAAACCATCACAGCCTTTATATTTTCAATCGGAGTAGCAGGGGCTGTGGCAGGGCAGATAATAATCGGAAATTATCTAAGACATGGGAAAATCGAAAAGATAAAGACATTTGGAGTATTAAATCCAAATAGGATAAGCCTTATTGCAGCTGGGATCAACCTCATCATAGCAATCTTTGGCCGCTTTATAGTAAGGATATTTACCGATGATCCGGTAATAATCGATACTGTAACAACACTGCTATTTTTCCAAGTATTGCTCGACCCAATGAGGGTATCAAATGAAATCCTCATAAGTTCCCTAAATGTCCTAAAGGATGTGAGATTCCCGGTAATGGTGGCGATACTTACCACATATCTCTTGGTAATCCCCCTTGCATATCTATCTGTAAATAAGCTAGGCATGGGCCTTAAGGCAGTGTGGATAGTATTTATATTAGATGAGACCCTAAGGCGCATCCTCCTCACCAGGAGATTCAAATCTGGCAAATGGATGGCGGCCAATGACACCGAAAATCAAGGAAAGACTGTTTTATAGGTGATAAGATGAATGATAAAGCACGCAATACAATAAGTAAAATATTTGAAAAAATCTATTATTACCTGGCCCTTTCTTTGGTATTTATAGCTACTTTTGTAGCTGGCCTTGGCATCTTTGGCTTTGCAGCCAGCCACATCTTATCCTACAAAATCTATGAGAAACTCTCCCGCGAAAGATACAAGGAAAAGGTAAAGTTCTTTAAGATTTTTAAAGAAACTGCAGTAGATACTCTGATAAGTTTTGCAAAAATGAGTTCAATCTACGTAGCACTGCTCATAATACTTGCGGTAGACCTATTTTACTTCTCCACCCGTATCTCAGCCCTCTTTACCGGCCTATTTTATCTGGGGTTGATCATTAGCTTTATCATCATAAATGCGATGATAGTAAGCTTTTTCATCAAAGCCACATACCCAGACATAGAAGGCCTAGAGCTAGTTCAAAACGCAGTATCGATAGTGGTAGTAAACATAGTAGACATCCTAGTCCTAGACATAGCTATTGGCCTGATTGCCTATTTTCTTGCAAAAATATCTTTCATCCTAGTCCTACTTCTAGTACCGGGGATATATATCGAGCTAACATACTTGGCTTACAAACGCATGATAAAAAAAAGGTCTATCACTAGTTTACTTTTTAATATCAAGTTATAGTTTATAAAAAAGCTAGCTACATTTTAAATGGCTAGCTTTTTCTTTTTATCCACCACTCAGTAAGTATAGGTATAACTATAGCAGTGATGACTGCTGAGGCTGCCAGAGATATGGCTGCATAGCCTGGTCTTTTGGAGATTTTCCTATCGGCTGGTAGCATAAACATAATTCCTGTAACTATAGTAAGGAGCCCTAGAATTATCCCTGAGATTCTTCCTTTAAATATATTCACCAAATTAATTGAACTACCTAGGGCAAATCCCATAAAGGGCAGCATATAATACTGGGTTTTGCCAAAGAAATCACTCACATTCTCATCCAAATTAGCCAAGATAAAACCTGCTGTAATTGGTATGAATATATCGATAAGAGAGTTGGTATTAAGTTCAGTCAGTCCCAGCATAGCCAGAGCAATGATGGTTGTCATTGGGGTAGAGATTAGGGCTGTAACAGCAGCACTAGCAAGATCCTCCCCATCACCATAGTCTGTAATTTGCCCTATGAATAGGGAGTTGTTTTGGTTGGTGAGGGCACAGGCTAAGGCTAGGATACTTATACCAAAAGCTCCCTCTATGCCAAACATCGATAATGATATGAAGCAAATTATAAGTCCACCTATGAATTTGCTCATAAAAAGCACAACGCCTCTTTTAAAGGCAAGCTTCATTCTCTTGAAGGTCAGCTGTCCGCCCACGAATACAAGAGATGTTGCCATTATTGCATTGACCCCGTATGGATTGGCAAAGGCTCCAGCAAAAGGCCCAAGTTCATAGATGGATGGGAAAAAAGTATTTATAAAGCTTGCCAAAAGCAAAGGCACGATCATAAGTCCAACAGGGACTTTTTGAATAATTTTTTTAATCATATAAGCTACCATTTTTCTGTAATTCTAGTTATTATTCATCATATATATTATAACAAAAACTAAAGATAGGATATAAATTTACTATGATGCAATATCCACGTAAAATGGTATCCATATTTTAAATATAAATATCAATAACCACTATAAGTAAACACTATAAACGTTAGTAAACTTTAATATGTAAAACATATATAAAATTTGATGTATAATTAGTAAATAAACCATAATGAGAGGGAATATTTTGATAACGTTAAAAGAAATAGCAAGACAGGCAAATGTATCTGTATCTACAGTGTCAAGAGTTTTAAATAATGATCAAGAGTTTAATGTGAAAACTGAAACAAGGCAGTTAATTTTATCAATTGCTAGAGAAAATAATTATCAAAGAAATTACAAGAAGAAATATATTATTAATAACGATGAAACAAAGAAGAATATTTTGATATTAGTTAGAATTGATTTTGAAGATGAGATAAAAAACCCTTTTTTTAGTGTTCTTCGTGAAAATATAGAGAATTCATGCGTAGCCAATAATTTTGATTATAGAGTCATTCATTTGGAAAACTTTACTAAAGTTACAGATCATGATTTTTATGATGGTGTCATAATAATAGGCATGGTATCTGATAAAACTATAGAAGAAATTAAGGAATTGTACAAAAATGTAGTAATATTAGGTCATGAAACTCAAGTAAAAAATGTTGATAGTGTTATACCAGAACTTTTTGATGTTACTATAGAAGTCATTGACCATTTATTAGAGAATAATTGTAAAACAATTGGATTTATGGGTGGAAAATCTTACATAAAGGATAAAGACCATTCTATTTTGTCAATAGATAATAGGTATGAAGCCTATAAGTTTTATACTAAAAATTTGAATATATATGATTCTAAAAATGTATATATAACTAAATACGGATTTAAGTATGGATATGAAACAATGAAAACCGCTATTAATAAAGGCGACCTTCCAGATGCATTTATAATCGGAAATGATACTACATCAATAGGGGCTCTAAAAGCCTTGTCCGATGCGAATCTAGAAGTTCCTGACCAAATCAAGATAGTTTCATATGATGATACTGAATATGCTCTTTATACAAAAGCAACATTGACTTCTGTAAGAATTCATACAGACGAAATGGCAAAGTCATCTATAATGCTATTAAACGATAGATTTTTAGGCAGAGAAATAGGATATAAGTTGGTAATACCTTCAAACTTAATAATAAGAGAGAGTAGTATCGGTTAGGAGATATCGTAAAAATTAGTAAACTTTACTGAAAATGAACAAAAAGATAAATTTTACCTAAAGTTTACATTTATTTTATATCAAATTAATGTTAGGGTGATAAATTTATTCTGTCATAAAAATCTTATTATAATATTTTTGGAGGATAGAATGAAAAACAATAAAGTACTACCATTATTGCTTTCGTTAGCTATGACAATTACATTGTCAGCATGTGGAAATGGTGCTAATACTGCTAATAACCAACCTGCAGAACCTGTGAAAACAGAAGAAGCAGCATCAACAGAGGATGCAGTAAAAACAGAAGAAGTCGCAACAACAGAACAAGCTACAGGTACAGAAGAAGTTGCTGATAGCAATGAGACAGCTGGCCCTGTGACCTTAGAGTATTGGTCAAGTTATAACGAAGTTGAGCCTCAAGCTCAAGTATTACAAGAAGCAGCAAAAGCTTATGAAGAACAAAATCCTAATGTGAAAGTAAACTTTACCTTTAATGGTAGAGACAACTCAAAATTATTACCAGTTGCTCTTCAAAGTGGACAAAATATTAGTATGTATGATGCAAACGCATACAATATTATCAAAAAATTTGGTGAATCTAATGAAGACTTAACTGCATACTTTGACGAATCATATCCTACAACAGATGGTGTTGCATATAAAGAATACACACTGCCAGCTATGCTAACATTAGCTGAAAGTTTAGGTGAAGGAAACTATTATTATGTTCCTATGAACCCACAAGCATTCGTTTATTTCTATAATGCTGATATTTTTGAAAAAGCAGGTATTACTGAATCACCTAAAACTTGGGAAGAATTCCTTGAAGTATGTCAAAAAATTAAAGATGCAGGTTTTACTCCAATCACAACTGACCCTAATTATTCTACAGGTATTCTGGGTTATTATTTATCTAGACTAAAAGGTGAAGAATGGGTTGAAGAACTTGTAAATGATCCAACTTTTGAAAAATGGAATGATCCAGCTGTACTAGAAGCAGCAAAAGAACTTGAAAAAATGGCTCAAGCAGGATACTTTGCAGAAAATGTAGCTACAGTTCAATTCCCACAAGCGCAACAAGAATTTGTTGTAAATGAAAATATCGGTATGTATCTAAACGGCACATGGTTCCCTGGCGAAGTACAAGATTCAGTTAAGCCAGAATTTAAGTGGGGACAATTTGCTTTCCCTGAAGTTTCAGGTGGTGTCGATGATAGATCTGTAACAGCTTATAGTTCTTATGGTATAGGTGTAAATAAAAATGCTAGCCAAGAAGAAAAAGATGCTGCCTTTGATTTTGCAGTATTCGTAAATACAGAGTTTGATCAAAAAATGGTTGATGAAGCGAATGCTATGCCAGTTGACCCAAATTCAAGCTTCCCAGAAAACTTATCAGATATGAAAGAAATATTTGATAATACTAAAGATAAATATGTTTCACAAACAGCAATAGCAACTAATAAAGACAATGCAGAAATCATAAGATCAGCTTTATTAAAACTACTAGCTGGTGATTCTACAGCAGAAGATTTTATTAACGAAGTAAAAGGCAATTAATTTATGATAAACTAAATTCCCACCACTATTGTGGTGGGAATTTTAGAAAGGATATATATGAAGATTAAGAAATCTACCCTGGCTCTTTTCTTAGGTCCGGCAATAATATTGTTTATAGTTTTTACGCTATATCCAGTTCTAAGAACAATTCTTATGAGCCTCTTTAAGGTAAATACTATAACAACTCCATTAAATCATTGGGAATTCGTAGGTTTAAAAAATTATATAGATTTGTTTAATAATGCTATTTTTAAAATATCTCTTAAAAACATCGTTAAGATTTGGTTTTTCTCCGGTATTGGAACAATAGGGATATCTTTACTTTTTGCTGCAATACTGAATACCGATATAAAGGGAAAGAAATTTTTCACTTCACTAATTTATTTACCAAAAGTAATATCCCCAATTGCTATTGGTTATGCCTGGTTATTATACGTTTACAATAGTCAATTCGGCTTATTTAAAAATGCATTTAGTAAAATAGGACTAAATTCAATAGCAAATATACAATGGCTTGGACCAGATATGATATTTACAGCTATGGTTTTAGCTGCGATTTTTAATGCTATAGGTCAATATACGCTTATGTATATATCAGCTATGACAAGAATCCCAAAGGATTTTTATGAAGTGGCTAGAATAGAAGGTGAAAGTAAATTTAAACAATTCTTCACAATTACATTACCTTTGATTAAAGATGTAATAAAAACCTCTCTCGTATTATTTACTACAGGTACAATAGGATTTTTTGCATTCGCAAGAATCTTTAGCCACATCACAACAGTCACACCAATGTTATTCACATACAATCAAATATTTGGTACTGAAATAAATCCAAATACTAATGTAGGTATAGGTGCAGCTGCTGGGGTCATTATGACATTAATCGGTATTCTATTCTTTGTACTACAAAATGTAGTAGTAAAAGATACTGATTTTGAGTATTAGGAGTAAAAGATGAATAGATTTAAAAATATCTCAAAGAATATAGTAAAAAATAGCCCTCAGTATTTTGTGCTATTATTATTTACTGTATTTTTATTTTATATGTTTGGTTGGATTATTTTAGCATCATTCTCAAACACAGCTCATATATTTTCTGGGAATATTCTAGAAGGAGACCTTACTCTAAACAATTACATTAAGATTTTTAAGGGGACTACAACCAATGCGGGACTAACACTTCTAAATACTTTAATTTACACTGTCCCATCAAGTATCATCTTAATATTCGTTGCAGCTCCAGCGGCCTATGTTCTATCAAGATTTGAATTTAAAGGTAATAGACTTACACAACAACTTTTTGTTATGTCTCTATCTGTACCAGGAATTATGGTAACGATGCCTATCTTTTATCACTTAAGTTCTATGGGGATTGTAAATTCAAGACTTATAATAATATTACTTTTTGTTGCTGAATCTGTTCCATACGATGTGTATTACTTGACAGCTTATTTTAGAAACTTATCTATGAGCTATGAGGAATCTGCAGCTATAGATGGGGCTAGTCATTTTAGAATTTTCTGGGACATAATGTTTCCGATGGCAAAACCAGCTGTAATTACTTTAACTATTTTTAATTTAATAGGTAAATGGAATGCGTATTTCTTACCATTGATATTTGCGAATACTCCTGCTATGCGACCAGTGGGCGTTTGGTTAGAACAAATGGTAACTGCGATGGTTGCTACTGGAAATTATGGTGGAATGTTTGCTGCAGTTGTCATAGCTGCTGCTCCAACAGTCATATTGTATGCGTTTTTATCTAACAAAATGATAAAAGGCGTGGATCAAGGCGGAATTAAGGGATAAAGGTGGAATCATGCCAAAATTAGAATTAAGAAATATAGATAAAGTTTATGATAATAAGTTCAAAGCAGTAGATAATTTCAATTTAGATATTGAAGATAGAGATTTTGTTGTTATGCTTGGCCCTTCTGGTTGTGGCAAATCTACTACACTAAGAATGATTGCTGGCCTAGAAGATATAAGCTCAGGCGATTTAATTATGAATGGCAAAAGAGTTAATGATTTAGAGCCTAAGGATAGAAATATAGCAATGGTATTTCAAAACTATGCTCTTTATCCTCATCAAACTGTACGCGAAAACATGGCTTACGGTTTAAAAGTAAGAAAAGAAGATAAATCTGAAATTGATAAAAAAGTAAATGAAGCTGCAAATATTTTGGGACTTGAAAATCTTTTGGAAAGAAAACCTGGAGAACTCTCTGGTGGTCAGAGACAAAGGGTTGCTTTAGGTAGAGCAATAGTAAGAAATGCAGATTTCTTTCTAATGGATGAACCTCTGTCAAACCTTGATGCAAAATTAAGAGTTCAGATGAGAACTGAGATTAGTCAGCTCCATAAAAGATTAGGTACTACAACAATTTATGTAACACACGACCAAATAGAAGCTATGACAATGGCTACTAAAATCGTAATTCTTGATAAAGGTGTAATACAACAAGTTGGAACACCTGAGGACATATACGAAGATCCAGCAAATATTTTCGTATCTCAATTTATAGGATCACCAGCAACAAATATTTTCTTAGCTGATTATCAAGATGGCAAAATTTATTTATCTGGATCTGATATACCAATTTCTTTAAATGAGGAACAAAGAGAATTATTAGACAGAAACAACATTAAAAAATTAAAAGTTGGTATAAGACCAGAAAAATTCAGACTTAGAGATAATGAGGATGTTTATCAAAGATTCCAAACTACCCTCACAGAATACTATGGCGCTGAAAAAATGATTTTATTCAATTTAAATGACAAAAAGTATGTTATGAGAGCAGATGCTAGCGCAGATGTTAATGATGGAGATGAAATCTTAGTCACATTTGATAGTAATGACATGTTATTCTTTAATGACCAAGATGGAATGAGAATAAAATAGATTATTGATAATGATTGATACAAAGAAAATAAAATTAAAAATTTTTTCCATTATATTGCTACTGATTTTAGCTAGTTGTAAAAACATAGACTCTCCTAAGAATATTGATAGTATAGAACTAGCTAGTCCAGATAAAAAATTAGTAGTCAGTATTAATAATGTTGATTCCTTAACTTATAAATTGAGTCTAAATGGAGATGTTTTCATAGAAAAGTCAGAACTTGGCATAAGTATAGATGAAAATGATGTTTACAGCAACATGGAAATCAAATCAGTTGAAAAGAAATCCAACAATTATTCATATCCATCTATGGAAAATTCAGATGTTGCTTATGACGTAAACAATGAATATACCATTAGATTTGAAGATGAAAATGGTACAAACTATGATATAGTTTGGAAAATATGGGATAATGCTGCTGCTTACCAATATGTGTTTAACAATAGTAAGGAGAAGCGAATAGATTATGAGGATTCAGAATTTAAATTAGACCCTAATTCAACCGTTTATTATAATACTGAATTACTTGATATGCAGGAGATTTACCAGGTAAGTAAGGTATCTGATATGAAAGAAAATACCATTATGGCTGCATTACCTACATTTAAATTACCTAACGATCAAGGATATGTTTGTATAGGTGAAGCCAATTTGAAAGACTATTCAGGTATGGCTTTAAAATATATGGGCAATAATACATTTAAATCACATTATTGGAACACTATAAATGGATTTGATACATCTATAAATAAGAGTCCATGGAGAATAATTTTTGCTGCTGACAATTTAAATGATTTAGTAAATAATACTATTGCTCAAAACCTTAACGATGAGCCGGGAGAAGACTTTACTTGGGTTGAAACGGGCAAAGCTACATGGTTTCATGGCGCTGATAAAGAAGGCAAAATCATTGAAGATGAAGCGATAAAAAACTTAGAAGCCGCCCAAAGATTAGATATTAGGTATATGGTTATCGGCAATAACTGGCGCAATTGGTCTGAAGATGAAAATACAGCTTTCGAAAAAGTTGCCAAAATTGCTGAATTATGCGAAAAATATGGTGTAGGTTTATTTATTGGAAATGATGTGCCCGATATGGATCTTAGTGGTGATAATATGTATGATCCAGATATTAGGAGAGATTTTCTAAAAAAAGCTAAAAATGCTGGAGTATCTGGCATAAAATTTGGTCACATACAAACTGAGACACCTCAGGCAATTAACGTATATAGAGAAATTTCTGAAGATGCAGCTAATGAAAAATTACTTGTTATTTTTCATAATTCAAACAAACCTACAGGTTTAAATAGAACTTATCCAAACTTTTTGACACAAGAAGGCGTTAAAGGTATGCAATACAATTTAAGCACTACAAATGCTAATATCATACCATATACGAGATTAATAACTGGTGGAGCAGATTTTACACCATTAAATCTTGCCAATTCTACAAGAATGGGTGATGGTACCCTATCTCATATGCTGGCAAATACAGTTATAATCAGATCGAATTTATTAACTTTTATGGAAACACCTTACAACATTGATAATAGCGAGGTGAATGAATTTATATCAAAGGTTCATAGTAGCTGGGATGAGACTATTGTGCTTAATCAAAGTGAAATAGGTGAACTTAGTGCTTTTGTTAGAAAAAAAGACAATCAATATTTTTTAGCCATACAAAATAGTAATACAAAAGATAAAAAAATCGAGATAAAACTTGATTTTTTAGATGAAAATAAAAAATACAAATCTTTAGAATTTAGAGATGATTTTGATGATAAATCTAATGCTATAAAAAACGAAAATGAGTATCAGAAAAATGATATCATAGAAGTTGAATTGTTAAGTGGAGGAGGGTTTGTATCAATTTTTGAGGAGGTAGAATAGATTAACAGTGTATAAAAATAATAAAATAACATCAATAAGATTAATAAAAGACAGAATTGGATTTGTAGGGTTACCAGATGTAACAGTAGATGCTGACTTTCCAATAGAAATTTTAGAAGATTCTAAATATTTTTATGAAACAGAAGAAGAGTTTGTATTTTACTTACAACATCCTCCTTTGGATGATGTGATAGCAGCAGATCTAAAGATATCATTAAAAGGAGAACTTAAAATTTCAAATGTTATAGTAGAAAAACAATATAATTATTTTGTTCAAAATGATAATAACGTATTTTTCACAATTACATTTGATAATCTACCACTAAAAACTAATACCCTAAGCGTTCATACATTGATAAGAGAAAAAGGACAGACTATGAGAATAGAACATAACCAAAATAATAGATTTGTTGGCTTATATGAGGAGTACCCGGAATTACAAATCAAAGCTGTTTTGCATTATATGTTCTCCTGCTATGAAATTTTAAGGTTCAGCAACGTGTCTACGGAACTTTCTGATGATAATGCAGGACATTTTGCAATTTTAGGATTTGAAACAAATAATGCTCTTCACCCTGATTATCCACCTCATTGGCATCTTATACTAAGATGGCCATATAGAGTGGGATCTCAGGCTCCCCATATATATGTGGATGAGAGTGGCAAAAATATTAGAAATGAATCTTCTATTGATGGAATATCTAATTTCAGAGCAGAATTTGGTCCAGAAGATTGGATGAATCTTATAGACATGTATGGTGATAGTAGGCTTGCTATTAAAGTAGATAACGATGGAGGTTATACTTTAAGAATTGATGGAAATGATTTTAAAGTAAGTCCATTTGAAAATAATCACGTAGAAATTTCATTTAATAATAATCCGTTATTTAACCTATCTGTAACTGATGATAGTTCAGAAGGTCTAGTAAGTGCTAAATACGAATACATCTCTGAGAAGAAGTATATGGACTTGTACTATGATAAATATACAGGAGAAGTGAAAGATATAAAACAATGGAGCCTATGATGGACGATAAATTAAAACTTTTAGTATTCACTGACCTTCACTCAGAGATTATAGATAACGCTGAGGAAAGAGTGGATTCTATAATCAATGCTGCAAAATCCAATAATGTAGATTTAATAATTAATATCGGGGATTTTGGGTATCATGCAACAACATCAAAAACTTTATGTGAAATTGAAAATCAACCGGTAAATTACAATATCTTTTATAATGAGAAAACTGAGAAGTATAGTTTAAGGTCGAGAAGATTGCTAAAAAAATTCGAAGATATTGGTATACCTGTTATACATACATTGGGTAATCATGACATGGACTTTAATTCGAAAAAAACAGCTATAGAAGATTATGGTATATCAAATAACTATTATTACTACGATATTGAGAATTTTAGAATTATAGTTTTAGATACAAACTATTATCTTGACGAAAATCTAAATGAGGTAGATTATAGTTTTGGAAATAATTTCAATCAAAATAATAAAGCGATTTTATCATATGAACAAATTGAATGGTTGAAAATAGCCTTACAAACTGATAAAAATGTTATAATTTGTTCTCATAATGTACTATTAGATGATCCGAGGGGAATTGATAATTATCAAATAGTAGATAAAATTTTGAACAACACAGGAAAAAAAATTCTTGCCCTATCAGGTCATAAACATGTTGATAGGCTAACTATTAATGGTAATATTTCATTTCTCGAAGTAAATTCTGCTTCCTACCATTGGATGGGAGAAGATAATATGGTGAAAACAAACTATTCTGACGATTATCTTAGAGAATATCCAGTACTTCCTTATATACTTAAATATCCGGAAACCTTAAATGCTATTATTTATATAGATGGTGATAATATAGAGGTAAAGGGGAAGGGATCAGATCTTAATTTAGATCCAAAAGATATATATAGTATAAAAAAATTGAAAATATCTGCAAAGATAAAAGACTATAAATTCTAGAATATACTGACTTTCTATTCTAACTTTATAAAAAATAATAATATAACCGATTAGTCAATCCTTATAGTTTTAGAGCTCCATAATAGGAGCTCTAATTTTCTACAATATCTAAATAGTAAAATATATATTGTAGTCTTATAATTACAAGTTGTAAAACCTTTTCATAAATACTTGTAAGCTTTTCCCCAGTCTATTATAATGAGATTAGGAGGGTAATATGACTGAATATCGTATAGAACATGATTCCTTAGGTGAAATCGAAGTCCCAGCTGACGCACTCTATGGGGCAAATTCTCTAAGGGCGAAAAATAATTTTGCTATAACTAATCATCCTATGGATGCTAAACTCATTGATGCTATAGTTGAGGTGAAAAAAGCCTGTGCTATCGAAAATGAAAAGATAGGGCTTTTAAAGACAGACAAAAAAGATGCCATAGTATCAGCTTGTAACTCTATCCTTGCTGGCCAACACAGGGACAATTTTATAGTAGACCCTATCCAAGGTGGGGCTGGTACTAGCTTTAATATGAATGCCAATGAGGTAATTGCAAATGTGGCCAATACTGCCCTTGGTGGTGGTCTTGGTACTTATGAAATAATCCACCCAAATGACCACGTAAACCTAGGCCAGTCTACCAATGACGTCATCCCAACTAGTGGTAAGGTGGCACTTATCCGCTATTTTGCAAACCTTGTAGATGAGACAAATCTACTTATAAGGTCGCTAGAAAAAAAGGCAGAGGAGTTTAAGGATGTATACAAAATGGGCCGTACCCAGCTGCAAGACGCTATTCCTATAAGTCTCGGCCAAGAATTTCGCGCCTATGCTAGGGTAATCAGCCGAGATGTGGAAAGATTTGACCTAGCCCTAAAGGACCTTCGACATGTAAATCTCGGTGGTACAGCTATAGGTACAGGCCTTAATGCAGACCAACAATATGTCGATGAGGTAGTCGATGTCCTAAGTGAGGTAACAGGCCTTGACCTACGTCAAAACGAAGATTTAATCGATGGTACACAAAACCTTGATGGATTTCTTTTCGTATCAGGAGTCCTAAAAACCTTTGCAACCAACCTCTCAAAAATTTCTAATGACCTTAGACTTATGAGCTCTGGCCCACAATCAGGTATCAATGATATAAGACTAAAACCAACTCAAGCTGGCTCATCTATCATGCCAGGCAAGGTAAATCCAGTTATCCCGGAAGTGGTAAACCAAGTTGCCTTCAATGTAATCGGCAATGACGTCACAGTAAATATGGCGGTAGAAGCAGGCCAGCTAGAGCTAAATGCCTTTGAGCCAATCATTTTCTACAACCTATTTGAATCTCTAAGGACACTGACCAATGCTATTCATACATTAAGATTAAATTGCATCGACCACATCACAGTAGATAGAGAAGCTCTGGCAGAAGAAGTAGAGAGGTCAATTGGTCTAGTGACAGCCCTTGCCCCTCACATAGGATATGAAAAATCATCAGATATAGCCCACAAGGCCCTTGATACAGGTAAGTCTATCCGAGAACTCGTCATGGAAGCTGACATTCTAAGTGAACCAGAACTAGAAAAAATCTTAGATTTCAAAGAAATGATCAAGCCAGGCATCTTGGATGAAGAAGCTCTTAGAGGAGAATAGTATGCGTATAGAAAAAGACTCTATGGGGGAAATCGAAGTCGAAGAATCTGCCTATTGGGGAGCCCAAACTCAAAGGAGCCTGGGCAATTTCCCTAAAGATGTAGAAACCATGCCCCAATCTTTAATCTACGCCATAGCTAGTATTAAAAAAGCAGCAGCTATAGTAAATAATGAAGAAGGGAAGCTAGCTGATAACAAAAAAGACCTTATAGTCTATGCGGCTGACCGAATACTAGCTGGTGATTTTGATGACCAATTCCCTCTCACGATCTGGCAAACAGGATCTGGCACACAAACAAATATGAATGTCAACGAAGTCATAGCCCACATAGCCAATGAGAAGGCGGGAGAGACAATCATCCACCCAAATGATGATGTAAACATGAGCCAATCATCAAACGATGTATTCCCAACAGCGATGCATATAGCAAGCTACCTAAATATATCAAATAAACTTTTACCAGAGATTGAAAAGACAATAACAACTCTTGGCAGCCTAGAAAAACAAAATGACATGATAAAGACAGGCCGCACCCATCTCCAAGATGCGACTCCAGTAAGGCTATCCCAAGAAATATCAGCCTGGAAAGTGGCCCTAGAAAGGGACTATGCAAATATCGAAGAGACTAGCAAAAAGCTTCGTATCCTTGCAATAGGGGGAACAGCGGTAGGAACTGGAATTAATGCTAGCGATAAATTTGGCGAGCATATGGCAAAAGTTTTATCTAATGAGCTAGGAACGACTTTTAAAGCAGATGACAATAAGTTTTATGAGCTTTCTTTAAAGTCTGCTCTCGTGAATTCTCATGGAACTATCAAGGCCCTTGCAACCAACCTTTATAAAATAGCATCTGACATTAGATTTTTATCATGCGGGCCACGTTGTGGGATAAATGAGCTAAATATTCCAGCTAACGAACCTGGCTCATCAATCATGCCTGGGAAAGTAAATCCAACCCAAATCGAGTCAATGACTATGGTATGCATCCAAGTAATGGCCAATGATATGGCAATTTCCATGGGCAATAGCCAAGGCCAACTCCAACTAAATGCCTACATGCCACTTATGATCTACAACATGGACCAATCTGTGACTCTACTAGCTAAATCTCTTGCATGTTTTAGGACAAATCTCCTAGAAGGCATGACAGCAAATCATGAAAATATCGAAAAGAACCTAGCAAATTCACTCATGCTAGTCACAGCCTTATCCCCACACATAGGATATGACAAGGCAAGTGAGATTGCTAAATATGCTTATGAAAATGGGATCACTTTAAAAGAAGCAAGTGAAAAACTTGATTATCTAACTGCAGAAGAATTTGATAAATATGTAAGGCCAGAAAATATGGCATAGGAAAAGACCCCGTGGGGTCTTTTTTCTATCTATAATACAATCTCTCTGGCTTATACTGAAAATCATCACTAAAGGCAAATATCAATCCTCCTATGAATGGAAAGAAGAAATATAAGAGCTTTAGGCCAAAGCTATCTGTATATCGAGAAGCAAATTTCCAGTGCATTATAAGTAATACGATGGCATTGATCCCTGGTATTAGACTAGCAATAAACCAGCCAATAGTAGAACCATATGAATTTGCTATCTTAAAAATAGTCCAAAGGTTATAAAATGGAATTATAGACTTCCAGCCTGGTTCACCGGCCTTTTCAAAAAGCCTCCACCATACTATTAATTGTAGGACTGATATAAGCATTGCGGCAAACCATGAGCCTGTTGTTAATTCATAATCCCAAATTCTATCGTTGTAAGTGTACATACTGCCTCCTTATCTACTATTATTTTACCCTGTATTGATAAAATTTAGTCAAAGAATGCCCCGATTGCATAGTTTCTTAAAGGTCTTCTATGTTTATATCTGCAATAGTATCCATCACAAAATTGGCATTATCAACTATATCATCCCATTCGTTTTCATTGTAAGGAAAGTCCTTCACACCGCATGTCATGATACCAGCGGTATTTGCAGCCTTTACAGCATAGAGTGCATCATCAAATAGCATGATCTCAGATGGGCTTACGCCAAATTCATCGATGGCATATTGCCAAAATTCCTTGTCAGATTTTCTAGCATTGGTTAAATCCGGTGTGGTGAAAAAGTCAAAGTACTTGCCGATATTTAGTCTTTCGAAGGCAAGTTTTAGATACATAGAGTCAGTAGATGAAGCGATAGCCATTTGGAATCCTGCTTCATGGAGTTCTTCAAGTTTAGCAAGGGTCCCATCTTTTGGCATCAGAGATGACCTGTAGCCTTCCTCGATGATTTCATTGAAATATTCGCGGACTTCATCACTGGTCATGTCGGTAGCGAGATTTTCTGCTATATAATCACACATGCCACCAAGTGGAAGGGCTTCGATTTCGCCCTTTTCTTCCTTGGTAAGGGATTCTAGGCTAAAGTTGTATTTTTCAAATATACGGTTGATTGGCTCTGTCCATATATGCATCGAATCAAGTATGGTTCCATCGCAGTCAAATAATAATTTCATTTATTTCTCCTTAGTTTACGTAAATAGGGGATGATATGATGAGTTTGTAGTCAGCTAGGTCCTTCATATCACCGATTATCTCTAGTCTTAGATACCCCTTTTCTGGGCTGATATCAAAAGTCACTGGCTCATCCATTGCTATTGGGCTTTCAAAAATGTCTTTTTCGTTGTTTATTATCTTTAAGTTTTTAACGTCTATATTGATGTGGTCATAATTTGAGAAAGTACCTTTGCTTAGCTGGATTTTTCCACTTATTATTTCAGGTTCGCTGATAGTTTCACCGAGGCTTAGGCCCTCTAGATCCATGATTGGCCCGTAAGTGATATAGGTCCTTTGATTTCTGATGGCATCTAGGCATGCGGTCTCTGTGATCTCTCCATTTATGCCGAGCATATTGATAGCGGTGATGACATCTTTGCTGCCCACTCCATGCCAATCACGGCCTCCTACTGCAGCAAGTTTATAACCTTCATAGAGGAGTTTTGCCCATTTTTGGTAGGCTATTTCATTGCCGTAGTCGTTTTGTGGATTGTCTCCATTAGCAAGCTCCATATAGTCAAATTTGCTATAGTCATCGACATGGAAATCCCAGTGGCAACCAGTGCATATAGGGTTTCCGATAGCATATGGATGGGCAATGCCAAGGATGACATCATCTTCGCGATCTCTAATCTCTGCTATACATTCTTCGATATTATCAAGTCTAGCTTTAGTATAATCTCCCATCTCACGATTGCCGAGGATGACCATATGGCCAAAAAATGTGGTCCATTCGCTTCCAGGAAAGGCAGGGATGATTTCTTTATCTAAGTTTTCACCATAGATTACATCTAGGGCTGAGTTTGTATTATGGTCTGTGACAAAGATTGCCTCATAGCCAAAATCTTTTGCTGCAAGAAGTAAT
The DNA here is from genome assembly GCA_000308255.3 of Anaerococcus pacaensis 9403502. Lineage (GTDB taxonomy): Bacteria > Bacillota > Clostridia > Tissierellales > Peptoniphilaceae > Anaerococcus > Anaerococcus pacaensis. The sequence goes on along the minus strand of HG326666.1, from coordinate 144,447 downwards.
TCTCGCTCAGAGAAGCTCGCATCAGAATGGTAGGTGTGGGTGTGGAGTTCTACAGGATGGTAGGTGATTTTATTCATTTATTGCCTCCAAAGATAAATCTACTTCTACTGGGCAGTTGCAAGAATGCATGGATAGTACAAGTTCATAGGAGCCTGGTAGAATTTCTAGTTTCTTATAACCTAGGGATGATTTTTCTTTTGATACTATGATCTCTTGGTTGTTGTTTTTATTATGATAGTCACCTACAAAATTTCCTTCATGTAGGAGCGATACGGTGATGAAGTTTTCGATAGTAGAAGTCTTCACATCAGCTCGAGTCGCTTCATCAAAGACCCCAGCAGGCAAGTCTCTATCTACACATGCTATAGCCAGGTCTGTGCCAATCTCTGCTGGAACTTGCCTTGGGTTGTAGGCTAAGTGGATCACTAGCTTATCGAAAGGCTCATCGAGAGTAAAAGGAAACCTGCGATGGGTTAGGGTGTCTGTTATATCTAGATTAAGTTTTTGATCAATTATTTTCATATCTACCTCACTTTGATTAGCATATTTTATCAAAATTTTGTAAGAAATGAGTAAGCCTTCTGTAAAATTAAATTTAATATTTTATACTGTGCTATACTAGAGATATAAGGAGATAATGATGAATGTTTTACTAGATTTATATATAACTTTTGCAAAAATAGGGCTTTTCACCTTTGGCGGCGGCTATGCCATGCTGCCACTACTAGAGCGCGAAGTGGTGGAAGACAAGGGCTGGGCCACTCACGAGGAAATCCTCGATTACTATGCCATCGGCCAATCGACACCTGGGATAATTGCCATCAATACCTCGACCTTTTGTGGCTATGCCCTGGCAGGTGATATAGGTGGGATAGTGGCAAGCCTTGGCTTTATTACGCCCTCTATAATTATAATCACAATTATTGCCAATTTCCTCGAGGCCTTCGCCCACATTCTTTGGATCCAGCATGCCTTTGCCGGCATTCGCGTGGGAGTGTCGGCGCTTGTCTTTTATTCGGTCCTAAAGATGGTGAAAAAAGATGCCAATAGTCCGTTTAAATTTGCTATATTTTTACTGACCTTTATAGCAATTGCTTATTTTAAAATATCACCTGTAATAATTGTGATAATTGTAGGACTTCTTGGAATAATTATCGGAAGGAGCAATATCCATGCTTAGACTTATATGGGAATTTTTTAAAACTGGTATATTTGCAGTGGGTGGCGGTATGGCTACCATTCCTTTTTTACAGGAGATGGCAAGATCTTATCCCTGGTTTTCTGAACAAGATCTGCTCGACATGATAGCAGTATCAGAATCGACCCCTGGAGCTATTGGCATAAATATAGCAACCTACGCTGGTTATAATGCCTACGGTTTCCCAGGGGCTCTCGCTGCGACACTTTCGCTAATTACGGGGCCTACTATCATTATCCTAATCATATCCCGAGCTATGGCCCGCTTTAAAAATTCAAAGACAGTGGCAGATATGTTTGTCACCATCCGCCCAGCTACAGCTGGCCTAATTCTAGGTGCTATGAGCTCTGTAATGGTCTACACGCTATTTGACCTAGACCTCTTCCAACAAAGTAGGCTAGTAAGTGATTTAATAAGGCCAATCCCATTTGTATTATTTTTGATAATGCTAGCTAGTCTAATTAAATATAAAAAACTCCACCCACTGGCTATAATTGGTATTTCTGCCCTAGCCGGAATAATATTTGGGCTCTAACTATGGACTTTAGCTTGGAAAAGTATTAAAATTAGTATGACGCCTAGTGTACATACATAAAGGAGAAATATATGAAAAAATTTAATATAAAAGCTATTATAGCTTTGTCTATAGTGGGTATATTAAGCTCATGTGGAGGCGGAGGAAGTGCTAATGTCAATGAGGACTTAGACTTAAATGCCCTAAGCCTTACAGAAATCGAAGAAAAAGCCAAAGCTGAGGGCAAGGTAGAAACTGCCGGTATGCCTATAGATTGGGCTAACTGGGGCCAAACCTATGATGAGTTTAACGAAAAATACGGAATACCAGTAAATGATACATATATGACCAGCGCCGAAGAACTTGCTATGTTTGAAGCTGAGAAAAATGATGCCACCAAAGACCTCGGTGATGTAGGCCAGTCTTATGGGCCAGTTGCTGTAGAAAAAGGAGTATCCCTTCCTTACAAAACCAGCTATTGGGATGATATCCCAGTCTGGGCCAAGGATGAAGATGGCCATTATATAGTTGCCTATTATGGGACAATTTGTGCTGTTACAAATCTCGACCAAGTCGATAAAACTCCAGAATCTTGGGCTGATATAGCAGCAGGCGATTATAAAATCACCCTAGGTGATGTAACCACAGCTAGCCAAGCCCAAAACACAGTACTTTCTGCTGCTATGGCTAATGGTGGGGATGAAACAAATATCGACCCTGGCATAGCATTTTTCAAAGACCTCGCTATGGCGGGTAGACTTGATACAGGCAATGTCAATGTACAAAGGCTTGAAGCTGGTGAGATCCAAGTGGGCATGTTCTTTGACTTTAATGCTATAAATTTCATCAATGCCATCAAAGAGCGAAATCCAAATGCTAATTACGCTATCACCATCCTACAAGATGGGGCAGCGCAATCAGGCTATACCACTATCATCAACCGCTACTCAAAGCGTCCACATGCTGCAGCACTCCTACGTGAATATATATTATCTGACCAAGGCCAAATCAACCTTGCCAGAGGTTATGCAAGGCCAATTCGTGAAAATGTAGAAATCCCAGCTGATGTTAAAGAAAAATTCTTAGATGATGAGCTTTACAAAAATGCTCGCCCGATCGAAGATGTTAAAGCGTGGGAGGCTACTACTAGAGAAATTGGCCAAAAATGGCAAAATGAGGTTATAGCTAACCTCAAATAAGGATCAAATGTGAAAAAAATCAAAAAAAATCTAGTACTTTTCCTACCCTTCGTACTAGTATCCATACTTTTTTTAATCCTGCCTCTAATAACCATAGTTGGAAAGTCCTTTTTCGACTATGGTTCTTTCTCATTTAATAACTATAAAAATATTTTCGCTAACAACTACTACAGGCAAGGGATTGTCAATTCTTTACAGATTTCATTGATCAGCTCGTTAATAGGAATTGTCATTGATATCTTTGCTGCCAAGGCCATCCACAATTCTAATGGACGTGGTAAGAGAATTTTCCTAAATATATTAAATATGACTAGCAACTTTCAAGGCATCCAGCTAGCCTTTGGCTTTATGCTATTATTTGGCAACGCTGGCTTTGTGACACTTTTGCTTCAAAAAATAGGAGCAGAGGGTTTTAATATTTACTCTGAGGCTGGCCTCATACTTATATACGTATATTTTCAAATCCCAATGGGGACGATTCTTCTCTATCCTGCTTTTAAAAAGATAAAGGATGAGTTTTATGAAGTGAGTGCCTTATTTGATGCATCTATGGGCCAATTTTATAGGTATGTGGCCCTGCCAATTATCGCACCTGATATACTGGGTACATTTGCGATTCTATTTTCCAACGCCCTGGCAGCTTATGCCATAGCCTTTGCGCTGCTTGGGACAAATTTCCCGCTTATACCAGTACAGATTTCATCCATGTTTTCGGGAGATGTGACCACCAATCCAAACCTAGGATCAGCATTTTCTGTGATTCTAATAGTGATTATGTTTGTGGTAAATACTCTAGCTATAAATATTAAAAGGAGGAGCAAATGATTAGAAAATCGACTATTCTCGATAAGCTTATAATGATAGTAATAGCAATATTTTTACTAGCTCCCCTTATTTTCACCGTAGTCTATAGTTTTGCCAGAGACTTACAAGGGCTCCTGCCACAGGGCTTTACCTTAGATGCTTACACTGCACTTTTTAGAGATGAAAATATTTTAAAAGTTTTACTAAGGACACTTATAATATCAATCGGTCCAGTCCTAGTGTCAATGCTTATCATTCTCTTGGCGGTATATGCAGGGCTCAGATATTATCCAAAAGCCTTCTCCTATATGAATACCATTACAAAAATTCCCTACGGTATCCAGGGTGTAATTCTAGCATCCTCAATAATCGCCTTATATAGCGGGGTGGGAGGGATATTTCGTAATAGGGTTTTTCTACTAGCTAGTGCCTATGTGGTATTTGTATTTCCATATATATACCAAGGGGTCCTTACAACTATTACATCAATTGCGACAAATGAAATCTTAGATGCAGCTGAAATCCTGGGTCAAAGTCCACTCAAGGCATTTTTTACGATTATCATCCCGTCAACTTATAGGGGCTTACTTTCAACTGGCCTTCTAGCAGCAGGTCTTCTTTTTGCAGACTTTGTACTTGTAAATATGATAGCAGGTAGCTACTATCCAACTCTTGGCATCATACTAAATAGGACCCTCCGCCAGTCTGGAGCCAAGGCTGCAGCTATTTCAACGATACTTGGGATAGTTATGCTTATCCTATCTTATTTAGTAAACTACTTTAGCCGCGATAAAATTATAAGAAAGGCTGAGGAGGAGATATGACTTATATAAAAATAGAAAATGTGAGAAAATCCTTTGATGGAAAGGTGGATGTCTTAAAGGATATCAATCTGGATGTAGATAAGGGTGAACTTCTTACTCTCTTAGGCCCATCAGGCTGTGGGAAATCAACCCTATTAAGGTCTATTGCTGGCTTTAATGATATAGATAGTGGCGCTATCCTAATAGATGGTAAGGATGTCACTGGTATCGCCCCAGGCAAGCGTGATTTGGGCATGGTATTTCAGGCCTATTCGCTCTTTCCAAATATGACTGTCTTTGATAATATAGCCTACGGCCTAAAAATTAAGGGTGTGGATAAGGCTAGTATTAACAAGGGTGTTAGTGAAATCATAAGTCAAGTGGGGCTGGCAGGACGAGAAAAAGCTTATCCGAATGAACTATCTGGAGGCCAACAACAAAGAGTGGCCCTTGCTAGAGCCTTAGTAACCCGTCCAAAAGTTCTCTTACTTGACGAACCCCTATCAGCCATTGATCCTAAACTTAGAAAAAGCCTGCAAGAGCAGATTAGAGATATACAAAAAAGCTTTAATATTACTACAATTTTTGTAACCCACGACCAGGAAGAAGCCTTTGTCGTTTCAGATAGGGTAGCTGTCATGCATGATGGAAAGATTGTTCAAATTGATGAACCTATTAAAATCTATACCAACCCTGTCGATGAGTTTGTGGCAGGCTTTATTGGCAACTATAATCTAATAGAAGCTGAGAGTCTTGAAAAACTCACTGGCCTAGACTATTCTGTAGCTATAAGACCTGAGGTTATCAAATTATCACATACAGGCTTTAATGACCATATCAATATGAAGGGTGAAATTATCGATGTAATCCCAAAGGGCAATATCATTGGCTACAATGTCCTAATCGATGGAGAAATCCTAAAAGTTGACCAGATTCTCGATGGAGAGAATATTTACAAAGTAGGAGAAGAAGTGGTAGTTTCTGTAAAAGAAGCTGATATGATTAAATTCTAAGATGGGCGGATTGTTCATCTTTTTTTAGGAGATATAGGTGAAGAAAGTATTAAACTTTGGATCATTAAATATAGATAAGGTATACGAATTAGATGAAATAGTAAGGCCTGGGGAAACTATCGCTGCTATTTCCTATGATGACTTCATAGGTGGCAAGGGGCTCAACCAATCTATTGCCCTAAAAAGGGCAGGGGCTGATGTGTATCATGCAGGCTATGTTGGTGAAGATGGGGATATCCTTATCGATTATCTATTGGCAAATGAAATAACATCTATGGTTCAGCAGATTGTTGGCCCATCTGGCCATACAATAATTCAAGTCGATAAAAATGGAAATAATTCGATAATAGTAGGTGCTGGGGCCAATAAAAAAATTGATACGGATTACATTGAGAAAGTATTTCGTGACTTTGAAAGTGGAGATTATCTGGTAATACAAAATGAGATAAATAACCTAGCCCGCATTATAAAGTCTGCCAAGGCCAAGGGTATGCATATAATTTTCAATCCTTCGCCGATAGATAAAAATGTATCTACGATTGATTTTAATGATATATCTTACCTTATCATAAACGAAACCGAGGGGCAGATGCTAACTGGTTGTAAAAAGCCATCTGAGATTTTGGAAAAATTTTCTAATGACTATCCAAATTTAAGACTAATCCTAACTCTTGGAGCTCGCGGTGGGATATATAAGTCAGCTGGAGAAGTTATTGAATTTCCAAGTTTTGATGTAGATGTAATAGATACAACAGCTGCGGGGGATACTTTCCTAGGGTATTTTGTGGCGGGACTGGCTAGGGGTATCGATATAGATGAGATTTTAACTACTGCAAGTCTAGCTGCCGCTCTTACTTGCACAAAAAAAGGGGCGGCTGATTCAATTCCTAGTTTGGATGAAGTAATTAAATGGAGAATAAATGGATAAGATAATCACAATATTTGACACAGACCCAGGTATTGACGATGCTTTTGCCCTTAGTTTCCTTCATGAAAGTGAGATTTTTGATGTGAAGATGGTCTCTTCTGTGGCGGGCAATGTAGCCTTAGCAAATACCACTCGCAATCTTAGGGGTCTAGTAAAGGCTATGGACTGGGATGTGCCAGTTTATATGGGAGCGGAAAAACCAATCCTAGGCCCTCAAATCCTTGCAGAAGAATTTCACGGAGTAGGGGGTCTACATGGATATAGATTTGAAAATGAAGACCTTGCACCTCTCTGCGACAAATCTGCATTAGAAGCTATGGTTGAGATTTTAGAGGCTAATTCTGATGTGCTAATAATTGCAGTTGGTCCACTTACAAATATAGCGACACTTCTAATTGCCCGACCAGACCTAAAATCAAAGATTAAAGAGATCACAATCATGGGTGGGGGAGTTGGTATGGGCAATACCACACCAGCCGCAGAATTTAATATCTACGCCGACCCAGAAGCGGCTCATCTCGTCTTTAATGCAGGTATAAGGGTTAATATGCTTGGCCTAAATGTGACTACACAAACATCATATGACCTAGACATGCATGAGCTTTTTAAAAAGTCAGATAAAAAAATAAATCAAACACTCGCTGATATTATGGATAGGCGCATAGCAAAGACTGGGGCAGAGGAAAATTACACAACATTCATGCACGATACGCTTGCAGTCATGTACCACACTCATCCAGAGATATTTAAAAGTCAAATGGTTCATATTGAGGTGGAGACTAAGGGCGAATTCACCCGTGGGATGACAGTGGCAGATATGAGACCACTGCCAAAGGGGAATAAGAATATCAATTTTGTCACAGATATAAATCACTTTAAGCAAATTTTCATGGAAGTTTTGATATAATATAAGAAAAGGAGATAAATATGAATATAGGAAAAATGAAAGCAGCAGGAGTTATTGGAATTATAGCAGGAGCAATCTTGACATATCTAGGTTTTATGAATTTTAACAACCCAGCCAGCCATACTTTTTGGGATGTGCTAAATATCATAGTTGGTCTTGCATCAATTATTATTAATATATCTATTGCCATGGATGCTAGCAAAAGACATAGATAATGAAATCTATACTAGCCTTAAGCCTGGCTATTTTGCTCACGGCTTGTAGCAGCAATGACCAGCCAGAGTCAAAAAGTGCAATCGTAGCTAATAATAACAGAGCAACTAGCCAAACAGAGGAAATAGTAAAACCACCGGTGAAAAATGAGGCTAATGAGGTAGAAGCTGAGGAGCCAGTCGAAGCTTCCGATGAAACAGCTGATGAGGCTGAAGAATCTTCTGACCTCGCCAAAGCCCTAGGCCACAAGCCAGAATATTCCACTTTTGAAATAGTAGGAAGGGATCCAAATACTACAGATATCATAAAAATAAACTCAGATGGGACATTTACAGGCCGTATGGAAACCACAGAAACAGACATAAATACTAGAGAAGTGAGTGGTTATGCGGCTGAATATAGTGGTAAATTTGCACTAGGAGATGAAATCGAAGACAAGGTCTATGAGCTAAAGCTGGTTGAGCTAAATCTCATATCTACTGCAGGAGAAACTACAGAAATTAGAGATGGACTTACGGCAGAATACCTGGACCTCATTCCAAATCTTGATATGGAAAGCTCTTATAGGCTAATCCTAAGAGGATATCCTAGCTCAGAGCTTACAGGCTACCTAGAATTTTTTGAAACTGGAACAGAATCTCGTGGCATCAGTGATATCATTAGGCTAAAATCAAATATCATCATAGGAGAAGAAAGATACCCGTTTTTTGCAGAAATCATTGATTATGACAATGTAGGCGAGGATTTTGATGTATTTGCTAGATATAAGGGCATGACTCTCGATAGTGCTTTCTACCCTAGCCCACAGCTGATGACAAGCATTGAATTTGACAATGATGGCTACTTTACTGGCGAATATTTTGCTACCAAACAAGGCGATGATTACGATGCAGGCCTAGAAGAGGTGGCTAAGACCTATGGGGTAAATGAAATCCATAGGGCAGACTTTAGAGGGAAATTTGACCTAATATCTGATAATGGCGATGGAACCTATGACTTAAAGGTAGCTGAACTTGAAATAACATCAGAAGCTGGAGCCAATCCAGACCTTCCCTTTGAAGCCTATGTTGATTTTATCAGACAGCGGGAAGTGGGGGATGAAATCCTACTCATAGAAGCTGGCACCCATATACCAAAAGAAGCTAGAGCTGGCACATCTCTTGAAGAATATCTGCATCCACCAACAGCATATCCATCAGGCCACGACCATATAACAGAAGATGAGTCCTACGGCCTTACTTTGTATAACAAAACCCAAGACATAGTCTTTACCGACTGGACCATAGGATAGGAGGAGTGATGGCTGATAACAACTTGTCAGATATGGAAAATATAAATGACGAAGAAGAAAAAAAGGAAGTCAAACCAGGCTTTAATAAAGAATATCTTTTCACAGCTATTTTTGGCATTGCAGTTGGCGGCATCCTTTATTTTCTTATAGGTCTTTAAATTGTTTTATAATTTTGTAAATAAATAGAGGATATATGAATAGAGAAGAATTATATAAGGAGATGGAAAAACATAAGTCTGAAATGACTGCTTCTGAAAGAATTAAAGCTTATCTTAATGGGGATAGAGTAGATCATCTTCCTTACGACATCTTATGCATTGATTGGATAGTAGCAGCAGAGATGGGCTATAGTTTAAAGGATCTCAGTAATATAGATATCATGGCAAAAGTGGTGAACAAACGCTTTGATCTATACGGGATAGATGGATTTGGTGAAGCTATGGTCCTAAGAAACGTTGGCGAGGCAGTGGGTTCGAAGGTTATCTACCCAGACAATGAAATAGACTATATTGAAAAATTTGCCATGGATACCAATCTCGATATGAACTTGATTGAAAAAGTAGACCCTCTAAATAACCCTATCACAAAGAAGAAACTAGAAAGGGCAAGAATACTCAAAGATAGGTTAAATGATCATCCTATAGGCACAGAAGTATCAGGCCCTCTGACGGTTGCAGCTGCCATAAGACCAATTAATAAACTTCTTAGAGACCTTAAGAAAAACCCTGAGGAGGTAAAAAAACTTTTAGAGTTTACTGTCCAAACCAATCTAGATTGGGTTAGGGCCTTTACAAATGAATTCGGACCAACGGCTGTTATGATAGCAGACCCTGTGGGCTGTGATGATATTTTAAGTCCTGGACAAATTGCAGAATTTTCATATCCTTATCTAGACAGGCTTGCAAGTTCTATATACGAAATCACAGGCATAAAAGCGGGCCTTCACGTATGTGGGCATACTAAGAAACAGTGGGAATCCTATAAGAAACTAGATATAGCCTTATATAGCTTAGATGACTGTGAAGACTTAGCTGATATAAAGGATGTTATAGAAGATGATTTAATCCTTGAGGGCAATGTAGATCCAGTGGAAATCATGAGATATGGAAGTATTGACGATGTCATAGGAGCTGTAAAAGAGTGTATACTAAAGGCTGCAGATTCAAAAAAAGGCTATGTAGTAGCCACTGGTTGTGATATACCTCTTGGGACCCCAATAGAAAATGTAGATGCTTTCATTTACGCAGTTAGAAAATATAGCAAAGATGCCATGATTGGGCAAATCCCAGCTGCTGTGTATGAAGATTAACTAATAAAAAGAGCTTCGTTTATAACTTACGATGCTCTTTTTATATACTAAGCTTTTACAGCCCCATCCACCATTCCATTTACCAGTAGTTTTCTAAAAATAACGGCTACTATGGCTGGAGGAAGAATAATTATTACACCACAAGCAGCTATCATGCCGTGGCTTATGGCATCTCTAGTTATAAATTCTGATAAAACTAGGGTTGCCACCTTGTTATTTTGCGTGTTAGTGAGTATCAGTGGTATCTGATATTGGCTCCAGCTATTTAGGATTATGATTAGACCTGAAGATATAAGTATAGGTCTCATAAGGGGTAAGATTAGCTTAATAAACAATTGTTGCTCTGTGCAGCCATCAAGCTCACCTGCCTCCCAAAGTTCTTTTGGCATACTATCCAAATAGTTCATAATCATCCGTGTTGTAATAGGTAGGACTGATGAAACATAAATAATACTCATTGCAGGGAGATTGTCAAGTAGGTGCAATCTAGCAAACATTGCATATATAGGAACTAGTGTTGTAAAAACTGGGATCACTATGGTGAATAAGAGTGCAGTTATCATCATTTTCCTACTCCTAAAGTTATATCTATAAAAAGCATAGGCTGCGAGCACTGATGTAGGTAGGCCTACTAATAGAGTGAAGAATGCAGATATAAGTGAATTCTTAATCCCTCCAAATAAGGTATGGTGTGATTTTGATGCTGGGTTAAGGATGTCTTTGTAATTTTCTAAATATAGGCTTTCAGGAAATATATCTACTCCTTTTGATAAGAGATCAGTATCATGAGTGAGGCTCATTGAAAGTAACCATATAATAGGAGCTAGAGTAAAGAAGAGGAATATTATAACTGCAAGGATATATAAAATGTTATTTTTAGTTTTTCTCATTATTCCACCCCCATTTGTTTGATATAAGCATAGCCCAATATCCCAGATATTATCATAATTACATAAGTAATAGCTGATCCATATCCAAAGTCTAAATAGTTGAATGTATGTAAATAGTTATTTACTAGCAAGGTTTGACTATCTAGTCTATACCCAACCATAGCTATGACCTCATCAAATATGTTAATTGCATTCATAAGAATATTTACTAACACTATTTTAAGTGAAGGTTTTAAAAAGGGCATAGTAATGTAGATAAACTCTTGGATTTTGCTAGACCCATCAATCCTTGCTGCTTCGTAAAATGTGTATGGGATATTTTGCATATTTGCAAGTAATACTATTGAGCAAAATGGCACCACACGCCAAGCTACAGCCATAGATAGGGCTAGCATTAAAAGGATAATATTATTGGTGAAAGATATAGGACTGTCTATAAGGGCAAGACGTATTAATATTTTATTTAAAAAACCATATCCTGGATAGAAAATGAATTTCCACATCATACCATTTACAAGTGGTGGTAAGGCCCAAGGAATAATTGCAATTGCAGTAAGTGCCGGGGTGATTTTAGTCTGCTTATTAAGAAGTAGGGCGACAAACATACTAGCTATAAGGGCTATAATAGTGACTAAAACTACAACCATTAAACTATTCGTAAGCGCAAGCCTAAAATCATCTGCCAGTATAACGTCTTTGTAGTTTTTAAGGCCTATAAATTTACGGTCGTTTGGTTCAGCCAGGTTGAATTTTTGTAAACTAAAGATAAATGTTCGTATGATAGGTAAGAATACTGTTCCTACCATAATTAATAATCCTGGTAGTAACAATAATAGATAATATTTACTATTTTTTTTCATAAGAGCCTCAAATTTTGATTAATATAAAGCGGCCCCTAAGGCCGCTTCATATTATCTATTATCTTCTACGATCTGATTGACATTTGTTTCAATCTGATTTGTAGCTTCTTCTACAGTTAATTTACCAGAAATCATTTGGTTAACTGTGTTAAACATTTCTGTACTCATTTTTGTATAATACTTTGGAACACCATTTGGGAAAGGTGATTCAATCATATCTGATAACTCTACCATAGCTCCAGCATCTTTTATATCACCATCTTCTATAAGTTTATCAAGAACAGAGTTTCTGGTAGGTAGTAAGGATAGTTCTTTGTAGTTTCTAAGTTGGTTTTCTTTTGAGGTAAACCATTCTACCCATTTCTTAGCAGCTTCTGGATGTTGAGTATATTTTGAAATACCAATACCTTCAGCAAAAGGCACTGTAGCTGTAGCCTCTTTGTCGATACCTGGAAGTAGAATAGCCTCAACTTGGCCAACAACTTTGCTTTCATCTGGATTATTAATTAGTTCAACATAGAATGATGGACCAATCATAAATGCTGTTTCGCCTGAGATTATTTTTGCATAAGCTACTTGTCCGTTAGCCTCAGCGTTAGCAGGGTCAACTAGTCCATCTTCTACCGCTGTATTTATTATATCTAGAGCATCTTCTAAGGATTGCCTGTTAACTGTGCCATCTTCGTTGAAGAATTCGTTGTTTCTGCTATAAGCTAACCACATTAGTGTAGTGGTAGTACTTTCTTCAGCCTTAAGAGGTATAGCTATTGGATATTCGCAGATCCCTTGGGATTTGAGTTCTCTAGCAGACTCTAAAACCTCATCCCATGTTTTAGGAGCAGGCGCACCGATTTGGTCAAACATTTCTTTATTATAGAAAGCTATTCTAAAGTCATTTGAGTATGGAACAGCTAATGCAGTATCGCCAACAGAGAATGTTTCGATAGTAGGCATATCAGCTTTGTCTTCTTCTGATACATCAAGTGGTAATAGCCACTCAGCCGCATCAAATTCCCCAACCCATGACCAGTCTACTTCATATACATCTGCTGCGGCTTGACTACCTGCAGCTGCAGTAGATATCTTATCTCTGATGTCATCCCAGCTAGTTGGTAGAACTGTCACAGTGATACCTGTTTCATTTTTAAAGTCTTCTAACATTTCATCTGTTGGAACACCCCAGTCAGGCATCATAAAAGTGATTTCTGTGTCTGTTGTAGATTCTGATGGGGAAGCAACATCTGTCATTTCAGATTGGTTATTAGAACCACAACCAGTAAGCAATGACATTGATAATGTTAGTAATGCTAATGATTTAATTAGTCTCATAATATTATCCTCCGTAGATTAATTGTTTATGATGAAATATAATCAATATACCATTGACTAATGTATCATAAAGTTAAAAAATTAGCAAGGGTTTATAATTGTAAACTATTACTTTATTGAATAACAAGGGCTGTTAAAAAAGTCCTCTGATAGAAAAAAGACGAGGAAAATAAAATACTTGTTTTTTAAGATACAATGTATTTATGAAAACGTTAAAAATACATATCATTAGAAGATAAAGAATTCATAAGATGCACCGATAAAAATAGAAAATAACCAATTGAAAATCATTATATATAAAGCTGCTTAAGAAAATATTTATAAAACAAAATGATTTTTAAAAACCATGGTGTATTTAGCTAGCTAAATATAAATATTAAAGATGATGAGCAGTATAGATTTAACTATTCTGCATCATCACCTTTTTAAATTTATCTTTGAACTCTTTTTCTAATTTCACCAACCACTAGTGGGATGAAGGCAAGGAGGATAATTGGGATCCATTGCCAGGTGATAAGTTCTAGTTCAAATAGGTTTCTTAAGAATGGTACATATAGGACTAGTAGTAACAGGACAAAAGATAGGCAGTTTGCCTTAACTAGGTTCATATTTGAGAACCAGCCAAGTTCACGTAGGGTATATTTTTCACTTCTAACTGAGAATGCTCTAAGTAGCTCACTTGTGATAAGTGTTGCAAATACCATTGTGTGAGCACCTTCGATATTGCCTGGGAAAAATCTTGTAAGACCTAGCCAATAGGCAATTAGTACTGCAGCAGTGATAGCTATAGATTGGATAATGATATTTTGTCCAGTAACACCTGCAGTGATTGATTCACCAGGTTTTCTAGGTGGCCTATCCATGATGTCAGCTTCTGCTGGCTCTACACCAAGTGCTAGAGCTGGGAATGCATCTGTGACTAGGTTTAGCCATAGGAGTTGGATAGGTGTAAGTGGGTTTGGAAGTCCAAATAGGATTGATAGGAAAACTATCAGTACTTCTGCAATGTTACAAGAAAGTAAGAAGCCTACGAATTTCTTGATATTTGAGAAGATTACCCTACCTTCTTCGACAGCGTTTACTATTGTAGCAAAGTTGTCATCTACTAGGATCATATCAGCTGTATCTTTGGCTACATCTGTACCTGTGATACCCATTGATATACCGATATCAGCGTTTTTGATAGCTGGAGCATCATTTACCCCATCACCAGTCATGGCTACTACTTCACCATTTTGTTGGAGGGCTTTTACAAGTTGTACCTTATTTTGTGGAGATACTCTTGCAAAGATGCGTTTTTGTTTTACGATTTCTCTGATTTCTTCTTCTGTTTTATCGTTTAACTCCGCCCCTTCCATAGCTTGGGATTCGTCTTGGGCAATGCCAAGGTCTTTAGCTATAGCTAGGCCAGTTTCATAGTAGTCACCTGTGATCATGATTACATCGATACCAGAATTGTGACATTCAGCTACTGCATCGCGGGCTTCTGGTCTAGGTGGGTCAATCATACCTGTTAGCCCCACAAATACCATTTCGCGTTCGATATTCTCTGTAGTTAGCTCTTCGCCTTCTAGAGTTTCGTATGGTTTGAAGGCATAGGCCATTACGCGTAGTGCATTTCTAGCTAGTTTTGTATTTTCTTCTAAGACCTTATCTTTCATTTCTTCAGTAAAGTCGGAAAGCTGGCCATCTATCATGATTTTTGTTGAGTTTTTGATAATGATATCAGGAGCACCCTTGGTCATAGCATAGTATACGTCGTTTAATTCGTGGAAGGTTGTCATCATCTTGCGGTCTGAGTCAAATGGGATTTCATCGATACGAGGATGAGCTTCGTTTAACTCTTCTTGGACTATATTCCATTTTTCAGCAAGAGTAAGCATTGCCCCTTCTGTAGGATCGCCTGTGATGTCGTAAGTTCCTGACTTTTCGATGAGGTTGGCATCATTAGAAAATGTAGCAATTGTCATTAAAAGTTCGATTTGCTTATGCTCATTGATAACTTCTCCATCTAGGGAAATGTCACCTTTTGGTGTGTAGCCTGTACCATCTACATCAAATTCCTTAAAGTCTGTATAGATTTTTGTGATGGTCATCTCATTTTGTGTGAGGGTACCAGTCTTATCTGAACAAATTGTAGTGGTAGAACCTAGAGTTTCTACACTTACTAGGTTTTTAACAATAGCTTTTCTATCAGCCATTCTGTTCATACCGATAGAAAGTACGATAGTAACTACTGCTGTGAGCCCTTCTGGAATAGCTGCTACTGCTAGAGATACTGCTACCATGAAGTTATCTAGTAGGCTCATTTCAGATCTGAAGTATCCTACGATAAATACTAAGGCACATACTATAAGTACTAGTATTGCTAATCTTTTTGATAATTCCTTAAGTTGTTTTTGTAATGGGGTTTCTTTTTCAGCTACTGAGTCGAGACTTGTAGCTATTTGGCCGATTTCTGTATCTTCACCTGTTCGTGTTACCACAGCTTCACCGTGGCCGTAGGTTACGATAGATGATGAGTAAGCTGAGTTTTCGCGGTCACCTATACCTACTTCTTCGTTATAGGTTGCTTCTGCATTCTTTTCTACTGCTACTGACTCACCTGTAAGTGATGACTCATCTACTTGTAAGTTTCTAGCATCTAGTAAACGCACGTCGGCTGGGATGATATCCCCAGTTTCTAATATTACGATATCTCCTGGTACAAGCTCCTCAGCTTTTACCATGTCGCGCTTGCCATCACGAAGTACTGTTGCTTCTGGCGAGCTCATTTTTTGTAGGGCTGCCACTGAGTCTTCGGCTTGGCCCTCTTGGTAGATACTCATGATTGCGTTGATTACAACGATAGCTATGATTATGATAGCTTCTACTGTATCACCTGTGAAAGCTGATACAATCGATGCTGCAATTAATAAGATTACCATTGGATCTAGTATTTGGTCTAAGATTTTTTTCCACATCGATTTTTTATTTGATGATTCGATTTTATTTAGACCATATTTTTCCAAACGTGACTGAGCTTCTGATGCACTAAGGCCTTGTTTCGGGTCTGTGGCAAGTTCTTTTAAAAGTTCTTCACGTGAACCTTGATAGTCCATAATTCCTCCTATAAATATTCTTTTAGCAAAATAGATAGAAAAAAAGACTTTTGGCTTATCTTTGCCAAAAGTCTTGCCACCACATTTGGGTTTATTTGACCGGAAAATAAATTCGTTCTGACGATCAAATAATTGGGCTACTCCCTTTTCTGCTAATCTTATTATAACCAATATAAATAAAATTACAATAGAGAATGTTTAATTATTCTGTAATATAAACCTTTAATAGATTATATAGGCCCTTTATACCATCTTCGTGGGTTCTTTCATATCCGTGGCTAGCTGCTACCCCTGCACCTACTAGGGCATGGCGGTAGTCGTTTGAGCTTGCTACTGCAGCTGAGGCATCAGATGCGTAGAATGGATAAATATCTATGGCATAGTCGATGTCGTTGGCCTTAGCTATCTTTATAAGGTCGTTTGTCAGGTCGTAATTGTATGGGCCTGATGAGTCTTTGGCACAGATAGAGACCTTGGTTTCATCTGTCTTTAGGTCGTCATATACAACACCCATATCTACAGCTACCATGTCTGTAATGCCTGCTGGATGGCCGCTACTAGCCCCATGGCCTACTTCTTCATAGATAGTAAACATCAGATAAAGTGGGCGGTTTACTTCGATATTTTCATCTTTGATAGCCTTTGCAAGACCCATTAGGACGCCTGCAGAGGCCTTATCATCTAGGTGGCGAGATTTAATGTAGCCGTTAGTTCTCATAAATCTAGGGTCTAGGGCTATGAAATCACCAGCAGAGATTCCAAGTTTTTCTGTATCTTCGGCTGAGTTTGTGATAGCATCTATCACTACTTCCATGTGAAGGTCATCACGGGTCGCATCTTTTGGATCTGATGAGCCATGAACTGCTGGTTCGTTGATGCGGACTGTACCTGTGTATTCTTTGCCTTCGCGGGTGATGATGGTTACATTTTCTTGCTCTGTGTATGATAGTGGAAAGCCACCTAGAGTTGTGACCCTTAGTCTACCATTGCCTTTTATAGAACGAACCATAAGGCCTAGTGTATCAACGTGAGCTGATAAAAGCAATCCATCTCCTTCGCCTTCTTTGATAGGCACTATTACATTGCCCTTGTGGTTTTGGTATGGGGTATAGCCCATTTTTTTAAATTCTTCCATCAAATAAGCTTCTGCTCTTTTGGTGTAGCCTGTTGGCGATGGAGTGTTGCAAAGTTCTTCAATGTATTTAATAATTTCTTCTGTCATGTTTCCTCACTTTCTACTTAGTTTCTCTTCTCCCATACGTCATTGATATTGTTTAGACATAGGGTTAGGGCAACTAGTTCTTTTTCGTATTCTTCATCATAAATCGTAAGCTCATAGGTATCAGAAAGGGCTAGGAACTTTTTGTTAAGAGCTCCTATTAGCTTGCCAGCACTATTTTCCACCTGATAGTTTAGATTTATGATATCTCCATTTAAGCTTATTTTATCACCATCTAGATATACTTCAACTTTCTTTCCAAGCATGGCAAACTTTTGTTCTACTGTAAGCTTTTGGCCGGTGGCGAAATTGACTGTGTATCTGGGAAAGATTGATATTAGTTCTCGATTTATGCGAAATACATCTTTGCCATCAGCATCTGTCACTCTCACTTTGTAAACTATTCCAAGTTCCTGGTCTATATAATAGGCCGTCCTGCCATCTTCGTCAAGGACCGGAAAATGGTCTAAGATTTTTACAATTTTTTCTTTAAAATATAATTTTTTCATATCAAGTACTTGCTATTATCATACTGCTTGTTCTTTGGAGGCCAATAATATTTTTGACCACGATTAGTATGCCTAGCATCTCCTTTTCGTAGTTTTCATCATAGATATCTAGTGTATATGCATCAGTCCCTTTATGGGAATCTAGGCGTACTGCTGCAACAATTTCTCTATCTTTATTTAAGGTTTGAAAATTAAATTTCCACAGGTCACCGCTAAAGGAGAGTGTATCATCATCACTTTCTGCTATTAGATCTTGTTTTAAAAGACCTTGTGCCCTTGTAATCGTAAATCTATTACCATTATCTAAAGTTACTAAATACTTTGGCCCGAAAGCAATTTTCTCGCGTTTGATTGTTACTTTAGTTTCCCCTTCTAAGTCACGTACATAAGCTATAAAGTCAGCCATGCCCGTATCCTCATCGATCAAATATTTTTCATTGCCTGCTTCGTCAGTAATAGGATAGCTTTTATTATAAAAAAATGCTCTTTCATTTATAAATAGTTTACTCATTACAAATTCCTTTTTTATTTGCTCATACGCTGAAAAAATCTACAAACTATCATATAATATTCTTAAAATATTATGGGAGTAACAAATGATTTATATATTAAGTGTATTTTTTGTAATTATAGGCCTTATAAACATAGGCCGTGGCCGCAATATCAAAATAAGGCCGGGGATTAATAGCATGGATATCATATCTGCTATCATAATTGCAGTCCTATTTTTGGTAATGGCATTTTTCTTAAAGTCAGGCCTACTAGAAACTATTAGCCTAGCAGCTGCAGTGATTTTTTATATGCTTACTACAAGATATGCTCGTGGCATCACTGAAAGAGGCGTTGTGATTAGTGGGGGCAATTTCTTGTTTCTTCGTGAATACAGATTTTCTGAACTCAAACAAGTCAATGTTTCAAATGATGGCGACCTAGTGTCCTTTGCCATTGTAGTAGCTCAAAGAAACTTCGTGGATATCCAAAGATATCCCAAAGAACTTAAGCCAGACTTAGTAAAAATCTTTAAGGACAATAATGTGATTATAATTTATAAATAAGAAGGGCGCAGGGCCCTTCCTTTTTATCTACTTCCTCCACCAGATCCGCCAGATCCACCCCCAAAACTTCCTCCACCACCGCCAAATGATGAGAAACCACCAGATGAGGATGATTCAAAGTTAGAAAGTGTTTGTGCCATAGAAGAACTAAATTGTGATGTATAGGTATTAAGGCCACGAATCATGTAATAGTCATAGGTTGAAATTTGAGCATATTCTGGATATATAGCTGTGAAGTTTTCGTATACTTCTTCACTGATACCATATATAGCAGCATAGATCATAAATTGATCCCAAAGTTTCACTTCATTTACATGACGCTCTTCAATTAGCGAGTAGTCCTTTAAGTAATTTTTAAATTTGATAAATCTTTCGTAAAGTTCAACACCGCTATCTGTGATAAAAATCCTGTTCTTATAGACACTAGAAGAAAAAGGATTTTTTGTTCTTTTTCTATCGTTTACTACATATCCACCCTGTTCTAGGGCCTTTAAGGATTGTTCAGGGAAATCGTCGATATAGTTTTCCATAGTTGTCTTGTGGACTTTCAAGTAATCTTCAATATCACTTTGGAGCAATTTGCCATCTTCATCAGTTCTAGCTGCACCTTCTATGATTTTAAAGAATCTTTCTTCCATTGGGGCCATATTTGCTGGCTTGTGGTTTATAGTAATATGTGGAACTTTCTTCGTCTTTATGAACTTAGTCACCTCTTCTTCTCCAAAGTTTATAGCTCCTTCGTAGACCCATTTGAGGAAGAAAGCATTCATATAGTTTTCAATTGCTATATCATAATAAGCATTGTCTGCTATTAGATAAGTATCTTCGATTGGTCCATCATATGGGATTTCATGGAAATACTCATTTTTGAATTTCTTGGCCTTAGTCAAGTCACGGCTATTTAAGATAGCATATTTATTACTTTCTGCTCTGCTTTTGCTAATAACCGGTACAAAGGTGAAGAATATCGCAAGCATTACTAGGAATGGAATGAGGAAATTATCTATTAAGGATCCCACATCTTTCTCTTCTTCGTAATAAGCATTGCCATCTTCCCAATCAGAACCCTTTACAGCTTGTTTAGAGAAGTAGTCAAAATCCTCATCCATAGTATATGATGTGTTAAAGGTGCCTTTTGGAAATCTTAGCATAAGCTGGCCGAAGGCAACTTTGCCTGTAGATTGGGCCACTATTTTGCCGTTTTGATTGTGGACATCACCTTCAAAACCAAAACCCCACATGCTTACCTCATCACCGAAAGGCTCATCTGCATAAACTTCCATGCGGATTTCTTTTGGTAGAGGGTCTAGGTTTTCTTTGATGAATCTAAAATAGACCATGTCATAGTCATTTAGACCTATTACCACCGGATTGATAGTGTAATCGAGGATAAATTCATTGTCGCCTCGTTCGGATATACCCCAACAAAGTTCAACTTTGTTATCCCCTTCTATCATCCCATAGCGGTAAGCTTTTTCATCAAAACTCTTATCCAAATCCCAAGGCATCATCTCAGTAAATTCTTTTGTTTGATTACGGACCTTAAAATCACGGATTTCGATGCCCCTAAGGTCTGATATGACCTTGTACCTTTCGGTGGAATCATAATTGTCATCTTGGGTTGTCCAAGTTTCTGACACATGGCCGATGCCATTTTGATCTATATAGACCTCAAGATTTATACTATCGATTGACTCAGCCCTAGCTGTATTAGGAAAGGCTAGGATAAACAGTAAGACTAGGGCCGCTATTATTTTTTTAAGAAAAGTTTTCATTATTAGCCTCCTAAACTGGGACTAATTATTGTTCCATCTTGGAGCTTGGTTGGTCACTTCTTCGTTTTGGAAGTAGTCTTTTTCAGTATAACCAAACATGCCAGCAAAAATATTTTGTGGGAAGCTTTTGATATAGCGGTTGAAGTTTGTCACTGTGTCGTTATAAATCATACGAGAGTGGCGAACATTGTCTTCGTATTTGTTGATCGAATCCATAGTAGAGCGGTATATCTCACTTGCCTTTAATTCTGGATAATTTTCTGCTACTGCATAGAAACTTCTTAGGGCAGAGCGGAATTCGCCTTCTTCGCGGGCTACATCAGTTGGTGATGAGTTGCGGTCGATAGAAGTCCTATTTTTGGTCACTCTATCAAGTGTGTCTGATTCATACTTAGAGTAGTCTTTGGTTGCATCGATTAGGTTGTTTAGGGCATCCCATCTAGATTGTAATTGGGCTGCTATTTGGCTCATGGCATTGGATACCATTTCATTTTGACGTACTAATGAGTTGTAGATTGATATAGCCATTAGCACTATCAAAACGACAATTATTAATAAAAACCATAGCATAATATATTCCTCCTTTTATTACATATATTACCATAGATTTAACTTTTAAACAGGATAACAATTTATATTTTAATATATGATTAATAGATATTATATATCCTAAGCTTATGATTTATATACTTAAATATAATTAAACTCTATTGAGTGAAATAATAGATGATTTAATATATAATAAATTTTGACTTTATAGCTATTAGATTATAAAATCAATTTATATGCTAATTAATTAATTAATTAAAAGGATAATATATGAAAGAAAACTCTTTAAAAAAATTCGTTGATAAGGTTACATCCAATCCAGCCTTTATATTGTCAGCAGGATTTTTTATACTCATAACTATAGGAGGTTTGTTGCTATCTACTCCTTTTGTAACACAGTCGGGTAAGGCAACTAAGCCATTAGATGCATTTTTTGTAGCTGCTAGCGCATCTTGTGTAACTGGCCTTAGCCCAGTAAATACAGCTAATCACTGGAACACCCTAGGTCATGTCATAATCCTTATCTTGATACAAATTGGGGGGCTTGGCATTATGACCCTAGCTTCACTTGTTCCACTAATACTTGGTAGAAAAATAGGCATCAAATCAAGGATGATCTTACGTGAGCAATTAAATGTGGAGAGCTTATCAGGGATGGTTAAGCTTTTTAAATATGTTTTGGCTTTTACTATAATATCAGAGCTAATTGGTGCGGCCTTACTTGCTATAAGATTTGTCCCAAGCTATGGGCTTAGTAAAGGCCTCTGGTTTTCAGTATTTCATTCTATATCAGCCTTTTGTAATGCTGGTTTTGATATACTGGGCGATTCAATCTATCCACTAAGAAGCGATGTCCTTATCAATATGACCCTCATGGCCCTTATTGTGATTGGTGGCCTGGGATTTATGGTTACTAGTGAAATCTTTTATAAAAAAAGTGTCAGAAATCTTTCGACTCATTCTAAGCTTGTTCTAATTATAAGCGCTAGCCTTATCATAATAGGGTCAATCTTATTTTACTTACTAGAAACATATAACAACGGAGTACTAAAAAGTGAAGGTCCTCTAGCGAGTGTATTAGAATCTCTCTTCCAATCCGTATCTGCTAGGACGGCTGGTTTTTATTCGGTGGACCTAACTAGGATCAATGATTCAACTGCTTTTATGCTCATTGTTTTGATGTTTATCGGAGGTTCTCCAGGGTCGACCGCTGGTGGTCTAAAGACTACAACCTTTGGTATCTTAGTCCTAGCTACCATAGCTGAGATAAAAAGGGATAAAGAACTTGTGGTGCTTAAGAGACGTATAAGCGATGAAAATATCAAAAAAGCTATGTCAATTTTTATGACTTCATTTGCAGTTGTTCTATTGGTAAGCTTTTTGATTTCACTTACTGATGATTTTGCTGTAATAGACATCCTTTATGAAACTGTATCAGCTCTAGCAACTGTTGGAGCTAGCAGAGGGATAACAGCTTACTTATCAAATGCTGGAAAAATCATGATAGGCATATGCATGTACCTAGGTAGGGTTGGTCCAATGACTATGGCCTTTGCCTTTGGTTTAAAATCGGATGAAAAACTAATAAGATATCCAGAAGCCTTTATAAGTCTGGGTTAGGAGATGAGATGAAAAAAAACATAATTGTACTTGGTTTGGGTAGGTTTGGAAGCGGGCTAGCTAAGGAACTAGCAGCTAGGGGCCTATATGTGACGGCGGTTGATGCTGACTATACCAAGGTAGAAAAATTAGCCAATGAGGTATCATCAGCTGTCCAAGCAGATATGACAGAAGAAGTTGCTATGCATTCGCTTGGGATTAACAACTTTGATGTAGCTATTATAGCAACAGGCTCTGACCTTGAGGCATCGATTGAGGCAACACTCATTTGTAAGGATAGTGGCATTAAAAAAGTCATAGCCAAGGCCTCTAGCATGACTCATGCTAGGATTTTAAAGAAAATTGGGGCAGACCAAATAGTTTATCCAGAGCTAGATACAGCCCAGCACTTAGCTAGGTCCTTATCGGGATCAGATATATTTGAAGTCATCCACTTATCTGATGAATATTCTGTGATGGAAATAGCTAGTAAAGCCTCTTGGGTAGGCCAAAGCCTAAACGAGCTTGACTTTAGAAAAAAGTATAAATGCAATGTCATAGCTGTAAAACGTGAGGGAAAAATAATAATTGATTTTCCTAGTGATGAAAAAATATTAGAAAACGATGTTCTAATGGTTTTGGGATCTGATGAAAATAGGGACATGCTGGAAAAAAGTAGATGATTTAGCTGTTTATAGGCTAACATATATTGAATAAATTTGTGATAAAAAAAATAAAGAAAATGTTTGCATATATCAAAATTTGTGTTATAATATAGGTAGCTATTAAATAGCTAGGTTTTTCATTATTAATTCCTTATAGTTTTCCCTTTAGAAAACTAGGACTAACTTATTCTTTTCTAAAGGAAACGGGGCTAGTGATAGCCCTTTTTCTTTGCTTAAAATTCTCAATAATGGTTATTAATTATATATATAAATGTAAGGAGAGATATTATGCCATACTATTATTACGGATTTGATAGAACATATATTTTGGTAATCATAGGCTTTATCCTAACTATGATCGCCCAGGCCCATGTACAAAATGCCTTTAGAAAATATTCTAAAGTTAAAACAACAAAGGGTATTACTGGTCTACAAGCAGCCAACTATATCCTTGATACCAGGGGCTACAATGATATCGAGATAAAGACAATAAATACACCTATGGGGGATTATTTTAATCCTGCGACCAAGCAAGTAGCCCTATCCCCAACATCAATCAATGATAGCTCTATAGCTTCAGTAGCAGTAGCTGCCCACGAGCTGGGTCATGTGATCCAGTATAAGGAGGGCTACACACCGCTACAAGTGAAATCTTGGCTGGTGCCAATAGTAAATTTTGGTACTATGTTAAGTTTCCCTATTTTGCTATTAGGGGTATTTTTAGCTAGACCAAATATGGTGGACATTGGCCTTATCCTCTTTGGCCTAACCCTACTTTTCCAAGTGGTGACCCTACCAGTTGAGTTTAATGCCAGCCGTAGGGCATTATCCATACTTGAAGAAAGCGGGATGCTAGTTGGTGAAGAAAATCAATTTGCAGCAGCTATGCTAAGAGCTGCAGCCTACACATATGTTGCAGCAACCCTTACAACTGCCCTCCAATTACTCAGAATGGTAATGCTATTTGGTGGCAGTAGAAGAGATTAGCCGGCCCTACCCTTAGAACATCTGTTCTAGGGGATTTTTTTATATATTCTTACCTGGATTTTACACGCACTTTACAAATATTTGGTAAATTTGAATAACAGAGGTAATTATGATTGAGATAAAAGATTTAAAGAAAGTATATGAAAATGGCTACGAGGCCTTAAAAGATATAGATTTAGACATCCCTGACGGGGCCTTGGTTACCCTCCTTGGCCCATCTGGCTGCGGCAAGTCTACTATACTAAACATAATAGCAGGCATCCTTGACCCAACAGCAGGCGACATTTTATTTGATGGGGAATCTATTATAAATAAGCACCCAAAAGATAGGAATATTGGCATGGTTTTTCAAAACTATGCTCTATACCCACACATGACAGTCCTTGAAAATATCACATTTCCACTCACAGTAGGTGATAATAAAATAAAGCAGACTGAGGCCAACAAAATCGCCCAAAAGTATATGGATCTAACCTACATCACTGAATACAAGGACAAAAAACCAGCCCAACTATCAGGTGGCCAACAGCAAAGGGTGGCGATTGCCCGTGCGCTTGTTCAAAATCCAAAGACACTTTTAATGGACGAGCCACTTTCAAACCTAGATGCGCGTTTGCGTTTATCAATCCGTGAGGAGATACGAAATATAGTAAAAAACGTGGGGGTCACTACAATTTTTGTAACCCACGACCAGGAAGAAGCCCTTTCAATTTCTGATTATATAGCGCTGATGAATGATGGTGTCATCCAACAATACGACATCCCACAAAACCTATACCTAGAACCAGCCAATCTTTTCGTAGCAAAATTTATAGGCAATCCTATTATAAATGTGTACGAAATGGTTAAAAATGGAGATGATTTAACTAGTGCTGACTTTAGCCTAAAAATATCAGAACTAGAAAAAACTAGATTTAAAAAAGACCTAAGTAATTCAAAATACCTAGTAGGCATTAGGCCAGAACACTTTAAATTAGCTGATCAAGGCCTTGCTATAAAAGTTGAAACAATTGAGATGATTGGTCGTTATATGATCCTACATTTTACCCTAAATGGAATTCCTTCAAGGATGATAGCTGATTCCAGCTTAAAAATATCTGAGGGCGATACTATAAATGTAGGAATCGACTATGGATCAATCTACCTATTTGAAGAAGATGGGGCGAGGGTTTACTAATGAAAAAATATTCAGCAGAAAATTCGCCTAGGGCATGGCTTTATCTATTGCCTGCCATTATATTTATAGGTGTTTTTACAATCTATCCGCTTTTTAGAACATTTTATATGGCTATGCAATCAAATTCAATCCTAGATCCAGAATTTGTTGGCCTATCAAATTTCCCAGCAGTCATCAATGACCCACAATTTAGGCTGGCTATAAAAAATACCTTTATCTATGCAGTGACAGTAGTGCCGCTTTCTATTATTATTTCGGTGGTGATAGCCCTTATTCTCTATGAGAAAATCAAGGGGAGCAAGTTTTTTGAGACTATATTTTTTATACCATATCTAACTAGCGTTATCGCTATAGGTATCGTATTTAGGTACCTGCTCCACGGCCAATATGGTTTTCTAAATTATTTCTTAGGGATTTTTAATATCGGGCCATTTGATTTTTTAAATAATAGAAACTACAATATGCCAGCTTTGATTCTTTTTGGTGTGTGGAATAGTCTTGCATTTAATATTATCGTTATCTTATCAGGCCTGCGTGGCATTGATAAGAATTATTATAGGGTGGCTGAGACCTTTGGGGCTACAAAGACTGAGCAATTTTTTAGGATAACTCTGCCAGAATTGTCTCAAATCATCACATTTTTGTTCCTAACAAGCTTTATCCAAGCCTTTAAGGTGTATAACGAAGTCTTTGCCTTGTTTAACGGCAAGGCGGGGGTAGGCAATAGGCTGGTGACGGCTGTATTTTATATATACAATAAATTTTATGTCGAATACCGCTACGGCCATGCTATGGCAGCAGCTGTCATACTTTTCTTGATGCTATTGGTACTAACCTTTGCCCAAAGAAAAATAATAGAAAGATTAACGAAATAGGAGCTAGCCATGAAACAAGTAACAAAAGTAATCTCATATATTTTTATACTTATAATGGCAATAATCACCCTATTTCCATTTTTATACATGATTTCATCATCGCTGATGACCTTTGGTGAGGTGACATCCATCCCTCCGAAACTTTTCCCAGCTAGCCCGCAATTTCAAAACTTTAGGGAAGCCATGAAGGTAGCACCTTTTGGCAGGTATTTCGCAAATACTGTTTTTGTCACAATTGTAAATACACTAGGCACATTAATAACCACAACCCTTGCTGCCTTTGCCATAAACTTCCTAAATTTCAAACACAAACGTTTAGTTGAAAGTATACTCTTATCGCTACTGATGATTCCTTTCGAAATCATAGTTTTTACCAACTTTAGGACCATAGCCAAGCTTAGCCTACTTGATAGCTATTGGGCACTCATCTTGCCTTTTATGGCTAGTGTCTTTTATATAATCTATCTTAGACAATTCCTGCGCTCGATTCCTATGGATTATTACAATGCAGCCAAAGTCGATGGGGCATCTGATTTTGAATTTATCACCCGAGTGATGATTCCGCTTTCAAAATCAACCCTATTTACCATAGGCCTATTAAATTTCATAGCCGGATGGAATTCCTTCCTATGGCCACTACTGGTAACTAATACGAAAAATATGAGGATGATCTCAAATGGCTTGTCTGCCTTTGCTACAGAAGCAGGATCTTATATCCACCTGCAAATGGCCGCATCAACCATTACCATCCTACCGATATTGATCCTATATTTTATCTTTAGAAAGCAAATATTAGCCGGTGTATCTTACGGTGGTATAAAAGGCTAGTTTAGAGAAAAACGGGTATATATAGAGGGTAATGAAAAACAATTTTGAAAAGGAGATTTTATGAACAAAAAAATTAGCTCATTACTGTTAGCATGCATGCTATCACTTGCTGTACTTGTAGGCTGTGGAAACAATGCCCCAGCACCAGCAGAAAATACAACAGAACCTGCTACAACAGAGACAGCAACAACCGAAACAGAAAGTCAAGAAACTACAGAAGTAGCAGATGAAGCTGTTACTGAAGAAACTACAGAAGAAGAAACTCAGGCTGAACCAACTGGCGAAGCTACAGAAATAGTATTTTGGCATGCTATGGGTGGCGGCCAAGGTGAAGCTCTAGAAAAACTAGTGGCACAATTTGAAGAAAGTAACCCAAATATCAAAGTAAACTTACAAAATCAAGGTAACTACGGCGACCTAAACCAAATCCTAGTTGCAACTATGCAGTCGCCAAGTGATTTACCGACTATCACACAAGCATACCCTGATTGGATGCTACAATTTATGGATGCTGGCCTTGTTACAGACCTAAGCCCATATGTAAATGAAGGTTTTGACGACTACGAAGATATCCTACCAGGTGTACGTGATGAGATTGAAATGGATGGCAAAATCACAGCCCTACCATTTAACAAATCAACTGAAGTATTTTGGTACAATAAGACCCTATTTGACGAACTAGGCCTAGATGTACCAACTAGCTACGAAGAACTAGAAGAAGTATCTAAAGCAATCTATGAAGCTAAGGGCATACCAGGAGTTGGTTTTGACTCATTATCAAACTACTACGCAACTTACCTACACAACAATGGTCACGAAATGGATGCAAATCTAGATGTGGCTGGTGATGAAAGTGTAGAAGCTGTAAGCTACTACCACAATGGTATCAGAGATGGCTACTTTAGAATAGCTGGTACTGACCAATACATGTCTGGCCCATTTGCTAACGAACAAGTTGGTGCCTACATCGGATCAAATGCTGGTGAAGTATACGTACGTGATGGGGTAGATGGCAAGTTCGAATACGCAGCAGCTCCATATCCAGCTGATGCAAGCGTACAACAAGGTACAAACATCTATATGTTTGAAAACGCAACTGATGCTCAAAAACAAGCAGCCTTTGACTTCATGAACTTCCTATTATCAAAAGAAAGTCAAATCCAATTTGCAATAGACACAGGCTACATGCCAGCTAGAACAAGTGCAGTAGAAGCTGACGAATACAAAAATTCAGAATCAGCTATAGCTCCAATTCTTGCTGATGCTACAGCTAAGCTATTCTCAAGACCTCTAGCTCCAGGCAGCCAACAAGCCTACAATGATGTAGGATCTGTTCTTGAGCAAATCCTATCAAATCCAGATGCTGATACTATGTCAGAGCTTGAAGCCTTTAAACCTCAATACGAATCTGACTTTGCCCAATAAAAAACCTAAGAGCAGGCACTGGCCTGCTCTTTTGTTGTGCAAAAAAATAAAGCCCCAATGGACTTTATTTCTCTTCTTCGGCTACAAATGGTGATATGAATATGAATTGGATGAATTTAATCAGGACATATAGGACTACGATTAGGGCGAAATATTTCTCGATTGTAACGAGGATATTTAGCCAAGAGTAGGCTCTACCCATATTTGTGAGGTAGTTATTTGTAGCATTTAGGGCTATGGCAGATATTACAGATGGGAATGTGAGGCCTGCATATGAAGGCAAGAATCCATTTTCCATAATCCAAGGTAGCTTAACTAATGCAAGGATTAGAAGTAATTGAGCTACGATTTGGATTAGCATTACAAGGCCAAAACTCTTGTTTTCAAAAACTGTGTGATAGCCTGCCATTATTAGCGATACTGGAGCTGCATAGATAAAGTATAGCGGTCTAAATGGTACTGGTACTTCAAGACCTGATCTATATCTTTTGCTTACTATATAAAGTAGTGGAAGGATTGCTATAAAAGAGAAATATACAATTATCCTGCCGATGTTTTGTGCATCCCAAGCAGGAGATGCATTTGCGCCGACTACTATACCTATATAAGGAATAAAGGCTGATGCGTGGATATTTTGTAATTTGAAATCTTTAATGATAAATTTGTAGGTAAAATAAATTATTATCACAATATGGATGATGAGGGCTAGGTAATAGATAAATTTACCAAGGCCTACTGAATATCCTTTGATAAAGCCTGATAGCATCATCAGCGCCATGTCGAAAGTTGGTAATACACTTACTAGAGCAGGGTTATCTAGCTCTTCTTTTAGCATTTCAGGAACTGCTATTAGTCTTATGACAAATAGGATAACTAGTATCAGAGCTATAATAGAAAATACAGTTTTAAAAGTCCCGCCCATGAGGTTGCCAAGAGCAGCAAGAGCTAGTGCAAGTCCTCCTGCAGGTATTGGGACTCTTTTTAAAATGGTTTTAAACATACATCCTCCAATAAATATAAAGACAAATCCGAGATTGGATTTGCCTTTGTTTTAAAGTTCTACTTTGCCGCCTACATATGAACCGGTATCGTAGTTTTTGCCTTTGACAATGTGTGAACTATCCATACCAGCTTCGTCAAGTTTTTTGATGATAGAATCTTTTTTGTCATTTCTAGCAAATGGATTGGTTGTATTGATCACACCTTGGACTGTGCTATACCATTTGTTAAAGCTGATACCTACACCTAGTTCATCTTCATCCCAATTTGCAACTAGTCTTGTACCTGGGCAAAGGAATGAGATATTTAGGCCGTCATTTAACATTGGAGCTGTTGTAAGGTCGTGGCATACTGCTTGTAGGCCTACTGTTTTGATGTTGTTGTCGTAGCCGTAGAAGTATGAATAGCCTTGGATGATTCTCATGATGTTGTATGATTTGCTGATTACAAGCACTACATCTGGTTCAAATTCTGCTTGGCTAAGTGGGCTTACTGCTATACCGTATTCCTTATTTTGGTTTAGGCTCATGCCATCAAACATCTTCTTGCTTGTTTCTACAGAGTCGTAGATACCTAGTGAGTGTCTTTTTGCACCAGTTTTCATTGGTTCTGGTATATCCATTAGGCCTAGGGCAGATGAGCCGTTTGGGCAAGCTTGGTGAGAAAGTTTAACCTTCATTGGTTCACCTGTTGATGCTAGAGCTACTGCGTTACAGTAAGATACTCTGTGCTCTCTTTGATACATGTCTAGTGCATTATAGTCCTCTTCGGTATGTAAGAATTTGACAGCTACAGGTTCTCTTTCTAGGTCTAGATAAATTTGTATTAGCTTAGCGCTTTCTTTAATATCCATAATTCCTCCTTTGTTATATTGATAACGATATCTTATACTCATTATAATATGATATCTAGTTAAAAGCAAATATAATATATGCTTGATATTTAGCTAATGATGAGTACAATTTATATACAATCTTATATTTAAGATTTATTTTTTAGACAATAAGGTCAGAGATAGTCAAAAGGTCAAAGTTTTTTATTGACCTTTTAAAATATAGATGTAGAATAATAAAACACTTTGAAGAAGGGGTGATGATATGGCAGGTCTTACATCAGATATAGAGAGATTTCTAAAGGCTCTACTTGAAGAATCAGCTGATGGAATGCTTGAGATTGGCCGCAATGATTTGGCCATCAAGTTTGACTGTGCGCCAAGTCAGATAAATTATGTGCTTTCAACCAGGTTTACCCCGCACAATGGGTATCTTATAGAGAGCAAAAGAGGTGGCAATGGTTTTATAAAAATCATTACCATAGTAGAAGAGGATAATTATTTATCATATCTGGTAAATAACTTAAATAAGCAAATGACTGAGGCCAATGCTTCAGACCTATTTGCTGACTTATATAAAAGAGAATACTTTAGTAAAGAAGAGGCGATATTAGCCCAATATGCAACTAGTGATAAGGCTCTAGCCAGTGCCAATCCTAGCGAGAAAAATGCGATTAGGTCTGATATTACCAGACAAATCCTGCTAAGTGTTCTAAGAAGGAGTTAATTATGAAATGTGAAAGATGTGGCAATGAAGCTAGTGTAAGCGTCAAAGCTATAGTAAATGGTTACGAGCATGATTTTTACCTATGCGAAGATTGCATAAAGACTTATACAGACATGGGTATCACATCGGGCGATATAGATGATGGGAATTTCCACAAGGTAAATCTAAATAAATCCAATCTAGAAAGCCTCATTTCTCAATTTGTACCATCAATTGATGACATGATCGATGGATACTATGAATATAAATACAACCTAAATAACCACTCTTACAATTATATGGAAGGTCTCAATCAAAGAACCTGCCCAAATTGTGGCAATCTAGAGAGCAATATCAAATCACAAATCTTTGGTTGTCCTGAGTGTTATAAACTAAGCGATAAGCTAACCCAGAAAGTCCTAAAGTCCTATAATAACTACGATAATTACAATGGCAAATTGCCAAAACAAGAACGCGAATTTAAGGAAGTAGCCCTAGAGATCAAATCTTTACAAGAGCAATTAAAACATTCTGTAGAGACAGAAGACTACGAGCAGGCTGCTAACTTAAAGGAAAGAATAGATGATTTAAACATGAAGGTGCAAAATTGATAGAATATAGCAAAGATATCATTCTAAATTCTAACCTTTCTATAAGGAGAAATATCAGAGATTTTGATTTCCCAACTACCATGACCTATGAAGATAGCGAAAAAATCATAGACATGATGAGAGAAATCTATCCAAATGAGATCATTCTCCTATCTGAAATTGACGAAAACACCAAGTCCAAGCTAATAAATGACATGGTCCTATCAGAAGACTCTGATAGCAAGCTTGCCCTAATTGGGATTGTAATGAAAGATGATTATATCATTACCATAAATGACAGGGACCATATAGCTATAAATATCAGAAATTTTGATATGAACCTTAGAAGAGCCTATGAAAAAGCTCTCGAAATAGAAGAAAGTCTTGATGAAAAACTAGACTTTGCTTTCTCACCTGAGTATGGGTATCTAACTAGCAATGGTAGAAACACTGGGGCAGGCATCGAGATATGGCTAAAGATGTTCTTATTTGGCTTAGTTGAGCCAGAAGAATCCTACCTGGGCTTTAAGCAAGGCCTATGGAGCCATGGCATGTATGCCGAAAGATATGTTCCAAAATATTATGACAAGTATGTAGAAGATATATATCTTGTAAAAAATTTCGGAAATTACAGAGACGATATGGATGAATATATATTAAATATGGAATCTAATATCGACTCCATAGTAAGAAATGAACGCAGATTTAGACGTGATTATCAGATATTAAACAATATTTCAGATGACGACATTATTGAAGAGATTGCAATTAGTCTAAATAACCTAAATGCAGGCACTTTAAAGAGTTTAAATACCATAGCCACAGAGCTATTTAATCTCAAAAAGTACAATGCCCTAGGTTTTAACACCGGCTTAACCGGCAATGAGTTAGACTATCTAATATTCAATCTAAGTAAGACTAAATATAAGGGCAAAAAAGACCCAGAAAGAATAGAGTTTCTAAACTCATACATGAAGGAGAGGCAATGGAAGCTAACAGACTAAATAAACTAACCCAGCAGGCAAGACGTGAGTCCTACTCTCTAAACCACGACTATATCGGTAGCGAGCACTTACTCCTTGCCCTAATGAAGACAGGATCTGTTGCAACTCGTGCTCTTGAAGCAAGCGGGGCAAATTACGACCTGCTCCGCCAAGTTGTAATAAATAACATCGGCAAGGGCCAAGCAGTCAGACCTGCTACAGAATATAGCAAAAAAGTACGCCAAATATTTGAACTAGCTAGGCTCAATGCATCTAAGTACGGTCAAGTATCAGCAGGTGAAGAAAACGTCCTATTTGCAATACTTGCAGATGATGATTCCCTCACAAACATCATGTTCCTGCTATCAGGAGTAGAAAAGGAAACTGTAAAAAGAAACCTAAAAGAACTCCTAAAGGGCCAAGAAAAGGAAGAGGGATCATCTAGAGACCTATCAGAAAATGTAAGTAAATTTGCCAGAGATCTAAATATGGAAGCTGAAAAAGGTAAAATTGACCCAGTTATAGGTCGCGATACAGAGATTGAACGTGTAATTCAAATACTTATGCGCCGTACCAAAAATAACCCTATTTTAATTGGTGAACCAGGGGTAGGTAAGACCGCTATATCAGAAGGCCTTGCCCAAAGAATTGTATCAGGCGATGTGCCAAAGATTATCCAAGATAAGATTATCCTAAGTTTAGACCTTGCTAGTATGATAGCAGGAACAAAATACCGCGGGGACTTTGAAGATAGGCTCAAAAAACTCTTTGACGAACTAGCTACCCGTGATGACATCATCCTATTTATAGATGAATTCCACATGGTGCTTGGAGCTGGAGCTGCTGAAGGATCTATGGATGCTGCAAATATCTTAAAACCAATCCTTGCCAAAGGCGATATACAAATCATCGGTGCTACAACTATCGAAGAATATAGAAAATACATCGAAAAAGACAGCGCCCTCACCCGCCGTATGCAGCCAATTCAAGTAGATGAGCCAAGCCTAGAAGATACTAGAAAAATTATCCAAGGGCTTAAAGAAAAATATGAAGCCCACCATGGTGTGGAAATCACCGATGAAGCTATAAATGCAGCTGTAGAGCTTACAGATAGATATATCAACGACAGATTCTTGCCAGATAAGGCCATAGACGTGATTGATGAGGCCATGAGTAGGGTCCGTATCAAGACCTTCCAAGAGGCTGATTCTGAGACCAAACCAGAAGATAAGCTTGAAGAGCTCACTCGAGAAAAAGAGCAAGCAGTCAAAGACCAAGACTTTGAAAAAGCAGCAGAGCTTCGCGACCGCATCAATCAAGCTCAATTTGAAATCGAAGCAGAAGCTGAGAAAAAAGATAAAAACAAGCCAAATGAATTTATTGGCTATGATGATATTGCAGGCATAGTTGCTAGCTGGTCAAAAGTACCTGTGACAAGACTTACAGAAGATGAAAAAGAAAGATATAAAAACCTCGATGAGGAACTAAAAGGCACAGTAATTGGCCAAGAAGATGCAATAAATGCAGTAAGCCATGCCATAAAAAGAGCTAGAGTTGGGCTAAAAAATCCTGCCAAACCAATCGGCTCATTCATCTTTGTTGGTCCAACAGGAGTAGGTAAGACCCACCTAGCAAAATCTCTAGCCAACAACATCTTTGGTTCAGAAGACCACCTAATCCGCATGGACATGAGTGAATACATGGAAAAATTTGCGGTAAGTAGACTCGTCGGATCTCCTCCAGGATATGTAGGTTATGAAGAAGGTGGACAACTTACAGAACAAGTACGTAACCACCCATATTCTGTTATCCTATTTGATGAAATCGAAAAAGCCCACCCAGACATTTTCAATTTATTACTACAAATCCTAGATGACGGCAGACTAACAGATGGCCAAGGCCGCACAGTAGACTTTAAAAACACCATTATCATCATGACCTCAAATGTCGGTGTATCAAGCCTCAATGAAAAAGGACCTATAGGTTTTGACACTAGCGATAATGAAAACAAATCTGCCGACAGGACCCGTGAAATCATCGAACGTGAAGTAAAAGATGCCTTTGCACCAGAGTTTTTAAATAGATTAGATGAAGTAATCATGTTTAACCCTCTATCAGAAGAAGACATAGTAGAAATCACAGCCCTAATGCTTGAAAAAACTCGTGACCGCCTAAATAACATCGACATAGACATCGAATATGACCGCGATGTAGTAAAACTTCTTGCAAAAGAAGGCTTCAACGATGAATACGGCGCTCGTCCTCTAGAACGCCACATCACAAAAATGATAGAAAACACCCTAGCCGAAGACATCCTAGATGGCAAGCTAAACCGTGATAGCACTATCAAGCTAAGTGTGGCAGATGATGAACTAAAATTTGAAAATATAGAACAAAAACAAGAAAAAAATGAGGAAGTAGTCACAGAAGCCTAATCCTCTATCATAGCTACTCAGATAACCATCGATTAATTCGGTGGTTATTTTAGTTAGTAAATAATTGACAAAATCTTTTATAACGTTTACACTTTATACTAGCACCTAAAGTTAAATCTGGTGTAGGAATATTTTATGAAAGGTATTATTATGGATTATTTAAAAAGAGCGGATGAATTGTTTGAAGAAGCAGTTGAAATTAGACGTCATCTTCATCAAAACCCTGAAATTGGTCTAGAGCTACCAGAAACAAAAGCGTTTGTGCGTGAGAAACTTGAAAGTTATGGTTATGAAGTGGCTGATTGTGGAGAAGGCCTTACTACTACTGTGGGTAATGGGGGCAAAGTCCTATTACTTCGTGCAGACATGGATGCCCTACCTATGGAAGAAGATACTGGCCTAGAGTTTGAATCTCAGAATGGTTGTGCTCATGCTTGTGGCCACGATATGCATACTGCAGGGCTATTAATAGCTGCTAAAATCCTAAAGGAAAACGAAGAGGCAATAAACGGAACTATCAAATTCATGTTCCAACCAGCAGAAGAAATCTTTGCAGGATCTAAAAACATGGTAGAACATGGTATCCTTGAAAATCCAAAAGTAGATGCAGCATTAGGCTTCCACGTAGCAGCAGGACAGATCCCATTGAATCTAATCACCTACAATAGCAATGCCACTATGATGTATTCAAGTGATAACTTTAGAATCAATATCAAAGGCAAGGGCTCACACGGAGCCTATCCACAACTAGCTATCGATCCAATCAATATAGGTGTCAATATCTATACTGGTTTAATGGAATTAATTGCCCGCGAAACAGACCCAACACATGAAAGTGTACTTACAATCGGTAAATTTAACGCAGGTACTGCTCTAAATATCATTCCTGATACAGCAACTCTTGAAGGTACTATAAGATCAAATAACAAAGAATCTCGTGACAAGCTAGTAACAAGATTAGAAGAAGTAGTAGAGCGCATGGCAGCAGTTTACAATGGTGAAGCAAATGTAGAAATCCTTGCCAATGTACCGCCTCTACAAAACAACAAAGAGCTTACAGATGAATTTACTGGCTATATCAAAGAACTTACACCAGATGTAATCCTTTATGATGGAATGACTGCTAGTGCATCAGAAGACTTTGCAGTAATCTGCGACCTAGTGCCAGCTACTTTCCTATTTGTATCAGCAGGGTACACTGACGAAAGAGGAGCTCACACTGCTCACAATCCAAAAGTACAATTTAACGAAGAATACCTAAGAATAGCACCAGCATACTTTGCACACCTAGCAACAAGATGGCTAGAAAATAACAACTAGGAGAAAATATGCAAAATCAACCTGCAATCGTCCTACCTAGGGGTCAGAAGATCAAGGTCCAAGTAGGTACTATATTTTTAATGTTCTCCATCGCTATGTTTGGCCTAAGTCTAAATACCCTACAAGGTCCAATGCTTGAGTCACTAAATGCTATGAACTATTTCTCGCTAGTATCGCTCCTATCTGTACTTGGTCTTACCATCATGACACCAATAGGTGGTAAGATAGGGGACCTAGTAGGTCGCCGCAACCTAGTATTAGTATCTGGTATCATCAGTCTAATCTGTGCTATAGGTATTGGTTTTTCAAATTCGTTTGCACCTTTTGTAGTATTTCGCTTCCTGCTAGGAGCTGCTATGGGTGCCTATGTATCAACACCTTATATCATAGCTCGTGAAATCAACGAACCAAAAGATGTACCAAAGGCCATGGGGCTAATCGGATCGGGAGCTGCAGTAGGTGGTATGCTTGGTAGCCTTATCGCAGGTGCCCTCATGGATGCAGGTAAGCTAAGACTTGCTATCACATTCCCAGTTGTGCCACTTATTATCGGTGTAATACTTGTAGTATTTAACCTACCAAACAACAAAGCTGAAGGCAAGGTAAAACTAGATGTAGCAGGTATTATCATGCTTGCAATATCTCTAAGCCTTATCCTAATTGCAATAAACTTTGCACCAATTTATGGCCTTACTGATATTAAAGTTCTAGCTGGCCTAATAGTTGGTCTAATAGCAGGATATTTCTTCATAAAGGTAGAGAATAAGGCGGCTGAACCTATTGTCCCACTAAGACTTTTAAAAAATAAGAACTATGTAAAACTTCTCATCATTGGTTTTATCGGATATTTCTATATGAATGCGATGAATATTTACGCACCACTAGCTACAATAAGCGTACTTGGAGAGCCTACCACTATGGCAGGAGTACTCCAACTACCAAGAACTGTTATCACTATGGTTCTTCCAATCTTAGCAGGTACATGGGTTGCCAAAGATAGGAAAAATCACAAGGTGGCTATGATTATAGCAACCCTACTAGTAGCTATCCCTATGTTTGTCATGGCTACAACTAAGCCAACCACTAGTGTATATTTACTAATAGCAATGCTTGCTATAACTGGTATAGCAGAAAGCTTTAGGGCAGTATCTGTTACAACTATGGCTCAAACTTGCCTAGAGCAAAAAGATTTAGGTATTGGTACAGCACTAGTAAACTTTATCAACTCTACAGCTTCACTTATATCAGCAAGTATATTTGGCATAGCCTACGACCTAAAAACTCGTGCCAATCCAAATGACATGGTAAATATCATGGAAGGAACCAATGCTGTGTATTTAATAGCAGGTGTAGTAAGTGTCATAGGCCTACTAATCGTATTATTTGCTACCAAAGGTATCTTTGATGAAACAAGCAATGTAGAATAAGAATTACTAACCAGCCCTCGAGCTGGTTTTTTTCTGCCCAATTTTAAATAGACTTTTTGATTTATTGTGCTATAATCATTCTATCCTAGTGATTATAGGATGATTTACATGAAAATGGCAGGATACATCTGATCTGAGCCTTTGTAAGCATTCTATAAGCTAGCATAGAGTTTAAAAATAACATGAACGGTATCTCTATGAACCGTATCAGGAGGTAAAAATGAATAAAAAAACTCTAGACAACCAGAAACTTGTAAAAGCTGCAGTGCTTGGAGCGATTACCATTGTCTTGGGGCTTACTCCACTGGGACTAATTCCCCTAGGTGTCATCAACGCAACTACCATGCACATACCGGTGATAATAGCAGCCATTATCGAAGGACCAGTTGTAGGAGCTTTGGTTGGGCTAATCTTTGGCCTTTTTTCACTTGTTAATGCCTTTGTAAGACCAACTCCCATAGCCTTTGCCTTTTACAATCCGTTAATTTCAATCCTTCCAAGGATACTAATTGGTATCACTTCCTACTATGCTTATAAGGGAGCGATGAAGGTATCGGCTAAAAATTCTAAGACCCTTTCGAGAATACTTTGGATACTATTAATCGGAGTTTTGTTATATTTGTTAATCAGGAATATAGCTAGCGGGGCAGAGCTTATTAATATTATCTTTATAATCCTACTGCTAGTAGTGGCAATCGGCCTTTTTATCTATACTAGAAAATCGAAAGGCCTTGATTTTCCAATAGCTATAGGTGCCTTTGTTGGATCTATGACCAATTCTATATTAGTCCTAGGCGGTATATACTTAATATATGCAGAAAAATATGTAGCAGCGGTAGGGATTCCTTTAGAAAGTGCCAAGGCTGCTATACTTGGAGTCATTATAACTTCGGGCCTACCTGAAGCCATGCTTTCTGTAATCATTAGCACAGCTGTAGTAAAGGCAGTGAAAAAAGCAAGGAGATAAGGTGTTACTTACAATTGATATAGAAAATAAAATTACTAGCTTTGGTATCTTTAAAAAAGATAAGCTAATGACAAGCTTTAACATAATGACAGATACTAATGAGTCGGCTGATGAGATAGGGCTAAAGTTTAAGCTTATATTAAATGACAAAGGCTTTGATTTAAAAGAGATAGATAACATAATAATTTCTAATGTAGTTCCAGAATTAAGCTCAGTTTATGAAAAAATATCTCAAAATATCATTGGGCGAGGGCCTATCTTTATAGGATCTGGTGTAAAGACGGGAATTAATATCAGATGTGACAATCCCAGAGAAGTCGGCACAGATAGAATAATAAGAGCTGTGGCTGCTAGTTCCAATTTTAAATCTGATTGCATTATAATCTACGCCTCAACAATTACAACCATTGACTATATCAATTCAGACAAAGTCTTTATGGGTGGGCTAATAATGCCTGGCATAGACCTATACCAAAAGTCTATCTTTAACGAAAGTGCCAAGCTCCCACAAGTAGAAATTAGAAAAACGGATGAAATCCTAGGTAAAAACACCACAAGCTCTATTCAAGCTGGTATCTATAAAGCTTACAGCAAAGCCATCGATGGGATAGTGGCTGAGATAATCAGTGAGTATAGCATAGATGAGCCATCTATTGTAGTCACAGGCATACATGCAGATTTACTAGATAATAAGAATTACATGCATATCCCAGACCTTGGCCTAAATGGGCTTAAGTTAATATCTAATTTAAACTAAAAATCCTCCCAGCTGGGAGGATTTACTTATTTGTTGGCATGTTCTAATGATATGAAGTTTACAGTGTAATTTACCGGATAATCTAGGCCGTTTAATTTGATGCCGTCGATTTCTATCTCGTATTGGTCTCCGTGTTCGCCCTTAAAACCTAGGCCCCAAGATAGGTTGTCCATGTAGCCGTACTTATATTGGGTATTGGTGACATAGATATTTTTGCCGGTCTTATATTCCATAACTTTGCCAGTCTTAAGCTCTGTCATTTTTATAGTGACATTTGATATATCAAAGGCTTCTGTGACTGAGAATGAGAATGGGGTTTTGTCGTTGAAAAACTCTGTGAGACCAACGTTTGAAGGATAAGCTACTACTTCAAGTTCTGTATCAGGCCAGCCATCTGAAAATACATAGGCAGCTCCGTATCTATCGTAGAAACCATATCCAAAAGTATCTACAAATGGGCTGATGAGCCATTTTCTGTGGCCTACTTTATCCCAATTTTTCTTTGAGGCATCCTTGGTGAAGGAATTGATTTGTCTTAGCATATTGGTTCCCATGTGGAGATTTGACTCAGATGCTCCTTTGTAGCCGTCCTTGTATAATTGGTCATCCTCGCTCATGCCGCGAGGCACTTTTGGATGGTGGTCAAGGCCGCCGTTTAGGGAATTTATCACTGCTGCTGCTTGGGCGTAGTGAGATTTTTCTTGGCTAATCGCTACTTCTGGAAGACCAAGAGAATATCTTAGAGTATTTGTGACATGGTTGATGTCATTTAAGGCAGCTCTAGATAATAGGCCAGGGTTGCCTGTTTCTAGAGTAGGTCTAATAGCATAGATTTCATCTGAATCTGGATCCATTAGCTCAATTCCATCGTAGGCTTTTTTGTTTGTGGCACCTGTTTTGTAGTTTCTCCAATAGTTAAGGATTTCCTCTTCGCTTGGGGTGGTGTAGTATAGGCCAATTGTCTTTCTGTCGAGCTGTTTTACCTTATAAAACTCCTTGTGAGCTACTTCTTCAATGATCTCTTCTGCATCCTTTGTCAGCTTTTCGCTGCTTTCTACTTGTTCACGGAGCTTTTTCTCTACTTTTTTTACGGTTTGAGGAGTGGATGATAGTAGCATTTTGGCTGACTCTATCATGATTTTATTTTCACGATAAGCTGCTCTCATATTTGCCAAATCATCATCTTCTTTTTCAGTTTTTAGGATATCCAAGGTTTCATTTGATTCTTTGATGAGGGCTTCTGCCTTAGCCATTTTTTCTTCTAGAGATGTCTTGATTTTTTTCACCGACTCTGGTGCGTTTTCCAATAAATATTTGCTGGCAGCATAGGTAATATCCGCTTTAAAGATTGAGTCTTCGAGGTTTTTGATAAGTTCGGTATTATCAGATTTGCCTTCATTTAAAATAATAGGTGCTAGTTCTAGATCAACATTGTCATTGTTGGCTGAAAGTGTTACATTGTCTTCTTCCACCTCTAGGAGGATGTCAAAGATTGTTTGTTTTTCATCTGGATTTTCTTCTGAAACTTGGCTAGCGTAAGCCTTTGGGCCTGCTAGTAAACTTGCTATACTTAGGATAAAGATAGCCTTAGATAATTTTTTCATTTATGCCTTCCTTAACGAGTTTTTTCTAGTGAGATCTAGTTTATAGTGTATTTTATTTTCATACACTCTTCTCCTTATAATTTATATATTTAGTATAGCATAGATAAGTAGTTTTTGATATATAATGGTTCATATATTTTTACGATTTTTGCTAGGCAGGAGCAATAGTGATATTGAAGTTTATGAACGAACGACTCCACAATTAACTGGATACCAAGAGTATAAACATAGGCTATTACTATTAGAACCTAGAAAAGCTACAAAATTCTTTATTTATTAGATGGAAAGGCACATGAATAAATTAGCAAGATAACTAAGCTTTTTTTCTTGGCAAATTAGCTTTATAAGTCCTGCTACTAGTAAGGAAATGTCAAAACGAGTAGGTCTTTATCCACGAATCAACTAAAAGTTGATAAAAGTAAACTAATTATCAATTATTAGTTAAATAGACCGTGCTAGAATAGATTCATAAGATATCTTAAATAAATCAAAGGAGATAAATATGCAGACTATTGGAGATAAAATTAGAATACTTAGACAAAATATTGGCATGAGCCAAACAGAATTAGCCGACAAGCTTCATATCACAAACCAAGCTATAAGCAAGTGGGAGAACAACACTTCAGACCCAACCATCAGTCTTTTGCCAGACCTTGCGGCAATACTAGGAGTATCGATAGATGACCTCTTTGAATACACTGATGAAAAGGCCTATGAGCAAATTGACAATATGATAGAAATCGACTTTAACTTTAGTAATGGAGAATTTATGAAGGCTGAGGCCTTCCTCATGGATAAAATCAAAAAAAATCCAAACGATTACAAGGCGAACTCAACGCTTGGCGACCTCTACATTTCTTATGCTTCAATCCTACGTAGAAAAGCAGTAGCCTATGGTAAAAAAGCCCTAGAAATCAAGCCAAATCAGAAATTTGACATCAATACAGTAAATAATGCATCAAATGGGGTAATCTACGACTGGAATGTTAAAAACCACAATGACCTAATAGCCTACTACCAAAAAGCTATAAAGGCAAGTCCGGAAAA
Source organism: Anaerococcus pacaensis 9403502 (assembly GCA_000308255.3). GTDB lineage: Bacteria > Bacillota > Clostridia > Tissierellales > Peptoniphilaceae > Anaerococcus > Anaerococcus pacaensis. Next base: position 101,758 of record HG326666.1, on the reverse strand, counting down.
TAAAAGAATGTATTTATACCTCATCGACAATCTAATAGATGATGGGAGGCTAGAAGAAGCTAAAAAAGCTATAGCCGAAGCTAAAATCAAAACCAATGACAATATGTACGAATACTACGATATTTTTGTCAGAGAAAAATACGAAGGCTTTGAAAGGGTCTATGATGACTACCTTGGCCTTACAGAAAAATACAACAAGGACTGGCGTATTCTCTTTGCAGTAGCCAATAACTTCTCCCAAAACGGCCATTACGATAAGGCCATCCCAATATGGGAAATGGCCTTTAATGCCCAGGCCAAACCAAGATACACCGACCACCTCGAATCCATCGCCCAATGCTATACCATGCTAGGGGATAAGGAAAATGCCATAAGAGCTTACGAAAAGGAACTAGACCTCCTAAAAACAGAATGGAATGAGACCTATGGTTTTCATGTGGATAGGGTAAAGGGGGATATAGAGAAGTTAAGAAATTAAAAAAACAAGCTCTTTTGAGACTGTGTAATATTTTGTGTATACAACCTCCTGATTAGGGTAAAGAAAAAACTAATCAGGAGGATTTTTTATGCCAAGAAAAAGGCCAGAATCAAGAGGAAGTAAAATAGCAAAAATGTTAATTGAAGAATATCAACCTCAAAGTGCACAAGACATTCAAGAAGTATTAAAAGAACTTCTAGGAGAAACTATGGAAGAACTTTTAAAGGCAGAACTAGATGAGCATTTAGACTATGAATATGGAGAAAAACCACTATCACTCAATACAAGAAACGGCTCAAGTAAAAAAACTGTTAAATCATCCTATGGTAATATAGATTTAAATATACCAAGAGATAGAGAAGGATCCTTTGAACCACAAGCATTAAAAAAATGCGAAAAAGACATATCTAACATAGAAAATTAAATAATATCAATGTATGGGAAAGTAATGACAACAAGAGACATATCAAGTCACATCAAAGATATTTATGGATTTGGCATATCAGAAACAATGGTAAGCAAAATAACCAATAAAATACTACCAACAATAGAAGAATACCCTCGCCTCAATCTTTCTACAACTCATTTCATTCGTTGGAAAGAATGGGCTGGGGCAGGCCCTGGCAAAACAGACCACTAGAAAAAGTCTACCCTATGGTATTTTTAGACGCTATACATTACCATGTAAGAGAAAACAACTTAGTAGTCAAAAAAGCAGTATACATCGCATTAGGGTACAATCTTGAAGGTTTTAAAGAAATACTAGGCATGTGGGTAGGAGAGAATGAATCAAGCAAATATTGGCTCTTAGTATTAAACCAGCTAAAAGAAAGAGGATTAGAAGATATACTAATAATATCAACAGATAACCTATCTGGATTCACACAAGCTATAGAAGCAGTATATCCAAAAGCAGAAATACAAAAGTGCATAATACACCAAATAAGAAACTCAACAAAATATGTATCATACAAAGACATAAAAGATCTAATGAAAGATCTAAAAGCAGTATACAAAGCACCAACAGAAGACTTGGCCTTAACAAATCTAGGTATCTTTGAAGAAAAATGGGGTAAAAAATATCCAATGTGTGTAAGCTCTTGGAAAAACAACTGGACAGAACTATCCACATACTTTAAATATCCAGAAGGAATAAGAAAGATGATATATACAACTAATGCCATGGAAAACTTTAATAGGCAGCTAAGAAAAGTGACTAAAAACAAAACCATATTTCCAAATGACTATGCTCTACAAAAAAGCCTGTATCTAGCAATGGTTGATGCTTCAAGTAAGTGGACCTATAGAATACGTGGTTGGGATCAAATCCTATCCCAATTATCAATATATTTTGAAGGGAGGTTTTAAATTAAATAAGTAAAAAATCAAGTGTGAAATTTGCTGTAAATTTTCATGAAAAATTGACAGTTTATTAAAGTTGTGTAAAATTAAGTAAAGCTCCATTCCTATAGGAATGGACAAACATTGATACATAAAAAATGTATCAACCCTTACCCTTTTATCAGGATTTAGGTTGATACACAAAATTATTTACAGACCCGCGGAATGTAATCTGTATTCTACAGGTGACATTCCGTTTAATTTTGTCTTAATACTGTCTTCATTGTACCATTTGATGTATGACTCTATTTCATTTCTTAATTGATCATAGTTCTTAAAATCATTCCCGTAATACATTTCTTGCTTAAGTATTCCAAAGAAGTTCTCCATTGGTGAATTGTCTAGACAATTCCCTTTTCTTGACATACTTTGAGTTATGTTCATATCATTTAGTTTGTTAGACCATGAATTATGCTGATAATGAAATCCCTGGTCTGAGTGTATTACTAGATTATCATTTGTGTCTATTCTTTTAATTGCCTTTTCTAGCATAGAGTTGGTTAGTTTAATTGTTGGGTGATGACTTAGTGTGTAACTGATTATCTCACTGTTGTATACGTCTAGGATTGGTGATAAGTAGAGCCTATCTTCATGACCTTTTAGTCTAAATTCTGTTACATCTGTTATCCATAGCTGATTAGGTTTAGTAGCTTTAAAGTCACGATTAAATACGTTAGGAGCAACTTTACCTATCTGTCCCTTGTATGATGAATACTTCCTAGATCTAGTTTTAAATTTTGTACAGAGTAGCCCTTCTTCTTTCATGATTCTTAGTACTCTTTTATGGTTAACCATAAAACCCTTGTTTCTTAAAACTGTGTATACTCTCCTGTAACCATACCTACCCTTCGTTGCTTTAACTATTGATTTTATTTCTTCTCTAACTTCTTTGTCTTTATCTACTGGGTTTTCTAATTTAATCTTCCATTCATAGTATGAGGATTTAGGAAGTTTAGCTACTTTTAACCATTCACTTGCCTTTGTTTTAGGATGTTGTTTAAGAAGCTTAAGGATTATCTTCGTTTTTTCCTTGCTTCTGCTTCCTCTTCCAGTAGCAAGGCTTGAAACTTTTTTTCGAATAGTATTTGCATTTTTAGATACTTATTTTCTTCTCTAAGTCTAATTAATTCTTCTCTTTCAGATTCTACTATTGGTTTATCATTCTTTGATTTCTTATCTGCTTTAGACATATCTTTCTTAGGCCTTCCTCTGTTATCTTCTAAGCCAGATAAACCACGTTCTCTATGTGCTTTTTCCCAATTACATATTATTGATCCATTAGTGATATCAAAGTGATTTGCGGTTTCTCTGTATGAGATATTATTGATTTGCCTATATTGTATTACAGATAGCTTAAATTCACTAGTGAATTTATCTTGCTTTTGCTTTTTCGATAAGTTATCAAATCCACCAGAGTTATATTTATATATCCAATTTTTAAAAGTACTTTTAGGTATATTATATTTTTTACTAATTAAATCCATCCCGCCCGATTGACCTGACAAGTATTCCATAACTACTTTAATTTTAAATTCTTTTGTATATTTTGGCATAGAAAAAACCCCTCAATCCGTATTCCGGATTTTGGAGTTCACCTCATTTTTGGGCTTGTTTTTTAAATTCCTATAAAAATTTGATCAGAATTATTCAAATTTTAAGAATTTTATTTTACGTAAATTTAACAATCGTTTTCTCAGTTTAAATAATTACATAATAAATTTTTGAGAAAAGACTCTTGCAGCTTATTAATTAAATATATTTGTAATTATAATATTATTAAACATTTCTTAATATTATTGATATTTTGATTTTCCATTGTATTTTTAAGTGTATCAATAAATATAAAAAAACGATAGTCAGTACGATATTTATTAACAATATTTTTATATATAGTTAACGATTTTATAATAAAATAGCCTGCAAGTAAAGATTTTGTAAGCTCATTGACTATAATTTTATATTTATTATAATTAAATCATAATAAGCTTGACTTATTAAATACTAAAAAAGGAGGCATACGATGAACTTTTTAAAACAATTTTTTAACAAAAATGAAATCAACGTTTGGATTGTTAAATTTGGTTACCAAGGCGACAAATGGCACTGGTAAGATTGGCTTTTGTTAGGGTTATAAAATACCTTTAGCCAATACATAATCACGGGGAATATGTTTTACATATCTCCAAACACGAAGAAATTAGAAATAAAAAATAATTAAGGGAGATTATAATGAACTTTTTAAGAAATCTTTTAAGAAAAAATGAAGTTAACGTTTGGATTTTCAAAATCGGTAGAAAAGGCGAAAGATGGTACTTCTAATCTAGCCATAGATTAGACCTAAGGTGATACAATGAATTTTTTAAGACGTTGGTTACCATATCCATTCAGACCAGGAAAAACATACGATCCATTAAAATGGATAGGCTTATAAAAAGAGTTGATAGCAGAAAAGAAGAAATTCTTTTCTGCTTATCTATATTAATGTTACTATTTATTGAGCTAAACTCAAATCGAACTAGAAAATTGTGAGACTTATGGATACTATAAATAGCCCAAAATACTCAAAAATCGAATCACTGATCATCTCATTTGCCCTCATAGCCATAGCTGGTATTAGCTTTGGACTGGCGGGACTTATGACTATTCTAACTACAAGCGATGATAATTACCAATTGATAAATACTATCTGGCTAAGTTTATTTATGATTATTTTCTTTATTATTCTGCCCTTATTCCTAGCCGGAAGATTTTATGGTATAAGCCTAAAGGATCTGAGGATAAATCATAAGATGTTTTTAATCTATCTTATCGCAGGTTACATATTTTTAAGATTTGCTCTTAAGATTGATAGGGTAAATATTGTTAGGAATATGGTGGTGGCCAATAGTGAAGAGTTTATGTTTAGGTTTTTAATTTTTGAAATACTTAAAAGAAGCTTTTCAAAGAAAGAGTCTATAGTCATAGGATCCCTGCTTTTTGCTCTAATCCTACACCTAAATGTGGGGATTTTGGTTAATCTAATATCAAAGTTCCCCATGGCCATAGTTTTGTATATCCTATATGATAAGCTCGGATTTGAGCACGCATTTGCCCTACACTGGTTAAATAATAGCTTGGTAGATTATTTCTATTTATAAAGGAGGAGTTAAGATGAAAGAAGATACAAAAAAAACATACATGATGTCCATAGGATTAAATGCAATTTTATTTTTAATGGTGGCTTTGTTTCTAGATAAGATGAGTCTAGGATTGGTTTTACTTTGCCTATCGATTATACCACTTACAATAAATGCTATAAGTATCCTAAATGAGTATAAGAAAACTGGACTGATAAATAAGTATCATTATTACCTACCTATATCGACCCTGCTTATTTACCTAATATTTGGCATGGTTTCATTAAATAATGGCAAGTGGGAACTATTTAGACAGTCTTATGCTAGAAACTTTGGTGATACATCAGTTGAGATAGCAAATAGCCCTATAAGTCCTTCCCAGCTAATATTTACAGCAATCATGTATATAGCAATCGGATATCTTATCACAAAATTAATCGAATCAAGATCTCAGAAGAAAAATAATAAAAGGAATGATAATGTTACTAGAAGTAAGTCATTTGAGTAAAAAATATAAGAATAATGACTTTTATTCTTTAGATGATGTAAGTTTTGGCCTAGAAAAAGGTGAGATCGTGGGTCTCATCGGAAAAAATGGGGCTGGTAAATCTACACTTTTAAAGCTTATAGCAAAGTCTATAAAGCCAAGCCAAGGTGATGTCCTTTATAATGGGTCAAGTATCTATGACCATCCTAATAGTCTCGATAATTTTGGGATCTTAATCGAAACAGTGTTTTATTCGGAATTAACTGTAGTAGAAAACCTTGAATTTTATCTTGATATACATAATAAAGAGTCTTATAAGGATAATATAGAGCCAACGCTCGAATTACTTGACCTTTGGAAGAGAAAAGATGATTATCCATCCAGATTTTCCTATGGTATGAAGCAAAGACTTGCTCTCTCACTAGCCCTAGTTGCAGAGCCTGAGATACTCCTACTTGATGAGCCCTTTGTAGGACTTGACCCAACTGGGATAAGCAAACTGATAAATGTTTTAAAGCAGTGGGCAGAGACTAGAAAAGTAACCATGATTATATCAAGCCACCAGCTGGGAGAACTGGAATCTCTATGTAATAGGTTCATATACATAGATCAGGGTAAACTAACAGAGGCCTTTGACAATCAAAATAGTAGAAAGCTAGTTATTAGCTTAAAAAGCCCTATTGAAGATTCTATGGTAGATGGTAGTTTTGTTAGAAAATTAGATGATAGGCAGCAGATAGTGGTGGATAAGGCTATGGATGCTAAGGCCTTTAATGATCTTTTATCAAATCTAGCTTCTAGGAATTTGATAGTAGATATTACAGATAAAAAAGATGAGATTAGCAAGTACTTTGGAGGTGGATTAGATTTATGAGAGATTTAACAATTCCGGTTTTTAAAACTACCTGCAAGAGAAAACCTGCAAAGATTTTCATATCCTTTGGTCTAATGCCCTTACTAATTATGATAATCTCAATGCTACCTACAAACTTTATGCAAATTGGAGGGATGGATAATTCCCTAAGTTTTATGGACTTTTTTGACCTATGCCAAAGTGTAGTATTTGATACAGTCTTGCCTTTAGTGGCTCTGATTTACCTAGTTATTTATTCGGTAAATCAGGATATAGAAAAGGGAACCCTATATTTGTTTAAGGATTTGGATAGGGGAAGGATAATAGATGCAAAAATTAAGTCAATTATCTTAGTTTACATAGTATTTTCCTTAGTAACATTTGTAGCAGCCCTAATAGCTTATTACCTGCATTTTCAAAATATGTCCTTTGGATCTGGTGAATTTATCTCATCACTGGCTTCTGATAGGAAAACAATGTGGATCTCGCTTTTAGGTAAATTATATATATACATTATCACTATAAGTCTTGCGGTTTTATTATCTATAAGATTTAACAATAGCTTGACCTTGGTAGTTACCCTTTTATTTGCCCTATTTAGCAGCGTTTCAGAAAAGCTAGGCGGGTCAAAATACTTATTCCCAAACTCCTATCACTCTATATACCAGCAGTTTGGATTTGCTCAATCCATACTTATAATGACAGCATTACTTGCCATATACTTGGGGATATTTTGGACTCTTAGTAGAAAATATTTCAAAAAGTTAGAGTTTTAATCTTATGAAAGAAAATATTGTATACAAGGCCCTTAAAGAAAGCGTGCCAATTGGCCAGCTCATACTAGGAATATTCTTTAGCGTAATAGGTTCTATCCTAACCCTTATGATCCCCCAGGTCATAGGTAAACTTACCGATACAAAAGCTATAGAATATATAATAAATCAGCCATATATAATAGTTTTTGTAATACTTTTTATAATTTTTCTATATGGAATAAAAACTGTGGCAAGTTATTTTTTGGGAGCAGTTGGGGCCCAAAGTATAGAGAATGTACAGAAAAAATTCTCTTCACATGTTCTATCCTTGCCCCTATCAAAACTAGAGAAGTACCAGGCTGCAGACATATCCAGTAGATTGACCAATGACATAGTAGTAATTTCTAAAATATCGGCGGTTACCATTCCTGATATGATCATTAATTCTGTCATAGTTATAGGTGGATTTATATTTTTATTTAGTATAGATCTAAGGTTAACCCTCTTTGTACTTATGATAGTACCGATATTTTTGTTGGTAAATATGCCCATAAATAAAAAACTTGAGGCCCTATTTAAAAAACAACAGACCCTGCTAGGAAAAATCAGCGGTAATTTCACCCAGTCTCTGACAAATATCAAACTTATCAAGTCCTTCAATGCTGAAGAAGATGAAAAAACTAAGCATTTTAGCTTTTTCGAAAGTTTATCTAGGAATATGAAGAGAATGGTCCTTGTTGGTGCAGGCCTAAGCTCTGTTTCAGAAGCCCTCATAGTTTTTCACCTGACATTCTTAGTTATTTACCTATCCTATAAATATTATATGGGTGGCCTAGATGTGTCAGATCTAGTAGTGTTTTTTATGTATGTAGTCCAAGTTATCCCTCCCATCCTCCAGCTTTTGAGCGATGTTACGGAATTGTTTGAAGCCAATGGAGCCATCTCGAGGTTAAGTGAGATACTTCTGATAGAAGGCGAAGAAAGTTTAACGGCGGAAGGGGTTGATAACTTTGATTCGTCAATAGAATTTAAAGACGTAAGTTTTTCCTACGGGCAAGAGAATATTTTAAACAATCTAAACTTCAAAATTGATGACAAGGAATTTGTATCTATAGTAGGCCCTAGTGGAGCCGGAAAATCGACTATCCTATCACTTATCTATAAGTTTTATACGGGTTATGAGGGAGAGATTAGAGTAGGCGGCCATGATTTAGATAAGCTAAGGGCAGAAACCCTTAGGTCAAATGTCGGATTTATTCTCCAAGACAATCTCCTCATATCAGATACTATAAGAAACAACCTTATTTATGGAAAAAACAGGGACCTTGATGATAATGAAGTTAAGGCTTATACAAAATTAACTAGTATAGATGATTTTATTAATAAGTATGATGGCCTAGATACAGTAGTCGGTGAAGATGGAATCCAACTATCAGAAGGTCAAAGACAGAAGATAAATATTGCTAGAAACCTCTTATCTAGACCGAAAATATTACTTCTAGACGAACCTAGTTCAAGCCTTGATGCCATAAGCGAGTCTACAATCAACGATCTTTTGAAAGAAGCTAGTAGGGAAATGACAATAGTTGTAGTAGCACATAAGCTTAAAACTGTAATCAACTCAGATAAAATTATCGTACTTAATTCTAAGGGTCAGATAGAGGCCATAGGTAGGCACCAGGATTTACTATCTTTTAGCCCAACATACCAAGAATTTTATAAAATGAGCCTTCTAGAAGATAGGCATATAAAAGGAGCCTAAAAAAGTAAGCAGTAATTGCTTACTTTTTTAATTCCTTAATTTTCTTCAAGATTTAGAAAAAAATTTTTTAGCTCCTTACCATAAGCGTAGCCGCCTAAGCTCCCATCAGATCTTATGACCCTATGGCAGGGGATAATTATCATTAGGGGGTTCTTGCCGATTGCATTTGCCACAGCCCTTACTGCCTTTGGCTGGTCAATTGCCTTTGCTATGTCCTTATAGGTCCTAGTTTGGCCGTAGGGGATTTTTATCAGTTCTTGCCAGACTTTCTTTTGAAAATCTGTTCCTTTTGGAAAAATTTTCTCATATATATCAAAAGAAGTCCTTTTTTGATCAAGGTAGTCGCCTATTTCTTTTGCTATTTTTTCTGTAAGTTCAGTTTTTATTCCCTCCTCTTTTTTAAAATCTACCAGATCAATTCTTTCAATACATTCTCCATAGCTTATTCTTATAGTCCCAATCTTGGTTTGATAGTATGCCTTATTTATTTCCATATGAAAATTATATCAGTTATTTGTCTATAAAAATTTTTATTTATTAAAGTATAATAATAATTATAAATATTAAGAAAAGAGGGTGGCTATGACCTACGAAGAAAAAGTAAAATTAATTGTTGATTACATAAAATCTGGTGAGAAGGCTGAGAGTGATTTCAAGGTGGGTTTTGAAGCTGAGCATTTTACCGTTGATAAGGATTCTTTACTTACTGCATCATATAGTGAAGAGGGTGGAGTTAGGGATATATTGGAAGAACTCGAGAATGAGGGTTTCCATGGCATTTATGAAAATGAGTATATAATGGGTCTATCAGGAGATGATGTATCTGTTTCGATAGAGCCTGCTGCCCAATTTGAGATGGCCTTTGATGCTAGGGAAAGTATGGATGAGTTATTTGACCTTTATAAGGCCAATATGAAAAAGATTATTCCAGTCTTTGATAAGGCAGATAAGCTTTTGGTAACAGTAGGCTATCAACCAAAATCAAAAATTGATGATTTAAACTTCATTCCTAAAGAACGCTATAAATATATGTCTAAGTACTTTTTAGCCCACGGGGGACCTAGCCCTCACAATATGATGAAGGGATCTGCAAGCCTTCAAGCAGCTATTGACTACAAGGATGAGGATGATTTTAGGAAGAAGTTTTTTGTAGCCAATGCCCTATCAACATTTTTATACAGTACTTTTGATAATGCCTATATTTTTGAAGGGGAAGTATACCAAAAACACAATATTCGCCAAAGCATTTGGGATAATTGTGATCCGGCTAGGTCTGGTGTCTATGATTTTGCCTTCGATGAGGACCTATCTTATGAATCTTATGCAAAGAAAATCTTAGATACAGATAGCATCTTCATCCGTGAAAATGGTGTAGATACCTATACTGGAGATACAAAATTTGAAGAAATATTTAATAAGGATCATAGTCTTGATATGATCTACCATGCCCTATCCATTGTTTTTCCTGATGTAAGGGTTAAAAGATATATAGAAGTTAGGATGCCAGATAGCGTTCCCTACCCTTATAACCTAGCTGGTGTGGCCCTTATTAAAAATATCTTCTACAATGAGGACCTCCTAGACTACCTATACACCGATGTCTTTGCTGACATGACCTATGAGAAGTCAAATGAGCTTAAGGATGCTGCAGTAGAAAATGGCATCCATACCACCTACAAGGATAAGGCTATTTGGCAATGGATGCTCGATATCATAGGACGAATTGATAATGATCAAAAATACATTGAACCTATTAAAGAGCTTTTAGAAAAACAAATGACCCCAAGAGATCTTTATGAAAAACTTTATCAAGAAGACCCTAAAAAAGCCCTTTATGAATTTTCTGTAAATAAATTTGTAAGAGATATAAATGGCCAAGATTAAAAAAGCCTACGAATGTAAAAGCTGCGGCCATACTCAGCCTGTCTGGGCGGGCAAGTGCCCAGAGTGCGGGGCCTGGGGGACTATGACAGAAGTAGCTGTCAAGGAATCAAAGGCGAGTAAGGCTGCAGTAATTTCCAATAAACAAGCAAAAAAATTAAATACTATTGAGGTAAATCAAGACCATAGGCTTACTTCAGATTTTGAAGAATTTGATAGGGCTGTAGGCGGTGGCTTGGTACGTGATAGTGTGTCAATCTTAACCGCCCGCCCTGGAGCTGGGAAATCAACTCTCCTTCTCCAATTATCAAAGTCCTACGCCGATAGGGGCCTAAGGGTCCTTTATGTATCAGGAGAGGAGTCAGATAGCCAAATTAAATCTCGTGCCGATAGGATTATGGATAAATTGCCGGAAAATGTATGGATCCTTTCAACTAATTCCATGGATACGGCTATAAACGAGATAAGAAATATCGACGCGGATATAATCTTTCTAGATTCAATACAGACCTTTACATTAGCAGAATTTGACAACAAGGCCGGCAGTCCTACTCAGACTATTGAAGTGGCCAATAAAGCAGTAGAACTTGCCAAAGACGAATCTCGTAAGCGCGCTGTAATCATGATTGGCCATATGACTAAGGCAGGAGAAATGGCAGGGCTTCGTACACTTGAGCACTTGGTTGATACAGTCTTGGTACTCGATGGAGAAAGTGATGAAGACCTCAGAGTCCTTACATCGACTAAAAATAGATTTGGTAGGACAGGTGAGATAGGGCTTTTTTCAATGTCTGAAGATGGACTTATTGAAATATCAAATCCTAGCGAATACTTCATCACCGCCCGTGAAAATGATATCGAAGGCTCAGCTATATCTGTGACCAAAGAAGGATCGAGGCTACTTGAAGTTGAAATAGAATCCCTAGTCAGCAAATCCTTTCTCCCATATCCTCAAAGAATCGGAGATTCGCTAAGAAAGGATGATTTAAATACTCTTATATCAATCCTCCAAGAGCGAGCAGGGCTTAATCTCTTTGACTACAATGTAATAATAAAGACAACAGGTGGCCTAAAGCTTTCCGAACCATCGGTAAATCTAGCCATCATGATGTCTATAGCAAGCTCACTTTTAAAAAGGCCAATCTCAGATAAAACAGTATTTATAGCAGAAGTTGGCCTTACAGGCGAACTTAAAAAAGTGCCACAAATCAAGCAAAGGATTAGAGAACTTGAGAGACTAGGTTATCAAAAATGCTATGTGGCTCGCAATTCAATTGTTGAGAATGAATTTAAAGATATAAAAGTAATGGAACTTGCTAATATAAAACAAGTAATTGACGATGTTTTTAGATGAGTTTATACAAATAAAACAATAAAAATCAATTTATTTTATAAAATAATCGATTTCTTAGGAAAAATATTTAAAAACTTTTGCATAAATACAAATTGATAGTATAATAACTTAACAAATTAATAATGCGTAGGCATGGCGTAGTAATTTGGACATAACGCATATGAGCTCTATATATAGGAGCGTACATATTTAAGGAGAAAAAAATGAAAAACATCAAAAATTATGCTCTAGTAGCTGCTATGGCTCTTACATTTGCAGCTTGTGGCAACAATGCAGCCGAGACAACAAATGAAGCCGCTACAGTAGAAACAGAAGAAGCTGCACCAAGCGTAGGCGAAGGTACAGCACCAGGTTACGGTGGAGATATCAATGTAACAGTACATTTTGGAGAAGATGGCGTAATCGAATCTATAGAAACAGTTCACACAGAAACAGAAGAAATCGGTGGACCAGCTGTAGTAGAACTTGAAAAAGCAGTTGTTGATGCTAATGGTACAGAAGGCGTAGACAATGTATCAGGTGCGACAGTAACCAGTGAAGCATTCAAGGCTGCTGTAGAAGATGCAATTAGTAACGCCAAATAATCAGGACTAAAGGGCAAGGACATATCCTTGCTTTTTTAGTACAAAAATTTGGGTAAATCTATAATAAATAGACAATGAGCTTGTTATATCATATATGATTGATACTAGGCAAAGATTAATATTGTACCCTTATTTTGCTAGAAGCCTGTACCCATGTGGTATCTATTTGCTACTAACCATTACATGGTAGCTATGGTAGAAATAGAAGCTGTTGATGATTTTAATTAGTATATATTATAAGTCTTAATATTTTAGAATAACTTTATATAAACAAAAATGGCTTGAATATTAAGGAACTTAAATCGTATACTTAAAATAAATATTTATAATTTCGAGGATTAAGATGGATAAAAAAAGAAAGGTAGATTATAGGCCCTATGGATTGATACTTTTGCCTATTGTAATAATTTGCTTAATTATATATCTTAGGGTGAGCAAGCAAGAGGTCTACGAGTACAATTCAGAGGCGGTATATGTGTATAACTTAACCGATGACAAGAAGCTTTATACCCACAATGAAAATGAGAAACTACCTATGGCCTCCCTTACCAAAATGATGACTGTCCTGGTGGCCCTTGAGAAAGTGAATGACCTAGAAGCAATTGCCCCAGTGGATACGGCTTCTTATCAGAGGCTGGTAGACGAAAATGCTTCTATGGCAGGCTTTTTTGGCGATGAGACTACAACATATAGGGATTTGATGTATGGGGCCATGCTCCCATCTGGTGGTGAAGCATCAATTTCACTTGCTATGAATATCTCGGGATCTGAACTTGCTTTTGTGACTCTAATGAATGAAAAGGCTCTCGAATTAGACCTTAGCAATACTCATTTCCAAAATGTAGATGGCATGGATCAGCTAGGCCACTACTCATCAGCTAAAGATATGGCCATGCTATTGAAGTATGCCCTTGAAAATCCAAGTTTTAGAGAGATTTTTACAAGCAAAGACTATGTAACAGGACCTACCAATCATCATCCAGAGGGCCTTTGGTTCGAGTCTACTGTATTTAAAAAACTAGCGGACCATGGCCTAACAGATAGCCCTATCATAGGTGGCAAGAGTGGAACTACCGATAAGGCCGGCCAATGTTGGGCCACCCTTGCTCAGAAAAATGGCAAAGAATACATCATAGTAGTGATGGGATCCCCATATGAGGATATCGACAATCCAGAAGATGGGCATATAGAAGATGTCCTGAGCATTTTAGAGAGACTTTAATATTATAGGTTTTTTTTATAATTTATCTAAATATAGCATAAAAGCCCTATATTTTGTATTACGGGCAAATTTATATAAAGATAAGTAAAATATATCTAAAAATATTGCTTAAATGCTATTCTATAAATATAAACAAGGATTTATAATTATATCAATTAGTTACATTTTTATAATTATTTAAAGGATAAATAAATATGAAATGGATTACAAAAATTTTCGGAGCTACTATAATCACAACTATAGCCCTAGCTCTACCGGTTAGTCAAAAGGCTCATGCTGGTAGCTTAGAGGATGATTACATCACTAAGTTCACATATCATTTAAACCAACCTACTACTAGCACATAATACTATACTGAAGATGGTAACGAATATAAGGCTGTTACCAAGAGCTCTTCAAATCTTACCCAAGTATTGTTATACAAAATGAGCAGTTAATCCAACAATCAGTTATCGATAAGGTATCTGGCCAGGTAGCCTATACAGACTATAGTGCAGGTGGTCTTACCACTACCACCAGCCTTAGCCAGTATGTGGGAGAAGTTGATCAGTCTTTAAAAACAGAGGCTCCTAGTTTTGATATTACTACCCTTGCTAGTAATCGCAACTGGATCGTTCATGGCAACTATGGCCCTCATCCTTTTGTTACAGGGACTAGGCCAGTTAGCCTTTATAGGGCAAATGACCCTAATCCATATAGTAAAAGATGGATGGGTAAAGACCTATCCTTTAGGAAGGGAGACCCGGTTAGCATTGTTCTAGGACTAGTATCAGATTATGCTAGCGCAAAATTAAACGCTTGGGGAGTTATTAAAAACATAGGTGTTAATATCATAGGTGATAATGTATCAGCAGCCTATAACTCCCACGTATGTTTTGCATCAAAATTCACCTACTATAAGGCTGTTATCAACAACAGGGTTGTCTTTGGAGATGCCTACATAGAATCTCAGTACTTAGTAAGGTATGACTATATTACTAGAAGAGAATCCTATATCCTCTATAATCCAGTATACACGGCTAATAGAGGAACAGAGCCTATCTTAATTGCAAGAAATGCACAAGTAAAATACATGAGCATGTAAAAAATAAAAGATGTAACTGATTAATTATATGAAACCAGACCTTGCTAGACTTTGGCAAGTTCAGGATGGAAGGGGGTAGCTTTTGGATGGGGAAAACCATGTTGAGATAGGTAAGCTAATCAAGGAAGCCAGAAAAGTAATCAATCTAACTCAAGATGACCTGGCAGACCTATCTGTTATTTCGGTTGATACGGTAAGGAGGATAGAGGCGGGATAGGTTCAGGCCAGACTTGATTCGATAATGCCTGTCTTAAGAGTGCTAGAGATAGATTTTGACTTGCTTACCATTTATAAGCGTGAAAATTTTGGCAAAAGTTCAATTTCTATAAAGACAGGATTGATAAGAGTTTGGCTGAGTTTGACCTTTCCTTTGCCTATGAATCCTACCTTAGCCTTATGAGCCTAGATGATGATGAACATTTCCCGGTTCACAAAAAAATAAATAGCCAGCATAGGAAATCCTATGAGGCTATATTTACCTATATCAATGATGAGGACCCTAAAGGGGCTATAAGGGCTAATGAAAAAGCCCTAAGCTCCTTTCATCCAGGTTTTAAACTAGAAAACTTTGATAGCTTTACCTATACCAGTGATGAGTCAAGAATCCTCCTAAATTTTTGTATTTACCTAAATGGTATGGGTGATAGGGATATGAGCCTTAGGATAATAAAGTTTTTGGATAAAAAAATGGATATATATGATAGGACCTACCCATATCTTATGATAGTGAAGGCCTATTCCTATATCCTAGATGAGAGGTATGAAGAAGCTAATAGGTCTATCACAGCTTACCTAGACAAAGGGCATGAATATATCTTAACAAACCTAGTTATCTTATTCTACCTTAGGGGGGGGCTAGGTATTATAGCGAAGACATTGATTTTATGGATGACCTCACCAAGGCCCTTAGCTTATGTAAAACTTATAGGCTAGATAAGATAAAAGACCTAATTAATAAGGATATATTAAAAAGATTTAGGGGAGAGATTTTCTAGGTTAGAAAGGAGATAAGATGAAAAAGGATACCCATACCAAGGCTTTGATATATGCAGTTGGTATTTTTGGAATTATTGGTTTAATAAATTATTTTTTATATGCAGGCTCTATGAATTATACCTATATCCTAGCCTTTGCCCTCCTAGAAGGGGGCCTAGTCTTGGCCATAAAAAAAGAGAGTATAACCATAGATATAATCCTAGTACTTTTAGCGATAGTTTTTTATCTGGGCATAAAGCCCACCTATAGTGTAAATAGAGCAGGGATGATCATAAGTGATGGGACTGGGTTAGAAGCTATATTTCAAAAAGATATCAGCTATGAGTCCAACAGAGATAAATCACTAGGATTTGGCCAATATATCTTCAAAGATCTTGAGGGCAATTACTATGTATTTGACCCTAATAGAGGAACTTATGTAAAACATGATGACCTAGGAAAATAGGAAATAATATACCAAGGGGCTGTTGCAAATCAATAGATATCTATCGTTCCATCATTGGGGTGCACTCTGAGAAAATTTGAGAACTAGCCCGCCGGCTATGGGAGGCTAGCCCGCCGGCTATGGGAGGCTAGCCCGCCGGCGTACTGAGACATTTTCTTAGAGGGTGCCAGAATGATTTTGGAACGATTTATCTATTTTGCAACAGCCCCTTTTTCCTTTGGGGTGGGTAGTATATAAATATAGGAATATGTTATATAATGATAAAAAATCCTAGCTAGGATAAAGGAGATATTATGCAAAAAGTACTAATGCTAGAAGGACAATTTCAAGACAAGGTCTGGGGCGGAGAGAGACTTAAGACAGACTTTGGTTTTGATATCAATTCTGATAGTGTAGGCGAATATTGGGCTATATCAGCTATGCCTGAGGCAAGTTCTGTGGTAACAAATGGAAAGCTTAGCGGGAAAAGCCTAGATGAAATCTATCGTAATCACAAAGAGCTATTTGGAAATACTAATGAAGATACTTTTCCGCTTTTAGTAAAAATAATCGATGCGAAAGATGATTTATCAATCCAAGTTCACCCTGATGATGAAATGGGGGCTAGGCTTGAAAATTCACTTGGTAAAACTGAATGCTGGTATATCCTAAATGAAAATGATGCATCAATAATCTACGGTCTAAATGCTGATAGCAAGGAAGAAGCGGTAGAGCTTATAAATGAAGCTAGATGGGATGAAGTTTTAAAAGAAGTGCCAGCTACTAAGGGCGACTTTTTCTTTGTACCAGCAGGCACAGTCCATGCCATCAAAGCTGGTTGTCTGATACTTGAAATACAACAAGCATCTGATGTGACCTACAGACTATACGACTACGATAGGCCAGATAAGGATGGCAATCTTCGTGAACTCCACATAGAAAAATCGATTGAAGCTATCAAACTAAATAAAGTCAACGATAATCAAAAAGAAGAAGAATTTGATACCTACAAGCTTACAACACTTACATCAAATGATTTCTTTGAAGTGCGCAAATATGAAGTACATGGCAAGGTTGAATTTACTAGGGAAAAGGAATACTTGCTAGAATCTGTAATCGAAGGATATGGCACTATAAGCCTAGGTGATGAAAGTTATGATGTTAAAAAAGGAGATTTCCTTATCATTACTAATGAAGCTAGTGATTATACATTAGATGGTGATTTTACAATGGTTGAGGCCAATGTATTAAACTAATAAGCGGGTGACCGCTTATTTTTTTGTCTATTTTTGAAAAGATTTTCATAAATAAATCAGTAGTTTATTTTAAGTGAAAATCAATTCTATAAATGAAGAAAACGTTGCTATTTATTTATAAATATATTACAATAAAGTGGAGAGTTAAATCTTTAGAATATTAACATATTAGATTTTGGGAAAATGATTTCTCTAATACTCTTTATTAAGGAGGGAAAATTGGCAACATTAAGTTTACGCAATATAGATAAAATTTATCCAAATGGCGTACAGGCCGTTTTTGATTTTAATCTTGAGATTGCCGATAAAGAATTTATCGTATTTGTAGGCCCATCTGGATGCGGCAAATCTACCACACTTAGAATGATCGCAGGACTAGAAGAGATCAGTGATGGTGAGCTTTACATAGATGGCAAACTAATGAATGAAGTAAGCCCAAAAGATAGAAATATCGCCATGGTATTCCAAAACTATGCCCTATATCCACACATGAGTGTATATGACAATATGGCCTTTGGTCTAAAACTTCAAAAAAGAGATAAAAAAGATATAGATGAAAAGGTAAAAAGAGCTGCTACTATGCTTCAGCTAGAGCCATATTTAGATAGAAAACCAGCTGCCCTATCTGGTGGTCAGCGCCAAAGGGTTGCCCTAGGTCGTGCTATCGTGCGTGAAGCTGATATCTTCCTAATGGATGAACCTCTCAGTAACCTAGATGCTAAGCTTCGTGGACAAATGAGAACAGAAATTAGCCGTATCCACGACCAGCTAGACACTACGACAATATATGTAACCCACGACCAAACAGAAGCTATGTCTATGGCTACCCGTATTGTCGTTATGAAAGATGGTTACATGCAACAAGTGGGTAGTCCAGAAGAGATCTATGATAGACCAGCCAATGTCTTTGTAGCAAACTTCATCGGTGCTCCACCTATGAACTTCTTTAGGGGCAGAGTGGAAAATGGTCAACTAGTAATTGGCCGCAACACTATTGAAATCTCTGATAAAAATAAAGAGGCTCTAGCAAACTACAAAGGTTCAAATGAAATAATTGTAGGTATCAGACCAGAATCATTCTCGCTTAGAAATCACGAAGATACAGATAGTTATATAGAAGCAAAAGTAATTAATATCGAGATGCTTGGGGATGAAACTATAGTTTATGCCGAAGACAAAGAATCATCAGTTGCTATTGAAGAAGAGGGCAACAACAAAATAGCTGTAAAAGTTCAAGGTAAATTCAAGGATGCAGAAGTTGATCAAATGATTAGAATGTATGTAGATTTCGATGACATTCACTTATTTGATAAAGAAACACAGGCAAGAATTAACTAATGGAATCATTTACCAAGGGCATGTATAGGTTTGGTGAGGTCATCCTATATGCTTTTATGAGTATGGTCTATAGCGGCCTTATCTTACTCCCGATTTTTCTAATAAGTCTTATGCTTGATGGGCCTATCGGGTCGTATGTATTGCTATTTATACCACTAGTTGGCCTATTAGGCTTTGCTCTAGAGCGTCAGGCCATATCATTTACAGAAAGCTTTGTTTATGACAAAAAGGCCTTCGTAACATATTTTAAGGAGACATTTGACTCAAATACCCTTTCAAAATATGGACTCTATACTTTACTTTTCGCCCTTTACTATTATGCGAACCAATCCTTATTTATCATAGGAGAAGCTAGTGCTATCTTTGGAATACTAACCATAATACTCAATTACTTTTACAGAGGGATTATATTTTATTCGATTCTTCAAACAGCCCTAAGAGAGTATGTGGGGATTATCCCAACTATAAGAAACGCGCTGATATTAACTTATAAGTATTTTGCATTTTCACTTGTTGTATTTGTAGTCTTTGAGATATTTACTAGACTTATGGCAGCCAATATCTTGTGGATATTCGTATTTATTATCATATTTGCTGCAATGATTAATATGGTAAATGAATATGCAATCAAAAATCTATAAAGGAGGGATACAATGGAAACTCAACCAAAAAATGATCAAATGGAAAATGTAGCCGTATCCAACCAACCTGGCATAGAGCATAAGAGGAAGAAAAAGAAAAAACCTTTCAAAGAAAGATTTAAAACCAACTTCCCTCTATTGGTTTTCTCGTTGCCAGCATTCATTTGGTTTGTAATCTTTGCTTACCTACCAATGTTTGGTCTTATCATTCCATTTAAAAGATATAAGATTCACTCTAAAAACTTCTTCTACAATCTCTACATGTCAGAGTGGACAGGGCTTGACAACTTCAAGTTCTTCTTTAGAAGTAACGATGCGTGGATTATCATCAGAAACACCATAGGCTACAACTTTATATTTATAGTTGTAAATATATTACTAGCCATGTTTACAGCCATTGCCTTAAATGAAATCTTAAACAAAAAGGCTGCTAAGTTTTACCAAACATCGATGTTTCTACCACACTTTCTAAGCTGGGTAGTTATCTCATATGCAGTATTTGCATTCCTATCACCAGATAAGGGGCTTTTAAATAAACTCATAATGAGCTTTGGTGGAGATAAGGTAAACTGGTATACCAATACTAAATTTTGGCCATTCTTCCTAGTGCTAATAAACTCTTGGAAGGGGCTTGGCTATAATACTGTAGTATACTTATCGGCACTTTCCGGTATAGACAGGACCTATTATGAAGCGGCCGCTATCGATGGGGCCAGCAAGTGGGAGATGACAAAAAATATTACTATACCATTACTAAGACCAGTAGTTACAATCATCTTTATCACATCACTTGCTGGTATATTTAGGGCAGACTTCGGTCTATTCTTCCAAGTACCACGTAACTCAGGTCCACTATATAATGTAACCAACGTAATCGATACCTATGTATTTAGGGCTCTTCTCCAATCTGGGGACATCGGCCTATCATCAGCGGTATCCTTGCTACAATCGGTAGTAGGTACTATACTTATCCTTCTATCGAATAAGATTGTAAAACGCTATGACCCACAAAGGTCATTATTCTAGGAGGGACATATGGCAGAAGTAAAAGCAAAGCCAAAAAAGAAAAAAGAATATGACCCTATAAAGATTGGCGGCGGAGCAAACGTAGTATTAAATATCCTTCTAATACTACTTACCATATCAGCTATATTACCATTCCTCTTTGTAGTGATGATCTCATTTACCGATGAGCAAACTATTAAGACCAATGGTTACTCGCTTTTCCCAGAAAAGTTCTCAGTAGAAGCATATAAATATGTATTTAAGGCAGGGGGATCTATAGCTACAGCTTATAAGAACTCTATCTTTATCACAGTAGTTGGTGTAATCCTAGCCCTAGTTCTTACAACTATGTATGCATATTCACTTAGCCGTGAGGACTACGAATACAAAGGATTTTTCACAAAAGTATCTACAATACCAATGCTTTTCTCAGGAGGGCTAGTAGCAAGCTATTTAATCATGACCCAATTTTTGGGACTAAAAGATAGCATGTGGGCACTAATCCTACCTGGACTTGTAGGAAGTTATAATATAATCCTCATGAGAACCTATTTCCAAACATCTATACCAAATGCGCTTATAGAAGCTGCGACTATAGATGGGGCAACAGAGATGCAAATCTTCTTTAAGATAATTCTTCCGCTGTCCCTACCAATTATAGCGACCGTTGGACTTTTCCTAACACTTGGCTATTGGAACGACTGGTACAATGCGATGCTTTATATCGACAGTGAAGATAAGATGCCAGTTCAATATATGCTAATGAGAATCCAAAACTCAACCAACTTCTTATCAGTTAGACAAGATGCGATAGGTTCTCTAGCAGGAGAGATAAAAAAGACACTACCTGCGGAATCTTTAAAGATGGCAATAGTAGTTATTACTACCGCACCAATCCTAATAGCATATCCATTCTTCCAAAGATATTTCATATCTGGATTAACACTTGGGGCTGTAAAAGAATAATAAATAATTAAAAATTAGTAAAAACGAAGGAATCTATGAATAATAATTTAAAATTGGCTTTAGTATTAGCCATGGCTTTAAATATAACAGCATGTGGTAGTAATACAAGCACATCAGAAAAAACTGAACAAGTAAAACAAACAGAAATAAGTACTGTTGAATCTACTGAGGATACTCAAATCGATTCATCAAAAGAAGATAAAAATCAAGAATCTACTGATGAAAGTAAAGATGAGGAAAAAGTAGTAGCAGAAAAAGATGACTCGGATATTCCAACCCTCTTATACTATAATATAGGTTCTCCTCAACCAAAAACTGATGAGGTGGCAGCTGCCTTAAATCAGTATTTAGATAGTCTGGATGCAGGCTATCATATAACCTTCCAATATTTTGATTGGGGTGATTATCAACAGAAACTTCAACTTGCATCAAACGCAGGAGAGGATTGGGATATAGCCTTTACAGCAAGTTGGGCTGGTCCTTATAAAGAGATGGCAGAGAGGGGGGCTTTTCTAGATATAACAGATCTTATCAAAGAAGAGGGGCAGGCAGTCCTGGATCTAGCTAGCCCTGACGTTATAAAAGGTTCTACCATCAATGGTAGATTGTATGGGGCTCCAGCTACGGCAGATAATATAACCGCGGCTGATTACTTTATATGGAATAAAGAATATGTGGATAAATATAATATTCCAGTGGATGATATTCATGTAGAAAGTGATTTAGAACCTTACTTAAAAGAAGTTAAAGAAAATGAATCGAGTGTCGAATATCCATTTGGAGTAGCCAATGACTATATTTTTCAAACTAGGATACCTCAATCTATAGCAGCTCCTGGAGTAGGAGTAAGAGAAGAAAATGGCAAACTTATAGCTTATTCAACTTGGGAAAGTGATGAGGTTAAAGATTTAGCTTATACAATGAAAAAATACATGGATGAAGGTTATATCGATCCATCAGCTCCTCAACTAGATGCTGGCCAAGCATCAGGTTCAGATGGATGGTTAGTACGAAAAGGTGAAGGTGGAGTAAAACCTGATGAAATATGGTCCAGATCTTTTAATACTGAGGTTGTTTCTTCATTTGCAGAGGATTTAGTTTATGTAACCAATGAAAAGGCTACAGGTTCTTTAGTATCAATAAACTCACAATCTGAATATCCAGAAATGGCTATGGACTTTATTAACAGAATGTACAGTGATCCAGTTTTGATGAGATATCTAGTTAATGGTATAGAGGGTAAAAATTACAATCTAGTTGATGGGGCAATCGAAAGAATTGAAAATACTGGTTATGATGTACCAGAATTTACATTTCTTGCATCCGAAATGATGACTCCAAGTGTCAAGGCTAAGTCTGTCGATGAAAATGAGAGAAAGGCTTTACTAGATGAGTACCTAGAAAGAGTAAAACCATCTCCTATCTTAGGATTTAATTTTGATAAAACGGGTAGTGAAAAAGAATACGAAAATGTAAACCAAGTTATTGATCAATATGTCAGGGATATAAAAACAGGTGCATTTGATGATAACTATTACCAAGAATTTATTGACAAACTTAAAATTGCAGGCATTGACAAACTAGTAGAAGACGTTCAAAGCCAATTGGATGAATGGGAAGGTTAAGCGACAACCTATATACTTAAGAGAAAACATTTGCCCCTTGCATAAAATATGGTATCATTATTGTAGGTGCCGTATGAAAATTCGGTTTTAATGGTAGTCAAAAATTTAGTGTCAGTTGTCTACTATTAAAGAAAATATATTCATAAAAGGAGAGAGTATGAATTTAAACAAAAAATACGCAAAAAGTGCATTAATCCTTGCCCTAGCACTAGGTATTACTGCTTGTGGTGGTAACAACGAGTCTGCAAACAATACCACAACAGAACCAGCTACAACTGAGGAAGCTACTACAGAAGAAGCAACAACAGAAGTTGTAGAGGAAGCTGAAACAACAGAAGAAGCTACAACTGAAGAGGCAGCTACAGAAGAAGAAACAACTGAAGAAGAACCAGCAACAGCTGAAACTGGTGATGTTCCAACACTAGTATATTACAACATCGGAGCTACACCATCCCGTCACGAAGAAGTAATGGCAGCTCTTAACGAATATCTTGACAGCCAAAACGCAGGTTATCACGTAAACACAGTTTTCTATGACTGGGGTGACTACCAACAAAAACTTCAACTAGCAGTAAACTCAGGTGAAGACTGGGATTTAGCATTTACAGCTAACTGGGCAGGTCCATACAAAACTCTAGCTGACCAAAACGCACTCGAAGACCTAACTCCATACCTAGACAATGAACTAAGCGGAGCAAAAGAACTTATCGATGACAGAATGATCGAAGGTGCTAAAATCAACGGCCCACTATACGGTATGCCAGCAGCTTACCCAGGTGTAGTTGCAGCTAACCAATTCGTATGGAACAAAGAATACGTAGACAAATACGATATCCCATACCAAGAATTATCTACAACACAAGATATCGAAGAATACCTAATCCAAGTTAAAGAAAACGAACCAGAAGCAGAATACCCATATGGTGTAGCTCAAGACTACCTAAACGCTGATCCAGTAGCAGTATTTACTGCAGCAAGCGGTGTTGGTGTTCGTGAAGAAGGCGACAAACTTGTAGCTTACAATGTATTTGAATCTGATGAATTCAAAGAAAAAATCAACCACATGAAAAAACTTTATGATGAAGGTCTAATCAATCCAGACGCTCCACAACTACAACCAGGTGAAGGTGGCGGTGGCTACTATTCAACTTTAGTTGGTCAAGCTGAAGGTGAACCAGGATCTGAAGCTATCTGGTCAAACCCAGGTGAAGAAAAAGTTTCAAACATCATTGGTGATTCTATCGTTATCGACAACGGTAAAGCTACAGGTAAGATGGTATCTCTATCTAGCCAATCTGAATACAAAGAACAAGCCATAGACTTCATCAACAAAATGTTCACAGACCCAACAGTTCAAAACCTACTATCTTATGGTATCGAAGGCGAAGACTATGAACTAGTTGATGGTAAAGTTAAGAAAATGGAAGGCGAAGACCTATACGGTGTAGCAAGCTTCCAATATCTATCAATGGAAAGC
Source organism: Anaerococcus pacaensis 9403502 (assembly GCA_000308255.3). Lineage (GTDB taxonomy): Bacteria > Bacillota > Clostridia > Tissierellales > Peptoniphilaceae > Anaerococcus > Anaerococcus pacaensis. The sequence goes on along the minus strand of HG326666.1, from coordinate 77,053 downwards.
AGAACTCCTGAATACAGTGAAGATCAAGATGATGCTGCACTAGAAGCAGAAGTTAAAGAATTCGAAGAAAAATTAGTTGCATCTCCAACACTAGGTTTCAACGTAAATAGAGATCCAATCCAAGGTGAACTTGAAAATATTGACGCTACAATCTCTAGATACATGAACAACCTTAAAACAGGTGCTTTCGATGAATCTTACTATGATGAATTCATTGAACAATTAAAAGTAGCTGGAATCGATCAAGCAATCGAAGAAATCCAAAAACAATTAGACGAATTTAATAAATAATTTGTAGAGATTACTAAAAGACTTATGCACTTAGTGTATAAGTCTTTAGTTTTATAGAGGATTTTGAAAAGATTTTCATATATGGGAATTATATATTAGAGAGAAAAAAATAGTTTCATAAGGAGTAAGTATGACAAAGCTAAAGACAGGTGTTATCGAAGGATTTTATGGAATTCCGTGGACTTATGATGAGAGAATTTCTATGATTGAATTCTTGGCTGACATGGATATGAACGAGTTTATCTACGCCCCAAAGGATGACCCATACCACAACGAAAAATGGAGAGAGCTATATCCAGCAGAAAAATTATCTGAATTAGAAAGGCTCGCTGCAATATCAGATGACAATGGAATCGAGTTTGTATGGGCAATCCACCCTGGCCAAAATTTAATAAAATTTGAAGATTATGAGAATGAAGTGGCAAAGATATATAATAAATACGACCAACTTCACGAAGCCGGCGTAAAATCATTTGCCCTATGCCTAGATGATATCGACCTAAACCAGGCTTACGAAGATAGGGACTATCACCTAAGGCTTGTAAAAGATTTAATAAAGCACATCTCAAAATACGAAAATAAAGAGCTTTTATTTGTCCATCCTTGGTACAATTCTGACTGGATAGATGACAAGGGTACAGAATATTTTGATATGTTTAGGGATGTAGATAATGTAAATATCATGTGGACAGGCTATGATGTAGTTGCTCCAGTCCGTTATGAGGCTAATGAAAAATTCATCGAGCTTCTTGGCAAAAAACCACATATTTGGTTTAACTGGCCAGTAAATGATTACAAGCGTGACCAGATCTTTATGGAAATCTTTGAATTTTACGACAGCACTGACTTTAACTACGATAGCTTTGTCCTAAATCCTATGAATCAAGCAGAGCTTTCTAAGATTGCTATCTTCCAAGCAGCTGAGTTTTTCAAAGACCCAACAAATTACGAACCGATAGAATCTTTCAAAAAAGCTCTAGCTTATGTGGACGAAAAGGCTGCAGCTGACTTATTTGCCATAGCTGATTCATTCTTTGGATCAGATATCTACAAACGTGAAGATAATAAAAAATATACCGAAGATATGGCTATAGCTAAGGCCTATGAGGCAGGCGACCTAAAAGAGACTGTTAGACTAATAGATGAGAAAATTGCTGCTATCGAGTCATACAAAGTAAACCACGACAATAAATTGCTATATGAAGAAGTAGAGCCATTCTTTGAAGGTCTTCACTATCTGCTCCAAGCTATAAAAGTAGTAACCACTACTGGAGATTTTACAATGGCAGAGGAGCTTTATGCTAAGAGTAAGGAATGTAAGGTAAGAACCTACAAGGACCACTCTACTGAAATAGAAGATAGGGTTGTAAAAACTTCTGAAACCCTAGAAAACATATACTGGAAACAAATCTAAGAGGTAATTATGAAAAAAACCGTACACATCATCTCCCATACCCACTGGGATAGGGAATGGTATTTGCCACTTGAAAACCACATTATGAGACTAGTTGACCTAGTTGATGGTGTTATAGAGGCTTGCAAGGATGATAGGTTCAAATATTTCCAATTTGACGGCCAATACCTGCCTATCGAAGACTACCTAAAGGTGAAACCAGAAAATGCAGATATCCTAAGACACCTAATCAAATCAGGGAGAATTATCATAGGACCTTGGTATATCCTCCAAGATGCCTTCCTCACTACAGCTGAATCTAATGTGAAGGACTTAAGCCTAGGGGTAAAAAAATGTAAGACTTGGGGTGAGCCAGCATCTATAGGCTATTTCCCAGACACCTTTGGCAATATCGGCCAAGCACCTCAGATTCTAGAAAAAGCTGGAATCGGCGTGGCTTACTTTGGCCGTGGGGTAAAGGCGACTGGTTTTGATAATGCTGTAATAGAAGACTTCACATCAAAGAATAGCGAACTAATCTGGAGATCACCAAATGGATCAGAAGTCCTAGGTGTGCTCTTTGCCAACTGGTACTGCAATGGAGTAGACATCCCACAAGAACCAGACAAACTTAAAAAATACATGGACCAAAAAATAGCTGATATGGAAAAATATGCTTCAACAAATCAGCTACTACTTATGAATGGCTGCGACCATTCACCAGTTCAAAAAAATATTGGAGAAATAATTGAAATTGCCAATAGCCTTTACGATGACTATGAATTCATCCACTCAAACCTTAATTTATACTATGAAGCTGTGAAAAAAGAGGCAAATCTTAATGAACTAGGCACAATTACAGGCGAGCTCCGCAGCCAAAACACAGATGGATGGTATACCCTGCAAGGGACATCTTCATCTAGATATTATCTGAAAAAATACAACAAACAGCTTGAAATGCGTCTAGAAGAAGTGACCCAACCACTCCTTACAGTATTTGGCAAAAGGGAAGACTATCCGCATGATAGGATAGACTATATCTACGAAAGGCTAATTTCAAACCACCCGCACGATAGTATCTGTGGTTGTTCTATAGATAGTGTCCACGATGGCAACGAACGCAGATTTAAGGATGCGTCAGAAGCCCTAGACTATCTCGATGATAAGGCAGCAGAATTTATCTCTCGCACCACTTACAATGACTCAGATGAAATAAGCTTTGCAGTAGTAAATACACTTCCATATGAGCGTTCCAGGATAGTATCAATAGACCTTGATTACATCAAAGAATTTTTCGGAGCCAACTTCCCAGAAGTTGTAGCTAGACTTGCTAACTCAGACATGCCTGATTTTAAACTTGTAAATGAAAAGGGTAATGAAGTAGCAGCTCAAATCACAGATATTGGAACTAATTTCGGCTTTGATTTGCCAGAAGATGTCTTCCGCAAGCCATTCTTCTCTAGAAAGGTCAATGTTAAGTTCTTAGCTAAGCTAAAACCATTTGAAAAGAAAATCTTTAGGCTAGTAGAAGGCAAATCAGAATTTAGCTATCGCGATTATACTGAGGATGTAATTAGCAATGACTTTTATGATATAAAAATAAACGAAAATGCATCACTTACCATTACAGATAAGGCAAGTGGTGAGGTTTATACCAATGTCCTCATGATAGAAGACTCAGGAGATATCGGCAATGAGTACATCTACAAAAAATCTGCCGATGACCTTAGAATCCTCGGTGGAGAGTTAATTGAGAAAAAAGTCTACAGGGAAAATGATAAGTATATCATAAGACTAAAAGAGAAAATCTCTATCCCAGAATCAGCTGCAGACACTCTCCACGAAGAGCAAGTCACCCTTGTTGAAATCACTAGAAGAGAGAGCCGTAGGTCTGATAAATATATCGATATGATAATCGATAAGGAAATCAGAGTATACGATAACAAACGCACCATAGATATTCATATAAATCTAAAAAATGCTGCCAAAGACCACAGAATGAGAGTCCTCTTTGGCCATAAGCTAAATACAGATAGTGCTTATGCTGAGTCTATCTTTGAAACTGTAAAACGTGACCTCTATCCACCAGCTAGCTGGGAAAATACAGACTATTCACAAAACCTAAACAGATTTATCCAAGTAAGAGACCATGAAGAAAAAGGCTTTACAGTATCTACCGTGGGTGTTGCTGAATACGAACAAGTAAGAGATGAGGGGATGTATCTGACACTCTTTAGGTCAATAGGTGAACTTGGAGATTGGGGCTATTTCCCAACACCTGATGCCCAACTTTTAGGCGATAGGGCAGATATGGTCTTTGAGTTATACCTTGATATATTTGACCAAAACCCATCCCTATCTATCCAAAGAGCGTTAAAGGAACGTGTCCCATTCTTTAAGACACAACTAACGAAAAATACCGACCCAGAAACCACCTTCAGCCCACAAATCCCGAAAATAGACCTAGGTGAAAATATGTATTCGGTACTTTATAGAAATACTAAGGGCGAAGCGATATTTAGGACCTACAACCCAGATACGACAGCCAAAGAAATATCAGGACTTACTGGGGAAAATTATAATATACTTGGTGATTATCCAGATGAGAGTGAAGTTGATCAAACAAAACTTCTTCCATTTGAGATAAGAACTACAAAAATTGATATTTAAGGAGATATTATGGAAACAATAGTAAACGGACTAATTGAAAAAGTAAATGAGTCTAATCAGATATCAGATGAGATAAAAAAGATTTTTGAAAATGCTATAAAAAACACCTTCACTACCACCATCAAGCTAACAGATAGAAATGATGCCTTTGTTATCACAGGTGACATCGATGCTATGTGGCTACGCGACTCATCTGGCCAAATCAGACCGCTGTTTTATATAGACACTCCTGAGGCGGATGAACTAATCAAGAAGGTAATAAAACGTCAGTTTTTCTCAGTTGACAAGGACTACTATGCCAATGCCTTTAATATCGAGGCCAATGGCCGAGCTTGGACCCATGATGACATCACAGACTTTGAGTCACCATGGGTGTGGGAACGCAAATATGAGCTTGATAGCCTTGCCTATATCATGCAAACAGCCCACATGTACTATGAAAAAACTCATGATGATTCGATATTTGATGAAGAATTTATGAGAATCTTAGCAAACATTGTAGACCTAATAGAAACTGAGCAATTTCACGAAAATAGCCCATATGAGTTCGAAAGGCCAAATCCATGGAGAGAAACAGATAGCCTCCGAGGTGGTGCACGTGGTACAGATGTGAAATACACTGGCATGAGCTGGTCTGGCTTTAGGCCAAGCGATGACTCATGTGTCTACCAATATTTAATCCCTGCCAATGCCTTTGCAGCAGTTAGCCTAAAAAGACTAAGCGCTGCCCTAATCGATTCTGGAAAAGATGATATACTAGCAAATAAGATGCACACTATAGCTAGTCAAATTGAAAAGGGAATAGCTGATTACGGATTAATAGATGATCCAGACTTTGGTGAAATTTTGACTTATGAAGTTGATGGCCTAGGCAACCACTTATTTATGGATGATGCCAATGTCCCATCCCTATTATCTCTGCCTTATCTTGATTTTATGGAAAAGGATGACCCACTTTATAAACGCACACGTGCTGCGATCCTTTCAGAAAAGAATCCATTCTATTTTGAGGGAAAAGTAGCCAAAGGAATAGGAAGTGATCATACACCAGAAGATTATATCTGGCATATAGCTCTTTCTATGCAAATGATGACAGCAACAGAGAAAGAAGAACAAGAAGATATCTTAAAGTATTTTGAAGAGACTCATGCGGGTAAGTACCTCATGCATGAGGGCTTCCACAAGGATGACCCAGCTGAATTTACCAGAGATTGGTTTAGCTGGTCAAACTCACTATTTTGCGAGGCGATCCTTCGTTATATAGGCCTAGATCTTATCAAAGCCTAGGCAGCATATATCTCGCAAATTATATCTAAACAAATGAGCAGCGGGGTCATTTTTGAAATGTTTACCCCGTAGGTTGAATATGATGGAGTCTTAAAAATGTAGTTAGATTTTATAGCTAAACTAGAATTTGGATTATTAGTGAGGGAGAGGATGGTTGTGCCATTTTCCCTTGCTATATCCACGCCTTCTAGTATGTTGGTATTTTCACCACTTAAGGATAGGGCTATAAGTAAATCGTCAGATCTTAAGTTGTGGGTCATGAGATTTATGGCATAGGGCTCTTTGGCGTAGTCTGAGTTCTTTATACCAAGTTCGTTTAGCTTATAGACAAATTCATTGGCTACAAGGCCAGATGAACCGATACCAATGACTGCTATTTTATTAAAGCTATCGATAGATTTGATAAAACTAGTCAATTCATCAGATAAGCTATCAAGGCCTGCCAGCATATCTTCATAGATTTTTAGCGACTTATAAATAGGGCCATCATCATCTGATTTGATGGCAAATCTGAGTTCTTGGTAGCCCTTAAAGCCTAGCTTTTGGGAAAATCTGGTGGCTGTGGCATTGGATACAAAAAATGTATGGGAAAATTCATTGATATCAAAGTCAGAAATATCATAGGAACCTTGTTTCATCAAAGAAACTATGGACTCTTCTGCCCTTGAAAGTTTTATATTATTTCTACTAATGATATCCATCACAAAACCATAAGAATTCTTAGACATAAACACTCCTTATGGAGTTATTATAACATAAAGGTAAAAAATGTACTTAGTATTTGACATAGGTGGGTCGGCCACCAAGTATGCACTAATTGAAAATGACAAAATAATAGAAAAAGCCTCCTCTGCCCAAGAGACAAATATGAAAAGCTTCGTTAGATTCTTAGATGAAACTATCATAAACTACCAAAAATCTTATTGTATAGAGGGTATAGGGATTTCTTCACCTGGAACAGTGGATCCTGCTACTGGCAAGATCCTTGGCGAATCGGCTGTGGAATTTATCACCGAATACAATTTCTCCTATCATCTCCAAGAAAAATTTAATTTACCAGTAGCCATAGAAAACGACGCATCTGCAGCAGCTCTGGCGGAAGTTTATTATGGCAACCCTGATAAAGACTATCTGGCCTTTCTAATAATAGGCTCAGGCATTGGCGGAGCTGTGGTTAATAGAGGTGAAATCATCAGGGGAGCAAACTTTGAGGCTGGGGAATTTGGCTATATGCTAATGAAAAATGATGAGGGAGTCTTTACCAATTTCTCTAGACTTGCTACCCTGCCAAATGTAAGGACTAGGATGATTGAAAAATATGGTATCCATGACAATACCTATAATATTTTAAATAAGTATTACGAAAAAATCGAGCCCTATTATAGCGAGGTCGAGAGCATGTTTGATTATCTAGCTATGGGGATTTATAACATAGCCTATAGCCTAGACCCAGAGGCGATTTATCTAGGCGGGGCTATTTCATCTGATGAGAGATTTATAGATTCAATCAAAGAAATACTTACGAAAGGGATTTTTGCTAGCAAAACTTACGATATAAGGCCGGTGTCATTTTTTAACGACAATAACCTCTACGGGGCCTATGCAAATCTAATTAAGACCATAGAAGAAGACAAGAAACTAGAGCAAAGGAGCATACATGATTAAATTTCCAGAGGGCTTTTTATATGGATCTGCCACCTCTGCCACCCAATCTGAGGGCGGGGCAAGTATCGATGGCAAGAGCCAAAACATATGGGACTACTGGTATGAGATAGACCCACACAGGTTCCACAACCTAATAGGCCCAGAAAAGACAACTGATGTCTACCACAATTACGAAACTGATGTTGAATATCTAGAAAAAACTGGCCACTCAGTATTTCGTACATCTATAAATTGGGCTAGGCTAATCCCTGCTATAGATGGGGAAGTTAATGAGAAGGCTGTGGATTTCTACAGAGATTATTTTTCAAAAATCCAGGCTAAGGGCATCACCCTTTATATGAATCTTTTCCACTTTGACCTGCCTATGTATCTGATGGATATCGGCGGATGGACCAACAAGGAAACTGTAAAGGCCTATGTCCACTATGCGAGAAAATGCTTTGAGCTCTTTGATGATGTGGTAGACGGTTGGTTTACCTTTAACGAACCTATAGTCCAAGTCGAGTGCCAATACCTCCACGGCTACCATTATCCAGCAGAACTAGACCCAAAAAAGGCAGTCCAATCAGCCTTCAATACCCAACTAGCCAGCGCCTCAGCCATCAAGGCCTACAAGGAAATGGGAGGAGAGAAAAAGATTGGGATTATCCTAAACCTAACCCCAGCTTATCCAAGAAGCTCTAATAAAGGCGATATTGATGCAGCAAATTATTCTGAACTTATTACCAAAACAAGCTTCCTAGACCCATCAGTAAAGGGCGAATATCCAAAAGAATTAGTCGAGCTTATCATAAATGAAAAGCTCATGCCAGATTATACAGAAGATGAGCTTGCTATTATCCGCGAAAATACTATCGACTTTTTGGGTGTAAACTACTATCAGCCATTTAGAGTCATGGAAAATCCTTATGTTTATAAGGAAGATGCAATCTTTTTACCAAGCAAATACTACTTGCCTTACGATATGCCAGGTAAGCGCATGAACCCATACCGTGGTTGGGAAATTTATCCAAAGGCCCTCTATGATATAGCTATCAATATCCGCGACAATTACGGCAATATTGAGTGGCTCGTCACAGAAAATGGCATGGGTGTCGAAGATGAAGAGAGATTTAGGGAAAATGATCAAATCCAAGATGACTACCGTATCGACTTTTTCAAAGAACACCTATATTGGCTAGCTAAGGCCATAGAAGAAGGGGCCAATTGCAAGGGCTATCAGGTATGGACCTTTATAGACTGCTGGAGCTGGCTCAATGCCTACAAGAACCGCTATGGCCTAGTAGAACTAGATCTAGAAACTGGTGAGAGAAAGATAAAAAAATCAGGAGAGTGGTTTTATGACCTACGACAAAACAATGGATTCGAACTTTAAATTTAATATAGAAGATTATTTAAGGGATGAAGAAAGTTTTATAGAAGAAGAAACTGCCTACGGCAGGCTACCTCTATACAAGGGCCCTCTTCCAAATGAGGCTCAACTTAGATATCTAGATGAAAAATACGCAGCCTTTTTGCATTTTGGGATGAATACCTATACAGAAATCGAATGGGGAGATGGCAAAGAAACCCTAGATCAATTCACTATGACTGACTTTGACTATGAGGGTTATGTAAAAACTATAAAGGACTTAGGTTTTAAGAGGTTAATTTTCACAGCTAAGCACCACGATGGTTTTTGTATGTGGGATACCAAAGAGACCGACCACAATATTATGAATACAGCTTACGGTAAGGACTTTTTAGCACTACTCTCTGAGGCTTGCACTAAATACGACCTGGAAATGGGTCTTTACCTATCACCATGGGATGTCCATGAGCCATCCTATGGGTCAGGCAATGCCTACAATGAATTTTACCTAGCTCAAATCAAAGAAATAGTAGATAATCCAATCTATGGCAACAATGGCCATTTTGTAGAATGGTGGTTTGACAATGCCAAAGGCGAGGACTTCCCAGACCAAGTTTACAATTTTGATGATTTCATGGCAGCTATTAGGGATAAGAATCCTGATATAGTATTTTTTGGTGTCGGGGCAGCTGGTGGTATCCACTGGGCTGGCAATGAATTGGGCTATGCTCCAAGTGAAAATGCCCCTAGACTTCCTAAAGAAACATTTGAAATCGACTACTACGAAGCCTTTAGGTCGGCAGTTGGCCATGATGAGTCTCATGTTTTCTCTATTGCAGAGTGCGATACATCTGTGACAGACCGTTGGTTTTCTCACCCTGAGGATAGGGTGAAAACAGTAGATGAGCTGTTTGAAATTTATCTAAAATCAATAGGCCGTGGTGGTGTCCTACTTTTAAATGTACCTGCTAATAAGGCTGGCACTATTGATGACGAGATAGTAGATAGAATCAAAGAAGTTAGAGAGAAAATTCATGAGGAATTTAAAAATCCAATAGAACACGGTTTACTGTTTGACTTTACAGATATAGGCAATGATCAATCATTAAGAGTGACCAATAAAGATGGGATTGATATCAATTATGTAGTACTATCTGAAGACATCAGCCAAGGTTCTAGGTTTACACATGGGTATATATTTGTAAACGAAGAAAGGTTGAATATTGATTCGCTAGGGGCCAAGAGAATTATCGACCTTAGGGCTTACGATAAGATAAATGAACTAATGATTTGCCTCTATGGAGATTCGCATCTTCATATCAGCGATATCAGTATATACTAAAGATGAAAAAATTAGAAAAAGAAATCAACAAATCTTATAAATATACAGATACTAGGGTGGGGACAGACTCAGTCAGAGCATTCTCTGCAGGTAATACCCTGCCGCTTGTAGGCTATCCGCATGGGGCCAATTATTTTGCAGTACAGACCAATTCTGCTGAAGAAGACTGGTGGTTTAACCCAAACGACTGTACTTTTGAAGGCTTTAGGCTTACCCACCAACCTAGCCCATGGATGGGAGATTTTTCACATCTGACTATCCTCCCTTTTACTGAATCCAAAGATGTGAAGTTTGATACAAAGGGGTCGACCTTTAATCAAGCATTTAATATTATCAAATACAAGGATGGGTCAAAGGCAAAGCTTACAGCCAATATTTATTCAGCAGCCATATCCTTTAAGGCAGACAACAATGCTAAGTTTAACCTAAGGGCTGAGGGACTAAAGCTAACTGAAAATGATGGCATCATTGAAGGTACGGTCATAAATTATGCGGACTGCGAGGATAAAGATTTTACCATGCATATGGTAATAAGCCTTGATGCTGACTTTATCCTAAAGGAGAAAAAGGACTCATACAACATCATCACAGACAAGACTGATGTAAATTTATACATTTCCACATCCTTTATTTCTTTAGACCAAGCTAAACTCAATCACGAGAGACTTGATAAGGACTATGATAAAATCCTAGCTGAAACTAAGGCTAGCTGGGGTGAAATCCTAGATAAATTTGATATAAAAATAACTGAAGTCGATCCGATTTATGAAAAGTACAACCCGTATGATAAGAAAGAGCAAAGGGACTTTTTCTTCCATTGCCTCTATAGGGCATCGATGTTTCCTATGAGATTTTATGAGGTCGATAAGGATGGAATAGAAATCCACTACAATACCTTAAAGAAATCTATCGAAACTGGCAAATTATTTACCAATATCGGCTTTTGGGACGGGCAAAAGACCCTCTTCCCACTACTTACTCTAATCGATGTGCCATTTATCGAAGACCTTTTAGAGGGAATTGTAAATACCTACAAGGACACAGGATATTTACCAAAATGGCTATCTCCAGATGAGCGCAGCCTAATGCCAGGGACTTTAGTGGATAATTTTATAGCCGACTCTTTGTCAAAAGGCATAGGCATGGGCTTTGGTGAAATCCTACTTGATGCGATGATAAAATCAGCATCACCAAGTGAAGATGAAAGCAAATACGGCCGTTATGGGGCACAGATTATGGATGAGATTGGCTATATACCAGCTGACCTCCATGAATCTGTAAACCAAACACTCGATAATAGCTTATCTGATTATTCTATAGCAAAAGTAGCTGAGATTCTCGGTAAGCACGATATAGCCCGCGAATATTATGATAAATCAAAAGCTTATCTCAATTTATTTGATCCAGAGACTGGATGGTTTAGGGCAAAGGATAGGGATGGAAATTTCACAGCAGATTTTGACCCTTATGATTGGGGCAGTCCTTATACAGAGGGGTCGGCCTTTCAAAATTCTTTCAATGCCTACCACGATATAGTGGGCATCATTGATGCCTTTGGGTCAAAGAAAGCCTTTGAAAGTAAACTAGATCAAATAGCCAATAGCCCATCAAATTTTAAAGTGGGCGCCTATGGCGAAGTGATTCACGAGATGCGCGAGGTAGAAGTAGCTCATTTTGGGCAAATTGGTATCTCTAACCAACCTTCTTTCCACTTGCCTTACTTGTATAATTATGTAGAAAGACCGGATAAGACTCAAAGCCTAGTAAAAGAGCTGATGCTAAATTATTTCTCCTATGACTTTACTGGATATCCTGGAGATGAGGACAATGGGTCGCTTAGCTCATGGTTTATATTATCAAGCTTAGGCATCTATCCAGTGGCTCCAGGGTCTGGTAAATATGAGCTCGGGATTCCATTTTTTGATGAAATTGAGATTAAACTTTCAAATGGCAACAAGCTTACCATAAAGACAAAGGAAAATTTCCATCAAAAGAAATTTGTAAAAGAAATGCTAGTTGATGGCAATATTTACGGATGTAATGCAATCAGCCATCACGAATTAATACATGCAAATGAAATAGTATACACTCTTGGGCTAGTCCCAGAAAGGAGCATTAGCTAATGTATGGATCAATAGAACTTGGCGGTACCAAGATAAGATGTGGTATCTTTGACGATAATGGCAATCTACTCACAGAAGATAGGATAAAAACAGCAGACCCACATGAAAACGTGGCTGAAATTGTAGAATTTTTTAAAGATTCTGATATCAAAGCCATAGGAGTTGGAGCCTTTGGACCGGTAGATGTGGATAAAAATTCTGACACCTACGGCCATATCCTGGCTACACCAAAGAGACTTTGGAGAAATTTTGACCTTTTAGGAAAACTAAAGAAAAACCTAGATGTCCCAATGGGCCTTACCACAGATGTGGGGGCTAGTGGTATTGGTGAGTACGATATGGGCGCAGCTCAAAATGTGACTAGCTCGCTTTATCTTACAATCGGCACTGGTATCGGTGGATCATTTATCCAAGATGGAAAGCTTTTAGAAGGTTATTCTCATCCAGAAATGGGCCACTTTGAAATACCAAAAGAAGCAGACGATGACTTTACTGGCGTATGTGACTATCACGACAATTGCTTTGAAGGTCTTTGCTCTGGCCCTGCCATAGAGGCTCGTGCTGGTGATAAGGGAGAAAACCTCGATATATCAAACCCAGCCTTTGATATTACTGCTAGATATATAGCAAAGGGCCTATACACTTACACCTGCATCCTCCGTCCGCACATCATCATTATCGGTGGGGGAGTTTGCAATAAAGAAGGCATGATTGATAAGATCCGCGAAGAATTTGATAAGATAAAAGGCGACTACTTGGTATTGCCAGATAGTAAAGACTATATAGTATTCCCAGAGCTAGGCAATGAAGCAGGGCTCATCGGAGGTTATGTACTAGCAAAAGAGATTGCTCGTCAATAGAAAAAGAGGCTATTTGGCCTCTTTTCTAATGGTGAATTTTCTAATTTTTTGTGAGTCTTCTGATTGTAGGTAGATGACCCATTTTTTCTTGAGGCGAATGACAGTATGAGCTGCATTGTCCCTTGTTCTTATACTGACATTATCAATCTCAGCATTATTGATAAATTCTTTTTGATTTTTCTCTTTACTATTCAGTTCGTAATCATTTACTTTTATTTCTTCAAATTCTGTAGAATCGTATATGCGAGCAAGTTTTTTCACTGAATATAGGCTAATATCTGCTAGTTTTGGAGCATCTCCATCAAATGCTATGGTCATATAAGTCGCATTGGTTGGGTCAAACTTGTAGATGCATTCATTTTTATTTTCTACTAGTTCATAGTTTAGTAAGTTGCCCTCTGCCTTGGCCATAGTTTCTGATACATAGATTTTGATATCAGGATTTTTTAAGTTTCTTATCCTTAATTCACCAAATATCTGTTGGGTGGCAAAGCCTAGGCTAATCATATTAGCTTCAGTTTCTTTGATAAGGGCAAGATTTGCTATGTTTGTGTGAAGCACATTTTTCTCATCTTCGACTCTTACAAAAGCTACTGCCTCTAGGTTCTCTGATACAAGGTCTGCCCTGCCTTTTACTATAAAAGTGCCTTCTTCGGATAATTCATCATCAGGTATTTCATCCCAGGTCACTGGCGCATAATAACCCGATAACTTGCCTTTTTTTGTGATGATCTCTAGGCTTTGTGGTAGTTTTGGATAAATGCCTGGGAAGGTGTGGGTGGAGTAGTTTAGGAGATGTTGGCCAGCTTCTTCCATGTATTTGTTAGGTGTTCCCTGGCTAATTGAATCTTCTTTAGTTAGATAAGACTCTTCAGATTCTTTTACTTTTATTTCTAAGCTAGCTTCTTCAAGGCCCTCACTAGTGATTTTAATTTCTATTGGGTCAAGACATTCATTCGCAGCAATTATTGCGAGTAGCTTGCCCCCAAAGGCTTTTTTCTCATTCACCTTAAAGCTATCGTGGTCATTTTGGAAGCCGTTATCAAGTGCAAGTAGTTTACCATTTTCAGACACTTCTACATGTATAAGATTCTCAGCATTCGTAATAAGGTTTCCTTCATTATCTGTTATATCAATCTCTATATGGCATAGGTCATAGCCGTTATTTGCTATAGTGGTCTTACTGGCGGAAACTTTTATTTGTTTAGCCTCTCCTGGAGTTTTTATTTCAGAGCGGCCGATAGTTTCAGTGATTATTCTATCTTCATTATCGTAGGCTATGGCTTTGATAGTCCCTTTTTGATATGGGACCTGCCATTCCATATATAGGGAAAATCCATGGTCTCTTCCGGCTATGCTCCTATAGCTATGGCCAGCTTTGGTAGTATTTTCTATGAATTTTTGTCTGCCAAGGCTTGTGATATTGCCAGTTTCATCGATAAAAACGAGCTCTACCTTATGGGCATTGGTATAGCAATTCACCCTCACCTTGCCATCTTTTATGATGATTTCATCTTCATTCCAGCTTGGCAGTAAGTGGAGGGTGGTGTCTGCTTCATTCCAAAGGCTGCGGTAGAGATAGTAGGCATCTTTAGGAAAACCTGCTAGATCTATTATCCCAAAATACGAACTCCTAGGGCTTGGCCAACCATCCACAGGACCTCGGTCGATCCCGTTAAAAGGGGTTGGCTCGCCCAGATAGTCAAAGCCAGTCCATACAGCTTCTCCCGCTACGAAGTCACGAGTGATGATATCATACCAGGCATCTGAAGCATGCCTGCCCCATCCCACTTTGGATATGTCATATGATGAAAGCTTGCGGTCAGCTGGCAAGTGGTCTAATTCAAATCTGTCATAGACAGACCTAGAGTTTATGGTAGAAGCAGTTTCACTAGCCCAAAGCACCCAGTCTGGATATTTTTTGTGAATTTCGTCATAGCGGATGTCGTTTACATAATTTAGGCCGACCACACCATCATGACTAGCTATATCTTCATCTATGGCTACTAGCTCATCATAGAAGGCATAGCGGATGATATTATCGCCTATAGTTAGCCAATGATTAGGATTGATATCTTCTGCCCAGCAGATAAGTTTATCTGCAACATTAGGATATTCTCCCATTAGCGACCAGTCAGTCCCTTCTAGAATTTCATTGCCGATAGATGTCATAAAGATAGCTGGTGCATTGTAATCACGCATCATTACTTGTTTTAGGGAGTATTCCCCATAAGTCATAGTTGGATTAGCATTTAATAGTTCTGATTTACCAATTTCTTGATTAAAAAACTTGGAAAAGTCGTTGTAGTTGTTATTTTTATCTAGTATCCAGCCATCGTAGATTTCATTTACTACAAGCATGCCTTTTTTATTGCAAATATCGATTAGGTTGCGGCTGGCAGGATTATGGGAGAGCCTTATGGTATTGGCTCCCATGTCTTTTAGGATATCAACTTGGCGTTCTATGGCACTATAGTAGTCTGCTGCACCCAGGGCCCCCTGGTCGTGGTGGAGGCAGACACCCTTGATTTTGATATTTTTACCATTGAGGCTAATACCAGTCTTAGGGTCTTTGGCAAAAATCCTAAAGCCAATGTCAGTAATATGGCTATCGATGATTTCAGAATCTACTTCAATTTCTGTTATGAGCTTATATAAGTATGGATTATCCAAATCCCATAGTATAGCGTTTTCTATTTCAAAATTTAAGTCGATATTGGTATTGATATTAGCAGCTACACTGCAAATTTTATAAGTACTTGCTATTTCTTTGCTATCGATATCTAGCAATTTGTGTTTGATTTTAAAGTCTTTTGGGAGGTCGTAATTGTTTTTTATATCTGTTTTAACACTTACATTAACCCTGCCATTTTCAATAGTGTAATCGACCCTTGGGCCAAAAAGGTCTATATGTAGGAGCTCTTTGACTAGTATATCTACACTTCTATAGATTCCAGAACCCGAATACCAACGACTGGATGGGACTTGGTGGTTGACGTGGACTGCGAGGATATTTTCCTCATCTGTATTTAGGTATGGGGTTAGGTCGTAGATAAAGGGATTGTAGCCGTAGGGATTGAGCCCTAGCTTGTTGCCATTGATGTAGGTGGTGGAGTTGTTATAGACCCCGTCAAAGTAGATATAGACTTGCTTTTTTGCGAGATCTATACCATCTATGTAAAAATTTTTCCTGTAATTGCCAACTCCGCCAGGCTTATAGGCAGATTCAGCCTCAAAATGCTTATGATAAGGCTGGTCTATCGAGTAATCGTGGGGCAAATCTATGATATCAAAGTGATTTGAGTCAAACAAAGGAGACCAAGCTCCAGGCTGGTCTCCTAAGTAAAATTGCCAATTTTTATTAAAATTTTGTCTGCTGTCAGTATTTATAATATTTATCATCAATACATTCCTAACATTTTCTCTATCCACATGATAAATGAATGTGGGATAATCTTTGAAACTATAAACATCAACTTAGCTGGTCCGTGAGTAGTGATAAGGTCAGTCTTTCTCGAATTTAGAAGAGCCCTTGTTACAAGCTTTCCCAGGTCTTCAGTAGCATATTTCTTGATCCCCTTCTTGTGGGTGTCGCCAAATTCTGTATCGACTGGATTGGGGCATAGGGCTGTGACATGGATGCCCTGTGGCTTTAGTTCTCGATTTAGGCTCCTTGTTAGGCTAATGATATAGGCTTTGCTCGCCGCATAGGTCGAAAACTTTGGTTGCGGTATAAAACCTGCCACGCTTGCCACATTTATTATCACAGATTCATCCGCCATATGGGAAAGACTTAGCTTTATCAATCTTGTAGTGGCCTTTATATTTAAATCAACCATACTATCTAGGTCGATAAGACTGGTTTTATCAAAATAATCATTGACTCCGATGCCGGCTGAGTTAATAAGTATCCCAATTTTAAGCTTTGCCTTAGCCAGTTCATCTTTAATAATATCATAGCTTTTATCATAGCATAAATCCAGGCCAAGGATTTTGGCAGGTGTTCTTAGCTCACCTGCCAACGCTTCGAGACGGTCGGCCCTACGAGCGATAAGCCAAAGCTCATCGTAGCCCATGCTGTCAAGTTGGTAGGCAAATTCCCTGCCAATACCCGAGCTTGCGCCGCTTATGATTGCTATCATAGGCCTCGTTTTGCTTCAAGTATTAGGTTTTGTTTGAGATTCCAAAGCTCTTGTGATAAGTCAACATAGTAGTTGTGTGGTTGGTCAAATCTTTTTACCTCATCCCACATACTGTCCATTTCAGACTTGCAATAGGATTGGATTTCGTGAATGTCTGGCTCTTCGTAAACTAATTCACCGTTTTCAAATATAGGTTGTTGCATGAGGCGGGCTTCATAATTTTCCATCTTTTTCATCTTCCATGTGAAAAGTGGGTCAAAGATTACAAGTGGCTCATTGTCATTGACTTCTTCATGACGGAGAGTGATGTAATCAGCCTCAGCCTTGCCAGATTCTTTGTCATAAAGCCTATAGACTTTCTTAAAGCCAGGAGTGGTGATTTTTTCTACATTCTCACTTACTTTAATCTTAGATTTTAAATTATCGCCATCATATAGGCCAACGAGCTTATAAACCCCGCCAAATACTGGGTCAGATTTGGATGTAATTAGTCTTTCACCTATACCAAAAGAGTTGATTTCTGCTCCTTGGGCTGTAAGTGATTGGATTTTAAATTCGTCAAGCGAGTTACTAGCTACAATCTTTGTCTCAGATAGGCCATTTTCGTCTAAAATTTTTCTAATCTCTTTTGATAGGTAAGCAAGGTCCCCTGAATCTATGCGGACGCCTCCGTGGAAGCCTTGTGGCTCCACGATTTCTTTTAGGACTTTCATAGCATTTGGAAGTCCAGATCCTAGTGTGTCATAGGTATCGATTAGAAGTGTACAATTGTTTGGATAAAGCTTTGCATAGCTTTCAAAGGCTTCGTATTCTGTATCAAAAGCTTGCACCCAAGCATGGGCCATGGTACCAGCTGGCTTAAAACCGTAAGTTTTGGCTGATAGGGTGTTTGATGAAACTGGGGCACCTGCTATAAAGGCTGCTCGAGCACCAGTTAGAGATGCGTCAGCACCTTGAGCACGACGGGCACCAAATTCCATGACAAGCCTATCGCCTGCAGCACGTACTATACGGCTGGTTTTAGTAGCTATTAGTGAGTTGTAGTTCATAGATAATAGCAAATATGTCTCAAGGATTGAACACTCGATAATAGGTGCCTTTACTGTGATAATTGGCTCATTTGGAAACATTACTGACCCTTCAGGAAAGGCCCAAACATCCCCTGTGAATTTAAAAGTCCTTAGATATTCTAAAAAGTCTTCTGAAAAATCAGTTAGAGACCTTAGATATTCTATATCTTCATCAGTAAAAGATAGGCCTCTAATAAAATCTATAATATCATTTAGACCGGCAAATATTGCATATCCACCATCATCTGGATTTGATCTATAAAATGCATCAAATACTGCTACGGTATCTTTCATACCTTTTTCAAAGTATCCATTGCCCATAGTAAATTCATAAAAATCTGTTAGCATGGATAAGTTTCTACAATTTAACATAAAACCTTCTTTCTTAAATGTATGTTTGTTATATTGTACCATGTGTATATACAATGGGAAACTATTTTAACATACTCTTAAAGTTATTAATGCCCCAAAAAGAGAACTTTATTCACAAAGCTTGTGGCTAGTTTTAGGGTAAGAGATAGGTAGCAAAGGAGATATTATGTATATATTTGATATAGATGGAACGCTACTCGACTCAATTGGGTCTATACATTTTTTTATAAATGACACCCTAAAAAAATATGGACTTGGAGAAGTTCCTATAGAAAAAGTCCAAGAATTTGTGGGCAATGGGCCGAGAGTTCTGGTAGATCATTGTATGGAGTATGTGGGCTTTACTGGTGATGAGGTTCTTAAAGAAGAGATATATAAGGCCTACAATGCTGCTTACGATGCCAATCCTACTCATTTATCAAAGCCCTATGATGGGATTAGAGAAGAGCTAGATAAGCTAAAAAACAAAGGAGAAATCATCGCAGCCTTTTCCAACAAACCAGATAAAACCTCAAATAGAGTCCTAAATGAAATTTTTGGCACAGGATATTTTGACTATATCTTAGGCTACAGGGAAGACTATAAAAGAAAGCCATCGCCAGAGGGGATTATGATAATAGCAGAGAGATTTGCTGTGAATTTTTCGGATATCTACTATTTTGGAGATAGCGAAGTGGATATGAAGTG
This sequence comes from Anaerococcus pacaensis 9403502, assembly GCA_000308255.3. Classification (GTDB taxonomy): domain Bacteria; phylum Bacillota; class Clostridia; order Tissierellales; family Peptoniphilaceae; genus Anaerococcus; species Anaerococcus pacaensis. The sequence continues at coordinate 57,800 of HG326666.1, read as the reverse complement.
TGGGAAGAATGCATCTATATTTACTGTGGGTTGCTCTTGGGGTTTTCGCGATAGGAGAATACTTGAAGCGGAAAACCCAGATGCGATAATTGATAATCCAAGAGAAATTACATCAATTCAAAGAGTATAAATCATATATTATATAATTACTTTAGATATAAATCACATTAGCAATCGACTCATATCTTTGATATAATCTAGGCAAATTGTTACATGATTTGAGGTGAATATGCAATTAATTATAAGTGATTTAGACAAAAGCTTCTCTGATAAAGAAGTTATTAAAAATTTAAGTGCAACTTTTGATCAAGGGAGAATCTATGCCCTCCTTGGTAGGAATGGAGCTGGAAAAACTACTCTCTTCTCACTCATTGCTGATGAAATCAAGAAAGATAGTGGAGAGATAAATCTAGTAGAAAATGGACAAACTAGGCCGATAGATAGGGATGAAGTATTTTTCATGTTAGCTGAGCCGGAGCTACCTAGGTTTCTAACGGCTAGGGAATTTATCAAATTTTTCATAGAGGCCAATAGAGATAGGCTAACTGAACCAATCGATGTGGATTCATATTTTAATATGGTATCCTTTGATGAGGATGATAAGGATAGGCTAATTGAAGGATACTCGACAGGTATGAGAAATAAGATCCAAATGATGATGTTTTTAATTTTAAAATCCAAGGTAATTCTCATGGATGAACCACTCAATTCCTTAGATGTAGTAGTCCAACTAGAGATGAAAAATCTTATAAAATCAATCAAACACGACCACATCATAATTTTCTCAACCCACATATTGGATCTGGCAAAAAATATGTCTGATGAGATTGTCCTACTCCACAAGGGGCAAATCAGCGAAGTTGATAGACAGCTTAAGAATAATCCTGATTTTGAAGATCAAGTCATAGCCCTCCTGCAAACGGAGGCCTAGGCGATGGAATACTATAAAAAATATAGGATAATTCAAAATGTGAGACTGGCAGAAGGTGTAAATCACATCATAAACTTCTTTCACAAACTGCCAATTATAAGGAAATTTACTAAAGATAAGTATAAGTGGTATGGGTTAAAGAGATTTGTCTTTCTCCTGGGTCCTTTATTTTCTCTACTAGGCCAATTTATAAAGTCTTTTATATCACTTGCTATGGCAATGTGGATATCTGGGGCATTGATAAAATTTACAAATATCCCTTGGAATTTTGAAAATGGTCTTTTTGATGGGCTATATGACCTGGGCATGAATTCTCTAGCTTTTTTAGCAATATATTTGACAGGAGCAATTTTATCCAATGCTGTAATCGACGCTAAGCAAGTCATAAGAGAGCTAAATCTAAAACTTAGAATGAACCCCAAGGCTACTGGACTTAGCCTAGCAGTCTTTGACCCGCTAAGGGTTGCTATAGCTCGAGGATTTGCTTTTAGCATCATCCTAGGCTTTAAAAATGGATTTCTTGTTAGTTTTATACTTTTATTTATAAGACTTATTGCAAATTCCGTTAATCTAAATCTTTATAGGAAGCTTGGGAAAAATGTAGGGGACAATTTTTTACTGATAATTGCTGTATTTATTATAAGCTTTTTTATCTTTAAATAACTAAAGCTCCCTACTACTAGCATCCTCCTTATAATTTTTATAATAGGCCTTATTGGCAGTATATTTTCAGTAAAATACCTCTTTGCCTATGATGGCTACGGGCAAATCATTGAAATCGCTAAAAGAGAATCTACCGATATCAGCACAGATTTTGATCAGATATCCAATGATAGCTTGGCCTTAAAGGAAGGAGATTTAAATAGTAATAGTAAAGCTAAGGGAACTGGCTATGAGTTTTTAAACAATTTATTTTTTGAAAGACATAGAAGACTTATAGTAAAACCGATTTTTAAAAGGGCGGCTGTGATAGCTGTTATAATGCTTGCAGGCTTTCTGTTTATGAAATTTAAGCACGAAGCCTTATCATGGAATGTCAATAAGTACATTACAATAATCCTAGCAGAGCTAGTCTTTATCATGTTTAACAACGAATCTGTCAGCCGTGCTATGTTCTTAAACTGCGACAGACCGCTTATGAGATATGGATTTTATAAGAACAAGGCTGCAGTATTTGATATGTATAAGCTAAGGTATATGTCATTTTTAAAATTAAATATCCCAGGCCTCTTAGCAGCCTTAGTTGTATTTGGCATAGGATATAGTTTATTTAAAGAGATCACAATGGCAGAGATGTTGGTATATGTACTTTTCATCATAGCCTGCTACATATTCTACCCAGCCTTCAACTTAGGCAATTATTATATATGCCAGCCTTACAATTCTGATGCTAAGAATGTAGGGATTGCTTATAAATGGGTATCAGCGATTTTAAGCTATGTAAATATTTTATTTATACCTTTGTTTATCATCAAAGAAGTAGCAGATGGTATATATATATTAAAAATATATGCAATAATCATGGTTTTACTAACCATCCTATACTTTGCCATAGTTAAGGGTGAAGGGGATAAGACTTTTAGAATCAAACAATAAAAGAGCGGATTTTCCGCTCTTAGTTGTCTTTGAGGTCAAATTTCTTTCTCATCATGACCTTAGTCAGGCCAAATAATAGGCCAAAAAATATAATAACAAATAATACAATTAGGACTGACATATATGATCTCTTTAGTCCTAGATATATGAGGATAGGATAGATAATCCCAAATAATACGATGCCAAGGCCCATAGCGATATTGCCGGCAAGCCTATTGCCATATCTCCAGGTGTCCTTGCTATAACAAACTTCCCATATATGAAAACCTACTTTCATTTCAGGATAGCTGCTATGGAAAAATTTAAAAAATAAACCTACATATATGCTAAGCACTAAAAGCATAATATCAGTTGCAAGAAGAACTCCCATGATTCACCTACTTTCATAGCTACTATACTGATAGCTTGCGATTTTTAAAGATTGCAAAAAGAGAAATATCCTTATATAGTATATAAAGAATAAGTTATCTAATAGATGGAGAATTTATGAAAATATTAATCACGACAGACACCTACTACCCAGTTGTAAATGGGGTGGTGAGAAGCTTATTAAATCTTAAAAACTCATTGGAAAACCTAGGCCATGAGGTAAGGGTGCTCACTTTATCAAACACCTTAAGCTCATATAAGACCCACGACACCTACTATGTAGGATCTTTATCTGCCAAGCGCATATACCCAGAGGCCAGGGTGTCTAATATATTAGCCAGCACCCACCTTAGAGCTATCAAAAAATGGGAGCCAGATGTCATCCATTCTCAAAGTGAGTTTTCAACCTTCATCATGGCAAAGACCTTGTCAAATTTATTAACGATTCCATTAATCCACACCTACCACACCCTTTATGAAGATTATACTGGATATGTAACTAGCAATAAGAAAGCAGGCTATAAGCTAGTGTCTGTTGCCAGCAAGACCCTAGTAGATATGTGTGATTATGTCATCTCTCCAACAGAGAAAACTGCGAGGGTGCTTGAAAGCTACAAAATAAGCCGTGATAAGATGGAGATTATCCCAACAGGGATTGTAATTCCAGAGATTTACAATGAAAATCTAAGAGCTGAGCTGGGGATAAGCAATGATAAGAAAATACTCTTATATCTAGGTAGGCTTGCCGAAGAGAAAAACATCGAAGAAGTCATCGAATTTTATGAGAGAATCGATAACGATGATCTAGCCCTATACATAGTAGGTGGTGGGCCATATCTAAATACACTCATCGAATTTGGGCAAAGTCAAGAAAAAGATATCAATTTTGTAGGCATGGTAGACCCATCTTTGGTAAATAAATACTATCAGGCAGCAGATATCTTTGTTACAGCAAGCGAATCAGAGACCCAAGGGCTCACATATTATGAAGCCCTATCAAATGGGACTCCTGTCATAGCTAGAGAGGATAGCTCTCTAGAGGGTGTAGTCATAGATGGATATAATGGCTATACTTATGAAAATTTTGATGAATTCAAGTCTTATATAGATAAGATATTAGCTGATGATAGCAAAAAAGATAAATTATCAGCCAATGCCAGAGCATATGCTATTGAAAACTTCTCGGTAGATAGCTTTGGCAAAAAATGTGAAGACTTGTACGAAAAGGCAATCAAAGAAAGCAAATATGAAAGTTCTTTTATATTCAAAAGATTATAATACAGTTAAAGAAAGCGGAGTTGGAAAAGCAATTGACCACCAAATAGAAGCCCTTAGCAAAGTAGGCTGCGATTTTACCTTAGATGAAAATGATGATTTTGATATAGTCCATATCAATACAGTTTTCCCCCAATCAGTAGCCTTTGCAGACAAGGCACGTATTAAAGGTAAAAGGATCGTCTATCACGCTCATTCTACCAAGGAAGACTTCAAGGACTCCTTTGCTTTTTCCAACCAAATAGCCCCTGCCTTTAAACAGTGGCTCATTTATTGTTACAACAAAGGCGACCTTATCATTACCCCTACAGACTATAGCAAAAGTATATTAGAGAAATATGGTCTAAAGAGTAAAATTGAGGTTGTATCAAATGGTATAGACCTAGATTTTTGGCAAGCTAAGCCAGGAGATAGGGTTAGATTTTACGATAATTATGGGCTAGATAAAAATAAGAAATCAATTATATCAGTAGGACTCCCTATAAAACGAAAGGGAATTGATGATTTCGTGGCTCTTGCCCAAAGATTACCAGAATATGAGTTTGTTTGGTTTGGTAAGCTTAATACAGCTGTGCTCCCTCCAGAGATAAAGAGAATCATGGATACTAATCTTCCAAACCTCCATTTCCCAGGATATATATCTAGTGAGAACCTAAGAGAAGCATATTCTGGATCAGATATGTATGTATTTCTCACACGAGAAGAGACTGAAGGTATTGTTCTTTTAGAGGCTCTAGCTACAAAAACTGATATTTTAATCCGCGATATAGAAATTTTTGAAGAAAATTACACCGATGGGGTTAATATATATAAGGGCAAGGATACTAATGACTTTGAAAGAATAATCATAGGAGTCTTAGAGAATGAACTGCCATCGCTTGCAGAAGAAGGCTTTTTAGAGGCGGAAAAAAAGTCAATTGAAAATACAGGTAAGCGATTAGTCGAATGTTATGAAATGGTGCTAGGCTTATGAGATCTATACTTAAATTTTTATTAGTAGCAATTATTACTATTACAATCCCAACAATAATCATGAGCATAGCATATTATGCTGAGCTCAATGAAATTGGACTTCTTATCAGCCAAATGCTCATCATACTCATATTTGTTTTGATATTTACATTTCTCATGAGGTATCAGAGAAAATATGAGAAAGATACAGTGAAAATGATAGAAGGTACTCGTGATTTGTCAAAATTAAGGCAAATTCGAGATGATAGAAGGTCCTATAAGTCTAAGGCTAGTGCCACTTCAAAGATATTAGCTATAGAATATTCGGATGAAGAACTTGCAAATCTTCGAAAATATGCTAGCACTCCAGAAGATATGGAGCATTATTTTGCAACCATGATTGATAATGCTCGCAAGGAAGAACGAGAGAAACTAAGAGCTAAAAGAGATGCCTATATGAAAAGGCACGGCAAGAAAATCTATGTCTACCCAGATTTTAAGGAAAACCTAAGGACTGCCGGCAAATGGATGCTATTTTTCTTTGCCTTTGCAATTGTCTATAATATTATTCCAAATTTCATAACAAATGATGTAGCCCTGGCGACATATATTGTGCTTGGTATGATGGTTTTAGCTGTCGTAATGATAATGACTATCCTATGGATAGTACGTGCAGTCACAAGCTATTGGAACCAAGATCTAGTTTAAATGCAGACACCCTCTACCGTTAATTTGGTAGAGGGCGTTTTTTTATTTTATCAAGATTTAAAATCATTGATCCAAGAAGGACTAATACCATGCCGATAAAAAGTCGAAATGTAAATACTTCTCCTAAGAATATTACAGAAAGTATTGATCCAAATATTGGGATAAGTAGCTTATAAACTCCAAATTCGTTGGCAGAATGATACTGCATGACTATAGTCCAAATTGAAAAGGCAGCGGCTGATATAAAGGCTCCGTATAGGAGCATGAGGATAGATTTGCCGGTAAAGGCAAGGCTTCTTTCAGCCATTGTAAGGCCTAATAATATCAAAAAGCTGGCACCAATTAGAAATTGGTAGGCAGTTAGTAAGAATGGATTTTGGCCTTTGCCATATTTTCTAATCAGAACACTAGCTAGGGCATTGAAAAATGTAGATATAAATATAAATCCTTCACCAGTTAGTTTTAAAGTACTATTTGCATCTACTGATCCAGAATTTGTAATAAACACTCCGGCTGTACCTAGGATAAGGGCAATGATTATATTTGGGCTGATTTTATCATTGGGCAAGAGAAATGATGATAAGATCACTACAATAAAGGCGTTGGTGGCTTGAATAATCGATGATTTGACACCTGAGGTATTTGATAGGCCTATATAATAGAACATATACTGGATGGCCGTTTGTACTAGGGCAAGAACTAGGACAAATTTGATACTTACTGGGTCATAATGATTTTTATTAGCACCTGTTATCTTGTATATGATAAGGGTCACTATACCTGCCATAAAAAATCTAATGCCAGCTGTAAGTATCTTAAGGCCTGTTTCAGTCCCACCTATACCCAGTTCAGCATAGGTGGTTTTAATTAGTGGTATTGCCGAGCCCCAGAGGAGCATGGCAAAGATTGAAAATATAATTGCGTTTTTTCTTAATTTTAACATGGCTACTCCTAAATTAAACTATCTTCATTATAGTATATTAAAATCATTTCACAAACAATAGATTATTTATAAATTAAAATTATCATTCCAATTTTCACTAGACCAACCCTAAAGATATTAACAATTTAAAATTATTTTATTAAATTTATTAATTTAGACTTTACAAAAATTAAATACATAGTATACTTATATCAAAAGGAGGCTATCTATGATAAATAAATGTCCACACTGTGGTGACGAGATGGTTATCACATCATATAGATGCAATAATTGTTATACAGAGGTAAGCGGAGAATTTGAAATGGATAACTTCGCAAGACTCGATAAAGAAGATAAAGAATTTATAGAATTATTCTTACAAAAAAGAGGAAGTATAAAAGATGTTGGCGAAGAGATTGGTATTTCTTATCCAACAGTTAGAAATAGAATTGATAAGTTAGTAGCAAAACTAGGCGGACAAGTAGACAAAAAAGCTAGCCGCATAGATATATTAAATATGCTTGATAACGGTGAAATCACAGCTGACCAAGCTCGAGAATTATTGGAGGAATTAAAAGATGAGTGATGAAAAACAAATGATTTTAGAAATGCTAAAAGAAGGCAAAATCACTGTTGAAGAAGCATCTAGCCTACTAGAAGCACTTGGCGGCAAAAAAGTCCGCAACGAAAATGATTTCGTAACAAAACTTACACAATCAATCGATAGTGTAATCAAAAAAACTACTGAAACCATTGGAAATATAGACCTAGACAATCTTGATATCAATCAATACAATATCAAAGGTGAGATCAATACTCACAAAGAGATGAGAATTGAAGATGAGATAGAAGAAATTAATATCGACATTCCAAATGGCAAGATCTTCGTAGAAAGAGCAAGTGATTCAGCTATCAGCCTTACCCAAGATATCTGGTCTAAAAAAGCTGACCTAATTGACTATATCAATGTGACTATAGCTGATAAAATTCTTACTATAGAAGTTAGCGATTCATATCAAAATCTTGATGCATCTGCTGTTCTAACTCTTGCTTTAGGAAAGAATTTCTATGAAGAGTTAAATATCGACCTAGTAAACGGCCTAATCGAAGTAACAGATGTAGACTTTACTGATCTTACATTAGATGGGGTAAATGCAAAGATAAATGTCATTAATTCTAGCGGAAATATTGATATCAACAACACCAATGGCAAAGTAGATATCAAAAACACCAACGGAGACCTAGTAGTAGATAATGTAAACGGACCTATATACCTATCAAACATTAGCGGAGAGTCTGCAGAAATCGATGCGGTAAACGGCAATGTGAGAATAGATGGACTAAACACATCAAATGTACACGTGGACACACATTCGGGCAATATCAGAGTCTATAACATCGTGGCTAGTAGCCTAATTGACCTAAACTCTGGTTTTGGCAACATAGTAATCGATGCGGAAAACTACAAGGGAGACATCAAAGCTCAAGTAGTTAGCCAAGGGCTCCATATGACTGATAGATACAAAAACAAAGTGCAAAATGAAGACGGCTACGAAGTATCTACTAATGTAAACAATGCTGACATAGTAGTAACTGCAACAGCTGGCGCTGGTAAAATAAATCTTAGATAAGCATAATGAGCACCCGCATGGGTGCTTTTATTGTGCCTAAAAATAGGCAAATAAAAACAGCCAACGCATTGTATAGTTGACTGGTTTTCGCGCCTATTGCTAAGAAGAGTCTAGCGCGGCGTATCGTACAAAAGCTTGAGGGTAATGACCTTTGTACTCGTGAGGTAAACAGTTGACATAAATTTTTTATTAAGGAAGAGTACGCATTTGCGATGAAAATTAATAGTGTCAGCATTAACTGTTTACTTGTTATTATTCTAGCCCACATATGTTTTAAATATATAATAGTATTGTAAAGACTGTGTAAAGATTTGAGGATATTATGAAAATATTTTGATAAATATACAAAGTTTATAAGAGCTGATATTTCTGTTATAATATGAAATAACTATGGGATTTACATTATTTACTTTATCAGAGCTAACTCTATTTGCCATAAATAGTCTGATAAAATTTAAAGATAGAAGACAAAAGAATATTTTAGCAGGGCTGATGTTTTTCATCATGTTTATCTTTGCAGCCATTAGAGGATCGGGGGACAATGACTACTACAATTACCTATGGTTTGCCAAAGATATCGGAACAGATTTAGGGAAAGTTATGAATCCATCATACCCTGTCGAATTTGGCTTTAGGGTCTTTTCTTATTTGATAAATATATTGGGCTTATCCAGGCAATGGATAATAGTCATCATGAATGCCCTATCAATTTTCCCGGTGGGCTTTGTATCTATCAGAAAAAGCAAAAATCCATTTTTGGCGGCTCTTATTTTTTTGCCAATCTTCATTCAGTTTGATATGCAAACATCTCGTACAGCAACTGCTGTGGGCCTATCGCTAATGAGCATGTACTACTTTACCGAAAAGAAATGGCTAAAGATGATATTATTTTTCCTATTTAGCTTTAGCTTTCACAGGGCTGCAATTATCCTCTTGCCATTTTTAGTCTTGCTTGCCATAAATTTTGGCAATGGCTTTAAGATAATCACAGTAGGTATGGCCTTTGCAGTTAGTTTATTTTCTGGCCAAGTCTTTAGACTTTTGGCGAGGATTCTCCAAGCTATCGGCATGGGGAGGATGGCAACTAAGGTCATCAATTACACCTTTACTGGCCGCTTTGCCCAGGTTATGGCTATATATGACCCAAGAATTATCTTTGGACTTGCCCTGTTTGCCACATCCATTATGTACTTTAATAAGAGGTCTTTTGATAAATTCACTATGGCCGAGGCATCGATAAAAGCAATGTGGTTTAGCCTCATAGTCCTACTAGTCTTTAGATCATCAACTGCTATAGCCTTTAGGTTTTCAACTTTTTTCACAGTGTTACAAATCATCTATATACCTCTAGTTTTAGATGAAATAAGAGAATTAGATAAGCTGGGGAGAATTTTAGTAATACTCGGAGTAGTATTATTTCTAATACCTTACGCTATATTTCTGATGAACAAGGCCCCGGCCTACGACTTTTTCTTTACCAACTTACAGGCAATCACTTCACTTAAATAGGAGATTTTATGGAGAAAATTACTACCAATCAAATTTTAAATGCAATAAAAAGAAATATCTGGATGATGCTTATCCCAGCCCTACTAGTGGCAGGCCTGGTGTTTGCTAGAAATCTCATGACTTCAGGCACTGTAGAAGCTGAAGCAGTCCTCATTGTAACCAGCAATGATGAAGGGCCGATGACTTACAATAAGATCATCCTCAATGAGAAGCTAGCCAATATCTACGGACAGTTTTTACAATCTGATGACCTATATCAAAATGTCATTGATAAGACTGGGTCAAGTTATATTAAGCCTGCTGAAATTAAAAATAATCTTGACTATACAGTCAATCCACAGGGTGGCACTATTGCTTTCACTTACAGAGGCTTAAATGAAAATAGTGCTAAAAATACTCTCACTCTCATTACAGAAGAATTTAGGGCTTTTGCAAAATCATTCCTAAATATGGAAAATATCGAATACCTACAAAATGTCACGGTAAAGAAAACCTCAAAAGTTCGAGGGTTAATTTTTACCATAGCAGGCTTTATCCTAGGTGCCTTATTAGGGATACTACTGTTAATCATCAAGGAAATATTATCAGATAAAATCCATAATGCTGATGACATACGTGAAATGGGTATCGAAGTCCTTGCCGATATATCAAATAAAGACCACATGGAATATGCCAAAGTCAAAAGAAAAATTGAAACCACATCTGATAAGGCTGTGGTGGGTTTAATGCCGATTGCTGAAAATTTTGAAACATCAGAAGTCATAGATTATCTGGCAGAAGAGTTGAAAGTCCCTGTTGTAGATGCACAAAAGGTAAAGGCAGCTGAAGAAGGGATTATGGATATCAAATACAAGCTAAACAAATATAGCCAAGACTATCCATATATAATAGTGGATGAAAAAATTGCCAATGACCCATATTCTATTGAAATATCAAGCCTAGAAGACTACAAAATCCTTTTTGTAGGTGGCAGGGACCTACACAAAGGAACCCTCCGCCGACAAATCGAAGAATACGAGAGACTAGGCATAAAAGTGCTAGGGGTGATTTATCATAAATAAGATATTAATCTGCCTGTTGATACTAACACTAAGCTCGTGTAAAAAAGAAATGACTTATGAGCCGGTTGATATCACTATTGCAGAAAATAATAAAAAAAGAGAAATTGATACTAATGACCCACTACAAATAAATGGCTACTACGAACTAAGCGCAGATACTGAAATATATGACAGTCCAGATGCACAAAGCGCATTTGATACATTAGAAAAGGGATCGACTGTGAAAGTCTTAGGGGAAAGAGAGGGTGACTTCATAAGGGTCGATTATTTCGGAAATCAAGGCTATGTTAGATTGGAAAATTTAAATGAAATTTAAGTGTATACACAAGAGAGAAAAAATTCTCTCTTTTTTTGTACATTTTTTGCAATAAGGCTTGCATTATATAAAATCTGATGATATAATATCATTGTACTAAGATAGTAATACAATAATACAATCATACAAGGGGAGTACAGATGCAATTTGACAATACCAGGCCTATTTATCTGCAACTTCTAGAAGAATTCAAAGTAAAAATATCAACAGGCGAGTGGGAGGCTGGCAGTAAGATTGATTCGGTGAGAAATCTTGCAAGCACATACGAAGTAAATCCCAACACAGTCCAAAAAGCCTTAGCAGAATTAGAACGCGATGGGCTCACAGAGACCCGAAGGACTGCAGGACGCTTTGTGACTGATGATATAAAAAAGCTTGAAAACTTAGAAGATGATGCCTTTAAAGACATAGCAGACCAGTTTATATTTGGAGCAAAAAATTTAAACATGAGTAAGAATGATGCTATTAAAGAACTTAGCGATTATTGGGAGGAAGATGATGATAGAAACTAAGAACCTAACTATGGTTTATTCAGGCAAGGCAGTGCTTGATAATGTAGATTTAAATATAGACAGGGGCCAGATAATAGGGCTAGTTGGAGAAAATGGGTCTGGTAAGACTACTCTCCTAAGGATTCTAGCAGGCCTTGAGCGAAACTATACTGGAGATGTACTAATAGATGGAAAATTGCCAGGTGGGATGACAAACAATCTAGTATCCTACCAGCCAGACCACCTTGCTATGAAGGAAACTCTAAAGATAGCAAAGGTAGTAGACCTATATGAGAAATTCTACGATGATTTTGATAGTGATAGATTTTATAAACTCCTAGAAGGCTTCAATATAGCTCGCGATATTAAGATCAAAGAATGTTCTAAAGGGATGAAGGATAAGATTCAAATAGCCCTAACCCTTTCTCGTAAAACTTTCATATATCTCTTAGATGAGCCAATGAGCGGGGTAGACCCAAAAAGCCGCAAGCAAGTTTTAAACACAATAATTGAGAACTTCGACTATGAAGGGATTATGATTATATCTACTCACCTTGTAAGTGAGATAGAAAAAGTGCTGGATAGGGCTATCGTTGTAGAACATGGCAAAGTAGTAGCAAATGAAACAGTTGATGATATTAGAAGTAAATACCAGATGGGTGTAGAAGAATACTTTACGGAGGTGTTATAATGGGTAAACTTATCGGACAATTATTTAAAGAAGACTTTAAAGACATACTACCTTGGTTGGTATTTCCGCCAATAGTTGTTATTGCAACTCTAATGGTATTAGTAACAGTTGGCGAAAATGCTATAATTGGCATGATAGCAGGCATGAGTATGATGTTGGTATTTATGTTTCCGTTCGTAGCTTTAATCCAAGCTGCTGTCAATGACTGGACTAGATTTTATGGGAAAAATGCTGCCTTTTATTCTGCTCTTCCTTACGATAGCGGGACAGTAATAGGGGCTAGGCTGATTAATTATATATTAATGGGTATCCTAGCTTGCCTAGCAGCTCTTATCAATATAACCATCCTATTTGCTAGTCAAGCTGGTGATTTAAGCTTTTTAGAGGCTATAGGCGAAGGCTTTGAATTATTTGTAGCAAATTATGGAGCTTATATGACCTTCTTGACATTTATATATGTCTTAGTGTATGGAGTGACAGTTGTAAGCGAGATATTATTTGCCAATTCAATTGGCGCATCTAAAGCTATGAGTAAGCTAGGTAGTTTTGCACCAGTATTAGTATTTTTTATAGTGAATTTCCTTGTTACTATTTTATTTGTGAGACTTCAGATACAAGTATTGGGAGATTATATGTTTACTAGCAACTTAAACCCAGATCTTATTGAAATAAACTTAGCGGTAAATCCACCATATGGAGCGCTAGGATGGCCAATTGCTATTAATTTACTGATAATAGCCATATTAAATGGTCTAGCATATTATTTTCACAATAAAAAACTTTCAGTAGTATAAATCAGCTAATCCCTTAGCAGCTTAGCCTGCTAAGGGATTATTTTGTTATATAGCTTTGACAAAAAATTAATAATATTTTATAATGAAAATGAAATAAGATTTCTTGCCAAAATCGCAAGATTAAGTACACTTGGTCGTCCTATTTCAAGAGCAATAAATCGAAAAGATAAGCCTTGGCTTTTAGTACACTTTTTTCGAAATAACAAATGACGGATAAGTGTTCTTTTTGTGTCCATTTTTAAGTCACAAACATAGGAGGATTCAATGAAAAATAAATTTTTTAAAAATTTACCAGTTGTTCTAATGCTATCTTTAGTGCCGCTTATATCTGCTTGTGGTAATAATAACCAACCAGCTACAGATACACAAACAACACAAACAGCAGAGGTTGAAGAACCTAGTCAAACTAATGAAACCACAGAAGTAGCACCAACAGAAGCAGAAACTGCCAAAAACGAAGCAGAAACCACTGAAGACGAAGCTGAAAACGAAACTACAACCGTAGCTCCAACAGGGTCTAAAGATGAGATTGTTTATGGGCTAAATTCAGCACCAGATGGGGTATTTAATCCACTATTTTCAAACACTCAATACGACAATGCAGTTATTTCTTTAGTTTATGATTCACTTCTCCAATTAAACTCTGACATAGAAGTTGAACCAGCAATGGCCGAAAGCTATGATGTATCTGAAGATGGATTGAAGATTACTTTCCATCTAAAAGACGGAATCAAATTCCATGATGGTGAACCTTTCACAAGTGAAGATGTAAAGTTTACTCTAGAATCACTTGCAAGTGGAGATTATGAAGGAGACCTATCAAGCTATGTTGATTCTATCGCGGGTTATGAGGCCTTTAACAAGGGTGAAGCTGATAGCTTAGAAGGTGTTGTTACTCCGGATGAAAAAACTGTAGAAATCAACTTTGATGTACCTTATTCACCAGTACTATTTAATATTGGAACCCTTAACATAATTCCAAAACACATTTGGGAAAATGTAGGAATCAAGGAGTGGCAAAAGTCAAATGAAATAGCTAACCCAATAGGAACAGGTCCATACAAATTTGAGAAATATCAAAAAGGCGAATATGTTCAACTTAATGCCAACGAAGATTACTATGATGGTGTACCAAAAACAAATAGCTTTATATTTAAAGTCGTAAACCCTGATACCGTCACAGCTGAACTTATCAATGGCTCTGTAGATGTAGCTGATATCTCTGGTTTAAAAGCAAGCGATGAAGAAAAACTTGTGGCTGAAAATGTAGAAGTTAAAAGATACCCTAACTCTAAAATTCAATACATGGGCTTTAACCTTAGAAAAGATATTCTAAATGATGTAAAAATAAGACAAGCGGTAGCTCATGCTGTAGACCGCCAAGCTATCGTTGATGGGCTAATCGAGGGTAATGGTGAGGTTATCAACACTCCAATGGTTCCATCACTTTGGTCATATCCAAAAGAAGGTCTAATCGACTATGAATACGATGTAGAAAAATCAAAAGCTCTACTAAAAGAAGCAGGATGGGAAGACACAAATGGCAATGGCGTAGTAGATAAAGATGGTAAGGATCTAGAACTAGTTTTAGATGTTCCTACAGGAGATCAAATTAGAGAGCAAACGGGAACAATTATCCAAAGCTATCTTGGTCAAGTTGGTATTAAGCTTGATTTAAACCCAATGGAATTCCAAGCGATTATGGATAAGGTTGTAGGAAACCACGACTTTGACCTATATCTAATGGGTAATACCCTAGATCCAGACCCAGACCCAACACCAAACTGGAGATCAACCCAAGCATCTGATGAACCAGGTGTATATGGTTGGAATATTGCATCATTCAAAGATGAAGAAGCAGACAGACTATTAGATTTAAATAGACAACAACTAGATATTGACGAGAGAGCAGAAACACTAAAAGAATTTGGTAAAATCTTAAATAAAAATCTACCATGGTTACCACTTTACGTATCAGACATTACTAAAGCATACAATTCTGGTCTAAAGAACTATAATCCAAATACTTTTGTTGATTTCTATAATGTTAATAATTGGGAAATAGCAGAATAATATTTAGAAAAGAGAGGCTAACTCAACTGAGTTGGCTTTCTTTTTAATAAAGGTGATTATTTTATGAATAGAGTTTTAAAAAGACTAGGAACCATCTTAATCATGGTTGTAGGCATATCTGCCCTGATGTTTATCTTAATGCAGCTAATGCCAGGCAACCCTTATGCAAGTTTTATTAAGCAAGGCATGACTCCTGAACAGATAGAGACCATGCTGAGAAATAAGGGCTATTATGACCCGCTCTATGTAAAATTTGGAAAATGGTTCTTATCATTTATAAGATTGGATTTTGGTTATTCTATCCTCCACAACAAACCAGTAACTAGTGTTATATTAGAGAGGATTCCAAATACCATCATGCTAACCATCCCGGCGCTAACCTTTTCTGTTATTCTTGCAATACTAATAGGTAGGTGGGCTGCTTTTAAGGGTGGTACTGCATATAAAGTTGTAGATGTGATTTCAATGATAGGCATTTCTATGCCAACTTTTCTGATTGCTATTATATTAATCAAATTTTTAGCTTTTGACCATAAAATCTTTCCAATTTCAGGAACAGGTGCCCTATCACAGGGCTCGAACCTACCTACCTGGCTAAATAGGATTTATCACGGGGTTTTGCCTGTTACGGTTCTAACATTTATACAATTTTCATCCATAGTGAGGTATGTGATTGGTTTTATGAATAAGGTAAAGGCTGAAGAGTATATAAAAACTTATAGGGGTTTTGGAATGACCCACTATGATGCCTATAAGAAGATTGGTCTAAAAAACATCGCACCAAAACTCCTTATAATGGTATTGATGGAAGTGCCAGGAATCATATCAGGGATGCTCATAACAGAAACTGTTTTTGTTTGGCCGGGAATTGGTAGGTTAAATTATGAGGCGGTAATGGGTAGAGATTATCCGTTAATCTTGGGATTAATTTTTATGATTTCACTTATGGTACTATTATCCAACCTATTGGCAGATATACTAAGTTCGAGACTTGATAGGAGATTGGAGGTGGGAGATTGAAAAAATTTTATATAACAATCATATCCTTATTATTGATATTTATCTTTGTAGGTCCACTGGTTTATGATATAGATCCTGCGACTCCTGACCTTAGAAATATAGAGGTTGCTCCATCTAGTGAGCATGTTATGGGTACAGATGGCCTGGGCAGAGATATCTTATCTAGACTTATGAGTGGCGGCCAAAAGTCTGTTATTATTTCCCTATCTTCTACGATGCTTAAGATGCTACTAGCCTTGACCCTCGCTTTTATTGCGGCTATTAATACCAAGGCCGAGGCGGTCGTCATGCGTATAGTCGATATCTTTATGTGTTTTCCTTTTTATGTTATAGCGGTAAGTATTGCAGCCTTTATAGGGTCAAGCATGAGAAACCTGATTATAATCATAGTGCTATTTACCTTTGCTCCTGCAACAAGGATTTTGGTAAATGAGATAAAAGTATTAAAGGATGCAGAATTTATTCAGGTTCTTAGAATAAATGGGATAAAGAATTCTCAAATTTTATTTAAACACATTATTCCAAACATTAGAGATACATTGCTAGTACTATTTACAGGGTCTATGGCTCAAGCTATTCTAATGGAGGCTAGTCTTTCGTTTCTGGGCTTTGGTATCAAGGAACCACAGACAAGTCTAGGTACTATCTTATCAGTAGCCTTAAATATCCTAAATGTAGGTGATAAGTGGTGGATGTGGTTGCCAGCAGGTGTCCTTGTAGTGTTGTTGGTATTTTCAATCCAAGGTCTAGGAGAACAATATGCTAAAGGTGAATAATTTAGAAATAAGCATTGGCAAGGTCAATCTGGTAGATGGTATCAGCTTTGATATAGCTGAAAATGAATCATTATCTATAATAGGAGAATCGGGTTCTGGCAAGTCGTTAACTGCAACATGTATTATGGGTTTACTGCCAGATGCGCTTGGAAAAAAGGGTGAAATAAATTTTTATGATAAAAATTTGCTAAAAATGACCGATAAAGAAATCTCAAAACTAAGGTTAAAAGAAATTGCTATGATTTATCAAAATCCTTTTAATGCCTTGGTTCCTGTTATGACTATCAAAGATCAGTTAAATTATATCTACAAAATACAAAAACTGCCTTACAACCATGAGAGAATAGAATCATTAATGGCAGAAGTTAACTTGCCAATGGATTATTTGATGAAATATCCTTACGAACTATCTGGAGGAGAGCTTCAAAGAATGGTAATCATGATGTCCATGATACTCTTGCCAAAGCTACTAATATGCGATGAGCCAACTACTGCCCTTGATAGTGAGACTGGTCTTAGAATCATAGCCCTTCTGGATAAATTAAAGCAAGAGCACAATATGTCTTTATTATTTATTAGTCACGATTTAACCCTAGCCAACAAAATCTCTGATAAGGTTCTTATCATGCAAAATGGTAAGATTATAGAAAGTGGCCTATCCGATGTAGTCTATAACCATCCAAAAGAAGATTACACTAAAAACTTGCTTGAAGCGGCGAAATTTTAAGGGAGAGATGTATGGAAAATAATTTGGTAATAAAAGACCTTTCAGTTGCTTATAAGGATAAGAAGGTACTAGACAACATCAATCTCGACTTAAAAGCTAAGTGCTATGGGCTTATGGGTAGGTCCGGTAGTGGAAAATCAACTTTCATGAAAGCGGTGCTGGGACTTATCCCCTATGATGGTCAAATTTTCTTAAATGGTAAATTGGTTGATAAAGATAGAATGGGATTTCAAGTGGTTTTTCAAAATTCCTTTAAATCATTCGACCCTTCTATGACCATTAGAGAATCCATAGAAGAGTTATGCAGAAGAAATAAAACCAGTCATGACCTTGGTGAATTATTTGAGAAATTTGGGATGGACAAAGCCCTGCTAGATAAAAAACCTACTTCCCTTTCAGGGGGACAGTTGCAAAGAGCGTCTATTATAAGGGCGATAACTCAAAATCCAAAAGTTTTACTTCTTGATGAACCAACGGCATCGCTGGATGTAATCAACCAAAAAAATATTCTTGAAATGATAAAGTCCATTACTGGTGTGGTAATCATACTAGTAAGCCACGATCCCAAAACAATATATTATGCAAGTCAAGAACAACTCAGATTAGATGTGGAGAGCAAAAAAATTGTAAATATGGTAGCTAATGTATCCAGTGAGTAGCTAAGGCTACTCTTTTTTTTGATGGCCATTTTTAGTTAATATTGTAATCATTGCTATATTAACTGGCCTAGCCTACTACTTCCACAATAATAAATTATCAGTAGCATAAACTAACAAATCCCTTAGCATATTATCCTGCTAGGGGATTATTTTGTTATATACCTTTGACAAAAAATTAATAATATTTTATAATGAAAATGAAATAAGATTTCATGCCAAAATCGCAAGATTAAGTACACTTGGTCGTCCTATTTCAAGATATAAATCGAAAAAATAAGCCTTGGCTTTTAGTACACTTTTTTCGAAATCACAAATGACGGATGAGTGTACTTTTTGTGTCCATTTTTCCGTTAAATATTATGGAGGAAACCATGGAAGTTAATAAAAATCGTAAGACCAGAAACCTCATTGCGGGACTTGTTATTGGTATTATTGCTGCCTTATTGGTAAAATTTGGCAATCCTGGAAATATGGGTTTTTGTCTAGCTTGTTTTTGGAGAGATATCACTGGTGCTCTAGGCCTTCATTCAGCTGGAGTTGTTCAATATCTTAGACCTGAAGTAATCGGCTTTGTACTTGGCGCTTGTATCATGTCAACCATAAGCGGTGAATTCCAATCTAGAGGCGGATCTAGCCCTATACTTAGATTTACACTGGGCTTTACAGCTATGATTGGTGCTTTAATGTTCTTAGGCTGTCCACTAAGACTAATCTTAAGACTTGCTGGTGGAGATGCAAATGCTATTATTGGCCTAATTGGTTTTGTGGCAGGTATAGCAGTTGGTATTTATTTCCTAAAAAGAGGATTTACATTAGGTCGTGCCTATAATCAGCCAAAAATTGCAGGATACTTTATGCCAGCATTTATGGTATTACTATTAGTTTTCTTATTTGTAAAACCAGAATTTATCAATTTCTCTGAAGAAGGTCCTGGTTCTATGCATGCACCAGTTATCCTTTCTCTAATCGCAGGTCTAATCGTAGGTGGCTTATTCCAAAAAACTAGACTTTGTACAGCTGGAGCCTTTAGAGATATTATTTTAGTTAAAGATAATACATTGTTTATGGGCGTAGCTGGTATCTTTATCGGTGCACTAGTAATGAATTTAATCTTTGGTCAATTTAATTTTGGCTTTGCTGACCAACCAGTAGCACATTCTAACCACCTATGGAATTTCCTAGGCACTATGCTAATGGGCTTCTCATCTGTACTAATGGGTGGCTGTCCAATCAGACAAACTGTACTATCTGGCCAAGGCGACAATGATGCAGCTATCACAGTAATAGGTCTTATCATGGGAGCAGCTTTTGCCCATAACTTTGGTCTTGCATCTTCTCCTGCTGGTCCTACAGTAAATGGTATGATTGCAGTGGGAATTGGTTTTGTAATTAATCTAATCATAGCAATGACAGCAAAAAGGAGCAACGCATGAGAGAAGTAGATACAAGAGGGCTATCATGTCCAGAACCAATTATGCTTACCCAAGAAGCAACAATCGCAGGAGATAGTGAACTTGCTATCTTAGTAGATACAGAAGTATCAAAAGAAAATGTAATCAGATTCTTAGAAAATGCTGGTTATAAGACAAATCTAGAAAATGCTGGCGATCATTATAGAATAGTAGGCAGTAAATAATGAATCTTGTGACCTTTCATACAACTACAGCAGCTATCCAATTAGAAACTCTTGCAAAAGAGCTCGATTCTAGTGCAAAGCTAGTACCAGTTCCAACCAAGCTATCATCTTCGTGTGGCTATGCAATGACCACAGATCTTTCGCTAGAACAAATCGAATCGTTGGTTATTGAAAATTTAATAGATGCTGAGAGCTTTTATGAAATAACAGGCTCAGATGATTTTAAAATCATAAAAGACTTCTAGTTTATCCCCGCTACGGCGGGGATATTTTTTTACAAAAGCTTAAATTAAAAGTATATTTTATCTAAGATATTTCATAGCAAAGGAGCATACTATGAAAGAATTACTTTTTATCTATAATCCAAATAGCGGACAAAGAATCATAAATGATTACCTGCCTTGGATAGTGGATTATCTAAGCGAAAGAGAATATTTTACAACCGTATATGCCACTCAAAGACAAGGCGATGCTAGAGACATACTCTTAGACTATGGCCATCATTTTGACGAAATATTAGTATCTGGTGGAGATGGGACCCTAGATGAGGTGGTATCTGCAGTTAGTAAAATAGAATCTGATCCTCTAATTGGCTACGTCCCAACAGGATCTACCAATGACTTTGCCAGAAGCATCAATATCCCAGCTGATATTGAAAAGGCAACAAAGGTAGCCACACGTGGTTATGAGCACCGCATAGATATAGGAAAGATTGATGAAAAATATTTTGTCTATGTAGCAGCTTTTGGGACAATCGCTGAGGTCTCGTATTCTACTGACCAAAATGCCAAAAATATCTTCGGCCGCTCTGCCTATATTTTCGAAGGATTAAAGTCAACTTTACCTCTAGTTAACATTCCAACCTATAAAATAGACTTAGAAGTAGAAGGGGAGATCATAAGCGATGATATTATCCACTTTATGGTGACCAATTCTATTTCTGTTGGAGGTTTCACAGGGATTACTGGAGAAAATGTAGGGCTTTCTGATGGTATATTTGAACTATCTATGGTCAAACGCCCGCAATCACTATCGGATGTCAATAAAATTATATTTGGGCTAACTAATGGTGAGGAGAACGATATGGTAATCCTAAGGCAAGGTTCTAATTTTAAAATCAAAACCAACGAGAAGGTAGCATGGGCCCTTGATGGGGAGTATGGCGGTTCTACAACTCAATCAGAAATTGAGGTTCTTCGCGAAAAAGTAAGGATGAGAACAGGATTGCGTAGATAATTTATCAAAATTCTGAACTTCTACTTAAAATATTTTACCTAAAGGCTTTCATTTGATATAATATAAATGAGAACCTAGGAGGTTAAAATGTTTAAAATAGGCGATAAAATCGTATACCCAAACCATGGGGCGGGTGTTATTGATTCTATTGAAAAAAAGGAATTTTTAGGAGAAGAGAAAGAATATTTCATCCTAAAAATGCCAATTGGTTCTATGGATATCTCTATACCAATTAGTAATATTGACAAGATGAACATAAGAGAGGTCATCGGCAAGGAAGAAGGCGATGAAGTACTTAAGATCTTAGACGAAGACCCAACTGAGATGAGTAGCAATTGGAATGTCAGATACAGAGAAAACCAGGAAATCATAAAGACTGGGGACATATTTGAAATAGCAAAGATGGTGAGAAACTTGGCTATTTTGGATAAGGAAAAAGGACTTTCAACTACAGAAAAGAAATTACTAAATAGGGCAAGGCGTATTTTGGCCAGTGAATTGGTCATGGCAGGTTCTCTAGAAACGCAAAAAGCAGAAGCAATGATAGATGAGTCGATAGGCTTATAATATCAAAATGAAAGCAAGGAGCATTAATGAGAAGAATATTTCAATTGGTTATTACGCTGATTGGGACTGTTCTTGGAATTGTAATATTTAATTTAATCAATGCCGCGACGAATCTCTTAGCAGATAGCGGCATTATGTTTATTATTGCAAATATCATAGCAGGACTCATAGGTGGAGTAATCTTCTATTTGATAGCACCTCCGATATCGGATAGGTTGCTAAAGAATTTTTCAAATTTTGAACTACAGATGTCAGAAATACCAGCTAACAAATTGATTGTTGGAACGGTTGGTGTCATCATCGGTATACTTATAGCATTTCTAATATCTAGACCTTTAACCACCCTGCAACTACCGTTTGTGGGAAATTCAATTTTTGTGCTATTATCTATATTATTATATATTGGTTTGGGTTACCTAGGATGGAGAATTGCCCTAAGGAATTCTGATGAATTCTCATCTCTCTTTAAGTCATCTAAGGAGAATAAAGAATCTAGGCTCAATCGTCATACAAGAGATAAATCGGAAGCTAGCCCTAAGATTCTCGATACATCAGTAATCATAGATGGCCGTATAGTTGATATTATAGAGACTGACTTTATAGAAGGGGACCTTATCATAAGTGAATTTGTACTAGAGGAACTCCAACATATAGCTGATAGCCCAGATGACCTAAAACGCGAACGCGGTAGACGTGGGCTTGATATAGTAAATAGTATCAAAAATTCTGAGAGAATAAATCTTGTTATAGTAGATACTGATTATCCTGATATCAAAGAAGTTGATAGCAAGCTTTTAAAACTTGCCCTAGATATGAATGCCAAAATTTTTACAAATGATTACAATCTAAACAAGGTGGCAGATGTCCAAGGCATACCAATCTTAAATATCAACGACTTGGCCAATGCCTTAAAACCTATTGTTATCCCAGGAGAAGCGATGCGCATAGATGTCATCAAAGAGGGTAAGGGTAAAAACCAAGGCGTAGGCTATTTAGACGATGGTACTATGGTTGTAGTAGAAGATGGGGATAAATATATCGATCAAACTATAAATGCAGTAGTAACTAGCGTCTTACAAACATCTGCTGGTCGTATGATCTTTGTAAGAAGTGAAGAGGACTAGATGATAGACGGCAAGTTTTTATCAGCTATAGTTACAGCTGCTGGTAGTGGGACTCGCATGAACAATTCGATAAATAAGCCCTATCTAGAAATTGATGGCAAAACCATCATAGAGCTTACCCTAGATACTATCACAAGTATTGACGAATTTGATGAAATAATTTTAGTGATAAGACCAGCTGATGAAGATAATATAAGAAGTATCCTTAAAAAATACGATAGGGATATCAAATATGTCTATGGGTCTACTACCCGCGAGAAATCTACATTTGAAGGGCTTAAAGCTTGTAATAAGAATTGTGAATTGGTCTTAACCCATGACGGGGTAAGGCCTTTTGCAAGTAGAAAACTTTTTTACGATACTCTAAGCCATCTAAAAAAATGTAAGGCAGTAGTGACTGCAACCAAATCTAAGGATACAGTAAAGATAGCAGATGAAAATATGCATGTGGATTTCACACCAAACCGCGACTATGTTTATAATATCCAAACCCCACAAGCCTTTTCTTACCAAACTCTTTTTCCTATGTATGAAAAATATATAGAAAGCGAGTTTAAAATAACCGATGACAGCCAATTATTTGAATTTTTTGATAGGCATACAAAGGTTAAAATAGTCGAGGGTGAGTATTCCAATATAAAGATTACAACCAACGAAGACATATTATTTGCCAGGGCCTATGTAGAAAGCAAAAGAGGAGATAAATGAGAATTGGAATAGGATATGATGTTCATAGATTAGTCGAAGGAAGAGATTTAATCCTTGGCGGGGTAAAATTTGATTATAAGAAGGGCCTACTGGGCCATTCTGATGCAGATGTTTTGACCCATGCTATAATGGATGCCATCTTAGGAGCTCTCGCTGAAGCGGATATAGGAAAAATTTTCCCAGATACTGATCCCAAATACAAGGACATATATTCAATCGACCTCCTAGATCAAGTAGTAAGTCTAATGGAAGATAGGGGCTACAAAATAGGAAACGTAGATAGTGTTATAATTTGCGAACTGCCAAAGATAAGCCCAAAAAGGGAAGAGATAAGAAGCTTATTAGCAGAGCATCTAAAAACTGACATATCGAATGTATCAGTCAAGGCATCTACTAGCGAAGGCCTTGGTTTTACAGGAGAAGGACTCGGTATAGAAGCTCGTAGCGTAGTAATATTAGAGGAGATATAATGAAAAGATTTGTAACAAGTGAATCAGTAACAGCAGGCCACCCAGATAAGGTCTGCGATAGGATATCTGATGCTATATTAGATGAATGTTTAAGACAGGATAAGAATTCAAGAGTCGCATGTGAGACTGTAACATCAACGGGTCTTGTGCTAGTAGTAGGGGAAATCTCTACAAAAGCCTATGCGCCAGTAGAGCAAATCGTGCGTGAAACTATCAAAGAAATCGGCTATGATGATCCAAATATAGGCTTTGACCATGCCAATGTAGCAGTACTTACATCCCTTATCGAGCAATCAGCAGACATTGCCCAAGGGGTAAATAGTGCTCAAGAATATAAGGACACCAACGAACTCTACGACCAAATCGGAGCAGGTGACCAAGGTATTATCTTTGGTTACGCTGATAATGAAACAGATTCATACTTGCCTGTATCAGTTAGCTACGCCCATAAACTGGCTATGAGGCTTGATGAGGTAAGAAAAAATGGTACTTTAGAATACCTTAGACCAGATGGCAAGACCCAAGTGACAGTAGAATACGATGATGACAAGCTAGTTCGTATTGATAATATTGTTATAAGCGCCCAACATACAGAAGATGTGAGTATAGATAAAATCCGTGAAGACCTCATCGAACATGTGATCAAAGCAGTAGTTGATACTGACCTTTTAGATGAGGATACAAAGATTTATATAAACCCAACTGGTAAATTCGTAATTGGTGGACCAAAAGGTGATAGTGGCCTTACAGGTCGTAAGATAGTAGTAGATACTTACGGTGGATATTCCAAAGTAGGGGGCGGAGCATTTTCTGGTAAAGACCCTACTAAAGTAGACCGTTCTGCTGCCTATATGGCTAGATATGCTGCCAAAAACATGGTAGCAGCTGGTCTTGCTGATAGACTTGAAATAGGTATTTCTTATGCTATAGGTGTGGCTCATCCATTATCAATCTATGTCGATAGCTTTGGAACAGGCAAATACGATGATGAGAGATTGTTAGAAATTATAAAAGAAAACTTTGACTTTAGACCACAAGCCATCATCGACAAGCTAGACCTACTTAGACCAATATATAAGGAAACATCAAGCTACGGCCACTTTGGTCGTGACAACGATGCCTTCACATGGGAGAAGCTAGATAAGGTAGATGATCTTAAGAAGTATTAGGAGCAAAAATGGCTAGAATTAGAAGAAGTGTTGCAATAGACTTAGGTACTGCCAAGGTCCTAGTCTATGTAACTGGCAAGGGCATAGTGCTAGAAGAGCCATCAGTCATAGCAGTAGATGTCTTAAACAATGAAATACTGGCAGTAGGTGAAGAAGCCAAGAAATTAGTAGGCAGAACTCCAGGCAATATCAAGGCCATCATGCCTATGAAAGATGGGGTCATAGCAGATTTCCCAGCTACAGAGCGCATGCTAAAATATTTCCTAGACAAATCTATAAATAGGGCTATCTTAAAACCGGATGTCTTGATCTGCGTGCCAAGTAGAGCCACACAAGTAGAAAAAAGGGCGGTCCTACAAGCTAGTGAAAATGCAGGTGCCCACAGGACATATCTTATAGAAGAGCCACTTGCTGCTGCCATAGGAGCAGGGATAGATGTATCTGAAGCTGGTGGAGAGCTCATAGTAGATATTGGTGGAGGTACTACTGATATAGCTGTCATCTCTATGGGTCAAATCATAGCTAGTTCATCAGTTCCAGTAGCAGGCCTTACCTTTGATAGAAACATCAAAGATTTCATCAGAAAAAGATACGGCCTATTGATTGGTGATAACAAGGCAGAAGAAGTAAAAATCAAGGCTGGCCTGATCGAGGCCAATGATTCTATAGAAGTATCTGGCCGCCAAATTTCAAATGGATTGCCTAACAAAGTCTTCGTCCCAGTCGGAGAGATCCATCAAGCTATAAAAGCTCCTGTTGATTTAATAGTAGATGGGGTAAAAAAAGTATTAGAGGTAACTCCTCCAGAACTAGCAGCCGATATTTATGATAAGGAAATCATACTTACAGGCGGCGGTGCACTCACGCTTGGCCTTGCCGATAGAATAGCTGAGAAATTCCAAATTGGAGTAAGGATTGCAGAAAATCCTGACCAATGTGTCATAAATGGAACTGGAAGATCCCTAGCCTTCTTAGATGACTTAGACAAGGGCAGGGAAGAGGCAGTAAAGGCTAAGCAAAAAGAGCTTGAAAATAGTGAAAAATTAAGGAGAAGATAATGACAAAAACTTTAGTAATGGTAAGACATGGCCAGTCAGAATGGAACCTAGCTAATAAATTCACAGGATGGGTAGATGTAGACCTATCTGAACAAGGTGTAGAAGAAGCAATTGAAGCTGGTAAAAAAATCAAAGAAGCAGGCATAGTATTTGACCACGCTCACACATCTATCCTAAAACGTGCTATCAAAACTTGTAACTACGTCCTAGAATACAGCGAACAATTATTTGTACCAGTTGAAAAATCATGGAGACTAAATGAACGTCACTATGGCGCCCTACAAGGCCTAAATAAAGCTGAAACAGCTGAAAAATATGGCGACGAACAAGTTCACATCTGGAGAAGAAGCTATGATACACTTCCACCAGAACTAGATGATCAAAGACGTGAAGAACAATTAAACATGAGACAGTTTAAAAATCTTCCAAAAGATGTCATCCCAACAGCTGAAAACCTAAAAATAACTCTAGAAAGAGCCCTACCATACTTCTTTGACCACATCGCACCACAATTACTAAAAGATGAGACAATACTAGTAGCAGCTCACGGTAACTCACTAAGAGCTCTTGCTAAACACATCGAAGGTATCTCAGATGAAGACATCATGGACCTTGAAATCCCGACAGGTCAACCACTAGTTTATGAACTAGATGATGATCTTAAAATGATTAAAAAATACTATCTATAAAAAATTTAAGGCTTGCCTGGCAAGTCTTTTTTATTGCAGTGAAATTTAAGATATATATAAAATTTAGTAAAAAAACCTAAATAAAACTTTACTTTTGTCAAAATTCGGTTTATAATATTACAGAAATAAGATAGGGGGAGTTTGTATGAAAATAGCATCAATAGAATACGAAAATGGTGTATCAGGGCTCCTAAACTCTCAATTTGACAAAAATGAGGTCGTAGTTCAAAAGTTTGATATAATTGAAGACTTGATAGATGAGGACCCAAAAAAGTTTGATCTAATACTGGTAGACATGACTCACAACAAGTGCCTACAAGTAATCCAATACATCAAGCAAACTACTAATGTCCCTGTAATATACCTAACTGATAGGTCCACCGACAATCCATACGAAAAGAAGCTTGACGATAAGGACTTTATCATTCATTCATACACTAGAGAAGAATTCATAAATAATATTTTTAAAAAGGTACAAGAGATAAATGACTCGAATATAGTAAATCTTGGTTTTTGCACAATGGAAGAAGATAACGGCATATTTAGGATTGGCAATGATATCCTAGATCTAACCAAGTTTGAAATATCAATTTGCGCAGTACTCATATCTAATATGGGCCAAACACTTTCTAAAGATGAGATAGTTGAACAAATGAGCAAAAAAGGGCTTGCTACTACTGAAAGGTCAGTTCGCGAGCATATTAGAAAAATAAGAGCTGAGTTTAATAAAGCCAATCTTAGCCCGATAGAGACTGTCAACCGCAAGGGCTATAGGTGGGTACTAGATAGCTGCACACCTCAATAGTAGAAAATTTGTGATTTTTTTGATAAATCCTCTTGAAAAATGTTTTCCTTGTGATATAATTGATTTATAAACTAAATATTACGTTTGTTCGGAGTATAAGGGGAGCTTTTTTTGGTCCTCGATGCCTTTGGCATCTGCGGTTTTCCGTGCTTGTTGGCACGGGCCCTCTCAGCGCCGGGCGGGCGTATCTCAAGCTCCGCTCTGCGACCATTCCATGGAGGGTCTTCCCCTAGCCAGACGGGCTCACTCAGGGTAATGGTGAAATTCCTTAACCGGCGGTAAAGTCCGCGAGCCATTTTTTTGGTTGAATTGGTGCAATTCCAATACCGACAGTAAAGTCTGGATGGGAGAGTTATATTTTATATATATGATTTTTCATGCCCTGATATTCGGGCATTTTTTATTGCCCAAATCATAGGAGGTTATTATGGATCAAAGTAAAGCTAATACTAGCAAATCATTTAGTTTAGACGCCCTTGTTAAAGTTGCAGTTTTATCTGCTATTTCTTATGTACTGATGTTTATCCAACTACCAATACCTATTGCCCCACCTTTTATGAAGGTTGATGTGGCTGATGTGCCAGCACTCATTGGCGGTTTTGCTATGGGACCTTGGTATGGTGTCCTTATCCAACTTATAAAGAACTTATTTAATCTTACAAAGACTACTACAGGTGGCGTAGGTGAGCTATCAAACTTCATCGTAGGATCGACATTTGTGCTTGTATCATCTATGTATTATAGACACAATAAAACCAAGAAAGACTCAATTGTAGCTTTAGTTCTTGGAGTTCTTGCAATGACAGTAGTAGCTACTCTATCAAATACTTTTGTCGTATTTCCTACCTATGCGAAGGTAATGGGCATTGACCTTGAGGCCTTTGCTGGAATGGTACCAGGCAATAATCTAGTAAATTCATATACTACACTCATGCTATTATCCGTAGCACCATTTAATATTGTAAAGGGAACGGTTGCATCGGTTGCAACTCACCTAATCTATAAGCGTATATCACCGATACTCAAATTCTAATCTCAACCCCGGGCCTAGCCTGGGGTATTTGTTTTAAAAATGTTTGATATAATCAATACAATATCCTTTATAAAATCCCATTTATAGTGTATAATTATAGGATAAAGGAATACTATGATTATAGAAAACTTAGACCAATTAAAGAAATTTTCATATGAGCTAGCAAGCGAGCTTAAAGAAACTGATGTGATAAATCTCATGGGAGAAATGGGAGCGGGTAAGACTACAACAACTGCCTACATATCAGAATATTTTTCCATAAATGACAGCTCATCGCCTACCTTTGCCCTGGTTAATATTTATGTAGGTGATAAGAAAATCTATCACCTAGACCTATATAGACTAGATGATCCGGATGAGATACTAGATATTGATTTTGAAACTTATTTTTATCCAGATGATGCTATCACTATTATAGAGTGGGCGGAAAATGCTAATGGCTATTTGCCAGATGATATGATAAATATTGAAATAATTAAACTTGATGAAGATAATAGAGAAATAGTAATCCATGATGATTCAACTAGGGGGAGAGAGTTAAATGAATATTTTAGCCATTGATACCTCAACTATGATATCAACCGTCACTATAGCCGTTGATAATGAAATAATTGGCGATTTTAATGTCAACCAACAAAAGACTCACAGCGAGTCACTGGTCCCTATGATTGAAACTTTGCTAGATCTTTTGGGGATGGAAATATCAGATATAGATGCTTTTGTTATCGGAAAAGGACCTGGCTCTTTTACTGGTCTTAGGATTGGTATGACTATAGCTAAGACCCTAGCCCAAGTGGATAATAAAAAGCTAATCCCAGTATCAACCCTATTGGCATTAGCTAATAACTCATATAGTGACAACTTCAAAGTGCCAATGCTAGATGCCAGGGGCAATCGTATATATGGGGCGGTTTATGATGAAGACTTTAATGAAGTGGTAGCAGAAGACCTCTATACTATCGAGGATTTTTCGGAAATTGTAAATAACCTCCACACTAGAGTAGAGCTAATAGGTGAAGTGGCTGGTAAATATAAGGATAAGTTTACCCATGCGAAGACCCTGCCTCTAAATTTCAATTCTTGCATAGGCAGGTCTCTGGTTAAAATTGGCCTTGAAAATATAGACAATGATTACAATCTATACGAAATTACCCCAAACTACTTGAGAAAGTCTCAAGCAGAAAGAGAACTACTAGACAATGATAAGAAGAATGCTAACTAGAGATGCTGATGTAGTTTATGAAATAGAGAACCAAGCCTTTTTTGAACCCTGGTCAAAGAAAAATCTTATCAAGGACCTGGAGCAAAATAGCTTTCTAAACCACTATGTATACGAGCTAGATGGCAAAATAGTCGGATTTTATATAGCAAGCCATGTTATGGATGAGGTGGAGATATTCACGATCGCTGTTGATAAGGACTACAGGCAAAGAGGCATTGGTATCAAACTCTTAGAACATTTAATTAAAGAGAGTGAAAAATACGCCGTGGCTGAAATATGGCTAGAAGTATCTACCAAAAATACGGCGGCCATTAGTCTTTATGAAAAATTTGGCTTTGAAGTCATGGGTGTCCGCAAAAACTACTATCAAAAGCTTGGTGAAGATGCATACAATATGGTAAGGAAATTAAATGACCGATTTTTATACAATGGGGATAGAAACTAGCTGTGACGACAGCTGCGTGTCTATACTCAAAAATGAAAGAGAATTATTAGTAAATTTAATATCATCACAAATAGATATCCACACCATCTTTGGCGGTGTGGTACCAGAAATAGCTAGTAGAAAGCATCTAGAGGCCATAAACCCCTTGATAGATAAGGCACTATCTGATACAAATCTTAGCTTTTCTGATATTGATCTTATAGCTGTGACTAAGGGCCCAGGCCTGATGGGTTCGCTACTAGTAGGCATATCTGCAGCCAAGGGGCTAAATCTTGCTACGGGCACACCAATGCTTGGGGTCAACCACATCGAAGGCCATATATGTGCCAATTATCTGGCCCACAAAGAACTTGAGCCACCTTTTGTATCCCTTGTAGTAAGCGGCGGCCATACTTATTTGGTCCATGTGAAGGGGTATACTGATTATGAAATCATCGGAAAAACTCGAGACGATGCTGCTGGTGAAAGTTTTGATAAAATCGCCCGCACTATGGATTTAGGTTATCCTGGTGGTCCAAAGATTGATAAGTTAGCAAAAGAAGGCGACAAAGAGGCTGCTGATTTTCCAAGGGTTATGCTAGAAAAGGATTCATATGATTTTTCATTCTCAGGACTTAAGACAGCTGTCATCAACCACATCCATAATGCTAGCCAGAAAAACGAAGACTTTGATAAGGCTGATATAGCTGCAAGCTTCCAAGAAGCTGTGGTGGATGTCCTGGTAGAAAAATCTATGAGGCTGGTTGATGAACTTACCCTTGATACTTTCACCCTATCTGGTGGAGTTGCGGCCAATACTAGGCTACAAGAAAGACTTGCAGCAGAATGTGCAAAAAGAGATGTGAAATTTTACTATCCACCAATCGAGCTTTGCACAGACAATGCTGCTATGATTGCAATCACAGGATACTTAAATTACAAGGATGGCGATAGGTCAGATACTTTTATGAAGGTTTACCCAAACCTGGAACTTTGATATATGAGAGCAAAAAAAAGAGATAACTCGAATTTATTAAAAAAATATAATAGCAAAAAGAAGGCTAGCTCTATACTTTGGGCCCTATCAGGCCTTGCTGTTCTTGGCTTTGGCATATATTATAGGGAAATATTTGAGATTGTTTTTGGAACTCTTGCCATAATTTATGCCATATATAACCATAGGACAAGGGTGACTAGCCTAGCTGGGATAGCTAGAATTGAGAAAAATAAGCTAACATTTTTGGCGCTAGCTATAGTGATATTCTCACTGGTCAACCCAATAGGTAATATACCTGTCATCTACGATTTGTTTAAGAGAGACCAGGTAATGAGAGGAGGATTTGATGAAAAAGCGATTTAGAATTTTTTGTCTAATCCTTGTTTTTATGCTCATAAATACTAGCTGTGTCAAACGCAGATACGATGAGCTAGAAGCCAGAAGGACCAAGAAAATAGTAAGCGAGGGCAATTTTGATCCAAATTCTAGTGTATTTTACCCAGACAATATTGATAGATTCGATGTGGATGCATATTTAGCCTGGTACAAAGACCTAGATAAGGCCCCAAAATTGCAATTACCACCAGCAGAAACTCCAAAGGCGCTTACCAATCAAGAAATGATTGACGATTTTAATTATGTTTTCAAAGAACTAGAGGAAAATTATCCGTTTTTTGATGTCCTAAAACGCCAGCACAATATAGATTTCATAGGCAATTATAATAAATATTTAAAGAGAATTAGCGAATGTGCCAACGATGATGAATTTATCGACACCATGACTGGCATCATGGGTGAGCTAAATAACCACCATGCTAGAATTGCAGACAGGGCCTATGTCGAAAGGGTAGTTGACTATTATTCTAAAAATTGGAATTCACCATCGATTTACTTTGAATTTCTTAATCTAAATAAGCAAGTGGTCAGAAATAGGTATAATCTCACTGGTATGCAATCTGCTCGTAATTTTACTATTGAGGATAGGCTAGCTATTGCAATGCTCGGCCAATCTACATCGAGTAATCTTACTCTCGATACCAGCAAGGAAGGGATTGCCATACTAAAGATAAATAGCATGGCTGACCCAAGTTATTTTGAAAAAGACCTGGATACCTTAAATACCTTCTTGCAAAATAAACACCTCTACAAGGCGCTGATTATAGATATCAGAGAAAACTACGGGGGTAATATGGAATATTGGAGAAATTTCCTATTGCCAAAGCTCCTCACCAGCCAAAAAATGGTGACCAATCATCTCTTTTTTAAAGACTCTGAAAGAGCGAAGCTAATACTGGCTGATGATACGTTAAATGTGGAAAACCTAAGCAATGTAGATGTATCTGGTATCAAACTAGACCACCCAAACGACCTAAAGAAATTTGATTATTATATCAAGGATAATGTAGTGATTAGCCCTGATGAGTCGGACAAAGACTACGGCTACAGTGGAGATATTTATCTCTTGGTAGATGGGGCTGTATTTTCAGCGGCTGAAGGCATGGCAAGTTTTATGAAGCATTCTGGATCTGCAACTCTTATCGGAGAACAGACAGGCGGAGATGGGATTACCCTAGGAATCATAAACGATGTGATGCCACATTCAGGCCTGGTATTTACCTATACCAACACCCTGGGCTATGCACCAGATGGATCAATCAACGAGGAAAAACGCACTTTGCCGGATATCCAATCATCCAGCTACAGGAATTCTCTAGAAACTATAGAAGAGATAGAAGCAGGGAATTATTAATATGGCAAGTCTTACTTTTGATATAGGAGGCACTGCCAGCAAAGTCATTGTGTTTGAAGAAGGCAGTGAACGCACTTCTTATCAAATACCAACTAGGGCTAGCCTTGGTATATCCTATCTTAAAGAGGATATATTTTCTGAAATAGAAAAAAATATAAAGAAATATGATGTCAAAAATATAGGAATTTCAACAGCTGGTATAGTAGATTCAAATACTGGTAGGATAGAAGAAGTTGGTGGGGCCTTTAAGGATTATGTAGGATTTTCTTGGACAGATGAGATTAAAAAAGTCTTTGATATAGATGCAGTAGTTGAAAATGATGTCAAATGCGCTGGCCTTGGTGAATATTACTATGGATCTAATAAAAAATACGAATCGATGTATGTCTTAACAATTGGCACAGGCATTGGCGGATGTTTTATAGACCAGGGGAAGATATATCGAGGTCATTTTGCTACAGCTGGAGAAATCGGCTATATACCTAGAGAAGACTCAAATATAGGGGCCCTTGCCTCTACATCTGGGCTTATCAGACGTGCTAATAAACTTTATCCAGAGAAGGGCTTTAGCGATGGTAAAGAAATATTTGATGCATATCTAGCAAAAGACCCAGAGGCCACAGCATTAGTGAACTATCTCATCCAGGCAATAGCAGAACTCATCGGATCTATAATTCTAATTCTCGAGCCAGAGGTTATACTAGTAGGTGGGGCGATTTCTGCACAAGAAGATGCCCTCTTAGATCCAATCAAAGAAATACTAAAAAGGGAAATTCCTAAAAAAGTATACGAAAATGTAAATATAAAAACCACAAGTCTAGGCAATAAGGCTTCTTGCTATGGGGCCTATGCTCTAGCTCAAAGAAAAGGGGCTGTTGCAAAAGTCCTAATATAGAAAAAAGACGAGGAAACTGAAGTCCTCGTCTTTTTCTGATACAATGTATTTATGAAAACAACTAAAAATACATTATCATTAACTAATTTTACACTAGTTGATGATACTATTCAATTAAAAATGAATTTTAACACAGAAATATACGTTTACGATAATGTTAAGTTAAGGCTTGTAAAAAATATAATCGAAAGGATGGATTTATCTGAAATAAAAAAAGTCTACTCATCATTAGGAAGAAAACCTACAGTAAACC
>HG326666.1:15793-21812 GCA_000308255.3 Anaerococcus pacaensis 9403502 | reverse complement strand
TAGCAGAAATCTTCCAAAAATATAGGAAAGAATCCCTAGGAAATATAAGCTCAGACCAAGGAATAGAAGAAAGAATAAATAGATCAATCCAAGCCGAAGGAGCATTTTCCAAAATAAAATCAGGACTAAACTACAACAGATTCCACCATAGAGGAAAATCAAATATAATAAGTGAAATATGCCTCTTATCAATGGCACTAAACCTAAATAAACTGGCATCCAAAATGGAAAACAAGAATTTAGAACTCATAAAATACAAAGCTGCTTAAGAAAAAAATATAAAAAATCTTAGCTGTATTAATTGAGCCTATTTTTATGAAAAATGTGGATAAATTCATTTTCATATTAAAGAAATATACAGAATTTAATGGCTTGATACCAATATAGATGAAAAAAGGTGATGAGCAGAATAGATTTACCTATTCTGCAACATCACCTTGTTTATTTTAATGTGTTATCCTTAGGATTTTTATCCTTGCTTACTACATAATATGCAGCTACAGCAAGTACTAGGACTAGGGCTACGATGCCCAGGCCTTTGATACCAGTTTTGACAATTGAAGCAGCTTCGGTGTTGGTATTTTCTGATGCGACAGCTTCACTCCATGTGTCATCATCGTAGTCATCTTCCATTACGTCTACTTCATCTTCGTCAGGGATTGGTTCTGGGTCTTCTTCTTCGTTTAATTCTGGTGATTTGGTATTATCATCTATGGTAACTGTTTGAGGAGTTTGCCTGTCTGGGCTTTGGCCACCAGAGTTAGTTGGTTCAGTGATAGTGTTAGTATCATTGTTGGTATTATCAGCTACAGGCTGTGTTGCTTCATCTACTGTTTGAGTAGTTTCAGATCCATCATCTGTAGATCCAGCTTCTGTAAATGGATATAGCCATGAGTCTGATTCGATATTGCTAGTATAATTCGCAGAATTATCAAGCTCTGCATTAGATAGGATACCATTATTATCAGTATCTATAGCATCTAGCTCACGCTTTTGTGGGTCGGTTAGCTCATTATAAGCTGAGCTTGTATTAGGATTGGTTAAAAAACCAGAGCCAGTGCCACTAGATTCTGCTTCGGCATTTTGGCTAGGATTTTCGATAGTTGTAGTTTCCACTGCTTCTTCATCAGGATTTGACAAGCCAGCTTCATTTGATGCGTTAAAGCTGGTGTTAAATATATCTGTGCTTTCATTAGCTAGGTCAAATTCTAATTTATTTTCTGTATTTACAAATTCATCTAATATATCATAAGCCTTATCTGCTTGAATCTGATTTGAATCAAGTTCTGTAATTAGCTTATCATAAGCTTCTTTTTCTTCGTCACTAGCTTTATAGTAGGCAACAGAATTTAGGATTGAATTTTTGAAGTTTTCTAGATTTTCATTCTTATCAATGGTCTCACTAGCAAAAAGCATACCTTCGTTGATATAAGCAAGTGTTTGATCAGCTAAATCTATTTCTTCGTTAGGGCTAAGGCTAGTATCAACTAGCTTATTTTCTGTCCTGAGCTTATCGTTTTTTTCAATGATGTGAGTCTTTAGGATAAGATCTTGTCTTGAGATTTGGTCAAGGTCGCTAGCATTTAGGATATCAAGTGACTTATTAATTAAGTCTTCATTTGCTAGTGGTTCTAGTTTTTCTAAGGTCTTGATTGATTTGGCAAGTTCATATCTTAGTTCGTATTCATTGCCAAATTTCGCCTTAAGTTCACTTAGCTTACTTGCTTTATTTCCAAATATATCAAAGACTTCCCTTTTTTCGTATTCATCATAAGCTTTAAGTTCAGCAGCTGAAGCTTTTTCAAAATTTTCAAAATCTTTGATATTTTCTATAGATGTTTCTATTATATAATTTTCATTAGTGGTAGTCTCACTAGCACTTGCCACATGTATCGGCATTGCAATGCCAAGGGCTAGAGCAAGAGGTCCTATATATTTATTTATTCTCATATTTATATTCCTTTATTTATATTATTATATGGAAAATACCAAAATTTTCAATCATATATAGCAGATATCCTCAGTTTGTTTTGACAAAATTTGTGAATGTTATATATTGAAATTATGAATGTTTTGTAAAACAAAGGAGTAGATATGAAAGTAATAGTTGTTGGTGGTATAGCTGGTGGTATGTCTGCTGCTGCTAGATGTAAAAGAATTGATGAAAATGCCGAAGTAATAGTATTTGAAAAGGGTGACTTGGTAGCTTTTTCAAATTGTGGCCTGCCTTATCACCTTAGCGAAGAGATAGAAACTAGAGAGGACTTGATATTATTGCCACAACAAGCCCTTATAAGCGGCTATGGCCTTGATGTTAGAGTCCGCCATGAAGTAGTAAGCATCAATAGAGATGAAAAAACAGTAACTGTAAGAAATGATGAGGAAGAATTTAACGAATCATATGACAAGCTAATCCTTGCCCCTGGCGCTAGCCCAAGAGAACTTGAAATAGAAGGCCTAGACACTGTGCCACATTCAAATTTAGTGACAGTAGCAGATGCCAGCAAAATCCACGATACTATGAAAGATAATAATCTTAAAAATGCTGTGGTAATCGGTGGGGGCTATATTGGTATTGAAGCTGCCGAAAATTTAAGACTCGCTGGTTACAATGTAACTGTAGTTGTTAGGTCTGGTCAAATACTTAAAAATTATGATGAAGACATGGTGCAAATCCTTCACAAAGAATTATATGACAAAGGAGTTGACCTTAGATTAAATTCTACTATCACATCAATTGCAAATAATGAAGCGACCATTGCTAATGGCGATAAAATCCCATGTGACTATGTAGTGACTGCAGCAGGTGTAGTACCAAGAAGTGACCTAGCCAAAGCAAGTGATCTAGAGCTGACCGAACGAGGCTACATCAAGGTTGATTCTAACCAACTTACCAATGACCTAAATATTTACGCCATAGGGGATGCTACAGAAGTTTACAATATGATGAGCAATGAATATATGCCACTTTCCCTAGCTGGCCCTGCCCAAAAGCAATCTAGAATTGCCGCAGACCACATCTTTGGTAAAACATGGCTACATCCAGGCTATCTAGGCTCATCTGCTATTAAAGTCTTTGATATGAATGCTGCAAAAACTGGTCTATCTTGTGCTGAGCTTGATGCCCTAGGCAAAACTAATTATGATTATGTCCTAGTAATACCAAAAGAAAAAGTAGGTCTAATGCCAGAAGCCAAAGACCAATTTTTTAAGCTAATCTATGAAACACCGACAGGAAGACTCTTAGGTGCTCAATGTATATCAGCTGGCGAAGCAGCCAAAAGAGTTGACCAAGTAGCTGCCATGCTGCCATTTGGTGCGACCTTAAATGATGCAATCAATATGGAAGTTTGCTATGCGCCACCATTTGCCATTGCTCGTGATGCCCTAAACTTTGCCGGCATGGTTGGAATGAATATCATCACAGATGACTACAAGCAAGCTTATATGAAAGATGTGAGAAACTTAGTAGAAAATGGTGAATATTTCCTAGATGTTAGACCTCCACAAGCCTTTGAAAAAGGCCACATCAGAGGAGCGGTAAATATTCCCCTAGGCCAACTTAGATCTAGACTTGATGAAATTCCAAAAGATAAGCCTGTATATATCTACTGTATGACAAGTAAGAGTTCATATTATGCTCTAAAGGCTCTCCAAGGCCTGGGTTTTGACAATATAATTGCTGTCCAAGGCTCTATGCTAGGCTTAAGCTACCACGAATACTACAAAGATCAAACAGAAGATAGAGAATCAATCCTTACTGGATATTTCATCTAAATATAGAAAACGCGAAGCATGATGCTTCGCGTTTTTTTATCCTTGTAGGCCCTCTGCTTGTCTTAGCATATTTTCTACAACTATGTCATGGATTTCTCCAAGACCTGCAGCATATTCTAAGATTTCCCAAGGTCTATTGGTGTGAAAGTGGATTTTAATCAAATCTTCATCTCCTACTGCAAGTAGGCTATCACCTTCAAAATTTTCTGTGATATAATCAAATATCTCATCTTCATCTAAGTTCTCACCTGCTATTAGCATTTGAGTATCAAATTTAAAATCTCCAATATCTACCATTTTTATCCTCCTTAGTTTGGACGGTTTAGGTTACGTTTTAGTTCCTCTTCTAGCCTTGCTATTTCTGCTTGGGCAAGGGTCCTATTTTTCTTACCCTCGATTTGGATGTTTCTAACCTCTTCTATGGTTGAAATAAGTTGATCGTTTGTGTGCTTTATTGTATCTAGGTCTATGATGCCTCTTTCTGTGGCCTTGGCTGTTTCTATTGTATTTTGTTTTAATATATCAGCATTTTTATTTAATAGATCATTGGTCAAATCTGTCACCCTATTTTGGGCGGCTATGGCTTGATTGGTATGATTCATGCCAAGGGCAAGCACCATTTGGTTTTTCCAAAGTGGGATAGTGTTGACTATTGTGGTTTGGATTTTTTCGGCCATAATCGAGTTTGATGATTGTACCATACGGATTTGTGGAGCCATTTGGATGCTTACCATACGAGTGAGGTCTAGGTCGTGGAGTTTTTTCTCAAAACGATTGGCTTGAGCTCTAAGGTCGTTAACCTTTTGTGCATCAAGTGGGAGGTTGGACTCAGTTGCCTTTGCCTCAAGTGCTGGGATTTCGCTCTCATAAGTTTCGCGCAGCTTGCGATTGCCCGCTTCGATATACATTGAAATCTCTTTGTAATATTCTTCATTGAGGTCATACATCTGATCTAGCATAGATATGTCTTTCATCAAAGTGATTTGGTGGTTTTCTAAAGTTTTAGCCACATCATCGATGTTTTTTTCTGCAGATTGGTAGCGAACTTTCATATCATCAATTTTATTTACTTGCTTTTTGAAAAATCCTAGGGGACCAGATCCTTCTTCATCACGCTCCATTGATCTAATATCCATTACAACTTGGTCAAGGAGACCACCTATTTCACCTAGGTCTTTGTTTCTGACTGTATCTAAGGTTTTTTCTGAGAAGTTTGATATTTTCTTTTGTGCCCCAGACCCGTATTGAAGGATGATGTTGGTTTCTTCTAGATCAATTTTTTTAGAAAACTCATCTATCATCTTTTCTTCTTCTGGGCTAAACTTGATATTATTTTCTACTAGATCTGGATTATCAGTAGTAATCTCAGATAGCTTATCATCATTTTCATCTGCACCATCTAGGGTGAGTTTTATATCGCTCATTACTTCCTCCAATCATCTTCAGTATAGCCTTCTTGATTTAATAGAAGGTTTATGGTGTCTATGTCGGTTTTTATATCCATAGCCCTATCTGATAAGAGCTCTACTTTTATCTTTTCAAAGGCCTCGGCAATAGTTACTAAAGACGCTCTAATGTCATCCATGGATTTTCTTATTTTTGGATCTGTCGTATGCATGATGTCAAATTCGTAGTAGGTTTCTACTAGCTTTGCAGTGGTAGGCAGGTAGTAGTCTGAGAATTTGTTTAGGGCATAGGACTTGTCTGGATATTTCTCTACTAGGGCGAGTATTGACTTGGCACTATCGGTTATCCTTGATGTGAGTAATCTAAATTCAGTGTCATTTATAAGAGTAGCGTATTCTCTTATCGATGCAAGTTCATTTTTACCAGAATTTATTACTTCACGTGCTCGTTCTGTCGACAGTTCTTCTGCCGATAGTTCGTATTGGTCTTCTTCTGTGCGGACCTCAGGGATTTCGTTTCTCTTTTCCTTATATAGCCTAAAGGTAGGTATATCGAGTATAAAGAGTGAATCATCTTCTACTATGCGGGCTTGTTTGAAATAGCCTCTATTCATCATGATTAATAGGTCATCGATAGTTTTTTCTTCGCTTTGGGCTACAGCACTTGCGAGATCTCTAATTGAGATTACGGTATTGGTTCCTAGTTCACGTAAAAATCTCACATAATTATTTGATAGCCTTAAGTTTTCCTTGTAAATTCTGTCTAAGACAAAGGGAACAGCAAAGGTTGCTGCAAGGCTAGCTAAAAATATGAGAAAATATAAAAAAGCAGAGCC
>HG326666.1:0-14496 GCA_000308255.3 Anaerococcus pacaensis 9403502 | reverse complement strand
ACCAAGGCCATAGTCCATATTTTCTATAAATATTATTAGAAAAACTAAGGTCATTAGTCCTATTGAGGCAAAGCTAATGTATTTAAAAACCTGGGCAGTCTTGGCCTTGCTCAGATCTGGTGGGACTTGGGCACAGACATCTTTGTTTCTAGTCTGTGGCAGGTTGTCGGTTTCTGTTGCCTCGGTAAATTTCCTTAGGGTATTATTTACTGAACGCTTAATACTTTCGCCGATTTCGGCGAAATTCATACTAATTTCTTCTTGTATATCGTCATCCACATAGATGAATTTCTTTTTTTTCTTGTTTCTTTTATCTGTCATAAGGGCTCCTTAGATTAAGGTTATAGAATTATCATACCCCATTACTTAAATTATTTAAACTGTATTTTAACTAAATTAAATTAACTGTTTAAATCTGTAACAATATCAAATTCAGATTTGATTTCTTCTAATTGTTCGCGGTTACCAAATACGCAGACATTATCTACTGCCATAGCTTGGTCAAATAGGTCGCTATAAGATTTGATAGTATCTAAATCAGCTGCTTTGATTTCAGTAAGTAAGTCAGATGGGCTCTTTGGATCTTTTTTGAGGAATCTAATAAAGTCTTCTTCACCTTTTGTTGCAGGTGATTTTGGCCTTAAGATAGATCCCATGGATGAGATTTGTTGGTTTTCAAAATCTCTATCTGTGATATTGATAGCTTCTGTCAGCTCTCCGATATTTTTAAATATATCGATGGTTTCATTTATATTTGGATCCCTGTATGAGAAAGCTGATATGAGGCCGATTTTACTTGCAGATAAACCTGCTCCATAAGCTCCACCCTTAGCTCTAACTAATTCATAAAGGTATGGATTTGATAATATTGAGCTAGCTAGAGCCAGACTTCCTGTATATTCGCTACCAAAGTTTTTGATATCAGCAGTTTTTGCTACGTAGTTTACATTGGCTTCTGAAAGTAGGGCTTCTTTCAAAGGCTCTGGCTTAAAGTTGATTTCGATTTTTTCCTTAGCTGCATCAAGTTCGCTGAAAGTATGGTTGATTATTGCTTTTATCTTCGCATAGTCTTCTTCAGAAGCTGTAATGTTTACTTTCAAATTGTCAGTAAATAGCTTGACGTATACTTCATTTATTTTAGCTAGGAAGCTTTCAAAATCACTTTTCACAAGATCTATGACTTCTTTTATAAATAAATATGACTCTATACCGCTTGTTGCATCCTTTAACATCATTGATTTATCAATATGAGCATTGGCTCTATTCATAGCAATGAGGTGGCCTGAGTCGTACATGTCAGATTCGAATGTTGATTTTTTCATACGTAGGAGCTCGAGGACTCTTTTTTGGTTGTCGAATAGAGAATTAAAACTAAAGTCTTTCATAATTTCGACAGCCTTATCAGCTGTGTCAGCTGTAGTGGTAAATGAAACTTTTTCTAGCCTAGCTAGTTCATTGTCATCTATATTGATGAAATTAAGGTTAAATCTAGGGCTTGATAAGTATTGCCAAATCACATTATCAATTTCTGTATAAGCCATATTTTGTGTATCAACTGATCCTAAGAATTCGTTGATTAAAGCCAGATACTTAGTTTCTTCTAGGTCTAAGTGGCCAATGTCAAAGTAAAGCGAAGTGTATATTAGCCCTGCAGTATCTAGATTGTGGTAGATAAATTTATCATCTTCCACTAGCCTTGGGGTTTCTTCTAGGCTTGTTGGCACATCTTCGATACTTAGTACTGGTATGGTTGCCTTTTCTTCTTCTGTATCTTCTTTGTTTTGGTGGATGTCTAATTTTTCTAAATCACCTTTAATTTCCGCTAGCTTTTCATCAGTCATATTTTCATTTACTGATGTGATATAACCATCAAATTCCTTCTTTTTATTTGCTGTGTATTCGGTGCTTGGTCTTGAGATATAAACTAGCTTGTTGTCATTGTTTAGGAAATTGTCCCTTACAAAGAATTCGTAATATTTGCTATCGATAAGGCCTCTGAGCTCATCTAAGTACTCGATGATTTGGAATACTGCATAGATAGGTGTATCAAAATCCCACATGAGGAAGTATGTCAGCCCACGCATTACAGAAATTAGTTGCTCTCTTTGATTGTATTCAAATATTGAAAATGCTGACCTTAAGGCATCTTTATTGATACCTGCTGCAGCTTCTCTCAGGCCTTCTTCGATGATTTCTACAAAGCGATTGATTTTGTCACCATCAGCTTTTTGTGCTTGAAGGATGAGAGCCTTACGACGGCCATAGCCAATTCTAGCATAGAAGTATTCTGGGTCGATTTCATCTTGGATTTTGTTGCGGATAGGTGAACTATCCATATTAAATAGGGCAGACACTAAGATGAGAGATGTTAGATAATCCATCATGTCTAGGTCTTCTCTTAGTAACAATCCATATACTAAATAATCTGTTTCATCCTCTACCTTATTTACCGGATATGTACCTTCTAATATTTCATCATAATGACTATCAGGGACATTTATCGTCATATCTATTTCTTTGTAGTCGTATTTTGATAGATATTCCTTATCCAGATGGTCTAAATAAAAATCAATATCTAGGTCACCGTAGAAATAGATATATGAATTTGATGGGTGGTAGTGGGTGTCGTAGAATTCTATAAATTCATCAAATGATATTTTATATATCTCAGCTGGGTCTCCACCAGATTCGTATTCGTAAGGGCTATCTTTATAAAGCTTTGAGATAAAGTCATAATAAACCACCTCATCACTTGCTGTGATAGCCCCCTTCATTTCATTGTAAACAACACCAGATACTCCAGTCACCTTATCATCTTCGTCTAGTTCGTAGTGCCAGCCTTCTTGGTCTAGGATTTCTTTTTTATTTCTTACCGCTGGATTAAATGCAGCATCTAGGTAAACATCAGTCAGGTTATAAAAGTCTTTGTCATTCTCACTTGAAACTGGATATACAGTTTTATCTGGATAGGTTATTGCATTTAGGAATGTTTGAAGAGA
This sequence comes from Anaerococcus pacaensis 9403502, assembly GCA_000308255.3. Classification (GTDB taxonomy): domain Bacteria; phylum Bacillota; class Clostridia; order Tissierellales; family Peptoniphilaceae; genus Anaerococcus; species Anaerococcus pacaensis. The sequence continues at coordinate 11,497 of HG326666.1, read as the reverse complement.
AGAGCTTGCCATATCCATAAATGGTTCGCGGGTTTTATATTTGTCTGATCCATTAAGTACAGAGTGCTCCATGATGTGAGCCATGCCCTTGGAATTTGTAGGTGGAGTTTTAAAACCAATACCAAAAGTCTTGTTGCGGTCATCATTTTCTACATATACTACAGTAGCTTTTGTTTTGTCATGCTCATATAAATAGACGCTAACGCCCATATTTTCATAATTTTGTTTGTGTATTAAAGTGTAATTCATATATCCTCCATTTATATAACTATACTCTATCTACCCTATAAAATGATATAATTGGGTAAATGATTCATTAAGAGAAGGAGGGTTTATGAAAAAATTAAAAACTAAAGAACTTACAGTTATGGCCATATCGGCTGCACTTATGATAGTTTTGGGAACTATACTTTATTTTGTGGGTAGGTCTTTGCCTATACCAGGTGGCAGACTCTTAGCCATGGCACCTGCTTACAGTTTTATATTTACAGCAGTGATTCTAAGAGTCAAAAAAATCGGAGTTATTTCTCTTATATCCTTTGTATTTGGTCTTTTTGTTATAAGATTTTCAATAGTAAGTGTCCTGTGTATTTGGATAAGTGCGTTTTTAGCAGATATATTGACTTGGATACTAATTAGAGATTACAAATCGTACAAAGATATAGCATTGACAGTACCTTTTAATAGCTTTTTCCAAATATGGACATCATATATTTCGGTCAGATTTTTTGTGCCAGATTCTAAATTTACTCAACTAGCACTTATTCCTACTTTTTTAGTTTCTGTAGTGATTTATATAATCGGCTATTTTTCTTCAAAATATTTCATCAAACTCATGGAATCAAGGTCTCTACTAGGCAAAGATTTCGCCGATACAAAATTAAAGGTATATGATAGATGAAATTAGGAATATTAGGTTCTGGAAAAATTGTCCAGGAAGTAATTCAAGTTTTAGAAGAGATAGATGATATTGAAGTTGTTGCTATAGCTGCTAGAAATAGAGAAAAATTAGAAAAGTTTAGTAGAGACCATAACATAGGAAGATTTTATACATCTATAGACGAGTTGCTCGATGATAGCAATGTAGAAGTAGTATATATTGGATTGCCAAATAATCTACACTACGATGCTATGAAAAAAGCTATTGCGAGAGGCAAAAATATCATTTGCGAAAAGCCTTTTACTTCAAATATAAGCGAGGCTGGAGAAATTCATAAGCTTGCAGATGAAGCTGGCGTTATGGTTGTTGAAGCTATGAGCCACAGATTTATACCGAATGCTAGTAGGGTCAAAAGTCTTATAGGGGACTTGGGCGATATCAAGCTAGTTTCATTTAACTACTCCCAATATTCGTCAAGATACGATGCCTTTATGAATGGGAAGATTGCCCCGGCATTTTCTTTAGAGTCCTCTGGGGGATGCCTCATGGACCTAAATTTATACAACATAGCTTTTGCTGTAGATACCTTTGGTAAAGCTGAGGAAGTATATTATTTTGCAAATATGGATAGGGGCATAGATACTTCAGGTATTGCTATCCTTGATTATGGAGATTTTAAAGTATCTTGCATCGGTTCAAAAGATACTGATGCACCACTTACCAACACTATCCAAGGTACAAAAGGATCTATTATCATAACAGATGCGCTCAATTCTTTTGGTAGCTTTGAATTTAGGGACAAGGACTATCGTCATTTCAATTTTAACGACGATACTAAGTCGCGCATATATTATGAATTTGTAGAATCTAGCAAAATATTTAGCGAAAATGATAGGAAGAGAGTAGATGAACTAATGGATATGACCCTAGATTATATGGAAGTGATGACAAATTTACGAAAGAGTGCTGAAATATCGTTTCCCGCTGATAATATTTAAAAAATCTGTTATAATAAAGTTAGAATGTAAATAATGAAAGGAGCAAATATGCTAGGGATTATACTTGCAAGTCACGGCAATTTTGCCCATGGTATAAAAGAATCTGCTCAAATGATTTTTGGTGACCAAGAAAATTTTGAGTCAGTAGTACTTTTACCATCCATGGGGCCAGATGACTTAAGAGCTGACCTAGAGTCGGCAATTGCTAAAATCGATAGCGAAGAAATTTTATTCTTAGCTGATTTGTGGGGTGGAACTCCATTTAATCAATGTTCAAATCTCTTAGATGGCAACGAAGCTAAGAGAGCGATAGTAGCTGGTATGAATCTACCAATGGTTATAGAAGCCTTATCAGAAAGATTCACTAGTGAATCATCTCACGATGTAGCGAAGGCCATCATAGGCTCTGCCACAGAGGGAATCAAGATCATGCCTGAAGAGCTCAATGAGGTTAAGGAAGAGGCTGCAACAGTAGAAGAACAGGTCCAAGCGGTAGCCAAAGCTGGTTCTATACCAGAAGGTACAGTGCTAGGGAGTGGAGAAATAGATATTGTCCTTGCCCGTATTGACACAAGGCTTCTCCACGGCCAAGTAGCAACCAGCTGGACAAAGACAACTAAACCAGACCGCATCATAGTAGTATCAGATGCAGTAAGCCGCGATGAACTAAGGAAAAACATGGTAATGCAGGCTGAGCCACCAGGAGTAAAGGCCCATGTAGTACCAGTTTGGAAAATGAAAGAAATCCAAGACGACCCAAGATTTGGCGCAACACGTGCTATGCTATTATTCGAAAAACCAGAAGATGTATTAGAATTTTTAGAACTAGGCGGCAAACTTGATAAGGTAAATCTTGGATCTATGGCTTATTCAGAAGGTAAGGCAAACCTCACTACAGCAGTATCTATGAATGCTGACGATGTAAGAAATGTCGAAAAGATTTTAGACCAAGGCATTGCCATAGATGTCAGAAAAGTCCCATCTGATAAACCAGAAAATCTTAATAATATGCTAAAGAAAGCAAAAACAGAACTTAAAATGAATTAGGAGAAGATATGAGTATTTTAAATATTATATTAATTGTCCTAGTTGCCTTTTTGGCTGGTTGTGAAGGTATTTTGGACCAATTCCAATTCCACCAACCACTTGTTGCTTGTACTCTAATAGGTCTTGTGACAGGCCATCTCAAAGAAGGTGTTATACTAGGTGGTTCACTTCAAATGATTGCCCTTGGTTGGGCCAACGTAGGTGCAGCTGTTGCCCCAGATGCGGCTCTTGCTTCAGTTGCCTCAGCTATCATCATGGTACTTGCTCTAGGTGGTGGTAGTGCTAATGTAAATAGCGCTATAAACACATCTATAGCTTTAGCAATTCCTCTATCAGTAGCTGGACTTTTCTTAACCATGTTTGCAAGGACCCTTGCTATTCCATTAGTTCACTCTATGGATACAGCTGCTGAAACTGCAGATTTTGCTAAGATTGAGAGATTACATTGGACAGGTGTTGTGATGCAAGGTCTTAGAATAGCAATCCCTGCAGCTATCCTTTGCTTTATCCCACCAGCAATAGTAACTAATGCCCTAAACGCTATGCCAAGCTGGCTTACAGAAGGTATGGCAGTAGGTGGGGGTATGGTTGCGGCCGTTGGTTATGCGATGGTACTAAATATGATGAGTACTCGTGAAACATGGCCATTCTTTGCCCTAGGTTTTGTAATAGCAGCAATTGATCAAATCACCCTAATCGGTCTTGGCGTAATAGGTGTTGCTATTGCACTTATCTACATGGCACTTAAGAGCCTTGCCCAAAGTGGTAGCGGATCATCAGGTGGTTCCGGCGACCCACTTGGCGATATCATCAATGATTATTAAGGAGGGCTAATATGACAGATAATAAAGATTCAAAAACTTATGAAGCAAATGCTGATAATGGCTCAGTAGTTGAAACTTCTGATAATGTTGAAGTTAAAGAAACTGTTAATACAACAGAAGCGGAAGTAGTGACTACAGAAAATCCAGATACTGAAGTTAAAAATGACGGTCCTCGTGTAGAGCTTCCTCTTTCAGTTAGAAAAAAAGTATGTAATAGACACCAATTCCTACAAGGTACTTGGAACTACGAAAGAATGCAAAACGGTGGTTGGGCTTATTCTATGATTCCAGCTATCAAGCACTTGTACAAAGATAAAGACCAACAAAGTAAGGCGCTAAAACGTCACTTAGAGTTCTACAACACTCACCCATATGTATCATCTCCAGTACTAGGCGTGACCCTAGCTATGGAAGAAGAAAGAGCAAATGGTACACCAATTGATGATGCTGCGATAAACGGGGTGAAGGTAGGTATGATGGGTCCTCTTGCAGGTGTAGGGGATCCGGTATTCTGGTTTACCATCAGACCAATCCTAGGTGCCCTTGGTGCATCACTTGCCCTTTCAGGTAATATCCTCGGACCAATCATCTTCTTTGTAGCTTGGAACCTTATTCGTTATATATTTGAATGGAAAACGCAAGAGTTTGGTTATAAGGCAGGTAATGAAATTACCAAAGACTTATCCGGTGGTTTATTAGGTAGAATTACATTAATGGCTTCAATTCTTGGTATGTTTATCATAGGCGCTCTTGTCCAAAGATGGGTAAATGTAAACTTTATTGCAGAAATCACCCGCATCCAACAACAACCAGAAACATTCATCCATTGGTCTGAACTTCCAGCTGGTGCTGAAGGTATAAAACATGCACTTGAAATGTATGCAACATACGGTGCGGACACCCTAAGTCCAGAAAAGGTTACAACCTTACAAGACAACCTTGATATCTTATTGCCAGGACTTATCCCGCTGTTACTAACACTTGGAGTATCTAAACTTCTCAAAAAAGATGTATCTCCAATTACAATTATCCTAGCCCTATTTGCTATAGGTATAATTGGTAGATATTTCCATATCTTATAGGCAATGGTACAGTCGCTAAATAGTAAAGTAGATTTAACAATCAAGGCCAGCCATCTCCAAGGCCTCACTTCCCAAGGAGATGTGATGATTGGAGATATGGCCTTTGAATACTACAACGAAAGAAATCCCAATGACTATATACAAATCCCTTGGACTGAGATAGAGCTTATAACAGCAGCGGTGGTTTTTAATAAAAAAATCCCTCGCTTTGCTATCCATACCAAGTCCAGCGGTGATTTTATATTTTCAACTAGAGATAATAAGAAAACTCTGAGAGCAATTAATAATTACATTGCCTCAGACAAACTCAGAAGATCTCTTACAATCAAAGATGAAATCAAACGAAAATTTGGCAAGTAAAGCTCCCTTTTCGGGAGTTTTTTTGTTGGGGTTGTGAAAACATTTTCTATTTACTAGAAAAATTTTAAGTTTTGCTATATAATGTTACTATTAAGACATAAAAAACATTTATGGCATAATAAATATAAATGTTTTCACAAAGGAGAAACAGATGAAAACTTATTCTACATCAAAAATCAGAAACTTAGCCTTAGTTGGTCATTCTGGTAGTGGAAAGACTACCCTAGTAGAAGCCCTACTACACAGAGCGGGACTTATTGACAAAGTGGGAAGAGTGGAAGATGGATCTACAGTGTCAGACTACGACAAACAAGAAAAGAAGAGAAATATTTCTATCCAAACTTCTATCGTTCCTATAGAATACGAAGACTACAAGGTTAACCTAATAGACTCTCCAGGTTTCTTCGACTTCGAAGGTGAAGTTCTCCAAGCCCTTAGAGCAGCAGAAGCAGCTTTATTTGTAATCGATGGTGAAAGTGGCATCGAAGTAGGTACAGAAAAATATTGGAAATATACACAAGAGATTAACCTACCATCTATCATCTTTGTAAATAAATTAGACAAAGAAAATGCTAATTTCAACAAGGTAGTAAGTGACCTCCACATCGAATTTGGTAAGAAAGTTATACCACTTACACTTATGCTTGGTGAAGGAGATGACTTTGAGGGAGTCATCGATGTTCTAGACCGAAAAGCCTACACTTATGAAAATGGTGTGAAAAAAGAAGTTGAAATACCTGAGATTAGACTTGCAGAAGTTGATGCAGTATATGAAGAAATAATTGAGGCTGTAGCTGAAACTGACGATAGCCTAATGGAAAAATTCTTCGAAGGCGAAGAGTTCTCAGAAAAAGAGTTTCGAAAAGGTCTTACAGAAGCTATCCTTGAAGGTACAGTAGTACCACTAATTGCAGGATCTGCAGAAAAAGAAATTGGCCTTACACAACTAGCAGAAGTTGTGACCAAATATATGCCATCATTTGATGATGAAGTAGCTCATATCGGATTTAGAGTAAAAGATGGCTATGAAGCTTTCGAGCCAAAAGAAGATGCCCCATTCTCTGCCGTAGTATTTAAAACACTTGCTGACCCGTTTGTGGGTAAGATTTCTATGTTTAAAGTCCTTTCAGGCAAGGTAACTAAGGATGATAAAATCTACGATGTGACCAAAGATGAAGAGCTAAAGGCATCAAACTTATTCTTCCTTAGAGGTAAAGAGCAAATCAAGGCAGAAGAAGTGGTGGCAGGTGATATTGGCGCATTCACAAAACTTGATGAACTTTCAACTGGTGATTCATTAGCAACTAAAGAAAATCCAATCGAATATAAGGCTCTTAAATATCCAAAACCAGTCCTATTCTATGCTATCCAAGCAGTAAGCAAAAATGACGAAGACAAAATATCTGAGGCTCTACAAAGACTGGCTGAAGAGGATGTTACATTTAAAGATGAAAGAAATACCGAAACTAGCCAACAAGTCCTATCTGGTCTTGGTAATGTTCAGCTTGAAGTTATAATGGATAAGCTTCGCGACAATTATGGCGTAAATACAGAAGTTGTTGAATACAAGATTCCTTATAGAGAAACTATCAAGGGCAATTCAGATGTCCAAGGTAAGCACAAAAAGCAATCTGGTGGTGCTGGCCAATACGGAGATGTATTTATTAGATTTAAACCAACCGAAGAAGAATTCATCTTTGATGAAGAAGTATTTGGTGGTGCAGTTCCTAAAAACTACTTCCCAGCTGTAGAAAAAGGCCTCCAAGAATCACTTATCGAAGGCCCACTAGCAGGATACAAGGTAACAGGTATCCACGCAACACTTTATGATGGTTCTTACCACCCAGTAGACTCTAACGAACAAGCCTTCAAAACTGCTGCAAGACTTGCCTTCAAAAAGGGTATAGAAGAAGCAGACCCAATACTTTTAGAACCAGTAATGAAACTTGAAATCAGAGTTCCAGAAGCAAACATGGGAGATGTAATGGGAGATATGAACAAGCGCCGCGGCAGAATCCTAGGTATGGAACCACAAGCTGACGGCAGCCAAATCATATTAGCAGAAGCTCCATTATCAGAAGTATTAAACTATGCTATTGACTTACGTAGTCAAACCTCAGCTAGGGGTTCATTTAGCATGGAATTTGAAAGATACGAAGAAGTTCCAAAAGAAATCACAAGCAAGGTCATAGCAGCTAGAAGCGAAGAATAATTAGGAGGAATAGATGGCAAAGTGGGAAATACTTCAGATAGATCCTTGGATTAAAGACTATGAAAATGACATAAATCTACGCATGGATGAATATGATAAAAGAAAGTCCTCGTTAATTGGACCTAACGAGAGCCTGTCCGACTTTGCCAATGCCCACCATTACTATGGCTTTCATAAAGTAAAGGATGGATGGATTTATAGAGAATGGGCTCCTCACGCAGATGGCCTATATTTAATAGGCGACTTTAATGGCTGGGACAGGCACTCCCATCCACTAAAGAAAATAAATGATGAAGACTGGGAAATATTTGTAAAGGGCATCAGAGCCATTCCGCATGGATCTAGGCTAAAAGTCCTAGTCGATACCAATGGGGCCCTATCAGACCGCATTCCACTCTTTGCAACCAGGGTAGAACGCGATGAAAATTTCGACTTTGCAGCTGTTATGCAAAATCCACGCCGTAAATTCGAATGGACTGATGATAATTTTGAAATAAAACACGATGACCTTCTTATATATGAATCCCACATCGGTATGTCCAGTGGAGAAGGTAAGGTGTCCACGTACAAAGAATTTGAAGAGCAAATCTTACCTCGTATCAAAGAAGACGGATACAATACCGTCCAACTTATGGCTATAGCTGAGCATCCGTATTATGGATCTTTTGGCTACCAAGTAAGTAATTTTTACGCGCCAAGTTCTTGGTATGGTGAAATCAATGACCTGAAATCACTTATAAACACCGCCCACAATATGGGGCTAAATGTCATTATGGACCTTGTTCATTCCCATGCAGTGAAAAACACTGCTGAAGGAATTAATGAATTTGATGGAACAGACTATCAATTTTTCCACTCTGGACCTGAGGGCAATCATCCAGACTGGGACAGCAAGCTTTTTGACTACGCCAAACCAGGTGTGATTCATTTCCTTCTTTCTAATGTCAAATATTGGTTAGAAGAATTCCACTTTGATGGATTTAGATTTGATGGTGTCACATCAATGATATATAAGGACCACGGTAGGGGCTCAGCTTTTGATCATTACAGCAAATATTTTTCTATGAATACCGATATAGAAGCAATAAATTATTTGCAATTGGCCAATGAACTAGCTCGAGAAATAAAGCCAGATGTTATCACAATAGCAGAAGATATGTCCGCTATGCCTGGCATGTGCCTGCCTATTGAAAAGGGTGGTATCGGTTTTGACTACAGACTATCTATGGGTATGCCTGACTTTTGGGAAAAGACCCTGCTTAAAAGAGATGAAGACTGGGATTTAGGAAATATGTGGTACGAATTATCAACCCACAGGCCAGAAGAAAAGCGTATAGGTTATGTGGAAAGCCACGACCAAGCCTTGGTAGGTTCAAAAACAACTATTTTCCAATTAGCAGACCAAGAAATGTATTGGTCTATGAATAAGGATTCTGAAAATATACTGATAAATAGGGCGATTGCCTTACACAAAATGATTCGATGGATAACAATTTCTATGGGATCTGATGGATATTTAAACTTCATGGGCAATGAATTTGGCCATCCTGAATGGATAGACTTCCCACGCGAGGGAAATGGATATTCGTTCCACTATGCCCGCCGCCAATGGTCTTTAGCTGATGCTGATTATCTTAAATACCATTGGCTAGGGGATTTTGATAAGGCAATGCTTGCCCATTCTAAAAAGTACCATCAATTAGGCAACACTATTTTTAGATTGTGGCTTGATAATGATAGAAAAGTAATTGCATTTAGAAACAAAGACATAGTATATATCTTTAATTTCCACCCACACAATTCTTACGAATCATTTGCAGTGCCAATCCACGACAACGGACAGTTTAGGGTAGTGCTTGATACAGATGAGGCAAGATTTGGTGGGTCAGGCAGAATTAGCCACCAATATGTCTACAACACAGAGAGACTAGCTGGCACAGACTACGATGGTATCAAAATCTATCTGCCATCTAGAACAGCTATGGCCTTAGAAAAGTATAACAAATGAAAATAATAGCCCTCGGCGATTCCTTCACAGAAGGCTTTCTCGTTGACAAAAATTATACGGATTATTTAGCTGACGAGGGTCATGATATTATAAATCTAGGACTCAATGGAGATAGGACATCGGGTATGCTAAGGAGATTTGTACCAGAGCCTTCTGATATATTAATCATATTTGGAGGGTCAAATGACTTCTTCGACTCAGCATCAGCTGAAAATACCTATAAAAATGTGAAATCTATATTAGATAAGTCATTATCAGATCAAAATATAGTGGTGATTCCTCCGTACATGGAAGAAATACCTGAATATCCTAGGTATGAACTTATAAATAACAGCATAGATACTTATGCAAGTCTCATCTTAAATGATGAAATCATCGTTATAGATGCAAGGAAAATTAAGCCATCATATATAGATGGACTCCATATGAGAGAAGACTTTCATAAGGAACTTGCCAACAAAATTTTAGAGATGATATAAATTAAGCAGCAGAAGCTGCTTTTTTATTGACTAAATAATCTTTATCAAATATATTAACCCTATATCAACAAGGAGGAAATATGGGAAATACTAATCTTGAAGAAATAATAAAAGTTGATCTCATCAGAAATATTTTGCTGATACTAATACTTCTGGTATTAAGTAGATTAATACTTGCAGGACTCTCAAACTTCATATCTAGAGCCTTTTCTAACGGAGATAAGACTCAAGATGGCTATAGAAAAGTAAGGATTGAAACCCTAACGAAAACACTATATTCAGTAGTTAGATTTGTAATGGCCTTTATTATAATTATGATTATCCTAGACATGCTAGGTGTAAACACCAGATCGATTATAGCTACAGCAGGTATCGGGGGTATCGCTATTGCCTTTGGTGCTCAAACACTCGTCAAAGACATAGTCACAGGAATGATGATAATATTTGATGACTCATTTAGAGTAGGCGACTTTATACAAGCTGCTGGTGTGACTGGCACAGTAGAAAACCTAGGTGTCAGACAAACAAAAATCAGAGACTATGATGGTGCAATACACATCATACCAAACTCTGAAATCACCAACATCAAAAACTTCAATGACGGACCTATTAGATACGAATGTGACATCTACCTATCATACGATGTATCTGTAGACCAGGCCGTTGACATAATAAACTCAGTAAGAGATGAAATGAAAAAAGAAGAAGACCTAAAAAACTACTTCATGGAAGATATAAGATTCTTAGGCATCAATGAAATCAAGGAATCATCTTATGTAGCTAGAACCACAGCAGTAGTGGTGCCTGGCCACCAATGGGAAATGGCAAGGAGAACCAAAAGAAAAATAGCTGATGAAATATATAAACGTCCAATAAACCCAAGTGTACAAGTAGTAACACTAGTAAATGACAAGGTGATAGATGAAGAAATATAAAGTGGGAGATATAGTTACTCTCAAAAAAGGACACCCATGTGGAGAAAACAAATGGGAAATAGAACGCATGGGCGCAGACATGAAACTAAAATGCCTGGGATGCGAGAAAAGCATATGGCTAAAAAGAATTGATTTTGATAAGAAAATAAGGAAAATCAAAGACCATAATGGCAAAATGGTATCGATAATCCACTACGAACCAGAAGAAAATTAAAAAAAGTATTGACAAGAATTTTAAACTCTGTATAATAGTAAAAGTCGACACCGAAGATGTGATGCAACAAGTTCTTAAAAAAACTTTGAAAAAACTGTTGACATACATTTCAAAACGTGATAGACTAATAAAGTCAACACAATTAATTTTGTAAAGCTTAAGTAAACTTTTTGTAAATTTAATTTAAAAAAAGTTGACAAGGCAAAAAATTAATGGTAGACTATAAAAGTCGATTGTAAATCGACTGACTGAACCGAATATATTAAGAATATATTCAAGCTAAACTTAATATCAATGATTATGAATAAAACCATAATCAACCTATCAATTAAACTTTAAAAAGTTATTGACAACTTTAACCAAGTTGATTCTTTTGAAAAGGATGATTAAAAATTGGCCTGTACGGCCCATAGAGGACCCTCCACGGAGTGGTCGCAGGACGGAACGGCCGAGAAAAA
>HG326665.1:306414-313121 GCA_000308255.3 Anaerococcus pacaensis 9403502 | reverse complement strand
ACTTCAATCAGTCTTGGAGAAAATAAAATTTTAGATAAGAAAGAGGCTGGAGAGAAGCTATTAGAAGAAATAAAAAAGGTAAAGATAAATGATAGTAAGGTTATTGGTAAATATAGAAACTTAGGCTTACAAGTTTCATATAACTTTATGACTAACACTCACACCTTTAAACTTCTAGGAAAAGCAGAATACTTTGGAGAGTTTTCAAACTCTACTGATGGTAATATAACAAGACTGGATAATGCCATTGAAAAAATGCCTTCAAGACTTGAAAGATTAAATCAAAACCTTGAAAACTATAAAGAATCTTTAGAAAATGCCAAAGTAGAATTAACTAAACCATTTGAAAAAGCAGATGAGTTAAGGGATAAGACACTAAGGCTAGCTGAAATTAATAAACTTTTAGATATGGGAGAAGTCGAAGAATTAGAAAACCAATCACCATTATTAGAAGATTTAAAGAGGGCGATAGTTGATTATTCTAACTATGAGTTTTCGGAATCTAATAGCTATGAAGACTTCGACAAACTATACCCTGATTTAAGTCATATAGGACTTGCCTATACAGAAACACCTGATGGGAAGCACTCTATTCAATATGAGGTAAATTTGGAAGAAAAAACATGGACTCAGTATGTAGATAATATTGCTATTAGAACAGAATCTTTTGTAGAAGAAGATATATCTAACTCACAAGCAATTAAAGATATGGCCGAAGCTATAAAGATGTCTAGTTTTGACGATTTGGTATCAGTAGATGAAGAAGATTTAAAACAAGCTTTAGGCTTGGAAATAGATGATGATGGAAACTTCTATGATCCACTAGCAAAAGATCTTGATAATGACGGAATGCCAGATAGGTATGACAATGATTTTAAAGATAGTGATTACTTTGAATCAACTTATGATGTAGAGGATAATCTTCACGCAAGGGAAGATAAACCATCAATATTGGGACAAATATCCAAATTCAAATCGGAAGAAGAAAAAGATAAAAATCAAGAAAAAAGTGAAAAAGGACAAGAAAGATAGAGGAGGGTGAAAGACCCTCCTTATTTAGTACAAGGAGGAAATTATGGAATACAAAGATATTAGAGAAAATATAGAAGAAATGATGAATGATAATTACAAGGATTTTATAAAAGCACTTGTGAGCATAGAAAAGGGTGTTAATGATGAAAAGGCACTTGAAGAAGTCTATGTTTTATATATGAACAATGATACAACAGGTCTACTAAGTGATGACTTTGACTATATGATTGATGATATGAAAGAACAAGGAAAGCTAATTGAAAATACCAATGAACTTGAAGAAAAAGACGATCTCATAAATCTCGTGGGTAATATAGCTGGTCAAGTAGAAAATCTTGAAAGAGAAAATGCTAATGGAGAAAAGTTCAAGGTAAGCAACTTTTCAATTGTTTCAAAAGATGATGATGGGAATAAAATTTATACCAATTGTTCAGCCTATGGAGATAAGACAAAAGATTTAGAGAATCTAAAACAAGGAGATTTTGTTAAAATATTTGGTCAAGTAAAAACAAGCATTGACAACAATGGAAAGGAACATAAGAATGTCCGTATTTTGTATTCTAAGCTCTTAAAAGCGAAAGAACAAGTAAAGAGTCAAGACAAGGATAAAAAGTCCATATTAGGGCAAATAAAGAGTTTTAAGACAGATGACAAAGCTAAGTCAAATAAGAAAGACCATAGCAAAGGTGCAGAAAGATAAATATCGGCAGTCTTCGGACTGCCTTTATTTTTTTGCTCATTTAAAGTGATATATCAAGTAATAGAAAATAACTTATAGTTAATGTTGTAATTAAATTAAAGAGGAAATAAAAAATACCATAGTTAAATAATATAAGTAATTAGATTATAGAAACTTGAATACAATTATAAGAATAAAGAAAGGAGTGATTATTCTCAGAAAAACAGGGTATAGTTTAACAAAAGATTAAATCAAAAGGGGTGCGATGTAATGAGAAAAATAAAAATTATAGTATATAGCTTATGCGTCATCATTTCTTTCCTGATTTTAGGAGAATTATATGTTTATAATTTAGATAGCTTTTCTGAGGATTATATTAACTGTACGTTTGCTGTTAATCAAGTAGAGGATTTAAGTGTTGCAAAAAAAGATTTCGTATACACAGCAGAAAAATATAATTTAGGAATTTTTGCTTTAGAAAATAAGTTACCTAAAGAAAAACGTAAAGAGTATCATATCTATGGTAATGAAATTGGGCTTAAAAAACTTCAAAAAACATTTAATAAAAAAGGTGCTTATAATAGCCTAGTAGCAGGTGAAGCAGAGGTTATATTCCATGACTGGAAAGAACTAGAGAATGTAGATTCCTTAAAAGTATTGTTCTTCACCAATGATGTCGAAGATTTAACCCAAATAAGAGAGTTTAAAAAAGAACTTATCGATCAATACGGGGGAGGATTCCCAAATTACTATGGAAAATCCAATACATTGAGAAACACAACTATTCTCGTGCTGTCAATTGTTTATCTTGTCCTCATTTTTATAACTACATTCGAACTACAAATTAGCAAAAAAGAAAACTATATAAAGCTTATACAAGGTGTGGATATAGTAAAAAGCAATTTGAAATTATTTTTAAAAGATCAGCTAATTTTGGGTATGATTACAGCTATCCTATACCTTTTTATAAAGAGATTCTATTACTTAGAATACATAAGATACTATTTAGCTTTTGCATATAGTTTACAGTTATTGCTGGCCTTGCTACTCTATATAAGAACAGCAAATAAAATTGAAAAAACTGGGATTCGTGCAGAAAACAATGATACTGTAGTAAAGATTTCATACGGAGTACGAGTTCTTGTCCTATTGATTTTAATACAGTTAATGTACAGCAATGGATTGATTATAAAAGATGGGTTAGACTATGCTAAGCAGAAACCTTTTTTTGAAAATCATAAAGAATATTCCTACTATCAATTAAATTACCGACTTGATAATTCCTTGGGTAAAGATATAGATAATACCGACGATACAGCCCTCCTTCATAAATACTTAAACGACAAATATTATGAACGTTCAATGTTGATGTTTAATTTTTCAAGAAATTTAGGTGGGCTGGAATCCATATTAGTAAATAAAAAAGCATTAGAGGAGCAAGAGATTCAGCTACCTCTCCATGACTTAAAAGAAGGAACAGACTTAGCTGTTTTTTACCAATCGGATTTATCTGATTATACAAAGGAGGAGATAGAAAAAGTTCTAGAGCTATACTATCCCTCCAATAGTAAAATTGATTACGTACAATATAAGGACAAGATAGAAATTATAGCAATCAATGATACCAACAGTTTGCTCCGAAGTGTTCTATTAGAGTCTCCTCTAGTAATTTTAGAAACAAGAAACATGGGGGTTTCAATCAGTAATGCGGATGCTAGGCTCTATTATGCCTATTCAACACCCTATGATTTAAGTGGGAAAGAATATGAAGAACTAATTGAGAAGTTTCAGTTAGAAAATCAAATAGCAAAACGAACAAACATAAATGAAGTATTTACATTTGAGTTGAATAATATACGACGTAATACGGCAATGTTATTATTTATGAACCTGCTATTTTTAGGCTTAAACTTTTTAATTTTAGCTTTTATAATAAGAATGCAGTACTTTTTGCGTCGTAAAGAATTTGTATTAAAAACAATTCTTGGCTATAGCATTTTTGAAAAAAATAAAATATTTTTATCAACTCAAGCATTGACTGTACTTATCAGCTTATTGATTAGTTGCCTTATTTATATACATCTATCTGTCTTTAGCTTGAAAGTGTTTATGATTCTTGCGATAGTATTGATAGCACTGGAAATAATGTACACTATGATTCAAGTAAAGAGTAATGAAGAGATACTTCTTGCTCATATAATAAAAGGAGGCCAATAAAAGTGATACAGATAAAGAATTTATGTAAGAACTTTGATGAGCATGTATTGTTCAAAAACTTCAATTTAATAATTAATGATGGGGATTTCCTTTGTATCACTGGTGATAGCGGGACAGGGAAAACTACCTTATTAAATATGATTGGTCAACTAGAGCCATATCAAGAAGGAGAAATCCTATTTGAAGGAAAACCAATTGAAACTAAAAAGGATAAACTCAATTTATTCAGGAAAAAACTTGGATTTATCTTTCAGAATTTCGTGTTAGTAGAAAGCAAAACCGTGGAAGAAAATCTAAAGCTTATAAGAAAAGAAGATCGTACGGATGTAAGTATAGATTCTGCATTAAAAATGGTAGGTCTAGATGATAAAAAAAACAGTAAGGTATATACTTTATCTGGTGGTGAACAACAGAGGGTCGCTATGGCTAGGTTGTATTTAAAAAAATGCAAATACATACTTGCAGACGAGCCAACTGGGTCTCTAGATAGAAAAAATGCGGAAAAGATATTTGAGATTTTAAAGCAGTTAAATGATATCGGAAAGACAATTATCATTGTAACACACGACGAATATTTTAAGAGTAAAGTAGAGAAAAGAGTGAATCTCAATGAAATTTAAAGATAGAAAAGTTTTATCTAAATTTATTTCAACTATCTTAATTATAGTTTTGGTATTTCATCTCTTATGGTATATAAATTACTCAAAGTTTCCAAAAGTAAGCGGTTATGAACAGGGTGTTAAAAATTACTATAAAGAATTTGAGGAGTATATTATCTCTTATCATCCTCCCCAATATCCAAGCTTTATTGGGAACTATGCCATAAGCGACTATGAAGAAGATGTTCAAATAGTTTTTTGGCCTAAAACACTATTGAAAAATGAATCTGAAATCGGTATAATATTATACAATAAGGAGAATAATACCAATTACTTATTTTATGTAGATGACCAATTTAGATATCTAGCAGATAAAAGTACTCTTGATGAACTTGAAGAAGAAATAGCTTTGAAGTTGTTAGAAAAGAAAGAGAGTAAATTAAAAGAGTATATGACGGTCTTGTTAGAGGAAATAGAATCTAATTAAGACCTAGTATAAAATATTATAGAAAGGAGGGAAGAAAATGAATAAAAAAGCTAAAGGATTTATCCATATGCTAGCATTAACGGTTATCTTAGGTGTGCTAACAGCATCTCCAGTAATGGCAGGTAGTTTGTCTAGAACATACTCAGGTCAATTTGTTAATGATTGGTCAAAGACTGCAAAATATGGGAATGCTACTCTAGAATACGGGTTTAACACATTCTTAATAAAAGAAGATACTTGTTATGCTAATCATAGTGGTGCTAATCATTATGCTAAGATTAGGAATGGCAATGGAGTACATGTTGGACCTTCAAAGCCAGCTGGAACATGGTCTAATCAAGAGGTTACTCATTCAGGATCATCAGTGACATACTCATGTGAGTATTAATTGTCGCAGGAAAAGGGCTCTTATTCTTTAGCTAAGCTAAAGAATAAGAGCCTTTTAATTCCAAAGAATTAAGCAAAACTTAGAATTAGATTCTAAGTTATTAAAGCCTCCTTATATAGATAACTATTCTTTTTTATTAAAAGTGATAATAGATAATGTGTATTTGAGACAAGAAAAATATTCTAAGCTTTAGCTATTGTTACAGATTTAAACTATAAAAAAATCAGGTTCTACATGTTTCGTAGTTAAGCTTTTTGCGTAAAAACTAAAAATACTTAAATTAATAGTTTGAGCCATAGGTGGATAGTATCATTAAAAAGGATGGTTGTTATGAAAATAAGAAAAGGTATATATTTTTTCCTAGCTTTGATATTCCTATTTTTTTGATATGGGCATCTATTTTTCTAGGGACAAAATCTTTAGAGATGTCTGTAATATTAGTGGAAATATTATTTGTGTTTGCAGGATTCTTATTGTCAAAGAGACTAATAATTGGTGGAGTGATAGGGATGTTCCCATCTATTTATTCGTGTTATCAGAAAATTATTCCAAAACAGGGATAGAGACACCTGTAGGAATAGCTCTATTCATATACTATTTGTTATGTATTATTGATATTCACATAAATAAAAAGAAGAGGTAATATAATCGATAAATCATAGGGCTAGTATTAATCAAGCTTTGTATACAGAGATAACAAGGAGGTTATCTCTTTTTTATTTTAAAGAAAGGGGTTATATATGAAAAAATTAGAACAAATAAGACAAGAGTCAAAAGGAATTTAAGATAAAATAGAAGACACAGTAGAAAGATTAAGGAAACTAAAAAAACTAAGAAAAAAATGAAAAGGACAAGAGAGGTAGAGGAGGGCGAAAGGCTCTCCTTATTTAGTACAAGAAGGAAATTGGGAAATATAGCTGGAAAATTAGAAAATCTTGAAAGAGAAAATGCAAAGGGAGAAAAATTTAAAGTAAGTAATTTTTCTCTTGTTTCAAAAGATGACGATGGGAATAAAATTTATACCAATTGTTCAGCCTATGGAGATAAGACAAAAGATATAGAGAACCTAAAACAAGGAGATTTCGTAAAGATATTTGGACAAGTAAAAACAAGCATTGATAATAACGGAAAGGAACATAAGAATGTCCGTATATTGTCTTCTAAGCTCTTAAAAGCAAAAGAACAAGTAAAGAGTCAAGACAATGATAAAAAGTCTATATTAGGGCAAATAAAAAGCTTTAAGACAGATGACAAAGCTAAGTCAAATAAGAAAGAACAGATCAAAGGAACAGAGAGATAAATATC
>HG326665.1:297839-305265 GCA_000308255.3 Anaerococcus pacaensis 9403502 | reverse complement strand
CTATCGGAGGATGGTTGGGATTTTACCTTGGATGTGTAGAGGCTCTTATTTATACTCTGCTAGCTTTTGTAATTTTAGGGGTCAGTTCACTCTTCCTAGGTCTTTTTAATATATTATTAAAGCTGATTGTATTGAAAGTTTAGCAGCATTTGAGTTTGAAATATAATTAACACAATCTTTGTCTTTGATGATGTCTATAGCCTTTATTAATGGATATTAAGCAGTATTAAAAAAGACAAACACAATATATCCTTGGGTTTGTCTTTCTATATTTGTATAGAATTTTAAATTATTTTATATCAAATATTTGCTTATATCTATCTTCAGCCCCGTATGTTTTAGATATTATCCTTTCAATTTCTATATTATTCTCATAAATAACTTGAATTATCTTATTGATTTCACCAGCATTTAGTTTAATTATTAATTCGTTTGTAGATAAATTGTTATTATAATTTTCTAATGAATAATTAGAACTTAAAAAGTTATCAAGTTTTTTGAGTTGACTTTTATCATTTACTAATATTTTATATTCTGTCTGCTTATATTTTTCTATATCTTCATATATTATAGATCCATCCTTTAGAAATAATATATCGTTAGTTATATAGTCTAGTTCACTTAGGGTATGGGATGAAATTAATATTGTAGTTCCTTTGGCGTGTAATTCTTTTATCAGGTCTCTGAAACTAAATATACTATCAGTATCTAGGCCATTAAGTGGCTCATCCATCAGTATGAGTTTTGGATTGTTTATAATACTCATTGCAAGCAAAACTCTTTGTTTCATACCTAGTGAATATGTATCAACTCTTTTTTTATAAAAATTATCTATTCCTACTTTTTCTGCTACTTTAGCAATATTTTTATAATCTAATTTTTGTATATCACATATGTACTTTAAATGGTCATAGCCTGATAGATACGGATATAAAATTCTATTGTCTTTTAGATAGGATGCGCTTTTAAATATGCTAGGATTCCTATTGTCCATATCAAGTATTTTTATTTCTCCACTATCAAAACTGATTAAATTCATCATGCAGTTCATAAGAGTAGACTTGCCTGATCCATTTGGTCCAACTAAGGCTAGTATTTGTGGATTTTCTATTTTAAAACTTATGTTGTTTAGTACTTTGTTGTTTTTATAAGATTTATTTAATTCATTTACTGTACAAATCATGTTATTTCTCTTTATTGTTTTACTGTGTTATAATAATTTTAACATATTATTTTGATAAAGTGTAGGAAAATATGATGATTAAGTTTGAAATGAAAAAACTCATAAAAAACAAAATAATTTTATTTATACTAGCTCTAGCTTTAGGTCTTACAGTTTATACACATTTTTTTAAAGTCAACAACTATGAACGTCAGCTTAATGAAGGAGCTACTTATGATATGCTATTAGATAGTATAATAATGGATCAGAAAAATCATCCTGAGTACATATCTGTAGGTTTTAGAGAATATGAGTGGAGTGGTATGAGCGACGAATTTAATGAGGACTATCAGCAAATAGTTGGAGAGCTTAGCAACCCTTTTGATCTAAGCGAGGATGAATTACTTTATGGATATGTGAACCCTGACATTAACTATAAGTTCATTAAGGATGTTAAAGAATTTATAAATAAGTATGAGTTGGTATTAACAAATGCTCAAAGAGAGGAGCTTGGTTATCTAGACTTAGTATATGAATTCCTTGATAATAAGGATATAAATGAAGAGGATTTTATAAATGATAATTATAATTCATCTGCTAATATATTATTTACAAGCCTAAATATTTATTATGGACTGATACCAAGTCTTATATTCATATTTATCTTTATAGCTTCTATATCCTATGACTATCAGTCTACTAGTATTGATTTATTTTATCTGTCTCCTGTGAAGAAAAGAAGGTATATAATCAACAAGATATTTTCACTTTTAATTTTAGCTATATTTTATTCTATAGTTATACTAGTTGTTAGTTTTTTATTAGGAGCTTTAAGAGGGGATACAAACTTTCTCCTAAATTATCCTCTTAAGTTATATGGGGCTGATAGATTATTTATAAAATTTTATCAGTATATACTCTCTACAATAGGATTATTTATATTAAACTTAAGTCTTATATTTTGGTGTTTAGCTTTATTATTTTTACTAGTTAAGGATAATGTAATAACTACTATTATAAGTGCTGCTATAATAGGAGTGACATTAATAGTTACTGACTTATTTAAAAGTTTTTCTAGTATTTATAACCCTTTACATTTCAATTATCCGATATATTTATTAGGTAAACTAGGATTTGATGAAAATGCTCTAGATCAAGCAAATACGTATATAGATATAAAAGCAACTATAGATATAAAGTATATTTTGACTTATTTATTTCTTATCCTTATATTGATGCTAACATGTTTTTACTTAATAAACAAAGATATTAAAATTAATCTAAATAAGGATGAAAACAACTCTAATAAAGTAATGAATGTATTTACTTTTGAGCTATATAAGAGTAGGAAGTTTCTTAATAATAAATTGGGCTATGGCATAGGTGGATTATTTTTAGTAACCATACTTTTAAATAATATAATTTATATGAATAAAGAAAGTAGTGGTTTTTTTGATAGAAATATAACAAGAACAGCTTTGACTTTGAGTATAGAAAATAATAAAAAAGAAAATTCTATAGGTGGATATAGTAGAGAAAATGAAAAAGAGTTTGAAGAATCTAGCTCATATTTAATGAAATATGATAAGTTAGAAGATTATTATAAAGCAAAAGATTCAGAAAAATACTATCAAACTTATAAGGATGTAACTAATTATGTAAAGAATCTTGACGCCAATTATACAGGTAATATATATATTGAAGATAGTCTATCTATAAATCCTCTAAACCTTATTAACAGAGATATTAGTGAGTTTTCAAAAGAAGTAAACAATAAATACAGGGATATATTATTAGAAAAAAATATAAAGCCATTAAAAACAAGTTATAATAGAAGCCTAAGCTGGTATGATAAGACTACAGAGCCATATTTATTAGAGGAAGGAATAAAAAACCAAATTCCAAATGACAAATCCTCCTTTATGATTTTATATAGGTTAATATATCTATATAATTTCCCTATACTGCTTATTTTGCTAAGTATATATTTATATGGAAGTAATTACAATAGGGATTTAGAAAAACCATCATCTCTAGAACTAGTCTACCTAAATCCTATAGATAAGGCTAAGTATTATGATAAAAAATATATAGCTGGCCTTTTTGAATGCATAAGATATTTATTTTTTTGCATAGCTATAGTAATATTAATTGGCCTAATAAATGACCCTAAAGGAACTTTAAATTATCCTATCTTAAGATATATAGGCATAGTTTCTAAGCCAATGGAGAATATAGATTATAGTAGATATTATGAATTTATCAGCTTAAAGCAATACCTATTTGAAACAAGTGTTTTAAGTTTGAGTCTTTTCTTATTAATATATACAATCTGCCATGGATTAAGTATAAGAGCTAAAAGTAGATATAAGGTTTATGGAATACTATCTATCATAATAGTAGCTTTACTATTGTTAGCTAAAATTTTTCCACATCTTGCCTATCTAAACCCAGCAGCATATTTTAAAATCAATGATGTAGTAGATGGATCTATAGGAATCAAAGAAGGATATTTATCTATGTCATGGTTAAAAGGAACTATTATAAATATTGTATTGGCTTTAATAGCCTATTTATTAGGAAGGATAAGAGCTTCAAAAACTTTATAAGTTAAAAATGACCGATATACTTTTTAAGGTGACCCATAAAGTTGGACCTAATTCCAGAGTTAGAACTATACTAGCTCTGGTATTTTTTGTCCTCTCCTACCCCTAGGGGAAGGAAATTTTTTAGGTATGACGGGCATGTTTTAATTCTGGGGTAAAAATCCCTACAGAGCGTAGTTACCAACGAATCTAATAGCTACTTGCAAGTTTTAGATGGTGACATCTAGGAGAGAGAAAGCAATAGCGAAATAGTAGTAACAACGAATAGTGAGAAGTCAGCAGAATCCATAGTAGCGAAGAAGTTTCTGTAATGGAAATGGAGCGAAGGGAGGAACAATATTTATTGTAATATTTGAAAAGGATGCATTATGACTTGATGGAATACAAGGAGTGACGTATTCACTCCTCTAGGTTCGGATACAAAAAGAATAAAGTTAAATAGTTTCATCAGAAATAAACAATATGATACAAGATAATATTGAACCGCCGTATGCCGAACGGTACGTACGGGTGGTGTGGGAGGGGCTAGATCTTAGCCCCTATTTGATTATCTGATTTTAGAGATGATAATATAATATTTTTAACAAAACATTCAATTCAAGATACAAATAATAGGACGTGGAGATGACATCTTAATCGTATTTTTTTGATACATGAAAGAAAAATAGTATGAAAAAATTAGAGCAACTAAGACAAGAGTCAAAAGGAATTAAAGATAAAATAGAAGACACAGTAGAAAGATTAAGGCAACTAAAAAAAACCAAGAAAAAAACAAAAAAGGACAAGAGAGGTAGAGGAGGGCGAAAGGCTCTCCTTATTTAGTACAAGAAGGAAATTGGGAAATATAGCTGGAAAATTAGAAAATCTTGAAAGAGAAAATGCAAAGGGAGAAAAATTTAAAGTAAGTAATTTTTCTCTTGTTTCAAAAGATGACGATGGGAATAAAATTTATACCAATTGTTCAGCCTATGGAGATAAGACAAAAGATTTAGAGAACTTAAAACAAGGAGATTTTGTTAAAATATTTGGTCAAGTAAAAACAAGTATTGATAACAACGGGAAGGAACATAAAAATGTTCGTATTTTGTCTTCTAAGCTTTTAAAAGCAAAAGAACAAGTAAAGAGTCAAGACAAGGATAAAAAGTCCATATTAGGGCAAATAAAAATCTTTAAGACAGATGACAAAGCTAAATCAAATAAGAAAGAACATAGCAAAGGCACAGAGAGGTAAATATCGGCAGTCTTCGGACTGCCTTTATTTTTTTGATAATTTAACGAAATATACCAAACCATTGAAAACAAAAATAGATTCATGTTATACTTAATGAGTATGCAATAACTAACATAAGTATATTCAAAGATATGATTTAATGATATAAATAGAGAAGCTTGTTTTGAAAATAAATGGCTATATCATGATCAAGTTATATTTAACCATAAATATTTAGAGAAATAGAGGTGTTTTATGAATAGTAGTTTATATTTAGTATTTATAAGTATATATATTTTAGTCATTATCGTTAATTATAATCTTTTAAATCACCCAAAGCCATATCCACCTCAGGCAATTATAGAAGAATTTAAAAGTGGAAAGGTGAGATTATCTTCAAATAAGTATATAGGGATGTCTCATTATGTTCTTCCAAGACTCGCTAAAAGTGAATCGAATTGGATAAATGGAAATGAATATTGGTATAAGTCTAGTATAAAGTTAGGAATTATAGGGATTGTTATTTCACTGATTACAATGATATTAGGCGAAGTATTTAATATGTATGACTATCTTATTGGTTTATTTATTATAATAATATTTTCATTTTTAGGACTAATTTATATTTGTTATCGAATAGAAAAATATATTTTAAAGGATTAAATTATGGAATATTATAGAAAATATTTATAATATTATGCACCATTATTTTAAAATATTAGCTATAGGATAATATAAAAAATATATTATTTTAAATAATAATAGGAAGCTATTGTAACTTCTAGGTAAATGGTGTTTAACTAGATGCAAATTTAAATTACTGTTTTATAGTTTATATAAAACGGTATCAACCCTTACCTTTCAATCAGGATCTAGGTTGATACACAAAATAATTTATATATCATATTTATTACGCGGATATTTTTATATAAGATTTCGTAATATTACCGTATTATCTCTCCACCTCTTTCCCATAACAATTTTCATAGTTTTTACTATACTGAACAAGGTCAGAAAATTGTTCTTTATTTAAAGAATACTCTTCCATAAGGGTGTTCTTTTTTTCTTGTAATTCATCAAGTTTAGATAGTATTTCTTTTGTGTTTGGTAGTTTTTTATAGCTTTCTAAAATTTCTTTAGCGGCTATTTTATAGACGGAAAGCTCACTATAATACTCTTCTTCAAATTGTTTATCTTCAGGATTTCTCTTGTGATATTTATATATTTCACGATACTTATTTATAGTATTTATATTTTCCATATCCTGGAATAAACTCTTCATTTCAGTTTCAATTTTCTTTATTTTATCTAATAAGTCTTGTCTATCATCAGCAGATTTTTTGATTAGATCATCGAGTTGAGTGATTGAATTAATTCCTTGTTCTCTAAGTTTAATTATTGAATCAGCCATTGTTTTGATATTGTGTTTTCTTGCCCAAACTTCATAGCCTTTAAAGGAGAGAGCTTTTTCATTATTAGATATATTAATAACATTTCCTACTCTTTTTTTAATAGGATTAGCTTTATTTTTAGTTGCTAAATCTATTCTTTCTTTGATTTTTTCCTCAGTATATTCTTCTCCGATAGTCTTAGATCTTGTAAATCTTTGCTTATCTTTATGACGAAAAGCAATGTGTTTACCAAATTTAATTTCATAATCAAGAGACTTCATATTTTCTAAAAATTCTTCCCAGAAGTTAGACTTATTAATCATTCTATCTATATCAAATTGTAGTTTAGATTTCCAGGAATTTCCTCCTTATATAATATAATGAGGAAATTATGGAATACAAAGATATTAGAGAAAACTTAGAAGAAATGATGAATGATAATTACAAGGATTTTATAAAAGCACTTGTGAGCATAGAAAAAGGTGTTACTGACGAAAAGGCACTTGAAGAAGTTTATGTTTTATATATGAACAATGACACAACAGGTTTACTAAGTGATGACTTTGACTATATGATTGATGATATGAAAGAACAAGGTAAGGTTGTTGAAAATGTCAGTGATATTGAAGAAAAAGATGATCTTATAAATATCGTGGGTAATATAGCAGGTCAAGTAGAAAATCTTGAAAGAGAAAATGCTAATGGAGAAAAGTTCAAGGTAAGTAACTTTTCAATTGTTTCAAAAGATAACGATGGAAATAAAGTTTATACCAATTGTTCAGCCTATGGAGATAAGACAAAAGATATAGAGAATCTAAAACAAGGAGATTTTGTTAAAATATTTGGTCAAGTAAAAACAAGTATTGATAACAACGGGAAAGAACATAAGAATGTCCGTATTTTGTCTTCTAAGCTCTTAAAAGCAAAGAGTCAAGATAAGAATAAAAAGTCAATATTAGGACAAATAAAAAGCTTTAAGACAGATGACAAAGCTAAGTCAAATAAGAAAGACCATAGCAAAGGTGCAGAGAGATAAATATCGGCAGTCTTCGGACTG
>HG326665.1:276485-296590 GCA_000308255.3 Anaerococcus pacaensis 9403502 | reverse complement strand
ATATCGGAGGATGGTTGGGATTTTATCTGGGAAGTGTAGATGCTTTTATTTACACACTTCTTGCTTTTGTAATAGCCGACTATTTGACAGGAGTTTTAAGAGCAGGAGTCGAAAGAAAGGTGTCTTCATCCATAGGTTTTAAAGGAATAGCTAAAAAGATTATGATTTTTATAGTTGTATGTATCGCAAACCTATGTGATGTAAATTTAATTAAGGGTGATGGAACAATGATAAGAACTGCTATCATCTTTTTTTATATAGCAAATGAAGGTCTATCGATATTAGAAAATTCAGTAGCCTTAGGATTACCAGTACCAGATAAATTGAAATCATTACTCAAACAATTCAAGGAGGATAAATAATGAGCAACAGTCCATTAATTCAAGATACTATTTTATCACCAAATCATAATGGGAAAAGAAATCAGAAAATATCAAAAATAGCAATACATCATGCAGCTGGAGTAATAAGCGGAAGAAATCTAGCTAGGATATTTGTACCAAAATCAAGACAAGCCTCAGCCAACTATAATTTAGGATCTGACGGAGTTATTGTTTTAGGAGTTGATGAAGCCAATAGAGCGTGGACAACCTCATCTGGTTGGTGTGATAACCAAGCAGTAACAATTGAAGTAGGAAACTCTACGAGAGGACCTCAGTGGTTAGTTTCAGATTACGTTTTAAATAGACTAATTGATTTAGTTACAGATATCTACAGAAGAAATGGAATCTATCCTTGTACCTATACTGGAGGTAAGGATGGTGTTCTTCAAAAACATGAATGGTATTCTAATACAAATTGTCCTGGACCATACCTTGGTAGTAAGTTTCCTTATATAGCAAATGAGGTCAATAAAAGGCTAAGAGGCAATAAGTCTGTTAACAAACCAACAGGTGGACTATACAGAGTTAGAAAATCCTGGTCTGATGTAAAAAGCCAGAAAGGTGCATTTAGAAATATAGATAATGCTAAAAGATGTGCCGATAGATTTGGTTTAAAAGTATTCGATGTTAATGGCAAGATAGTTTATCCAATTGGAAAGACAATCGACCAATTAGCTAGAGAGGTTATACGAGGTGACTGGGGAAATGGAGAAGAAAGAAAAAGAAGACTAACTAACGCTGGATATGATTATTGGAAAGTGCAGAAGAGAGTGAACCAATTAATTTAATATTTATATTGAAAAAAGTTTATATTATAATTAAAGATAGAATATTTAGGTTTTCTTTTATTAGATAGTATGTATTTAAGTCAAGTTCATAATATTGGAGACTGTGTAAAATTACTAGCACAATATTTTCTATTTCACTCTAATATATAATTTAGAAGATGTTATCCAATCCTCATTGATATCAATGAGGATTGCGCCTATTAAACGTAAGGCTGATTCTTCATTAGGAAATATTCTTTTTACTTTTTCTCGTCTTCTAACTTCTTCGTTTAGTCTTTCTAAGCAATTGGTTGATTTTAGTCTGTTATGAATTACTTCATTTGCTAAATATGAAAATGCATCTTCAAAACCTTCATCTGGAGTATTTAGACTATTTTGTAGCTTGTTTTCTTTTTCGTATTTTGAAAATATTTCAGCTTTCATTTTTCTTGCTAAGTTTATATCCTGAATTTTGAATAGTGATTTTATATCATTTCTAAATTCTTCAGTGTTCTTCTTTGGTGCTTTTGATAGGATGTTTCTTAGAAAGTGAACCTGACATCTTTGGCATATTACCTTTATGAATGTTTCTTTTATTGCTTTTACTAGACCTTTCTGAGCATCTGATATTAGCATTTTGACTCCAGATAGACCTCTAGCTTTTAAGTATTCAAAGAATTTTGACCAAGAATACTCACTTTCACTATCGCTTAGGTCTAAGCCTATGATTTGTCTATTTCCTTTTTCATTTATTCCTATTGCAATATGACAAGCTTTTGATACCACTCGATTGTTTTCCCTTACTTTTATGTATACTACATCTACAATTACATAGGGATATTTAATTCTACTTAAATAACAATTTTTCCATAGTTGCACTTCTTCATCAAACTTTTTAGTTAGAGATGATACAAAGGATTTAGAATATATTTTTCCACACATATTTTCTATTACCTTGGATACTTTTCTTGTTGATACTCCTTGAACATACATGTCTAGCATGGTTGTATGTAATGCTTTTTTCATTTCTTTGGTAGCTTTCAAATATTTCTGTAGAAAATTTTCCATCTCTTGTTCTAGATACTCTTAGGGTTAGGGTTCCTGTTTTTGTTGTATAATCACGTTCTTAATAGCCATTACGATAAGTGCTTCTATTAGGATCTCTTTGATAGGGTTTGTTTTCTAAGTATTCATCTCTTTCTTTTTCCATAAGCTCATTAAATACTTTAGTTAGAATAGTTTTTGCCATTTTGTTTTTTACTTTGGCATTGATTATGTTTTGAATATCTTCTGTGTTTAATGTAAAATATAATTGGGTCATTTGTTACTCCTAGTTAGTTTTTGTCGTTAAAAATATTGTACTAGTTTAGGTTTCAAATGTCCTTTTTCTTTTTACACAATTATACGGACTCTATCTGTATTTATTTTCCAAAGTCTATAAATTTGTTTCAGGACAAAAATTTAACAAGACTCAATAACATATATTGTATTAAATTTAGGTAAATAAGACTGAAAGCTATAATAACTAATAAAGCTATTAAAAAAAGGATTAAAACAAAACTATACATGTTATTTTAAATCGGATTCCATTCAAATAATGTTGAATACTACGAGACTATGTAAAATTTTGTTTAACAGAAACTAATCAGGATATTCCCATAAACAAAATTTCACACAGTTTCTTAATAAGTTCTATTTTTTTAGAATGCACACAAATAGATACGTAAAAATTATATTAGCGCTTATCCTTATATCAGGATTTAAGTTAATACAAAAAAATTATATGCTTTTTTCTTAATTTTTGTTTTTTTACTATAAATAATTCTTGTTCTTTGAATTTTATATTCAAACTATTAAAACAAGGCTTTGTTCAAGTGATATATTTATTCTATTTACCGATATTTATATAGTTATAGGATTTGGGATTGAAGATTGTTTGTATTTTTTTATTCAGACATTTTTGGTTTTAATCTTAATTTCATCTTAATTGCTATTTTCTTTTAGTGGTTTTAGTTTATTGTTTAGCTTTTCCATATTTTAGTATTAGCCTATTTAAAATTATTAATTATAGATTAATGCAGCAAAAACATTAAAAACCTTTACATTTTATAAAATAAGTATTAAAATGATATTGATAGAAAGAGCAAATATTATAGGAGGTAAATATGGATATAAAAAATAGAAACTATGAAGATAAAAAAATTGAAAAGAAGAATGATTCTTCAAAAAAAGAATTGCTGGAAAAAATCAAAACTGTAAAAATCGACAAAGAAAATGGCTTGGTATTTTTTGGAACATGTCACTGTTCTGGAACTACTATAAGCATAGATTAGAATTGCAATTAGATTATATTATGATTTTATGTTTTGTAATAAATAATTTAGTTCATTAAGGGGCATTAATAGTGCCTCTTTATTAGTTTAAGATTTATTTGAATGGAGAAAAAATGTATAAATTAATAGAATCCCCAGTGGTTGAATTAGAAATTACTAAAAATGGAATAAATAGTTTATATATTAAAAACATTTATAAAATATTGAAATATGATAGTTTTAATTTGTTTATTATAAATTCGGATTATAATTCAGATCATAATGAGGAAAATCATCTTCTATCACCAATAGTAGAATACATCAAAACCAGTAATAAAATGTTTTTGGTCGATCTTAATTTTTATATAAATCATTTTAAAAAAAGTCAAAATATACCAAAGTTATTCGTATATGAAATATTGTGCGCTGATAAAATTTCTAGATGTTCTGAATTTGATTCGAATAATTTAGATATTATTTTTATTAAATTTGACACAAGTATAAGTAGTGAAAATTATTTGTGGGAAGATATACAACAATTAATAAATAATAGTAGTATTGATTTTTTTGCTTTGTTTAATAATGAGAAAATTAATATAAAAAACTATAACGAAATAATTGGGAAAATCATTAAATTTAATATTAATTTAAATTTTAATTCAATATATAAAGACTACCTCACAGTAAAAGAGCATCCTTGTAATGCTTATTTATGTAGTAAAGAAAAATGTCACGCCAATAAATCAAAATTACCTAGATATTTATTTGTGTCATGTGAGGGGATTTATCCTTATAAAGTAACAAATACTAGGCTTATTATAACTGAACATATTGATAGAGTTGTTATCGACAATTTTGATGATATTCTTAATGACTATATAGGAAGTGAAGAATACAACAATTTTATAGACTGCAATAAATATATTTTTTTTCAATATGTATTAACAAAAACAACCAATATATTTGCCTGGAATTTATTTTTAATAGACGCATTAAATAATATATAGGAGTGGAATGTGCTAACATTTAATAATAAATATATAATTTTTAAGGATGTAATATTTAAAAAAGATGGATCTTTAAGTTATAGATTACCTAAAGAACTTATAAATATACTAAAGGTACATAATAGTAGTAATAAAATTTGTGATATAGATGATGAGTATATAAAATATTTTAAAAACATCAGTGTTTTTATTGAAGATGATATTTACTATAATCCATTTGTAAAAATAAAAGAAGCGAATAAATTTAGGCTTTTTATTCAATTGACAGATAATTGTAATTTAAATTGTAGACACTGTTTTCAAGGTGATAAGAGAAAAAAAAGTAAATCTATGTCCTTTGAATATATTAAAGATTTGATATTTGAAGCTATAAATTTAGGAATTTACAGCATAGATTTTACTGGAGGAGAAATTTTCACATTAGAGTACATAGATGATTTATTAATTTTTTTGTCTAATTTACCAGTTAGGACTAGTCTTTTTACTAACTTAGCATTTTTATCAGAGAATGATTTGGATGCTATTGTTAATTGCAGTGGAATAAATAATATAATAACAAGCATTGATTATTTTGAGCCTGAAAAGCATGACATTTTTAGAGGGAAAAAAGGAGCTTTTAAATCAACAATTAAAAATATTAAATTTTTAAAAGAAAATGACGTATCAGTTTTAGTAAACACAATGTTATTAAAAAATAATAGGAAAGATATAATGAAATTGGTAAAATATTTTGAAAAAATTAATATAAAAACAAGGCTAGATACAGTAACGATAAAAGGAAATGCTAAAAAAAATAAAGATTTATTTTTTATAAATGATATTTCGAATTATATTTATGATATATACAAGGAATTAGGATATAGTGATCAAGATTTGTATGAGTCAATAATAAACTCAAAATGTGGTGTCGGAGAAACATTACTTTATTTTGATTGTAATGGAGAGTTTCAATTATGTCCTGGTTTAACTTCAGATTATAATGAAAAATTTAAAATTGGAGACACCTTAACCGAAGCTATACAAAATTTAAATTCATTTAGAATTTCTTGTAAAGAGAATAGCTGTGAATATCATGGTGTCTGTACCTATGGATGTAGAGAAAGAGCTCTGGAGTATTCTGACTCTATTTTAGGAAAAGATTTCCGAATGTGTGAATTATTAAATAGATTATATAAGAATATGTATGTATTATGAATAAATTATTAGTGGTACATTTATTAAATAGTTGTAATTTAAATTGTAAATACTGTTATGAAGCAGTTAAAACAAATTTTCTTCAGAAAGGTATTAACAGAGCAAATAAGTATGAATACTATATAGAAGAAATAAATAAGAATCAATGTATTGATAAAATAGTTTTAACTGGAGGAGAAGTTTCGTTTTTTCCTAATCTAGAAAAATTAATATTAAATATTGATAATAAACCAATAGAAATATTAACAAATGGAATTTTAAAATTAAATGTAGATAAGAACATATTGAAGGAATTATGCATAACAGTAAGTCTAGATGGTAATTATAATATAATGAAATTACATAGAAATATAAAATTTTGTGATTATACTAATATAATAAATAATATTTTATGGTATAAGATTTATGCAAAATCGTTATCTATAAATACGTTAATTACAAAACATAATTTAAATGAAGAAAGTATATTTTTATATAATTTATTTGGGGAAGATGTTAATTATAGTTTGTCTACACCATCCGAAATATTTACACCAGATCAATTTAAATTAGATTATAATGATATATTAATATTGGATCAAAATATAAAAAAAGCTTATGAAAAATATAATTATAGAATAAAATGTAATTTTGACATAATCAATAAAAGAGCATTTAAATTAAATTCATATGAAATAGTAAATAGATTGATTATCATTGAATTATATTGTGATTTAGACTATTACTATGTTTTTAACAAGCCTTTTAAGACACTTTGTAAAGCCAATGAATACGCAACTAAATTAGTGGATAGTTTGATTAGCATTTTCAACGAATTTTTAAAAGATAAAGATGATGATTTTCTATTCAATCCATATTCATTTATTGAAAGAATAATGTTTGAAGAGGATTATGAAATACTACAATTTTGATAAGCTTATAAACAAAGAATATGATATAGGTATAATAGACTTTTATCCAAATGATTGGATTAATGCTAATTATAATAAATATGATATAATTAACATATGTAATTTAAAAAAAGATTTATATTTGAATTTTCCCATGGGACATGGTATTGCTGTAAAATCAATAGTAGAAGATATAAATCACAAATCTAGTGTTTTATTAATAGCAATAGATAGAGAAACTAAAATAGACTTTGTGAATGATATACTAAATACGATAGTAAAATTTAAAATTTGTAGAATTATCAATATAAGTTTTGGATTTATGAACTTAAGTGATATCAAAAATTTGAAAATAATGCAAGAAATTTGTGAATATGCGAATAAAAATAAAATTATAATTATAGCTGCAAAAAGTAATGATGGTCATGATTCCTTTCCTTCTTCTTTCGATTCTGTTTTATCAGTTGATTTTAATATAAAGCAAATAGAAGATATTATTATTAGAAGAGATATTTGTGTATTTAAGAAAATGAAACTATTAGTACCATGGTACGAAGATAGACAAATGTGGGTAGACGGAAATAGCTTTTATTCATCAATAATTACTGGAATAATTAGTATCTATGATATTAATAATTATTCAAATTTCTTTAATTTAGGTTATATTGATGATGTAAATAAATATTTTAAAAAGATCAAAGTTCTTAAATCATAAAGTGATTGGAGACTATATGTATAAAAATTTAAAAAAATGGTGAAATTAGCAGATATAAACTCTAAAACTTTTTTATTTTTTATTTTTATATCTGTACTATCATCAATATTCAATATTGGATTTTCTCTTAATATTAAACCATTATTAGATAGATCATTGCAAAATCATCAAATTATGAGTGATAGTTTAATTAAATTTATTATTTTCGCATTTTTTATGACTATCTTAAAACATATTAGACTTATTATTTTTGAGGTCTTTTCTATTAGTGTAGAAGAAAAACTGACTGAAAAGATTGTATTGAAAATTAGTGAAAGAAATATTGATTATTTTGAGAATACAAAAGAAGGTGCCTTATCTCACCTTATTAATAATAGAATAGAGGAGTTTTCGGAATTTTTAGGAAATAATGTTTCAAATATATTTTATTTACCTATATATTTTCTATTTGTTTTTGTGACATTAATAATTGTAGACTACAGGATTAGTATCATTATTATACCAACTATATTTTTGGGTGTTTATCTGGATTTAAAAAATTCTGATAGATTATTAGAAACTTCCAATATATACTATGAAAGTGAAAGAAATCTCTCGGCATTTCAAAAAGAGATGATAGAGAATGCTTTAGAGATAAAAATAGAAAATATGGATAATTATATAATTAGTCAGCATTCTAATAAAGTTGATTATTTTATTTCAAAAGCAAATAAGCTAAATGAAATGTCTCAAAGAGCATATGTCCCAGCTCTGATAAATGAATATTTGCCTAGCATTGTTCTTGTACTTCTCATCGTATTTAAGTTTGCAAACAATGATCAAATAACATATGGGAAATTTTTGACTATTTTATCTTTAACTAGTAATGTTTCTTTGCCGTTTTCGAATTATTTACGTTCTTTAGCTAAACTAAAGAAAATTAATCCTTTAATGGATGAACTTCTAGAGATAATAAATTTAGAAGAAGAAAATTGCATAATCCACACTGATAGTGACTACATAATCGATATAGAAAATTTATCGTTTTCTTATAATGGTAATCCTATACTAAGGGATATTGATTTGAAGGTAAAACATGGAGAAAAAATAGGAATAATTGGTAAGTCTGGATCGGGAAAATCAACACTATTAAAACTCATTGTTGGCATATATAAACCAGATATTGGCAAGATATGTGTGTTAAATATGCTTACTAATGAAAACATAGAAGAGATTTTGCGAAGTATTTCCTATGTTGATAATAAAAATTATATGTTAGATGGGAGTATTAGATATAATATTTTTTTAAAAGATATCGAAGATATTCCAGAAAAAGAAATTTCTTTAAAAATGATATCTGAAAAAATATATATGGATGATATATTAAATTTAAAAAATGAAGACAGTATAAATTTTAATATTAGAAATCTATCAGAAGGTCAGAAATCAAAAATTTCAATTGCTAGAGCTTTATTAAAGGAAGAATCAAAGATTTTGATACTAGATGAGCCTAGTGCATCAATGGATGTAAAATCTGAAAAAGGTTTACAAAAATTATTGGAAGAGTCTGATAAAACTATAATCCTCACTACGCATAGGAAAAGTTTATTAGAAATTTGTGATAGAATATATAATTTGGAAAATGGAAACTTAATAGAGGTAAACTATGTATAGAATTTTTAAAAAATCATATCTTATAAGTGGCTATATTGGATTTATTATGAATTCTTTTCAAAGCGTTCTTTCTCAATTTTTATTTGGTTATTTATATTTTTTAATATTTGAAAAATATTCAAGCGGAGAGTTATCTACTGCTCTAATAATATTTTTTACAATATTAATTGCTATTTACTTTATTTTGGCAATTCCACTCTGGGGATTTTTGATGGAATATTCTCAAAATATATATAAAGGAAATTTAAAAAAGAGATTTTTTAAAAACATTTTTAAAAATAGAAACCAGAATTTTGATGATCCAACTAACATATTGACGCTTTTACAAAGGGATATAAATAATGTTCAAAAATTAGCGGGATGGGATTTAGTAGTTTTATTTCAATCTATATTATCTGGTTTAATTTCTGCAATTGTAATTGCTAAAATTTCTGTAAAGTTAGTATTAATTATTATAGTAGTGGGGATGTTACCAATTATTGTAAATATATTTGTATCAAAATATTTTAAAAAGTGTAGTATTATTTTAAGAAAATTGTATCAAGAAAAATTAAAAGCCTCTTTAAATTATATTAATAACTTAACAATGATAAGAATATATAGGTTAGATGAAGAAACAGCTAGTAAAATTAATGAAAATGGTAAGTTAATAAAAATTGAAAAGAGTAAACAAATTATAATTAAAAATATTTCAATGTTTTTTGATTCACTAATCTATGAATCATTTTATAAAGTAATATTAATTTATTTTGGTGTGGACATGATTTTAAAAAATGAAATAAATTTTGGTTTACTTATTTTAGCTTATTCAATGTTAGAAGGGATATCATTTTTTCTTTCCTATGTTGGCTATTATATTAAAAATATACAAAACATTATGGTTTCAGTAGATAATTTAAAAGGTTATTTTGATGAGATAGAATATAATGTTCTAAATCTAGAAAGTGAGAATATTGATAGCATAATCATTGACAATATAGATTTTTCATATGATGATTCAGAAAATGTGTTTGATAATTTTTCTATAACGCTAAATTTACCTAATAATTTTTTAATTGAAGGCCCAAATGGTTCTGGAAAGAGCACATTACTTAAGTTGGTTGCTGGTATACTTGTTCCAGATGAAGGTAGCATTAAATTTATGGATAATAGTAAAAATCCAACATATAAAAATATATCATATGTTGGTCAAGAACCCTTTATAATCAATGATTCATTATTAAACAACTTAACATTAGGTGACGAAAAAATTAGTATTTTACAAATAGAAAAGGCGATCGAAACAGTTGGAT
This sequence comes from Anaerococcus pacaensis 9403502, assembly GCA_000308255.3. Classification (GTDB taxonomy): domain Bacteria; phylum Bacillota; class Clostridia; order Tissierellales; family Peptoniphilaceae; genus Anaerococcus; species Anaerococcus pacaensis. The sequence continues at coordinate 286,377 of HG326665.1, read as the reverse complement.
TAGAAAAATGGTATAAAACATTGCAAAAAGGGTTGGATACCCAACTTGATGAAAAAGGTAAAAATATATCAAAGGGTGAAGAAACTAGACTTTGTATTGCTAGAGCACTGCTTAAAGATAAAAATATAATTTTGTTGGATGAACCTGATGCAAATATAGATGCTCTAACTATGCAAAAAATGATGAAATCTATTGAGAATAATTACAAAGTTAGCATTATTATGGTAAGTCATTTGAGGGGTATCCATAACTTATTGGATAATTTTCAACTGATTAGTTTAGTTTAATTGTAATTACAACTAATTTCAAATTATATTGTTAAATTTAAGGTAAACTAAGTTTGTGTGTATAGATTGTCATTGCAAATGTTCCATAGTTATAGTTTTAAAATGATCCTAGAATTAAATAATTATTCGTATTAACCTAAATGTTGATAGCTAGGTCATTTATATAATATAATTACTAAAGATGAATTGCAAATAATATTGCGACACTCATAGTAAACTAAGTTAGTACATAAATACATCAAATGGAGTTTAATAATTTAGACATTTTCTAGGTCTATTATTAAGCTCCATTATATTATTTATCAACTCTTCTATATCTATTTTAGCTAAGTCTGTTTTCTTTGTAGAATATTTCCTTAACAATACTTATGAGTTCTCATTGCTTTCTCTTTGACGTACTGAATATTGATCAGCAAAGTAAAAGTCTATTTTCATTTTCTCAATTTCTTTGTAGTAAGCAAATTCTTTGTCCTATGAGATGTAAAATATTTTAAAGCTGATTTTGATAGAGTTTTTATCAAGTTTTTTATTGCTTCAATCATTGAATTTTTGTTTCTATCTTTCATTGGTAATTCCACATAGAACCTTGACTTCATTTCAACAAAATTAGCTAGGCATCCTTTACTTTTGCCTCTTGATGATACAGCAGTATCTAATGACCAATGACCAAATTACAACTTTTCTTAATCTTTTTAGGTCTTTTTCTTATAGAAGTATTAATATTAAATTTTCTCCTTTTTTCTTTTTTTTCATGATTTAGCTTTTCTTCTAAGTTTACTGATATTAAAATTGACAAAACCAGAATATAGATAATTATATATTGTTTTAAAACATATTGTTCCTTCTAAAATGGTTGAAGCAATTTGTTCTGGTGACCATTTACTATTTAATTTATATTCTATCTTTTCTCTTAAATCAGCAGTAGTTTTAATTTTTCTTCATTTAAGTTTTCGCTTATTTTTGCTATATTCAATCGCTTTATCAGCTTCATAAGTTCACTTACATCTTTTAATTTCTTTGTAATTGTCGAGTGATGAAAACCTAAAATTTTCGCTATTTTTCTAGAAGGATAGCTCTCCTTATATAATATCTCTATTTTGTTTATATCATTTATGTAAAATGTTTATAACTCATATTAACTTCCGTGTGTGTTTTTGTAGTTATTAACATTTTACACGAAATTAGTAGCAGTATTTACATAGTGTAGCACTTAATTTTACAACTTATTAAGAAAATTCTTTCCTTAAAAAAACTCCCTTTGTCCTAAGGAATATAGAGGAAAGAAAACTAAGGTTAAAAATAGCCTTAATTTCTTTGCCTGTGATATAGGAGGTGGAGTATGAAGGTAAAAAAGCTTGAAGGGGGAAAAGAAGTTTTAAGGACTGAATACACTGAAAGGGATTTAAAGGCGGAGCTTAATTTCTATCTATCAGATAAGTTCATCCAAGATCTATTTTTATTAGACGAAATTAATCTTGAAGAATATAGGGAAATTAGAAGATAAAATATAAAAAAATTCAGACCTATTCTTTCATCATTATGCTTCTTGTATATAAATACATCTTGATAGATTTTATGGAACAAACTAAGCGGACTTCATATAAATTTGTAATCATGCCACTTATACTTGTAAATTTAGTAAATATAATTATTGCGATAATATTTACTGGCAAATTTTATGAAAAGCATAGCCAAAATAGTCTTGTAGATAGAATAAGAAGTTTAGAATAAAAATTTATAAATAATTTAAAAAAGCTATAAGTTTATCCGCTTATAGCTTTTTATCTCTCCACTTCTATCCCATAATAATTTTCATAGTTTCTCCTATACTGAACAAGGTCGGAAAATTCTTCTTTATTCAAAGAATACTCTTTCATAAGGGTGTTCTTTTTTTCTTGCAATTTATCGAGTTTGGGTAATATTTCTTTTGTATTTGGAAGCTTTTTATATCTTTCTAATATTTCTTTAGCGGCTATTTTATAGACGGAAAGCTCACTATAATACTCTTCTTCAAATTGTTTATCTTCAGGATTTCTCTTGTGATATTTATATATTTCACGATACTTATTTATAGTATTTATATTTTCCATATCCTGGAATAAACTTTTCATTTCAGTTTCAATTTTCTTTATTTTATCTAATAAGTCTTGTCTATCATCAGCAGATTTTTTGATTAGATCATCGAGTTGAGTGATTGAATTAATTCCTTGTTCTCTAAGTTTAATTATTGAATCAGCCATTGTTTTGATATTGTGTTTTCTTGCCCAAACTTCATAACCTTTTGAGGATTGAGCTTTTTCATTAGTGGATATATCAATAACATTTCCTACACGCTTTTTAATAGGATTAGCTTTATTTTTAATTGCTAAATCTATTCGTTCTTTGATTTTTTCCTCAGTATAATCTTCTCCGATAGTCTTAGCTCTTGTAAATCTTTGCTTATCTTTATGACGAAAAGCAATGTGTTTACCAAATTTAATTTCATAATCAATAGATTTCATATTATCTAAAAATTCTTCCCACGAGTTAGACTTATTGATCATTCTATCTATATCAAATTGAAGTTTAGACTTCCAAGAATTTCCTTTCTTGTTTTGATCATATTCGTACCAAGACTTACCAGCAGTTTTATATTTTCTCTTGTAAGCTTCATAGTATTCATCAATGACTGAAAGCTTATTTTCTTTACATAATTCGTCACTTTGATACCTAATTTTATGGTAAGATTTTTTGTTAGATTGGTAGCATTTACCAGTCTTGTAATTAACGTTATTAAAAATAATATGGTTATGGATATGCCCTCTATCTATATGAGTTGCAAGAACAAATTCATAATCTTCTTTTAAAATTTTCTTACATAATTCCATTCCAATTTCGTGAGCTTTTATAGGATCAACCTCTCCTGGTAGAAAAGATTGAATCAAATGTCTAGCTAAAACTGTACCTTTAGTATCATTGTCTTCTCGTGTTTTCATAAATTGAATATGGGCAGTAGATGGGTGACATTTGAATGAAGATACTAAGATTTTTTCATCAGTTTTTTCACTCTTAGTAATGTAATCTATTGCCAAATTTAAAGTTGATTTTATAGGATGTATTTTTGTAATTGCCATACTAATCACCAGAACTTTCTTTTGATTTATTTAGAAGCAGGGAATGGATCTGCCATATTTCTCTTGATAATTTTTCTATTTCTTTGTTCATTGATTCAATTTCATTCTTGTAAATAACACCAGTTGTATTAGTAGCTTTTGCAATCTGGTTTATATTATTTGTTGCATTTGAAAGTAGCCATTGTAGGTTTCTAAATGGCTCTAAATCTACTACATAAATTTCTTTTTCCAATACACATTTTCTAAGAAAATGGGACATTGTTTTGCAATTAGCAAGTTTCATTTTCTTTACAAAAACTTCTTTTTCTTCATCTGTTAAATATATTTTTAGTTGATTATTTCTTTTTCTATTATCCATAGTTTATCTCCTTATCATAAATTATTGGGGTCTTAGGGTTCTCCCTAACAAGGTAAAATTGATAAAAAAAGAAGCAGTCCATAAAGGTTCTGCTTCATCAATTTTTCGTAAGTGGGTACTCACTTACTGTGCTTGCTATTAAAGTTATAAGCGTTAAGCGTATATTAAGTTATTCTTCTAAATCTTTAGTATTATCCTCGAGTTCTAGGAACTTATCAAAATCACTTTTGTAGAGTCTATCTTGTATTATTCTATATTTTTCAAACTCACTCTCTGCGTGCTTTTTAGCAAGAGCTGCAGACACTTTTCCTGCATCGTTTAAGATTTCTTTATCCCATAGTTGTAAAAATCCATTTAATCTTTTTTCCCAATCTTCCATTGTCATAGGTATATGTCTTTCTGCTTGTAGTTCTGCCATGTCCAAATAAGATGAAACAATTCTTTGCATTTGATTTAGTTCTTCTTCGTTTAGATAATTTTTTGCAACGACTACATCATATTTATGAATTTTTGAATCTGGAGATCCTTCCCAAGTAGTAAGTCCCATATTTTTAGTTTTGTGATTGGCTCTATCTACAATTAATTCAGCTGCAGTTTTTCCATGAATGGCATAGTGTAATTTGTTTTGAATAGCGGCAAAAAATCTTTTTGTTGCTTTTGCAGATGGGTCATAGTCTAAAGATGTGGCATAAATATCTGTGATTTTTTGATAGAATCTTCTTTCAGATAATCGAATCTCACGAATTTTTACAAGTAATTTTTCGAAATAATCCTTGGTAAGTTTTGTGCCAGAATTTTTTAATCTTTCATCATCCATTGCCCAACCTTTAATTGTAAAATCTTTTACAATTTGGTTTGCCCATTTTCTAAATTGGACTGCACGTTCGTTATTTACTTTAAAGCCTACTGCAATAATTGCTTGTAGGTTATAGTGTTTTGTATTATATGATTTTCCATCGTTTGCAGTTATTAAGTATTTCTTAATAACTGAATTTTCGTCTAGTTCGTTATCGTCAAATATTTTTTTTAGATGCTGATTTATTGCGGAAACACTTACATCATATAGTGTTGCCATCATCTTTTGAGTTAGCCAAATATTTTCATCTTCATATCTAATTTCGATAGCTTCTTGATCATCACCGTTAGCTGCAATAAAAGTCAAGTATTCAGCAGCGGATGATCTGATTTGAAGTTCTTTTTTTTCTTGATTTTCGTCTTTGTTTTTATCAATTTCTCTACTCATAATTTCCTCCAAATATAAATTTCATTCTACCTTTAAACACTGGAATACTAATCAAGAATACAATTACATAATGTATAAAGGAATTTATCATCATACTTTTTGTTATTGGTAATTGATGATAAGTTTGACCTATTATTTTAAAAGCGGTTAGTGTGCTTGTAATAAAATCTAGTGCCAACCATAGGGCGACTGATGATCCTATAAAAGCAATTATATAGTTTAAAAGTTTACTGATTTTTGGTAGCTTTTGATTTATTAAAACTATCAATATCCCATAAATAATTACTACTGTAATTGAAAGGGGAATAGCCAATTTGTTATCTAGTTTATCTTTTATGGATATATAAAATCCTAAACCTACAACTATAAAATCAATCAAAAATGCTGAGATTTTTACAGAGTAGGTAGAGATGAGATAGTAGAAAACTACTCCAGAAAGGATTAATAAAAAATATCCTGCAATAAAAATTCCCATAGAGTCTCCTAATAATAATCATCATGTTCAGGGCGATAGTTTTTAAGAAAATCTCCCTGAGGTATATTAACATTAACTGGTTTATTAAACTTGCCCATTTTAGCTAACTCAGAAATTTTTAGATTTAGTAAATTTATATCTACACCTAATTGTCCAGCGATTTCATAATCACAAACTTGATCATTGATATTATCTAGGATATCTTCATCACTTATTAATAAATGAGCTGCAAAAATATTAGCTTCAGTTTCAAATTTATTTGTAGGGTTTAGCACTGTTTGGTCATGAAAAGCTCCGCCACTCATACAATAATCTCTGTGAAGTTGATCGTGACCTAATTCATGTGCTAATATAGTCTTTCTATTAAAATTTGTGTTGCTACTGATGAAAATAAATCTGTTCCTTTGAATATAATGGTACATTCCCAAAAGTATTTTTGTTTCAGATAGATATACCAGGTTAATATTCAAAGCTTCTATTAATTCGATAGGATCTCGTGTCTTATATTTTTTTATAAGTCGATTAACCTTATCATATATATAGCGATTCATGCTCATAAAATCACCTAATCTTTTTTCTTACGACCGTATTTCTTGTTTTCTCTTTTAGCCTCCCAATAAGCACGAGTAATAGCTTCAAAAGCAGCATCTTTATCTTCGTCAGAAATTTCTCCACCAGCAAATAAAGAGCTTAGACCTTCAGTTAATGCTCTAGCTTTTTCTAATTCTCTTTTGCCACCCATGTTATAAACTCGATTTAAAAACTCATCACTTTCTTCTAAAAGATAATTGTAATCACAGTCCATAACCTCAGCAATTTTTTTGTAAACCTCGACATCTCTTGGGTATCTTTCTCCGTCTTCATAATGTACAAGAGTTCTTGTACTTATTCCTATCATCTTTGCAAAATCTGCTTGACTTAACTTTTCTTTTTCACGAAATTCCTTTAATCTATCCGCAAAAGCCATAACTTTAACCTCCTGTACTAATGTGCATTTATAACTTTTAATACGAACAATAGTGCTTGAATTATTTTTCAATTTGAGATATAATACAAACTGAACTTATATTCATATTATAGCACAAACATTCAAGTTTGCAAATAAGTTGTATTGGGGTGATTAGATTGAGAATAAGTAAAACTTTAAAGAATATAATGAACTTGTATGCAAATAGCAACTTGAAATTTGAAGAAATTAGTTCGGCTGCAAAACTTATTTTAAGTTTATATAGACAAGTTACCTGGGCAGTAGATAGCAGGGCAAATTTTATGATGTTTGAGAGTAAAGAAAACTATGGATTAACTTCAGAATCTGCTTACTTGTATCTTTCTACATTTGCTCCAGAAAAAGTTGAAGAAAAGTTTAACAATAGAGTTTCCAATGTAATGGATAGTAAGCTTATGCTTTTAATAATTTATGACGCCTGTGTTAGGTTAAAAGTTTATCCAGAGTATGGAGAAATCTATCATAAGATTATTTATAACTACTACATTGCTGAAAAAAAGATTACTGATGAAGCTTGTATGAGAAATGTATCTTTAGAGAGAACTGTTTATTACCAAAGAAAAAAGGAAGCAATTGCATTGGTTGGTGTAATAATTTGGGGATATACTTTACCGACTGCTATTAGTCAACTTGAAGACGGTCGTAGCATTGAAGAAATAATGAACATCTAAGAAATTAATTTATGACGAACTTATTGCGTACTATTTCCGAATGAAAAAAGTACCATATACGAATTTTATGTGTACTTAAGTGCATATATAATATCCATGATGGGTGATTTGCACCTAAATTTAATATTGGCATTTATTGGCTGAAAGAATTTATTTTCTTTCGGTCTTTTTTTATGCCCAGGAGAATATATGCATAGAATTAGAAGCCCTCCTTGTGTGAATTTTATTTTCAAACAAAAGAAATTCATGTCAACAAGGAGGAAAAATTAATGGACAAAGAATATTATTTATTTGTAGAAGGAAAGAAAGTGGTTGTTAGCAAGGAAGTATATCTTGCCTATCATAGTGAATTGAATAAAGAGAAATATCAAATGAGAAGAGACAGGTTAAATAACTGTTTCTTTTTTTGTTCCTATGATCATGATGGAAACTTCGAAGAAAATTTAGAAGATCTGGAATTTTATGTTGAAAAAATTATCGAAACAAAGGAAATGATTGAAGAAGTAAGAAGAGCTATTTCTAAACTCAATCCTGCTGAAAGAGACCTAATAGAAAGCCTCTTTTATAAAGAAGAAACAATTAGAGAAGTAGCTGCTAAACTGAATATTTCTCATCCAGCCGTTATTAAAAGGCGTAACAAAGTCTTAGAAAAACTAAAGGAAATGTTGGAAAACTTTTAGATGACAGTTGCTAAGAGGGTCTAATTTTCACTGTTACTTATACAGTGGGAATTGGACCTTTTTATTTAACCAAATTTATTTTTGAAAATTGGTTACCAAGAAAGACTTCTTTTCACTGTTAAGTATAAGAGGGTAATTTTAAACAAGTTTGTTTCATCAAGATAAGTATTTTCTGATGGTCAAATTTTAAAAAGATTAATAACTCTCGATAAATTTTGAACCTTAACAACTGAATAGACCAAGACAAGACGTTAATCATTTTTGGAGCGTAATAACCTATCCGCCAAGATCTTTCTGCTGAATAATTCGGCAAAACAAGTACTGCTAAGCTAAAAGCAAGGGAAGAAGAAAGGAAGCGATAAGTAAGAGTTTGAATATAGGGAGGGATACCCTATTCGCTATGAAGAAAATGAGGATAATGATACTTCTAAGGTTGAAGCCGGCTCTTCCTGAACAGAGGCGGAGGTGAGATTCCTATGTTGCTAATCCAAGGCACTTGTCAATGTCAAAAAACTTAAATTTACATAGGAGGTTATTATGAAAGCAATAAAAGTTTATAGCATGAGAGTTGCTATGTTATGTAGGCTTTATGAACTCAATTTAATAAATGATAAAGAATTCACCAAAATAAAGACTAGAATAGAAAAAGATTACAAGAAAATTGATAGAAAACAATTAATTTTATGATAAAATAATACTGTAGAAAGACACAAAATGGGAAGGAGGTAAAATGAATACTAAAGTAAAAGTAATAAAAGCTTCAAATACTGGAGCAAGAAATAGGAATGCACTACATTTAGATCTAAAACGCGTTGCAGCATATTGTAGAGTAAGTACAGATAATAAAGATCAACTTGAATCATATAAATCGCAAGTTGATTATTATACAAATCTAATAAAAAATAATAAAAACTGGACTTTGGCTGGTATATATGCAGATGAAGCAACAACAGGAACAACTGCTACTAAAAGAGCAGATTTCATGAGACTAATAAGTGATTGCCAAAATGGAGATATAGACACGATAATTACTAAATCTATATCAAGATTTGCTAGAAATACATTAGATACCTTAAAGTATGTAAGACTATTAAAGGAAAACAATGTTGGTGTAGTATTTGAAGAAGAAAATATAGATACTTTGACAATGGATGGAGAGTTACTATTAACAATATTAAGTTCAGTAGCTCAACAAGAAGTAGAAAATACCTCAGCCCATGTAAAAAAAGGACTGAAAATGAAAATGGAAAAAGGGGAGCTTATTGGTTTTCAAGGTTGTCTTGGATATGATTATGACCCTACAACAAAAACCATCTCTATAAATGAAGAAGAAGCTAAGATTGTTAGATACATCTTTAAAAGATATCTAGAGGGCAATGGTGGATCAGTCATTGGTAGAGAACTAGAAGAACAAGGATATCTCACCCCTAGAGGTAAAACAAAATGGTCTGATACTACAGTGTTAGGAGTAATTAAAAATGAAAAGTATATTGGCGATATACTAATGGGAAAGACCTTCACAGTTGATCCCATAACAAAAAGAAGGCTAGCTAATTTTGGTGAATCTGATAAATATCACATTGAAAATCATCACGAGCCAATTATATCAAGAGAAGACTTTGAAAAGGCACAGGAGATTAGACTCAGGAGAGCACAAAACAGAAACACTATTGCTAACAAGGATAGAAAAAGAGAAAAACTATCAAGACAATATGCTTTTTCAAGTATGCTGGAATGTGGATTTTGTGGTGAAATACTTTCAAGAAGAACATGGCACACTAGTTCAATTTATAAAAAAATTAACTGGCAATGTGTAAGGTCAACTAAAAAAGGTAAAAAATATTGCCCTAATTCAAAAGGAATACAAGAAGCAGCAATAGAAAAAGCATTTGTTGAAAGCTATAGGCAATTATGCCATGCAGATTCAACAGTAATAGATGACTTTTTAAAAATTGTAGAAGAAGAAATAAATGATAATACTTTAGTCAAAGATTTGAAAAAGTTAGAAAACCAATTAAACAGAATCGTTAGTCAAGAAAGAAAGCTAGTTGATCTTCAT
>HG326665.1:231081-274776 GCA_000308255.3 Anaerococcus pacaensis 9403502 | reverse complement strand
AGTAACACAACAAATTCTCAAAAACAAATCACTAAATCAATGTAAGATTGAATGAAATCAATATTTGTTCTATAATTAAATAAATCAAACAAAGAGAAAAAGAGGAATATTATGGCACTTAACTATAAACCATTATGGATACAGTTAGCAAAAAAAGGATTAAAGAAAACAGACGTAATAGCCATGGCAGGACTTACAACAAATGTTATGGCACAAATGGGCAAGGATAAACCAATTACATTTAAGAATTTAGAAAGAATATGTAAGGCTCTATCTTGCACTCCTAATGATATTATTAGTTTTGAAGATAATTTTAGTGACGAGGAATAGAAAATGACTTTAAGGACAGAAGATCAAGTTAAGGATTATGCAAGAGAAGTATTAGGCTTTAATGAAGTTGAAGAAAACATCAATCAAGGTATTGGTCAAATAACTACTTCTAATAAATTAGGCTTCAAGCGATATTCAGATAAGCCAGATGGTTGGTATTTACCTAAAAATATGAATGATGTAGCAATAATCCTTGAAACAAAATCAGAAGAAAGAGATATTAGCAAACAAATTTTTATTGATGAGTTAATGAAAAATATAGACATAATTTCAAGTAAGTATAAAAAGACCATTGGAATTTTATACAACGGTAAGGAAATTGCTATATACAAAATCAAGGAACTCATAAGAGTAGCTAATAAACTTCAACACAAGCAATACTATATTGATTTGTTTAAAGAAAATTATATAGATAAAAACAAAATTTTTACTCTAACAAAAAGAATAAATGATTTACTACACTTTAAATTTGGAATTAAGAATTTATTTCATAGAATTATATTTACAGCTTCAGCATTTGAGTCTACGCCGTATCTTTCTTTGAGATTTTCAGGATATTCTTCTGCCAATTCTCTTATAAAATAAAGGGTCAAATCTTCTATATTTAGGATTTCATCCTTGATGGCGTTGGTGTAAGATAAGTGAAGTCCTGTCCTATCGTCAAATTTTGGCCAAAGTACACCAGGTGTGTCTAATAGCTGCAAATTAGAATTTGTCTTTATCCACTGTTTGGTTTGGGACACACCTGGGCGGTTTCCGACCCTAGCACCCTTTCTTTGGGCAACATTATTTATAAAAGTAGACTTGCCAGAATTTGGCTCACCAACAATCATCATCCTTATTATAGGATTATCTATATCTTTTTCCTCATGTTTTTTAAATTTATCGGCAAGAATATCTCTTGCTATATCATAAATTTTTCCAACATTGATTCTCTCTTTAGAATTCATTGGCAAAGCTACAATCTCATTGTTTTTAAACTTATTAATCCACTTTTGATTTTCCTTTGGATCTGCAAGATTCGACTTATTCATAATAATCATCCTTGACTTATCAGCTAAAATATCATCAAGCATAGGATTTCTAGAAGACCCTGGGATCCTCGCATCTATAATCTCTAAAACTATATCAACCAGCTTTAGGTTTTTTCTATATCTTCCTTGGTCTTTTTCATATGACCAGGGTACCAATTTATATTAAGTGCCATAAGTGCCATTTAATCTCCTCATTTCTTATTATATATTATACATAATTTAGCTTAAAAATAAAAACTAAATCCTTTTTAAAAAAATAAGTAAATCTTTAAATTTGTATCAGAAATCATTTGACAATGATAATCATTATTGATATCATTCTCTTATAAACATATTTAAGGAGTATTTATGAAAAGTAAATTTTTTTTAATAGCGAGTTTAGTTATGTGTATAGTTTTTAGCGCTTGTTCTTCTAATTCAAACGCACCATCAAATGATACAAAAACTGAAACTAAAGTTGAGGAAAGTGATTCTGTTAAAAGTGCAGAAAATAATTCTAAAGAGCATGCAGCTGACAAAATAGTTTTAGATCATGCTTTCGGTCAAACTATATTAGATAAAAAACCTGAAAGAGTTGCAACTATTGCTTGGGGAAATCATGATGTAGCATTAGCTTTAGGAATAGTTCCTGTTGGATTTTCAAAGGCAAATTACGGCGTTAGTGCTGATAAAGGAGTTTTACCATGGACAGAAGAAAAAATCAAAGAACTAAATGGTGAGGCTAACCTATTTGACGATTTAGATGGACTTAACTTTGAAGCAATATCAAATTCTAAACCAGATGTTATCTTAGCAGCTTATTCTGGTATAACTCAAGAAGATTATGACACCCTATCAAAAATTGCTCCAGTAGCAGCATACCAATCTCAACCTTGGCAAACTTTATGGAGAGATATGGTTAAAATTGATTCAAAAGCCTTAGGCATGGAAAAAGAAGGTGATGAACTAATCAAAAATACTGAAGCTCGTATAGCCAAAGAATTAGAAAAACATCCAGAAATCAAAGGAAAAAAAGTATTATTTACTATGATTAATGCTGCAGATACATCAAAATTCTGGATTTATACTAGCAAAGATCCAAGAGCAAATTATTTAACAGATTTAGGTCTAATTTTCCCTGAATCATTAAAAGAATTTGAAAGTGAAGATAGTTTTGCAAAAGAAATTTCTGCAGAAGAAGCAGATAAGATAAATGATGCTGATGTAATCATAACTTATGGTGATGATAAAACTATTGAAACTTTACAAAAAGATCCTCTTTTAGGCAAAATAAACGCAATTAAAAATGGTGCTATTGCTGTAATTCCAGAAAATACACCATTAGCAGCTTCATGCACCCCAACACCACTTTCGATAAACTACACTATTGAAGAATACCTAAATCTTTTAGGGAATGCATGCAAAAATGCGAAATAAAAAACAAATAAACCTAGGCATAATTTTTATAATCTGCCTAGGTCTTCTTATTACAATATTTTTGTCATTAAAGCTTGGAACAAAAGAAATTAATATCAGAGATTTTTTAGCAGCTTTTGGAATCGGCAATCTAGAAGATGATTTTATTAAAACAATTATTTATAAAAGAATACCTAGAACTATTTTTGCAATTTTAGCAGGTTCTAGTCTTGCCATAAGCGGTGTATTGATGCAATCAGTTACTAGAAACCCAATAGCTGATCCAGGCATCCTCGGTATAAACACAGGAGCAAGTCTTAGTGTAGTAATTGGTCTGTCTTTTTTTGGAATTTCATCAAGCATAAGCCATATAAGTTTTGCAATAATTGGTGGCCTAATCAGTGCAATTTTTGTATACGCGATAGCTATGACCGGAAAAGCAGGCCTTACGCCTGTAAAACTAGCCTTATCAGGAACATGTGTTAGTATGGCTTTAAGCAGTTTTGTTAGTTTTTTAATTTTACCGAATAATAACGTCTTAGACAAATTTAGGTTTTGGCAAATAGGTAGCCTTGGAGCGGCTACATTATCTTCTATATCTACACTATTACCTTTTATAATTGTAGGTCATTTGATAGCTATATTTATTTCATCAGATTTAAACGCTTTAGCTATGGGTGATGAAATGGCTGTTGGTCTTGGTGTTAATGTTACTAGGACAAGATCACTTGCAATAATTGCAAGTGTGCTTTTATGTTCAAGCATTACTGCGATTGGTGGACCTATTAGTTTTGTAGGTCTTATAGTTCCTCACTTTTGCGGCTTATTTTTAGGCAAAAATATACGCACAATGACCATTACTTCATCTTTTATAGGTGCAGAGCTCTTACTTATGTGTGATATAATCGGCCGTATTTTAGGTAAACCAGGCGAAATTGAAGTAGGGATAATTACTGCAATAATCGGTGGTCCAGTACTTATTTATGTAACTATGAAAAATAGAGGGGTTAATAACTAATGCAAAATTTAATTATAGGTATTCAAAAAAGAAAAAATAGAATAACACTATTTTCCTTACTATTTTTATTAATAATAATCAGTCTATCATTTTTCATTTTACTTATTGGAGATGAAAATTATTCTTTTTCAACTTTGATTAAAGTCTTAAATAGTGAAACTGTTCCTGGAGCTAGTTTTTCGATTATGGAAATTAGATTACCAAAATTATTAGCAGGAATTATAGCTGGATGGTCTTTTGGATTGGCAGGATTTATCTTTCAAACTATGTTAAGAAATCCTCTTGCAAGTCCCGATATAATCGGTGTTACAAGTTCATCATCTATTGCAGCGGTCTATTGCATATTGGTATTAAAAACAAATAGTTTTACTACTGGAATTATTTCAATAGCTTGTGGCTTAACAACATCTTTAATATTGTTTTTACTAGCTAAAAAAGATGGTTTTTCAGCTTCTAGACTGATAATATTAGGTATTGGTTTTCAAGCTGTCACAAGAGCAGGCACCTCATTTTTATTGTTGAAAGCCGCAAGGTATGAGTTGCAAGAAGTTATGAGATGGCTCAGTGGATCTTTATCTTTTACAAAGCTAGATGACATACCTCTTGTACTAATAGTAAGTATTATTGCTACTATAATAGTTTTATTTTTTAATAAAAGACTAGAAATTATTGAACTTGGTGAAGAAATAGCAATGGGACTTGGAGCAAATCCTGATCTATCGAGGCTTGTTTTAATTTTTTGTGCTGTATCTTTAACTGCTTTTTCTACTGCAATTACAGGACCAATAGCTTGTATATCTTTTTTAGCTGGGCCCATAGCCTTAAATATTGGCAATAAAAGAAGCCCAATATTAGCTGGATTGGTTGGAATTTTACTAGTTTTGTCATCAGAAATATTCTCACAAAATATTTTACCAGCTAGATATCCAGTAGGTGTTGTAACTGGCTTGTTAGGTTCACCATACTTAATATACTTACTAATAAAAATGAACAGGAGAAATATATAATGAAAGTTCTATGGTCAAATAATCTTACCTGCGGTTATGATGAAAAAATAATCTTGGAAAATATAAATATAAAAATACCTGAAGAAAAAATATCAGTTATTATTGGGTCAAATGGTTGTGGGAAATCAACACTCATTAAAACCTTGTCTCGACTTATAAAGCCATTAGAAGGAGAAGTATTACTTGATAATAATTCGATTAATTCTTATAAAGAAAAAGATTTAGCAAAACACATAGCTATATTACCTCAATCTCCAATAATCCCTGAATCAATAACAGTAGCTGATCTTGTAAGCCGTGGCCGTTTCCCATACAGAAAGCCTTTTAAGAGTCTTGGAAAAGATGACCTTGAAATAATAAACAGATCAATGGTTATGGCCAATGTTGAAGATCTAGCAAATAACCTAGTTGAAGAACTTTCTGGGGGTCAAAGGCAAAGAGTATGGATAGCTCTAGCCCTAGCCCAAGATACAAGTATCCTACTTTTAGATGAGCCAACTACTTACTTGGATATCTCATATCAAATAGAACTATTAGACCTCTTGGCTGATTTAAACCAAAAATATAAGACAACAATTTGCATGATTTTGCACGATATAAACCTGACAGCAAGATACGCTGATTACCTATTTGCAATTAAAGAAGGTAAACTTGTTGCAGAGGGAAAGCCTGAAGATATACTAAATGATAAACTAGTTAAAGATATCTTTAATCTTGAAGCAAAAATTATACGTGACCCTATTTCCAATTCGCCTCTAATGATTCCTATTGGCAAGCACCATGTTAGCTCTTAATAATTGAATATTGGAATTCATTTAAAAGTCTCAAATTTTGAACTGACCCTCAAAAGTTAGATCAAAAAACTAACTAAAGGAGGTCAGTTTTTTTATGGCAAATACAGCACAGAATTTAAGATGAAATTAGTAAAAGAATATCATGAAGGAAAAATAGGATACAGAGAATAACAGCAATATTAAAAAGATCAGGACTGATAATAGACAAATAGAAAGTACAACGACTAGTTCAAAAGCTAAAACTTCAAGTAAAAAGTTATTCAAGAAAATCTAGAAAATACTCATCCTACAAAGGACAGGTAGGAAAAATATCAGACAACAAAATAAAAAGAAATTTTTATTACCGAAAAAAAGGGAAAATCGAGTCAAGTACCAACAGGCTCATCTATTCCAAAAAGATATTTGCTAGATGGAAAAACTCCTAGAATTAGTGCTACAAATACTGACAACGGTATCTTAGGTTACTACAAGGATATAGACGATAAAAATTATAGGGTTTGTGAAAATTTTATATCTGTTTCATTTTTAGGAACAGTCTTTTATCATAAATGTAAAGCAAGCTTAGATATGAAAATTCATTGTTTAAAATTAAAAAATAAAGAATTAAACAGAGAGTTAGCGTTCTATTTAACTTCAATTATTTGGCAAGCTTTAAAAAATACTGAATATAAAGATCAAATATCTAGCACAGTATTGCCAGATATCAAAATTAAATTACCGATAGATAGTAGAGGTACTCCAGATTGGAATTACATGGAAAGATATATAGAAGACTTAAAATTAAAATGCAATATAGCAAATTAGAATATTTAAAACAAGAACGATTAGAAATAAAAATCTAGTCGTTTTTTTATTTTAAGAAAGGATACATTATGGCAAGTAAAAGATTAAGTATTGAAGAACAGATCGAAAAGAAAGAAGAAAGTATTGATTTAACAAAAGATGAATTTTTAAAGTTAATAAAAACGTTAAATGATGAAGAAATAGGATTAAACATAATGGAAATTTTAGAAGAAAGAATAGATGATAATGTAGAAAAATCATCTAAAGATGAAATAACATAATTGTCCCTTGGTTACAAGGGCGCAATTATACACCCTAAAGGGTGATTGCGTCATGCGGAGCCAAACCCTTGCAGGGAGCAACAACCATTCGCTTTTTAAAAGTAAAGGGTAAATAAACTCGCTAACGCTCGCCCTTGACTTTTAAAATTTGAAATGAACAAAACAATTAAGCCGACATACTGAAACAACAAAAATTAATTCAGTAGTCGGCTTTTTCTATTCTATCATTTCAAAACGCTCATTCACAAAGTGGATATAAAAAATCTATTAAGCCTCCACCTAAAACAACAAAGAAAGAAAGGAAGTGATAAAAATGACAGACAGTTTTCATTTTTCAGTAAACATAATATCAAGAGGAAAAGGCAAAAGTGCAGGAGCAAGTGCAGCATATATAAGTGGAGAAAAAATAAAAAATGAATGGGACGGAGTAACCCATGACTATACAAGAAAAGAAAAAGTATTAGTAAAAAATATAATATTGCCTGATCATATACCAAAAGAATTTAATGATAGGTCGACCTTATGGAATAAAGTAGAAATGGAAGAAAAAAATTCTAATGCACAACTAGCAAGACAATTCATAATAGGACTACCAAAAGGATTAACTTTAAGTGAAAACATAAACCTAGTTGAAAGATTTATAAAAGAAAATTTAATATCACAAGGAATGATAGTAGATTATGCAATTCATGATGAGAGTCAAGAAAAAAATGGAAATATCCATTGTCATATAATGACCATAATGCGACCCATAAACGAAAAAGGAGAGTTCTTAGCAAAGTCAAAAAAAGAATATATCCTAGATGAAAATGGAGAAAAGATTTTAAACAAAAATGGAAAACCTAAGACAAGAAAAGTAGAACTAACAACATGGAACGATAAGGGCAATGTAGAAAAATGGAGAGAAAATTTTTCAGACCTTTGCAATGAATATCTAGAAAAAAAACAAGATAGAAAAAAGAGTAGACTATAGGAGTTTTAAAAGACAAAATTCAGATTATCTACCTACAATCCATTTAGGATCAGCAGCAAGTGCAATGGAACGAAAGGGAATAGAAACTGACAAGGGAAACTATAATAGAGAAATAAGAAAATATAATCAACTTGTAAAAACAATAAAAGAAGAGATAAAAACATTAAAGGGTTGGATAGGAAATTTATTAGATAACCTATCTACTGCTTATGAAAAATTTAAGGATATAGAAAGAGATAAGGTAATAGACAACCCTAAACTTTTCAATCTAACAAATTATCTATTAACTTATTCAGAAATTCAAAAAGAAAAAAGAAAATATCTAAAAGGATATGCAAAAACAAATAAAGAAAAATATGACTTCAAAAAGATAACAAGTGCATATAGTTATTTAAGAAAAAATAATATAGAAACCATAGGTCAGTTACAAACAAAAATAGAAAGTTTAAAGTCTAATAGTTACAAACTAAATAAAAAAGCAAAGACAATCCATAAAGAAATGGAAGATGTAGAAAAGAAAATTCTATACTATGAAATCTACAAAGCAAAAAAAGAATTCTATGAAGAATATCAAAAGAAAAATATATTCACCAAAGACGCATTCTATAACAAACATAAGAAAGACATAGACCAATATAAGGTAGTAAGCGAGAAATTAAAAAAACTCCTATCAGATAAGGAAAAACTAAGTCCTAAAAATGGAATGAAGAAAAAAATCTTTTAATGGCAAATCTTGAAGAAATAAATAAAGAAAAAGACAAGATAAAAGATGAATACCAGGAAATTAATCATATAAAATATTCAGTAGATTTTGTAAACAAAGAATTAGGTATAGATTTATCCATAGAAATAGATAAGTTAATAAAACAAGGTGAAAAACCAAGTGTAATAGCACAGATTAAAAAGTTCCAAGACCAAGTTATTAAAGACAATGAATACAGAGAAATGATGAAAAACAAGAAAATGGATAAAGAAAGATAAGACCTGGTAAAAATATCTTATCCAAGCTATAATATGACCAAGAAAATAAAGGCAGATCTAGGAGGTAATAGAGATGAATAAAAGGCAAGAGCTAATAGATGAACTCATAAAAGCAGATCAAGATGGAACATACAAAACATATAAAAGCACAGAAGAAATAAAAGCAATGAACAACGAAGAAATACAGATTATATATTCTAACATGAAAAACTATCTATCAGACAAAAGGACACACACAAACTACTAAAGGTGGAAAGGCATTGTAAGCTATTTAAAAGTATAAAAGGTACAAATACCTAAGAAAGATATAAAAACATCAAAAATAAGTATTCCACCACCAAGAACAATAAAATAAAAACAGTCAAAGGGAAGTATAGAAAAATTAAAGCCTATACTTCCCTTTTTTAATTCAAACAAAGGAGATAAAACATGATAAACGAAGAAATAAGCAAAGAAGCAGGTCAAGCAGCACAAACCATAATAACATACACAATAAAGGCAACAAAAGAATCAATCAACTTAGACAAAGAAATAAGAAAAAAGATGAATGAAACTTTAGAAAAAGCAAATGGAAACCTAAAAAGTCTTATGGGCGATGAAATGAAACTAAAAGACCTCTACAAAAAAGGACAACTAGAAAATATAAGCATAGATCAAAGCGACCTCAAAGACTTAAAAAAAGAACTAAACAAACTTGGAGTAAGTTTCTCAGTAATGAAAAACAAAGAAAGCAAAAACTATGAAATATTCTTCCAAGCCAAAGACATAAAAGTAATGGAATATGCCTTTAAGCAAGTCATAGCCAAGGAAAATAAAAAAGAAAAAGAAAGTATCCTAAAGCAAATAAAGAAATACAAAGACCTATCCAAGAACAAGGATAAGACAAAAGAAAAAGTCAAAAGAAAAGTAAAAGAAAAAGTAAAACCAAACAAAAAAGATATGACCAGAGAAATCTAAGGGAGTAACAAAAAGTTACACCCTTAAATAACCACAATAACAAGACTTCCGAAAAGCAGAAGTCCAGAATTCCGAAAATCGGAAATCAAGAATTTCGATTATCGAAAATCTGGAATATATCAATGTAGAAAGGATATAAAATTGAATAAACATAAAATTTATGATAAAATAACAGTGATAATAGTTATCAATTAGAGGTGAAAATGTTAAAAAAATTTTTTGAAAATGTAAAAAATCCTAAAAATAATTTCGGTGGTCGTTTCATGGTGAAAGGAATGAACATTGGTCACGAAAAATTGGCGAAATGGGGCAGATCCTTTCTGCATATTAAAACCTCGGATATAGTTTTAGATCTAGGATGTGGTGGTGGAGGTAATGTTCAATACTTCCTAACAAAGGCTAAAAAAGTATATGGAATTGACTATTCAAAAACAAGTGTAGATATTGCAAGTTCAGTAAATAGCGAAGCTATAAGAGATGGCAGGTGTAAAATTATTGAAGCAGACGTGGCTAAGTTACCTTTTGAAGATGAATCCATAAATATAGTAACTGCCTTTGAAACAATTTATTTTTGGAAGAATATAGAAGTATCTTTTAGGGAAATCCATCGTGTTCTAGTAAAAGACGGTCAGTTTCTAATATGCAACGAAGGAGCATATAGAGAGCATAAAAACATAAAAAAATGGGCGGATATGCTAGATTTTGAAGTTTATTCTCCCGAATATCTTACAGAAACATTGAATAAGATAGGATTTAAATGTGAATACCATCTGGACGAGAAAGATCATCTAGTATTTTTAGCTAGAAAATTATAAAAAAATTGTGAATAATGAAAAATAAATTTTTAGGAGAAGTAGAGAAAAAATCTACTTCTTTTTTTATTGCAAGGAGGATTAGAATGTCAATAAACAAAAGATATTATTGGATAAAATTAAAAGAAGAATTTTTCACAGACAAAAGGATAAAAAGACTAAGGAGAATATCTGGAAGAGATACCTACACGATAATCTACCTTAAACTTTTATTATTAAGCCTAAAAGATGAGGGCAAACTCTATTATGACGGAGTAGAAAGTGATTTTATAAAAGAGTTAGCACTAACCATAGATGAAACAGACGATGATGTAATGGTCACAGTTAATTATTTAATCAATCAAGGCTTATTAGAAGTTGTAACAGAAAATGATGAATACTATTTAACAGAAATACCAAACTTAATCGAATCAGAAACAGCCTCTACAAGGCGTTCAAGAAAGTCTAGAGAATTAAAAATGTTGCAATGCAACACCAATGCAACACATAAGCAACAAAAGTGCAACGGAGAGATAGAGATAGAGAAAGATATAGAGATAGATAAAGAGAGAGAGGGAGAGATAGATAAAAAGTCCACCCCCATTTTTTATGGAGAATTCAAAAATGTAAGGCTAAGCAAAGAAGAATATAAGAACCTTAAAGAAAAATTAAACTCACATACAGAAATAATGATAAACAAACTATCAAGATACATGAAAAGCAGCGGCAAAACCTATCAAAACCACTATGCAACAATCCTAAATTGGTATGACAAAGATAAAGACAAACTAAGACAGAAAGGTGGAAATAAAAAAATGAACTATGATGTAGGAGAATCTTTATAGGTAAAAAGAGGTGGAAAGGCACTATTAAAGACTTTAAGTCTAAAAAGGTATAAAAGTATACCATAGATAATAAAAATGTAAATATGACACTTAAAAGGCGATTAGAAAATTAAAGAAATGTTAGAAGACTTTTAGATGACAGTTACCAAGAGGGTCTAATTTTCACTGCTACTTATGCAGTGGGAATTGGACCTTTTTACATAAGCAAATTCTATTTCAAAATTGGTTACCAAGAAAGATTTCTTTTCACTGTTAAGTATAAGAGGGTAATTTATAGAATTTTGTTTCATCAAGGTAAATATTTTCTGATGATCAAATTTTAAAAAGATTAAGAACTCTCGATAAATTTTGAACCTTAACAATTGAATAGACCAAGACAAGACGTTAATTATTTTTGGAGCGTAATAACCTATCCGTCAAGATCTTTCTGCTGAATAATTAGGCAAAACAAGTACTGCTAAGCAAAAAGAAAGTGAGCGATAAGTAAGAGTTTGAATATAGGGAGGGATACCCTATCCGCTATGAAGAAAATGAGGATAATGATACTTCTAAGGTTGAAGCCGGCTCATCCGGAATAGAGGCGGAGGTGAGATTCCTATGTTGCTAATCCAAAGCACTTGTCAATGTCGTAAAACTTAATTAAACAAATAATTATTAGATATAAAACTTTAGAGGAGGTATATATTGGACAATGACTGGAATGGATTGGCTGATTTAATAGCAAATCTGATTGCAAAATATGCTGGTGCTTTAGATTTAGATAATCTGCCCGATCCAACGCCAGCAAAAAATCAAGAGATGAAAAATAGTTTTGACATGGCAAAAACACAAATTGAGACGGACTAATAAAAGTATTATAATATACTTGAAATGATAGTCCAAACTTAAAATCAAAAATCAAAGTTTATATATGATATAGAAAAGTTATATTGCGGTTAATGCTATATCAAAAGAAAAAATAAAAGTATACCTCTATACACGAGTATCTACGTCAATACAGATAGAAGGGTATTCGTTAGAGGCACAAAAATAACGAATGAAAGCTTTTGCTATTTACAACGATTATGAAATTGTTGGAGAGTATGAAGATGCCGGAAAGTCTGGCAAGTCTATTGAAGGTAGAATACAGTTCAATCGAATGATGGAAGATATAAAATCTGGAAAAGATGGAGTGTCTTTTGTTCTTGTGTTTAAGTTATCAAGATTTGCAAGAAATGCCGCTAATGTTCTTTCTACACTTCAGATAATGCAGGATTATGGAGTTAATCTTATTTGCGTTGAAGATGGCATTGATTCATCTAAAGATGCCGGGAAACTAATGATTTCTGTTTTATCAGCTGTGGCTGAAATAGAAAGAGAAAACATACGTATTCAAACAATGGAAGATCGCATTCAAAAAGCAAGGGAAGGAAAATGGAATGGTGGCTTTGCTCCGTATGGATATAAACTTGAAGACGGCAAGCTGTTTATAAATGAGGAAGAGGCAGTTGCCATAAGAACGATTTTCGACCAGTATGTAAATACTACGATAGGAGCCAATGGGCTATCTAAATACTTAGAGAATCATGGAATTAGAAAAATCCCAAGACAGAATGGTAAGAATCCTTTGTTTGATGCAGGTCTTATAAGAAAGATATTAAAGAATCCTGTATATAATGGGAAAATAGCATTTGGAAGAAGAACTTTAGAAAAAGTTCATGGTACAAGAAATGAATATAATCAGGTTGAACAAGATGAATATCTAATATCTGGAGGGATACATGAAGCTATAGTTTCCAATGAAGTTTGGCAAGCTGCTCAGGTTAAGCTAAAATCTCAAGCAAAGAAATATGAGCATGTGAATAAAGGAAAAGATACACGCACACACTTGCTTTCTAGAATTGTAAAATGCCCGATATGTGGAGTGGGAATGTTTGGAAACAAGTGTACCAAGAAAAAGAAAGATGGCACAAAATATAAAGATTTTTATTACTATGGTTGTAAACATAGGCAGATGATAAGAGGTCATAAGTGTACATTCAGTAAGCAAATTAGAGAAGAATTGTTAGATGATGCTGTTGCAGAGGTGATTGTCAAGATAGTAAGTAATCCGAAATTTGCTTCTATGATGCAAGAAAAAATCAACATGAAGGTGGATACCTCTGAAATAGAAAAAGAAATAGATAATTACCAAAAGGAATTGAGGAAGAGTCATTCTACAAAGTTTAAGCTAATTGAGGAAATAGATAATTTAGATGTTGAAGATAAGCATTATAAGCGAAGAAAACAGGATTTAGACGATAGACTTTATCGCATGTATGACAAAATAGATGAATTAGAATCATCATTAATTGATGCGAAAGCAAAGAAACAGACTATTGAAGCTGAAAAACTCACAGGAGATAACATATATAAGGTTCTGATCTATTTTGATAAACTCTATAAAGTTATGAATGATGTAGAGCGTAGGCAGTTAATTACAGCTTTGATTTCTGAAATTCAAGTTTATGAAGAAAAACAACCTAACGGACAATGGCTAAAATCAATTACTTTCAAGCTCCCAATTATAGACGATGACTTGAATATAAGTTTGGACAATAATGAACAAGTTGAAGCAGTTGCTTTACTTGTGAAGTCATTCGAAGAATAATTTCAAAAGAAGACTTGTGACATGAGACTTACTAATATTTTCCTATTTTTTATGAACGATAAAGTATAGTTAGAGCACCATATTCATAGGTACGGATTGAGTAAGTTGTAAGATAAATTAAATTTTACCAAGGAGTTAAATATGAAAATAATAGAAACAGAACGTTTAATACTTAGAGTTCCTACTCTTGATGATTTTGATGAGTTATATTCAGTTCATGCAAATCCTGAAACTAATATTTTTAATCCAGGATGGAAAAAGCCAAGTAAGGAAGAGTTTATAAATACTTTAAATAAAATCATAGAACATCATAAAAAGCATGGATTTGGATATTATTCTTTAATAGATAAAGCAGACAATAGAGTTTTTGGTTTATGTGGTTTAAGGTTTACATCAATAAAAGATAAAAATTATTTAAATCTGTATTATAGAATAGATCCTTCTAAAATGAGAAAAGGTTTTGTAAAAGAAGCAGCTAGCAAAATAATCGATATTGTAACTAATGAATTAAATAATGAATATAAAGTAGTCGCTTTAACTTTAGATAAAAATATTCCTTCAAGAAAAACTGCTGAATCATTAGGTTTAAAATACAACAAAGATTTTGATAATATGGATGGAGAAGGAAACGTATACTACTTTAATTAGTAAAAACTCTATGGGAGAAAATAAGATTATATGTTATAAGACTGTTGAAACAAGTGGCTTTTAGGATTTAAAAGATCTTACAAGCCATTTTTCCATTAAAAAAATACCTTTAAACCAGTTATCGAACTTATAATTATCAAGAGGTGATATAAATAAATCAGAGTATAGAAATAGACTTACATCATCATCTTCTAATATATCATAAACCCAATACTCCCATGCCTCACTTTCAGCATAGTCATTAGGGTGAATATCAGATTCAATTTCCTTTATATATATTCTAGCTTCTTCTAGAACAATTTTTAATAAGATTTTTTCAGCTGCATTATGTGCTTTGAAGTCATCGTTATTAACAGCTCTTTGAATTATGGATTTTAATGAAATTCTTAATTTCAATAGAAATTCATAATTATATTCCATTAAATATAATTCTGGGAGATAGTAAATTAAAGTTGAAATATTTAGCTCCCAATATGTGTATTTCGAGGAATTGTAGCAAGTTCAGTCAAATCCATTTTTATGTCGTCATACAATAATCAGTACCAATACAAAATGATATTGCAGCAAATTGACCATAGTTTTCTGCTATAAAATCCGACCATGCATTATGAGATTTATATTCTTCTAAATCATAATTTGAATCATCATCATTTTTTGATTCAGGAAATTTATTCCACCTGAGAGATTTAAGTACATCTTTAACTTTATCGCTTCTTATTGCTTCACCAGATTCATATCTACTCCATGTTTTAGTACCTACATTCGCTCTTCTAGCGGCCTACTCGATTGTCATCCCTAGCTCCAGCCTTCTATTTTTAATAGAGTTAGATAAAGCAGCGTCATTTTTTAAGGAATTATTAGACATATAATCCTCCTTAAACTGACATGTAATTATATATAATTACGTCATAAATGAGAAGCATAATACATAGAGATATTAAAATATTTGACAAGTGATATTAAGGGTATATACTTAGTATATACTATATTTAAAAAGGAGCTATTTATGACTGTTAAATTACAAAAATGGGGTAATAGCCAAGGTATTAGAATACCTAAAATTATGCTTGATGAACTCAACATTAAAGAAAATGATGAACTAAATGTAACGTCTGATGGTGATAAGATAATTATAAAGAAGTCAAGTTCAAGAAAGAATATTGTTGGTCTATTCGATGGGTTTGATGGTGAGTATAATAATTTAATTTACGATTGGGGAGATCCTGTTGGAGAAGAACTATGGTAAAGCAAGGGGATATTATAAAAGTAAATTTCAATACACAGAGGGGTCACGAACAAGCTGGATGTAGGCCTGCCTTAGTTGTAAGTAATAACTTTTTTAACGAGAAAACCAACTTAGTAATAGCTTGTCCTATAACCAATACAAATAATAAATTCCCTTTGCATATACCATTAGATGAGAGAACATCGACTACTGGAGTTATATTATGTGAACACATAAAAACTCTAGATCTCAATGCACGTGGATATAAATTTATCGAGAAGTTACCAGAAGACTTACTATCAAAAATTATTGATGTTTTATATGCTGAGATTGAACGAATTTAATTAAAAGGATTAGTTTTCAATGGAAATAATAAAGTATGAATATTTTGATCGTGAGGAAATATATAGTTTGTATAATGCTGTGGGATGGACTGC
The DNA here is from genome assembly GCA_000308255.3 of Anaerococcus pacaensis 9403502. Classification (GTDB taxonomy): domain Bacteria; phylum Bacillota; class Clostridia; order Tissierellales; family Peptoniphilaceae; genus Anaerococcus; species Anaerococcus pacaensis. The sequence goes on along the minus strand of HG326665.1, from coordinate 258,648 downwards.
ATATACTGATAAACTTGATGAATTAGAAAATGGCTTTAAAAATTCTTTACTGGTAATGGCTGCTTATGAAGAAGAGACACTAATAGGAATAATTAGGGTAGTTGGGGATGGCTACACTATAGTATTTATCCAAGATATTCTCGTATTGCCAGAATATCAAGATCAGGGTGTGGGATCAAAATTATTGAAGGCAGTTATAGATTATTATCCTGATGTGTATCAAATTCAGCTAACAACAGATGCAACAGACAAAACAATAAAATTTTATGAATCTACGGGCTTTAAAGAGTTATCATCCATTGGTTGCTGTGGGTTTATGAAAATCTAAAAAAAGAATATTTTAATAAAATAAATTAAAATCATTATATTTGTATATAAATAAGAGACTGTGTAATATTTTGTGTATACAACCTCCTGATTAGGGTAAAGAAAAAACTAATCAGGAGGAATTTTTATGCCAAGAACCTGCTAACAAAAGTCAAGTAGAAAAGCAAACTAATTTTACTTTTCTACTTGTTATTTAGAGTTTAAATTTGAGCACAACAAACAAGCCGGTTACAATCGGCTTGTTTATCTATTGCATTCTTAATTCTAAGCTGGGTCTGTAAATAATTTTGTGTATCAACCTAAATCCTGATAAAAGGGTAAGGGTTGATACATTTTTTTATGTATCAATGTTTGTCCATTCCTATAGGAATGGAGCTTGTCTTAATTTTACACAACTTTAATAAACTGTCAAATTTTCATGAAAATTTACAGCAAATTTCACACTTGATTTTTTACTTATTTAAATCCTCCCTTCAAAAAATATTGATAGTTGTGATAGGATTTGATCCCAACCACGTATCCTGTAGGTCCACTTACTTGAAGCATCAACCATTGCTAGATACAGGCTTTTTTGTAGAGCATAGTCATTTGGAAATATAGTTTTGTTTTTAGTCACTTTTCTTAGCTGCCTATTAAAGTTTTCCATGGCATTTGTTGTGTATATTAGTTTTCTTATTCCTTCTGGATATTTAAAGTATGTGGATAGTTCTGCCCAGTTGTTTTTCCAAGAGCTTACACATATTAGATATTTTTTATCCCATTTTTCTTCAAAGATACCTAGATTTGTTAGGGCTAAGTCTTCTGTTGCTGCTTTGTATATTGCTTTTAAGTCTTTCATTAATTCTTTTATGTCTTTGTAGGATACATATTCTGTTGAGTTTCTTATTTGATGGATTAAGCATGATTTTCCCAACGCTTTTTGGCTATATTTTTGCTTTTGGATATACTGCTTCTATGGCTTGCGTGAATCCAGATAGGTTATCTGTTGATATTATTAGTATATCTTCTAATCCTCTTTCTTTTAGCTGGTTTAATACTAAGAACCAATATTTGCTTGATTCATTCTCTCCTACCCAGGGTCTGCCCCCTAGGGTACACATGCCTAGTATTTCTTTAAAACCTTCAAGATTGTACCCTAATGCGATGTATACTGCTTTTTTGACTACTAAGTTGTTTTCTCTTACATGGTAATGTATAGCGTCTAAAAATACCATAGGGTAGACTTTTTCTAATGGTCTGTTTTGCCAGAGTCTGCCCCAGCCAATAATATCCAACGAATAAAATGAGTTGATGATATTATTAGGCGAGGGTATGCCTTTGGCATACATTGATATTATCTAGTTTTCTATGTTAGAAATATCTTTTTCGTATTTTTTTAATGCTTGTGGTTCAAAGGATCCTTCTCTATCTCTTGGGATATTTAAATCTATATTTCCATAGGATGATTTAACAGTTTTTTTACTTGAGTCGTTTCTTGTATTGAGTGATAGTGGTTTTTCACCATATTCATAGTCTAAATGTTGATCAAGTTCTGCCTTTAAAAGTTCTTCCATAGTTTCTCCTAGAAGTTCTTTTAATACTTCTTGAATGTCTTGTGCACTTTGAGGTTGATATTCTTCAATTAACATTTTAGCTATTTTGCTCCCTCTTGATTCTGGCCTTTTTCTTGGCATAAAAAATCCTCCTAATTAGTTTTTTCTTTACCCTAATCAGGAGGTTCTATACACAAAATTTTACACAGTCTCAGCAAAGGTGCAGAGAGATAAATATCGGCAGTCTTCGGACTGCCTTTATTTTTTGCTCATTTTTTAATCTAATTTATTTAGGTCATATATGCATATCCACTTAAACTTATACAAAAATATTGCTTGTAAAAAAATTACTTAATCACAATAATCGCATTTTAACTTGTGATCCTTGCAAACTAAATTACGGACTTCACTAGGAAGTTTTCCCTTGTATCTTTTGTAATAAATGGAAAATTTGCTATGGGATGTATATCCAACAGATTCTGCTACTTCCTTTATAGGAAGTTTAGTATTTAACAGAAGAGTTTCAGCTACATTCATTCTTTTTCTTTGGGTGTATTCTGTAATGCTTTGACCATATTTTTCTTTGAATAAATTTTTTAATTTTGTTCCGCTCATTTTAGATATTTTTTCAAGAGTTTCCTGATTTACATTCATGGCGAAATGATCATCTAAAAATCTGGCTACATCTTCAAGTGCTTTATTATCATCAGACTCAAATTTATATTTTTTTCTATTTAAGTATGTGTCTATCACTATACTTATCCACTCATTTGCCTTAGCTTTAAATAAAAAATCAGCAGCAGGAGCGTCCATCTTGCAATTTAAAATTTCCATTGCTACTTTTTCTAAGGATTTAGTCAGAATAATTTGATTCGTTTCAATTAAAGAAGAATAAAATGAATCTAGATTAATGTTAATAGATGACAGGTGTTTTTCTAAAAGTTCTCTTTTAAATCCAATAGAAACACAAAGATAATATGAATTTTCATGTAATAAAAATAGAAAATCATCTTTTATATTGTCAAAATCAAGAGTATATAATGAGTTTGCAGTTAATGTTTGATAAGGATTAAATTTTTCTCCGTTTGCACTGACAACATAACTTGAATATATTGAAATATAGTCTGAGATATTATAAGTACTTTCTTTAATTAATTCTTCTTTTATGTAAAAATCATGGATATCAATAATAAATCCATCTCCCTCATAAAACCAGTAAAGTCCCTCTGCTTCTTTTAGATTATTTTTATTCCAACAAAAAGTGTGCCCTACTCTTGAATACTTCTTATTGTTTTTACATTCATCCACTTTCATATAATCTTTTACAAAATCATAATATGACATAATACACCTATCCCTTTTAGACAATATTCCAATTAGCCTTATTAATCCAAAACTATTGTATTAGTAATTATAACTGATATATAATAGAAAAGCAATGATAATTATTATCAATAAAGCAAAATTATATCTAAAAGGGATATCAAAGAAAGGAGATATTATTATGAAGATTTATAAAAAACTATTTGCTTATGTACAGGATAAAAAATATCTTGGTGTTTTAGCTATAGTTTTATCTGCTATATCTGCTCTACTTACAGTATATGGATATTATTTAATTTACAAATTTCTAGATAAGTTAATAATTAATTCAAATTTATCTGGTGCAGAGAGCATAGCATTAAAATCTGTTATTACACTAACAAGTGGAGCGATATTTTATTTTGTTTCAGGAATGTTTTCACACATCTTGGGATTTAGGCTTGAAACAAATTTAAGAAAAAGAGGGATTGATGGTTTAGAGAAAGCTAGTTTTAGGTTCTTTGACTTAAATCCATCTGGTCAAATAAGAAAGATCATAGATGACAATGCCGCACAAACTCATCAGGTTGTAGCTCACATGATTCCCGATAGTTCTCAGGCAATAGTTACACCTATACTTGTCCTTGCACTTGGTTTTATAGTAAGTATAAGAGTTGGCATCACCTTGCTTGCCCTTACTATAATAGGAGCCTTAATTTTAGGGGCAATGATGGGTGAACAAGAATTTATGAAGATATACCAAGAAGCTCTATCTAAACTAAGTGCTGAAACTGTTGAATACGTAAGAGGAATGCAAGTTGTAAAAATATTTAGAGCAGATGTCAAGTCATTTAAAAGCTTTTATAAGGCGATAAAAGATTACTCAAAATATGCTTATGATTATTCACTATCTTGTAAAAAGCCGTATGTTTGGTATCAATGGTTATTTTTTGGACTGATTGCAATTTTAATTATACCTATAGTTTATTTTATGACTAGCTTAGGTAGCGCAAAGGTGATTTTACTTGAGCTTATTATGATTTTATTTTTATCGGGAGTTCTCTTTGTTTCATTTATGAGAATGATGTGGTACTCTACATACATTTCTCAAGGCAATTATGCAGTAGATACTTTAGAGGCGCTTTACGAAGATATGCAAAAAGACAAATTAGTGCATGGCAATGTCAATAACTTTAAAAACTACAATATAGAATTTGAGAATGTAAGCTTTGCTTATAACGATAAAGATGTCATTGAAAATTTATCCTTTAAATTAGAAGATGGAAAGTCCTATGCACTAGTCGGTTCATCTGGATCAGGCAAATCAACTGTAGCAAAACTTATATCAGGCTTTTACAATGTTAGTGAAGGAAACATAAAGATAGGCGGGATACCAATAAGTGAATATTCTGACGAAGCCTTAATTAAAGCCATTTCCTTTGTTTTTCAAGATTCAAAATTATTCAAGAAGAGCATTTATGACAATGTTGCTTTAGCTAATAAAGGAGCGAGCAGAGATGACGTTATGAAAGCCTTAAAATTAGCAGGATGCGATTTGATATTAGACAAATTCCCAGAAAGAGAAAATACAATTATAGGTTCAAAAGGAGTTTATTTATCTGGTGGAGAAAAACAGAGAATTGCAATTGCGAGAGCAATTTTAAAGGATTCTAAAATTATTATTATGGATGAAGCATCAGCATCAATTGACGCAGATAACGAGTATGAACTACAAAAAGCTTTCAAAAATCTTATGAAGGATAGAACAGTTATCATGATTGCACATAGACTATCTACAATTAAAGACCTTGATGAAATTATTGTGATGGATAGTGGAAAAATTATAGAAAGAGGATCTGATGAAGAACTAATGTCAAAAGATACAAGGTATAAGAGACTGCAAGAGATGTTTAACAGTGCGAATGAATGGAGGGTTTCAAATGAAGGAGTTTTATAAAAAAAGATTTGCACTTACAGATAAAGGAGCGAGAAATTTAAGTAAAGCAACACTGGTTTCATTTTTCGTTTATTGTATAAACATGTTTCCTGCAATATTATTAATGATTTTTGCTCAGGAAGTTTTGGAAAATATTGGTAAAAGCAAGGGATTCTATATAGTATTCTCAGTTTTGACCTTGATAGCAATGTATATTTTGCTTTCTATCGAATACGATAAATTATACAGCACAACATATCAAGAAAGTGCAGATTTAAGAATAAGGACAGCGGAGAATTTATCAAAGCTACCTCTATCATACTTTTCTAAACATGATATTTCCGACCTAGCGCAAACAATCATGGCTGATATTGAAGGTATAGAGCATGCAATGAGTCACTCAATACCAAAAGTGGGCGGAATGGCACTGTTTTTCCCACTTATATCCATCATGATGCTAATAGGTAATGTCAAGATGGGTTTAGCTGTAATTATTCCATCTCTTTTAAGCTTTATATTTATACCCCTATCTAAAAAATATCAGGTTAAGGGACAGAAAAGATATTATGATGTCTTAAGAAAAAACTCAGAAAGCTTTCAAGAAAATATCGAAATGCAGATGGAGATTAAAGCCTATGGATTATCAGAGGAAATGAAAGAAAAGCTCTATGAAAAAATGGATAAAAGTGAAAAAGTGCACTTAAAGACAGAGTTAGTAAATATTTTAACTATGTCTATATCTTCAATATTTAGTTTTATTTCCCTTGCTGTCGTAATATTTGTTGGCGTAAATCTAATTATTAGTAAAGAGATAAGCGCTCTCTATCTCGTAGGCTATTTACTAGCGGCTATGAAGATAAAAGACTCTTTAGATGCATCTAAAGAGGGCTTGATGGAGATATTTTATTTGTCGCCAAAAATTGAAAGGCTAAAAGAAATTCAAAATCAAGAATTACAAGAAGGCGATGACTATGAACTAAAAAAATTTGATATTGATCTAAAAGATGTTGAGTTTGCTTACAATAAAGACGCAAAAGTTTTAAATGGTGTAAGCTTTAAAGCTAAGCAGGGAGAGGTAACTGCTTTGGTAGGAGCAAGCGGATGTGGTAAAACAACTATCTTGAAACTTATATCAAGACTTTATGATTATGACAAGGGAGAAATCCTAATCGACGGCAAAGATATAAAAGAAATATCAACAGAATCTCTTTTTGATAAGGTCTCAATAGTTTTCCAAGATGTAGTTCTTTTTAATCAAAGCGTTATGGAAAATATTAGAATTGGTAAGCAAGATGCAAGCGATGAAGAAGTTAAAAGAGCAGCAAAACTTGCAAACTGCACAGATTTTATAGAAAAGATGGACAAGGGTTTCGATACAGTTATTGGTGAGAACGGAGCTGAACTATCAGGCGGAGAAAGACAAAGATTGTCAATAGCCAGAGCCTTCTTAAAAGATGCACCGATATTGATCTTAGATGAGATAGCAGCAAGCCTTGATGTTGACAACGAGAAAAAGATTCAAGAGTCTTTAAATAATTTAGTTAAAGATAAGACGGTTGTAATCATTTCACACAGAATGAAATCCATAGAAAATGCAGACAAGATAGTAGTTCTTGAAAACGGAAAAGTAGAAAGTGAAGGCAAACATGAAGAGCTTTTACAAAAATCAAAAGTTTACAATAATTTAATAGAAAAGACAAAAATGGCAGAAGAATTTATTTATTAGGAGGAAAAAATGAATAAAAATAATATGAATGGTCTAAAAACAAAGGATTTGATTACTATAGGGGTTTTCACAGCTCTCTATTTTATATTTAATATGATTGGGGGAATGCCTTTTGGAATGAATCCTGTATTAACCTTTTATCAGCCAATGGGTAGTGCTCTTTTGTCAGGAATAATATTTATGTTTCTGATTTCGAAAGTGTCTAAAAGAGGAACGATTGCTATTTTGGCAATAATAATTTGTATTTTGAGATTTGCAACTGGCATGCATTGGGCTATGGGTCTTGGAACTTTAGTTATGGGTATAATTGCTGAATTTATAGCAGGAAGCAAGTCATATAAAAGTAAAAAAACAAACATCCTTTCTTTTGGAGTATTTGCACTTGGAGATATAGGGACTTTTGTTGTATATTTCATGGATCCTAAGTCTTGGTCAAATGCAATGATAGAAAAGGGGACAGATATAACATATATAGAGTCTATGAATGCAGCAGCTGCTGATTGGATGATTTATGTTATTGTAATTGGAACTTTTTTAGTTGCTTTATTTAGTGCTTTTATAGGTTCTAAACTTTTGAAAAAGCAATTTGAAAAGGCGGGTATTTTATGATTTCAGGAGAATTGAATACACATATTAATCCATGCACAAAAATAGTTTTGCTATTTTTGTGCATAATTATATCAAGTATTTTGCCCTCAATAGAATATGAATTAGCTTTTGTAGCATTAATTGCTATTTTTAGTCTTGTAAATAGAAAAATCAAAATTGCTTTTACTGGGATATTAATATATCTATTAGTATATTTTCTTAGTATTTTAACTGTAAGATATGGAAGTAATACTTTTAGAAGCATATTTATGCCATTTTTGGGTTTAGTTAATAAAATTTATCCAGTATGTATGCTCTCTATGATAATACTAAGCACAACGAAAGTAGGGGAGTTTTTATCTGCTATGGATTACGTTGGTGTTTCTAAAAAAATTTCTATCCCCCTAGCAGTAATGCTTAGGTATATACCAACTATAAAAGAAGATTGGCTATATATAAAAGATTCAATGAGGTTTAGAGGAATTTCTCCATCTTTTTTGGGGTTTATAAAAAACCCTTATTTAACCGTAGAATGCATTTATTCTCCTATGATAATTATGGCGTCAAAAGCCGCAGATGAATTAACTATAGCTTCTATCACGAGGGGAATTGAATCACCAAATAAACGAACTTCAATTATAAGGATTAATTTTGGAATTTTAGATTATTTATCTCTAATAATTGGAGTAGTAATTACTGCATTTACAATATATTTGAGGTATTTTTATGATTAAGTTAAATGAAGTTTGTTTCAAATATAGAAACTCTAAGGATATTAGCCTAGATAATATAAATATAGAAATAAAAAAAGGAGAGTTTATTTTAATATGTGGTTCTTCTGGCTCTGGAAAAACCTCTATTACAAGGCTTATAAATAAGTTGATACCATATTATTATGAAGGAGATTTAAATGGTGATGTAAAAATAAATGATAAATCATTATCTGACTATCAAATGTTTGAACTTTCAAAAAATGTCGGCAGTGTTTTTCAAAATCCTAGAACCCAATTCTTTAATGTGGATACAAATAGTGAAATTGTATTCGGACTAGAAAACCAAGGAGTAGAAACAAAAATTTTAGAAGAGAAATTAGATGAAACCTGCAAGAAATTAGAAATAAATAAACTAAAAAATAGAAATATTTTTCATTTATCTGGAGGAGAGAAACAAAAAATTGCTTTTGCATCAGTTTATGCAACAAATCCAGATATTTATTTACTTGATGAGCCTTCTTCTAATTTGGATATACCCACTATAGATATATTAAAAAAACACTTATCCATGTTGAAGGAGAGTGGTAAAACAGTTATTATATCTGAACACAGAATCTATTATATGATGGATTTAGTTGATAGAATTATTTATATGAAGAATGGGAAAATTGATAAAATTTTTTCAAATAAAGATTTTTTAAGTTTATCTGAAGATGAAATTAAGACTATGGGTTTAAGAACAAGAAGCAAACCTAGTTTAAATATAAAAGGAAAATCACCAATTATAGATAAGTCTTATTTACAGGTAAATAATGTTTCAATTTATAGGAAAGATAAATGCCTTATAGATAGACTTAGTTTTTCTGCAAACAAGGGTGATATTATTGCTGTTTTAGGATCTAACGGCATAGGGAAAACTACTTTTTTAAGAACACTTTGTGGACTTTATACTGATTATAAGGGTGAGTTTATTTTAAAATCTAAAAAAATTGATGAAAAAGCAAGAAAAGAAATATCTTATATGGTTATGCAAGACGTTAATTATCAATTATTTGCTGAGAGTGTCTTTGCTGAATGTAAATTAGGAATAAAGAACGTAAAAGATGATTTAATTAATGAACTTCTAAATGATTTTGACTTATATAATTATAAAAATAGCCACCCTAACACTTTGTCTGGGGGACAAAAGCAAAGACTTGCCATAGTTTGTGGACTATTGTGCAACAAAGAAATTTTTATTTTAGATGAACCAACAAGTGGGCTTGATTATAAAAACATGCTTAAAACTGTAGAATTATTGAAGTCACATTCAAAAGATAAAATTATTTTTATAGCTACCCATGATTTTGAATTTGCAAGTTTAATTTGCAATCGTGTATTGGATTTAGAAAAAAATAAGATATACGTGTGATATACTAGAGAAAATTTTTATAAAAATATCTGAACTAATCAAAAAATATAGAAGCAAATATAAGATGATTTCCATAGTTTCCCTAGATATGAAATTTTTGAATAAAGTTGCAGATGCGATTTTTGAATTGTAAAATAGAACCTATTAAACCTGTCTATAGAACTGGGAAATTGTTTAAAAATTTAAAAGATACTAAGACATATTGATATTTATTAGAGAATTAACTTCAGGATTTTTACGGTATTTATAAACTTCATAATATGTATTTATAGTATTTATATTTTCCATATCTTTAGGAAAATTCTTTATTTACTTACCATAATTAAAGAGATGAGAGATAAAAATTGGTAGTCTTCGGACTGCCTTTATTTTTTTTGCAAAATTTGCAGTATTTACTCATGTAAATAAGTTTTAAATGCTCTAAGATAAATACATAAGAAAATAAGTCTTATTGATAGGAGGTTTATAAATGAAGGTAATTGAAGTGAAAAACATGAGTAAAAATTTTAAAAACAAGAAGCTTTTTAATAATTTTTCTCTAGAAATTGAAGAAAATACGGTCCATGCTCTTGTTGGTCCTAATGGCTCTGGTAAGACTTCTCTACTTAGGATACTCACTGGTCTTTATGATGAAGATAAGGGGGAGGTAAATGTTAGGGGAAGTCATGCAATGTTACTTGAAAATGACTACTTATATGAAGATAAGACAGGGCTTGAAAACATTAAATTATATGGTTTGTATTTCGGATATGGTCTAGATAATTATCAAAAATATTCTGACTTATTAGAAATAACAAATGACTTAAATAGAAATGTATCAACATATTCTAAAGGAATGAAGAGGAAATTGTCTTTATTAATTATTGTAATGATGAATAGAGAGATAATATTTTTAGATGAAGTAACAAGTGGAGTAGATCCAATATCAAGAGTTGAGATTAGAAAACTCATAAAATTACTAAAGGATGAAGGTAAGACCATAGTAATTACTAGTCATGACCTCTCAGAGATTGAAAAGATAGCTGATAAAGTATCTATGATTAAATCAGGAGAGTTACTTTTTACAAAGAATATCGGAGAAATTAAGGGAGAGAGCTTAGAAGATTTATTTATAGAGGAAGGTACAAAATGAAAAATAAGATGAATATTAATAGAGCCTGTAGGTACTATTTAAGTGAGACTGTGTAATATTTTGTGTATACAACCTCCTGATTAGGGTAAAGAAAAAACTAATTAGGAGGATTTTTTATGCCAAGAAAAAGGCCAGAATCAAGAGGAAGTAAAATAGCAAAAATGTTAATTGAAGAATATCAACCTCAAAGTGCACAAGACATTCAAGAAGTATTAAAAGAACTTCTAGGAGAAACTATGGAAGAACTTTTAAAGGCAGAACTAGATGAGCATTTAGACTATGAATATGGAGAAAAACCACTATCACTCAATACAAGAAACGGCTCAAGTAAAAAAACTGTTAAATCATCCTATGGAAATATAGATTTAAACATACCAAGAGATAGAGAAGGAACATTTGAACCACAATCATTAAAGAAATATGAAAAAGACATATCTAACATAGAAAACCAGATAATATCAATGTACGCAAAAGGTATACCCTCGCCTAATAATATCATCAACTCATTTCATTCGTTGGATATTATTGGCTGGGGCAGACCCTGAGCACAAGAGATATATCAACTCACATCAAAGATATTTATGGATTTGGCATATCTGAAACAATGGTAAGCAAAATAACCAATAAAATACTACCAACAATAGAAGAATGCCCTCGCCTCAATCTTTTTTCAACTCATTGCATTCGTTGGAAAGAATGGGCTGGGGCAGACTCTGGCAAAACAGACCATTAGAAAAAGTCTACCCTATGGTATTTTTAGACGCTATACATTACCATGTAAGAGAAAACAACTTAGTAGTCAAAAAAGCAGTATACATCGCATTAGGGTACAATCTTGAAGGTTTTAAAGAAATACTAGGCATGTACCCTAGGGGGCAGACCCTGGGTAGGAGAGAATGAATCAAGCAAATATTGGCTCTTAGTATTAAACCAGCTAAAAGAAAGAGGATTAGAAGATATACTAATAATATCAACAGATAACCTATCTGGATTCACGCAAGCCATAGAAGCAGTATATCCAAAAGCAAAAATATAGCCAAAAAGCGTTGGGAAAATCATGCATAATCCATCAAATAAGAAACTCAACAAAATATGTATCATACAAAGATATAAAAGAATTAATGAAAGACTTAAAAGCAATATACAAAGCACCAACAGAAGACTTAGCCCTAACAAATCTAGGCATCTTTGAAGAAAAATGGGAAAAAAAATATCCAATGTGTGTAAGCTCTTGGAAAAACAACTGGACAGAACTATCCCCTCCAGAAGGAATAAGGAAACTAGTATATACCACAAATGCCATGGAAAACTTCAATAGGCAACTAAGAAAAGTAACAAAAACAAGACCATATTTCCAAATGACTACGCTCTACAAAAAAGCCTGTATCTAGCAATGGTAGATGCTTCAAGTAAGTGGACCTACAGGATACGTGGTTGGGATCAAATCCTATCACAACTATCAATATTTTTTGAATGGAGGTTTTAAATAAGTAAAAAATCAAGTGTGAAATTTGCTGTAAATTTTCATGAAAAATTGACAGTTTATTAAAGTTGTGTAAAATTAAGTAAATCTACATTCCTATAGGAATGGACAAACATTGATACATAAAAAAATGTATCAACCATTACCCTTATTCAGGATTTAGGTTGATACACAAAATTATTTACAGACCCGTAGAAAAGTAAAATTAGTTTGCTTTTCTACTTGACTTTTGTTAGCAGGTTTTATTGGGATTAGGTGAAGATAAAGTATTTAATTATCCATTTATAAAAAATAAGCTCTCTCGATATAAACGTTAGCTCATCACTTATTTCTTAGATTATATGTTTATATGAGAAGATATAGCTTTTTAAAAAAGTTTATAGTTGAAGATGGAGTATAGATATGAATATACTAATGATTGAAGATGACAGTACAATTGCTTTTGCTGTGAAGACTTATTTAAAAAAATTTAATATTGAAACCATTATATATAACAATCTATCCATTTTAGAAGATATAAATTTCAATGAATTTGATTTGATTTTACTGGATGCTAATCTGCCAGATGGGTCAGGTTTTGATTTTTTAGAATGGCTAAGGGGATTTTCAGATATACCTGTGATAATGCTTACAGTGAAAAATGAGGATCAGTATATCATAAAGGGTCTTTCTCAAGGGGCTGATGACTATATAACCAAACCATTTTCTTTAGCTGTTCTTAAAGCTAGAATAGATAATGTATTTAGTAGGAAGGTCAAGAAAATGGACAATATTAGCTATGAAGACTTAATTTTAGATCTTAGTTCAAAAACAGCGACTATAAATGGAAATAGTTTAGATCTTAATTTAAAAGAATTTGCCGTTCTTGAAATATTTCTTGAAAATCAAGATACAAATCTCTTAAGAGAGAGAATCCTTGATTATGTTTGGGGTTATGATTTTTATGAGGTAAATGACAATACATTATCAGTTACGATAAAAAGATTAAGGTCTAAATTGGGCAAATATGGTGAGCATATTAAAACTGTCAGAGGAATAGGCTATAGGTGGGCTAATGACATTTTGGAATAAATATAAAAATTTTTTGTGGGTTATTTTGCTAAATCTACTGCTATGCCTTGTACTTATTTATATATCCCCTAGATTTGATGTTATAACACTTATAGGCCTCATCTCTATAAATATTATTTTATTAACTGTACTTATAAAGGGTGAAAAGAAAAAAGAAAAGATTTTAGAAGATAAAATAAATTCAATCTTTCTGCTTTTACATTCGTTAGATATTGACTTAGATACATATGAAGTAGAAGATGATGAGTTTGGAAAGTTAAGAGATGAAATTATAAAGATAATTTTAGAAAATAAGAGGATAGCTGCTAATGCAGAAAAAAATAAAGACATATTAAGAGAATACACTGAAGATATAGCTCATCAAATAAAAACTCCTCTAACCGGATCTCTATTATTACTTGACTTATTAGAAGACGAAGAAGATGAATCGGCAAAAGAGTATATATATAGACTTAGGGACAATCTTCTTAGACTTTACAATCTATCTGATATTTTATTAAAACTTGCCGCCCTTGATTCTGGCACAATAGAAATGGCAAAAGATAGTATATCAGCTCGAGAATTAATTGAAGATATCGTACGAAACCTAAAAGATTATTTTATCAATGATAATATTGAAATTCCCCTTTATGGAAATGACTTTTATCTTATATGTGATAAGAAATGGACCTATGAAGCACTTTTCAATGTGATGAAAAATGGCATAGAAGCTACAGGAGGTAGACAGATAGAAATTCAATTTAAAGAAACAAATCTATATAAAAGTATTTTTGTGGAAGATTTTTCTAAAGGTTTGGATCGTGAAATGTTAGAAAAAGTTTTTAAACGTTTTTATAAGCTGGATCCAAATTCGAAAGGTTATGGGATTGGACTTCCTATGGCAAAATCTGTTATGGAAAGACAAAATGGAGAGCTTTTATATCATAAGGGGAAGAAATCAAATTCCTTTGAACTGAGATTTTATAACTGATTTAATTATGGCTGTGTAAATAAAAAACACAGTCTTTTTTTCTAGTCACTTTCCAGTCACTTAAGTCTAATATCATCTAAGAAAGATAAGGAGGAATAAATATGAATATTGTAAAAACAGTAGATTTAACAAAAACTTACAATAGTGGAGTAGAAGTACACGCTCTATCAAATGTGAATTTTGAAATGGAGAAAGGAGATCTTGTCGCCATTATTGGAGATAGCGGGTCAGGAAAGTCTACCTTGCTTCATCTATTAGCAGGAGTTGATAAACCAACAAGTGGGGATATTTTTATTCAAGATAAAAATATTACCAAGTTTAACAAAGATGAGATGACAATCTTTCGAAGAAGGAATATAGGCGTTGTCTATCAATTTTTTAATTTGATTCCAAACATCAACGTTCGAAAAAATATTTTACTTCCTCTTTTGTTAGACAATAAAAAAGTAGATGAAGAATATTTAAAGGAAATTTTATCTATACTGGGAATAGAAGGAAAGCTTGATAGGTATCCAAAACAATTATCAGGTGGCGAGCAACAAAGAGTTGCCATTGCCAGAAGTTTGATTACAAGACCTGCCATCATTTTAGCAGATGAACCTACAGGAAATCTCGATAGAAAAAATTCTGAAGAAATCACAGGACTTTTCAGACTAGTAAATAAAAGATTAAATTCGACAATTATGATAATAACTCATGATGAAAAAGTAGCAAATTCTTGTGATAAGGTCTATAGAATGGTAGATGGTAGGTTAAATTTCTTAGGAGATGGAACTTATGAAAATTATTAATGACTTAGCTGATGGAGCTGTAAAAAATAATAAGAAAGACAGTTTAGCTATTAAAATATCAATACTTTTAGCAGTAATGCTATTAGGAACTGTAATTTTTATCTTCAACTCGTTAAAAATTGACAAGTATGAGTATGTAAAGAAAACTTTTGGAGATTATCATGTGAATATAAGTAATATTGATGAAGATTTTTATGATAAATTAAAAAACAATAAAGATATAGAAAAAGTTTCTTTCAACAAAATAATAAAAACAGACTTAAATGCAGTTATATATGAAAATGGAGACCCTGCAAGTCTTTTAGGTTATGATATTAAGAAAGGAAAAAAACCAGAAAAAGCAAATGAACTTTTAGTTCCAGAGAGATTTTTAATAAAAAATAAAGAATATGATTTGGGTTCTGAAATAAATGTTCGTGATAAAACTTATAAAATAGTTGGAATTTATGATGACTATTTACAGTCCTTTGAAGAGGCTATGTTTGTAGGTTTATCTGAAAGTGATGATAAAAAAGTCATGTTTGAAAAAAATGATGGAATAGAAGCGCAGATTTGGTATAAAAATATAAGAGATACCTATACAAAGACTAGGGAAATTTTATCAGAAATGAATATTGATGAGAACCATGCCCTAGATACTGGTAGAGTATTTTATAATAAAGATATCTTAGAATATAAAATGGTCTATCCTAAAGGAATCATTCCACCAAAAAGTGTTGTAAACTCAGCTATAGAACAATATGGAGCAGCCTTCTTTCTTTGCCTACTTTTTGCTTTTATCATTTATGGTGCTTTTAATGTGTGGAACAATAGAGATTTAAAGGAAATTGCTCTATTAAAAAGCACCGGGATGACAGATAAGCAGGTCAAAAAAATGATTCGAAAGAAAGCTTTTAAACTTTCAACCTTACCAATAGCCTTGGGGACAATTCTATCTTTGGCTTCTGCAAATCTGCTCTTATATTTGATGTGGCTTAATAATACAAAATCTTATCAAAACATATCAAATATTTTAGGTCAAAGTGTAAAATCTATGGATTTCCATTTCATATTTCCAAGACCTATATCTATTTTAATAATTATTTTGTTATCCTTGATAATGGTTTATTTTTCAGCACTGCTTCCTGCGAAGAAAAGTGCAAAGATAAATGTTGTCGAAGGTTTAAATGGGATTACAGAAAAAAATATTAAATTAGGAAAATCAAAAATAAATGGACCAATAGAAAAGACTTTAGCAAAAGATTATTACAGGTCTTATCAATCAACCTATAAAATTATTGTGATATCAATAGCTCTATCAGCTTTTGTATTGACGACAGTTTTAGTAGGTCAGGCATATAGAAGTTTAGAGGAAAAATATAATAAGTACAAAAGTCCTTACAATTTTGACTCTAGTATTTATGTAGAAGATTTTTTGGATAAAAACTTTGTTCATGATATAGAACAAGTTGAAGGCATAGACCAATTGCATGTATATCAAAGAGTTGATACAAAATTTTACCTTGGTGATAATAAGGAATTTATTTCTAAGGATTTAAAAGAAGCTTTAAATAGTGATAAAATATCAGAAGATAAATTATATTCCAATATATATGCTTTAACAGATGAGGATTTTGAAAAACTTTTAAATGAAAATAATATTTCGAATGCAAGGTATTTACTACTAAATAAAATTCCAAAAGATAGTACAAGTCCATATGCTTTTAATGAATATATAAAAATTTCTGATAAAGATACTGGAAAAGTAACTTTAAAATATAATGCAGATGGTAAGCCTATTACTATAAATATAGATTCAAGTATCGATGAAATGCCTTATAATCTAGAAGCTTATAATGACAATCAAATATCTATCTTTACAAGTGATAGTACTATGAAAAAATTTATTGATGAATATGGAATAGAAGAAAGCAACCCAGTTTATTACTACTTTGTAAAAATTAAAGCCGAAAAAAATATAGAAAAAGTATTTGAAGATGCGGAAAAAGTAATTTCGACCTATGTTCCAAAATCAGATCATGGCACTTCTACAGAAATTATAAAAGCTGCTATGAATAAAGAACTTATGAGAAATGAGAGGCTACTAAACCTAGCTATCCAAATCATTCTAATAACAATTGCTCTTTCCAATGCCTACAATAGTTTCAAAGGAAACCTTAGAGCGAGAGCCAATGATTTTAAACTCCTATCCACTACAGGTATGACAGAAAAACAAATGGAAAAGATGGTCTTCGGGGAGGGGAAAATATTGTTTAAAAATATTTTCTTAGCATATATCTTTATGTTTGCTATAGGCATTGTGTTAAGAGCTTATAGGAGTAACTATGAATTAGGATTTGCGATAAAAGGTCTGATAACAAATATGAATTATATCCCTCTAATAATAGTATCTGTATTTATGATTGCAGGAGTTTTATTTGCAATAAAAAGTGGTTTTAAAACAATAAACGAAAACTCAGATAATACTTTCAAGAGTATATAAGAAAAAGGTTGTGAGCATTAAACTCATAGCCTTTATCATGTAATTTAAAGAATTCTAAACTAGTTTCTCTTTCAATGAGCATTATGTATGGCTGTTTTGTCTTTTCTCAAAAATGATATAATAATTGTAAGATGCTTATTATTAATATATTCCCACATACGAGGCTTTTGAAAAAATTACAATTTTATTCATACTGACCACTCAAGCCATGTCGAGACAGTAGTACTATTAGAAAGAGAACAAGGCACTTTTAGACCTACTAGATAATTTTCAAAAAGAGAATAAGATATTCATATTTTGTCAGATAAATTGACCTAATGCATAGTCTAATAAGAGGCACTTTAAAAACTTATTGATTTTTCAAAGCTTAGGATGGAAAAATGATTATTTAATATAATGGAACGCATGGATAGAATATATATGTAGGGAAGTGATACCGATTAACTAACTTAATTGTTATTTCAAATAGTTACTAAAAGAAAAGGAGATAAGGTAGATGAATCGCGGAGAAAGACCCAAAATAAAACTTACCATTACAGATAGAAGAGGCGATATGGGATGTCACCGTGGTCATAAAGTCGGAGAAGTATTTGATTATGATACTGATCGTGGTAATATTTGCCCAATGGCCATGCACTGTGCCTTTCCATATATTGATATTTTAAGATATGGTGGAAGTCTTCCAGGACAAGAAGAAGGAACTGCTGAATTCTGCTGCTCAGATGCTGATGTAATTATGGTTTTTAAAGCAGAAATAGTCCAATAGTTAATAATGAAAGTATCGGATGAGGAATAGCAACAAAAATTTTGTAGTCTAATACATTGGAGAAGTTTAAATTAATGAACAGGGATGAAATTAATCAAATAAAACTCAATGGAGCTATGGGTATAAAATTTGTCAATAAAAAGTTAAAAGGTAGCTATATTAAAAACAAAAATTTAATATAAAATATGATTGAACCTGCAGAAGAAGTTTGGGAAATAGACTTCTATTAAATATAATGAAAATACTAATTAGACGATATTGATTAAATCTATCGTCTTTTTTTTTAACTTATTGGCATAATGTTATCCATTGAATTAGAAACTAATTAGACATTATAAAAATTATAATTAATAATAGCCTAAGGGGGTTATTTCATCGATATTCTAAAGTGATATAATAAAATATAAGAGATTCAATAATATAAATATTTAATCATTTTTTTGCTATCAGAAACTATAAGGTCTACTTGACAGAAAATAGTATTTAAGATTATTAAATTAATACAAGAACAATGTGGCTTCAGGAAGTGGTGATTATATGACTAATAATTATACTAAAGATTTAATACAAAAAGAATTTATGACTCTTCTAGATAAAAAGACTCTAGACAACATAACTGTAACCGAATTAGCAAAAAAATGTAACATAGAAAGAAAAACTTTTTACTATCATTATGAAAACTTAGAGCAATTGATCAAAGAAATATTTGAGTCAGAGTTAGAGATTGTAATCGAGGAATTTAATGAAAATCTTTCTTGGGAAGATAGTTTTATATTAGCGGCCAAGTTTATCCTTAATAATGACAATGCAATTAGGCACATTTATAATTCAGCTTATAAATCAGATGTAGAAAAATATGTTTTTAATATGGCTGGGGAAGTTATGAGTAAATACGTTAATCACTTATCACTAGATACCAGGGCAAAAGATATAGATATAAGTTTAATATCTTATTTTTATCAGTGTGCTTTAAGTAGTGCCTTGATACAATGGATTGCTACTAATATGAAGGCTGACCCTGTACTTATTACTAATAGACTAGGAAAGTTAATGGATGGTAATATTTTGTGGTCATTAAAGAGAAGTGAAAGTTTAAAAACGTTTACTCAAAACATAAAATTTGAGTAAATTTTACACAAATGAATCAAATTGGTAGATGAAAGTATCCTCTATATATGATTTAATAGATATTGAAGATGGAAATGTTAAATTATCAAAGGAGGAAATAATGGAACTTAAAACTCATGATAAAAGATTAGAACTTACTAATGGAGATTTTCAAAGATTAGTAAAAGCTAGAAAACCAGAAGGAATTGAAGAAAAATCTGCATACTTGATAGGAACAGGTATAGCATCACTAACTGCAGCATGCTTTTTAATTAGGGATGCACATATGGAGGGTAATAAGATTACTTTCTTAGAACAATTAGATATTCCTGGTGGTTCCCTTGATGGTGAGTATATGGATACCAAGGGATACGTTGCCCGTGGTGGTAGAGAGACAGGTGCTCATTTTGAGTGTCTATGGGATATCTGGAGCTCAATTCCAAGCTTAGAGGATCCTGAAATGAGTATACTTGACTCCTATTTTTATACAAACTATGATGATCCAAACTACAGTAATTGTCGTATCACTCACAATCAAGGTGAACGATATGACAATGGTAAATTCAACCTAACTCAAGATCAAGTTAAGGAAATTGCTGAACTTACTATGACCCAAGATGAAATCCTAGAAGATAAGGCTATTGAAGATGTATTCTCAGATGGCTTATTAAACTCTGACTTCTGGACATATTGGAGATCAATGTTTGCCTTTGAAAATTGGCACTCTGCTTTAGAGATGAAACTATACTTAAATCGTTTCATACATCACGTTGGAGGTCTGCCAGATCTTTCAGCTCTTAGATTTACAAGATATGACCAATACAATTCAATTGTAAAACCAATGGTTAAATACCTTGAAAACCACGGATGTAAATTCCAATATAATACTAAGGTAACTGATGTTGATTTTGATATTTCAGAGAACAAAAAAGTTGCTACAAAAATCATAGCTGAAGATAAAAACGGAAATGATAAGTCAATTGATTTAACAGAAAATGACCTATTATTCATAACCAATGGCTCTATGACTGAAAACTCAAGCTATGGTGATGATAACACAGCGGCCACTCTTAGCGATGAACAAACAGGTTGCTGGGAAATGTGGAAAAATATAGCAGAAAAATCTGATGATTTCGGACATCCAGAAGTATTTTGCTCTGATGTTGAAAAGAGTAACTGGGAATCATGTACTGTAACTTGTCATGATGATTCAGTACCAAAATATATAGAAAAAATAACCAAAAGAAGCCCTTATGGTGGTAAAACTGTAACTGGTGGTATTGTAACTTGTGTTGATTCAAGCTGGCTAATGAGTTGGACTATTAATAGACAAGGCCAATATCCAGAACAACCTGAAAATGATGTTGCAGTTTGGGTTTATGGACTATTTACTGATGTCGAAGGTGACTACATCAAAAAGAAAATGAGAGATTGTACAGGTAAAGAAATAACAAAAGAATGGTTATACCACCTTGGTGTTCCTGTAAATGAAATTGATGCCCTCGCAGAAACATGTACAGCAGTACCTGTAATGATGCCATATATAACATCTCAATTCATGCCAAGAAAATTTGGTGATAGACCTCTTGTAGTGCCAAAAGGTGGAGTTAACTTTGCTTTCTTAGGTCAATTTGCAGAAACTCTAGATGATCCTGGAAGAGATACGGTATTTACTACAGAATATTCAGGAAGAACAGCAATGGAAGCAGTTTATGTACTTTGTGGTGTAGAAAAAGCTGTTCCAGAAGTGTTTGCTTCACGATATGATTTAAGATATCTTCTAAACGCAATGGTCGCTCTATCAGATGGTGAAAAACCAGACCTTCCACTTACTCCACTACAAAAAATGAAAGTTGCAAAACTAATCAAAGGTACTGATGTGGAAGAGATGCTAAAAGAATTTAATATTATTTAATAACATATAAACTAATTTGGGGCGATAATATATCGTCCCATTATTTTTTATTAAGGAGACCAATGATGAATAACAACTTGAATAATCAAGCTGTGCCTACTTTAGAAGAAATAGAATCCATATATGAAGATATTTTAAGAAGCGAATCTAGGACAAATGAAGAAAATGACTTGGAAATTTTAGGAGAATTTTATAAAAGATTTAGGAAAGAAGAAAATAAAAGAGAAGAATCGAAGTCAGAAAATAAAATAATAAAAGAATATAGAAAATATTTAAAAAATGAAGAGAATAAGCAAAAAAAATTAATAGAAGAACTAGAAAATTTGATAAGCTATGAGAAATTCTTTTTAGAAATAGAGAGAAAAAGAAATCAAAAATATTATAACAGCAATTTTTATGGGAGCAACGAAGCTACTAGATATAGGGTAGATAAGATTAATTCTTATTCAAAAGAACTTAGGGAAATAATAAATAATTCTCCTGATGCCTGGCGATATTATTATCATAGACAACTAATTAATGATATACAAACAGGATATAACCAAGACCTTGTAGAAGTAGAATATGTAATACAGGCAAAGAGAAAAATAATAGAATCTTTAAAACAATCAACCCCCGTATATATAATAGGCCATCTAGGAAGTGGAAAAACTCAGATAGCAAGAGAAGCTGCAATTGAATTTACTATAGAAAATTTAATCCAAGAAGAATTAGAAGATGGAATGGAAAAATGGTATCTAGATAATCAAAGTGCTAGCGAAGATGAAGCTATAGCAAAATTTGCCGAACTAAATAAGAACAGGAGAAATTATTATAAAGACCTACTAAAAGAAGGAAATCAAGAAGGCTTAGATAAAATATATCCTTACTTTATATCAGGTTCGTATAATTTGACCTACGAAGATATGTTTGTAGAAAAAACCCTGTCTTTAGAAAAGACATCTCAAAATGAAAGTAATTTAGAGTTAATCGATGAAGTTGTAGATCAATATTTTACCTGGCTAAAAACTCATGAAAAACAACTTGTAAATCTTGAGCCAGAAAAGCAAGAAATAATAAAAAGTAAGCTTTGGGATAGTATTTCAGAAATTTTTATAGCTAGGAATAGTATCTATGGCACGGTTGTAAAAAAAATAGAAAGAGAAATTTTATTAGCGGTAAGAAATGGTAGACCTGTTATAATTGATGAGCTAAATACAATTGCAATGCAAAATTTGATCGGCCTTAATGATATATTACAAAGCAAATTTGGATCTAAAGCTTATGTTACAGGCATTGGCCCTGTCAAAATAAATAGAGGTTTTGGTTTAATCGGCACAGGCAACTTATCAACAGATCTAGTAAGTTATGAAGGAACCAATGAATTAAATCCAGCTTTTAAATCCCGTTTCTTAAATATAGAATATAATTATGTTAATCAAAATACAGTTGGTTCATTAAAAAATCAGCAAAATCCTCAAGATAATGAACTCTTTAGGATTATGTTGGTAAGACTTTTAGATAATATAGGCAATTTACAAATTCCAACACCGAGAAGGACTTTAGAAGAAATCTTTAGACTAGCTCAATTATCTAAAGTAAGCCAAGAAGTTTTTATGGGTAAGTGGGTTAAAAATGGAGAAGAAAATTCGTCGGAAGAAACTCCTGAACTTAAGGAATCAGTTCTATCATTAAGAAATATCCTAAGAATTTTAGATAATTGGAATTTAGGCGAGGAAAAAGATTTGAGTTTAGCCTTATGGGATGGTTTTATAAGTTCAATAACCAATCCAAAAGACCAGGCCTATATACTATCCCAAGCGGTGAGATTTGGTTTTTTTAAAGAATCAGAGGGTTGGAATATTAACAATGAAAATCTTGGAGAAGTTGTTTTAGAATACGAAGATATAAGGACTAGACCTTACCAATATATACGTGGCGAAATTGAAAGTCTAAGCTATCTAGACATGATTAAAATTATATTTGGACCGGCACCAGAAAGAAAAAAACTTCCAGATTTTTTAAAAGAATATGCTAAAGAAGAAAATAAAATTTCTCTAGAAGAATATCAGCAGCTTGACCAAAGATTAAATCAGTTAGAGCATTCAAAATATCTCTTAGATTATTTAAAAGATATGGAAAATAATAGAAAATGAAATTTTCAGAAAATATAGATAAATATAAGGAAAGTATAAGAAAGCTAAGAGAAGATTTAAACCAAACTCTAGAAAAAGGTCAGCTTGATGAAAATTTTGAGGAAAAATTATTAGAATTAGAGAAATTAGAAAGCAAAATTCTAAAAGAGCTATTGCCATATTATAGACAACTTGCACCTGAGATTTATCCAACAAAGATAGATGAAATACCTGTAAAAGCTAGCGGGACTTATAAATTAAGTACTTATCTTAAAAGTTACTTATGTCTAGATCAAAATATATTTATACTAGCAAGTGCTGATCAAAAAGTTCAATTTATGAGATTTTCTGAAGATAATTATAAAATAGAATTAAGTCAACCTATCAAAAATTTTAACAAGTTGATAGTTTATATGTCTGATCTTAGCTTAGATAAAATTTTACTATTTGCTGTTACAGGTGATATTTTTGTGTTTCAATCAAATGATTTCGCAGGTATTTTTGAAAATATTAAAAATTTAAAAAAATATAAGCTAGGAAAAATTAATCAGGGCTTTGAAAATGTTATCAAGATTGAAGAAAACAAATTTTTGTGTCAAATAGGGGCAAGCGAATTTTTAGTATTGGAAATTGATCCTATAAATTTAAGCTTTGAGATAAAAAAACGTATAGACTTGTCAAAAACAGCTCAAGAAGTTAACTCCTTAGCTAAAATTAATGATTCATACCTTGGTTTGGGAAGCAACCGTGGTGAACTTTTTTTGGCGAAATATAAGGAAGATAAGCTAATAATTGATAAAAAAATAAAAACCCTAGATAGTCCAATAAAGTATTTGATCAGTCTAGAAAATGAAAATTGTAAAAAAAATATTTGTCTAGGTATAGGAGATAAGAAAAATTTCTTCCTATATGACTTAGATTGTGAAAAAATACTAAATTTAGAAAATCAAAATTTTAAGGGCAATATCTTTAATATTGAAAGTATAAGGGGCAGTGCTATAGTTTTGACTGATGATTTTTATTTGTACTTACTAGTAGAAAATAAGGGTAAATGGGCCATAAATCAAGAATTCAGTACTTCTGATAGATATTATGTAAATGTAATAGCTTTAAGTTCTTCAAATTACTTAACTATAGATTTAAGTGGTAATTTTCAGATTTTAAAAATAGATAGGCTAGATTCCATTGAAAAGCTCAGAAATATTGATCTTATTAGCCATAGGAGATTATGATGTTTGATATAGATAGAAATGCCCTTAATGAAGAAAAATTAATAAAGGAAGCGGAAGAAAATCTAGATATATTTTTAGAAGATCATAGGCAAGCACTCACCACTTTTACAAGAGAACCAAGCCTCAGATATATTGGCTCTAAAAATTTGGAAAAATTTGTATTAAAAGCAAAGGGAAATATCTTGTACCTACCTCTGTCTAGCTTTTTAGAAGCTGACTTAGATAATAATGAGATTTTATGGCACATATATTATGAATTAGCTCTCTATCCAGACTGGATAAAAAATGCTAATTATTATTTAAATAGGGAAGTGACTTGGAAGGCAGAAATTGATGAAATTACTTATTATATCTATAAAAAAATAAATCAAATTTTAGCTGACGATAATAAGCTAGAAATAACTTTTATTAGAGAATATGTGAAAAGAGAAATTCTTGATTTTTTATTCCAGATGGATAAATATTTTTCATATCTACGAGTATTGGAAACATGTCCTATATACAGAGATGAAGAAGAAAAAGGGAATATTATTGAATACATGAAGAAAAGAAATGATAAACAAGAAATATTTTTATCTTTATCTCATCATGGCTTTTCAAAAAGTTTTTTATTCTGGGAAATTTATAAGGATGATGATAGTTTTAAAAATCAAATTGAGTCAAAATTTGATACAAAGGTATTATCTAAGTCCATATATACATTTTTAAATAAGGAACTGATAAAACAAATAAATCTAGACCAAGACATAACAAAAAGAGATCCATTAATCAAAGCATTTATTTATCCCACTTTCAAAAAATATTGGTTAAAAGAAGTTGACTCAATGGAAACTAAAGAGAGTAGTGATGATAGCGAAAAGTTTTTTGAAGAAAGTAATGAAGAAAAAACCAAAGATATATTGGAATCTACTAGAAAGGATGTGGAGGAAAGTCTAAAAGAAATTATAGATCAAGAAAATACCAAGGCATCTTCTACAGAAGATTCTAGTGAAGAAAAAATGGAATTTTATGGCATAAGTAGAGAAGATATAGACTTATATAATTATTATGTAAACCAAACAAGAGCTCAAAGAGAAGCAATGAAGGATTTTTGGAAAAAACTTATCGGATCTTACAAAAAAGAAGTAAATATAGAAAAAAATAGACAGGCAAAGGGGAAGCTAAATGTAAATGACCTTATCTATAGCTATCCGGATTTTATTGAGGCAGAGCAAAAAGGAAACTATAAAGAACTTAAAATATTTGACAAAAATTTCCTGGAGGCTCAAAATAATTTGTTACCAAATAAAATAGAGATTTCTTTTTTAATAGATAATTCAGGCTCTATGGATAAAGAAAAGATAGATGCAACTAGAAAAACCTTGGCAGCAACCCTTTTATCTATATCTGATTTTAATAGATATCTACAAATAGAGGCTCAAAAAACTAATCAAAAAATAGATTTAGTAACGGAAACGTGGTTCTTCGGTCAAAATCACTATAAAGTAAAAAACTTTGAAGATTTAAAGGACTTGGAAAAAAGCAAAATCATATCTTCTATTACAAAAGTAGATGGCAACTTAGGTACGACAGATGATGCTTCTTGTCTTAGAGAAATATATGAGGGCATTAGTTCTAAGCAAAAGTCACAAATAAGAAACAAAGAAGAATATAAGATAATATTTGAAATAACCGATGGGGCTTCAACATTTCCTGGCGCAACAAAAGATATAGTAAAAAAACTCAAAGAAATAGATGTAGAAATATTTGCAATTCAAATCGGAAAAATAAGCAAGATTGATACAAAAACCTTTAATTATATCTGGAATGATAACTTCAAGTACCCTCATGGTTTGATATTAGCTGATAATATTGAAAAACTAACAGACGAACTCCTTAATTTAGTAAAAAGAAATCTAGAATCTATATTCCAAGCTAGCTAAGAGAATAAAAAGAATAAATAATCTGTCTATATTTACCATCTAATAAGGTTAAAATGAATAGATATTAACAAGGCTTGCAGCTCGATTATATCCTATAGTTTTTATAAATATCATAATAGAGAGAAAAGGGTGATTCAATATTAGATAAATAATGCTTTGTCTATCTAATTTTATATATTTTGGGTCTTTATAGTTTGCGTGGATATCTATTAGCATAGTTGACAAGCTTCGATAATTAAAGTAAATTTTAAATAATATTTAAAGGAAAGGTGGGAAAATTGTGAAGTTATTTCTTCAAATGTCTCCATTGGCAATTGCCAAGGCAAAATGTGTATGCAGTCAATTTTGATTGGATATAAAAATTAAATATTTGAAAGGAGAAATAATGGAAACAATAGTATCCTCTTTATTAGTTTTTGTCTCTACATCAATTGACTACTTAGTTGTTTTGACTATTTTATTCGCCAGTCAAGGCAAGGAAGGCTTGAAATCAATTTATGCAGGACAGTATTTAGGTACAGGATTGCTTGTACTGGTTAGTCTTATTGCCGCTTACTTTTTAAATTTTATTCCACAAGATTGGATTATCGGACTCCTTGGTCTAATTCCACTAGGCCTTGGTATAAGAGCAATTTTTGTGGATGAAGATATTGATGAAGAAGACATCGAGGGAAAAATTTCCGGAGATGGATCACGAATCTTAGCATTTACAAGTTTAACAGTGGCAATGGGTGGGGATAATTTAGGAATTTATATTCCCTATTTTACAGGAAAGAGTTTGATTGAGATTAGTATAAGTTTAGTAATATTTGCTTTAGGGATTTTGATTCTATGCAAATTATCTCAAAATCTCGCCTCAATTTCTGCTATTGGAGAGATCGTAGAAAAATATGAAAAAATAATTGTACCAGTCGTGTTTATTGGACTCGGTCTCTATATATTGATTGAAAATGGAACGATTAATTATTTCATATCTCTAATGACAAGTTAATAGTCTATTTTTCTATTTAAGGCCTACTAAAGAAAATCTTTAGTAGGTCTTTTTTA
>HG326665.1:138671-230403 GCA_000308255.3 Anaerococcus pacaensis 9403502 | reverse complement strand
ACTTAAAATTATCTTATCTGTCCCAAGAAATATGAGAAGCAAGAATTGTGCAGGATGTTAAAAATAAGTGTTATTTTCCTGCCTGTGATATGGGAGGTAAATTATGCGAATAGAAAGACTGAACAAGAAAAAAGAAGTTCTATTTGAAGAACACTCAAAAGACTATGTAATAGCAAAACAAAAAATAATAAATAAATTTCGATAAATCTCGTCTACTATATTTATGGTATTTTATTTATACAAATGATAATTATATATTATAAGTAAATTTAAATTTAGAGATAATTTAAAACATAAGAAATATACTTATGGATATATTCTCACATACGACGCTTACTTAAAATATTAAAATTATTCATACTGATCACTAAAGCCACGTGGAGACTATAGTATTGATGTCAAGGAAATAAAATAAGAGGTTAGAAGACTGTTGAGACAGGTGACTTTTAGGGTTTTAAAAGAAGTCTTGAAAGCCATTTGCCATTTAAAAATACCTTGTGGGAACAGTTCGAGTATAGATTATAACAGAGTATGTAAACACTATGGATATTTTAGATGGAGTGAGCAGATTGGATACTCTCAGGCTACTCATCATAGATTAATAATAATATATGAAACTTCAAGCTATATGAATGGTTATAGTAAATTAATAAAATAGATGACCTCAATAAAATGTAAAAATAGCCTGACCAGAATAGTTGTTAGAGAAGACAATTATAATACAAAATAGATATCAGTTGCTGTTTTGTGTTATAAGAGACAAATAAGATATAACCTAACTAGCAGATGTAGAGACGATAGTATTGATGTCAAGGTGAGGGACTGAACTTTATAGAAAAGCCATGAAATAAACGGATTTTGATGGTATTGTCAAGAAAAAGTGCATCATCCTAATCTCATTTTTAGATCTTCTAAAAACAGTTCTGTCTTCCGAAAATGTAACTATGGAACTGCTTTTTGACGTATTGAGACTTCAGAAATGTAGTCGGAGGTGGCTTTGGAGATATTCAGACAATAAAACTGTTTGCAATTGTATATTTCTCGATAAATAGGTCAGGTAGATTACCGAATACACTGAACGCCCGGTCAGACGACTTAGTAAAAAGATTACGGTTTACGATGAGAAATAGGCTGAGGAATTCAAATCAGGCCTTGCGATAAAAGGAGATGGATGAAAAGAATATATTAAAATAGGGCACCTCGTCAGGAAATGGCGGGGTGATTTTTTGTAGGAATACTTTAAACATAAATAGCATATGAAATTGCTACGGCATTGTCGAGTTGGTATTAACATATTTTTACTTGAGAAGGCAATAATTCATGATATAGTAAGTATGAAATGTATAACAAAGAATACTAACCCTCAAGGAGATAAAATATGAAAAAAAGCAAGCAATATCATAGTAACTTGGAATATGAGAATAAAACTGAGAAAAACGAACAGGGGCTTCATGCTTGGACTGCAAAAGTTGGCTCAAAAGGACAGATTGTAATTCCAAAAGAGGCAAGAAATTTGTTCCATATAGAAAGCGGTGACACAATTCTCCTGCTGGGTGACCAAAATCAGGGAATAGCATTAATAAGTGGTGATAAAATGGCTGAGATGCTACAGGCAATTAAAGGAAAGATATTATGAAACGTATGAAACGATTAAAAATTATTATGGTTATTTTGAGTGTAATAGTTGTGATTCTAGCGGGTTTTGCATATCGAACGCTTCACTTTGATTATGGAAATGATCGGTTTATGAAGAAAAAGGGGAAGCAATTAGGATTTACAGAAAAAGTATACAAGACGACTGATGGCAGTGAAATAGCATACTTAGAAGGACCCGATAATGGGGAGCCGCTTTTACTAATTCACGGTCAGATGGTATCAAAAGAAGATTATGCGAAGGTTTTACCGAAACTATCGAATCATTTTCACATCTATGCAATAGACTGCTACGGACATGGAAAATCGTCTAAACATCCTGATAAGTATCAGCTAATTCCTATTCGTGATGATTTGATCGACTTCATGCGTGATGTGATTGGTGAGAAAACATATCTTTCAGGACATTCCTCAGGTGCTTTGATATCAGCGGCAATAGCTGCAAAGGAAAAGGAACAGGTAAAAGGGCTTCTCCTTGAAGATGGACCTTTCTTCTCTACAGAGCCTGCTAGAGCAGAAAATACTTTTTCTTATCTTGAGTTCAAGACAATCCATGATTTTCTGTCGCAGCAAGCGGAGAAGAATTATACGAGATATTATCTTGATCATACTTACATGAAATCACTTTTTAATAAAGATGGAAAAGATAATTGGGACTTTATAGTTAAAAATCCTTTTTCCAAGAGAATCAGAGAAAATAGTAGCAAAATGCCAATTGTTTGGTATTATCCTCCTGAAATCGGTCTGAATGGAATGGTATTCTTAACGAGTAATATGCAGGACGGAACAGGGAGCTATGATCTTCGATTCGGAGAGGCTTTTTACGATTTTTCCTGGTTTTATGGAGTTGACCAGAAAAAGATGTTGAGCGAAATAGAATGTCCGACAATCATTCTTCATGTTGCGCCTTCAAATGAAACCGCGCCGAGCTATTATGATCATAATGGAATACTGCTATCTGCAATGGACGAAAAAGATGCAGAAGAAGTTCATACTTTAATCAAAAACAGTACACTTAAATCTGGTTATGAATCAAGTCACGATATTCATGCTGACTTACCGGAACAGTTCGTTGATGCAATGATGGAGATGAAGCAGCAGAAGTAGCGGATATGCCCATTGAACGGGCATTGACATTTACCCGGAAACATCATTTTGTTTGCCAACTTCTATCGTGCAACGAGCGTGGAGGCTCTCTTCCAAATGTATCGTTATCGTCAGGGTGGTCTTGGTACATGTGGAGACTATAGCGTTGATACAAAAGATGTAAATTTAGAAATCCTGCATTTTAAGCAGTTTTATAAGCATTTTGTCTTTCAAAAAGATGAAGAAGGATACGTCAAAAAGACTCAAAAAAACTACATGGATGTAAGAGTAGTTTTTAGGCTGGTATGAGGAAACACAAAAAATATAATTAACTCATTTTGTACTTTCTACAAGAGTAGCTTAAAAGGCTGCTCTTTTTGTTTATTCTGTTTTTCTTTGCATCCCACACTTAAAAATATAGAGCCAAGATCTACAAGAAGCAGTTGTAGAAGTCATCAATCAGCTTATTTCTGAGAGCAGTGAATTAAAAGAAATAATAAAAGAGAATATAGAAAAAGCCAACAAAGGTGATGGAAGTGGAAGGATAGAAGAAATAGACAAAGAAATGCTTAATGTTCAAGAAGAGTTTTTAAAAGTAGCTAAAGTTAAGAAAGACTACACAGACCTTGCAGATAGGGTGGAAGAATTAAGGTATGAAAAAGAAAAGATACTCCTCAACATTGCAGAAGAGAAAAATGAACAAAGTAGACTAATAGAATTATACTAAACTTCATTTAAGTTTGTATAAGTTGGTTAGCATATTTTTAACGCAGTGGATTGCTAGCGCTCGGAGCATTCGAAAAGCGCCCCAAGTAAAAATATTCAAATAAGATTTATTTATGTCAAGTTTCAATTAGATAATAGTATTAGAAGAGTTTTAGAAAACCAACAATTAGAAATAGACAGCTATGATGAAGAATTGGTAAGGAAACTTATAGAGAAGATAGTGGTTTATGAAGAAAGGCTGAAAGTAATGTTTAAATCTGGGATTGAAATTATAATAAATAAGTAGGCAGTACTTATATAGGATTGTTGTTCTTCCTTGGAAATTGTATAATACAATTAGTTGAGATTTATGGAGTAGGTGTATGGTTGAACAAGAAGTGATATTGGAATTGATAGATTTTAGGCGGG
This sequence comes from Anaerococcus pacaensis 9403502, assembly GCA_000308255.3. Classification (GTDB taxonomy): domain Bacteria; phylum Bacillota; class Clostridia; order Tissierellales; family Peptoniphilaceae; genus Anaerococcus; species Anaerococcus pacaensis. Next base: position 226,530 of record HG326665.1, on the reverse strand, counting down.
AAGTTGGGTACTTGGATTAAAAAAAGAAAGGTATAAATCTGATAAAAAAGGAAAGCAAGATTTGCTTCATGATATTATTTTCATGGCTGATAGTAGAGATGCTTTCATGATAATAGGTGTTGACGAAGAAGATAAGTATGATATCAAAGATGTCAGGAAAGATAATGGAAGAAGTAATACTCAAAATGTTGTTGATTCTCTAAAGCTTAAAAATTATAATAAGCTTGTATTATTAATTTACTTTATCGGTGTTAATAATATAGTAAAATTGATTAACATATGGAGGTATTTTATGAAGTATGAAAATATTAGATTAAATGTTTCAAATGATACTATTAGTGATTATAAAGTATTCAAAGGAATAAAATTATATTCTGAAATGTTTAAAGAAGAAGATGGGAAAAAACTCATTAATAAAAGAGTGTTTGTAACTCCAAAAAGAAATTATGTATATTATGAAAGGACAGATATAAATTGGAATTATTGGTCAGATAAAACAAAATATGACTCGAGTTTTGATTTAAGTGATAAAAATCATAATATAATATTTGAAGTAACATCTGAATTGGATGATTTTTCAAAATACTTAGATGAAGAAGTAATCAAAAAAATTATAATGAAAGAAAAAAGAGAAGAGATAGTAGAAGTACTAGATATTTGAGACTGTGTAAAATTCTGTGCATAGAAACCTCATGATTATGGTTAAGAAAAACTAATCAGGAGGAATTTTTATGCCATAAGAAAGCGATCAGAAACAAAATCTCTAAGATGTTAATTGAAGAATATTAACAAGAAACAGCACAAGATTTACAAGATGCTCTAATATACCTTTTAGGTGAGACAATGGAGCATTTGTTGAAGAATATGAAAATGCATTAGTTTTAAATGAAATGTTAAAAGAATTTAGAATAATTGAGAATAAATATATTCCCACATACGAGGCTTCCCTAAAATATTAAATATTATCCATACTGACCACTCAAGCCATGTGGAGAGTGTAATATTGATTACGAAAATATAGAGGTATAAAAAAAGCAACCAGTGAAGAATTCAAAGAGTATGATCCTGGAAAACATGGACTAAAGGTTACAAATCTTCTTACTAACAAGCCTGCTGGAAAAATATACAGAAAAGATAGACGGATTTATTGCTACGATTATGGCTCTTGATATAGCAATAAGATGTTGAAATGATACAAGTGAATCTGTGTACGATGATAGGGGATTGATAGTATTTTAATGAGGGTATAATATCAATAACTAATACTAGTTTTTTGAGGTGAGTTAATTTGAATGAATATATATCTAGTTTAGAAGAAGAATTTTCTTTGATAGAACATGGATTCAAAGTGGAAGAAAAGAGAGCACTAGTAGATTATAAGTCTAATGATAATCAATACATTAAAAAATTAGCATTGTTAGCGTATAAATCTAATGTATATCAAGTTAGAATGTACGGTGTATTTCTATTAGGTCACCTATCAGATGACGATGAAATTTTAACATTTATGAGAGATGAAGTTTCCAAAGATGACAATTGGAGAGTTCAGGAAGTATTGGCAAAGGCATTTGATGAATTTTGCAAGAAAAAAGGATATGAAAAAGCACTTCCAATAATTGATGAATGGTTAGAAAATGATAATCCAAATACGAGGAGAGCAGTAACGGAGGGATTAAGGATATGGACAAGTAGACCATATTTCAAAGAAAATCCGAATGAAGCTATTGAAAGATTAGCCAATTTAAAAGAAGATTCGAGTGAATATGTTAGAAAGTCGGTTGGAAATGCTTTAAGAGATATCAGTAAAAAATTCCCTGAGTTAATTAAGAATGAATTGGTTAGTTGGAACTTACAAAGCAAAGAAATTAATCAAGTGTACAAGCTAGCAAGTAAGTTTATTGACTTATAAATTATAAGTAAAGAAACTTTTTTTCAGCATCTACAAAGTGGGTGCTTTTTTTATGTAAATGTCAGAGACTGTGTAAAATTTTGTGTATATAAACTTTCTGATTAGGGTAAAGAAAAACTAATCAGTGGGAATTTTTATGCCAAGTAAAAGGCGGGAAACAAGAAGAAGTAAAATAGCAAAAATGTTAACTGAAGAATATCAGACTCAAAGTGCACAAGACATTCAACAAGCACTTTAGGCAATACAATATATAGAATACGGATAAATACTTGAATAAATTACGGCCAAATGCTTGAACAAATAACGGATAAATACTTGAATAAAAACTAGACAAATACTTTAATTACTGATAAAATTTACTTAATTAATGAGAATTGGAGGAAATTATGAGGGAGTATTTGCCTAGAATTGCAGATAAATTGTTAGAAGAACGATTAGACGCAAAAGGGGCAGTTTTAATTGAAGGTCCTAAATGGTGTGGCAAGACAACAACAGCAAAACAAAAGGCAAAAAGCTTTATATCTATGGACCGACCTGATATGACGAGACAGTATCAGCAAATGGCAGAACTTTCTCCTAGTACTTTACTTGAAGGGGAAATCCCAAGACTAATTGATGAGTGGCAAATAGCACCTAATTTATGGAATGCTGTGCGTTATGAGGTTGATAATAGAGATGAATTTGGACAATTTATATTAACAGGTTCAGCAGTACCTAATGAATTTGATGACTCTATGCATACGGGTACGGGTAGAATTTCTAGACTTCTAATGCGACCTATGAGTTTATATGAGTCAAAGGATTCAAGTGGAGAGATTTCTCTCAGGGATTTATTTAACGGAGAAAACATCTCGGCGATTGATGAAACCAGTCTTGAAGAAATAGCTTTTTTTATATGTAGAGGTGGATGGCCAAAAGCAATTGGTTTAGACGAAAAACCAGCCTTATTCCAAGCTATAGATTATTTTGATGCTGTTGTTTCAACTGATATTAGTAGAGTGGACTCGGTAAAAAGAGATAAAGAAAAGGCTAAGAGATTACTTAAATCCTATGCAAGACATGTAGGAACACAGAGTTCGCTAGAAACCATTAGGCAGGATATGTTAGCTAATCAATCAGATACATTTGATCAGGTAACCCTTTATTCTTATCTTGATGCCTTAAGAAAAATATTCGTAATAGAAGATTCTCCAGCATGGAATCCAAATTTAAGGTCGAAAACATCTATACGAACAACGGATACCAGATACTTTTCAGACCCATCTATTGCAACGGCATCTTTGGGTGTAGGTCCTAAGGATTTACTAGATGATTTAAACACCATGGGATTTTTATTTGAAAACTTGTGTATCCGTGATTTAAGAATTTATACAGACTATTTAGATGGAACAGTTTATCATTATAGAGATAAGCGTGGATTAGAATGTGATGCAGTGATTCATTTAAGGAATGGAGCTTATGGTATAGTTGAAATTAAACTTGGTGGAGATAAATTAATTGAAGAAGGTGCTGAAACTTTAAAAGACTTAGCATCCAAAATAGATACAAATAATATGCCCAATCCATCATTTATGGTGGTCTTATGTGCAAAAGCACCTTTTGCCTATAAAAGAGAGGATGATGTGTACGTAATACCGATTACTGCTTTAAGGCCTTAATAGTTTCTAGCATTTATGGATATATTCCCACATACGAGGCTTTTAAAAAATTTCAAAATTTATCCATACTGACCACTCAAGTCATATTGAATCAGTCACTCTTCTTGAGAGAATTAAATAAACATAATGTTAGACTTTTAGGAAAATTATTAAATTCTAAAAGTCTTTTTTTGATTAGTTTTAGTAAAATTAGTAAGCAATCAATAAAAATATAAATTGTAAAAGAGAACGTTAATATGAAGAATTACTAAGGAAACTTATAGAGAAGATAGTTATTTATCAAGAAAAGCTTAAAGTGATTTTTGAATCAGGACTTGAAGTTGAAATCAACAAGTAGCAGATCAGTTAAAGGGCTGTTTTTAATATAAGTGATAATGGTATACAATAAATGTAATTATTGGTTTATATTCTCAATTTGCTTATAGACAAATACTATAAAACAAATTAATTTAATAGATTTCAAAGTTGATACATGAGAGGTTAGAATGAAAAGTGTTTTGATTATAGAGGATAATAAAGAAATCGCATCACAAATGGAAAAGTATTTAATTAATAATGGCTATGAGGTAGAGCTTGCATCATCTTTTTACGAAGCGGCCTATAAGATGAATGTAGATATGGATGTGGCACTATTGGACATAAATCTACCAGATAAAGACGGTCAACATTTGATAGAAAAATTAAAAGATAAGGACATAAGAGTAATTGTAACAACAGTTAAAAATGATGAAGATTTTATAATTGAGTCTCTAGATAGGGGAGCAGACGACTATTTAACTAAACCATTTTCCCTCGCAATATTAAGGGCAAGAATTGATGCGGTTTTAAGAACAATACCTCTAAGTCAAGACAAAATAATTACTTACAAGGATATCAAAATAGATTTAAATAATTCAAAAGTTTATTTTAAATCTAATCAAATAGAACTAACTCCACTTGAATATGAAATCCTAGTCTTATTTATTAAAAATCCTCACCGAGTTTATACAAGAGACCAGCTGTTAGAAATGTTTTGGGAAGATAGGGATAGGTTTGTAAATGACAATACTCTCACATCAACTATTAAGAGAATCAGAGAAAAGCTTGATAGGGAAATTATCACTACTGTCAGAGGAATAGGATATAGGATGGATTAAATGATATATGTATTATGGCTATTAAGTCTTTTCTTTCTATATTATTTCTTAGAATCTAGAAAGAAAATTAGAATAAATGAGCTTATAGACTTAATCGATAATATGAAAAATCAAAATTATAAGATTCCTATGAAGCAAGATGACTTTTCCATACTTGAGGATAAAATCTATAAGCTTTTTATTGAAATAGTAGAAGCTAAAGAAACAAGCACTAAAAATAGTAAAATACAAATTGAATATTTAGAAGATATAGCCCATCAAATAAAAACACCGATTACTTCGATGCTATTTTCTATAGAAAATTTAGAACTAGAATATCCTAATGATAAGGTTATAGAGATTTTAAAAAGACAAACTCTTAGACTAAATTCACTTTCAGATATACTGCTCAAACTTTCAAGTTTAGATGCAAATAAAGATCTTATGAAAAATGAAGATGTTCGTCTTGACGAATTAGTTGATTATGCATTAGATAGTTTGGATTTAAAAAGATCTACTAATGTAGAAATAGAGAAGAGTTTGAAAGAAAATAGTATTTATGGAGATTTTTATTGGCTGGCAGAAGCTCTGATTAATATTATTAAAAATGCAGATAATAGACCTAATTGTGATAAAATTTCAATTTCATCTTACAAAAATCCCTTATACACAAGCTTAATCATTGAAGACAATGGCGGAGGGATAGAAAAAGAGAATATGAAAAAAATCTTTAAACGCTTTTATAAAACTCCAGACTCAAAAGGTTTTGGAATAGGCCTTGCTATGGCGAAGATAATTACAGAGAAAAATAATGGAGAAATTTCTATAAATAATACCGATGATGGGGCAAGATTTGAAATTAAATTTTACAATGTCACTTAAAAATCACTTTACTTTTATATGCTTACCTTGATATAAGAAAAAGGAGGCAAGTATGGAAATACTAAAAGTAGAAAATTTAAGAAAAGAATATGGAGAGGGAAACTCCAAGGTAGTGGCCCTAGATGGAGTTGACCTTACAATAGAAAGAGGCGAATTTGTTGCAATTGTAGGACCGAGTGGATCTGGTAAGTCAACTCTCTTACATATTATAGGAGGAGTAGATAGTCCAAGTAAGGGCAAAGTTTATATAGAAGGTAATGATATTTCTCAGTATTCTTCCAAGCAACTAGCTCTTTTTCGTAGGAGAAAAGTAGGGTTAATATATCAATTTTATAATCTAATCCAAAACTTGACTGTAAGACACAACATAGAATTACCACTGAAGCTTGATAAGAGAAAAATCAATGAAGAAATCTTGCTTGATACTGTTAGAAAACTTGGCATAGAAAGTAAGCTTGATTCTTTCCCAAGTGAATTATCAGGAGGTCAACAACAGAGAGTCGCAATAGCGAGAAGTATTATATACGAACCATCAATAATCCTAGCTGATGAACCAACAGGCAATTTAGACAGAAAAAATTCTAAGGAAATTATAGAAATCTTTAAATATTTCAATAGAAGCTTAAAACAGACGATTATCCTAATTACCCATGACGAAGAAATAGCCTTACAAGCAAATCGTATTATTACAATAGTTGATGGCAAAATTGTAGGAGATGAAAAAAATGAATAAGAAGAATTTTCCCATTTTCATCTCGGTTTTCATTGTTTCCTTGTTTTTTACTGTAATATTTTATTACTCATTTTCCAGCATATCTTTTACAAATAGAGAATTTAGGAACGAATATTATGAGGATGCCTATATAGAAGGTGATATAAAAGAAAATGACTTGGCTATTATAAATAGTAATGAATATGTTAAAGAGGCAGGTTTCGTGTCGAGTGATTCTATATCAGGAAAAATTGACGATAACATTTTAGCAATATCTCTTTTTGACCAAGCTATTGCCAATATGAAGGGTGATTATAATTTAAAAGAAGGAAGATATCCTAGTAGCTTCAATGAAATTGCCCTTAACGAGAATGTTATAAAAAATAAAAATTTAGCTATATCAGATAAAGTAAACGTTGAATTCGGAAAGCGAACTTTAGATGGCAAAATTGTAGATCCAACATACAGGCCTACAAGTGATGAAGAATTTATAAAAACAACAATTAAGGAAATGAAAATAGTTGGAATTATTAAGGATAATCCTAATGGTATAAGTGGTGCAAATATTCTTATTAACCCAAATTATGAAAATAAACTGACAGCCGTAAGATTTAAATCGCTGTATAAAGCCTATGATAATCAAGAATTAATTGAAGAAGAGTTGTCAAATAAATTGGGTAGGAAAATTAAAGTTGAATTTGAACCAGCAATTGTGGATCGTTATTACTTATATGAAAGTAATGTGGGAAGAATATTAAAACAATTATCATCAATTTTCCTTGTAATTTTAGCTATAGGAATATTTGTATTTTTTAATAAAAATATATTTTTAGTATGGTCTTTAGAGAAAATTAAGGTGCTATCCATGTATAAATCAATAGGAAGCACAGATTCACAAATACTTTCCTTGCTTTTTAAAGAAGCAGTTATTATATCAATCTTACCATTATTGCTTGGACATATTTTAGGCTATGTAGCAATTAAAAAATATTTTAGCCTAATTAATAGTAATATGGGTATTGATATTCCATCTTCGGTAGATTTTAATATTATATTAAGCTTAGTTATAATATTGATTTCCTTACTAATAATATTTATATCGCTTGCAATTACTTTAAGGAAAATAAAGAAAATAGAGATTATAGATGGCTTAAAAGGACAAATAAACTTTAAAAAATCAAAAAAGAAAAAAGCTAGTACTATTTTTAAGGAACTAAGGATAAATAATCTTGCAAGCATTAAGTCACAATCATATATTTCTACAATAGGAGTCTTAATAATATCAGTTTTATTTATCTTGATATCTTTTTCAAGTTATGCGGTAGATTTAGGGTTTTATCAAGATGATTATAATCTAACTGTTGATTATTATAGCAAAGATCCAAGATTACCAGAAAATCTAATTTCGGTTGACGAAAAGATTGATTCTAAAAAATCATTTATATTCCAGCAGAGAAATTTATTTATTGAAAACAACCTAGATTTTTCTGAAGAATTTTTTGCAAATAATTTAGAAGAATTTTTATTAGAAAATAATAGCGATATTGAAGAAAACTCAATTGTAGGGAAAATTGTAGGACTAAGGGACGAAGACCTTAATACCTTAGGAGGCAATAAAGGAGAATTTATTTTATATAATATGATCCAGTCTAACCCTAATGAGCCATTAAGAGATGCTAAGATGGTTAAGTTTTTTAAAAATCCTAAAAAATTAGATCTAATAACAGCAAGTGGAAACAAAACTTCAATTGATATTAGTAAGAGCATAGATGATTTAAAAGATATAACATTAAAAATTAATCGTAATGCAGGATATATTTTTACAGATTTTGATACCTACTTTAAACTATTGGAGTCTACAGGGAATGGAAATCTAGTAAATTATCCTTTTACTCTAAAAATGGATGTTAATCCTGATGAAATTTATGATAGCAAAGAATCAATTAAGAATTTTTTGGATAAAAATCCTAGAACTGATGAAAGCTATGAAGTTTATAGTGATGGTGATAGGAGTGATGAGGATGATAAATTTTTGGGTGGTCTTTTAAGCATAAATTTCATCCTAGCAGCAATAATTCTTGCACTAAATTTTACAAATGGATATGCTTCTATAAATTCAAGTTTGATGGCGAGGAAAAGAGAAATAGGCAATTTATATTCTATAGGTATGGAAAAAACTGATTTAGAAAAATTATTAAAACAAGAATTTGTTTTCGAACAAATAAAATCATTTGCTTTAGCAATATTAGTGACCTTTTTTGTTATTGCAATCATGTCAATAATTTCATCTAGATATAATTTCTACGTATTCTTAAAATACTACAATCACCTGGCGTTCTTAGGATTTTCGATAGTTGTATACGCTGCAAACTTGTTAATCTATCACTTCTCCTTAAAGAGAATTTTAGACAGACCGACTATAGATTTAATTAGAATTGAGTAATCTATAATTTAAGAGAAATGCATTAAAATTATATAATATATTTTTGATGTTTAATCTGAATCTTAATAATCCTAAGAACATCTAAACTTACTTTAATATTTGATTATATTATTATTGTACAAGATGGTTAGGTAATTAGAAAAAATCTGATTATATATTAATAAAAACACTACTGGTTCTATTAATAACTGAAGCGAATTTTGATGTTACAATAATGGATTTTTCTAAATCACAATTAGAAAAAGATGATATGGTTGCTACTAGGGGAGGATTAAATATCAATACTGTTCAAGGAGATATGACTAAACCATTTCCATTTGAGAATGAAAGCTTTGATATAGTTTTTAATCCAGTATCAAATGCTTACATTGAGGATTTAGAAAATGTGTATAAAGAAGCTGCAAGAGTTCTAAAAAAAGGTGAGCTATTTATGGTCGGCTTTATGAGCCCGTGGATCTATATGTATGATGCGGATGTGGTTTGGGATCATCCAGTAGAAGAACTTCTCCTAAAATACTCTCTACCATTTAATTCTCGTGAGCTAGAACAAGCTGGTGAGATCGAGATTAATCCTGAGTATGGTTATGAGTTTAGTCATACGTTAGAATCCCAAATTAGAGGTCAGCTAAAAAATGGCTTAGCAATGATAGATTTCTATGAATCAAGGAATGAAAGAAATAGGCTAACAAAGTATGGAAATGACTATATTGCTACTTTATGCATGAAGCTTTAAAACTAAGCTAAATTTAATTTATTGCATATAGAGGAATATTAGTTACGATTATATGAATGAAAAAAGTGATAATAATTATTTTTTATACTTATTTGAAGTTGTAACAATACTCAATGTTTTTACAATAAAATCGAATTATGTGAACCGCTCAATACGTTTTCGTTTGAGGGGTTCACTTTTTGATTTTATCTCTTTTTATTTTATGGGAGCCTCTCATTACAATAGTGATATTTTTTGTTGAATGTTAAAATAATTATTCCAAACTGTATTGGGTTATAATATTATAAAATACAATATTACAAGGAGTAAGTATGGTTTGGCAAATTCTTTTAGGTTTTTTAACAGCACTTATTTTAATGGGGACTGTTTTCAAGTCTAAATACAAAGGTGACATTGGTGAAATGGTAATTATGGTGAAGCTTAAGGAGCTTAATAGGGCTAAATATGTAAAGTTACATGATATAAAACTTGCTAATCCTAGTTCTAATACTAAGACAAGCCAAATCGACCATTTAGTGGTTTCTACATATGGAATTTTTTGTATCGAGACCAAAGCTTACAAGGGAAAGATTTATGGTAAAGAGTTTTCTCATGAGTGGACTCAATATTTATCTAATGGCAGCCACAAGTTTCTAAATCCGCTTTTTCAAAATTATGGTCATATTATAGCAGTTCAGAATGTTGTAGATAATTATTATCCAGATATGCCATATTTTTCGATTGTGGCTTTTTCGGGTGAAGCTGATATAAAGAATATCGAAGTGGAAAAATCGGTGGTTTGCAAGATGGCGCGTATTGCTGATGTGGTGAGAAGCCTATCGAATGAAGAAGTGATCTCTGAGGAAGAATTACTAAATTTAGTTAAAATTATCGAAAAAAATAAGACCTTCCAAACTGATTATGGTCACAAAAGAGATATCAAAAAGTTAAAGAAGGCTAATGCAGAGAAGATAAGTCAAAATATATGCCCTAAATGTGGGGGAGAGTTGGTTGAAAGGAATGGAAAATATGGGGCCTTTACAGGATGTTCGAATTTTCCTAAGTGTAGGTTTGTAGTTAATTCAAAAAAATAATTGAGGTGAATCATATGAGAGTTCATTATTTTCAGCGTTACCATCAGAAAGAAAATGTTGCTACGGCGAATACAATATTGTTGTTATCTAGATTTTATTCTTACTCAGTAAGTAAATTTTATAATTTCATTAGCACTTATTTTTTTGATGAGACCTTTCTACCAGAACTGGTGATAACAACTCAAGAGAAACATAGTGTGGGTGTGTTGGATGCTACGATTAGTCAAGAGGGTTTTAAAGTAATTATAGAAACCAAGATAAACGATGGATTTGGCGATGATCAGTTATTAAAATACCTAGAATGCTATGGGGATGCAAATAATAAGCTTTTAATTACCCTTGCGCCTAAACTTATGAAACAAAGTAAGCTAGAGGTTTTTGATAAAAAACTTGATGATTTTAATAAAAGGAATCTCTCTGAGAATAAAAGTTATAAAAAGATTCTCCATTTAAATACTACTTTTGGATTACTAGCTGATGCAATAGCTGACCAACTTAATGATAATGATTATGAGATGAGGGATATAGTAGAAGATTATTTGGGATTTTGTAAAGATGCCAAGCTTTTACCTGACTATGATTCATGGAAGTATTTGAAGGCTGTTCCTGCAGGGGCTACTATTGATTTTAATAAGGAAAATAATCTTTATTATCATCCTAGTAGTAGAAATTTTGGCCCGCATGATTATATAGGACTTTATTATCAAAAGAGCATACGTTTGATAGGTGTCATTTGTGCCATTATCAGAGCTGTTAAAGTAGAAGACAATATAGTATATCATAATGATATGGGTGAGCTTACAATGCAAAGAAAAGATACCATTATAAAAGCAATGGAAGAGTCATTAACACGTGGCTATGACATTAGTACAGAAGAACATAGCTACTTTTTTGTAGAAAATTTTTATGATACTGATTTTAAAAAAGATTCTTCAGGAGGGCTTAGGGGTAGCAGAATATTTGATCTGACAGAATTTTTTACAGGAGATATCCCTAGTACGGAAGAGATGGCCGTATTACTGAGTAATAAAACTTGGAGATAATATATGTCGGATATTAGATATAAGGAATTTGGAAGTGAACAATTAGATGAAGTAATTAAAATTATGAAGAAAATGGTTGGACAGCTTACCTATCAGCTTACGAAGCTTAAGAATTAGCTTTTAATAATACGATTTACCTATTAGGGGCTTTTAAAGGGGGGAAGTTAGTAGGATTTATACGATGTGTTGGAGAAAGAGTACATATAGTTTTAGTCAGCATTTAATTATTAGGCCTGGTTATTTTAGGAGGGGCATTGGGAGAAGTCTATATGAAAGTGCATCAAATGAATTTAAAGATGTGAGCAAATTTATATTGGTGACTGATGATAATGACTCTAGATTATATAGCATCTACCAAGAATTAGGTATGCGGACCGACATTAATAGCTATCCATTGAATACTTATTTTAGGCAGAATGATGACGGCTAGATCTTATTGATGTGAATTATTTAAATTAAAAAGGGGCTGTTGCAAAAAAATAGCTATCTATCGTTCTATCATTGGGGCGCTCTCTAAGAAAATTTGAGATTTAGCCCTCCGGCTCGTGAAGGCCAAATTTTCTTAGAGAGAGTTCGAATCATTTTGGAATGATTTATCTATTTTGCAACAGCCCCTAATTCATCTCAATACTAAGATTTCGTAATTTATCTACCTGATCTTCTCTACCCAAGACAATTAGTACATCACCGATTTTGAAAGTGTAGCTTACTGGAGGATTGAATATCAATTGCTTGTCTTCATACTTTTTTATGGCCAATACTATTAGTCCAGTTTTACTTGGAATTTGGGCTTCTTTTAAGTTTTTATTTTCTAGGTATGACCCATTTTTTACAGCTACTTCCTCTAGGTCCAGCTCCACATCACCAATTCTTGTCACAACATCCAAGAATGATATTATATTAGGCTTTATCATTAGAGATGCCATCCTATTTCCACTTATTTCAGTAGCTGATAGGGTCTTGTTTGCTCCAACTTTCATAAGCTTATCAGAACCTGATTTGCTGGTTGCATTTGATATGATATATATTTCTCTGTTAAGATCGCGGGCAGTAAGCACAGTAACTATATTATCGACCTCATGGTCTAAGGTTGCTATGAGACCCTTGGCCTTATCAATACCAGCATGCATTAGTACGCTTTCCTCGGTTGATTGGCCTTCTACTACCAATATATTATCTTGGCTATACTCATCTAAGTCCTCTCTATTATCGGTGATAACTACAAAGTCTAGATTTTCATCTACGAATTTATGTATAATTACATCTGCCATTTCTCCCGACCCGCAAATTATATAATGATCAGTAAGGGCGGCAATATTTTTATCCATTTTTTTTCCTTTCCATATATCTGTAAGCTTACCCTCAACCAACATAGCAACTATAGTAGTAAAAGCATAACCAACTATACCGACACCCAAAAATATCATAAGGACTGAAAACAGGTCTGAACGAGCATTAGAAGTGCCGACCTCTCCAAAACCTACAGTTGAGATGGTTATAACAGTCATATATAAGGCGTCAACAAAACCTACACTAAGTAAGTTCATATAACCAATAATACCTATTACGAGTAAAAGTATAAATGCTATTAGTATAAATTTGAGTTTCCTTTTTTCTTCCATATCAAACTCCTTGTAGGTTTAATTATAATATATTTTATATAAATGAACCATCTTTACGATTATAAATATTTCATTAAAAAAGGGAGCGGTATATTTCTACTCCCTATATTTAACCATATATGTCTATCAAATCACTCACAAGAGAATAAGCAGTTTCTCTACCACCGGCTCCAGGGGCTTTTATTGTGATTTCGCCTGCATTTGTTGTATCAAATAATATGGCGTTTTCGCCTCCTTTAAGAGATCCTAGGAGGGAGTTTTTATCTATTTCTTCTGCTCTTACATATATTTTTCCATTGCTATCGGCGTAGCCAATAAGTTTTATGGTATTGCCTTGGTCTAGAGCTCTTTTAAGATCTTCTTCCTTTATATCTCTGATACCTCCTACCTTAATTTCTTCTTCTTTGTAGAAGGTATCGAATAAGAGGGATGCGGTTATATTTATTTTTCTCATGGTGTCTATGCCATCTATATCAGCTGAAGGATCTGCCTCTGCATAGCCTTTTTCTTGGGCGATTTTTAGAGCTTCATCAAATGATAAACCTTCTTCCATTTGGCTTAGGATAAAATTAGATGTACCGTTGAGTACTCCAACGATTTTTTTGACATCTCCGGCTGCTTGAAGTTTTTCTATATTTGAAAGTAGGGGGATGGCTCCTCCTACTGCACCTTCAAACTTTAGGCTAGCCTTAGACTCATCAGTTGCTTTTATTAAAGATTCTAAGTGTTTTGAAATGAGAGCTTTGTTAGCCGAGATGACATTTACGCCACTTTTTAAGGCTGTTTCAATAGAGGTGGCGATTTCATCTACCTCGCCAGTAGCCTCTACTATAAGATTTATATCATCGTTATCAAAAATATCATTTTTGTCAACTGTTAGTAAGTCTTTGCATCTATTGTATTTTTCTTTATTACGTACCAGGATTTTGATAAACTCAATTTCTTGGCCAGTTAATTTCTCAAGTTTAGTTTTGTTCTCTTCTACCAAGTCATAGAAAGCTCCAGCTACGGTTCCAAATCCTAAAAGTCCTATCTTAATCAATTAATAATTCTCCTATCTGAACAGCATTTAACGCTGCTCCTTTTCTAATGTTGTCTGCTACGACGAATAGATTTAGGGCATTTTTCCTAGAATAGTCACGTCTTATCCTACCTACAAATATATCATCTTTACCTTTAGCATCTCTTGGCTGAGGATAGATATTTTGATCTGGATTATCAGATAAAACCATGCCTAGCTTGCCATCAAAGAGTTCTCTAAGATCATCTAGATTAAAATCATTTTTTAACTCGACATTTATAGATACACAGTGGCTATAGGAAACTGGTACCCTTACTGTAGTTACAGTGACATTTAAATCTTTAAGTCCCAGAATTTTCCTAGTTTCATTTATCATCTTCATTTCTTCCTTGGTGTAGCCGTTGTCTAGAAATGAATCGATGTGGGGAAGGATATTATCCTTTATAGGGTATGGATAGACATTATTTGTACCATTTTCGAGATCTAATAACGCTTCCTTACCAGAGCCCGATACTGATTGGTAGGTGGAGAATATTACTCTCTCTAGACCGTATTTTTTTTCTAATTGGTAGAGTGGAGCAATGCACTGGATGGTGGAGCAGTTGGGGTTAGCAATGATATAATCATCCGTGCTTATAGTATCTCCATTAACTTCTGGCACTATGAGAGGGATATTTTCTTCCATTCTAAAATAAGAAGAATTGTCCACTACTTTCACACCTCGATTTTTTGCCTCTATAGCATAGTGGCTTGCAAGAGAGCTATCTAAGGCGAAAAATGCTAAGTCGAATCCATCAAATTCTTCTGGATTTAGTTCTCTTATTTCTATTTCTTCTCCCCTAAATTTAATCTTCTTACCCGAAGATTTTTCTGAAGCTAGAAATTTAATTTCACTTATAGGGAAGTTTCGTTCTTCTAAAATACTTATAATGGTAGAACCAACTAGTCCTGTAGCTCCCGCAACTATTACTTTTTTCATCTGTAACCTCCTAATCTGAAATTGTTGTGCCTTCATCATCTGGCCTATTAGTATTGAGTATCCTGAGTTCTATATTTTTACCAATAAGGGGCTCTAAGGCATCTGCTTGATAAACTTCAGCTCCATCATCTATTATTTTCCTTAACTCACTATAGGATAAGGACTTGTAGGCTTTGGCATCTTTGTTTTTTGCTGGATCCTTATCCATCACTCCACTTACATCTGTCCAGTTTTCATAGGACCTACAATTGAGGCTAGATGCTAAAATGGACCCAGTATAATCAGACCCACCTCTTTTTAGAAGGCCAATTTCTCCATTGCTATTGCCATAAAATCCTGGTACAACATATTTTTTACCAGGCTTAATTCTTTCATTTACGGCCTTTTCTGTCTTGACTTCATTAATCTTATCACCATCTAGATAAATAATTTCTTTGGCATCTACAAACTCATATCCTAGATAAGAAGCTAAAATTTTTGCATTGAGATATTCACCACGGCTCACAATAATGTCTTTGGAATCTTCATAATATATTGAATCTATGCTATCCATGACTTCATCTGCTAATCTTTCTTCACCCAGTTCTTTTAAGATATCTAGGTACCTCTGTCTCACACTCTCTAAATCTTTCCTTATAGATGTATCAAGCTCTCTTATTTCTTTTTTTATTGAGGCAAGTTCATCTTTTAATATCGATAGTTTTTCCTTTTTATCATATAGGTGTATTAGGCTATCGGTAATCTTTTCATCATCGGCATGTCTTTTCCCTGGAGCTGAAACTACAATGATATCTGTATCTGAAGTTGTTACGATTTTTTTGACATCTTCAAATTTTTGACTGCTGGCTAGTGAAGAGCCGCCGAATTTAGCAACTTTCTTTGGTTTGATTTCATCAAGCCTATATGGAGTTTCTTGATAGATGTAGTAGTTTAGCCAATTGTTAAAGAAAATAGAGGCGGTGGACTGCCATCTAAGACGAATATCATTTGGATCTGCTTCATTTCCTCTATAATAATTTTCAGGTTTTTCGGTATTTAGGCCTCTATTGATATCTCTTATGTATTCATCGTGGAGGGTATTTTTTGGATATTCTAGATGTCCGAGGTTAAAGACAAATCTAGCATCGTAAGAGCTTAAAATACTCACTCCAGTCTCATCATTTTCAGCTAAGATTTGTAAGTCTTTGAGAGGAAGACTATCCTTATCTAACCTTCTGTATCTTGATTGTGGTATAGAAAAATGGTCATCAAGGCCATCTAGAAGCTTGGATTGATGATTATTCTCGTACTCGTACACTCCAAATATCTTTTTATCTTCTAAGCTAGATTTGACTTCATAAAAATAGTCCAAAGCAGCTATGGCTCCCCAGCAGATAAATAGACTGGAATATACATTAGTTCTTGCAAAGTCAAATATATCTTTCAATTCATCCCAGTAATCAATCTCATCATAAGGCTTATCCTCTAGAGGTGCCCCCGTAACGATTAAGCCATCGTATTTGTCGTTTTTAATCTCATCGAATGTTTTGTAATATTCCTCGAGCCTTTTGGAATCAGAGTGTTTATTTTTATAGGTAGCAGTCCTTATAAGATCTACTTCGATTTGAAGAACTTGGCTTGATAGGAGCTTTAAAAGGTTTATCTCTGTTTCTTCTTTGTTTGGCATCAGGTTTACAATTGCTATTCTAAGGGACCTAATATCTTGGCTCCTAGCTCTTTCGTTATCTATTGCAAAAATATTTTCTTTTATTAAATCGTCTTTTTTAATTAAGCCTTCCTTGAGTATAAGTGGCATATAATCCTCCTTAAATTGGTTTATCAATGTGCTAATCAGAATATAAGTAGACTAATATCACTGAATAATCCTATATAAATTTATATAAAAAGAGCCTTCTCCCATAAGGGCGAAGACTCGCGTTACCACCTTAATTCACTATTGGTATCCACCAATAGCCTCATTCTCGGTATCTATCAATACCTAGCCGCTATAACGGGCGGGCCCGTACTTGCTTAATTATTCAGCAAGTCCCCACATAAAGACCATCTTCACTAGCTTTGTTTCACTTCTCTCACCAAAAAATGAAGTTCTCTGTAATCGACTGAACTAGCTACTCTTCTCTAGATTCGGTTTTTATTACAATATCATGAGAAATATTATTTGTCAAGAAATATAAAGTAATATAAGTTTTACATTATATTATTTCTTCAATTTGCTCTATTTTTAAGCTTAAAGAATTATTAAAAAAATATTTTTATAATTATACGACTTGACAAGCAATTAGTTCTGAGATAAGATACAAACAAACATCAAAACAAGGAGGCCAATATGTATAGCATTCATTCAGACGAAAAAATGATGATGGGTATGATGCACATGATGAAAACATGGGCAGGCTTTCTTGTACCCAAAAATCGTTAGATTAGGGATTTACTGAGGAGCCTTGCGGCTCCTCTTTTTTTATGGATTGGAGTTTATTATGAGATGTAAAATTAGAATAAGGAGTCTTCGATCCACCCTTTGGGATGAACGAATGCAGTCCTTATATTCAAATAATAAGATAAAGAATCGAATGTTACAAAAAACTATAAAGGAGAAATAATAATGACTAAAGAAAAAGACCAAAGAAAATTTGAAACCCTAGCCCTACATGTAGGCCAAGAAGAAGCAGACCTTGCTACAGGAGCTCGTGCAGTACCTATATATCAAACCACATCTTACGTATTTAAGGACACCGATCAAGCTCAAGGACGTTTTAACCTTACTGACGCTGGAAATATATATGGTAGACTTACTAATCCAACTGAAGGAGTACTCGAAGAGCGTTTAGCTGCCCTAGAGGGAGGAAGCTCTGCCCTAGCAGTTGCCAGCGGTGCTGCAGCAATAAGCTATGTATTCCAAGCCCTAGCTCAAAAAGGAGATCATATAGTATCAGCTGAGACTATTTATGGCGGTACTTACAATTACCTGCGCCACACCTTCCCACAATACGGTGTAGATACAACTTTTGTTAACCCATCTAAAGTAGAAAATTTCGAAGCGGCTATTAAAGAAAATACTAAACTAATATTCATTGAATCTCTTGGAAACCCAAATAGTAATGTGATTGATATAGAAAAAGTGGCGGCTCTAGCTCATAATCACAATATCCCACTAGTAGTCGATAATACCTTTGCTACACCTTACTTACTTCGTCCTATCGAATACGGTGCTGATATAGTAGTTCATTCTGCAACTAAATTTATAGGAGGCCATGGAACTAGCCTGGGCGGGATTATTGTGGAAAATGGTACATTTGACTATGCTGGATCAGGCAAATTTAAAAATTTATCCACACCAAATGAATCCTACCACGGCGTGACCTTTACAGAAGCAGCAGCAGCTGGACCACTTACAACCTATATACGTGCTATACTTCTGCGTGATACTGGAGCATCTATTTCTCCATTTAACGCATTTTTACTCTTACAAGGAGTAGAAACCCTATCCCTTAGAGTAGAACGTCACGTAGAAAATGCGCTGAAAGTGGTTAGTTACTTAGCTAGCCATGATAGAGTAGCTAAGGTATATCACCCATCATTAGAAAATCACCCAGATCATGAACTCTATCAAAAATATTTCCCAAATGGAGCGGGCAGTATATTTACCTTCGATGTAAAAGGTGGGGAAGAAGAAGCGCGTGCCTTCATCGATAATTTAAAATTATTCTCAAACCTTGCAAATGTAGCGGATGTAAAAAGCCTAGTAATCCACCCAGCAACAACAACACATTCTCAATTAAACGAAGAAGAACTAGAAAGCCAAGGTATAGGCAAGGCAACAGTTCGTCTATCAATAGGTACTGAACATATAGACGATATTATTGGAGACATAGATCAAGCGTTTGCAAGTATTTAAGCTGTTTTGAATTAGCTGAAATTTCATATATTTTTAATAATTAGCACCTAGATTAATGATAGGTGCTAATTTTTTGACGTTTTGTATGATTAAAGTGATTTATTATTAAAAGATATATAATAAAATTAAATGGTAGCTAGCGATAGAATATAAACTTGATTTATATAATCAAAATGATTTTATATTTTATAGGAGGAGATTATGATTGGCGCAATAATTGGAGATATAGTAGGGTCGAGATTTGAATTCGAAAATTTTAAGTCAAAGGACTTTAAGTTTTTTACTAAAGATTCATTTGTAACCGATGATAGCATAATGACCTTGGCTTTGGCCAAAGCATTTATTGAAAGTAAGGATGATTATTCTGATTTATCGGACAATGCTATTAAGTGTATGCAAGAGATTGGCCGAAAGTATCCTGAATGTGGATATGGGCATAGGTTTATGGAGTGGATGTTTAGTGATGATCCGAAGCCATATAATAGCTATGGCAATGGGGCAGCCATGAGAGTGAGTTCAGCTGGATTTGTGGCTAATTCTCTAGATGAAGCTAAAGAATTTTCAAGGAAAATAACCGTCGTTACCCACAATCATCCAGAGGGCCTAAAGGGAGCTGAGGCTACGGCTGTAGCAATTTTTCTTGCTCGAACTGGTGAGGATAAAGAAGAAATTAAGAAATATATAAACAGCAATTATTATCATATGGATTTTACTTTAGACGATATAAGGCCAACATATAGCTTTAATGAAATCTGCCAAGATACTGTGCCCCAAGCTTTGATGGCTTTTTTTGAGGCAGATGATTTTGAGTGTACTATTAGAAATGCCATATCTCTTGGTGGGGATGCTGATACATTGGCGGCCATAGCTGGTTCTGTGGCTGAGGCTTATTATGGAGTACCGGATCCAATGAAAGAGATAGCTATCAGATACCTAGATGATGATTTGTTAGCTATCCTTGAAGAATTTGAAAGTGAATTTGAATAAAACAGGATAACCTAAAACTATAAAACTATTGGCCTAGAATGAAAGTTCTAGGTTTTTTAATGCTTATATTTATGAAGATTTATTTTTATAATTTATAGGCTTCTACGTTGGATATTCCATAATTAAAGTTCCTTAAAATGGGTAGAGGTTTAATATGTTAATTATATTATTATCTACACTTATAAAGATTAAATTTACTAGTTTATATATAGAAATTGAGGGATAAAATGATAAGGACTGAAATAAAAGAAAATGTGGGTGTGATTTATTTAGATAGACCCAAGCAACTAAATTCTCTAAATTTGGAGATGATAAGAGGCATTAGAGAAAACTTGGAAAAATGGGAAGAAGACGAAAATATTAGGGCAGTGCTATTTGATAGTAAATCTGAAAAAGGTTTTAGTGCAGGCGGTGACCTCAAGGAAATGTATTATGATTTTCTCACCAACGAGGATTGCACAGATAAAGATCAATTTTTCGTAGAGGAGTTTGGTCTAGATAAATATATCAATCAATTCAAAAAGCCTATCATAAGCCACTGGTATGGGATTGTGATGGGTGGGGGGATTGGGCTTACAATCAATTCTGACTTCATCATAGCTGATGAAACTGTTGTCTGGGCTATGCCTGAAACCATACTTGGTTTTGTGCCGGATGTGGGCGTGTGTAAATGTTTTACAAAGCTACCTCAAGCCCTTGGCCAATATGTGGGTGTATTAGGCGGCCGACTAGGTACTTATGATGTCATCAAACATGGTCTAGCTGATATATCAATAAATTCTAGTGATTATGATAAATTAATCGATAAATTATTCGTCCTATCAAAGTCCTATGAAGCTGATGAATTAGTAGAAGAATTTAGAAAAGAAGCAAGTGGTTTCGAGAGTGAAGCTCAAGAATCCGATGTTCAGAATAATATAGAAAAAATTGAAAAATATTTCTCTCATTCATCTATGAAAGACATCTATGAATCGCTAAAGGCAAACGAGAATGATGATTTTGCTAAAAGCTCACTAGATGAAATCGAGCAAAGATCGGCATTTGTAACCACAGTGCAATTTGAAAAATACTTTATTTGTGGTGATATGACTTATGAAGATGTAGTAGACATGGATTTAGAACTGATGAGATATTCTATAGCTAAAGGGTCAATCTATGAGGGCATTCGCGCAAAAATGATTGATAAAGACAACAAGCCAGAGTGGAAATATAAGGATTATGATATTGTGCCAATGGATGAAGTGAAAAATATTCTTGGTATAGATAAGACTTATAGCGATAGAAAATAGGAGGGGATTATGACAGCAGATATTAATTATAAAGTAGCAATACAAGAGACATACGGTGAGAGATTTCAACATTGTTGGGGTTGTGGGCCTAAAAATGAAGAAGGGATGCATATCAAGTCTTATCCATCAGTAGATGGCAAAAGCTGTGTAGCTGAAGTCACTCCAGATCAGATGTATACTGGCGGTGTGCCAAATAATCTATTTGGTGGAATGATTGCGATGATTTTTGACTGCCACGGCGGAGCATCCGCAGCTTATTTTAAACATAAAGATTTGGGATATGAGCTCACTCCAGAGACAACTATAGGCCGATTTATCACAGCTCGCCTAGAGGTAGACTACAGAAAACCAACACCTATGAATGAAGTGGTGACTGTGATTGCTTATCCAGAAGAGATTGGCGAGCGCAAGGTGAGTGTAAAAATGGAAATGATAGTAGCAGGCGAACTTCGTGCCGAGGCCCGCATGGTGGCTGTAGGTGTGAAGGATGATATGTAGGGACTTTTGAAAAGTTTAGTAGTATATTATTCATTTTCAGGAAATACTAGAAGCCTTGCAGAAGATATCGCCCTAATAACAGATGCTGATATTTGTGAGCTTATACCTGAAATAACTTATACATTTTCTTATAATACAGCCGTCAAGGAATTAAGGCATGAAATAGAAACTGGCCATTGCCCAAAACTAACTGTGGAGACCTTTGATGTGAGTGATTATGAACTTATATTTATAGGATCACCCAATTGGCTAAAGTCCTTTGCCCCTCCTATTAGGACCTTTTTATCAATCCTTGATTTAGATAGTAAAATCATCGTGCCATTTTGTACACATGGAGGAGGCGGCTTTGGGAAAATGATAGATGATTATAGGTCAATTTTAGCAAATTCTCATATATTGTATGGCCCAGCTTTAGAGCCGGGCTATGATTTTAATGATTTAAAAAATCTATTAGATGAAGTTTACAAAGAGATAGGAGAATAATATGAAGAAAAAAGAAGATGATTATTACTTAGCAATATGCCTTGCACTTGGAGCTGGCCTTGGACTCTTATTTGACAATCTTGCAATAGGTATTGCCATGGGTATAAGTATCGGGGCTGCCCTAGATGCTAGTAGTAAAAAAGATCAGGTGGACGATGATAGCAAAAGCTAATAAGTCTCACAGTAGAATTCTAGCAGAAATGGCAGCGAAAGTCTGGGAAAATGATGATATAGAAGAGCTTACGGTAGAGTTTGATGAATTTGCGACAGACCCCAACATGGTATCCTTTATCTATTATGCAGATGAGACTGAAGTTGGATTTGCCAACTGCGCCCTACGTTTTGACTATGTAGAAGGATGTGAAACTAGACCAGTCGGTTACCTAGAGGGGATATATGTAGATCCAAATCACCAAAAGCAAGGTATAGCCAAAGCCTTAGTCAAAGCTTGCGAAGACTGGGCAAGTGAAATGGGATGCACAGAATTTGCCAGTGATTGTGAACTAAAATATATCGACAGTCTTGATTTTCATTTGGCTGTTGGATTTGAAGAGACTAATAGAATTATTTGTTTTAAGAAAGAGATATAAGGGTCACTATGATTACAATTAGAGAAGCTGTAAAAGA
This sequence comes from Anaerococcus pacaensis 9403502, assembly GCA_000308255.3. GTDB lineage: Bacteria > Bacillota > Clostridia > Tissierellales > Peptoniphilaceae > Anaerococcus > Anaerococcus pacaensis. Next base: position 203,561 of record HG326665.1, on the reverse strand, counting down.
AGACGCAAAAAATATTATTGAGTACACAAACATTGTTGGTGGTGAAACTGATTTTCTGACCTACGGATCTGAGGGATTAGGAATAGATTTATCTAGTGAAGAGGATATGCTAAATAGTTCTTATAATAATCCGAATACTATTTTTCTATGTGCTTTTTATGAAGATGATATTGTGGGAGTAGGTAATCTAATACGAAGTAAAAGAAGAGCTAACCATAGAGCTGTATTTGGAATATCAGTGAGAAAAGACTACTGGGGCAGGGTATAGCAAGTATGATGCTAAAAAGATTAATAGCATTTGCTAAAAGTATAGGGGTTGAATATATTGACCTTAAAGTTAGGTCTGACAACTACAGAGCCATAGACTTATATAAAAAATTTGCATTTGAAAAAGTTGCGATAATTCCAAAAGATATGAAGATTGCTAATAGCTATTATGATTGTGACCTTATGGTCTTAGATCTTAATAATATAGAGTAAAAGGATAATATGGCAAAGAAACTAAAAGAATACTACGACCTAGAATATTTAAAAGACCTAGCAGATAAGATATTAAACGTGACCGACAAGTTTGATAGAAATAAATTTTTGGAAATAACAAATGATAAAATTGATGATTTAGAATTCACTCCGAGGCAAGCTCTAGTAGCTCATGCCCTCTATGACTCTATTGATTTAGATTATGTAGAGACTCTCGATGTGTTCTATCAAATCCTAGGACCTGAACTTACCGGAAATTCGGGAGCTTTTTCCGAAGGTTGGTGGTTGTGGCCGATTGGTAAGTATGTGGAGGACTTTGGGGCTGAGTATTTTTATGAGTCTACAGCCTTTTCTAAAGAACTCACCAAGAGATTTACTGGTGAATATTGTATGCGACCACTTATAGAAAACTATCCCGAAGAATCATTCGAGTTATTAAAAGAGTGGTCAGTGGATGAAAACGAACGCGTGAGAAGACTTGCTAGTGAATGCGTTAGAATAAGACTGCCTTGGGCTAAGAAAATGTATAGGGCTTTAGAATACTTTGATGATTATTTTATAATACTTGATAATCTCAAAAATGACCCAGATCCATACATCAAAAAATCTGTAGCTAACAACTTAAATGATTTATATAAAGAAGACGAAGAGAAGTTCGATTATATAATAAATAAATGGTCCGATAATCCAAGCAAGGAAACTGCATGGATTATAAAGCATGGATCGAGGAGCAAAAATAAAAATGAAAATTGATGTTAATCGAGTTGAAGATATAGATGAAAAAGAGAAAATAGCAAGAGAAATCTTATACGACTTGCCAGAATGGTTTGGTATTCCAGAATCGACTGAAAGTTATATAACAGATTCTAAAGATATGCCATATCTAGCAGCATATGTGGACGGTAAATTAGCAGGCTTTATTGTCCTAAATGCTACTAGTAAAGATACAGCTGATATATTTGTCATGGGTGTCAAAAAAGAATATCATAAAAAGGGTGTGGGAACTGTTCTAAACGAAGCCTACGAAAACCTTGCTCGTGATTTAGGCTACATTTATTCGCAAGTCAAGACTGTTAAGAGTGGACATTATGCTGAATATGATATAACCAATAAATACTATGTATATATGGGTTATGTAGAGCTAGAATGCTTCCCGGATATGTGGGATGCTTGGAATCCTTGCCAAATCTATATTAAATATTTAAAGTAATAATCGGAGATATGATGAACGAAAAATCAAAAGAAGAGCATCTTAAAGACAAATTTGACGAACTAACTGCAATGAGAGATGAGGCTCAGAGACTTATTGTAAATAGCTTATCATTTTTTGATAATATCAGTAATGTAGATAGTGAAACGACTGATAAAATTCATGACATACTAACGAATTACGACGAATACAGGGATAATCAGAACTCACTAAAAGTTATAAAAGATAATAGTGCCATTTATGGTGGGATAGCGGCTGCTATTGCAATTGACGGAATTGTCATTTATTTGGCTGGACCAAGTGTAGTTAAAAAAGTCACAGGCAACTTTACCAAAGCATCTACCGGAACCCCGATCAAGAAACTACATGGGATAGTAAGGGATAGGACAATACTATCTAATATTGGTGGTGGGCCAGTTCAGACTGGCAAAGGTGGGATGAAACTTGGAGCTATTAGGCTAGAGCATATAAAACTACTAGGTGAAGGCATGGCATTTGGCGGACACAAAGGCTTGGAGTTTTTCCAAAATTTTGAATCAAATAAAATTGACCTGAGTTCAATAAACTTATATAAAAAATTAAGCCGCTACAACATCCACCTATCCACTAGAATCGCTCATACTAAAGCTATGAAAGATAGGCTTACTAGGATAGAGAATAGAAGTTTCGCTGATTTCACAATGATGGAGGCTAGCCTTTTAAACGAATATATCAAATCAGTAGATGAACTAGTGGCCTATCTAAATAAAGATTTATAACAAAGGAATTACTATGATTTTTGAAACTGATAGGCTAATATTAAGGCCTTGGTATATATCTGATGCTAATAGACTATATACTCTCGCCAAAAATCCAAATGTGGGCCCTATAACTGGTTGGCCTCCTCATAAGGATGAAGATGAGAGTAGGAGAATTATAGAAAATGTACTCTCTGATGATAAGACTTTTGCAATAGTTTTAAAATCTGAAAATCAAATCATCGGTAGCATTGGCCTCCATAAACCAGCCCACAATTTAGATATAGATGAAGATGCCTTAGAGTTAGGGTATTGGCTGGGGGAAGATTATTGGGGCCATGGCTATGCACCAGAAGCAAGTAGATATCTTATTAGCTGGGCTTTTGATGCATTAGGATACGATACCATCTGGGCTGGATATTTTGAGGGCAATTATAACTCTCAAAGAGTCCAAGAAAAGCTAGGTTTTATAGCAGATCACGTGGATAATAATAATACCAACAACCAACTAGGGGAAGTTAAGACCATTTATTTTAATAAATTAAATAAATATGATTGGAACAAACGTAAAAATAAGGATTAGATCCTTATTTTTTGTTCACTTAAATGAGTAAGTACAATACTATCTGCTAGGTAGATAGAGGAATTATCATTATCTTAAAGTTAAAATGTTAGGCCTTTAAGGTGTAGTGAAATCTTATATATTAGCTAGTAGTTTTAATTTTTTTTAAGGTATGATAATTTTATTAGCAGGAGGAGTCATGCAGGTAGATAAAGAAAAAAATATGTATTATTATTACAATCAAACTCTTGATATATGCGATTGTATTTATTGTAGATATTTTAAAGAAAATATTTTTCAAGAACATCCGTCTCTAGCCGCATACTTTAGTGGTAGTGGTATAGATATAAAAAGTCCTTTTGAAGTAGACCTTCCATATTTAAATAATGATGGCAAAATTTGCTACACATCAGCTCAGTATATAGTGTTTGGTAGGTGCGAAGAGGATATAATAACATATATAGACGGGATTGAAATCATAAAATCTAGAAACTATCCTCCCACAAATATTGTAGAGGAACATTTTGTCATTGAGCTACCGCTTGTGGTATTCGAAGAGCCTTTAGATGACGATTTCAAAAGAGAAATGGATTTAATATAGATATGGATTTAATTAAAGAATTTTTATTTAAGACAGGAGTCGGCATTAAGGAGTTTATTAAGGCGACTTTGATATCATCTTTAGTTAGCTTCATAGTTTGCCTAATTGCTCTAGCCATGGCAAAAGTGCCTTACTATGGGCTCATTGCTTTGGGGCTTGCTGTGCTTGATTTGATACCGGTACTTGGGTCTGGGATTGTGCTGATACCTTGGGCAATTATTAGCTTTATTGCAGGTGATACTAAGCTTGTTATCACCTTGATAATACTTTTTGTAGCAACTTTTCTTATTGACCAGAGAGCCTATAATACTTGGTAAAAGTGTTGGTTTAAAACCTATTTATACACTACTAATCACTGTTGCTGCTATGCTTATCCTATCACCAGCTCTTGGGGCAATTGTGGGGTCTATTGCTTCTATTATAGTAGCTGTGATTATTGATATGAAACAAACTAGGAAAGAAAATTAGCTTTTAAACAGTTGATACACGACAATTGTTTGGGTATTGATATATCGAGATAAGGAGATATAGATGAATGATTATGTTGTAAGCGCAGAATCTAACATGGATATTTCAAAAGATTTTGCGGATAGCTTAGATATTAGTGTCATATATGCAAATTATGAAATAGATGGGGAAGTATATTTAGATGACTTTGGTCAGAGTCTAGATGTGAAAAGTTTCTACCAAGCCATGGAAGAGGGTGCTAACCCTACTACATCAGGAATTAATACTCAGGAGTACATAGATTATTTTAGGCCTATACTTGCTGATGGCAAGGATATCATACACGTATGTCTATCAACAGGTCTCAGTAGCCAGTACAGTTCTCTACTTGAAGCCATCAAATTATTGGAGGAGGAATTTACTGATAGAAAAATATATCCAGTGGATTCTAGAATGGCTTCATCGGGCATAGGCCTACTAGTTGCGAGACTATCAGAACTTAAAAAACAAGGAATGCCTATAGATGATCTCTATGACTGGGCCATTGAAAACAGGTTAAGTGTAATCAGCTACACATCAAACAGTGATCTCACATATGTAGCTAGGGGAGGCAGAGTATCAAAAACTGCAGCAAACCTAGGTGGTATGCTCCACATATTCCCAATTATAGAGGTTGATGATGAGGGCTATCTTAAGGTAACTTCTAAGATTAGATCAGAAAAAAAGTATATTAAAGCTATCTTAAATAATATGAAAGCTAACGCCATAGGTGGGAGTGACTATAATGGGGAGGTATACATCGCCACAGCAGATAATTACGAGCTTGCAGAAAAACTAAAAGTTGCTATTACTGAAGAATTTAAAGAAATAGATGATAAGGTAAGGATATTCAATATTGGGCCTACCATAGGGTCCCATATTGGTCCAGGATCTATAAACGTTTTTTACTGGGGTAAAGATAGAATGGCCTTAAAAAAATTATCATAAGAAGGGGATGTTGCAAAATAGATAAATTGTTCCAATATCATTCGAGCACCCTCTCATAAAGTTTGGCCTCCATGAGCCGGCGGGCTTAATCTCAAACTTTCTTCGAGTGCACTCTAATGATGGAACAATGATTATCTATTGATTTGCAACACCCCCTTTTATCTAGCAATATTTTGATTGGTCATATCTAATAGAGCTGAGTCAATTTTATTGAGTGCGTCTTTTAATTCGCGAATAATATAATCCTTCTTACTCATCCTAGCTGTAATGTTTACCAAATTCACCATATGCCCAGAGCTAAATAGCGTGTTATCAGGCAATTCTAGGTCTTCTAATAAGTATATTTGCTCCTCTAGGTTTTCTCTATTAGTAGCCTCGACGAATTCACCTCGAGCTCTCATAGAAAATAGAGGAGAGCCTTCTTGAACTGAGGTACTCATCATGTATAAGCCCTTTGGTGGGTAGTAGTTTAATAGCTTTGCAGTTTCTCTAGCATTTGCCTTGGCGTTGCCTTTTCCAGCTATGCCTAGCATAATAATGGCGTGATATTCGATGCCTGCAGCTTTCATCTTATCTAGGCCATCGTAGTAACTGGAAATATCAGTGCCCTTATTGATATAAGCTAGAACTTTGTCATAGCCTGTTTCTACGCCAAACCATAGTTCATTGTAGCCAGCTTCTTTTAATTTAATTAAATCTTCTACTGATTTATTATGGAGATTGTAGAAGGAGCAGTAGGCAGTGATGGTTTTTACTTCTGGGATGTGTTTGTGGATGAGTTCAGATATTTTTAATAGCTTATCAGTGCTTAGTACAAAGGGGTCTCCATTTAATAGATATATCCTCTCCATAGGATGAGCTTTTCTTCGCCTAGAGTTTGCCAGCTCTATAATATCACTTTCCACATCCTCTAGTGGAGATACTCCAAATTTAGTTTCGTTATACATAGTGCAAAATGCACATTTGTTATGTGAACACCCATAGGTTACTTCAAGTAATGGGGTATATGCTTCAAGTGGTGGTCTGTAAACTTGACCAGTGTAATGCATTTTATTATCCTTTCTTCATAAAAATATTAATCAAATACTACATCAGATATAATACCATCAAAATAAATTAAATCTCCTTCTGGATAATGCCAGCAAATCTGTACATGTTCAGGAAATTTGATGCCTTTTTCTAATGTCTGATAACTTCCAATATTAAAAGTCCATGGAGTACGGCTGTAAGCACCATTGTCATTTAATGTATATCTATCAGTTGTATAAAACTTAGTCATCTCATAAATCTCGTTAAAGTAAAAAATACCGCTTGCTCTTTTATTGTCATCCCTAATTATGGCCTTTACGGTATAGTGATCAATTTCTTGAAAGCTAATCTCACACGATAGTAAACTTGATGGGATAAATAGGCATTCAGCTAGATAGCTAGTAAGAGCATCCTGATCTATTTTTGAGCCTCTTTTATCAAACAGCTTAATTACTTTAGCTAACATCCTAATCATAGCACCCTTTTTATCTATATAGTAATCGTATCCTTCAAAGGGAACACCCATTAGCTTACTCTCAACTAGGGCGATTCTTGTTGGTTTTTGTGAGAAATTGTACTGGCTCTGTTTTATTCGGAGTTTTTTATTATTATTTTGTACAAAATCGACTTTTTTGTAGCCTATATAGGTGTAAGTCATGATATCTTGGCCTATAAATCCATTGCTTAGCATATATTTTTGTATTGCAAGAGGGTATGTATTAAAGTCCATCTCATCAAATTTAGTTTTAGTATATTTCGACTGGGATTGATTTATTTTTTCAAAATCCTTTTTAAATTTATTGCTTATAGGAGATGTTGGAATATTAAAGAATAAAAGGATGAAAATGAGTAATATTAAAATAATCTCAGCTATGATTTTTACCATAATTTCCCTCCTTTATCTATATTATTCTGATTACATTATATCATTAAAAGTCACTTTTTATTGTAAATTTCCCCTATATTTTATATAATTTATCTTAGTAAGATAAACATTATATCCTAGAATTGAAATTGATTACTTTATATGTGTAGGAGATGAAGATGAAAAAAGCAGTTAGAAATATCGTTATAGTTATTATAGGCTTAATAATGCTTGCTATTATTGCTATATCAGTATTTACAGGCAAGGCTGTGTTTGAGGGGTCTACTAATACGGTGAGTAGAGAAGATACACTTACCAATGCTCTTGAGTTTGAAGATAAGTATGATAGTTTTAAAGAAGAATACTTTGTGGAAAATCTAATGCTTGACAACCCTAATTCAAACTATCCACTCCCAGCTATCTATGTCAGGGAAGAAGGAAATAAGAATGTAGCTATCCTAGTACATGGTATGGGTGGGACCAAGGAAACACTTGTCGATGTGATGGGTACGTTCTTGGACTTGGGTTTTGATGTAATAGCTTACGATCAAAGAAATTCTGGCTATAATGAAACAAAATATAATACATTTGGTATACTTGAAAGCCTTGATACGCTAACAGTGATAGATTATGTATCTAGCCTCTATGAAAATAATATAGCACCTACTAAAATCGCCCTATGGGGTGAGTCTTATGGGGCATTAACGAGTGTCATAGCTGCAGGACGCGATGATAGTAAGATTGATTATCTAATTATAGATAGCCCAGTATCTGACGGCAGGTTATTAATGAACGATGAGTTAGATCAAATATCAAAAGATCAGGGTATACCAGTGGACTTTATGCTTAGTACTGGTGATTGGTATATGAATACTGCTCTTGGTATTAGGCTTAAAGATGCTGATGCTACTAAATGGATTAAAAGCGTTGATGTACCTGTACTTATCACTAATTCCAGTGATGATACTCTGACACCACCATATATGGCAAAGGCGCTTTATGATGCGTTAACTCACGATAATAAGGAATTAGTAACAGTGGACGGCTTTGGTCATGGACAGATGCCCATGAAAGACCCGGCCCTTTATAAAGAAATACTAGAGGGATTTTTTAGGAAGTATTGATGTTAAAAAGAAAGGTTAGATTAGAAAATTTAAGTGATTTTAGATATAGGGACTTTTACCTATTTGGCCTATCGATGATAATCTTTGGCCTGATAGTAGATCCGCTACCAGTCATATGGCATGGTTTAAGCGAGATAGCCACAGCCCCTAGTATATTATTGTCAGATTATATGGTGATAGGCGGAGTGGGGGCAAGCTTTGTAAATGCAGGGTTAATGGCTATGCTATCAGTGTACGCAGCTGATAAAAGTGGGGCTAGAATAACTGGTGCACTTTTTGCTGGTGTACTCATTGTAGCTGGCTTTAGTTTTTTTGGGAAAAATATCATAAATTCCATCCCACTGATGCTTGGTGTATATACTTATCTAAAGTTTAAGGGCCTAGCGCTTAAAAACTTTATGCATATAGTTTGCTTTGTCACAGGCATGAGCCCTGTTGTGAGTCTATTTATGTTTGGACTAGAGCTTCCCTTTATTTCTGGAGCTATCCTTGGGATAATAGCGGGACTAGTAGTTGGTTTTATTATCATCCCATTATCTACTTCTATGCTAAAATTTCACGATGGTTATTCGTTATATAATGTTGGTTTTAGTTTAGGTATGATTGGCGTGCCAATAGCAGGATTTCTTAGAATGTTTGATTTTCATATTCCTGTTTTAAGAATACTATACGAAGGTGATGATAGGTACATATTATATTTCATGGTCTATATATGCTTATCCCTCATAGCTTATGGATTAATTGCAAATAGGGGGCTTAAGGGCTATAAAGCTATACTCAAATCAAGCGGTAGGCTAGTATCTGACTTTACGCTTATATCCACCAAGCCTTTAGTACTATTTAACATGGGTATCATGGGACTGATTAGTATTTTATATGTAAAACTATCTGGAGGGATACTAAATGGGCCAATAGTTGGTGGAATATTTACAATCATTGGCTTTGCAGCTTTTGGTAAACATCCTCGAAATGTCCTGCCCGTTATGCTGGGTGTACTAATAGCTACTGTTTTTAATAAATACGATATCGCTAGCACTGATGCTATACTTATAGCATTGTTCTCCTCAACACTTGCTCCGATAGCGGGGGAATTTGGTCTATTAGCTGGGATTTTGGCTGGGTATATGCACAAGTCAGTTGCCACAAATGTTGGGGTAGTTCACGGAGGCATAAACTTATATAACAATGGATTGGCCGGCGGGATAGTCGCAGGTATTATGGTACCATTACTTAAGAATTTTAACGAAAGGTATAAACGTGATTAGAGAAAGAGATAAGTCTAGGAAAATATTAAATGCGCTCGTTGACTACTTCGTAGCTATGGATTTTAGAGAATTAGTAACTAGTATTGCCATGAAAGAAGAAGTAACTGAAATAGTTATCGAAGGAATAGTTGATGGGAGTAAAGTTGATGTAGAAAAAATTAAGAAATTGCTAAATCATCCAAGGATGCACGAATATGAAGACATGTATGATAATATCCTCGAATCTAACACTGAAGAGGAACTAGATACAATAGGCTATTTTATAGACGAGGCTAGAGTGAATCTTGATGGCGATGCACTATCTATGAAGCTTTCAAGATTTCATTAATATCAATAGTGATCAGTAATTCTTGGTATGGTTTATTTGTAAGTTTAAGGTATTAATTATAAAATATTTTTCCATAAGGGAGATGCTAGCATGAATAATGTTATACAAAAAGGAATAGCCCCAGAAATATTTGAGGAATTCAAGAAACCTATTGATTATGATGCCCTTGGATTAGGGCATTTAAATAGTAAATATACTTATGATAATATTAGTTGACTAAGTAAATGTGCTAGCTGGGCTTTATGGAGTGAACCATATGAACATAAGACTGAGAATACTGGAAACCTTGATGTATTCAACTTTGATGATCCAAACAATAAATTTTCTCTATCTGATTTAAGAACTGATTATGTATTATTGGGTTTAAATTTAGGTAAACAAGGAGAGGAATTCTCAAATGATTGGAGAAACTTCCATAGTACAATCAATAGCAAACAAAAAGATTATAAGATTAGGTACAATTTAAATAATGGCCTAAACAAACTACTAGGATCTTATATGACTGATCTTTTTAAAGGCATTGAAGAAACCGACTCAAGAAAATTATTGAAGGAAATTAAACAAGGTGAGTATAAGGAAATGGTAGAAGTTTCTACGGCATTGTTTAGAAAAGAGCTGGAACTTTTAGAGAAAAATAATAACGGAGCAAGGCCTATTCTTATAGGCTTTGGAGAATATGGCTACAATGATATTTTAGAAGCCTTAGGATTAGATTTTAAAGTTCACGAAATTAGGCATTATTCCCATCCGACTACTAGTACTGAAGATTTGGGTAGAATGTGGAGAGATGATTTAGCTAACATTTAAATAATTTTTAGTAATGTTTAAATATTTTTTGAAGTATATAAAGTCCTTATGAACTTTAAATGGTCTATAGAAGTTATAGAAGCTGTAATTATAGATATATCTTAAGGAAATGACCCAGTAGATGCAGCTAGAGCTTGGATTGATGCGAATCCAGACAAAGTAAAAGAATGGACTAGCAAATAATTAATTATATAAGAAGAAAAAACTGACCATACAAGTTGAAAATCAACTTGCTATCTGGTCAGTTTTTTTATCTAGCAATCCGTTGATTGGTCATATCTAGGATTTCTGGGTCTATTGTTTCTAGGGCATATTTTAATTTATCAATCATAGCTTCTTTTTTGTCGAAGTGGCCAGATACATTGACCATATTTACCATATGGCCTGACGAGTATAAGACACTATCAGGTAAGTATAGGTTTTCTAAGAGGCAAATTTGCTCCTCTAAGTTTTCTCTATTGCTAGTCTCTTTAAATTCTCCTCGCTCCCTCATATAATATAGGGGAGAGTCTACCATAACTGAGGTACTCATAACATAGACACCCTTTGGTGGGTAATAGTTTAAGACTTTGGCTGTGGCCTTGGCGTTTTCCTTGGACTTGCCTGATCCTGCTATTCCCTGCATGACTATGGCGTGGTAGTCTATACCAGCTGCCTTCATCTTATCAAGACCCCTATAATAGCCCTCCAAGTCTGTCCCCTTGTTGATATAATCCAAAACTTCTTCATAGCCTGTTTCTACCCCAAACCAAAGCTCGTTGTAGCCGGCTTCTTTGAGCTCAATCATATCTTCTACAGATTTGTTTTCCAAATTGTAAAAGGAACAATAGGCTGTAATGGTTTTTACCTCTGGTATATATTGATGGATGAGCTTTGATATTTTTAGAAGTCTTTCAGTACTTAATACAAAGGGGTCTCCATTTAAGAGATATATCCTCTCCATGGGCTGGTAAGCTCTCATTTGAGATTTTGATAGTTCAATGATATCTTCTTCTACATCCTCTAGTGGGGATATACCAAAGTCAGTACGCTTATACATTGTGCAAAATGCACACTTATTATGTGAACATCCATAGGTGACCTCTAGAAGCGGAGTGTAGGCTTCTAGGGGTGGACGATAAACTTCTCCAGTATAATGCATGATTATCCTTTCTTATTTTTACTTTAGTAGTAAAATTATACTGATATAAAGATTAAATGTACACCTACATAAATAGTATAAATTATAAATGACATTAAATTAAAGAGGGTATCAGATGAAAGATTACATATTAAGTGCGGAATCCATTATTGACCTTAGCCCAGAATATGCTGAACAACTGGGCCTATCAATTATATATTCAAACTATGAAATAAACGGAGAAATATACCTAGATGATTTTGGCCAGAGTCTAGATATGGACGATTTCTATCAAAAGATGAGAGAGGGGGCAAGCCCAACAACTTCTAGAATCAATACTGCTACATATTTAGAATATTTTAGGCAGCTTGCAGATACTGGCAAGGACATCCTCCATATTTGCCTAAGTACAGGCCTTTCTAGCCAATATTCATCACTACTTGAAGCCTTTGAGATCCTAGAGAAAGAATATCCTGATCAGAAATTCTTTCCGGTAGACTCACTAATGGGTTGTTCAGGAGTAGGCATGCTAGCTGCCAAACTATCTAGCCTTAGGGATCAAGGGATGGATATAGAAAACGTCTATAAATGGGCAGAAGATAATAAAATCCATGTTATAAACTATACTTTTAATGAAAACTTAGAATATGTTGCCCGAGGTGGTCGTATATCAAAGGCAGCAGCTAGTATCGGCGGCCTACTTCATATTTGTCCCCTTATTATGGTAGACAATGATGGCCATCTACAGGTAGTTGATAAGATTAGAACCAGAAAGAAAATGCTTAAGTCTCTTATAAATAGAATGGAAGAAAACGCCATAGGAGGTCTTGATTATGATGATCAAATCTTTCTTGCTAATGGAGACAATATGGAAGTTGTCGAAGAAATGAAGGAAATGATCAAAGAAAAGTTTCCTAAGGCAGTGGGTAATATCAAAGTGTTTAATGTGGGCCCAACCATAGGCTCTCACATAGGCCCAGGTTCCCTTAGGTGTATTTTACTGGGGCAAGGATCGCATGGCTGCAAACAAAAAATAAGCATAAAAAAGTGAGCCCAAGGTCTAAATTATAGGCTCTTAGGTTCACTTGTTTTTTACTTAAATTCAACACTATCAAGTTTTCCATCAAAGTAGATAAAATCCCCCTCTGAGTAGTGCCAGATGATTTGGACATGATTGATGAAGTTGATTCCTTCTTGTGTTTCTTTGTAGCTTAGGACATTAGCAGACCAAGGAGCATATTTGATACTACCATTCTCATCAGCTGATGGCCTATCTTCAGTATAAAACTTAGTCATTTCATAGTTTTCGTTGAAGCTGAAAATCCCAGAAACTTTATTTTCTTTATCTTCAATTGTAGCGTATACCCTATAAGGGTCAATTTCTTCAAAAGTTATATTTGAATTATTCAAAATACTAGCAGGGACAAACAAGCACTCAGCTAGATAGGTACACAGCGCACCCTTATCCATCTCAGGGCCCTTGACGTTAAAGATAGTTAAGATTTTTCCAAGCATGCCCTTCATACCGCCTTTGCCACTTATGTAATAATCATAGCCTTCAAAAGGAATTCCCATCATAGAAGACTCTATCAGAGCAATTCTATCAGTAGTCTTAGCAAAATTGTATTGGCTATAGTCGATTTTAAGCTTGCTCTTTGGATTTTGGGCAAAGTCGACATCTTTGTAGACCATGTATGCATAATCCATCTTCTTTTTCCCAATGAAGCCATTGTTTTCTATGTATTTTCTAATAGCTAGAGGATAATCTTTAAAGTCTTCTGTTGTAAAAATATCAGCACTTGACTCATTGTTTGCAGCTGAAATGGTTTTAAAATCGCTATCAAACTGCCTTTTTAATGGGGAGTAAGGGATATTAAACAATATTAAAAGAATCAGTAGGATTGCTATCAAAACTAGCCCCACTATCTTTAAAATTCTTACAGCATTTGTCATAATCTTCTCCACTTTTAATCATGCAACAAATCTCTTACTATAATCATATAAAATTTTGTTTTCTTGTCAATATCTTCTGGTTTTTATATAATAAAGTAGATAAGTAAAACTAAAGGGGAGAGGCGATATAGAAGGTTTTTAGAAATATATTTCTTATCATATTGGCTTATTAGTTGTATTTTCGCTATTTTAAATGAAAATCTGTTTTTGATGAATTTACTGCTAGAAGAATACTTAATGCTGTGATAGATTTCTTTGTAGTGATGGAGTCTAGTGAACTTGAAACCTGTATAGCTATAAAAAAAGATGTGACAGAGATGGTTATAGAAGAAGTGATTGATGCAGCTAATGTTAATATAGCTGAAATAAACGGTCATCTTAACCATCCTAGGATGCATGAGTATGAGGATATGTATTACAATATTTTAGAATCTAATACAGATAATGAATTGGATGTCATAGGATGATGCGATAGTCAAATTAGATGGCGATGCTCTGTCTATGAAACTAACGAGATTACACCAATAAAGTAAAATCATAAGATATTTAAGAATCTGAAAATACAAGACCCCAGGATTTTTTTTCCTGGGGTTTGCTGATTAAATGGATTCTTTAATACTTTTATTTTTCTTCCTTAGCGATTTTAGCTTGTGCTGCTGCAAGTTTTGCTATTGGAATTCTAAATGGTGAGCATGATGCATAGTCTAGACCTACATTGTATAGGTATTTAACTGTTGTTGGTTCACCACCGTGCTCTCCACAGATTCCTAAGTGTAGTTCTGGATTTGCTTCGCGTCCTTTTTCAACTGCATGTTCTACTAGGAAGCCAACACCTTTTTGATCTAATACTTGGAATGGATCTTTTGCTAAGATGTCTTTGTCTAAGTATAATGGCAAGAATTTACCAGCGTCGTCTCTTGATAGACCGAAGGTCATTTGTGTAAGGTCGTTTGTACCGAAGCTGAAGAAGTCAGCAACTTTTGCAATATCATCTGCTGTAATAGCTGCTCTTGGGATTTCAATCATTGTACCTAGTAGGTAGTGGATTTCTGTTCCTTTTTCTTCAAATACTTTGTTGATTTCATCTCTTACTTCATCCATTACGTATTTAAGTTCTTTGACATCACTAGCAAGTGGGATCATGATTTCAGGAACTACTTTGTTTCCGTCTTCATGGCAGTGGATAGCTGCTTGGATAATAGCACGAGCTTGCATACGAGAGATTTCTGGATAAATAACGCCAAGTCTTAGGCCACGGAAACCAAGCATTGGGTTTACTTCTTCAAGTTCGTTGATTCTTTCTCTAACTCTAGCTGGCTCAATGCCAAGGTCGTGTGCTAGGTCTCTGATTTCCACATCTCCTCTTGGTAGGAATTCGTGTAGAGGTGGGTCTAGTAGACGAACTGTAACAGGTCTATCTTCCATGAGGGTGTAAATTTGGTAGAAGTCGTCTTCTTGCATTGGAAGAATCTTATCAAGAGCTAGTTGACGAGATTCAGTATCGCTTGCTAGAATCATTTTTCTAACTTGGAAGATTCTGTCTTCTGCAAAGAACATGTGTTCTGTACGACAAAGACCGATACCTTCAGCACCAAATTCTAAAGCTTGTTCTACGTCTCTTGGGGTATCAGCATTTGTTCTGATTTTCATATCTCTATATTCATCCACCCATTCCATGAATGTACCAAAGGCACCTTCTAGTTGTGGAGATTGAGTTTCAAGACTACCAGCATAGATAGCACCTGTAGAACCATCGATAGAGATTACATCGTCTTTTGTAAATACATTGTCACCGATTCTAACTGTTCCTTCATCTTCGTTGATGTGAACTTCGCTAGCACCAGATACACAGCATTTACCCATACCACGAGCTACTACGGCAGCGTGGCTTGTCATACCACCACGAGCTGTAAGGATACCTTGTGCAGATACCATACCTTCTAGGTCTTCTGGAGATGTTTCTTCGCGAACAAGGATTACTGTTTCGCCATCTGCTACTCTTTGAGCTGCAGATTTAGCTGTAAAAGCAATCTTACCTACAGCTGCTCCTGGAGAAGCTGCAAGACCTTTTGTTAGAGCTTCGTTGTTATCTTTTGCTTCTTTTGTAAATGTAGGGTGGAGTAGGCCGTCTAGGTCTTTTGGATTTACTCGCATAACAGCTTCTTTTTTATCGATTAGACCTTCGTTTACTAGGTCTACAGCTACTTGTACGGCAGCTTGAGCTGTTCTCTTACCATTTCTTGTTTGAAGAATGAATAGTTTACCATCTTGGATAGTAAATTCCATATCTTGCATGTCTTTGTAGTGTTGTTCAAGTTTTTCAGCTGTGTCGAAGAATTCTTGGTATACTTCTGGCATAGCTTCTTTTAGTGTATCGATTTCTTTTGGAGTACGTACACCTGCTACTACGTCTTCACCTTGGGCGTTGATTAGATATTCACCAAATAGATGGTTTTCACCTGTAGCTGGGTTTCTAGAGAATGCTACACCTGTACCAGATGTGTCACCCATGTTACCAAATACCATTGATTGTACGTTTACTGCTGTACCCATAGCATCATCGATATCATTTAGACGCCTATAAAGCTTAGCACGCTCGTTACCCCATGATCTAAATACAGCGCTTATAGCGGCATCTAGTTGTTCTCTTGGGTCTTGTGGGAAGTCTTCACCCTTTAGTTCTTTATATTTTTCTTTATATTCTTCTACAAGTTCTTTTAGGTCGTTTGCATCTAGATCTGTGTCGCTTTCTACACCTTTGTTTTGTTTTTTAGCAGTAAGTAGTCTTTCAAAATTGTTTTTATCTACTTCCATAGCAACATCAGCAAACATTTGGATAAAGCGTCTATATGAGTCGTATGCAAATCTTTCGTTTTCAGTTTTCTTAGCAAGACCAAGTACTGCATCATCGTTTAGGCCAAGGTTTAGGATAGTATCCATCATACCTGGCATTGATATTGGTGCACCAGATCTAACTGATACTAGAAGTGGGTCATCTGTAGAACCAAATTCTTTACCATTTGCTTCCTCTAGGTCTTTGATGTGTTCTGTTACTTCTTCGTTTAAGCTATCCCATAGTTTTCTGTCTTCATTGTAGAATCTTGTACATGCTTCTGTTGTTACAGTAAAACCATATGGTACAGCTATACCAAGTGTAGTCATTTCAGCAAGGTTAGCACCTTTACCACCTAGAAGGTTTTTCATTTCTTTGTTACCTTCGTTAAAATTATAGACGAATTTATCTGTCATAATTTTCCTCCTTGATTATTGATATTTTCTATATTACTAATAATGTATTCTGAAGTTTCTTCGATAGATTTAAATGTAACATCAATGATATTACAATCAAGATCGTTCATTATTTCCTCAGCGTAGGCTAATTCTTTTTCTATGTGGCCTAGGTCACTGTAGTTTGATTCAGTGGATAGGTTGATAGAATTTAGCCTTTCCTGCCTGATTTTTTGCAAGCGATGTTTATCAATAGTTAATCCAAAAATTTTTCTAGAATCGATTTCAAATAATTCTTGTGGAATTCTAGATTCTAATAATAGCGGTACGTTTGAAACTTTGTAACCAATACTTGCTAAATACACAGATAGGGGAGTTTTTGATGATCTTGAAACTCCGATTATACATATATCACAATATTCCAGTCCCTTAAAGTCCCTTCCATCGTCATATTTGATGGCAAAGTCTAGTGCATCTATGCGTTTATAATGATGAATGACCTTAATATCCTCATCTTCTTCGAGTGTCTCTTCTGGTTTGACGCCCAGATACTTGCTAATCCTAGATAGGGAATAGCTAGTAAAATCGATAGTTAATATATCTTCATCATTACAAAAGTCCTTGAGGACTTTATTGTGATTAGGGTCATCTAGAGAATTAAAAATTATTTTTGATCCATCATCAGCTTTGATTTTTGAAAGAGCATCATCTAGTTCATCACAAGAATCAATATTTACGAATGATTTTTCTTCATATTCAATTTCAAATTTGTCCATGGTGTTTCTAGCCAAATGTGTCATGGCTAAGCCATTTGAATCTGAAATTATATATATAAATAAATTCATAATCTCACCCTCCCTTTAACCCTAAGATTATTATACAATAAGATTCGAAAATATGAAAATATTTTCCAAATATTTTGATTTGATTAAAATATCGTAAAAGATTGCGGATTTTTAAGCAAATAAATGCAAGTACTAGAGTGGATTTTTATTATATGAATATTTTTATAAAAATGTTTTCTTAGCAAGGTGCTACTTTGACAAAATCTACATTTGTTATATAATATTTTTAATAAGAAATATTAAAAGAGGAGTAGAAAGTTACCGCTTTTAGAGAGAAGATGGTTGGTGCAAATCTTTGGCAACGGGCTTTTGAAGGTTGCTTTTATCTATATTTCATGTGGTACGCATAAGTACAAGAAAGAGTCTTTTTTATAAAGGAATTTAGGTGGTAACGCGATAACTCGTCCTAGAGCAATCGCTTTGCCACCATTTTTATTTAAGGAGTTATTATGGAAACAAAATACAATCCTAGTGGATTCGAAAAAGAAATATACCAGAAATGGGAAGAAGGCGGATATTTCCGTGCTGATGTAAATAAGGACAAGAAGCCATTTACTATAGTGATGCCACCACCAAATGTAACTGGTCAATTACACCTAGGTCACGCCCTAAACAACACCATCCAAGATATCATCATTAGATATAAACGTCTAGCAGGCTATGAAGCGCTTTGGATACCTGGCACAGACCACGCTGCAATCTCTACCGAAGCCAAAGTAGTTGAAAAAATCAGAAGCGAAGGCAAGACTAAAAGAGAAATCGGTCGCGAGGCCTTTCTTGATGAAGCTTGGGCTTGGACAGAAGAATACGGTGGCACAATTAAAAAACAATTACGCACCATAGGTGTATCTTGTGACTGGGAATACGACAGCTTCACCATGGATGAGAACCTCACGCGTGCAGTAAAACACATCTTTAAAAAGCTATACGATGATGGTCTAATCTATCGTGGCGATAGAATTATCAACTGGGACCCAGAGGCTGAAACTGCCATCTCAGATGCTGAAGTATACCACGTTGAACAAGAGGGTAATCTTTGGTATATCAAATATTTCTTTGAAGATAGCGATGAGTATATCACTATAGCTACCACCCGTCCTGAAACCATGCTTGGTGACCTTGCTGTAGCTGTAAACCCAGAAGACCCTAGATTTAAAGATAAAATTGGCAAGAATCTTATCCTTCCACTAGTAGGCAGAAAAATCCCACTTATCGAAGACCCATATGTAGATATGGAATATGGTACAGGTTGTGTAAAAATCACACCAAGCCATGACCCTAACGACTTTGAGGTAGGCGCTCGCCACGACCTTGGCCAATGTGTCGTAATGGATGGCAAGGCTCATATAGTAGAAGGCTACGGCAAATACTCTGGCATGGAAAGATATGAAGCGAGAAAAGCAATCGTAGCAGATCTAGAGGCTGATGACCTACTTGTAAAAATCGAAACACTCACCCACGCTGTGGGCTATTCAGAAAGAACCCATGTAGTAATCGAGCCACTAATTTCAAAACAATGGTTTGTAAAAATGGAAGAACTCGCTCAAATGACTATCGATTCATATGAAAAGGGAGAACTAGAGCTCATTCCAGCTTCACTTGGCAAAACCTACATGAACTGGCTAACAAATATCCGCGACTGGACCATATCTCGTCAACTATGGTGGGGTCATAGAATGCCTGTTTACTATACAGATGAAGGAAAAATTATCGTTAGTGAGGAAGATCCAGATGAAGAAGGAAAAATAAATGGTGTTCATGTAACCCAGGAGGAAGATATCCTAGACACTTGGTTCTCATCAGCACTTTGGCCATTTGCAACCCTTGGCTGGCCAGTGGACAATGACAAACTAGACTACTTCTTCCCAACAGACCTACTAGTAACAGGCTATGACATTATCTTCTTTTGGGTAATCAGAATGGCCTTCACATCTTTATACACAACAGGTAAATCACCATTCCACCACGTACTCTTCACTGGTCTTATCCGTGATTCTGAGGGTCGCAAAATGAGTAAATCACTCGGCAATGGTGTGGATCCAATCGATGTGGTAGACCAATACGGAGCAGATGCCCTTAGATTTACATTAGTAACAGGCAACAGCCCAGGAAATGACATGCGTTTTGTGGAAGATAGGGTAATAGCAAGCCGTAACTTTGCCAACAAATTATGGAATGCAACTAGATTTGTACTGATGAACATAGATGAATCTGATGATCTCAGCTTCGATCCTAATATGAAACTTGCTCTAGAAGACAAATGGATCTTAAAACGTCTAAACAACGCTATAAATGAAGTCACCAAAAATCTCGACAACTACGAAATAGGCCTAGCTGCAAGCCGTATCGAAGACTTTATCTGGGAAGAATACTGCGACTGGTATATTGAATTTGCTAAACAAAGATTAAACGGCTCTGATGATGAAGCTAAAGCCAATGTAAAGAAAGTACTTCTTTACGTTCTCCAACAAATGATCACCCTACTTCACCCATTCATGCCATTTATCACAGAAGAAATTTATTCAGCTCTCCCAACTAAGGCTGATATGCTTATAGTAGAAAACTGGCCAACATTTAGAGAAGAATTCGACTTTGTAAGTGAAGAAGCTACAGTAAACTCAGCTATCGAAGCCATCAAAGCAATCAGAAACCAAAGGGCAAATCTAAATGTCCCATCAAAGAGAAAACAAGACCTCATAATACTCGCAGAAAACGAAAACTACAAAAAATTGCTCGACCAATTAAATGACCAATTTGTAAATCTAGCAAGCTCAAATGAAGTAAATATCATGCTAAAGAGTGAGTACACAGGTGATAAAGAAGGCCTAGTAAACTTAGTTTTTAATGAATTTGCAGTCCTAATGAGCCTAGATGATCTCATGGACTACGAACAAGAAAGAGCCCGCCTAAATGATGAGATCAAACGCCTAGAAAGCGAAATCAAACGAGCTAGCGGCAAATTATCAAACGAAAACTTCACATCCAAGGCACCAGAGGCTGTAGTAAACGAAGAGCGCGAAAAATTAAAGGCCTATGAGGACCTATTAGAAAAAACCAAGGCTAGTTTCGAAGAGATTAAAAATAAATAAAAAAAGTAGAAATTTAGATATCTATGTAATTATAATAATATATATAAATTCGGTTGACTATTGAATATAAAACATATATCATTAACTTAATAAGTATTTAAGGAGGATGTATGAAAAAATATTTATTAGCTTTAGTTGCAAGTTTTGCACTATTTCTTACAGCTTGTTCTGCAAACTCAAACAATGCTGAAACAGAACCAGCGACCACAGTTGAAGAAGAAGCTACAGTAGAAAATGAAAGCACAGACGCTGACCAACCAGCTGCTGAAGAAGAAGAATCTACCGAAGCAAATGATACTGCCGAAGGAAAAGTATTTAAAATAGGTGCTATTCCTGACTTCGACCAAGCAGAAATGGAAGATGCATTCAATGATTTTGCTGACTACCTATCTAAAGAAATAGGCCAACCAGTTGAATTCGTACCAACAGTTGACTACGCTTCTCTAGTAACAGCTTTTGACAGAGGCGAAATCCAACTAGCTTGGTTTGGTGGCCTTACAGTAACTCAAGCCCTAAACAAAGTTCCAGAAGCAGAAGCCTTTGCTCAAAGACCATCAGATCAAGAATTCAAATCTGTATTTATCCAGCAAAAAGGCCTAGGCCTTACTGATATAGAAGACCTAGCTGGTAAGTCTTTCTCATTTGGTTCAGAATCTTCTACATCAGGTCACTTAATGCCAAGATACTTTATGACTGAAGCAGGTCTTAATCCAGATGAAGACCTAGATGGAGCTCCAAACTACTCTGGTTCACACGATAAGACTTACAAATTAGTCGAATCAGGTGCCTTCCAAACAGGTGCAGTAAACGTACAATACTGGGAAAAAGCCCTAAATGAAGGGTTAGTAGATGATACAAAAGTAGAAGAATTCTACAGAACTCCAGATTTTTATGATTACAACTGGACACTTAATAAAGATATAGACACAGAATTTGGTGAAGGAACAGCTCAAAAGGTAAAAGATACTATCCTAAACATGGGCAAAGATGATAGCAAAATCATGGACCTTTTATCTACAGAAAGCTTCATTGAAACAAAGAATGAAAACTACGACCTAATCAAACAAGTAGCAGAACAATTAGGAATGCTAAACTAGGATATGGAAAATACAATTCTTAGCATCGAAAACTTGAGCAAAAGTTTCGATGACCAAATCATTATTGATAATATTAATTTAAATATTAATTCAAATGAAATAGTAGCACTTATCGGCCCAAGTGGGGCTGGTAAGTCTACTATTTTAAATTTAATTACTAATGTTATAGCCCCTGATAGTGGAAAAATAGTAGTAGACAATACAAATATTAGTGAAATAAAAAACAATAAACTCAGAGCAAAAAAGGTTGGGATAATCCGCCAAAGCTTCGATTTGGTAGACTCTATCTCAGTTATTAACAATGTGCTAATCGGTAGATTCAATGAATGGGGATTTGGTAAATCATTTGTTAATCTATTTTCGACTCAAGAAAAGGATAAGGCTCTAGAGGTCCTTCGCAAGGTTGGAATAGAATCTAAAGCAAATCAAAAGGTAAGCCTTTTATCCGGTGGTGAAAAGCAAAGAGTAGCCATAGCAAGGCTTATGATGCAAAATCCAAATCTTATCTTAGCAGATGAACCGGTATCATCCTTAGACCCAGCTAGAAGTAACGAGATATTAGAGCTTTTGATAAGTCTTGCCAAAGAAGAAAACAAGTCTTTACTAGCAAGTGTCCACTCAGTAGATTTAGTCAGAAGACATTTTGATAGAGCCATAGCGCTCCGAGATGGAAAGATTATATTTGATAAAAATGTAGGTGATATTAGCAAGGATGACTTCAAGAGCTTGTATGTAATAGAGAAGGATATGAAAGGATATGAAATGAGAGCAAAATCTACCAATAATCCCTTCAGATTGTTGTTCATATTCCTACTAGTTTTTTTATTCTCGCTCTCATATATAGATTGGTCTAGTGGGATTATCCATGCTGGCGGCCTACCTATTTTAAAAGAAATAATCACCGCCATGATTAACCCGGACTTTTCGAGAGAAATATTAATAAAAGCTCTAAATGCTACATGGCTGACCTTATCCTATGCCTTGATTTCAATTTCATTAGCAATTATATTAGGCTTGATATTAGGTATTCTAGCATCAGGAGTTGTATTTAAAAACTCTATTGTCATGAGTATATCTCGTGGCATACTAGGTTTTCTACGAGCAATCCACGAACTAGTATGGGCATGGATATTTGTTGCTGCCATAGGACTTAATCCTATTGGAGCCGTGATTGCACTTGCTATACCTTATGCTGGAGCCTTGGGTAAAGTGTATGCTGATTTACTAATGGAAGTAAATAAAAAACCTGTAATGGCAGCAAAGCTAAGTGGGGCTAGCAATATGCAAGCTTTATTCTATGTATATTTTCCAGAAGCTTTCAAGGAAATGCTTAGTTATACACTCTATAGGCTTGAATGTGCTGTCAGAAGCTCTTCAGTTCTAAGTTTTGTCGGCCTAGGTGGATTAGGTTTTCAAATCCAGCTAGCCCTACAAGATATGAACTTTAATAGAGTTTGGATATATATCTATTTTCTAATAGCTCTTGTACTTCTAATAAGCGCTTGGAATAACACTCTGAGGAAAACTTCAGATGGTGCAAATAAAATTAAAATATCTGCTATATCACTCTTGGTCCTAATTATCCTCTCTTATGTATCGCTATTTAGAAACGATACTACTAATTTAAGCGAACTTTTTAGTGATAAAAATAAAGAATATTTTGCAGAGTTTATGAACGGACTAATGGGTGTCGGAGAGAGCACACCGGCATTTATGGATGGAGATAAGTGGATCAATGCTCTAAAGTTAAGTTATGAAACTATGATTCTAAGTATAGTAGCTATGGGAATTGCTACTATTCTAATGATTATATTTGTAGTTTTCTCAGCTAGGAATGTAAAGAATGGTACACTCATATCCAACAATCTTTTTGGGAAAATAATGTTTTATATTTCAAGGTTCCTTTTCTTGATTACTAGAGCCATACCTGAATTGATGTGGGCTATGATATTAGTATTCATTTTTAAACCTGGCATACCCGCTGGAGCTCTCGCCCTAGGCCTACACAATTTTGGTGTACTAGCCAAGCTTTGCTCGGAAGTAATTGAAGAAATGGATCCTAGACCTATCAGAAACCTAAGCTTAAATGGAGCAAGTACTCCTCAAGCGCTTATATATGGAATCTTTCCTGAGACCAGCGTCAAGTTTATCAACTACATTTTGTATAGATGGGAAGTAACCATTAGAACAACGATAGTAGTAGGTTTCGTAGGGGCAGGAGGCCTTGGGATGGCCTTTAAATTAGCTATGAGTTTCTTTAAGTATTCAGAAATTACCCTATATATGATATGCTATTTAATATTAGTTTATCTAGCAGATTTCATTTCAAAAAAATGTAAGGACTACATTAGATAATAGGGGGTATATAATGTATGAAGATTTCTCATATATCTACGATAAATTGAGCTTTGATCTAGAATATGATAAGTATGCAGCAAATATTTTGACCTTGGCAGATAGGTATGATATCAAAAGGGATGATATGCTCGAGCTTGCCGCAGGCTCTGGCATGCTCACTAGATATTTCTTTAATCAATTTAAGAATATCGATGCTCTAGATATTTCGCCTGATATGCTAAATGTATTTGCAAATAATTATGATCCGGACAATGTCAACCTTATTTATTACGACATGGTGGCATTCGAAAACGAGAATTCCTATGACCTTATCGTAATCTTGCTCGATTCTGTAAATTATGTCACAGATCCAGCAGAGTGTATTAAATTATTTGCCAACTGCTATAAGAATCTGAAGCCAGGCGGCCTATTGGTATTTGATATCAACTCAGAGTATAAGATGCGCGAAGTATTTGGGTCCAATTGTTTTGTCTACGAATACGAGGACATATTCTACAGCTGGGATAATTTCATGGAGGACGAGTTAATCGACATGCACCTCAATTTCTTCATCGAAGGTGAGGATGGCAAGTATGAGAGAATCTATGAATACCAGCAGGAGAGGGTCTATGAAAGGGACTTTGTAATAGATAATGTGGCTAAGGCAGGATTTACAGACATACAAATGTATGACCTAGATGACTTAGGGGAAGTAAAGTCTGATACTATTAGAATATTGTTTTCAGCTATTAAGGAAAAGTAATGACACAAGGAATAGTAAAATTTTTTGATAATAAAAAGGGATTTGGCTTTATCACATCCGATGAAGGCATAGACTACTTTGTGCATTTTTCATCTATCATTTCAGATGAAGACTACAAAAAGCTCACAGAAGGCGAGAGAGTAGATTTTGAAGCAGAAGATGCACCAAGGGGCCCATCAGCAATCAATGTTCGTAAAATAAGCGAGGTATAATATGGATATTTCAACAGTTGCTGCAGTGATTATATTAATTATTCTGATACCACAGATTTATTATTGGAAGAAAAAATACGACTACAAGACCCTAAATAACGGGGTCAAATTCTTCGTTCGTCATGAGAGAAGATTCGAAGATCACAGAGAGCTCTATCTGACCAATACCGATGGCCACGATATATTTGTGAGAGTCTATGAAGTGGAAAATCCAAAGGCTATCCTGCATGCATCAAGCTCACTGCAGCATATTGGCTGCGTTGATTGGTCCTGCAATGGATGATATAAGGCACGTCCTTATCTATTTCGTCAAGGTGGTCGAGTATTTCATCATAGGGGATATTGATAGCCCCCTCTATGTGGCCCATATTATATTCGTGAGTTGTTCTCACATCTATTATCTTTATTTGACCAAGGGATTCTTCTAGGTCAGATCCTGTAATTTCTTTTATAAACATAGCTGCTCCTTAGTTTCACTATACACTTTAAAGCGATAGGAAACATCAAATATTTTTTACAAAGTTTTTATTGACATATTTATACAAAGAGTCTAATATAATTACATATATTCTTAAAGGAGGATTTATATGGAATATTTAAAACTAATTGGTATTCTGATAATTGTACTTGGATTTATTTTCAAACTAAATATCATTTTCACAGTTATATTATCAGGACTCGTCACAGCGCTAGTTGCTGGAATTTCTATACCAGAGTTTCTTACTATCCTAGGCGAGAACTTCGTCAGCCAAAGAATAGTAACACTTTTTATCATAACTCTACCAGTTATAGGACTTTCTGAGCAATACGGACTCAAGCAATCAGCTGAAAAGATAGTTAAAAAACGCGAAAACCTATCACCAGGTGCTTTACTTAGCGTATACCTACTATTTAGAGAGCTAGCTGGCTTCTTTGCAATGAGAATCTACGGGCTAGTGCAATTTATAAGACCTATCATCTACCCAATGGCAGAAGCATCTCTAGAAAAACAAAAGGGATCCATCACTCCAGAAGAAAGTGAAAAGCTAAAGGCTCGTGCTACTTCTATGGAAAACTTTGGTAACTTCTTTGCTCAAAACACCTTCATCGGTGCAGGTGGGGTACTGCTTATTGTAGGTCAAATGGAGGGCCTAGGCTATCCAGTACTACCAGCTGATATCGCAGCAAACTCTATACCTATAGCACTCATTTGTCTAGGCCTAGGTATTATAAAAAACATTATCGAAGACAAGAAATTGAAAGGAGCACGTTAGATGAATATATTTGGCATGCCATCGGCAGATTTCTTCCCTAAATTCTTAGAATTTATATTTGTAATCATCGGCCTACAATTTTTCTATACAGCTTTTCGTGTAGCAAAATCAGACAACAACGACAAAAAAGCTACTACAGTGATTTTCTGGGTCATCCTTGGTGTATTATTTGCCCTAGGTAAAGTAATTCCAGCCATGGTATCAGGAATACTCGTAGTCATCATCGGTATCCTATCGCTAATCAATGGCATAGTGGTAAAAGGTGCTATAATCAATGACGAAGCTAAAGAAATTGAAGGATCAAACAGACTAGGTAACAAAATCTTTATCCCAGTTATCACTATGGCAGTACTTGCGATAATCCTAGCGAAACTTATCCCAGAATCATCTTCATCAATACTTGGTTTTACAGCTATAGTAGCCCTTATCATAATCATGGTAATGACCAAGTCAGGCTTTGGTGAAATGCTAAAACAATCAGACAGAATGGTCCAACAAGTAGGTGCTGTGGCAATCCTACCACAACTACTAGCAGCCCTAGGCGCTATCTTTGCAGCAGCAGGAGTAGGTGATGTAATAGCAAACATCATCGGTGGCATGATTCCAACAGTATCACCATGGTCAGGATCTATCGCTTATGTCCTTGGTATGGTATTATTTACAGCCATCATGGGCAATGCTTTTGCTGCATTTACAGTGATCACAGCAGGTATTGGCGTACCATTTGTAATAGCTCAAGGTGCGAACCCAGCTATAGCAGCAGCTCTAGCTATGACAGCAGGCTACTGTGGTACACTTCTCACACCTATGGCTGGAAACTTCAACATCCTTCCAGTAGGATTATTAGATATGAAGGATAGAAATGCTATCATCAAAGAACAAGCCCTATTTTCTATTGTAATGATAATTGTCCACATCTTACTAATGAGAGTTTGGGCATTTTAGGAGGATATAATGAAAATATTAGTAACAGGATTTGACCCATTTGGCGGAGAGCCAACTAACCCAGCTATCGAAGCAGTAAAGAGAATGGATGATGAAATCGAGGGGGCAGAAATTATTAAACTTGAAATCCCTACAGTATTTCACAAATCAGCTGAAGTGGTAGAAGCTAAGATTAAAGAAGTAAACCCTGATGTTATCCTATCTATCGGCCAAGCAGGTGGTCGTTATGATATCACAGTGGAAAGAGTTGCAATCAATGAAGATGATGCAAGAATCAAGGATAACGAAGGCAACCAACCAATCGATGTAGCTATCAGAGAAGATGGTGCCCCAGCATATTTCGCATCAGTACCTATCAAGGCTATGGTAGCAGAAATCAAAGCTGAAAACATCCCCGCATCTGTATCAAACACAGCTGGTACCTTCGTATGTAACCACATCATGTACCAAGACCTATATCTAGCTGAAAAATACGGCAATATAAAGGCTGGTTTCATCCATGTTCCTTTCCTACCAGAACAAGTCACCGACAAGCCAAACACAGCATCTATGAGCCTAGATGACATAGCTCGAGGCCTCAATGCTGCTGTACGCGCTATTGTAAAATACGATGACAAAGAAGATCTCAATGTCACAGGTGGGGCAACACATTAATTAGAAAAAGACCTTCGGGTCTTTTTTAGTTATAAAAATAAAAAAAGGGTATATATATTTCAAACGTGAAACAATCGCGCTAAGGAGGATATTAATATGACTGAAGATAAAAGAGTATTTGAATCAGGAAACAATTTAGATAACGACGCAGTTTTAACAAACGAAGAAATCAAAGAAACTCGCGGTACAGAAGAAATATTTACAGAAGACCAAACACTTGTTA
Organism: Anaerococcus pacaensis 9403502; assembly: GCA_000308255.3. Taxonomy (GTDB): domain Bacteria; phylum Bacillota; class Clostridia; order Tissierellales; family Peptoniphilaceae; genus Anaerococcus; species Anaerococcus pacaensis. The sequence goes on along the minus strand of HG326665.1, from coordinate 175,400 downwards.
CTGATGAAAATAGAACATACGAAGATGGCGATGTGCCAATGAGTGAAGGCGAAAACTGCGGTATCGTAGAATTCGAAGGCCAAAGAGTAAACACATGCGAGGGAGAAAAAATCGTAGATAGCGGTTACACCAACCCAGACCTATAAACAAAGGGGTCCTATATGGATGAAGATAAAAAAATATACGAATCAGGCCAAGGAAACGTAGAATATAATACAGAAAACCTTGAGCCAATCTCAAATGGGGAAATTGTTGAGGCTAGTTCTCAGGAAAAAATAGAAGAAACTGAGGTTATAGATCTAAAGACCCACCACATGGATGAAGAAGGCAATCTTACAGTAGTGGATGATGGACACACAGATGCCAGATACTATGAAGAGGACCGCCACGATGATCATGTAAATGTGGCTGACAGAGACTTTCCTAGTGCTCATGACTACAACACCCATGACCTAGGCGGCAAGCCTTACACAGATGTGACCCGAGATGGTGAGGCATATGGAAACTTCCAACCATCTGACTTTGATACACGCGAAAATGTAGTCCTAGACCCAGACCAAACTAGGGTAGAAAATGTCGAAGAAATTGACCCAACAGTCGAATAAGGAGTAAGCTATGACAGATAGAACAAACGACCCAAATGTAGATAGAGACAATGTAGAAACATTAGAATCGGAAAGACGTTCTGGCATATCTGCTGACCAACAACACGGCACAGGCCACAACGAAGGCGCTATCCACTACAACGACATGGAAGACCAACTAAGAGAGGACATCGGTGTGGATGCCACATCAGACACAGACGAACACACCCACCTACAAGATGGCGGAGTAGAAGAAGAACTACAAGAAGATGTGGGCCTAAAAGACACTAGGACTGATGAAGAAGCATCTGATAGATAAAAATAACAACTAGAGCGACATGCTCTAGTTTTTTTGTGCAAATACATAAAAACGCATTAGTATGATGATATAATATATATGACTATATATTATAAGGTAGAAAAATGAAAAAATTACAGAAATTAAAAATATTATTTTTAAGCTTATTATTCATACTTACAATTAACACTTCTTATGCTGATCAGCAAAATATAAGTGCTAGTGAAACTTACAAGGCCCCTAGTGACCTACAAATGGCAAGGCTCGTTTTTGGTGGCGATGTGCTCCCTCATATCAACTTTCATCAGCACGCTCTAAATTATGGTGGGGGAGAATACAACTATGATAAGTTTTTTGAAAAGCTCGCCCCATACACCAGCCAAGCAGACTTTGTCATGCTCAACTGTGAATTTACTGTCAATCCAAACGCTGAGCCATCTGGCTATCCTATGTTTAATTCTCGCCCTGAGATCTATAGGTCACTTGCTGATATCGGTGTCGATGTCATCACCACAGCCAACAACCACTGCCTAGACTCAGGCACAGATGGGATTGATAGCACCATAGATGCTATCGAAAGCTATGGGATAAATAATGTAGGTACATATAAGGATGCAAAAACTTATCTTATTAAAGAGATCAATGGGATTAAAATTGGCATCTTAGCCTATGCCGAACACACCAATGGGATGGAATATCTGCTAGATACCGAAGAAAAAAGAAATAAGGTAAACTTTATTGACTCCGACATCATAAGGTCAGACATAGCAGGCATCATCAAGGCCGGGGCAGAATTTGTAGTAGTATATCCTCACTGGGGAGTCGAATACTCATCTTACCCAGAAGCCTGGCAAATAGACCTAGCCCGAGACATGATAGACTGGGGAGCTGATATGGTCATTGGCAACCACCCACACGTCATCCAACCTAGAGAAGAATATATAGCTAAAGATGGCCGCAAGGGAATCATTTACTACTCCCTAGGCAATCTCATTAGCAATCAAAACTACCAATTCTTCGATGGTGATCAGAGAGTAAACCAAGGCCTACTAGTCGATACGATTATATATAAAGGAAAGAAAGATAAAAAAGCCAAAATCCTAAATGCAAGCTACCAAACCATTTGGACCGAAGCCCTCTACGATGACTACGGATGGCTCAATAGATCCTATGTGGTTAGCCCTTATCTCAAGGGAGATAAGTACGATGAAGCAGATGCCTACATGCTAGAACAAATGCAAATAGCTGATGATATGTGCTATGACACTATGCACACAATAATTAAGTGAGACGAGTGAATACATAAAATCACTCGTTTTATTATTCTAGAAAGGTGTTTATATTTATATCAACCTCTCTTATGAAAGGACAGATAAATTTTAGAAATATTGATAAATTTCAAATTAGGTATAAAAATACGAGCATTCCGCTAGGATAACGATATTTTTGTGTGGAAATTATGTATAAATGCAGGTAAAATATGAACAATGGCTACAGAACTATAAATTGATATATCAATTTAATATATATGATAAAATGGTAAAATAAATTTAATTTTTTCAAAAGGTAAAATAAATTCATTATAAAAGGAGAGTACTAGATGAAAAAAATCAGCAAAAATAAATTCATAATCGGTCTATCTACCGCTGTCATGGGCGGTATATTAGCAACCGGTCAGGTAGCATACGCAAGTGATGGTACTGTTTTTGATGAGCAATTAAATACTAATAATACAATACGTGAGACTTACGTGGACCCCACATTAGTTGGGGATAACGATTCAGCAGGAGTAGAAAAGGAAGCTTCTAAAGATGAGGCAACTCTACAATCACAAGATAAAGTAATAGAGGTAGAACAAGGTGCTCTAGCTGAAGAATATGATGCAAATCAAGAATCAACTCAAACCACAGCAGAATCTACAGAAGGTGCAGAACAAAATCCTAATGGTGATGTTCTATCAAATGAAACAGAACAAACAGATACAGCAGCAAATAATGACCAAGCTTCAGAAACTCCTAGCGAAGAAGAAGAAGTTTTATTAACTGAGCCTTCAGCTACCACTGAGGACCCAACACCAGTAGAAGAAGCAGAAGAACCATCAACAGAAACTACAGCTGAAGAAGACCCAGCAACAGAAGCTGATGAAAATCTGGATATAGAAATAGAAGCAGGTGCGGTGCCAGAAGATAGTGCTGATACAGCTAATACAGAAGCTGATACAGCAGATGAAGCTTCTACTGAAAAAGCACAAGAATTAGAAGCAAACACCGAAAATTTAACCAACAAAGAAACAGCTGATGCTAATAGCTCTGAGCAAAGAGATTATGCTAATGAAAGTGCTGACAGCCCACAAGAAACACCAGCAGGTGATCAACCATTAAAAGAAAACCCAGAAGCTGGAAATCAACCACCAAAACATCCTGATATGTCAGGTAATACTCCAAAATTGAGAACTTTTTCTGCTCTAACGGTAGAAGAAGGTGCAGAGCTAACAGAAGCGGGTTCAGAAGTTCCAGCTGGAGATGCCCTACTTGATGGAGATAGTCTGCCTCAAAATGAGGGAGCTAGCGAGCCACCAGAAGCAGATGCAGGTGCAGAATCTCCATCTGGAGATGTAAATATTGCAGTAAAAGAAGGTTACACAGACCCACAAGCTGACGCAGCTAAAATAAAAAACTCCAGGGAAACAAACCTTACTCCTGGAGATACTGTCGTATCCGGCGGTATAGAGTATTTTAAGGACCCAGAGGACGGCAAAATTAAACCTAAGGACGGCTTTAAACCTACTGTCATAGAACCAAAAAATGATTCCAAGGATAAAAGTCTATATGGTTATGAGATTGAGATTGACAAAGAGACCGGCCAAAGAACTTATACATGGATTGCTGTAAGTAGCAGCGCTATCCGTACGTCCCCTACCAATCTAGAAAATAGACCAATGATGGAATTACCAATGATGGAAGTAGGGGATAAACTCTATGATGGTGGCCGTGAGGTTACCTATGAGGCAACAGGTCCATCAGAATTAAGGAATGGCGCTCAACTTACCTACGGGTACAAAGCCAGTAAAGAAGATTTAGAGCATATCAATAATAAGGATAATGACTCCACTGTTCTTGGTATGAAGGATCGCTACACTAAAGAGAACGTAAATGGTGCTAAGGTACTAGCTAATGCTAATTTTGAATTCAATGTCAACCCATGGCCAGATGAAAATGACAATCTTGAGCCTATTAGACTACAAGGCAACTACGATAAAGATAAAAAGGTATATGTCCATGGTCAAGAAATTGATACAGGTCTAAAAGTAGAAAACCTAGATGCAAACGCCTTAGACAGACTTACAGCTAAGGTCTATAATCCAGAAAATGGAGAAATAGTTCCAGGAGCAGAGGTATATATTGATGCAGAAGGCAATGTAAAGGTAAAATTACCTGACGGTGCAGTAGATACAAATGGTAAGATCAACAAAAAATCCATCTTCTACGATGATCCTAAATTCAACGGCGCTCAAAGCCTAGATGTCAAATTATATGCCCGTCCTAGAACGGCTCAAGAATTTCAGGACGTAGCTGATTTAAGCGCCTTTGCTCCAGGAACCTATACAGATACAAAGGCAGGCACTACTAAAATTAACCACAAAGGTGCTACAGTAGAAATTGCTAATCAAGGCATAGCCCGCTACGACCACTACAACTTTATCGGTGAATTTGAAATAAATCTAGACGATGAGTCAAACTATGATATCATCACCAAGGACATAACTGCTAATAAGCTTGTAACCGACAAAATGCTCAGACTTAAAGCAGGTGTAGATAAAGAGATAGAACAAGTAGACAAACCAAATAGTACTGCACCCCATAAGTATACAACTGCTAAAGCCGATGACGCAGTAGATTCTTATCTAGAACCAGAATACACTGACTTTCTAATTCCTGTTGAGGGAGAAAAGAATAAATATAGGACCAAGGATAATTGGTTGGTAGAAGTAGATCCAGACAATCCTCAAAATATGAAGGTCTCTACCCCTATAGGAGCTAAAAAAGGGGAAAATATAACTCTACAAGTAACACACTTATTTACAAATGGTTCAGAGAAAAACTTCTTAATTAACTATGTTCTAAGTGAAGAAAGTATAGAAAAGCCTAATTACAAAAGTGCTGTAACTGAAGCTGGTCAAAAAGTAACCAACACTCCAACCAATGAATACACTGAAATAAAACCAAAACCGGTTAAGTATGAACTAGAATCAACATCCATAGTAGATGATAATGGTAAGACTTGGACTTTATCTATAGATGAAGACACTGGTGTAATCACAGCAACAGCTCCAGGTAAAATTGATGATAAGGTTTCAACTATAAATGTTCCTGTTATAGCGACATACGAAGACCAAAAATTAACAGACATAAATGGTAATAAACTCGTATATACCGAAAGATCAAGCGCTACTTTCTCAGCAACTGCTCCACAAGAAGGAGAAGTTAAATTTAGTCAAGATAACACAATTGAATTTGAAACAATAATTAAATACAACCCTGAGAAGGATCCAACAGAATCAGGTGTAGTTCAAGAAGGTAAGAATGGTAAATATACAGTTGACTATACTGTAACTTATAAAGATGGTGAAGTAGTAAAAGGCCCTACTATGGTTGAAGGTTCAGAAAGAGATAGAGTAGAGCCAACAAATCAGATATTTGAGATTGGTACTAAGGGAACTGAAGCTAATGTAATTGCTCCTGAAGAAAAAACCATTACAATCCCACACACCACTGATGTTACCTATGATGATACAAAACCATTAGGCTATAGAGAAGAGACCCCAGGTCAAGATGGCGAGATAAAAATCACCTATGAAATTGAGCAAAATGATGGTCAAGCAACTGTAAAAGCAACAGAGACTCCTACTATAGAAGCAAAACCTGGTAAATTAGTTATAGGTACAAAACCTATCGAAACAGAATCAGATACCTACACCAACCAATTCACAAATGATAAGGTCACCATTAACTATGTAGATGACCCTGATATGAATGTGGGAGAAACTAGAGAAGGGGAAATTACTGGTGGTGAAGTTAAAACTGTAGTAGAAAGTAAATACAACCCTGAAACTGGTAAGATTGATACTGTTGAAAAAACAGAAGTTACACCTATTGTCAAAACTATCTACAGAGGTACAAAAAACTTCACAGGTACATTTACTCATACTGAAGAACAAATCATTCCATTTGAAACAGAAGTAGTGGTAGATCCTAATAAAAAGACTGAAGGACCAGAAATAACTCAAACTGGTAAAATTGGAACTCAAAAACGTACTATCACTCAGTCATATGTAAACGGTACGATGAGTGAGAAAAATATTGGTGAGTATGAGTTAGTAGAGGGACCAACTAAACAAATTATTACTGTAGGATCTCTTACAGAAGGAACTCATTCCAAAGAAGAGGAGATTCCATTTGAAACTAAGGTTATATATGATAGTAGTATAGAAGCGGGCACATACGAGATAGAAAAAACTGGTGTAGTTGGTAAAAAGAAAACTACTTGGACTATCAAAAATTCTGAAATAACTGATACTAAAGTAGAAACTATCACAGAAAAACAAGATGCCTTAATCAAAGTAGGTAATAAATACTTCGAAGGCCCTGTTACACATACAGAAACTATCGAATTACCATATGACATTGAAATCATTGAAAGCAATGAAGTGCCAGTAGGTACTAGATTTGTACGTCATGAAGGTAAAAAAGGATCAGTGGATGTAACCTACACTCAAAACTTCAAAGATGGTAAACCAGATGGAGACCTATCTAGAGTAGAAAGTAATAAAACTAATGCTCAAAATATGGAGGTTGTAGTAGGCACTAAAGCTATAGAATCAACTGTAAAACCAAATATTGAAGTTGTAAAAGATGATACATTAGCAGCTGGAACAGTTGAACAAGGACCTATTACAGACGGTAAGGTAGTAACAACTGTTGAAAAATCTATTGACCCATTAAGTGGTAAAGAAGTAACAAGAGAAAAAACAGAAGTAATTCCCCCTACTCAAACCATAAGAGTTGGTACAAAAGCCTATGATGGACAAGTTATTTATAAAGAACAAAAAGTAACTCCATTTGAAACTGAAATTGTATTTGATGAGACACTTGCTCATGGTGAGACTCAAACTACTCAAGAAGGTATAAATAAAGTAGAAGAAAGAACCATCACTCAAAACCTATCTAATGGCACTGAAACTACAAAAGTAGAAGGTGACTTCGAAGTCGTAGAAGAAGGTCAAAAACAAATTATAAAAGTAGGTACTAAAAAAGATGGTACTTACACTCATACTGAAGAACTTCCATACACATACGAAATAGTAGAAGATTCATCACTCCAAAAAGGTGAATATGAAATCGATGATTCAGAAGCAACACAAGGAACCGTTACTACAAGATTTACTATAGAAAACTCTAAAGTTAATGAAGAAAAAACTACTAGCGAAACAGTTAAAGGTAACCCAGTTATAATAAAAGTAGGAACAGCTGACTTTACTGGTTCTGTATCTCACGATGTAGTAGAAGCTACACCTTACGACGTAAAAGTTGTATACGATCCAAATATGAAAGCTGGAGTGTATGAAACAGTTACAGAAGGTAAAGCTGGTTCTAAGACTACTAGATATTCATTTGATATTAAAAATGGTGATGTAGTAAATCAAAATCCAGAAACTACTGTAATTGAAGATGAAACTGTTGACCCAACTACACAAGTTATAAAAGTTGGTACTAAAGTAGAAGGTAATAATTCTGAAAATACTTCAAATATACCAGTAAACATCACAATTACTACTAGCGATAAAATTGCCCAAGGCACAGCTATTAAGGGTGATTACAAAGAAGGTAAGGTAGTAGATAAAGTAGTAAGTAAATATAACCCAGAAACTGGAAAAATCGAAAGCACTATCACTCCAGAAGTAACCCCAGCAGAGTTAGAAATCCTAGTAGGAACTCAAGCTTATACTGGCGAATTTAGTTATGTTGAAAGACGTAGCATTCCATTTGAAACAGAAATCAGATTTGATGATAATCTTGCTGCTGGTGAAACAAGAGTAGACCAAGAGGGTGTAAATGGTGTAGAAGAAAGAACTATCACTCAATCATTTACTAATGGTACACTATCAGCTCAAAACGTACCTGAAACATTCACTAACGTCTCTACTGGTAGAAACAAAGTAGTTAGTGTAGGTACAATGAGAAATGGAGAAGTAGTTCATAAAGAAGCTATTCCATTTGAAGTTGAAGTTAAATATGACCCTAGCTTAAAAGCTGGCGAATATCAATATGAAAAAGACGCTAATGGTAATGAGAAAAAAGGTGTAGCTGGTGAGCAATCAATCACCTACACCATAGTAAACTCAAAAGTTATTGAAACTTCAAAAGCTAACATAACAAAACAGCCTGAAAAAGCAGTTATCTTAGTAGGTAACAAAGACTTTGAAGGAACTGTATCTCACGAAGTTACAAGAGAAGTTCCATTTGAAGTAGAAATCGAATACGATGACACTTTAAAAGCTGGAGAGTACAAGGTTACTCAACAAGGTGTACTTGGTTCTGAAACTACTAAATATGAATTTAATGTTAAAAATGGTCAAGCTGTAGATGAGAACCCTACAACTACTATTGTAGAGTCAAAATCTAAAGATCCAGTTAAGCAAATAGTTAAAGTTGGTAGAAAACCTGCAGAAAATACTAATGACTTTAGTTCTGAAATAGGTATAGATGTTAGATTCGTTGCAGATGAAACTAAAGAGCAGGGATCTCAACCAGAAACCACCTACATACCAGGTACTGTAGTAAATAAAGTAGTAAGTAAATATGACCCAGTAAGTGGTCAAATCGTAACTACTACAGAACCTGAAGTAACAAAGGGTGTAATTGAAATTAAATATGGAACTAAAGATTACACTGGTGAAGTTAAATATATTGAAAAAGAATATATTGACTACTCTACAAAAGTAACTGTAGATTACTCACTTAAACCAAATGAAGTAGTAGTAGATACTAAAGGTCAAGTAGGTATCAAAGAAAGAAATGTAACTCAAAAAGTTGTAAATGGTAAGCTAACTGATACTACTAGAGATGATTATAAGACTACAATACAACCAGTTGAACAAGTTATAAGAATTGGTGCTAATGTAACATCAGAAAAACCACAAGATACAACAATCGAAATTCCATTTGATACTAGAATTGTTTATGACGAAACAAAACCTTTAGGATATAGCAATATCGATACAGAAGGTCAAAATGGTTCAGTTACTATCACATTCTCTGAAGAAATCAAAGATGGCAAAGTAACTGTTACTGCTAGTGAAGATAGAAAAGACCCTACTACCCAAGTAGTAACTATCGGTACAAAAGCTATTGATAATGTAAGTGGTACTAAAGAAGAAGATATCAAACCAGAAGTTAAGGTGGTTTATGATCCTAACCTAGAACAAGGTAAGGTTAATACTGAGGTTACTGATGGTAAAGCAACAGCTTCATCTGATAGTTCATATAATAGTGAAACTGGAGAAATTGATAATAATACTGATGTAAAAGTAGATAAACCAGTTATAACTGTAACTGTAGGTACAAAGCCTATTGATGTAACCAAAACAGAAGAAATACCATTTGAAACAGAGTATGTATTTGATCCAACATTAGATGTAGGACAACAAGAAACTCAAACAGAAGGTCAAAATGGATCTAGAACCATTACTTTCGAGCGTACTTCTGACGGTACAACAATTACTGAAAAAGAAATTGAAGTCAAAGTTACTGAACCAACTAAGAAGGTAGTAAGAGTAGGTACAAAACAAACTGTAACTACTGAAGAAATTGAAACTCCATACGAAACAGTAATTGAGTATGATAATACTAAGCCAGTTGGAGTAAAAGAAGTAACTAATGGTATTCCTGGTAAGAACACAGTAACAGTTACAACAGCAATTGATAAAGATGGCAATGTTGTTACAAGTACTAAAGAAAATATTGTATCAAAATCAACTAATGAAAAAGTAATTATTGGTACAAAGGTAACAAATGGAGAGGGAGAGACAACTACTAAAGAAGTAGATGTACCATTTGAAGTAGATGTAATCGAAGATGAAACATTACCTATAGGAACTGTTCAAAAAGAACAAGACGGTGTAGTAGGTAAACGTACTATCACTGTTAAAACACCAGTAACTAACGGTGTAGCAGGTGAACCTATAGTAACAGATGTAGTTACAAAACAGCCTACAAAACAAATTGTTAGAGTTGGTACAAAACCAGTAGTAGATAAAGAAAACACAGTTTCTAAAGAAGTAAATACAGTAATTAACTATGTTTACGATGATACATTAGAAATTGGTAAAACAATCGAAGGCGACTTTACACCTGGCAAGGTTGAAACAAAAGTAGTAAGTGAATTCGACGAAAAAACTGGTCAAATTGTTACCAGAGAAGAAACAACAGTAACTCCTGGTACTAAAACTATTACTATAGGAACTAAACCATCTGAAACAAAGACTACTGTGGACATTCCATTTGAGATAGAAACTATTTTAGATGACACAATCCCTGCTGGCCAACAAAAAGTTGAAGCTGGTGAAAAAGGTGAAAAAGAAATTACCATTACTAAGACAATAGTAGATGGCCAGCCTCAAATTAACAAAGTAGAAAATGTCACTAAAGAAGCTAAAAACCAAGTTGTAAGAATAGGTACTAAAGTTGAAAAACTAAATGATAGTACAGAAAAATCTATCACTGTAGACCAACCATTTGACACAGAAATCATCTATGATAATTCTATAAATGCAGGTGACGTGGTGGTAGAAAAGGAAGGTGTAAATGGAACTCGCACTATAGTTGCTAAGACATCTGTAGTAGATGGTGTAATCCAAGAACCTGAAGTAACATCTTCTATTACAACTGAACCTACTAATAAAGTTATTAGAATAGGTACTAAGGCTCCAGATGCAAAGACTGAAAAAATTCCATTTGATACTATAGTAGAACATGACCCAACTTTACCAGCTGGAACTAGATTAGAAGTACCAGGTGTAGAAGGTGAAAAAACAATTAGCTACACAACAAAAGTAGAAAATGGTAAAATCACTACAACTTCTGAAGAAAAAATTACTAAAGATCCTAAAGCTAAGAAAGTCATTATAGGTACTTTAGCCGCTGATACTGAAGGAACTGTAGTAAGTACAACTGAAAAAGTAATACCATTTGAAACTGAAATCATTTTTGATAATACACTAGCCTTAGGTAAGTCTCATGAAGACCAAGCAGGTGAAACAGGTGTATTAACCGAAACTCATACTACAAAAGTAGTCAATGGTGAAGTTGGTGATACTGTAATTAACTCTATCAGAACTAAAGAACCTAAAAATCGTATTGTAAGAATAGGAACCAAAACTGAAGATAAGAATACTACCGTTAATACAGTAGTAGAAGAAACTGTTCCATACGATGTAATAATAGAATACGATAGCAATATGGAAAAGGGTACATCTAAGGTTATCACAGAAGGTGTAGCTGGTGTAAATAAAGTAACTTATACGACTCCATTAGTAAATGGTGTAGCGAATGGCCAACCACAAAGAACTAAAACCGAAGAAATTACTAAAAAGGTTGATAAAGTTATAAAAGTAGGTACAAAATGTCCAGACGCTCCTAAAGTAGATGATAAAACAGTAGAAACTAAAACTACTGCCCCAGTTCAATATGAGACTGAAATTATCTATGATGATACTATTAGTGCAGGCGAAGTTATTGAAGAACAAAAAGGTGTCATGGGCGAACGCACAGTAACTTCTACAGTTGTAATAACTAATGGAGTAGCTGGACAGCCACAAATCACTTCTAAAATAACTAAAGAAGCAGTAAAACAAATTATAAGAATTGGTACTAAAAAAACTGCTACTAATCAACCAGCGCAACCAATGGTTAAAACTGAAGAAATCCCATTCGAAACTATTATCATATATGATAATACTATTCCAGTTGGAACAGAAATACTTGTAATGAGGGGTGTAGCAGGTGAGAAAAGAATTACTCTAGTTGATGGGAAAAGAAGTGAAATTATTACAAAGGAACCAGTCAACGAAATAATTCGTATTGGAACAAAAGAGCTAGTAAATCCTAGCCCGGTTGAACCATCAGAAGAATCACCTAATATCCCACATGTTCCAGAAGTGGAAGATAATATTGATGTAGTTGATGAGCCAACTATTGATGAATCTGATGAGTCTGATACCCCAGCTATTGACGACCATGCTGAGGAAGATTCAGAAGTTTCTATTATCCCATCTGAAGATGAGGTGCTAGAGGAAGAAGAGGAAGTTTCTAAGGATCCTGAGAGCACAGATACAACTGATGATACTGAGGTAGATGAATCTATTGAAGAAACAGTTGAAGAAACTCATGAAGAAGAAACCAATGATTCTGATTCTGACGCTGATAGAGATGGTGATGAATCTGATATAAATACTGAAATCGACAATGATTCAGACAGTGATGCTATCAGGGAAAGAGAAAATAATGATGAGGACGACATTGATGTTATTAGAACAGCTACTTCATCTAGCAAAGTTCCATCAAGCAATCCAAAAACAGGTATAGCTGGATCATCCAAAGTACTCGCAACACTTGCCCTAGCTATGGGTGGGTTCTATGCTGGTAAGAAAAAAGAAGATGAAGAAGAAGATAAGTAATATCTTTTGAAAAGAGAGTAGCCAAGGCTGCTCTTTTTTTATGGGGGTTTTATGCAGATGATTATGATGAACGTGTACTTGGGACTCCTCCGTTACGAAAATCAAACTGCGTCCTCTCCGTGCTCCCGCACTATTTTTCGGCATAAAAGACCAAAATCCCTGGTCTTTTATGTGACGTGGTCAACTATTTCAAACAAATATTACTTTATATTTAGTTACATTTTTATCTCACTGAGAGGGAATTTGTAGAAAATTCACTCTCAGTGAGGATTTTTCTTGTTTCTATGTATAACTCTTCGGGATCATTTATACTCCTTAGAAATTTTTCTAATGGTGTTATATACCCTAATGAGCTATGAAGACGCTTGGTGTTGTAGTAGTGCACCCAGTAGCTTACTACTCTTATGTATTCTTCTTTTTTTAAGTGGCTTGTTTTGCCTAGTTCTATTTTCATGCTTTTAAAGACTGTCTCTATGTATCTGTTGTCTACAGCTTTGCGTGGTCGTGACATGCTTTGGGTTATACCGAGCATCTTTAGAGTGTCATAGTATAGTTTGCTTGTGAATGGGCTGCCTCTGTCTGAGGATATCATTGAGGGAGGACCATATTTAGATACCGCTTCTATTATTGTTGATACTGCATGCTGACTAGTGTTTTTTGTTGTGGTTGAGTGTCCTACTATCATTCTTGTGTTTATGGATACTATGGCACATGTATATAGTTTTTTGTTTTCTATTTTTTCTTCTGTGAAGTCTATTGACCATATTTCTTGATTTCTTTGTTCTTTTGTTAGATTGTTTAGTTTGTTTGATGGTCTGTATTGTTTGGTGTTCGGGCTTGTGTGTATGTTGCCTATTCTTTTATTTCTGTATATGGCTGTTAAGCCTTGTTGTTTCATTATGTTGCTTATTTTATTTTCAGACATGATTATCCCTTGGTTTTGAAGTTGAATTTTGATTCGTCTTCTACCGTAGGATTTATTGTTATCCCAGAATATTTTTTCTATTTGTGATATTTCTTCCTTAGTGTATGATGCTGGTTTTGGGTGTTTTTTCCTGTAGTAGTAGTTGCTTCTTTTTATTTCAAGAACCTTGCATACTTTGCCTACAGGATAATGTGAGAGATTGGTTAAGGCATAGTCTATTTTTTCTTTTTCTTTTGCGCAAAGTATGCATTGGCTTTTTTTAGTATTTCATTTTCCATTCTTAGATCATCAAGTTCACGCCTGAGTTTTGTAAGTTCATTATCATTAATTACACTTTTGTTTGTGAAAGACTCTCTTCCTTTATTTTGATATTGTTGTTTCCACCTGTGTATAGTTTGTCTATCCAGATCATACATTTCGCATAGTTGTTTTGTGCTAAATTTACCGCTTAGATACATATCAACTACATGTATTTTAAAGTCTGGTTCAAATACTCTTCTTAAGTCTTCTGGCATATTTTAACTCCTTGTCATTATGACTTTTGTTTGAATTTATTATACCAGGTTCATGTAGTCGGGGTGACAGGGGGGGTGAGTCGGGATGATGGGGGTTAAGGAGGTAAGGGGGTTTTGCTACCACCACACGACCCTGAGTGAAGTTAGCATAGCGAACGAAATCGAATGGGTCTTTTTTGGGGAATATGGTGTGGGGTGTGAATAATAAATATTGGGACTGATTTTAATAAGAACGTGTGCTTAGGACCCCTCCGCGATGGACGGGGTGACAGGGGGGATGAGTCGGGATGATGAGGGTGTAAAGAGGTACGGTGCTCTTACAACCACCTCATGACCCTGAGTGGAGTTAGCGGAGCGAATGAAATCGAATGGGTCTTTAGTCGATAGAACTGGTTTATATATTGTATTAAAAAAGCTGAGGTGATTTACCTCAGCTAATGCTTTAAATTTAAATCTATCCAGCTCTATTTACTCGTACTGCTTCTGATACATCTTCTAGTCTGTTATAGGTTCCTGGGCTGATTGTGTCTGATTTTTTGATAGCTTCTTCGAAGATATCTGAGATTAGGCCGCGTTCTTCAGTTCTTGTTTTACCTTCAAACATTGTGTATCCGTCACCACCGATTGCCATGAAGTCGTTTGTTGCAAGACTATAAGTTTTGTTTAGGTCTAGAGCTTCTCCATTTACAAGCACTTCTATTACTCTTGATCCTGCTGGTTTTGATGAGTCGTATTTTACTGTCATACCTGCAATTTGTGGGAATTTTCCAGCGTCTTTTGGAGCGTCTGTTAGACCGTGTTCTAGGGCTGCTTTTAGGTCAGCGCCTGTGACTTCGATTTTTACGAGGAAGTTGGTGAATGGGAATACTCTTAGTACGTCACCCTTTGTGATGTCGCCAGCTTTGATTGAGTCTCTGATACCGCCACCGTTTGTGATTGTGACATCAACACCAATTGCATCTTTCATAGCGTCTGCGATAAATGATCCTAGGTTTGTTTCGCGTGTTCTTACATTTTCACGTACACCGTCAAGGTCTACTGAAGTTTTTCCTACTTTTACTTCTAGAACTTCTTTGTTTTTGTTTGCATATTCTGCTACTACGTTGCTGACAGCATCATTTGCATGTAGGTATTTAACTTCTGAATAAGGGTGAAGTTTAGATACTTTGTTTACTACTTTGCCATCTTTGTCTACTAGTACAGATACTTCGCCAAGGTTGTAGCCGTGAGAGCCTGTTTGTGCTACTAGTGTGTTTTTGATCATATGTCCATTGTCTAATTGTGTATGAGAGTGGCCATCGATTACGATGTCGATGCCTTCTACACTATTTACTAGTCTTGTAGAGCTTTCTACTGTTGCTTCGTTGTCACCTAGGTGGGTTAAGGCTACGATGATTTGAGCGCCATTTGCTTTTAGATTTGCTATTTCATTTTTTGCAGTTTCTACTGTATCAGCAAATGTAAGGCCTTGTGTATTTAGTGGAGATGATTTGGTTTTGGTTTCTGGTGTAGATAGGCCAAAGATACCAAATTTGATGCCATCGATTTCTACGATTTTACCTGTGTTTAGGATTGGGTTGCCGTTTTCATCTAGGACATTTGATCCCATTACATCGAAGTTTGCTGCTTTGTTTAGTTCGATTAGTCTTTGATATCCGTAGTTGAAGTCGTGGTTACCAGCTGTCATTGCTGTGATGCCCATTTTATTCATCGCATCAAGCACTGCTTGGCCGTTTGTTATGTTGGCAAATGTTGTACCGTGGAAGGTGTCCCCAGCATCTAATAGGATGGCATTGTTAGCTACATTTTTATAATCATAGAATGTCTTAATCTTTGCCATACCGATTTCGCCATCTTTTTCGTTTTCTTCTACTCTACCATGTATGTCGTTGTAGTGAACGATGGTGATTAGTTTTTGGTCGCGTAGGCTTGCTAATAGTTGGTCTGATTCGCTAGTAGCTTCTACAGCCTTGTTTAGGTTGTCCACTAGTTGGCCCTTAATAGCTTCTACTTGGTTTGGTGCGAGGTCAAATAATAGGTATATAGCTTCTTGGTTTACTAGGTTGTTGAAACGAGCATTATCTAGGTCTTTGATTTCTTTAGATTCGTTTGCTCTTTCTGGTCTAAGTGTGTCAACCACTGGTTTAGATTCAGCTAGTAGAGCATCAGAGTCTTTTATTTGAGCGTTTAGTTTGTCTTTGATGCCAGCTACTGTTTTTGGTGTGTTTTTTAGTAGCATCCTACTTGCTTGGTTTGAAACGCTGTTGTTTAAATAAGCTTCTTCAAATTTTACTTTTTCAGCTTCACTAAGGCTTGCTGCGTCTGCTGTGTGAGCAAAGATACCTGATAGGGCAAACGCTGCACCTAGGGCTAGAGCCATTTTTTTATTTTTATTTAGCATATATCCTCCTAATGATTATACTTACAATAATATGATATAAATTAATGAAAAAATTTGCAAACTTTCTATGTAAAATAAATTTTATAATTGCGTAGTTTTGTAAAGTTTAGGTAAGGGTAAATAAATAGCAGAGATAAGGGGTAACAATAATGGAAAAATTTAAAGACATATTGCCAATTGAAAATATAAGAGAGATTAGAAGAACCAGCGGCGGAGATGTGAACGAAGCCTTTGAAATCTATACAGATGTTGATAGATATTTTATGTTAGTTCAAAAGGGCCGTGATGAGCGTTTCTATGCAGGTGAGATTGAGGGCTTAAGGCTCTTTGAAGAGATAGGAATCACTGCACCTCGTGTGATAGCAAGTGGTGAGGTTGATAATGATGCGTATTTAGTGATTTCATATCTAGATGAAGGCAGACGTGGGTCGCAAGCTGAGCTGGCAGAAATGGTTGCGAAGCTCCATAAGTATGAAAATCCCGATGGGAAATTTGGTTTTAACCACCCACATGGTGGTCGTGATACATCATTTTCCAATGCTTGGTCTGAGACATGGGCTGAGATAATCCTCGACCAAAGACTCGATGGACTTCGTGACCAATTGTTTGAAATGGGGCTCTGGGATGAAAATGATATTAGCCGATATGAAAAGGCTCGTAAACTGATAGTGGCAGAGCTTAATAAACACGAATCAAGTCCATCATTGCTCCACGGTGATCTCTGGGGTGGGAATTATATGTTCCTCTCAGATGGAAGGCCAGCTTTATTTGACCCAAGCCCACTATATGGTGATAGGGAGTTTGATATCGGGATTACTACTGTATTTGGTGGATTTAGTGAAGAATTTTATGAGAAGTACAATGAGCTTTACCCGCTAGAGCCTGGCTACGAGATAAGGCTAGAGTTTTATAGGCTCTACCTGTACATGGTTCACTTAGTGAAGTTTGGTAGGACTTATGAATCGTCTGTAAATAGGACTTTAGATATGATAATTAATTATTAGGAGGAGATATGGATAATTTATCAAATAAAGAGAGAGTATTGGCCTTTGTCCAAGAGGAATACGATGGCTACAGTGATGTGGAAAGACTTGGCGAGTGGGAAAGCTATGATGTCTATTGTGCAAATACTAACGAAGATACCGATGGAGATGGGGTATATGTCTTAGTAGATGAAGAAGAGGTGCGATTTGCTGACCACGATGAGGCAGATGAGATTATGCACTTTTTTGAATTAGAAGGAGATGACAATGACTGAAAAAGAAAGACAATACTATGACAAGGCTCTAGAATTTGCTAGAGAAGTAGGTGGACCATATGCCGATATAGACTACCTGGGAGTCTATGAAGAATACGAGGTCTATCAACTGGTCTTTGACAATGATACCGACCAAAACCTAGTGGGAGACTTTATCCTAGCCAATGATGATATGGTATATAGGTCATATTATCACGAGTCGGTGGATATCGCATCTAAATTTAATGTTTAATTAAGTGCTAATCATTAGCACTTTTTTTGTGCGGCAAAATAGGGCTCTTCGCGGTATAATGATATGTAGATTAAAAGGAGGGATGGATGAAATTTGAAGATATTAAAAAACTAATAGACGGGCTTACTTCCGATATGGACAGCCTTAAAGATAAGACCAACCCTACTTTTAATAGGAGAATCGAGGTTGGAGAGCTAAGGGGAGTCATCGATGTTAGCCTGGGCAAAGAAGTGAAAATCCCAAAAGAAAACTTCGCAGATAAACCAGTTATCAAGGATTACAAATACTGGATACTAAAGCTTGATAGATACCACAAATCCCCAGCAATGAGAATAAATCAGCTCAACACCTCCTCACTTAAGATGTATGCCAAACTTGCCGATAAGCTAGAGGCGGAGCTAAATAAAAAAGGGACGACTGTAGCAAGGCTCGTATCAAAGCTTCGCAGAGAGGGTGTAAACTATGACCTCTACTACACCCTATATCTAATAGCAGAAGCAACTGTTATCAATCACTACAATCCGCTTGCCAATAAGTCGGTTGACAGGTCTTATGATTTTTTGGAAAAAGTAACATCAAAAAATATCCGCGATTTGATAGCAAATGAGGCTATTAAATTAACATCAGAGCTCAAAGAGCCTGATAAAGAGGTCAGGGAATTTTATAATCTTACTGAGGATAACAAGGTCTCACTATGGTGGGATCCTGATGCGAGTCTGAGGGAGAAATATCATTTCACCAAAGACGAGGTCCTGGCAATAAATCAGATTACTAAGAGAAATAATGTGCTTTGGAAAAATAAAAAAATATTCGACATGCTTATGGATTTATTCCTAAGCACAGTTCGTGCTGTAATAGATGACCCAGATGTGGATAGCAGGGGAATTGTAAATATCATTACCCCATACAAACAGTCCAAGCAAATCCTTGATAGCATCCTAGTCTATAGTGAGTTTAAGCTTCGCGATCAGTTTAGTTTCCTCAATTGTATCAATGCAAACTCAGCCATAGATGAGCTGAAGGCCTATGATGATGGCAGGCTAATCGAGTCCATTCGAAATCATCAAAAGGAATATTTTGATAACCTTGATTTTGAGCTAATCCATGAGATAAATCTTAACTATTTTGATAAAAATCCAAACAAATACCAGGAAATTGGCAAGTATTTGGCAGAACTAGATACAAACCAACAAATAGCAATGCTAAGTAGATATGAGGATACTGAAAATTTTGATAAACTCCTCATACATTTGGACAAGTGGCAAAGTTTAGAAAAGGGCTTTATCCCACTATATTATATTTACAAAAGAGGAATCAATAAATCTCGTCATGAAAAGAGCCTCACAGAACTAATTCATCCGGAAAATGTAGGTGAATTTATCAGATTAGTAAATGAAAACGAGCTGTCAGAGGATTTGATAAAAGAATTTGAAAAACTAGATGCCAAGCCAACTAAAAAGATAAGCATGAATAGGGAAAGAATAGCTGATTCTAAGAGCAAGCTTAAGGATACGGTAGACTTGGTGAATGAATTCCTGGATGAAGATGAGGAAGAAATACCAGAAGAACTGGTAAAAGAGCCTGAAGAAGCTAAGACTGATATCGAATATGGAGATATCTTAAATAAGATTCTAGAAGAAGGCTCGATTGGAACAGATGATATGGCAGATATGGCCAAAGATGCCGGTGTTACCTTAAATATATTTGTAAATCAGATAAATGATTCGCTCTACGATTATATTGGCGATCAGACGATTGTTATCGAGGGCGATAGCGTAATCATAGATGAATTTTATGTAGACATGGTAAGGGAGATAGTCAATGCAAATTAGGATAAATCCAAAGGAAGCCTCAGTTATAATAAAGTCACTCGAAGGGGGTGTGGTGCCAAATATGGGCATCCAGCACCTACTTGTCGGCCGCAACCTCGAAGTCGAAGAAGTGGTAAGAATCCTCGATAATATCTCTGATGGCGGGTCTGATATCCGTTTTTGGGTGGGGGACTTTGGATCTGGTAAGAGTTTTATGTTAGCCACCATCGAACAGATTGCCCTGCAAAAAAACTTCATAGTGTCAACTATAGACCTCAACCCTTCCAGGAGATTCTATGCAACTGACAGGAAGGCAGTGGCTTTGTATACAGAAGTGGTGGATAATATCAAAACGAGAACTTCAAGAACGGGCAATGTCCTAGATTTCATCATAGAAGAATGGATGAATCAAATCTTTGCTGAAGTGGCTGAGGCAAAAGGAGTGAATACTACAGATATCATAGCTGGTGCCTACAAAGAAGAAGTCATGAGCCTTATCCTAAATACCATTTCAAATTTCAATTCTGTTGGTCTATCATACGAATTTGGCCAAGCACTTGTGAAATATTACGAGGGCTTTATAACTAATAATAGAATTCTCAGAAACGATGCCATCAGGTGGATTAGGGGAGATATTTCGACCAAAACTGAAGCGAAAAAACTATTAGGAATTGGGCAAATAATAACTGATGACAATTGGTTCGATGCCCTAAAAAACCTTGCCGAACTCTTCCTTGAAATCGGCTATGATGGCTATGTAGTAAATTTCGATGAGGCAGTAAATCTTTATAAGCTCCCACAATCAGTAACTCGCGAGAGAAATTACGAGCGTATCTTAAACATATACAATGAAACCAAATCAGGTGTCGCTCGTGGACTCTTTATCAACTTTGGTGCTACTAGAAAGACTATCTTCGACCAAAATAGGGGCATGAGTTCATATGGGGCTCTAAAAGGTAGGCTTGGAAATGAAGATGGGATGGATAATAAGCTTATCAACACTAACCGCACCGTGTTGCCACTAAAACCTCTTTCTAATGAAGAAATTTACACACTCCTTGAAAACTTAGTCAATATTTACAATGTAAATTACAAGGAATCAATCGACATAGCAGAAGAAGATATCATCCTCTACATGGAGGGCCAATTAAACCGCCCTGGCGCTGATGAATTCCTCACCCCTCGTGCAGTTATCAAGGACTTTATTGAAATCCTAGACCTTAAGAGACAAAATGAAGATGTATCAATTCATGATATCATAGCTGATAAATTTAAAAATGTTCTAGCCATAGGCAAAGACCCTATGGACAATGACGATGAGATTGAAATCATATGACAGATGCCTATAGCTTATTAAATAGAGAACTTCGCTTTTATATCCACGAAAAGGGTTGGCCATCGCTTACAAGGATCCAAAATGCATCTATCAAAGCTATCTATGGGACAGACAATAATCTGATCCTTTCAGCAGCCACTGCCAGCGGCAAGACTGAGGCGGCATTTTTGCCGACCATTAGCAAGGTGAGTTCATGGGATAGTGGGGTTAAAATTGTCTATATTTCACCCCTGATTGCACTTATAAACGACCAATTCAAACGCATCACAGATATGTGCTTTGATATGAATATTCCTATCACATCCTGGCATGGGGAGGCTAGTAAGTCTAAAAAAAATTCGCTAATTGAAAGTCCTAGGGGTATTCTTCTCATTACTCCAGAATCCATCGAGGCCATGCTTTCAGGCAAGCCTGAAGTGGCCAAGATTTTATTTAGAGATGTGCAATATATCATAGTTGATGAAATCCATAGCTTTTTGTCTGGCAATAGAGGCCTCCAACTAAAGTCGCTCCTTGGCAGGATGCTTAGATATTCCTATGAAGCCCCACGTATGCTTGGCCTATCAGCCACCATCGGCGAGCCAAATTATCAGCTTGCCAAAGACTTTTTTATTAATGGTAGAGATACAAATATTATAGTTGACAAGTCATCAAACGAACTCGAATACACATTCGACTTAGCAGAACCTATTAATATGAGTAACCAATACATGTACCTCATGTACGAATACTCCAAAGAAGGCTCTATGCTAATTTTTCCAAATTCTAGAGAAAAGGTAGAGCTCATAGCATCAGGTCTCAGACACATCATAGAGGATAATGGTGATGATACGGTAGTCTTTGCCCACCACTCGTCAGTAAGCAAAATCCGTAGACAAGAAATAGAAGAATTTGCCAAGGAAGCAAAAAATGAATCATATATCATAGTGGCTACATCGACCCTAGAGCTCGGTATAGATATCGGCTCGGTAGCATCAGTAGTCCAATTTGGTTCGCCAAATACTGTCCTATCTCTCGCCCAAAGGCTTGGACGATCTGGTAGAAAAACTAAAAAATCCATCCTCCATCAAATATCCCACGGAGTCTATGATGCCATCCAAGCCATGGCTGCCATTAGTTTATTTGAAGAGGGAGTCCTAGATGAAATAGAGAAAACTGTCAAGGCCTACGATGTATTTGCCCACCAAGTCCTATCAGTACTACTTGAAAACTATGGGCTTTCTATAGAAGAGTATAAGTATCTCAATAAAACATTAGCAACTTTCTCTGATATCACAGATGAAGAATTTGAGATGATTACAGACCATTTAGAAGAAAATGGTTTTATAGAAATCCTTGAAGATGAGGTTATCACTGGTATGGAGCTTGATAAGTTGATGTATATGGGTAGATTCTACAATCAATTCCTTACAGCTCAGGCCTATGCAGTCTACAATGAGTCTGGGAAAATTGGTGAAATTGAACTAAGGCCAGAAATCCAAGAAGAGGCCCGCATCATCCTTGCTGGTTCTGTACGGAAAATAGATAGGATAAATAGAGAAACAAAAAAAATCAGAGTATCAGCTTCAAATCAAGGGGCACCGCCAAAGTTCCTATCAGCAGGAGCAGTCGATATAAGCCCAATCATCAGAGAGCGCATGAGATTTATCATAGATAACCCTAATGAATTTGAATTTGATGACGAGACTAAGCCGTTTCTGATGGAACTACACAAGGACCTAAAGCCATATAAGTATCCAATCAGTATAGAAGATGACTACCTGGGACTGATGACCTTTAAGGGCACCAAGGTCAACCGCACCTTGGCAGTGATGTTTAATGTAAAAAGCAAATCCAACTCCTACTTCATATCAGAAGCAGACAGCATGGTCTGCGGGCCTGATACAGGAGAGGTATTTGAGGAATGTAGGATAAATCCTGTCACCAGAAAGCAAATATTTAATTTTTTAAAAAATGAAGAAGGGGTAGTGACGGCATGTCTCACCCCATACAAATACATGATGCTCGTTCCTTTTGAGCTAAGGATTGAATATATAATAAATAATCTATTAGACCTAAAGGATACTTATGAATATTTAGAAGTAGACATAGATGAACATGGATTAGAAATATAGCTTATTATTTTTAATATCCATCCTTACAAAACTTGTAATTAAATTAATAAAGTAAGCGTGATATTATTTAATTACAAACAAAGGAGGATATTATGAAAAAGAAAAATGTTTTGTTATTGGGCCTAGTGGTACTAGCAGGAGTGGGAATCTTTGCTGGATTTAACGATAACTACTACCAAGAAGAAAATGAGCAGATGAGAGCAGAGATTGTGGCTATCAAAGAAAATGCTGATGAAGTTACAAGAGAATTTGTTGATAAATTAGAAAATAAAGTAGAGCGTGATGAAGCTGAGTTTTGGCAGGTAAGTTCAGATGATGGGAGTATCAATTATATCCATCTGACAGCTACTGACCAAGCTAATGATATATTTATAGACGGTCAAATAAGGACTGATGGGAATACCAATATATTCTTATCTAAAGGCGATGATAGGACATGGATTGATACAAGTAAAAACATTTACCATGCCGATAAGAGATCTGATCATAACCTACCACTAATAAGCACAACAAATGAATTAAGCTTTGGAGAATTGGGTGTAGTGAGAGAACTAGATCCTGATGATACTGTAGAGAAGACTGAGTATGGCTATAAAGTAGATACTACAGATGACTTAAACATTGGTTATAGTCTATATGACCATAATGCTAACTTATATGAGACTTACCTAGATAATAGTCAAGGAAAGGTCACTAGTAAATTAGTTGAAGTGGATCAAGATGTACTTGCCCTTTATGATAAATATATAAAATTAACAGAAAATCTCACTTATACTGATGATATTTCTGATTTAAAGTAAGCTGCTAATTAAGCAGTTTTCTTTTTATAGGTAATGAGTTTTTTGAGGTAGGATATGGAGTTTAAAAGGATATTAGAAATAAATTATCTTGATAAGACCTTTGGTTTTGGAAAAAATATATTTAAGGCAGTAGATGAGGTAAGCTTTGATGTCTTAGATGGCGAGTTTCTAGTTATAATGGGAACCAGTGGCTCTGGAAAAACTAGCCTTTTAGATATGATAGCGGGTATTAGTAAGCCCAGTAATGGAGAAATCATATTTGAAGGGAAAAATATGAATGAATTTACAAGATCAGAATTGGAAAGTATAAAGGGAAATAAGATTTCTTATATATTCCAAGACTTTAAGCTCATTGATACTATGACATGTCTAGAAAACATTCTGATTCCTTTTAAAATCCATAATAAAAGTTGGGATATCAATAAAATAAATAGTATAGCTAGGCAAATGGATGTTTATAATATTTTAAATAAATATCCTAGGGATATATCAGGTGGACAAAAACAAAGGATAGCCGCCCTTAGAGCCATAGCTATATCTCCTAAAGTTATATTAGCAGATGAGCCCACAGGAGCCCTAGATTCTAAAAGTTCTAGGGCCTTGCTTGAGATTTTAAAAGAAATCAACCACCTCTATGCTACAACAATTATCATGGTGACTCACGATACTTACGCTGCAAGCTATTCTGATAGGATTTTATTTTTAAAAGATGGTCAAATTATAAATGAATTGATGATGAAAGATAATGAAAGTCAGAGAGATTTTTATAATAGGATAATTAAGGCAAATAAACAAATCATTTTATGAGTTATTATGGATAGAAATCTTAAAATTAGATTAACTTTAAAACAATCAAATAATTTAAACTTGAAGATTTTTATTATATTTATAGTTTTCTCATATATGATAATAAGCATAGGAAATAGTGAGTTGTTCACCTACTTATATACTGATGCTAAGACATCAGTGATAATGAATGTAAATAATATTTATAAACTTACTATCGGCTTATTTGCAATCTTAAACTATTATGCCCTAAGCTTTGCGATAAAAAGTAGAGAGGATGATATAAAGACTTTGGCTAAGTTAGGCATCAATAAATATGGGTTATTTAAAGCCCTGTTTGAATCTATGATTGTTGATCTTATTATTGCTATAGTTATAGGCTTGGGGATAGGAATTTTTTTATCAGAGTTAGTAGATTTACTATCAATTCTCCTACTTGATTTAGAAATTGGATCTCACAGACTAAATATCGATATAAGAGCTATAGGACTGACTATTCTCTTTCTACTTCTATTTATAACAGGTTCACTAATAATCACACTTATATTAAATGTCAGGAAATACCCTGTTGATAAGCCTAGATATGAATATGGATTTATGGTTGAGGTAATTTTACTTCTAAGCTTCGTATATTACATTTCATCTAAAGCTTTATTTTCAAACAAAATGATTTATTTCCTTATACTAGCCGAGCTTTTATTTTTATTATTCCTAAATAAGTTTAGGCAAAGGTCGGAAGATATTAGCTTTAAAAAGGCCTTGTTTATAGAATTTATAAATCAAGGAAAAACTATGCTGATCTTTATTACTTTATCCTTAACCATTGCATTAACAAACCTCTACTGGGCAAGTAATGAGTTAGAATATAATATAAGCAATTTGGATCAAAGGCCACATTTTACAGTATTTGAAGACGCGGATTTGATAAAAGAAATTAGAGAATCAAGTAGTGGTTCTCAAATATTTTCTGATATATATCCAGTATATATAAGTGAAAATAATCAAATCGAAGATAAAAGCTTTAAAAATGAAATCTCAAATATAGTTGATTTCGAAAATAATTACCCTGTATCAGGTAATAAAATAATGAATTATTCGACCTATAAAAAAATCTTTGCAAGTGGAGCCTTAGAAATTGAAGATCGAGAAACTATATTTCTTTATTCAAACGGACTAGATCGGTCAAACTATAAGCTAGTAAATGAATATATTTCTAAGAATAATTTACATGTAAGGATAAATGACCTAGATTTTAAAGTCGTAGCTGTAGACAGGTCAGATATAATATTTGCGAATAACCAAGTCTTACAAACAAATATATATGTAGTAAGCGATGATATTTTTGATAGACTAAATGGATTGAGGGAAGCTAAAGCATATAATTTTATAGTATCTGATGATTACTTAAGTAAATATGGAAAAAATCAGGCTCTAGAAAATATAAGGAATGATTTTTTTGCTAGAAATATTAAATTTGAATCCCTAGTATGGATGATGAAAAATTCTTATAATACTATACTATCAAGAATATTTTTAGTTACTTACCTTTCTTTAATACTGATTATCATGAGTGGATTATTCTTAGCCATAAATATTCTTATATTTCTAAATGAGAAAGATAATGACTTTAAAATATTAAGCCTACTGGGTTACTCTGATAAGACTCTGCTAAGTATCAAAAAAAGCTTTATAAAGAGGGCCTATAGTTTATTTTATTGTCTATCCCTTATAAACTACATCTTTTACTTATATACATTTGACTTGATAGGTTCAAACTTTATTTCGAATGAAATCAAGCTTTTAAATGTATTAAAAGTCCTATTTGTTCCACTAATAGGCCTAGGGGTCTTATTCGCTTGTAGAAAAGTGATTTTTGATAA
Organism: Anaerococcus pacaensis 9403502; assembly: GCA_000308255.3. Classification (GTDB taxonomy): domain Bacteria; phylum Bacillota; class Clostridia; order Tissierellales; family Peptoniphilaceae; genus Anaerococcus; species Anaerococcus pacaensis. The sequence goes on along the minus strand of HG326665.1, from coordinate 148,726 downwards.
GAGGGTTAATTATGAATAAGAAAAAAGTTTTTATAATAGAAGATGATAAGATGATTGTAGAGGAACTAAAAAACATATACTTATCCCATGGTTTTGATGTGATGAGTCTAGAGAGATTTGTAGATGATCCTTATAAAATAGAAATCCCCGATGTGGATTTAATTGTACTTGATTTAAACCTTCCCGGGGCAAGTGGCTATGAAATTCTATCTTTCTTAAAGGAAAATTCCTCTATACCAGTTTTAATCTTAACTAGCAGAAATAAGCTAGACGATGAATTAAAGAGCTTTGACCTAGGTGCAGATGAGTTCCTAACTAAACCCATCCTATCGAGTAGATTAATAGCTCGCACTAATAAATTGTTAAGTATATACTCAAAATTTTCTGACCAACTTAGAGTAAAAGATTTAATACTAGAGACATCTACCAATAAGATAACTTATAAAAACTCATTTACTATCCTTAGTCAAATAGAAAGTGACCTATTAGAAGTGCTTATGAATTTAAGTCCAAAGGCAGTATCCAAAGATGATTTACTAGAAGCTGGATGGCATACAAGATATATTGATGAGAATATCTTGCAAGTAAATATAAATAGATTGAGAAAAAAATTGAAGTTGATAGGCCTTAACGATGCTATTGAAACTCATAGGGGATATGGCTATAGATTGGATGTTGAAAAAATATGAAATATAGTTTTATGAGGAATTCAATAAGACAAATTGGGCTGTCAATAAGTTGTTTATTAATATTTATACTTATAATGAAAATATTGGATGTAGAAAATTTTGGCAAAATATTAGGTTTTTTGATTCTATATAGCATTTTAATTTGCTTTATAGTTATTGTAAGCGAGATTGCTAGGCAAAAAAGAATTAAGAATTTATTGCTTAAGTTTTATAAAGAAATGGACTATAGGCTAGTAGATGAGCTTTCATCTGAACTAGGGGAAGACTATAGGTTTTTAATAGAGAAAATATTTAATAATCAAAAAAATCTTTTATCTAAGTATGAATTTAATAGGTCTGAGCTAATAAATTATAGGGACCTAATTGAAAAATGGGCCCATGATATAAAAACCCCAATAAGTGGCTTATCCTTAGTCTTAGAAAATAATAAGAGTGTAATGGATGATAATCTGTACCAAAAATTATACCTATCAAATCAACAAATAAAAACTAAGCTTGATATCATACTCTATTATGCTAGATCTACATCAAGTAAAAAAGATTATAGTATGGATCTTATAAATTTGAAAGAGGCCTTAGACGATGCTTTGGTAGAATACTATCCTATAATATTGGAAAAAGAACTCCTAGTAATAAATAATCTAGTCGATACATATGTAATAAGTGATTACAATACCTTAGTTTTTATGATATCACAAATCATTTCAAATTGTGTAAAATATGCCGAAAGCAAGGTTGTTTTTGATATAATTGCCACAGATGAGATAAGTTTTAGGATATCAAATGATGGGAGCAAACCTAGTGATAGAGACTATGCTTTTTTATTTGATAAGTCCTATACAGGTACTAACAGTAGAAGAGATGATTCAACTGGACTGGGTTTATATCTTGTAAAGTCTTTTTCAGATGATTTGGGTATAAAAATTGACCCAGTAAAAGATGATAAGTTTTTTATGATAGATATGATCTTTACCAATCCAGAACAATTTTAAAAAACTGTCCATATATTGGTTTGACCCAATAAATATGGACAGTTTCGTTTTCTAAATAAGGAATAAAGATAGTATAAATACTCCTAACATACCACAAAGACCCTCAACTAGGGTTACCATGGTTTGTGTTTTGTAGCCGTCTTCTACACGGAGACCACCAAATTTGGTTACTACCCAGAAGTATGAGTCGTTTGCGTGTGATACAGTCATAGCTCCAGCACCAATTGCAAGTACTACTAGGGCTGTTCCTACTGTTGATGCTAAACCTAGTACTGGTAGTAGTGGGGCTATGATACCAGCTGTGGTGGTGATAGCTACAGTTGAGGAGCCTTGGGCAGACTTTAATACTGCTGCTATTATGAATGGGAAGAAGATCCCGATATTTTGAAATACAGTGGCATTTTCTGTGATAAAGTCTACTAGATTGGTACTAGCAATTACCTTACCAAGTACCCCGCCTGATGCTGTTACAAAGAGTATAGGGCCTGCTACCTTAAGCGATTCGTTTACTATTTCATATAGGCTCGATAACTTAGCTCGAGAATTAAGCAAGATAATTCCAAAAATTAGGCCGACAGCTAGGGCTATGATAGGCGTACCTAAAAATAAAAAGAGATCATTAATAGTTCCTTCTACTCCCACAATTTTAAACACATTGCTTAAAGCCATGAGTATAACTGGAATTATGATTGGAGCAAGCGATAAGAATCCACCAGGTAAAGATCCATATTCTGCTCTGATTTCTTCATAGGTCTTTTCGTTATCCAAATCTGTCACATCATCTGCACCGATTATATTTTTGCTAGCATATCTAGCATAAAAATATGCTCCAGCTAGGGCTGGGATTGATACGAGGGTGCCTAGGCCAATTATTAATAATAGGTCATTGCCTACGCCTAATGTATTTGCCGCTGCTATTGGGCCTGGTGTAGGTGGAATAAATACGTGGGCAGCATATAGGCCTGCTGACAAGCACATAGTCATAGCCACTGATGATGCCATGGTCCTTTTTGCGAGGGCTTTTCTGATTGGGTTTAGGATTACAAAACCTGAGTCACAAAAGACAGGGATAGATACTACCCAGCCCATGATTAGCATGGCTAGTTCTGGTCTTTTTTCACCAACTAAGTTTACTACCATATCAGCAAGCTTGATTGCAGCACCAGTTTCTTCAAGCAGGGTACCTATAATAGTACCTAGGATAATCACGATACCTATAGATGTGAAGGTAGAAGAGAAGCCCTCTCCGATAACACCTGCGATACCTTTTACTACTGTTCCATCTTCCATCGTTTGGTCAACTAGTGGTATGCCAGCTATGAGTCCAAATACTAGTGATACTAGTAGGATAGATAGGAATGGGTGGATGTTAAATTTACTAATCATAAAAATCATGATTATAATTGCAATTACAAAAGTAATTAGTAATGGTATTCCTGTCATAATTTTCTCCTAATCTTTGTATAAATATATTAATCTAAAGACTTGATTTACTGTTCTTCTGAGGTTTTCTTCCGCCTTTGCCTTATCCATAGCTTCTTCTAAGCTAGTGAGCTTGTCGATAATAGGAAAGAAGGCATCTATGCCGTGCTTATTTATCTCTATAGCATCATTATCTACAATACCTGCAAAGGCTATTACATTTGCTCCATGGCTTTTTGCAAGTTTTGCCACACCTGTAGGGGCCTTGCCCATGGATGATTGAAAGTCGATTTTTCCTTCACCAGTGATAACCAAATCGGCTCCATCTAGTATTTTGTCAGCTCCAAGCGTATCTAGGATAATCTCTATGCCTGGGGCGAGATCAGCCTTAAGGTAATTTAGAAATGCATAGCCTAGGCCACCTGCAGCTCCTACACCTGGAAAGTTATCATCAGCATCTGCTATAACAGTTTGGCTAAGCTTATGGAATAGCTTTAGGTTTTGGTCTATAAATCTAACCTCATCTGGGCTGGCACCTTTTTGTGGACCATATACAGCTGCCGCCCCGCGATTACCTGTAAGTGGATTATCAACATCGCAAGCTATCTTAAAATTACAATCTCCTAGTCTCTTATCCGCATTTGAGATATCAATGCTAGAGAGTTTAGATAGACCAATATTTGCTGGAAATATTTCAAAACCATCAGCATCTAAAAACTTAAAGCCTAGAGCAGCGAGCATTCCAACTCCGCCATCATTTGTAGCAGAGCCACCGATTCCTATGATAAAGTCACGAATGCCCTTATCCATAGCATCTAGGATCATCATCCCAACTCCATATGTAGAGGCTCTTAGCGGTGCTAAATTGTCCTTTATAAGTACTAAGCCTGCCGCTTCACTCATTTCCATAATAGCTAGGTTTTTATCAACTACTATCACATATCGAGCCTCTCTTTCATTTAAGAGTGGGTCTTTTACTAAAACCTTTTCATATATTGCCGATGGCAAATCTGCCATAGCGTCGATAGTTCCCTCGCCGCCATCAGCTATGGGTAAGATTTTGATTTCTTCCTTTGGATTTAGCCCAAGAATCTCATCTTTAACAATACTCCCCGCTTCAAGCGATGATAGAGATCCCTTAAATGAATCCATCATTACTACTATTTTCATCATTCACCTCCTTAAGCATATTTTAAACTGTAAAAACGTTTTTGTAAATATAAAAAGACATAACTATAAACGGATTTAGTTAAATAATGGCTAATATTCACTGAATATAAACAAAATATTGTGGTAAAATATAAGTAGCGATTATATATAAGGATAGTCATGAAAAAATTAATCTACATACTGACAATTTTAATACTAACATCTTGTGGTAACAAGACCAAGGAGGGTGGAATTCCAGCTATCAATACCCTTGGCCGCGATGAGATGATAGATGAATCTAATGTGGAGATTAAGGATGTAAAGCCAAAGAGCCCCATCCTGAAAGAACCACCATTTAATCCTAAAGAGCTCGATTATGAGATTATAAAGCCTGGATTTTTTGTGAAGGAAAGATTTGCTGACTTAGAGACTCAAGATAAGTACGGAGTACGTATGATGGAGTTTTATGATGAAGAAAATACTGTCTTTTATGTCAGCAGGATATTGACCGAAGCCTTGCAAGATCCGAAGGTGACTTTAGAAAATAATTTTGATGACAAAATGGCCTTTGCCACTGATTTGTTCTTATTAAGTCCTTATTATTCTAAGGGCAAGATAGAGCCTTACATATATTATAACTATTGGTTTAATGAGGAGACCTTTAAAGTGGTCCCTAGATATAATATCGAAGAGTATACGAAAACATATGTGTCTGAAGATGAGCAAAGGCTTATTGATAATCAGATAAAAGTATTAGTTGACTATGCCAATGAAAATTATGATAATAATTATGATAAGGCCTATTATTTTGCCCAGTGGTTGGCTGAAAATAACAGCTACCATTATGATGGGTCTGATGAAGATTTGATAGAAAATAATATGTATGGGGCGCTTGTGAAAGGGCACTCGCAGTGTTCTGGCTTCGCCCAAGCCTTCGCAATTCTTTGCCAAAAGGTAGGCATTCCCTGCTATTCTGTGACAGGTAATACAGAAGAGAAGGTGAAGCCAGAGGGCTATTCTGGTGAGCACCAGTGGAATGTGATTAAATTATCTGATAATTGGTCATATGTAGATGTAACTGGCATGGTCGCTAATGGTAGATCCTATTATTTCTATTATTTTGACAGGTCTAAAGAAGAATTTGTGGATTATTACGTGAGTGGATTTTTTAACGATATTGAGGAGTATATAAGATGATTGTAAATCCGTACAATGAGCTGATTAGCCTTCATGATATGAGGATAATGAACATAGAGATAGAAGAAGAAACAGCCTATGTTTACCTAGACCAGGCATTTATGTATGCTGGCAAGGATGATTACATACTAGATAACCCAGTTATTATAATCCATGATATAATAGATATAGAACAAAACAAGGATTATCCTGTGAGGATAAGATTGATTGATGATGATGAGATTATTACTCCAACTATAGCCGACTTTAATACCTTTGATTTTGATATATTAGAAGAAGCCTATGGTTTTGGCTTGGTACACTTTTATGGTGTGGCAAGCCAAGTAGTGGAGGATGATGCTTATAGATATGATTGTCTGATAGATATACATTATTCAGGTGATTTAGAACTAAAATGGGATGATAAGAAATTAGTAGAGGTATAAATGACTTTTAAAGTAGTAAACGAAGATATAACAACAATGCAAGTAGACGCTATAGTAAATGCTGCCAACAATGCCCTGCAAATGGGTGGGGGAGTATGCGGTGCTATATTTAGAGCAGCTGGTATAGAAGAACTTGAAGAGGCCTGCGAAGATTTAAGACCTATAAAAACTGGTAAGGCAGTTATCACCGATGGCTTTAATCTACCAGCAAAATACGTAATCCATACAGCAGGCCCTATATACAACCCTGGCGATACTTCAAGAACTAAGACACTCTTAGAAGATTCTTATAGAAATTCACTTGATTTAGCTAAAGAAAACAATGTAAGCTCAATTGCTTTTCCGCTTATTTCATCAGGCATCTATGGTTATCCAAAATTTGAAGCTTATGAAGTAGCAAAGGAAACTATCGAAGAGTTCTTAACTGAAAATGACATGGAAGTATATCTTACCATAGTAGACGAATCCTTATTCAATCAAGTCACAGACAACTAATAAATAGGGGCTGTATGAGATATGGAACTTACAGATAGATTTGAATTTGATTCATGTAACAATAAAAAAAAGTATAGTATCACTCACGAAGAGATACCAATCCACCTAAGCCGTGATCTTAGGGAGGCTATATATTATCTTTTGTGGTATGTGCCAAATATAAAAAGTGAGCAATCAGAAACTAACGAATTGCTCCTAAATCCAGAATACGACGAGTACTTATTTTTAGAAATCATGAAGGCAATGGATCTTGCTGATACTGATGTACTTTTTACTGAAAGCATCAGTGAGGACTTAATCAAGCCGTTTTTAAATGAAATCTGTACCAATGAACAAAAGTTGATAATGACAATAGCTGGTGGAGAGACTAGGACTATGGCAGTCTTAAGGCATATCAGAAACGCCATAGCCCACGGAAATTTCAATGTAATCGACAATCTAGTAGTAGGTTTTGATATACAGCGCTATGAGCATACTACAGAATACCGTGGATTTTTCAAAATTGATCCTACTAATCTTTTAGATGCCCTAAAGAAAATCCAATTTGATTACAATTCTCAAAAACTTGTGGTCAGCGCTTTTAAAAATACAGGCTATTTTATAGAGCCTTATGAAGAAAAGTACAAGAGAAGCCATGAATTTGAATTATTTGCTAAGAAAAACGGCAATAAATACGCTATCGATATCAAAAACTACAAGTACAACAATACTGTAAGTGAAGAATTTATAAATAATCTGCTAGACCAGTACGAGGGCCTATTAGAAGGTATCACACCAATTCTAATCATACATTCAGCATATCTAGATGATAGGAGCAAAGATAAGCTCCTAAATCGCAATGTGATTATCCTTGATGTAAAGAACGTAAAAATGATGATATCAGGTAGAGATATGGTGGCAGAGATTGAGAGAGCTCAGCTAGCAAGACAAAATATGAGGGGGATGAAATGACATTAAACAATAGAGACGGAGTGAACTGGGGTGAACTCATACTAGGGGCCCTATATATTATAGTTGCATTTATATCATTTAGGTCACCAAATACGACGCTCTCAAGCATATCTGTGCTTTTGGGTATAGTTGCTATAATTTCTGGGATAGGAGAGATTACATTAAGAAATAAGCTAAATCGTTACTATGGAGACGCGTCAAACTTTAGAGTAGTCTCTGGTATAGTACAAATTATAATAGGGATTTTAATATTATTTAATCTTGAAGCTACATATATGTCACTGCCAATCATATTTGCTTTTTGGTTTATATTTAGTTCGATAATGGGGATTTTATTAGCTAGGCCACTTAAGCAAGTATCAAATAGTGTCTATACAACTATTATGATTTTAAACATACTAGGTATAATCCTAGGTATACTAATGATAAATAACCCACTTAGTACAATGGTGACCATAGTATGGCTAATAGGATTTTATTTTCTAACTATAGGTATCAGAAAAATCATTCAATCTTTTTAAAATACTGATATGTAGCGAAAAAATCCAACATTTTGTTGGATTTTTAATTTTATAGGGTATTATATACAAGTAACGAAGAGAATTTATTTGTTATTCTTAAATGGAAAAGGAGGAATTATGACAGATAATAAAAGACACAACGATCCTAAAAAAGTTGAAACTGTTGAGACAGAAACAACTGAAAGGACCACAACACGTCACACAAACAATAGAGCTCCAAGAAGAGACGAAAGACGTGAAAGAAATAGAGACGGTGTAGGCGTTTATGCTCCAGCTACATCAGCACTACCAGCGGGAACTAACCTATCATGGGGTTCAATCATTGCAGGTGCAGTATCAGCAACAGCAGTATTCATCATACTATCACTTATCACAGCAGCACTAGGTTTTGGTCTATTCTCACCAACTAATGCTAACCCACTATCAGGTGTAGGCGTTGGAACAGGAATTTGGACAGCAATCACACTTATCCTATCATTCCTAGCTGGTGGTTTTATCGCTGGTTACTCAGCTCGTCAAACTGGTAAACTACACGGTGCTATCACATGGGCACTTTCACTACTACTACTATTTGGTTTTGCTATAAGTGCTATTTCATCTGCACTAGGACTTGCAACTAAAGCAGTAAGCTCAGTAGCAGGTACAGCAGCAAACGTAGCAGGATCAGCTATTAGCTCAACAGCAGATGTAGTAGGTTCAGGTATCCAAGCTGGTTTTGATGCAGCTGGTAATGCTATTGGTGATGTTGATACAACAGAGCTTCAAAACAATGTTGAAACATACCTAGCAGATACTGATATCCCAGAACTACAACCAGAATACCTAAATGGTGAACTTCAAGCAGCTAGAGATGAAGTAACTCAAGCAGTAAAAGATTTAGCACTAAATCCAAACAATGCTAATGCAATCATCTCAAGCACAGTAAGCTCTCTACAAAACAGAGCAAACACAATCGCTAACGCTGCAGACAGAGATGCTATCGCAAATGCAGTAGCAAACAACTCTGAACTATCTCAAGAAGAGGCTGAAGAAATTACAGATAATATTTACAATGGTCTTGTTCAAGCTTCTAAAACAGCTCAAAACACTCTTGATCAAGCTGCAACTCAACTTGACCAACTTTCAACTCAAGCAGAAGCCACTTATAATGAAACAATGGATGCTGTAGCTCAAGGTACAGAAGATGCTTCAAACGCTATTTCAGCAGGTTCTGTAATCACATTTATCGGTCTAATCCTTGCACTACTACTATCTGCATGGGGCGGCCAACTAGGTGAACAAAAAGCACTTGAAATGGTAAAAAGAGACACAATTAGATAATATAAATTCTTTCAAAGCTCAGTTAATCTGGGCTTTGTTTTTTTGTAAAATTCTACACAAAAAGAAGACTTTTGGATGATATAATTATCCTAGGAAGTGATATTATGAAGATAGAATTATTAAATTATACGCCCAATGCTGAAGAAACCGTAGCTCAAGCTGGCAAGCTATGTTATTCTCCTGTGGGGGTCGATGAGATTAAAGAGAAACTTGATGATGAGTCGATAAGCAAGTATGTAAATATGCTAGCAGACCTAGGCCATATGTCACCACTCGAGCATGTGAGCTTTACCTTTGCAGCTGAGGGGGTATCTCGTACGCTGACCCACCAATTGGTCAGACATAGGATAGCATCGTACTCTCAGCAGTCTCAGCGATATGTAAAACTAGAGAGCTTTGAGTATATAATACCACCAGCTATAGAGGCTGATCCCAAGGCTAGTGAGATATTTATTGCTGCGATGGAAGCTGATAAGAAGGCTTATTTAGACCTAACTGATATACTGTATGAGAAAAATTATGAACAGATGATTGCAGATGGTATGTCAGAAAATGAAGCCAAATCAAAAGCTGAGAAAACTGCGATAGAAGATGCCAGATATATATTTCCAAATGCATGTGAGACTAAAATAGTATTTACTATGAATGCGAGAACACTACTTCATTTCTTTAAGCTGAGATGTTGCAACAGGGCTCAGTGGGAGATACGAGCTATGGCCTTTGAGATGGTAAAGATTTGTAAAGATATATATCCAGCCCTATTTAAAAACGCTGGACCATCATGTGTGACTGGCCCATGCCCAGAGGGGAAAATGACCTGTGGGAGAATGGCAGAAGTGAGAGATTTATATAATAGTTTATAAAGTAAAAGCTACCTTTTTAGGTAGCTTTTTT
>HG326665.1:61827-137219 GCA_000308255.3 Anaerococcus pacaensis 9403502 | reverse complement strand
AGATTAGACCTAGCATTGTTGATACAGGGTCCTTGGAATTGATTTTTTGGTCGTAGTTTAGGTATCTGGTTTCCTCTTCATTTTTGCTATAGGCACTATTGATTGATAAGATGAGGCCAGAATGTTCGAGTACTACAAGATCACTAGGGGCGTTGTAGATTACATCTTTGTAGGTAGGTCCTACTTCGAGCCCATCTTTTACTATATATCCACCATTTTTTTGTAGGATTTCAGCAAATTTGATAGCCTCATTGGCTGTATTGCCATTGGTAAGGACATAAATCTTTCTATTTGAGTATTCAGTATTTTTCTCGATGTTTAAAGTCAATTCATCATAGTACATGTAGTCATCTTTTTCGATACTAGCAAGATCTGCTGGGGACTTGCTTGCATCATTTTTGATGTGGGCAGATGAGTAGTAATCTTCTTGATCATCTTTTATATTTTCCAATGTATGATCAAATAGCCTACCCCTATAAAAGATGATGTTGGACTCGGTGAAGTTTTCACTTAATAGTATTTCTAATAGCTTATTCCTATAGATAGTATCTATAGAATTATTTTCTCTAAGGTCTATGATGAATGTAGAGATAGGAGGATTTGATACCAATAATTCGGTAAGTTTATCCAGATCTTTTTTGAATTCATCTGGTTTAAAGTCAGGCAGCGCTATCCTTAGGATATTGCCAGGCTCTATGCTTAATGCCATAGATGGTTTGCTGGTGTTTTGACTTTGGATTAGCCTTTTGTATCTATCGACAGCCTGAGGATTTTCTACTACTTCTCGGACATGAGGGCTAGACTCGTTGCGATAATAGTTAAACAAACTATCATAAGTTTCTTTATCAACGATAAAGGTCCTAGTGTCATCGAGGACTTCTAGATACTGTTCTAGTATTGAAAAATACTCTTGGTCAGTCTTTGATGTGTAGACTTTTTTTCTGTAGTCCTCATAGCTATCAACAAATTCTTCAAAGTCATCTCTATTTAGTTCATCTACTGCGTAGTTTCTTGAAATGATATTGTAGAAATTGTCAAAGTCAGTGACTTTTTCAGCGGTACTTAAGGATCTGCCCTCAGACGATGACACAAATACTTCATTACCTATTGTATCTAGGACTTCATCCCTAAATGGGGGATAGCCCATGACTTTGTAGGTATTGACAGCATTTGAAATCTTTGTCGCTACAAAGATAATAAGGGCCACAAAGATTAGGCTTAGGATTATCCTGCGTCTGATATATTTCCTTTGCCTAGCCTTACGCTTTTTCTCACTTCTCTTTCTACTAGAAGTAGTAGGTGGACTTGCTGTCCTGATTTCAGATTTTATTTTCTCATGTCTAGATCTAGTGTCCCTAGACCTATTAGATGTTCTTCTTGCCATAAAATTCCCATATCTATTTTATAAATGTGAGTGTAAATACTGTTCCTGCATTTAGTCTAGAATCTACCTTGATAGTACCGCCTAGAGCTTCGACGAAGTTTTTTGTTATCGATAAGCCTAGACCGTGGCCATTTTCTTTGGTATTTCTAGCATCTTCTATCCTATAAAATCTATCGAATATCCTATCGATCTTATCTTCTGGTATACCAATTCCATCATCGACTACTCTTATTACAATTTGGTCGAATTCATCTGCCAAGTACAAATCTATTTCCCCATCCGAGCCTATGGCCTTGATGGCATTGGATATAAGGTTTTGAAGGATTTGTGAAAATTTGTCCCTGTCAGAGACGATCAAGACTTCTTCATCTAAGTAGGTATTGATATGAATACCATTTTTCTCAGCGTTTGGCACGAAGGTAAGGGCGATTCTCTCGATGAGGAGGGATAGGTCGAATTCTTCTTTTTTGATTTCTAAATGCTCTACATTTTCATCAAAAGTTTTCTTTAAGCCTTCTATAAGACCTTCCAGTCTTTTTACATCTTCGAGTAATACATCCATGGTCTTTTCGTCTGCCTCTACCACTCCATCTCTGATAGCTTCGATGTATAATTGTAGATTTGTAAGTGGAGTGCGGAGTTCGTGAGATATATCTTGGGCGTATTGCTTTCTGATTTCTTCTTGGCTTTTTAGGTTTTTAGATAAGTAGTTTATGTTATTTTGTAGACTCTCTAGTTCTATGATATCAGTTTTCTTGTTTTCAATATCATATATACCTTCTTTGAGCTTTACAGCGTCATCGCTTATGGTCATGATTGGTTCTGATATATTTTCTGATAAGATTAGACTTATTATAATTCCTATTAAAAGTGAGATGCTAAGCCCATATACGATTGCTCTAGAGAAGTCTCGCTGGAGCTCTTGGATAGATTCTGTATTTGAATTGTAGATTACATGGAGAACCCCAGATCTTTTGGCTCTTTCGACATTGACTACAGGTATCAAATCGATTTTTGTGGTATCTGGGTTGGGGTTTTCCCTGTTAATTATTTCATGCGAAATAGACCCGTCGGGCTCTTCGTAGAGGATATCTACTTCAAGTTCCCTGGCCAAATCATCGAGATTGGCCCACATCTCATCTAGAGATACAGTTGGGTCGTTGTTGTATTTTTTAAACCAATAAGACACCTGCTGTGGTCTAGAATCTTTCATGCCTGCCAAAAGCTCTCTATAACCAAAAGTTACAAATAAGGTAACAAGGATAGAGAAGACTAGTACACAAGCTAAGATTCCAGCAGCGAAGTTTCTTATAATCTTACTCTTTAATGTGGTCATCTACTCCGCCTGCTTTATAACCCATACCGTATACAGTCTTTATATAAATTGGTTTTTTTGGATTGTCTTCTATTTTTTGTCTGATATTTTTGATATGTGTATCTATAGCCCTATCGTAGGCCTCATAGTCATAGCCAAATGTGAGTTCTATGATTTCTTCTCTGGAATAAATCTTATTTGGGTTGATAAATAAAGTCTTTAATATCTGGAACTCATTTTTGGTAAGGAGGATTTCTTCATCATCCTTAAAGAACCTATTGTACTCAAGGTCCATTTCTATACGACCATCTGTAGTTTTTATAATGTCAGCCCTAGGGATATTGTACTTTTCAATACGACGAAGCACTGCCTTTACTCTTTCCACTAGCTCTTTTGGTGAGAAAGGCTTTGTTATATAATCATCTGCACCTAGCCTTAGCCCATCGATTCTGTTTGCCTCTTCTACTTTTGCAGAGACCATGATAACAGGTACTTGCGACTTAGACCTGATTTCCTTGATGATTTCTTCTCCAGGAAGTTTAGGAAGCATGAGATCTAGTATAACTAAGTCTACATTTTCATCAAATTTATTTAGACCTTCAACTCCATCAAAAGCCTGGATAACATCGTAACCTTCTTTTTCTAGATAGGATTTCATGATTAGAGATATCTTTTCTTCATCTTCTATTATTAAAATTGTAATATCATTCATGATTTTCACCTCTCAGCTATTATACCACAAGATGGCAATATTAAGTCATAGAGAGGAGATTATTAAAGATATACCTATAATAGAAAAATAATATCTAGAAAATGATTTCTTCATAAAGATTATAAAATAAAATATTGGGTATTATAATAATGATAAGATTAATATAGTTTTATTAGCAATTTTAAAATTTTAAAGAAAGGAAGATATTATGACATTAACAGGTGCACAATGGATTACAACAATCGTAGTTGGTTTATTAGTAGGTTGGATACTTCCAGCTGCAATGAAAGAAACAATAATCATGCCTTATGGCAAGGGTATAGTATCAGGAATAGTAGGTGCATTAATAGGGGCTCTAATCTATGATATGGCAACAAGTACTGCAATTACAACAGGAATGCTCGTACTATGGACTCTAATTGGCGCTTTAATCCTATACTTTATAGTTAGATCTGTAAGTAAAAACAAGAGTACAAAAGCGTAAGATAAATAGATTAATCTTATCGGCGCACATTGTGCGTCTTTTTTTTGTTTAAATTTAACATTTTTGGATATAAATAATATGTAAGTTATGTTACTAATTTTTATTTTATATTTTTAAAAAAGGAGAAGTTATGTTTACAACACAAGGTATTATTATGACACTTATTTTAGGTGCCCTAGCAGGTTGGATTGCTAGTATGATTATGAATAAAAACGCACAAATGGGAGCTGGCGCTAACATTCTTTGCGGTATAGTAGGTTCATTTGTAGGTGGACTAATCTATGGACTATTCTCAGACAATCCTACACCAAGTACATTCACACAAGTACTATGGGCAGTAATCGGTGCTGTTATCGTTCTAGCTATCGTTAATGCTATCCAAAATAAGAATAATCCTACACATACAAACAATAGACCAAGAAGATAGTCTATTTTAATTGAGCCCAGTGGGGCTCTTTTTTGTAAATAAATAGGGGTTGTTGCAAAATAGATAAATTGTTCCAATATCATTCGAGCACCCTCCCAGATAGTTTGGCCTCCATGAGCCGGCGGGCTTAATCTCAAACTTTCTGCGAGTGCACTCTAATGATGGAACAATGATTATCTATTGATTTGCAACAACCCCATACTTATGGTAGGGGAGCTTCAGCCGGAGCTGGTTCTGCTTCGTAATTATCTATAGGTTCTTCAGCTGGAGGTGCATCAGGAGTCACAGGCTCTTCTGTGGTTTCATCCAAGTTCTCTTCATCTCCTTCACTTTCTTCATCATCTTCTTCTATATATTCTGGTTCTACATATATCAGGTCAGAGTATTCAGTTGGAGGCCTATACTCCCAGTCTCTAGGTAATATATCTTTGAATTCTTTAGGGTCGTAATTAGACTTAGGTCTTACAAATCCACGTTCTTCTATAGCCCATTGTGGTGTAACATCTGAGGCTAGGAGATTGTTCCTAGAGTCGATTGCAACAAGTACATGGACATCGTCTTCGTCGCGTGGTTTGTTGCGGGATCCGAAGATTTCTGTAATTACCGTGCCTCTAGGATCTGCTCTGGAGAGGTCTGTCGGTAGTTTACCACTCATGGTATCTACTTCCATTTCTACAATAGTATCAGGTCTTTCGAAGGTTTTTACTGAGTAGCCGTCTAGGATGTTGTTGTTGATTATATTCCACATGAGGGCTGCACGCTCAATAGATGTGCCAGTCATACCGATATTTTGGTCATCTGCACCCATCCATATACCAACTGTGAAATATGGTGTATAGCCCAAGCACCAGAAATCGGTGTAATCATCTGTGGTACCAGTCTTTGTAGCAAAGTCCATATCATCGATATAGATATTGCCATAATACTGGCCGGTTGATTGGAGGGCTGAGGTGATTTGATATGCGGTCTCTTCACTAGTTACTTGGTGTTTAGTGACATTTTCACTATCAAATAACACATTGCCAGCAGAGTCTTCTATTTTAGAGAAGGTTAGGGGCTCGATGTATTCGCCTTTATTGGCGAGCGCTGCATAGGCTGCTGTCATATCGAGGGCGGTAAGTCCATGAGTCATAGCACCGAGTCCTAGGGCAGCTAGGTTTTCATCATTGGTTTGGAAGTCTTCTTCTTTTGTTACAAAACTATCGTTACCATTTTCTTTAATAATTCCAAATCTCTTGAGGTATTCTAGGCTAGTAGAAATACCGATTTCTTCAAGAGTCCTTACAGCTACTGTGTTTATCGAATACTCGATAGCACGTCTAATAGGTACTACACCCATATAGTATTCGTATACGTTCTTTGGCCATGGTTCTTCGTCTTCTTCTGTATCGCCTACCATCATAAGAGGTACATCATCGACACCTGTGGCTAGGTTGTAGCCATTGTCTAAGGCTGGTGTGTAGGTAGCTAGTGGCTTAATCGAAGATCCTGGCTGGCGTGGCACGACTGATGCACGGTCTAGGATTCTAACACCAGCTTGGTCACGGCCGCCCATGATAGCCTTGATGTGGCCATTGGTATGGTCTATTACTACTGATGATGACTGAGGTTGGATGACTCCATCTAGGTCTATATCGTAGTAGTCCTTGTTGATTGAAAATGTGCCGTCATTGTAGGCTGTAAAGAGGTCTTCATTGCGGTCTAGGTAGCTTTTAGAGATGATGATATTATCTTCATCATCAAGCCTAATGTCTTCGTTAGTTCCAAATTGGATCATACCTGACTTATGGGTCTTTAAATTTTTATTCTTGCTATCTAGGGAATAGTAGTTTCTAAAGATAAGGTTGGTTTGGTCGAGGTATGCCTTATGTGTGGCTAGTACAAGGTTGCCGGCATCATCATACCAAGCTTCATCATCTCGAAGCCTTATGTCATTGTCCTCGTTTAGTAGGTTTGCTTTGCTAAAATAAAGTAGTCTACCATCACTATTTACTATATTTCCATATTCATCATATTTGAGGTCAAGTAGTGGGGCAGATTCCCATCCGGAAGTGTCACCCATGAGGTATTCGCTGAAATCATCATAGATTGCTTCAAGTTCTTTTTGCATACCCTCATCGATGGTGGTGGTAATCCTTAGCCCGCCGTAATAAAGCCTATCCCATGCTTGGTTTTCGCTCATTTCGTATACTTCTTGGAGCTTTCTTACTACTTGCTTTTCAAGTAGGGAATTGAAATAGCTAGCTATTTCTGTATTTCTACGTTCAGCAGGTACAATAGAAGCTGCTACATCAAAGGCTTTGGCTTCATCGTATTCAGCTTTTGAAATGTAGCCTAATTCTAGCATTTTATCTAGGACGTAGACTTCTCTATCATATGGTTTTGAGTTGTATATGGCTGCGTATCTTTCGCCATCTATACTAAATTCACCTAGGACTCTTTGGTTGGTTACTTCTCCAACTCTGATTGCTTTATAAAGTGAGTTTTCAGATGGAGATTGGACTATACCTGCAAGAGCTGCACTTTGGGCTAGGTTTAGTTCTGATACATCCTTGTCAAAGTAAGTTTTAGCAGCAGCTTGGACTCCGTAGGAGTTTTGACCCATAAATACTCTATTTAGATAAGCTCCTAATATCTCTTCTTTGCTTAAGTTTTCTTCTATTTCAAGAGCGAGGAAAATTTCGCGAATCTTTCTTTCGTAGGTTTGATCGTTATCTAGATATGTGTTTCTTGCTAGCTGCTGGGTGATAGTAGATCCACCGCGGACTATGCCGCCTGCCTTGAAGTTTTCTAGGGCAGATCCTACGATTGATTGTGGGTCAAGTCCTGGGTGTTTAAAGAATCTCTCATCTTCTACTGCTACAAAGGCGTATTTTAAGTGATTTGGGATTTTATCGTATTCGACAATTTCTCTATATTCGCTAGTAGCAATAGAATCTACTTCGTTTCCATCTTCATCAACTATAGTCGAGTTTTGACTCATTTCGTATTTGATGATATTGGCATCTATCTCTGGAGCTGTTTTCATTACTTCAAGTATGGCTCCACCTGTAAGGCCAGCAAAGACTACCGCCACAGATCCTAATATAAAAAATACAATGAGAATTAGTTTTAATACTATAGCCACAATTTTTTTAACCATTGCGCCTCCTAATTTTAGTTAGATCTTTATTTCAATATTAGTATTATTTTATCATTTATTTGTCATTTTATCCATATATTCTGTTTTTATAAAATACCAGCTAATCGTATAATTAACGAGAGAGGAAGTTTATGCAAGAAGTAATACAAGTAAATGTCTTAGATAGAGAAGACGATGTTGATAATAAAATATACGAGTTAGAATCTCTCATAAACACTGCCGGAGGAGAAAGTGTAGCCTATGTATCACAGGTGGTAGATAAGGTGAACCCTCGCTACTACATAGGTAAGGGCAAGGTAGAAGAGATTAAGGACTTGGCAGAAAAGCTAGAGATAGATACGGTAATATTTGATGTCGAGTTATCTGCTAGCCAGTTATATAACTTAGAAGAAGAACTAAAACTACACGTAGTTGACTGGACCACGCTAATACTTGATATCTTTGCCCAAAGGGCCAATACCAAGGAAAGTAGGCTAAAGATCAAGCTAGCACAACTAAAATACCAATTGCCAAGGCTAAACAAATGGTTCGCCTACCTATCTCGTCAGGCTGGGGGTATAGGTACCCGTGGGCCAGGGGAGACAATGCTAGAAACCGATAGGCGTGCTGTGGAGCGTGATATAAGGTCTCTTGAAAGCCAGCTAAAAGATATAGAAAAAACAAAACAAATCAATAGGCAGGCTAGGAAAAACATTCACAACATATCGCTATTAGGATATACCAATGCCGGCAAGTCAACTATTTTAAATGGTATGATGCGCCTATATGGTAAAGATAAGTATGTGTATTCTGATGACTTGCTTTTCGCAACCCTTGATACATCTACTAGGCGCCTAGATTTTTCAAATACAAAAGTGACACTAACAGATACGGTTGGTTTTATCGACAACCTATCTGATGATCTCAATGATTCATTCCTTACTACCCTAGATGAAATAAAATTTGCTGATATGCTTTTAGTTGTAATCGATTCTAGTCACAACATCGACCACCAAATTCATGCCATAGAAACAGCTATCAAAGATATCGACGTAGCTGAAAAAGAAATCCTATATGTCTTTAACAAAATGGACCTGGTAGAAAATGACTTGGCTGTAAAGTTATACAAAAGAGATCAGGAGCGTATTTATATCTCAGCCCATGAAGACAATGATTTAGAGAGACTTAAAGATAAAATAGTCTCACTAATTAAAAGTGACTACGAGAAAGTATCGATGCATATTCCATTTGCTGATGGATATGTGCTTGACTATATGATGACCAATTACGATATAATCTCTACAGAGTATAATCCTGATGGGACCAATATCGAATTTGAAATATCAAAAGAGGATTTGGCGAAATATGGCAGATACATTGAAAATATATAAGACCGTTGAGGGTGTGGTAACTTCAGAATTTGAAGAAGAAAAGTCAGTTTTTATCACCCATATCAAACATGTCGAATCAGAAGAGGAAGCGATTAACTTTATAGAAGAAATTTCAGAAAAACATAAGGATGCTACTCACAACTGCACTGCCTATATCATAAATGAAGTCCCAGAGATAAAGAGATACAATGATGATGGCGAGCCACAAGGGTCAGCGGGTCTACCTATGCTATCAGTGCTTGAGAAAAGTGAAGTGAGCAATGTATGTGCAGTCGTCACGAGATATTTTGGTGGCAAGCTCCTAGGCAAGGGCGGACTAGTTAGGGCCTATAGCAAGGGTGTTTCTGATACGCTTGATAACAATATTATATTGAAGAGACCGTTTTTTGTAGTAGAATTAATTCATTCTTATACTGTGCTTGGCATCATAGAAAACTATATATATATAAATGAAAACCAGATTGAGGTCATAGACAAAGATTTCACCGACAAGGTCAAGATGAATCTCTATATAAAAGAAGAAGACTTTGACAGGGTGAGTGGAGACCTTATCAATATGACAAGTGCAGAAATAAATATTAATATAAAAGAAGAAGTTATGCTTTTTAGTAAATAGGAGGAAATATGTCAGGACATAATAAATGGAGCAAGATTAAAAATAAAAAAGGCAATGAAGACGCTAGAAGAGGTAAAATCTTTACTAAACACGCTAGAAATATCACAGTTGCTGCCCGCCAAGGTGGAGATAATCCAGACTACAACCCAGCCCTAAAGACTGCAATCGATAAGGCAAAGGCTGATAATATGCCAAATGATAATATCGAACGCGCTATCAAAAAAGCAACAGGCGAAGGAGCTAATGATAACTACGAAAGAGTAATTTATGAGGGCTATGGTCCAGCAGGGGTAGCTGTAATCGTAGATTGCCTAACTGATAATAAACAAAGAACAGCCCCAGATGTCCGCCATGCTTTTGATAAAAACGGGGGCAATTTAGGCACCGATGGGTCAGTTATGTTTATGTTTGACCACAAGGGTGAGATAGTAGTAGACAATGATGGCAAAGACTTTGATCAATTTATGATGGATGCTTTAGAAGCTGGAGCTGATGATGTGATAGAAGAAAATGAGTACTATGAAGCTATCACAAGTATAGAGGCCTTTAATGATGCTGTGGATAATCTCAAAGCAGCAGGTTATTCTATTGAGCGTTCCGATATATCATATATAGCTCAAAATGAAATCGAGGTTGATAGTGAGCACCATGATAGTTTGTTTAAACTAATCGACACCCTTGAAGACAATGACGATGTACAAGAAGTCTATACCAACTGGGCGGCTCCTAGTGAGGAACTGGAATGAGTTTTAACATAGACCCAGTAGCCTTTTCCCTTTTTGGGATCAATATTTATTGGTATGCGATTATTATAGTATTTGGTGTCATCCTAGGTACTCAATTTGCTAAAAAAGAACTAGTAAGGCGTGGTTTTGCAGAAGACTTCATATACGATGTACTATTTGTAATCTTGCCTGCTGGAATTATTGGTGCGAGATTTTGGTATGTGCTTTTTGAATGGGACTACTATTCACAAAACCCTGGACAAATCCTTAACATCCGTGGGGGTGGACTTGCTATCCATGGTGGGATAATATTTGGTGCACTAGCTTTATATTTATATTCCAAACATAAAGAAGTCCCATTTTTTGATATGACAGATGTGATAGTCCCTTCTCTTGCCTTAGGACAAGGGATAGGACGTTGGGGCAATTTTGTAAATATGGAAGCCCACGGTGGTCCAACAGATCTTCCATGGGGGATAATCATCGATGGGGTCAAGGTACATCCTACCTTCCTTTATGAATCAATTGGCGACATACTCATATTCTTGTTTTTGATAAATTATAGAAAAAACAACCCTGATAAGGGCAAGCAAACAGCTATATATTTTATAGCTTATGGCGTACTTAGATTCTTTGTAGAAGGCTTACGTACAGATTCACTTTACATCGGCCCACTAAGAACTGCTCAGCTTGTATCAGTCATTTTTGTCATAGTGGGAGCTATTCTTTATTATTTGGCAAATCAAAAGCATCTCCCACCTTATTTTAAAAAGAATAAGACAATCAAAAAAGAAGATAAGATAATAAGATTTCAATGATTGACTTTTTATAAGACATCTGAAAGACAGTAACCGACTCATTTGAGCCGGTTTTTTTGTTTGATTTATATCTCAAAATGGTATAAAATAAGTACAAAGTGGATTGAAGTGGTAGAAGGTGGTAAATAATGTTTTTAGGTGAATTCACCCACAAAATTGATTCTAAAAATAGAATAATGATGCCGAGTGAATTTAGAGAAGACCTATCAGCAGAGTTTTTCATCACCAAGGGACCAGAAAATTCTCTAGTTATATATACAGATGAGGAATTTCAAAAACAAAGTGAGAGACTTGATAATCTTGTAAATGAAAACAGGAAAAACAGGGCGATTAAAAGATTGTTTTTCTCTTCCACTATAAAAACTAGCCTTGATAAGCAAGGCAGGGTTTTACTCAACAAAAATTTGAGAGACTATGCTGGGATTACCAGCGAAGCTATGATAATAGGCAACAATACTTCCATAGAAATATGGGATGTAGAAAAATGGGATGCCTACATGAATGAAGTAGAGGTGAATTTATCCGATATCATGGATGAATAATATGGATTTTGAACATATATCAGTCTTAGCGGACGAAGTAATAGAAAATTTGAATATTAAACCTAATGGAATTTATGTAGACCTTACCCTAGGTAAGGGCGGTCATAGCAAGAGGATTCTTGAAAGACTCTCAGATGAGGGTCAGCTAATCGCACTTGATCAAGACAAAAGTGCCATAGCCGCTGCCAAGGAAAACCTAAAGGATTTTTCAAATGTGATATACCTTAAGACCAACTTTGAAAATATTGATAAGGTCTTAGCAGAGCTAGGCATAGACAAGATTGATGGTGCTTTGATGGATATAGGTGTCAGTTCTCATCAGATAGATACGGCAGAACGTGGATTTTCATACATGCACGATGGGCCACTTGATATGAGAATGGATGATACCAATGAGTTAACAGCAGAATTTATAGTAAACGAATACTCTCAGGATGAGCTTGTCCGTATATTTTCAGACTATGGTGAGGAAAGATTTTCAAAGACCATAGCTAGAAATATAGTCGAAGAACGAAATAAACAGCGAATAGATACGACTTTCAAATTACGCGAGCTTATACAAGCTAGCGTTCATAGCAAGGAAGCCCATCCTGAAAAAAGAGTATTTCAAGCCCTTAGAATTGAAGTAAATAGAGAACTAGAAGTCTTGGAAAACACATTAGAAGCAGTTATCGACCATTTAAATGTAGGTGGCAGGCTATGTGTGATTACCTTCCATTCTCTAGAAGATAGAATAGTAAAAAATAAGTTTAAAGAATTAGAAAAAGATTGTACTTGCCCACCTGGCCTACCTGTATGTGTATGCGACACTGAGGCAAAGATAAAAATTATTACAAATAAGCCAATTACCGCAAGCAAAGAGGAGCTAGCGGATAATTCTAGATCAAAAAGTGCAAAGCTTAGAGTATGTCAAAGGATTTGATATGGCAGAAAGACAGATGATTAATTCTAAAAATACCAATGAAAATAGAAGAAGACTTAAAGTCAAAACTGATCCTAAGCATAGCTCAAAGGCTAGGATAAAGGCCCAACAAAAAAGGGATAGGAGGATAAAGACAATAATATCTATCCTGACCCTTGCTCTAATCATAGGAATGGGGTATTTTAATGTTCAAAAGCGTATGGAACTTACTGCTAAAAGGAGCGAATACAACCAACTTATGAGTAGTGTAATAAGTGCTGAGCTAAGGCGCGATAGGATGGCTGCAAAGCTTGAAAACTCTGTAGACTTAAACAGAATCCAGCGCTATGCCCTAGAAGAACTTGGCATGGTTTATGCGACAAATGATGACAGCAGCAGAAATGCAAGTGGTAATTAGTATGGATCAGATATATAAAATAATCATAATAAGCATAATATCGACTATTCTTTTAGGATATGTCATTATTCCAATTTTAAAGAATATGAAAATTGGTCAAAATATTAGAAAAGAAGGCCCAAAAAGCCACTATCAAAAAGCAGGAACTCCTACCATGGGCGGGGTCATATTTTTAATAGCAGCATTTTTGATGACACTTATATTTGTTCCATTTACAATGAATACAGCTATTTTATTAATCACTACTATAGGATTTGGTGCAATTGGATTTGTAGATGACTTTAGGAAGTTGGTCTTAAAACAGTCCGAAGGCCTTAAACCAAAAGAGAAAATTATATTACAATTTACTTTAGCTATAATAGTTACAATACTTGCCTACATTAACGATAATAAAAGCGTGACTGAACTTATAATTCCATTTAGCAATTATCCATTAAATGTAAGTTTCCTAGGTTTTCCTATCCTCGTATTTATAATTGTAGGTACAACAAATGCAGTAAACTTAACAGATGGACTAGATGGCTTAGCTTCTAGTGTGTCTTTGCCAGTGTTTTTAGCGTTATATATCCTATCTACCAATGGAACTACTAGACTGTTTGCAATCATTATGTTTGCAGTTCTTGTTGGATTTTTATACTTTAACTCCAATCCAGCATCAGTATTTATGGGTGATACAGGATCTATGGCTATAGGTGGGGCTGTGGTTGCTCTTACTATCATAGAGGGAATTCCTATATATCTAATCATCCTCGGTGGTGTATATGTAATGGAAACCCTATCTGTGATTATCCAAGTCCTATCATACAGGCATCGCAACAAGAAAAGGGTATTTCTTATGACTCCTATCCACCATCATTTCGAATTAAAAGGCTATAAGGAACCAAAAATCGTAACTGCATTTACAATAGTTAGTTTGATTTTATGTTTAATAACATTGGTGGCAATTATATGAGAAAAGTATTAGTATATGGCTTGGGTGTAAGCGGTATATCTAGTGTGAAAGCGCTAGCTAGCATGGGATATGAAGTTTATACCTATGATAAAAATAAAACTACAACAGACGAACTAAAGGGCTATAACTATAGCCCTATTTCTGATTCCAAAATTTTGGAAAATAACTATGAATTCGTAGTCAAATCACCAGGTATCAAACCTAGCGATGATATGGTCCAAAAATTATCGAGCAGATATGAAATGCTATCAGATATTGAGCTTTCCTTTAGACTATTTCCTGACAAGAAGTTTGTAGCAGTCACCGGCACCAATGGCAAGACTTCTACTACATCAATGATAAGTCATATCTTAAATGAATCAGGGATAAAGGCTATATCTGTTGGTAATATTGGTGAGGGTATTTTGTGGAGGATGTATAAGGAAGAAGCGGTTTTTGTAGAAGAGCTATCCTCTTTCCAACTTAAAAACACTAGCCAATATCATCCTCATATAGCGAGCATATTAAATATCACCCCTGACCACATAGACTGGCATGGGAGCCTAGATGATTATATAGGAAGTAAATTAAATATAGATGCTAATCAAGATTCTTCTGATTTTTTGATTATAAATCATGATGACCCAACAATAAATGAGCATAGGGCAGAATTTAAGGCCGATGTTTATGAATTTTCTTCAAAGTCAAAAATAGAGTGTGGTTTGTATACTGAAGAAGGTATGATCAAATTTGCCAAAGATGGAAAAGTAATAGATGTTCTAAAACTTGCGGACCTTAAAATTATTGGTAACCACAACTATGAAAATCTAATGGCAGCAATCCTTACTGCATACCTATACGGCTTAAGTTTTGAACAAATTGCAAAAGCCGCCAAAACTTTTACATCAATTGAGCATAGATTGGAATTTGTAGATGAAGTTTCTGCTGTGAAGATATATAATGATTCTAAAGCGACAAATGTGGATTCAGCCATAAAGGCAATAGAAAGTTTCTCTGACCCTCTTATCATAATAGCTGGGGGCTATGATAAAAAAATAGACTATACTGACTTTATCAAAGCTTTCATGGAAAATGGCAAGCTAATGATATTAATGGGCGAGACCAAACATCAATTAGCCAAGTTATGCGAAGATTATAAGATTGATTATCAAATAGTAGAGGATATGGAAGAAGCTGTAAAGCTTGCAACTAGCCTTGCAGAAGCTAACGATGTCATACTTTTAGCTCCAGCATCAGCAAGCTGGGATATGTATGAGTCATATGAGGCCAGGGGCAGAGAATTTAAGAAATATATCGAAAAGTACAAAGGAAATATTAGATGAAAGTAATTATTTCAGGTGGTGGAACGGGTGGCCATATATATCCAGCCATAGCCATTGCTCAGAAATTACAAGAAAATATAGGTGACTGTGAGATACTTTATGTAGGCATAAAGGGTGGTCCCGAGGAGAGGATAGCTAATAAATATGGCTACGAATTTCGCTCAATAGAAGGTATGGGCATACCTCGTAAGATTAGTAAGCGTATGTTTAAGTCCTTTATTGCAAATATGAAGGGTTTTAATCAAGCCAAGAAAATCATAAAAGATTTTAAGCCGGATATTGCAATCGGCACTGGTGGCTATGTCTGTGGGCCAATCTTATACCAAGCAGCTCATTTTAAGATTCCAACCCTCATCCACGAATCTAATTCATACCCAGGTTTCACTAGCAAATTCTTATCTAACAAGGTTGATAAGGTCTGCATTTCATATAAGGAAGCTAAAGACCATTTCAAATACAAGGAAAATATAGTAGTTACAGGCAATCCTGTGAGGACTAATTTTACTAATGAATATAATATTTCAGATTTAAATGAACTTGGTATTGATAAAGACATACCTGTAGTATTTTCATTTGGTGGTTCAAATGGATCTGTATCTATGAATAAGACTGTATCAGAGATGGCAGATAGACTTGATGGGTCATTTTATCTCTTACATCAAACTGGTAAAAACCACTATGATAAGTTTATCGAAGAGACTCCATCAAACATGTATCTTAAGACATTTGCTTATATTGATAATATTGACTTATTTTATGCTGTAAGTGACCTAGTCATAGCATCAAGTGGGGCTATGAGCCTAGCTGAAATATCTGCTGTTGGCAAACCATCTATACTTATACCAAAGGCCTACACTACAGAAAACCACCAGCAATACAATGCAGAGACCTATGTAAAAAACAAAGCTTCGCTTATGATACTAGAAAAAGATCTTTCTGCAGATGTGCTTTATGATAATATAATTAGTATTATAAAAGATAGTGAAAAAATGAAAGAGATGGGAGAGGCAAGTAAGAAGCTCGCTGATAATAATGCATCTGAAAAAATACTCGAGCTAGTACTTGATCTAACTAAATAATATGGCAAATACTAATGACGATAGATATGTAAAAAAAGATGGTAAGACTTTAAACAAGTCGTATGTTGCAAAAAAACATAGCAAGGAAGCTGGTAAAAAGCTATTTTCCAAACTTTTTGTAGCATTTCTTATCCTACTTACACTAGGTATTATTATTTTTAACCTATATTCACATCCGTATATGCAAATATCTGAGATATACGTATCTGGTAACAACAAGGTAACCGATACTGAAATCATAGGTCAACTTAGAAATCCAATCGGACAAAATATCGTAACCTACAATCCAGAAGCCTATGAGGATGATATAAAACAAATAAAGTATGTCGATAATGTAAAAATAAAAAAGGTATTTCCAAATTTAATAAATGTAAAAATTACTGAAAACTATCCACTTTTTTATCAGTGGGATGATGGGGAAAGCTATATCATAAGCAACAATGGCAAGTACCTAGCTGATGAAGATATGACAACTGATGATTTGATTGAAATCACTGGGGCAAGCCTTCGAAAAGCGCCAGGTGAAAACTTTACAGCCAGCGAAGCTAGTATGAAATTCATACTAGCTATACAAGAATTTTCGTATTTTAAAGAGCTAAAACAATTAAATTTGGAAAATAAAGCTGATATTGGTATAATTATAGATG
This sequence comes from Anaerococcus pacaensis 9403502, assembly GCA_000308255.3. Classification (GTDB taxonomy): domain Bacteria; phylum Bacillota; class Clostridia; order Tissierellales; family Peptoniphilaceae; genus Anaerococcus; species Anaerococcus pacaensis. Next base: position 120,365 of record HG326665.1, on the reverse strand, counting down.
ATATAGATGTAAAATTCGGTGACTTGAATAACATCAACTACAAGTTGAATATACTTGATAAAATCCTAAATGATATCAAAGTAAAGGGCGTGACAGCCAAACAAATCGATCTTGACAATGGAAAAGACCCAGTAGTCAAGGTAGAAGTAGCATCATTTAGTGAGAATTTAAATAATTAAAACGTAACACGGGGGAAAGTATGGCAAACATTAATATGGAAACAGAAAACAACTCTTTAGCTAAGATCAAAGTCATAGGAGTTGGTGGCGGTGGTAACAATGCTATCAGCCGAATGAGAGAAAATGGACTATCTGGAGTTGAATTTGTAGCAGTAAATACAGATTTACAAACTCTACAAGAATCAAATGCAGATTACAAACTACAAATTGGGGAAAAACTTACCCGTGGTCTAGGTGCTGGTGCCAATCCAGAAGTTGGTGAAAAAGCAGCAGAAGAATCAAAAAACGAAATCACAGAAGTCCTAAAAGGCTCTGATATGGTATTTATCACAGCTGGTATGGGTGGTGGTACTGGTACAGGTGCTGCTCCAGTTGTTGCAAGAGTTGCAAAAGACATGGACATCCTTACAGTAGGTGTGGTTACAAAGCCATTTACATTTGAAGGTCGAAAAAGACAATCTCAAGCTGAAGGTGGAATTGAAAACCTAAAAGACAGCGTAGATACACTTATTACTATTCCAAATGATAGACTACTACAAATCGTAGAAAAAAGAACATCTATGGTAGATGCATTTAAACTTGCTGACCAGATTCTCATGGATGCTGTAAGTGGTATATCTGAACTAATCGCAGTACCAAATGTAATCAACCTTGACTTTGCGGACGTTGAATCTATCATGAGCGACCAAGGTATTGCTCACATGGGTATCGGTCGTGCTTCAGGTGAAAACAGAGCTGTTGATGCTGCAAAAGCTGCTATCAACTCACCACTTCTTGAAACAAGCATTGAAGGTGCTAAGGCTGTTCTATTAAATGTAACGGCAGCAGAAGTTGGTCTAATGGAGGCTAACGAAGCAGCTGAATTAATTCGCGATAACATCGATTCAGATGCAAACATCATCTTTGGTGTAGGTAGTGATGAAACTCTTGGTGATGAAATCAAGATTACCGTCATTGCTACAGGTTTTGACAACCAAGGTAGACCAGCTCGTAGAGAAGAAGCACCTATTTCGAGAAATTCTCGTCAAGAATTTGACGCTCCAACTCGTGAAAATAGAGCTAATACTGAAAGAAAAGCTAACAAGAATCCATTTGACGATATAGATTTGCCAGACTTCTTAAAGTAATATGAAATGCCCGTATTGTCATTCAAATAATACACGTGTACTAGACTCTAGAGCCACAGAAGATGACACAGCAATCAGACGTAGAAGGCTTTGCGAGGATTGTGAGAGGCGTTTTTCTACCTATGAGAGATATGAAGATACTACTATCATGGTAGTAAAAAAAGATGACACACGCGAATCCTTCAACCCATCAAAGATCATAAGTGGGGTCGTAAAGAGCTGTCAAAAAAGACCCGTGTCTATGGATCAAATAGAGCAAGTCGCTAGGAATGTGGAAATTAAAATAAACCATACAGGCAAAAAAGAAGTTACATCTGTTCATATAGGCGAGCTAGTCATGGATGAGCTAAAAGAGCTCGACCCAGTAGCATATGTGCGCTTTGCATCAGTCTATAGAGAATTTAAAGATGTCGATTCGTTTTATGATGAAATATTAAACTTAAGAGAAAAAGAGGATGCTAGTAACTAGCATCTTTTTTACATAAGAGGTTTAAATGGATTTATTTGAACTAAATAAGCAAAGACAATTAGAAAAATCAGCGCCCTTAGCTGATAGGCTAAGGCCAGAGACCCTAGATGAGTATATAGGTCAAGCTCACTTGGTAGCAGATGGGAGGATCATCAACCGTATGATCAAGGCTGATAGGATATATTCTATGGTCTTATACGGACCACCAGGAGTAGGAAAAACTACTTTAGCAAAGATTATTTCAAAGACAACAAATATGGAATTTTTAGAATTATCAGCAGTATCAAGCGGGATAGCTGATGTTCGAAACAAAATAGAGATAGCCAAAGATAATCTAAAGTATCAAAATAAAAAGACCATACTTTTTATAGATGAAATTCACAGGTTTAATAAAAGTCAGCAAGATTTTCTATTACCGTATGTAGAAGATAGCACGATTATCCTAATTGGAGCTACTACCGAAAATCCGTATTTTGAAGTCAACAAGGCTCTCATATCGAGGATGTATGTCTTTGAGCTAAAGGCCCTTACAAATGATGATTTGGATAGGCTAATAGATATGGCCATTACTAAAGATAGGGTATTTAAGGAAAAAAATATTGTTATAAGTGATGATGCTAGAAAAACTCTTATCAAGTATTCAAATGGTGATAGTAGGGCGCTCTTAAACGCCCTAGAAATAGCCGTATTTTCAGAAGATGAGAAAGATGGTAAAATATCAATAGGTAAAGAAACTATAGAAAATTCTATACAAAAAAAGATAGCTATCTATGACAAAAAGGGTGACAGGCATTATGATACCATATCAGCCTTTATCAAATCGATGAGAGGCTCTGATGTGAATGCTGCCATATATTATCTGGCAAAAATGCTAGCTAGTGGCGAGGATATCAAATTCATTGCCCGTCGAATGATTATATTTGCATCAGAAGATATATCAAATGCAGACCCACAGGCCCTAATCCTTGCTCAAGCAACCTTTGATGCTATAAATACAGTAGGGATGCCTGAGGCAAAGCTAATACTTGCCCAAACTGTAGCTTACTTGGCTATGGCTCCTAAGAGCAATAGTACTTATATGGCAATCCAAAAAGCCATGGACTTTGTGGCAAGTAATGCCGATAAGGACGTACCAAACAAACTAAAAGATGCCCACTATGAGGGTAGCAAAAATCTCATCCATGACACATATCTCTATCCACACGAGTATGGTGGATATGTAGAGCAAGATTATCTGCCAGATGATTTTGTAGGTGAGACGTTCTATGAGCCCAAGATGGTTGGCTATGAAAAGATAATGAATGAAAGACTAGATAGTGTAAAGGAAGGAAATTATGAAGATTAGTAAAATTTTAAAAGATGTTGACCAGTATGTGGATACGGAAGTTACAGTAAATGGTTGGATAAGAAACTCAAGATTTGGTAAAAACGTTGGTTTTATCGAGCTAAACGATGGCTCTACCTTTAAGAACCTTCAAATCGTAGTTTCAACTGATGCGCCAAATTATGAAGAGCTCGGCCACCAACACTTATCTACTTCACTAGAAGTAACAGGTAAGCTAGTCGCTACTGGCAATGAGAAGACACCATTTGAAATCCAAGCATCTGATGTAAAAGTTTTAGGTGAATCTTCTGACAAATTCCCTATCCAAAAACAACGTCAAACTCTTGAATTCATGAGAACTATTCCACACCTTCGCCCTCGTACAAATACTTATAGGGCGGTATTTAGGGTAAGAAGTGCCCTAGCATTTGCCCTACATGAATTCTTTATCAAAAATGGATTTCTTTATATCCATCCACCTATCATCACAGGATCTGATGCAGAGGGGGCTGGGGAAATGTTTGGTGTAACAACCATTGACCCATTAAATGTGCCTCTTACTGAAGAAGGAGCAGTTGACTATTCTAAAGACTTCTTTGGAGCAAACTCAAACCTTACTGTATCTGGTCAATTAGAAGCAGAAGACTTTGCTCTTGCCTTTGGTGATGTATATACCTTTGGACCTACCTTTAGGGCAGAAGTATCAAATACCCCAAGACACGCAGCAGAATTCTGGATGCTAGAACCAGAAATGGCCTTCACTGATTACAACGGCGCTATGGATGTAGCTGAAGCTATGATCAAATATGTAATAGATTACCTACTAGAAAATAACCCAGATGAAATGGATTTTTTCAATAGATTCATAGATGAAGGCTTATTTGAAAGACTTGATAAGGTACGCAATGCAGAATTTGCTCGCATTACTTATACTGATGCAATTGAAAAACTACAAAATTCTGGAGAAAAATTCGAATTCCCTGTAGAATGGGGCATGGATTTACAAACAGAACACGAACGCTACCTATCTGAAGTAATCGTAGATGGACCAGTATTTGTAACCGACTATCCAAAAGATATCAAGGCATTTTATATGAAGAGAAATGCAGATGGTAAAACAGTAGCAGCTTTTGATATGCTTGTGCCTGGGGTAGGTGAATTAATCGGGGGTTCTCAAAGGGAAGAAGACCTAGATGAGCTACTAAAATCTCTAGCAGATAACAACCTCCCAGAAGAAGAATACCAAAACTACCTAGACCTACGTCGTTTTGGTACTGTAGTCCACTCTGGATTTGGCCTAGGATTTGAACGTGCAGTTATGTATGTGACTGGCATGAAAAACATCCGTGACGTCATCCCTTACCCAAGATATGTAAATGCCTTTAGTGAAAAGAACTAGGAGAGAAGATGAGCGAATATAACTCCACAACACCAGAATATAACCCAAATGCTATTGAGAAAAAATGGCAAAAAGTATGGGATGATAATAAAACATTCCACTCTGAAATAGACCATGACAAAAAGAAATTCTACCCATTAGTAGAATTCCCATATCCATCTGGCCAAGGCCTACACGTAGGCCACCCAAGGCCATACACAGCCCTAGACATAATAGCTAGAAAGAGAAGACTAGAAGGCTACAATGTAATTTACCCAATGGGTTGGGATGCATTTGGTTTGCCTACAGAAAACTATGCTATAAAAAATAAAATCCACCCAGCAATTGTAACTGAAAACAACATCAATAACTTTAAGGCCCAACTAAAATCAATTGGATTTTCATTTGACTGGGACAGGGAAGTAAACACTACTGATCCAGACTACTACAAATGGACCCAATGGATATTCATTCAGTTATATAAAAAAGGTCTAGCATATAAAAAAGAAATGTCAGTAAACTGGTGCCCAGACTGCCAAGTTGGTCTTGCTAACGAAGAAGTAGTAGATGGCAAGTGTGAGAGATGTGGGACTGAAGTAGTTCACAAAAACAAAAACCAATGGATGTTAAAAATCACAGAATATGCTGACAGATTAATTGATGATTTAGATGAAGTAGACTATGAAGATAGAATCAAGGCTCAGCAAATCAATTGGATTGGTAGAAGCAAGGGGGCAAATGTAGACTTTGCTATTAAAGATAGTAACTACAAGCTAGAAGTATACACTACTCGTCCCGATACTATCTTTGGTGTAACCTATATGGTAATCTCACCTGAACACCCAATGTTAGAAGAATTTAAAGACCAAATCACTAATTTTGATGAAGTAATAAACTATCAAGACGAAGCCAACAAAAAATCAGACTTTGAAAGAGCAGAGCTAAATAAAGATAAGACTGGTGTGATGCTTGATGGAATATCAGCTATAAATCCATTATCAGGCAAAGAAATTCCTATTTGGGTATCTGACTACGTACTAATGACCTATGGCACAGGTGCTATCATGGCTGTTCCTGCTCATGATAGCAGAGACTTTGAATTTGCTAGTAAATTTGATATGTCAATCATTGCTGTATACGAAACAGAAGATAACGAAGAGCTTCCAGTGACAGATATAAATAAGGGCACATCAATCAATTCAGAATTCCTAAATGGCCTTAGTGCAACAGAAGCTAAAGCCAAAGCTATCCAATATATAGAAGAAAACAAACTAGGTGAAGCTACAACCAACTTCAAACTACGCGACTGGGTATTTTCTCGCCAAAGATATTGGGGTGAGCCAATCCCTATGGTTTACTGCGATGACTGTGGTTGGGTCCCAGTAGATGAAGCTGATCTTCCACTTAGACTACCTGAGGTAGAAAGTTACGAGCCAACAGCAACAGGTGAATCACCATTATCAGAAATCCCTGAATTCGTAAATACTACCTGTCCACATTGTGGCAAGCCTGCTACTAGAGAAACAGACACTATGCCACAATGGGCAGGATCTAGCTGGTACTATCTAAGATATATGGATCCTCACAACAACGGAGCACTAGCGAGCTCAGAAGCTCTAGATTACTATAGCCCAGTTGATTGGTACAATGGGGGTATGGAGCATACTACCCTTCACTTGCTCTATTCAAGATTCTGGCACAAGTTTTTATATGACCTTGGCATAGTGCCAACCAAAGAACCATATGCAAAGAGAACTAGCCATGGTATGATCCTAGGATCTGACCATCAAAAGATGAGTAAGTCTCGTGGCAATGTAGTAAACCCTGATGACATCATCCGTGACTATGGGGCAGACACACTTCGTACCTATGAGATGTTTATAGGTGACTTTGGGTCAACAGCAATTTGGTCAGATGAGGGAGTTCGTGGTGTCCGCAAATATCTAGAAAGAGTGTACAACCTTTTTGACCTTGTAGTAGAAGGCGACTCATACTCAAAAGACCTTGAAGTCCTTATAAACCAATCAATCAAGAAGGTAACAGAAGATATAGAAAACCTTAAATTTAATACAGCAATAGCTCAACTGATGACACTTCAAAACGAGATGAAGGCGAAAGGTTCTATTACAAAAAAAGAATTTAAGACCTATATCACCCTTCTAAATCCTTTTGCTCCTCACATGACTGAAGAACTTTGGGAAATGGCTGGTTTCGATGGCATGCTAAATGAAACTAGCTGGCCAAGCTTTGATGAAGACAAGCTAACACTCGATGAATTTGAAATGCCAGTTCAAATCAACGGCAAGATGCGTGGCAAAGTCTTAATGGCAATTGATGCTACTGAGGAAGATGCTATCGCATCAGCAAAAGCTGATAATAATGTATCTAGCCATATCGAAGGCAAAGAAATCAGAAAAATTATATATGTCCCAGGCAAAATTTTAAATATTGTTGTGGGATAATCAAAACTACCAGCTTAGCTGGTAGTTTCCACAGCGCCTATAAGGCGCGAATACCGGCACGCCCCTACTGGGGCTCCGAGTATTCTCCACATGCACCACTAACACAGCTACTGCTTAAGCAGTTTTTTATTTGCTTTTTGGTACTGACTCACCCGTAAACGGGTCATAGTATTCTTTCAAGCTTATTTGATCTGTATAATAATCTTCTTTCAATTGATTTTGTATATATTCTTTTATCATTTTTTCATTTCGCCCTACTGTATCAACATAGTAACCCCTGCACCAGAAATGTCTGTTTCCATATTTATATTTTAAATTTGCATGGCGGTCGAAGATTATTAATGAACTTTTCCCTTTTAAGTATCCCATTATTTCTGATATACTATATTTCGGTGGCACTTCTATCAGCATATGAACATGATCTACACAAAGTTCAGCTTCTATTATATTGATTCCTTTTCGTTGGCACAGTTCTCTAAGTATTTGGCCTATATCTTTTTTTAGCTTTCCATAGATTACTTGCCTTCTGTATTTTGGTGCAAACACTACGTGATATTTACATCGCCATTTGGTGTGTGATAAACTATTCTTGTCCAATTAATTCTCCTTGTTTGATTGTGCATGTGGTTATCACAATTATATATCAAGTGAGAATTTTTTGGCTTGAAGCTAAAGCTAAGTTCCTCCACCTGCATAGCAGGTGGTTTTTTGTTTCACTCACATTCGTTCGTTCAACTCACTAAAGTGGACAATAAAGAACTAGGATTTCGTATCCTAGTTTTTTAAAAACAAATAATAGGCAAATATATACTCAAAACTTATTAGGAATGATAGGAGATATAATGGAAAAAGTTAAATTAGCAATTATTTTTTACTCACAAACAGGTGTGAACCTAAAAATGGCTCAATATGCCTATGATGAAGCAGTAAAAAATGGAGCAGATGTAAGATTACTTAAAGTAAATGAACTTCGTGATACAGAAGACGTAAGAGAAGGTTCACCTTGGGATAAAACAATCAAAGCTAGCGCTGATATAAAGGTAGCTACACCAGAGGATATGGCATGGGCAGATGCTGTTATCATATTAAGCCCAACTAGATATGGTAATGTTGCTAGCCAAATGAAAGACTATTTCGATTCACTAGGTGGAGTTTGGTCTGAAGGAAAGCTAGTAAACAAATTTGTGACTGCATTTTCATCATCTAAAAATAAAAATGGTGGTCAAGAAGAAACTATAAGAGCTATACACACATCAGCTATGCACTGGGGTGCAATCGTAGTTCCAACTGGCTATACTGATGCATCAATTACTGAACAAGGCGGAAACCCATACGGGGTATCAGCTACTCAAGCTGGCGATGATGATGAAATTGTCGAAGATGTGAAACCAGCTATAGAACATCAAACTAGAAGATTACTAGAAATTACATCAAAATATATTAATGGATAAGATTTTTGTTTGATATTTACTTAAGGATATGAAAGATCCTGTATTACAAATTGTTAAACTTTTAAATATTCAAATTAGTCATGAGGTCTTAAATTTTTAAGGCCTCTTTTTTATGATAAATAATTCTTTGGGTATCTATTAAAGATGAGTTTCGGTTATGCTATAGTATATTTACGAATAAATTCTACAATATAAGATGTGGCTAGAATGATTCAAATCTACATTTTATATAACAAAAACCAAATGATAGAAATTTATTGGTTATAATTATTAATTTATGACATATGTTGTTTTAATTTTATTATAATCAATATAATTAATTGACGTATAGATAAAATAGGCGTACTATTGTATATAACACAGTACAAATTTTACAATTAGCTAATAAGAAATTTAAAATTCATAGTTATTATATAACTATGAGATATTTGCTAATAACTACCAAAGAAGGTATTATGAAAAACTTCTTAAAGAAAAATATTCACAACATAATCTCATTGATAGTCTTGGTGGTACTGACCGCTCTTGGATGGTTCGGATACAAGAAGGGTCTCTTTAACTCAGTAGATACATTTAGAGAATTTATATTATCCTATGGCACGGCGTCGTATATTATATTTATGATTGTAAATATAATCCAAGTAGTGGTGCCGATTATTCCAGGTGGAGCAACACTGGTGTTTGGAGTGATAATTTTTGGTCCAGTTTGGGGCTTTATTTATAATTATATCTCTGTATGTCTAGGATCTATCATTGTATTTCTGATATCTAGAACTTTTGGCAAGAGTGTTGTCCTAAAGATAGTTGGTGAGGAGACTTACAACAAATACAAAAGTAAGTTAGATGAAGATAAGTATGAGAAGTTTTTTGCAATAGCAATACTACTTCCAGTAGCCCCAGATGACTTTTTGTGTTACCTAACGGGACTTGGTAATATGAGCCTAAAGAAGTTTGTTACCATCATATTACTATGTAAGCCGCCTTCACTATTTTTATATTCAATGGCTATGGCCATGGGCTTTGATTGGTTAATTACAAAATTTAATTTTTGATATGATATGAAAGACTTTTTAAGAAAAAATAAATACAATATTATTTCCCTGCTTATTTTTTTGATTTTTTTAGGGTTGGGTTATTATGGCTATAAGAGAGAATTGTTTGACTCAGTGGATAGCTTTAGGAGCTTTGTCCTATCTTATGGACCTTGGGCTTTTATAATATTTTTTATAGCAAATATTATGTCGGTTATAGTTCCTTTTATACCAGGAGGAGTGATTCAGGCCTTTGGTGTCATAACCTTTGGCCCGATTAAGGGAATTATCTACAATTACGTATCCATTTGCCTCGGATCTCTTACTGCTTTTTTGATAGCAAGAAGTTTTGGGCAAAGTTTGGTGCTTGCCGTATTTGGTGAGGACACGTTTAATAAATACAAAGATAAAATAAGCGATGATAAATACGAAAAATTTTTAAGAATTGCAATTTTACTGCCTATAGCACCTGATAACTTTTTAAGTTACTTATCGGGTTTATCAAAAATAAGCTTTAAAAAATTTGCACTAATTATTTTTCTGTGTAAACCACCAGCCTTAATTTTATACTCACTGGCTTGGTATTATGGTATAGATTTTATAATAAATAGATAAGAAAAAGCGATTAGAAAAGGAAGTCCTAAATCTAATCGCTTATTTTTATGAATAAAGTTCTGCTTGAGTATTAAACATCTCTTTGTACAAACCACCATTTAGCATAAGTTCATCATGTGTCCCTACTTCATCTATATGCCCGTGGTTGCAGACGAGGATTCTGTCTGCATATTTGGTTGAAGATAATCTGTGGGATATAAAAAGTGAAGTTTGATCTTTGGTGATAGCTAACATATTTTCAAATATTTCCTGCTCGCTACGAGGATCTAGGGCGCTTGTTGGCTCATCCATTATAATAAACTTGCCCTTGTGATACATGGAGCGTGCTAGAGCTAGCTTTTGACCTATACCCCCAGATGGCTGTACTCCATTTTTATCAAATAAGGTTGATATATAATTAGCCTTACCATCTGGCAAATCATATACCCAATTTTTTATATTTAATAAATCAAAGGACTTATCCATTTCTTCATAGTCCGACTCATTAATATCTTCATGGGCATGAGTAGTCACATTTTCATCTATCCTAAACGGGAACAACCTAAAGTCTTGGAAGGTAGGGGAGAGGATTTGGTAATAATATGAGGTGTCTATATCATTGATATTTATACCATTTAATAAAATCTCTCCGCTAGTGGGCTCATAAAATTTACACAAAAGCTTTACAATAGTAGACTTACCAGCGCCGTTTCGACCAACTAAGGCTACTGTTTCTCCTGGATTTATCACAAAGGAGCAGTTTTCTAGGACGTAGTCTTTACTTGTAGGATATTTAAAAGACACATCTTTAAATTCTATTTTCACATCAGATAAATCAATATTATCTATATCTCCACCTTTATTCCAAGATTCCTCAATATCCAAAAAGTCAAACAAGGCCTCTATTGTTACATTGACCCTAGCAAGTTCTGGATAGTAACCTTGGAAGGAGTTTAGACCCTCTATAAGTCCGTTTATGGAGTTGAAGTATAATGTGAAATCAGCTACACTTATAGCATTTACAAGTAATTTAGATCCTAGATAAATAAATGAACCAACTATACCTAAGTTATTAATGACATTAATTAAGCCTAGGTATATACCATTTACTGTATAGTATTTGTGGTTTAGTTCGTAGATCCTGTTTAAATGAAAGTTTGCCTTATCAAGGATCAAATTTTCTGCCTTATATATCTTAATATCTTTGGAGTATTTAAAGTCTCTGGAGAAATTAAAATAGTATTTGTATATACGATTTTCTTCAGCAGATCTTTTTTGATTGTTAGCTTCATTTTCCTTAAGTTTTTTACTAAGAGGCTTGTTTAAGAAAAACAGACCTACTAACACTAAGGGTAAAAGTGGATTTAGCCTTATTAGGATAAAGACCGATACTATCGCTGTTGCAACTTGGCCAAGGCCAAAACCTAAAAATTCAAAAAATCCCCAGATGTTTCCAAGACCCTGTGTTGCCTCTTGGGCCTTATCTTGGATACTCTTACTATCTGTCATCTCCAGTGGCAATTTTAATATCTTTTCATTTAGGTCATAGGCCAGGTTGTCGTTTACATGGTCTAGACTAAGCATATAATACTGGCTAGCCTTAACTCTAAGCATATCTGATATGAAATTTAATACTAGCGCACCTATGGCTATGGCAAGCATGACATTTAAACGGCGAGATCCATTAAATTCATCTATGATAAGCTTAGGACCTACTAGCCTTAGCAGTGGCAAAATCCCAAGAAGGATCGAATATATAATTGTCTTTTTAGTAAAGCCTTTTTCTTTTTCATTTACTAGCTTAATTAGCCTTATATAATTATGCATTATGATCCTCCTTGTAGTTTTTAGCTTGTATTTCAAAAAGTTCCTTGTATTCTCCGCCCAAATCTATCAGCTCATCGTGGTTACCTTCTTCTATTATCTCACCGTTTTTTAGAAAGATAACCCTATCACAAAACTTGGTCGATGCAAGTCTGTGTGAAATAAAGACACTTGACTTATCTTTTGCTTCACTATTATAAAGCTCATATAAGTCGCGTTCTGCTAAAGCATCTAGTTGGGCAGTTGGCTCATCTAGCAATAATAGCTTAGCGCTAGTTTTGTTTAAGGCGCGGGCTAAGAACAATCTTTGTTTTTGGCCTCCAGATAGGTCGACCCCATCATCGCTTAAAGTTCTTAGAAGTATTTGCTCATCACCCTTTTCATAAGTATCTACTATAGTATCTAAGCCTGTCTTATTATAAAGAACACTAACATCAGCATCTTTATCGCTCATTAATACATTTTCTCTTATACTATAAGGCAGTAGGAGGGAGTCTTGAAATACTGCTGATATATAGGCCTTTTGGTCTATGTTGTATTCTTTAATATCCCTACCATTTAATAAAATCTTTCCACTTGTAGGCTCATATAATCCTGCTAGGATTAGGGCAAGGGTAGTCTTTCCAGCTCCATTTTCCCCAACAAGGGCTATGGATTCCTTGTCATGGATGGTTAGGTTGATGTTATTTAGGATATTTTTATCAGATGATGGATACTTAAAACATACATCCTTAAGTGTTAGCTCAAACTTATCAAAACTGGCCTCATCATAATTTTTTAAAGGCTTTAAGGCTATATCAAAATACGGACTAAAGAATTTGATGTTTTTTGCTATGTCAGCTAAATTCATTGATAGGTAATAAGTGATTAGAATAAATCCAAATACAGCTGTAAAAAGTACATAAAATTCTGATACTCCTATATTGCCATAATAAAGACTTACTATCATCCAAATAAAAACTGGTATATCCCTCAAGAGAGCAAGAAGCCTAGCTTTAAATTGTAGCTTCATTATCTTTGCATTGTTTAGCTTAAGCTCCTGATTTCTAAAATCTGTTATGCCAAAATAATATTTTTTAAGTATACTTGTTATATCATACATAAGTATATCAAGCTTACTGATTGGGTTTTTTAGTTCATAATTTAGCTGTTCCATTTTTTCCCAAGTATCATCTATGTTTTCCCAATATTCCTCATAGGTGAATGCAAGCTTATAGAAATATAAACTTGAAAGGAGAGTCATAAGGATTATATAGACTACCAGATACCAGTCTAAGGCGGTAAATATCCACAAAAATCCTATTAGTGAAACTATCATACTTACAGTTTCAGGCATGAAAAGAACAATCCCACCAAATCCATCAAATGGGAATTCTATAGCCCTGTTAGCCTGGGTAATCTTTTCCTTAATTTTATTATCTTGCTGGTCGGCATAGGAAAGGCCAAGAGAGTATTCAATTATTTTTGTATTTAGTCCATAGCGGAGTCTGTTCATTCTCATGCGGTAATTACCTGTGAGAAAAGAAGCTAAGAATCTAATAATTGAAGTAATAAGAAATAGACCTACAAAAAATAGTAGGAAAAACTCGAGATTTTTTGATCTATTTTCTATGACATAGGCTGGTGCCAGAATCCATATAAATGGTAATATACCATCTAAAAAGGCATAGAAAATAATGATAAAATACATAAATGGGTCCTTTGACGCCATTTCTTTGAAAATAAATTTTAATTCTTTCATAAGCGTGGGAAATCTCCCACATCCTCCTTGATTTTATTTTATAGTCAAAGCAAGGAGTTATATCTACTTACTTTGACTACTAGTTACAAACGTTCCTAATATTATTTGATGTATTATTCATTTTTTTACTCCTTTCTTTCAAACTGTCTTAAGTATAGCACCTTTAAATAGTTTTGTAAATATGTAGTAAATGTGTGGTGAAATACTAGGCATAAAAAATAGCAAAGATGACTTTGCTATAAGTTTAGGATATCAGATCCTGCTTTTATTTCAATGTGGAGGTTATTTCCTTTAAATTCATGAGAGAGGATTTTAAAGCCCCTTACTTTGCTGGTATTATCAAAAGAAATTTCGTTATTTACTACTTCTCCAAGAGGGGAGATAGATGTAATTCCTTGCCAATTTGAGATGCGTAGGGATTTTTCTATCAGAAAATTAATTTGCTCTTCTATTAAACCAGCATCAAATTCATCATAGAATTCATTTACAACTAGTCTAGCTTTATCATATGTGAGCTCAAGATCTATGTCTTGATAGATATAAAATGAGCTCATTATCATCTTAAAAATTATGTAGGCGGTATTGTAAGAAAGATTTCTCATTCGTGTGGCCATATCAAGACTTAATATTACTTCAGATTTTTCTGGCCTGCCCTTTACTAGATGGATAATATTATCTCTCTTTTCATCGATACTAATGATTTCCATATCTGATATGCTGCCAGTATCTTTAAGTAGATATGATGAACCTGGCATAAATATAGTGCGGTCTAGGATAATCTGAGTGCTGTCTGTGCTCATTTTTCTTGATACAATGTTTGCTGGGATTTCTGTAAGTTCTGGGTATTCTAGGTATATTTTCTGCATGCTAGCCTCGCTTTAATTCTGTGGGTTGATATATGATATAATATACCCGAGGAAAGGCTGATGAGAAAGAAAATTTTGTTTGTATTGATAGGGCTTATAGCTGGAATTGGGATTTTTATAAACTATGAAGATCTAAATCCGATTTATATTGGACTCGTAGCTACGATATTAGCTGCCATATTTTTCGTAATAGATAAGAGGCTTATCGTTTTGCCAGTAGCCATGGTGTTGGGTTTTGGCCTGTCTTCTTATAAACTAAATTCATATAAGCTAAAAGATGCTGGACTTGTGACTGGTTTTGTCACTATCAGTGAAAAAAGGCAACTTGATGAGGGATATAGGTACTTAGTGGATGTCGATGCTGAGGGGATAAGTGAGAAGTCCGTGATGTATATGGACCAGCCTTATGAAATAGGAGATATGTTTTATGGGATAATAGACCCAACAATTCCTAATAAAAATACCAATCCAAATTTGTTTAATTATAGAAATTATCTTATTAGTAAAAATATAGCTAGTACTGTGGAGATTAAAAGCTTATATAAAGAAAGTGTTAGCAAAAGTAAACTGCTAGCTATCAAAGGGCGGTTTTATAATTACATACACGATTTATTCGAACTCAACTTAAGTCCAAATGCAGCAGACTTTGCTATATCTGTCGTTTTAGCTGAAAATATAATTCAAAATGATGATATAAAAGACCTGGGACTCGCCCATATCCTGGCTGTATCGGGCCTACATATAGATATGCTAATAGCTCTGATACTCTTTATTTTTAGAAAGCTTGGTCTAAATTACAAAATAGCCTATATTACCTCACTAGTACTCTGTGTGTTCTATGGTTTTTTAATTGGATTTCCTTATTCGGTGATTAGGGTTTTGATAATAAATACCATTGGCTTTATGGCGTTTTTACTAAAGTATCCTGAGGATAAGATTAAGTCTCTTATGATTGCAGCTCTAGTAATAATTCTAGCAAACCCATTTGCTATACTAAATGCTGGTTTTGTCTTAACTTTTGTAGCGGCAAGTGGTGTATATCTTATCTGGCCAAAAATCAGGGCATATCTTCGTCCTGGTTTACTAGGAGAAAGCCTTGGATTTACAACAAGCATTCAAATGACCCTTTTACCATTTAGTGTGTATTATTACGGTAAGGTCAATTTAATAAGTATCCTTGCAAATTTCATCATAGTTCCTATTTTCACTGTAGCTATGCATCTGATATTTGGATTGATTTTTCTATATCCAATTCTTAGGGGTTTAGCCTATCCCTTTTTTAAGATATTAGATTATTTGCTATATTCGATTTTAAATATAAGTGGATTAATGGCTAAATTTAGTTTACTTTCATTTGAATTTGCTGCTCCTAATATTTTAATAGTCCTATATTTTTACATATTGATTTTGGTTGCTTTTTATATCAAGAAAGCAAATAGGAATTTAATTAAAAGATTTTATGGCATTAGTCTATTAATTGTTGCAATAAGTATAGGGTATGATATTAGTCATCCAGAACTTAGCTTTGCTATGATTGATATCGGCCAAGGTGATGCTTTTTTATTAAATGATGAGGGGGATTATTATCTATTTGATGTGGGAGGGCCCAAGTATAGGTCCTATGATTCGGGAGAAAGGATTCTAATTCCTTATCTAAAATCATTAGGAATTAGAGAAATAGAGGCTGTCTTTATATCTCACGAGGATAAGGACCATAGCGGAAATTTAGCAGGACTTTGTAGAGAGTTTAAAGTTAAAAATGTAATAACTACTAAACACAATATGACGGGCCTAAAACCCTTTAACCCTAGACAAATAAATCTAGGAGAAGAAGTAAAGTTAAAAAATGGAAAAGTTACTTGTATCTATGAGGGTGAGTTCGGAGAAGAAAATGCCGAGTCAATGGGCCTTATAATCGAAATTAGGGGGATAAAGATACTTACATTGGGTGATTTGGGCAAAGATTATGAGGATAAGCTAGACATTAAAGCGGACATATTAAAAGTATCCCATCACGGATCGAGGTCGTCTACATCGAGGGCCTTTGTAGAAAAAGTAAGCCCAAAGCTAGCTCTCATATCAGCTGGCCGCAACAATACCTATGGCCATCCTACAAAAGAAGTAATAGAAAATTTAGATGGCGTAAAAATTTATAACAGCCAAGATAATGGTATGGTTAAAATATATTTTGAAGATACGGTTCGCATAGAACCATTTATACAGGGAGGGTTTTTCAAATGAATTATAAGGATTTTATGAATGCTTTAATGGATAAGAAAACATCTGGGGTTTATCTTATCGATTCGGAAGAAGAATTTTTAAATGACACGATAATAGAAGCAGTTAGAAATACAGTAACCGTCCCTGATTTCAACCTAGTAGACATAAAGGAATCCAAGGTAATAGAGGATATAAAAACAGCTTATGAAACTTATCCAGTCATGGAAGATATGAAATATATCCTCTGGAGAGACATAGATTTATCGAAAAATTCTATAAAAGATTATGAAAATGTACTAGATAATTTGACCCCAGACCTAGAGAAATTCCCAAACTTCGCTACATTTCTAATTTTTTCTGATAATAAGCCATTTAAGGGGAAATTTTATAAGGCAATACAAAAACATGGAACAGTTGTTGAAATTACCAGATTAAATAGGACAGAGCTTGAGTCCTTTGTAGGTAGACGTTTCACTAGATCTGATAAGAAAATTCAAAAATCATTGGTTGCTGAAATAGTAGATAGGTTTTCTTACCTAAATAAAGATAGCGAAATCGACCTATATGATGTGGTAAATACCGTAGATAAGATCATAGCCAATTCTACAAGCGAGATAGTAAGTACAAAAGATGTAAACGCTCAGCTTGATGAGGTATTAAATCTAAATATCTTTAATCTCACCGATGCCATCAGCCAAAAAAATGGAAAGACGGCTACAGAAGCTTATTTATCCATGGCCCATACAGAAGATGATATGTTTATGATATACCATATGATTATTCGTCAAATAAGGAATTTAATCGGCGTAAAGAGCTTGTATCAAAGTGGCCATAATGATAGTTCAATCATGGAAAAAGTGGGCATTAAGCCTTTTGAACTAAAGAAGAATAAGAGTTTTTCTAATAATTTTAGTCTAGAAGAGCTATATCAAATTCACGATAGACTTTTTGACATGGAGTACCGCCAAAAATCAGAGGATTTTGATATGAATAGAGAAATCCTGATGCTAATCAATAAAATAAGCCAATAAAAATGAGCAATTATCAGCAGTCATATGACAGGATCCAATACTGATAGTTGCTCATTTTATTATGCGTTTTGAGTATTTAGTGCTCTTTGCATTCTTGATGTGGTTCTAGCTACTTTGTTTTTGTGGTAAATGTTTTTAGCTTCAGCTTGTTTCATTCTTTTGTCAACTTTTTTGAATATTTCACGAGCTTCTTCTATATTACCAGCTTCGATAGCTTCATCAAATTTTTTGATGTATGTTTTAACTTCAGATTTACGAGATTTATTTCTTAGAGTATCTCTCTTTGTTGTCTCGATTCTTTTTTGAGCTGATTTAATATTTGCCATTATTTCACCCTCTTTCTTTGTAGTCTATTTTTGCTTGACTGATTTATTCTACCATAAGTTTACAAATCTTACAAGTCCGATACAAAAAAAGACTTATATTAATTGGTAGTTTTGGGATTTTAGTTTATAATATAATAATGAATGAAAGGATATATAAATGAGTGAAGAAATAAAAAAAGTTAAAATAATAGAACCAGAAAATAATAATAAAGATAAAGAACCAAAAAAACAAAGCACAAAAGAAGCTGTCCTTGATTGGATAAAGACTTTTGCTATTGCCTTATTAATAGCTATATTTATCAAGCAATTCATCATGGATGCTACCCGCGTATCTGGTGAGTCCATGCTAAACACTCTCCACCACGATGATATGCTAATGGTCAACAAAATTGGTAAGCATTTTGGTGATTATAGCAGGGGAGATATAATTATCCTTAAGGCACCAGACTATCCTAATCGACTATATGTAAAAAGAATTGTTGGAGAACCTGGTGATACAGTCAAACTTTCCGATGAGAAAGTATATATAAATGGAGAAGAATTAATCGAGCCATATACATCTGTAGACTACACCCTGCCTGATTCAGAATACACAGAATGGTATCTATTTGATGACCAATATTTTGTGATGGGGGATAATAGGCTAGAAGGAGCCAGCAACGATTCTAGAAGATTTGGACCAATACTAAAGCAAGATATAGTAGGCCATGCCTTTATTAGATTCTATCCATTTTCTGACTTTGGACTAATAGACAACAACCCTTATGGAGCAAACTAATTTATGACAGCTTATAAAGACAACATACGTAACTTTTCCATCATAGCCCATATCGACCATGGGAAATCAACTCTTGCTGATAGGCTGATTGAAAAATCCGAAGGTCTATCAGAACGTGAGATGAGCAACCAAATGCTAGATGATATGGACTTAGAGCGTGAACGTGGGATAACTATAAAGCTTAAATCAATCAAAATCCACTACGCAGCAAAAGATGGCAAAGTCTATGATCTAAACCTAATTGATACACCAGGCCACGTAGATTTTAACTACGAAGTATCTAGATCACTTAAAGCATGCGAGGGAGCAATACTCGTAGTAGATGCCAGCCAAGGTGTGGAAGCGCAAACACTTGCCAACACATATTTGGCACTCGAACAAGATCTTGAGATACTACCTGTACTAAATAAAATTGATCTGCCATCAGCCAGACCTGATGAGATCAAAAAAGAAATTGAAAACCAAATAGGCCTTGCTACTGAAGGTATCCCTCTAGTTTCTGCTAAAACTGGTCTTAATATCGAGGATGTATTAGAAGATATAGTAGAAAATATACCAGCGCCCGAAGACCATGATGATAAACCGCTAAAGGCCCTTATCTTTGATTCCTATTATGACTCATATCGTGGAGTAATCTGCTATGTCAGAGTATTTGAAGGCGTAGTTCGTCCTGGTGATATGATCAAAATGATGAATACAGGTAAGTCCTATGAGGTAAACACTGTAGGCTATACTATGAAAAACCGCATCGAAACTAAGGAACTTCGTAGTGGAGATGTAGGTTTCATCGAAGCTTCTATAAAAGAAGTAAAGGATGCTAGAGTAGGGGATACGATTACTCACAAGGATAAGCCAACTGATGCGCCTCTGTCAGGCTACAAAGAAGTCCTTCCTATGGTTTATTCTGGAATCTATCCTGCTGAGGGCGAAAGCTTTGATAAACTTCGCGATGCCTTAGAAAAGCTCCAAGTAAATGATGCTGCCCTGGTATTTGAACAAGAAAATTCTCAAGCCCTAGGTGTCGGTCTTCGTGCAGGATTTTTAGGTCTACTCCACATGGACATCATCACTCAAAGGCTTGAGCGTGAATATGACCTAAATATTATTGCAACAGCACCATCAGTTATATATAGGGTAAAAACGAGGGGTTCTGATGAGATAAAAGAAATCCAAAACCCAAATGATTTTCCAGATCCAGCAACAATCGAGTTTATAGAAGAGCCAATAACTATGGCAGAAATCATCTCTCCATCAGATTACATTGGCCAAGTCATGAATCTGGGCCAATCTCGCCGTGGGGAAATGATAAATATGACCTATATAGATGAAACAAGAGTTTCAATCAAATACAAACTCCCACTCAATGAAGTAATCTATAACTTCTTTGATAGCTTAAAATCAAGAACTCGTGGCTATGCGTCGCTTGATTATGAAGTGATAGGTTATGAACCATCTAACCTAGTCAAACTGGAAATCCTAATCAACGATGAGGTAGTAGATGCTCTGTCAATCATAGTTCACAGAGATAGTGCTTATGCACGTGGTCGTGGTATAGTAGAAAAATTAAAAGACGAGATTCCACGCCAACAATTTGCAGTGCCAATCCAAGCTGCTATAGGTGGAAAGGTTATTGCACGTGAGACTGTAAGAGCGCTTAGAAAAGACGTTATTGCCAAGTGCTACGGTGGGGATATATCTAGAAAGAAAAAACTCCTTGAAAAACAAAAAGAAGGTAAAAAACGCATGCGCCAACTTGGTAGCGTAGAAGTGCCACAAGATGCATTCCTAGCAGTACTTAAGTATGATGACGAAAATGGTAATTAAATAAGAAAAATAATACCCGCAAATAGTTTTAACACTTATTTTGTGGGTATTATTTTTGATAGAACATATAAAAGGAGATATTATGGAAATTAAAAATGTAACAATAGCAGGCGGCGGCGTGCTAGGAGCACAAATTGCTTATATTTCTTCATTTAAAGGATACAATGTAACTATTTGGGGTAGAAGCGAAGGCTCAATTGATAGGGTAAAACCAAGAGTAGAAAATATTCACAATATCTATAATAGTGAATTAGAAATGGCTGGATCTTATATAGGCGACCCAAAAGCAAACTATCCTAGATCATTTTTTAATAGCGTAGATGATATCACAGTTGAAAGTATAGAAGAACTTAGAAAATCAAACGAAGATGCTTTTGCAAATATCAAATACACATCAGATCTCGAAGAAGGTTTTAAGGATGCTGATTTAGTTATAGAAGCAATTGCAGAAATCCCTGATGAAAAAGTTGCTTTTTACGAGTCTATAGCTCCTATCTTAAAGGAAGATGCTATCATAGTAACAAACTCATCAACACTCATGCCTTCTCAATTTAAAGAATATACTGGCAGAGAAGATAAATACCTATCACTACACTTTGCAAACAACATCCACAGACAAAACCTGGCTGAAGTAATGCGTCATGATACAACAAGTGATGAAGCCTTTGATACGGTTGTAGAATTTGCAAGAAATATAGGCATGTATCCAGCAGTTATCAAAAAAGAACAACCAGGCTACATTCTAAACTCAATACTCGTTCCACTTATTACAGCTGGTCTAAATCTTTATGGTGGTGAAGTAGCAGATTATGAAGATATCGATATGGACTGGAAAATCGGTACAGGCTCACCAAAAGGCCCATTTGAAATCATAGACACTGTAGGCATCACAACAGTTATCAATATCATGTCAATGAACCCAGCTGCCAAAGACCCAGATAGTAACCTAGCTAAGGCTTTAGTAAAACTAAACGACAGAGCTGAAAAAGGACTAAAGGGTAAAGAAACTGGAGAAGGATTCTACAAGTATTAGATCTGAAAACAATATATTTAAAATTAAGCATACAAAAAGCGACCAGCCGGTCGCTTTTTCTATTCGTAATATACTGCTTTGATATTGTTGCCATCAAAGTCATGGAAAAATGCTGCATAATAATTTGGTGCATATTTTTCTCGTATTCCTGGGCCGCCATTATCAGTTGCACCGAGTTCTATAGCCTTGTTGTAGAAGTTTTCTACTTCGTCACGTGAATTCACTCTAAAAGCTACGTGGAATTTATTTGGTTCGCCCTGTACAACCCAAAATTCGTAAGCGGTTGTGCTTTCTTTAACGCCAAAGGCAACTGCATCATCATACTCAACATTTTTACTCATGCCAATCTCTGCTAGCACTTGTTCATAGAAATCTTTTGATTTAGCTACGTCTGAAACTTGAAGTGAAATGTGGTCTAACATATGTCCTCCTAATGTTTATTATATTAAACTATTACCCAGATTAGTCGTAAGTCTATTTTTTCTTTCAAAATGTAAACTAAGAGATATTACTAATAGGTAAATAGCAAGACTAGTTAGTAATATGTAGACTAAATCTCTTACTAGATGGTGACTTGTTAGGTCTGATCCTTTGATTAAGAAAGTTGCAATTATATAGGAAATAGGTACATATAATATTCTAATTTTGGTATATTTTGATTTTTTTCTAAAAATAGTTAAGACTAATATCAAAAATATAATGAATATACCCATCGCTAGCCTTAAATACATGGACAAAACAAGTCTTGGTAGGGATGTGCCACCAGCATTTAAGAAATGTGATTTTGGATCATAGATAACCTTAGCAGCCGTATCATTATTATTGTTATACAAAATAGAATCTACTTTTGATTTATTAAGAACAATGCCTACAGACCTCCCGCCAAGGATCCTATCAAGGTAGGTGTAGCTGCCGTCTACATAAGCGATGTCAGCGCCATCATAAGTACCCCAGTCTAAATAAGTCCTGGTCACTTCGTCTGAGAAATTAAGAGTGATTATATCTCCTTCTAGATTTTTAGTAATTAGTCCATCCTTATATTCGACAGGGTGGGGGTAGGTTAAAAATGATGCTAGCACTAGAAATATACTAAGTAGTAAAGAACCTATCATAAACCCATAAAGCATGCGGTCTTTATTGATTGATTTTGCTATAAAATTTAAAGGAGTATGTTCTTTAACTTCGCTAGGAACTAAATTATTATCTAAATCATCATAGAAAGTTCTGCACTCATCACAAGTTTTTATATGCTCTTTTACTAATCTATCACTTTCCGCACTTGCCAAATCCTCTTTGACCAGCGGTATCAAATCTTTAATTACATCACAATTCATAATCATCCTCCATATATTTTCTAAGTTTATCCTTAGCCCTATAAAAATTCACACAAGCCCAATTAGCAGTTTTGCCATAAATTCTGCCAATACTATCAAAATCCATTTCACCAAGCCTAAGCTTTACTATAGATCTTTGCGGTTCATCTAGTTTATTAATAGCTTTATTAAACTTTGCTAGCTCTGATTCTAAAATTAAATCATCTTCAAATGATGCCATACCCCTATCAAACTTTTCTATATCTTCAGTAACTATAAATATTTTGTTGCGGTTATAATAGGTTATATAGGTATTTTTGGCTATGGTAAATAAATATGATTTGATATTTGTAGCTTGGTTTACTTTTTCCATGTTATTAATAACCTTTAGAAAAGTTTCGCTTGTGATATCCTGGGCTATTTCCTTATTTTTGGTCAAAGAGAGCAGAAATTTGTAGATGTCTTCGAAGTATAATTTATAAATTTTTTCTATATCCATTTCGCCCTCCTTACTTATTAGACTCTTATGTTAAATAAACCTTACAATATAAAAAAACTTTTTCTATTGTGATATAATATAAATATTAAATCTAAGGATATATTATGAATATTAAAAAACTTTACGAACGCATTATAATTAGAACATTGATTGTATTACTTGCTATATTTTTCATTATAAATCTAGCAGTGCCTTTATTTGATGCGCTTATGCCTGTCATACTTGCGTTTTTCTTATGTTTAATTATTGCGCCCCTTATAAACAAAATAGACGATGCCCTGCCGATAAAGCATAAGTCCGTGTCATATATAGTAGGGACTGTAATTTTGATAATTTTTTTAATCATCTTTCTATGGGCATTTCAAATCTTGATTTATCAAGTCAATGGCTTGGTGACAAATATAATTACCAATTGGAATGAGATTGTAAAATCGACCAATGAGCTTATGGCAAAGATTAATAGCGAAATCAACCTTATGCCTACTTTTGTTCACAATGCTATACAGGCAGGACTCAAGTCTGCCTTAGAATTTTTTGAAAACTTGCAGGCAAATGCTATTAAGATCACCCTAAACTTCACATCAGCCTTTATAAATACTTCATCCAATGCTATATTTTTTACTATTACTTTTATCGTAGCTTTTTATATAATACTTGGAGAAATGAAGAAAGCGGCCTTTAAGTACACTCAAGTAGTAGCTGATTCATCTAGAGATAATATTAGCCTGGTCAGAAAAGTCTTTAAAAATTCGACTTGGAATTATGTAAAAGCACAACTAAAACTAGCATTATTATGTACTATCCTTATGCTGATAGCTCTAAAAATAATAGGCCAGCAATTTTTCATTCCAATTGCTATCCTCATAGGAATAGTAGATCTTCTACCTATGATAGGACCTGTTATTGTGATGATTCCATGGGCTATTCTAGAAGTATTAATATTTACAAATCCACAAAAAGGTGTGGCCATACTAATTATTCTTGCTATATGGTCAGGGATTCGACAAGTGCTTGCCCCAAAAGTGATTGGCTCTAGCGCAGATATACATCCTCTCCTTTCAGTTATTGCTCTTTATGCGGGTCTTCGACTTTTTGGAGTGTTGGGGGCTATATTTATGCCGGTACTGATGATATTTATTGTTGGCCTCATTAGATCTGGTATTCTTGATAACTGGATACATGATTACAAAGAGTTTTATGACTATATAAGGAATTTGCTAAATATTGGCAAAAGAAATATAAAAGTGCCCGAGGATTGATAATTGATTGGGGTATAATGTTATTGTCTTTAATATAAATTAAGGAGATAACATGGATAAAGATAAAGTTAAAATATTAGATATAAAAGAAGAATACATGAATGTATTCACTTATACTATAGAAAAACCAGACCACTTAGATTGGGAAGAAGGATCAAGCTTTCACTTAGCCCTACCAGGCTATGATGACGGAGAAGAGGTTAATAAAAAGCTCATCCATCACTTGAGTATCAATACACTAACCGATGAGGGTAATATTAGATTTACTACGAAAATTCCAATCAGAAAGTCTATCTTTAAGAAAACACTAGCTGACCTTGAAGTTGGTGATGAAGTGACTATTTTTAAAATCAAATCCCACATGAAGCTAAGACGCGATGGCCGTCCAGTAGTCCTATTATCACAGGGGATTGCGATGAGTACTATGAGGCCTCTTATCAAGGCGTTTGAAGCTGATAGTTCTGGTATACCTGAGCTACTTAGCATCAATGTAAACAAGAAAGATAATCATTTATTTGAAGATGAATTTATCAATGTAGATGGGTCACTTTGCATTAGACTATGGCTAGAGAGCAGGAGAGAGTATTTTGATAAGCTAGCTGAAGTGGTAGAAGGTAATGAAAATCCTTATTACTATATAGTAGGCAGCGAAGTATTTGTGCTTGACACACTCTACACTCTAAGAAATCTTGGAGTAGCTGATGAGGATATGATAATAGATAAGAGTGATGATAAAAGAGCTATTGTATTTAATACACTCGAAAATTATAAGATGATTATATAAAAAGGTGGCAAGAGCCATCTTTTTTATTGGAGTAAGTTATGAAAAAAGTAGGATGCTATGTGCACATTCCTTTCTGTGCGAAAAAGTGCTATTATTGTGATTTTTGCGCATATATGAATGTCGAGCATAGGATAGATAATTATGTTATGAATCTAAAAAAAGAAATAAGACTTTATCAAGATAGGCTTGATGTTGAGATTGATTCAATCTATATCGGAGGAGGGACACCTTCTTATATAGACCCTCATTATATCGAAGAGATAATGGATGAAATAAGAAAATTCCACAAAGTCAACCCAGTGGAATTTACTATCGAATGTAATCCCAATTCTATAGATAAAGAGAAACTACTTACCTATAAGGATTTAGGCATAAACCGCATATCTCTAGGAGTCCAGTCATTTGACGATGATATTTTAAAGGCTATCGGAAGGGACCACACTAGCGATATAGCTCTAAGGGATATAGATTTAATAAGGTCAGTTGGCTTTGATAATGTTAGCTTTGATCTCATGCTAAACCTACCAGGTCAGGATATGGCCTCAATTGAAAATGACCTAGAAATTATAAGAAAAATTTCCCCTGAACATCTATCTTGGTATTCGCTTATACTTGAAGAAGGATCAAGATTTAATGCTCTGAATAATAAAGGAAAGCTTCAGCTTATGGATGATGATAAAGAGGTGGAAATATTTCATTCTATAATAGATCAACTAGCTCAAATTGGTCTTAATCGTTATGAAATCTCAAATTTTGCTAAGGATGGCTATGAGTCATATCACAACAAAAAATACTGGGAAGGTGATGGATATATAGCCTTCGGTATGAGTGGGTCTGGATATTTGTCAAATACTAGATACAACAACACCAGAAATTTCATTCACTATGATGAGATGATAAATAAAAATAAGCTTCCTATAAAGGAAAGTTTTATTATTGATAAAGAAACTTACGAAAGCGAATATATTATTTTTAAACTTCGCGAAACTTCGGGTATCAATCTAAATGAGTTTAGTAGTAAGTTTGGAAGTAACTTCTTAGTCAAGTACAAAGAAGCAATAGATAAATTTAAAGACAGAGACTTTTTTGTTATCGATGAGGCCTTTAGATTTAGCCAAAAAGGCATGGATTTGTCCAATGAATTTCTAATTGAAATTATTTAGCACTTACCACTTGACACTGACAATTATCACCGTATACTATTATTAGCAGTCGATGACAATGAGTGCTAAAGGAGTATAAGTTGAATGATAGAAAATTAGAAATATTATTCTCTATCATAGATTCTTACATCATAGATGGCGAGCCCATAGGTTCAAAGTCACTAGCAAATAACTACAATATGAATATATCGCCTGCGACTATCAGAAATGAGATGAGTTCTCTTGAAAAAATGGGACTTATTGAAAAAGCTCATACATCAAGTGGGAGGCTTCCTTCTGATAAGGGGTATAGGATGTTTGTAGACTATATCTTAGAAAACAACATCGAAAAGAATAATAGTTTCAATAATGAGATTGCTAGCTTGTTAGATAAGAGATACCACAATGCAACAGACATCGTTGAGGCTGCAACAAAGATACTGGCTGATATTACAAATCTAACAGCAGTATCGGTTACATTACAAAATGAAATTAAAAAAATTTCTAATATGGAGCTTATAAAAATTAGTTCAAATCAAGTATTGCTACTGGTGATATTTGACAATGGGCTAATCCTAAATGAAAGGATGTACTTAGATTACGACATAAGTATAGATGAGCTCATATATATCAACAATGTTCTAAGAGAGTCGATTGTGGGGTCTGATGTATCTAAAATTGAAGATAATCTCACAAACCTACAAGATAATTTGCTAAGCGAATATAAAAAACTTATGGAACTTATCCAGATGAGACTGATATCTCATTCTTATGGTGAAGTTGATAGAGATGTTCAAATAGAGGGCCTAGGCAATATATTCAATTTCAAAGAATATGATGACTTAGCCAGAGCTAAAGAATTTATTAAGCTATTTGATAGCAAGGATAAGGTAAATAGTCTAATCGGTGATAGGGACTTTAATGACCTATACATTAGTATTGGCTACGAAAATGGCCTAGATGAACTAAAGGATAACACAGTAATAACCTCATACTTTAAATTAAATGAGGATGTGATAGGGCATATTGGAATCGTTGGGCTGACTAGGATAAACTACCTAGAAGTTATAAATAAAATATTGATGATTTCAAACTTACTTAATAAATAAAAGAGAGGTTAGAAGTGGATAACGAAAAACAACATGACGAAGATCTATTAGAAGAGGATCTGGTTGAAGAAATAAACGAAGATGACTTAGATGAAGATTATATAGATGGCGAAATAGTCGATGATGATGAAGAAGTCAAAGAAGAAATCATCGAAGAAGATTTTGATGAATTTAAGGACAAATATCAAAGACTACTAGCTGATTTTACAAATTATAAGCAAAGAGAAGAAGCGGGGAAGGCTGACTTTAAAAAGTACGCTTGCAGCAACCTGGTAGAAAAATTACTACCAGTTCTTGATAACTTTGATAGGGCACTTACAGGTGCGGATGAATCTGATCCATTAGTAAAAGGCGTTATTATGACTCGTGACGAGATGCTAAGAATCCTTGCTAATGAAGGACTAGAGCCAATCCCATCTGATGGAGAAATATTTGATTATAATCTCCACCAAGCAGTCCTCACAGAGGAAAGTGATGAGGTAGAGGCTGATCATATCATTGAAACTTTGCAAAAAGGATACAAACTAAACGATAGAGTTATAAGACCAGCAATGGTTAAGGTAGCAAAATAGGAGGCTAATTAACATGGCAAAAATTATAGGAATTGACTTAGGTACAACAAACTCAGCTGTAGCAGTTATGGAAGGTGGTAGCGCTACTATCATTCCAAATAGTGAAGGTAACAGAACTACACCTTCAGTTGTAGCTTTCTCAAAAGATGGCGAAAGACTAGTAGGTGAAACAGCAAAAAGACAAGCAATCACAAACCCTGATAGAACCATTTCATCTATCAAAAGAGAAATGGGTTCTGATTATAAGACAAATGACATCGATGGCAAAAGATATTCTCCAGAAGAAATCTCAGCTATGATCCTACAAAAACTAAAGGCTGATGCAGAAAATTATCTAAACGATACAGTAACAAATGCTGTAATCACAGTACCAGCTTACTTTACAGATGCACAAAGACAAGCTACAAAAGACGCTGGAAAAATTGCGGGCCTTACAGTAGATAGAATCATCAACGAACCAACTGCAGCAGCATTAGCTTATGGACTTGACAAAGACAGCAACCAATCAAAAATCATGGTATATGACCTTGGTGGTGGTACATTCGATGTATCTATCCTTGAAGTAGGCGATGGTGTATTTGAAGTACTTTCAACACGTGGTAACAACAGACTTGGTGGGGATGACTTTGATAATAAACTTGTAGATTACCTATCAAGCGAATTCAAAAAAGAAACTGGCGTAGACCTTACAAAAGATCTTACAGCTATGCAAAGACTAAAAGATGCAGCTGAAAAGGCTAAAAAAGAGTTATCATCAACAATGACAACAAATGTAAACCTACCTTTTATTACAGCTGTTGATGGTCAACCAGTTCACTTAGATATCTCTGTAACCCGTGCTAAATTTGATGAACTTACCAAAGACCTAGTTGAAGCTACAAGAGGTCCAGTAAATGATGCGCTCAAAGATGCCGGCCTATCTGCAAGTGATGTAGAAAAAGTCTTACTAGTAGGTGGTTCTACCAGAATACCAGCTGTACAAAACCTAGTAAAAGATATCATTGGTAAAGAACCACAAAGAGATATCAACCCTGATGAATCAGTAGCCCTAGGTGCTGCTATCCAAGGTGGGGTACTAACAGGTGAAGTAAAAGACTTACTACTACTTGACGTAACTCCACTATCTCTAGGTATCGAAACTCTAGGTGGAGTAGCTACCAAACTAATCGAAAGAAATACAACAATCCCAACAAAGAAATCACAAGTATTTACAACTGCAGCTGATGGTCAAACAGAAGTAGACATCCACGTTGTACAAGGTGAACGTGAAATGGCAGCAGACAATACAACACTTGGTCGTTTCCAACTAACAGGTATCCCAGCAGCTCGCCGTGGTGTACCACAAATCGAAGTAACATTTGATATCGATGCGAATGGTATCGTAAATGTAACAGCTAAAGACCAAGGTTCTGGTAAAGAACAAAAGATTACAATCACATCTAGTTCAAACCTATCAGAAGATGAAATCGATAGAAAAGTCAAAGAAGCAGAACAATTTGCTGAAGAAGATAAGAAGAAAAAAGAAACTATCGATACTAAAAACAATGCAGAAAGCCTAGTATACCAAGCTCGTAAAACTCTAGATGATGCCAATGTAGAAGGTAGCGAACGCGATGAAATCGAAGCAGAAATCAAAAAACTAGAAGATGCAATAGCTACAGATAATACTGAAGAAATCAAAGCTCAAACCGAAGCTCTACAAAACACAATCTATTCTATGAGTGAAAGAATGTATCAAGCAAATGCTGGTGCTGAAGGGGCAGGCTTTGATGGAGCAGCTGATGCTAACGATGATGTAGTAGATGCTGACTACGAAGTAATCGATGACGAAGAATAATTATAGCGAAGATTAAAAATCAAAGTATAATAAAAAAATAAAAGGCTATTTCTTTTTGAAATAGCTTTTTTTAAGTCTGAATACGGGGGAAGTATGCAAGATCCATATGAAGTACTTGGCGTCAGTCGCGATGCCACAGATGATGAAATAAAAAGAGAGTATAGAAAACTTGCCAAAAAATATCACCCAGATTTAAATCCTGGAGATACTGAGGCAGAACAAAAATTTAAAGAAGCTACACTTAGCTATGAAATATTATCAGATCACGAAAAAAGAAGCCAATACGATAGATATGGCTCAGCTGCCTTTGAAGGAGCTGGGGCTGGTGGCTATAGCTACCAAGGTGGTTTTGGAGATATATTTGGAGATTTATTTAGTGACCTATTTGGAGGCGCTAGTGCCTATAGTCAAAATACCAAAAGACCAGTTAAGGGTGCTGATATCCAGCAAATAGTAAAGCTTACTTTCGCAGAAGCTGCCTTTGGAGTGAGCAAAGAAGTCCAAGTTCGCCGCGAAGTAGAATGTGAAACCTGTAATGGAACTGGTGCCAATAACGAATCTGATATCCATACATGTGATAAGTGTAATGGAGCAGGAGTGATCAATGAAGTCAGTCAAACTCCATTTGGCAGGATGAGTAGAACTGTAACTTGTGATAAGTGTAATGGAACTGGTGAAATCATCGAAGACCCATGTAAGGTATGTAATGGCTCTGGTAAGGTTTATAAGAGCGAACGCATCAAGGTAGATATACCATCAGGGGTTGAAACGAACAATGTCATGCGTATATCTAACAAAGGACATGCGGGAGAAAATGGTGGTCCAAATGGTGATTTATATGTAATAATTGATGTCGAAGACCACGAAATCTTTAGTAGAGATGGGCTAGATATTTATTATGAAATGCCAATTTCATTCCCAACTGCTGCCCTAGGTGGTGAAATAGAAATCCCAACCCTTAGCCAAACTCAAAAATTCACCATACCAGCAGGAACACAAACTGGAACGAAATTTAAACTAAAAAGAGAAGGTATCACTGACGGCAGATCTAAAAGAACGGGAGACCTGTACTTCTATGTAAAAGTAGTCACCCCAGAAAACCTAAGTCGTGACCAAAGAGAGGCTCTAGAAAACTACGCTGAAACCCTAGGTGAAGATGTAAAAGTTCAAGAGCGCGGATTCTTCTCAAAGATTAAGGATTTATTTGAATAATGACAAGTACGTTTAATATAATCACGCTTGGTTGCAAGGTAAACCAATACGAATCAGAGGCTGTGGAGGAGCTATTTCTCCAAAGAGGATTTGAAAAAGCTAGCGAAAATGCTGATATTTACGTCATAAATACTTGTACTGTAACCAACATGAGTGATAGAAAATCAAGACAGATGATATCACGTGCCCGTCGCGACAATCCTGATGCGGTAGTAGCTGTGATGGGTTGCTATTCTCAAGTCAAACCAGAAGAAGTCGCAGCTATAGAGGGAGTAGATATAGTCCTTGGCTCTAGGAATAAAGAAAATGTAGTAGACCTATGCGAAGATGTACTTCAAAACAAGGGTGCCATGGATAAAATCATAGCTCCAAGCGAATCTAAAACATTTGAAGAACTTCAGATTTCAAACCAAACTGAAATGACCAGAGCTTATTTAAAAATCCAAGATGGTTGCAATATGTACTGCTCTTATTGTCTCATCCCTTACGCTAGGGGCAATATCGTAAGCCGTGATATAGGCTCTATTGTAGATGAAACTAAGAGACTAGCTGCCAATGGCTTTAAGGAAATTGTCCTTACAGGTATTCACGTATCAAGCTATGGCAAGGATTTTGGCGATGGATCTGATCTTATAGACGTCATAGAAGCTGTGGCAGAAGTTGATGGAATAGAGCGCATCAGGTTATCATCTATGGAACCAAGACACATCACCCGTGATTTTCTAGAAAGAATGAAGGCTACAAGCAAGGGCTGCGACCACTTCCACCTATCCCTTCAATCAGGATCAGACGATGTCTTAAAGGCGATGAATCGTAAGTATGACACTGATATTTATAAGGAAAAATGTGATTTAATCAGAGAAGTATTCCCAAATGCAGGGCTTACTACAGATATTATAGTAGGTTTCCCTGGAGAAACTGATGATAATCATAAGGAAACCATGGAATTTGTAGATAATATTAATTTTAGCAAAACCCATTTATTTAAGTTCTCACCTCGTGAAGGGACTAGAGCAGCTGAGATGACAGAACAAATTAACGGCAATATTAAAAAGGAAAGGCTACACGACTTAGAGGTAATTGAAGAGAAAAATAGAATAGCATTCTTAGAAGAACAGCTAGGTAAGACCTTATCTGTCCTAATCGAATCAAAAGCTGACTTAGAGGGCTACAGTGGAGGCTATTCTACTAATTATCTAAAGGTAAATGTAGCAGAAAATATCCCCGCTAATACCATAGTTGACGTAAAAATTACCGATATAAAAAATGCTGAGCTAATCGGCGAAATAGTTTAATTCATATAAGTGTTTAAATATCAATATTATATTGACTGATATTTTTTCTTGTGGTATATTATATAGCAATGGGGGTGAAGTATGGATTGTGTATTTTGTAAGATTGCAAATGGTGAAATACCAACTGAAGCAATCTATGAAGATGATCATATAATTGCATTTAATGATTTAGATCCACAGGCGCCTATCCATGTTCTTGTTATACCAAAAAAGCACATAACAAGTTTAGCTCGTCTTGATGAAGGTGACGGAGGCCTAATGGGCCATATCATGCTAAAGATTGCAGAGATTGCAGCTGATATGGGACTAGAAGGCTATAGAGTGGTTACCAACATTGGCGAGGACGGAGGACAAAGCGTTCCTCACTTGCATTTTCATGTACTAGGCGGCAGATCTCTACAATGGCCACCAGGCTGATTTGCTGACTTTTACCTGAAAAAATTTTTTGTTATACGAGAGGGGGGATAGAGAATGACAGAAATCAGAGTTGGAGAAAACGAATCAATCGACAGTGCAATTAAAAGATTCAAAAGACAATGCGCAAGATCCGGTGTACTTTCTGAATACAGAAGAAGAGAACACTACGAAAAACCAAGCGTTATCAAGAAAAAGAAAAACGACGCTGCTAAAAGAAAAAACAGAAAAAATAAATAGTTTTAAGAACCTACGGGTTCTTTTTATTTTGCCATAAACTTGGGTAATTATTGTAAACAAGGAGTAGATGATGAAAATATTATATTATAAACCACATCCATTAGCCCTAGATGCTATAAAAGAATGGGAAGAAGAGAATGATATCAAGGTTGATATCCTAAATGAACTTATTAATGAAGAAAATGTAGAAAAACTAGCGGACTATGATGGGTCTGTATTTACAGTGACCCATATACCCAATGATAAGATATATAAGAGGCTAGCAGAACTTAATCAAAAGCAAATATCTGTTACATCAGTTGGTTTTGAAAAAATAGATTTAGATAAAGCGAATGATGCTGGCCTTGTCGTGACCAATGTGCCTGATTATTCACCAGAATCTATTGCTGAATTTACTATTATGATGATCTTAAAAATCCTTAAAAGAGATAAGCAAATTAGGCTAAACCTAGAGAAAAAAGACTTTAGACAAAATGACACAATAATAGGTGAGACCCTAAAAGGTAAGACAGTTGGGATCTATGGTCTAGGCCGTATTGGCCTACATGTAGCAAAACTTGTCAAGGCATTTGGGGCTAATATCATATCTTATTCTCCAAGAGAAAAACCACAGGCAGAAGGTATCGTAGATATGCTTGATAGCCAGGATGAAGTACTTGCTAAGGCTGATATTATCTCAATTCACTCAGCTCTTACAGCAGATAACTTCCACTTCTTTAATAAGGAAACATTTGAGAAAATGAAAGATGGGGCAATATTAGTAAATTGCGCTAGGGGTGGGTTAGTTGATACCAGAGATTTGATAGATGCCATTGATAATGGCAGGCTAGCTTATGCTGCCCTAGATGTCTATGAGAAAGAAGGGCCAATCGTTAATCGCAACAATCCTGACTACGATGATCCATTGTTTGATGAAATGCTAAATCATCCTAAGATAGATTTCTACCAACACATATCATATTTCACGACAGAAGCTATCAACAACCAAGCTAAATTTGCCCTAAATTCTGCCCTAGAGGTAATAAGAACAGGGGATAGCAAAAATAGAGTAAATTAAAGGGACTGTTACAAATCAATAGATAATTATTGTTCCATCATTAGAGTGCACTCACAGATAGTTTGAGATTTAGCCTGCCGGATCATGGAGGCTTTTAGCCCGTCGGCGAACTGAGACACCATCTTTGAGGGTGCTCGAATGATATTGGAACAATTTATCTATATTGCAACAGCCCATTTTTATGACAAGCTTAAAACATATTCATAGATTTCATTTTTAGAGAAATCTGTTTCGGCTCTTAAATTTTTAACTATGTCTTTGGTTGACATCCCATCAGCTAAAAGCGATTTGATTTTCTTTTCGTAAGTGCTTATGTCATTGCTTTCATCCTCAGTTTTACCGGATAAAACTAAAACAAATTCGCCTTTTAAGGTAATGTCATCCACATCTACTTCATTTATATCAACCAAGACATATTCTTCAAACTTTTTAGTAAGCTCTCGGGCGATACAAAGTTTTCTGTCCGGCAGATATTCTTTAAAATCTGCAATGGTCTTTTCTAGATTGTGTGGGGTATCAAATAATATCGAAGTTTTTTTCTCATTCTTCAGTTCTTCATATAATCTAGTTTTGTCAGATGCTTTTTTTGGGATAAAACCATGATAGACAAACTTATCATTATCCATACCAGAACCAACCAGTGCTGTAAGTATAGAGCTTGCACCTGGTAAAATAGTGTAATTCACACTTTCTTCTATACATTTTTTAATAAGTATATGACCAGGATCTGATATACCAGGCATGCCTTGGTCTGTGATAATGGCGTAAGTTTTACCCAATCTTGCATTATTTATAATCTCTTCACCCTTGGCCATTTCGTTAAATTTATGGTATGAGGTGAGCAGTTTATTAATCCCGTAATAATCTAATAGTTTCCTACTCTCGCGTGTATCTTCGCAGGCTATGATATCGACTTCTTTTAAGGTATTAATAGCCCTGATAGTCATATCTTCGAGGTTTCCTATAGGTGTTGGTACAAAATATATCTGATAGTCCATATTAACTCCTTATATAAATTGTAACAAAAAACACACCCAAAAAAAATGGACATGTTTAAATAGTTATTATTCTGCTATATAGCTTGCTGCAGATGAACCAGATATTCTACCAAAGATTACTGATGATGAGTATGCGCCAGATGTATCTGTTACTTCACCAGCAGCAAATAGGCCTGGGATTACATTGTCGTCGTTATCTAGGACTTCTGCCTTTCCATTTGCTACAATACCACCCTTGGTCATGTGTAGGGCTGGAGTAACTCTTACATAGTAAAGTTTACCAGTAGTATCAAGAGGTCTTTCGCCAGCTTCTTCACGGAAAGGATCCTCAGCTTCTCCATTAGCAGCGGCATTGTAGCTGTCAAATGTAGCTTTTAGTGTTTCAGAATCGCAACCAATAGCTTCAGCTACTTCCTCAATTGAGTCAGCTGTAGCAATATAGCCTTTTTCTACCTGGCTAGATAGTCTATAAAATGAATCTTTGGCTTCTTCATCAAAGATGTAGTATACAGGACGAGCATCCATTATAGCTGTTGCATATTCTAGGCCAGAGCTAGTTTCATCGATGAATCTTTCACCGTTTTCATTTACAAAGATGAAGTTGCTATCAAAAGCTCCTGTTAAATCACGGCGTGGTTCTAGAATTTTAGGAAATATTGATGGTTTTTCCATATCGCCTAGTTTTATATTGTGGTTTTTAGCTATTTCTATGAAGTCGCCTGTTGTACCGATTTGGTTAGATGTTGGTATGATTTCAGCGCCTGGGATGTATTCAGCTAGTAGGTCCTTGTTTGAACCAAAACCACCAGTTGCAATGATTGTAGATGCAGCATTAATATTATATGTGCTTGTCTTATCTTCAACACTAGCACCCTTTGCAACACCATCTTCAATGATTAGATCAGTTGCTTTTGTACCTGTGATGATTTCTACACCAAGTCTTTCAGCTGTATTTTCTAGGCCTTTTTGGATATGGTTACCAGCGTATTCATTTTCGCTAGCCATGTGGTTCATTGATCCTTCGCCACCGAAGTTGTAGTCAAGACTTATATCTTGTTCTCTAAGCCATGCATCAAGTTCGAAAGCGCCTTCTGTGATAGCATCGATTCTATCTTCGCTATCCCATGATCCTTCAGCATATTTTTCTCTGTATTCTTCTTTAGTCACTTCGTTGTCATTAGCTTTCATAGCTTCAGAGTTTGCCATGTCAAAGAAGTTCATGTCAAATTTACCATTACCGCTTATGATGTCTAATTTTTCGATTAGGATTACATTTTCTACGCCATCTTGTTTAGCTTGGATAGCTGCAGATAGGCCGGCAGGACCTGCACCGATTACAAGTACATCTGTTGAAATATCTTCTGCTTCTGTTAGTTCACGGTCTTCTTCATAGCCTGTTGATCTATCGATTTCGATAGTACCTTCAGCAAGACCTGCTTCTACCATAGCCTTAAGAGTAGCTTCTTTTATACCGTATGAAGATAGGGTAGCTGCTGAGACTGAGTCAACATCAGGGCTGTTAGCTTCTATGATTCTTTCTTTTAGGATTGGGAAAGCTCTTTCAATTACGGTATCTGAATCGTGATAGTCTAGAAGTGCTATGTCTGAGATTTTGCCATCTGCTATTGTGACTTCCAGGTTTAGCTCACGGTCGTAGCCATTTGCGCTTGCCTTATATGTACCATCAGTTAATTCGCCTGGTGCGCTTGCTGTTTCTTCTGTCTCTTCGTTTTCTTCTTCTGCTTCTTCAGAAGTATCTTCTGGGGTTTCTTCTTCTACTACTTCTGTTTCAGCTGTCTCTTCTTCTGTAGGTTCAACAGTTTCTGATACTTCTGATTCAGCAACTTCGTTTTCTGCTGGGGCAGTAGGTGTAGCATTGTTGTCGCAACCCACCATTGCAAGAGAAAGTGCTAGAGTTAGGGCTATCATGTTGTTTTTTTTGATATACATATACTCTCCTTTGTTTTTTTTATATCAATGTCATTATACAGTATATGTCATATATTAGCAATTTAACTTAAATTTCTATGCCACTAATTAACTTCATTTCGCGAGTATAAGCCCCATCTTCGTATATTATAAGTGGGTCTTCAATTTTTATTCCATCATTGGCGTTTTTCACGAATTCTATAAGGATAAACTGGGGTTTTTTATCGAAAGTTGAATGGGCGAATCTAATTCTTTTTGGCTTGATCTTGCCAGACGCAAGGAAGATGTCTACGATGCGTTCAGGTTTGTGGATCATAAAGAGCTTGCCCTTATCCTTTAGAGTTTTATTGGCAAAGTTAAATATCTGATCTATCTTTAAATATTTTTCCTGGCGGCTAATTAGGTAATCTTCGCTTTTATTGTTGATATTATCATCTATTTTATAATATGGTGGATTGGTGATAATGTAGTCGTATGAATTTATTGAAAGGTCTACCTTATTTAAATCATCGTTAATTACATTGATATTATCTATATTATTAAGTTTCACATTTTCTTCTAATAGCTCGGCTTTTTCTTTTTGTATTTCTATCGCAGTTACTTGTTTTAAACCATACATGGCATTGGCACCGAGGCTAAGAATCCCAGATCCTGCTCCTATATCAATCAGGCTTTTGTTTTTCTTCATTTTTGCAAAATCGAGCAGTATAATTGAATCTATTCCAAATGTGTAGGCCTTGTCTACATGAATCATCTTAATATCAGTTTTTGGTATATAATCTAATTTTTTCATAACAATATTATAACAAAATACTTGAAATTATGATAAAATTACTTATAATATAGTTATATATATTTAAATGAGGAAGAGGGAGGGGTATCTATGGTTACTAAGATTTGCTATTTTTGTAATACAGACAAACTACGCCCAAACTCAACTGATGCATTCATCAAAAAATTAAAATTTTTTGGTGGATTTTTTATGCGTCGATAAACTAAGGGGACCCATGCGGGTTCCCTTTTTATGTGCAATCAATTGGAGGGTTTATATGAGGAAATATCTATGAGTGGTGTAGTTGCAATAAGTTCAGTAAATAATATTGTCAAAAAGTTCTACTACTCCCTAAATTCAATCCAGCACAGGGGCCAAGATGCTACTGGCATGGTCCTATCTGATGGGAAAAACCTAAATAGGATTAAGGGCAAAGGCCTAGTTCACGATGTATATACAAGAGATAACTTAGGTAATTTAAACTCACACTTTGGTATAGGCCATGTTCGCTGCTCGCCAGAAGGGTGCAACCAAGATTTTAATATCGAACCCTTGGTAAGCTTTACCAAAAATACGCAGTTTTCAATAGCCCATGACGGCAATATCATTAATTACTCTGCTCTGAAATCTAAGCTAGAAGAAGAAGGCATATCCTTTCACACACAAACTGATAGTGAACTGATACTCTTTCTGATCACTAGATTTTATGAGGGAGATATTATCACAGCCATTCGTGAGACTATGAAACATATAAAGGGTGGCTATTCTTGTGTACTTTGTCTGCCTGATAAGGTAATAGGCTTTAGAGACCCGCATGGAATAAGGCCACTGATGGTAGGTGAGAATGACGAAGATTTGATAATAGCTAGTGAAAATTCTGCTATTGAAATCTTGAGCATAGATGATTATAGGGATATAAGGCCTGGTGAGATAGTTTTGATAGATGCCGATGGTTTGCATTCATATCAGATGGATAATGAAATCACTCCTAAGCACTGCATATTTGAATATGTCTATACATCTAGGTCTGATGCCTATATAGAGAAAATAAATTCCTATATGTTTAGGAGGGCCTGCGGAGAAGTCCTCAGTGAAGAGAGCCCGGTAGAGGCAGATCTCGTATGTCCAGTCCCAGATTCAGGTACACCATCAGCCATTGGTTATGCTCAAAAATCAGGAATCCCATTTGCGGAGGGCCTAGTGAAAAATAGGTACATGGGTAGGACCTTCATAAAGTCTACCCAGGAAGAAAGAGAGCTTGCAGTACGACTTAAGCTAAATCCACAAAAATCTGTCATAAGAGGCAAGAGAATAATACTTGTCGATGACTCAATAGTTAGAGGGACAACAAGTGCGAAGCTCATCAGAAGAATTAGGGAAGCCGGAGCCAAGGAAGTCCACATTAGAGTCACATCACCGCCTTTTATCAATCCATGTTTTTATGGAGTGGACACACCAGATAAAGAAAAACTAATAGCAAGCAAATACAATGTCGATCAGATGCGTGAGATAATAGGGGCTGATAGCCTAGAATTCATTTCACTAGAATCGATGCTAAAGATTACAAAGGCCAATCCAAATCACTTTTGCACGGCCTGTTTTACCGGGGATTATCCTATAAAAAAGGAAGATATATGAATATAGCAGTTTTTATATCAGGAGGCGGCTCAAACCTCAAGGCTCTCATAGATGCAAAGGAAATTGGATATTTTGATAGTGAAATTAAAATCGTAGTATCAAACAAAGATGCCCCAGGCCTTTCTCATGCCAAAGAGGCTGGGATTCCGTATCTCATAAGCAAAGATGATGATGAAATAATAAATGCTTTAGAAAATCTTAATATAGACCTCATCGTGCTTGCCGGATATCTATTAAAAATCAGCCCTAAACTCTTAGAAAAATTCACAATCATAAATATCCACCCGTCACTATTACCCAAATACGGGGGCAAGGGATATTATGGTATCCATGTCCACGAAGCTGTCTTTGAGAATAAGGAAAAAGTCAGTGGGGTTACAGTTCATTTCGTAAATGAAAATCTAGATGATGGGGCGATTATAGCTCAAAGAGAAGTCGATATAAGTAAACTATCTTCTGCACAAGAAATCGCAGATGAAGTATTAAAACTAGAGCATCAAATCTTAAAAGAAGTTATCAAAAATTTGGAGGAAGAGTATGCGCGCACTAATATCAGTCACAGATAAGACAGGAATCGAAAACCTCGCTAAAGGCCTAGATGAACTTGGTATAGAAATCATCTCAACAGGTGGGACCTACAAGAAAATATCTGAAGCTGGTGTACCTGTAATTGAAATCGATGAAGTAACGAATTTTCCTGAAATTCTTGAAGGTAGGGTGAAGACCCTATCTCCATATGTCCATGGTGGGATTCTTTACAAAAGAGATGATAAAGACCATGTAAATACTGTAAAAGAACACGGAATTGAGTCTATCGATATAGTAATTGTCAATCTATATGCCTTCCAAAATGCACTAGAGAGTGGAGACCCTGATAATATCATCGAAAATATTGATATAGGTGGCCCATCTATGGTGAGATCGGCAGCCAAAAACCACAAGGATGTGATTATAGTAACAGACCCAGCTGACTATGATGAACTTCTTGATAGGCTAAAAAATGATAAAGTCGACCTTATATATAGACAAAAACTTGCCATGAAGGCTTATAGCCTCACTGCGTTTTATGATTCTGTGATCGCTCGTTATTTTAAAGAACTCACTGGTGAAGAAGATAAGTGTAAGACCTATGGTTTTGAGCTAGAAAGCTCATTACGATACGGAGAAAACCCTGGACAAAATGCCGGCTTATATAATGATCCATTCGTAAAAGGGCTAATGGATGATATGGAAGTCATCCACGGCAAGGAAATGAGCTACAACAACTACAATGACCTAAACCCAGCCTTAGAACTAGCCCAAGAACTTGGAGCAAATGGCCTAGTAGCCTTAAAACACCAATCACCATGTGGGGTAGCCGTTGGAGATAGTGCTTATGATTCATACATCAAAGCTTATGAATGTGACCCACAATCAATATTCGGTGGTGTGGTAGCTCTTAATGGTGTTGTGGATAAAGAAACAGCAGAAGAAATGAATAAAATCTTCTTAGAAATCGTAGCAGCTACGGATTTTACAGATGAGGCTCTAGAAGTCCTTACACAAAAGAAAAATATAAGACTTGTAAAAGTAAATTTTGATAATGAATCAGTGAGAGAAGAGATTAGGTATCTCAATGGCAAAGTTCTAATCCAAGACAAGGACTTTGGCTTAGATGATATAAATATTGTAACAGAAAAAAAGCCTAGCGAAGCTCAGATTGAAGACATGCTCTTTGCTCAAAAGGTTGTAAAATACGTGAAATCAAATGCAATAGTAGTAGCCAAAGACAAAAAGACTTTAGGATGTGGAGCTGGTCAACAATCAAGGATTTGGGCCATTGAATCTATCAAAGACCACTTTCCAGATAGGGACTTTACAGGTGCTGTAATAGGATCTGATGCTTTCTTCCCATTCCCAGATGTGGTAGAAATGGCTCATGAGATGGGAATCGCAGCTATCATGCAACCAGGCGGATCTATGAAGGATGAAGATTCCATAAAAAGATGTAATGAACTTGGTATAAGCATGTTATTTAGTGGATCACGCCACTTTAAACACTAAGGAGCATTATGAATATATTAATAATTGGGTCTGGGGGTCGTGAACACGCCCTTGGGTCGAAAATAGCAAGGAAAGATAGAACGATATATTTTGCACCAGGTAATGGCGGTACAGCAAATGAATTTATTAATATTGATATAGATGTGACCGATATAGATAAATTGGTAGACTTTGCCAAAGAAAATTCAATCGACTATACCATAGTGGGGCCAGAAGTACCTCTTTGTGCGGGTATAGTGGATGAATTTGTAAAAAATGACCTTAAAATCTTTG
The DNA here is from genome assembly GCA_000308255.3 of Anaerococcus pacaensis 9403502. Lineage (GTDB taxonomy): Bacteria > Bacillota > Clostridia > Tissierellales > Peptoniphilaceae > Anaerococcus > Anaerococcus pacaensis. The sequence continues at coordinate 78,321 of HG326665.1, read as the reverse complement.
GAGTAAACAAAAAAGCAGCCAAATTTGAAGGCAGCAAGGCATATACAAAAGCATTTTTAGATAAATACGACATAGATACTGCCAATTACCTAGAGTGTTACAATACCGATGAGGCCTTTAGTTTTGCTAGCAAACTCTTAAAAAATAATGGCAAGGTAGTCTTAAAAAGAGATGGGCTCGCTGCTGGCAAGGGTGTGAGCATAATAGATGATTATAATGAACTCGAAAAGGCTATTTCAGATATTATTGCTGAAGATGGAATCATAGTAATTGAGCAATACCTAGAAGGCTTTGAAATGAGTCTGTTGGCACTCACTGATTCAAAAACTATCATTCCACTACCAACTGCTAAGGACCATAAGAAAATCTATGAAAGAGAAACTGGTCCAAACACAGGCGGCATGGGAACTTATGCACCTAATATAGAAGCAGAATTCTATACGGAAAAAATTAAAGAAGAAATTCTACCTGCCATATTAGAGGGTTTCAAAAATGAAAACATAGACTACAAGGGTGTTTTATTTATTGGTTTTATGATTAATGAAACAGGCGTCTATGTCCTAGAATTTAACGTAAGATTTGGAGATCCAGAAGCCCAAGTAGTCCTAGAATTAATTGAAAATGACCTATTAGAATTATTTGAAGCTACAACTGATGCTAGATTATCTGAAATAGATCTCAGAGTAAATGATAAAAAAGCTGTTTGCCTAGTCCTAGCTTCTGATGGCTACCCAGATATATATGAAAAGGGTAAGGAAATTAGCTTTGAACCAGAGATTAGATCTAAAATCTACCATGCTGGCACTAACTTAGATGGGGATAAAATCGTTACTAACGGTGGTAGAGTCTTAAATCTAGTAGCTGTCGCCGATGATTTTGATCAAGCTGTAAGAGATGTGTATGAGGACGCAGAAAAAATTGATTTTGAGGGGAAATATTATAGAAAAGATATTGGACCTACTGTAAAAAGAGTCTATATCAAACGAAAAGATGACTTTGATTTTGAGTCGAAAAATCTCCAAAAAGATATAACTACATCGCTTGATATTGAAATTGAAAATCTAAAAATATATAAGAGATACGATATAGAAACAACTAGTGAAAATCTCGAAAAAATTCTAAAAACAGTCCTTGCTGAGGTTCCAACTGATGATATCTATGCTTATGAAGATGCTATTAAGCTCCAATCAGAAATGGGGCCGAGTATCGTAAGTGAGTATTTGCCAGGCCAATTCGACCAAAGAGAGCAAGGAGTGATTGACACAGCAAGACTAATCATAGATGATAGAGATATTGCTGTATCATGTGCTACCGTGTATGAAATAACTGGTGTTAGAGATGATGATTTTGAGAAAATAGAGAACTATCTTATAAATCCAGTCGATTCACATCTGGTAAGCCTAATTGGTATACCGACTACTTTAAAAACTAATAATGAGAAAGATACTGAAAATATAACTTACCATGGTTTTACAGACTACGATGATAAGGCTCTAAGTGAATTTTTGGTAAATGAAAACATGGCAATGAGCCTAGATGACATAAGGTTGGTTCGTGAATATTTTAAATCAGAAAAAAGAGATCCAAATGAAACTGAAATTAAAATCCTTGATACCTATTGGTCAGACCACTGTAGACATACAACATTTAATACTTACCTTGATATAGAGTTTGATACGGCTACTCTTCTAGATGAGGCTATTCGCGACTCGTTTGAGAAATATCTACAAATGAGAAGGGTTCTAAATACCCAAAAACCAATTAATCTAATGAGTTTTGGTACAGTACTTGCTAAATACATGAGGGCCAATGATAATTTTAAGGATTTAGAAGTGAGTGATGAGATAAATGCTTGCTCAATCTATACCAAAGTCCGAGTGGAAAAAGATGGTAAGGAAACTACAGAAGATTATCTACTGATGTTTAAAAATGAAACTCACAACCATCCTACAGAAATCGAACCATTTGGCGGAGCATCAACTTGCCTAGGCGGAGCTATTCGCGACCCATTATCAGGCCGTGCTTATGTGTACCAAGCCATGAGACTATCTGGTGCTGCTAATATCCTCGAAGATTTTGAAGATACTCTTGAAGGAAAGCTCCCACAAGCAAAAATTACCAAAGAAGCGGCCAAGGGATATTCATCTTACGGAAATCAAATAGGACTCGCTACTGGTCTTGTAGATGAATTCTACCACGAGGGCTACAAGGCAAAACGTATGGAATGTGGAGCTGTGATAGCAGCTGCTCCAGCAGAAAATGTGAAACGCCTTAGCCCAGAGCCAGGAGACTTAGTAATCCTACTTGGTGGCAAAACTGGCCGAGATGGAATAGGTGGTGCTACAGGTTCATCCAAGTCTCACAAGGTCACATCCATCGAGACAGAATCAGCCCAAGTACAAAAGGGCAATGCACCAGAAGAACGCAAAATCCAACGCTTATTTAGAAATGGAGAGGCAGCAAAACTGATCAAAAAATCTAACGACTTCGGTGCAGGTGGCGTATCTGTGGCTATGGGTGAACTACACGATGGTATTGATATTTATCTCGATCGTGTACCTCTAAAATACCAAGGCCTCAAACCATTTGAAATAGCGATATCTGAATCTCAAGAGCGTATGGCTGTTGTAATTGCCCCAGATGATTTGGATAAATTTATGAATTTGGCAAAGGAAGAAAATCTAGAGGCAACCCATGTAGCAACTATTACAGATGATAATTATATGACCCTCTACTACGGGGATAGGGTTATGGCAAATATCTCTTATGATTTCATCAACAAAGAAGGGGCAGATAGATTTGCTGATGTGACAGTTGTGTCTGAAGATGTGCCAAAACTTTTGACAATTAAAAATGCAAATCCAGAACTTTTCTATGACAAAGTCAAGAGCTTAGATGTTACGAGCAAGGCAAATCTAATAGAAATGTTTGACTCTAGTGTGGGGCGAGGAACAGTATTAAACCCACTAGGTGGTAGATTCTTATTAAATCCAGCCCAAGTCATGGCTGCAAGAATACCAACCGATGAAGGGATTTCAAAAACTGTATCATTAATGAGCTATGGTTTTGACCCATATTTATCAGAAGCTAGCCAATATCTCGGTGGCTACTATGCGGTGGTTGAATCAATAGCAAAGCTAATAGCAATTGGATCTGACCTAAATCAAATCAGGCTAAGTTTCCAAGAATACTATGAATCTATGACAAGTCCAGAAGTCTGGTCAAAGCCAATGAAAGCCTTGCTCGGAGCATTTGAAGTGACCAATCATTTCATGACTCCACCTATAGGGGGCAAAGATTCAATGAGTGGAACTTTTGAAGATATAACTGTACCGCCAACACTAATATCATTTGCTGTGACCACCGAAGATATAGAGCATATCATAACTAATGATTTCAAAGGCGAGGGAAAAATAGGTCTTGTTCATACTCCTTATAAGGAAGATGGAACCCTAGATTTAAATCTATTAGAAGAAAACTTTAAAAATATTAATGTAGATATCAGGGATGGAAATATCATATCAGCAGTAGCCCTTACTAGAAAAGGCTTGTTAGCTGACCTATACGAACAAAGTATTGGCAACACTGGTTTTGATATAAACTATGACAATCTCTACAACCCAATGTTTGGTTCACTTTTAGTCGAATATACAGAAGACCGTAGCTTTATAGAAAATATCGGAACTACAAGTGGGACTTATAGAGTAAATGGCATAGAGCTTGATAGTCAAAAGCTAGCAGATGGTTACTTAAAAACTCTAGATGAAATTTTCATTCCAAAAGAAACTAATGTAGCAGAATACTTAGTTCCAAGGCCAGTAGAACGTAGGCTAAAATCAGAAAAACCAACTGATACTCCTCATGTAGTAATACTCGCAGCTCCAGGTACCAACTCTGAATGGGATACAGCAGAAGCATTCAAAAAGGCTGGGGCCAGTACAGAGATAATTGTACTTAGAAATCAAACAACTGATGATATAAATAATTCGATTGATGAACTTGGCGCTGCTATGGAAAACGCACAAATATTTGCTATTCCTGGTGGATTTTCTATGGGAGATGAGCCTGATGGGTCGGCGAAATTTTTAGCAAATGTTTTGAGAAATGAAAAAATTGAGAAGGCTATTAATCAAGTTTTATATGAAAATGATGGGCTAATGATAGGTATATGTAATGGTTTCCAAGCCCTTATAAAAACAGGCCTACTTCCATACGGAAAAGTAACCGATTTAACAAAAAATGATCCAACACTTACCTACAATACCAACTCTCGCCACATTTCAACCTTTGTCGATACAAGAGTTTTAACAAACAACAGTCCATGGACGGTAGGGGTTGATTTAGATGACACATATAAGATTCCAATCTCACATGGTGAGGGTAGATTTGTAATAAATGAAGATAAACTACAAGATTTACTGGCTAATGACCAAATTTTCTCAATATACGATGTATCACCAAATGGATCTGACTATAATATCGAAGGACTCATTTCTAGAGATGGCAAGATTCTAGGCCGCATGGGCCATGGTGAGCGAGTTGATACAGATTTATTCAAGAATGTCTATAAGTATAGCGAGGGCTTAGCCGTAGATATAGTAGATGAACAGCCAATATTTGAAAACGCTGTGAAATATTTTAGAAAGGATGACTAATGCAATTTTTAGGTGAAGGTTTAACTTTTGATGATGTGCTCTTAGTGCCAGGCCCATCAGAAGTATTGCCAAATGAAGTTGATACAAGGACCAATCTCACAAACAAGATTAAACTCAATATCCCAATGATGTCTGCTGGCATGGATACTGTTACAGAATCCGACATGGCCATAGCCATGGCCCGTCAAGGTGGGATAGGGATTATCCATAAAAATATGTCCATTGAAGAGCAAGCCCGCCAGGTAGATGCAGTAAAAAGATCTGAGCATGGTGTTATCACCGACCCATTTTATTTACATCCTGAAAATATCTTGGCAGATGCTCTCCGTATTATGAAAAATTACAAAATAAGCGGTGTGCCAATAGTTGATGATGATATGATTTTAAAGGGCATCCTTACCAATCGTGATGTGAGATTTCAAGATGATGAGAGCCTTATAATAGATACTATAATGACCAAAGAAGGCCTAATCACAGGCTATGAGGGTATTTCTATGGATGAAGCGATAAAGCTTATGGAATCTGGTAAGGTTGAGAAGTTGCCTATCATAGATGATGATGGTGTATTGAAGGGCCTTATTACTATCAAAGATATAGAAAAAGCAAAACAATATCCAAATTCAGCTAGAGATGAGAATAATAGACTACTTGTAGGGGCTGCAGTGGGGATCACAAATGATATGATGGAACGAGTAGATGCCCTAGTCAAAGCAAAAGTAGATGTCATCACTGTAGACACTGCTCACGGCCATTCTAAAAATGTTATGACAGCTATAAAAAATATCAAGGAAAAGTACCCGGATGTTCAAATAATTGCTGGTAATGTGGCAACAGCAGATGCTACCCGCGACCTCATCGAAGCAGGTGCTGATGCAGTAAAAGTTGGTATAGGACCAGGATCTATTTGTACAACAAGAGTAGTAACTGGTATAGGTGTACCTCAAATCACAGCTATTATAGATTGTGTAGAAGAGGCAAGGAAATATGGTATACCAATCATTGCCGATGGGGGCATCAAATATTCTGGAGATATCACCAAAGCACTCGCATGCGGAGCTTCAGTGATAATGGCAGGCTCTCTATTTGCAGGAACTGAGGAATCACCAGGAGAAACTATCCTATATGAAGGTAGACAATATAAGGAATACCGCGGCATGGGTTCACTTGCAGCTATGAAAGATGGATCTGGCGATAGGTATTTCCAAACCAATACCAAAAAGTTCGTACCAGAAGGTGTAGAAGGCCGTGTGGCCTACAAAGGCCCAGTAGGAGAAGTGGTCTACCAACTACTTGGAGGCTTACGTTCTGGTATGGGCTATGTAGGCAGTAAAAATCTAGATGAGCTCTACGAAAAAGCAAAATTTATTAGAATCACCGGTGCATCATTAGTAGAAAATCACCCACACAATATCACAATCACACGCGAATCACCAAACTATTCAAAAAAATAGGAGTTAGATAAATGGCAGATGTAAAAGTAATAATGGGATCTACTTCGGATATAGAAGTAGCAAAAAAAGTTACAAAAATTCTTAGAAAATTCGAAATATCTTATGAAGTCAGAGTAATCTCAGCTCATAGGGCTCTTCCAATACTTGAAAAAGCAATGGAAGAAGATGAGACCAAGGTATTTATAGGCATAGCAGGTATGGCTGCCCATCTAGCAGGTGTCATGGCTGGGATGACTACAAAACCAGTCATTGGAGTACCTGTTGGCGGCCAACAAACAGCAGGTTTTGATGCACTTTTATCTATGGTGCAAATGCCAAAGGGTGTTCCAGTAGCACTTGTTGCACTAAATGGTGGGGATAATGCAGCGATTCTAGCTGCACAAATTCTAGGCTTATCAGACCCAGTCCTCGCTCAAAAATTAAAAGATCACAAGCAAGAAATGCTTGATAAGGTCATAGCAGATGACCACAATCTAGAGGAAATATAATGGCTGGCCTAACATATAAAGATTCCGGAGTAGACAAAGACGCGGGTTATGCTGAGGTGGAGCTCATCAAACAAATTGTAAAGAAAACTCACACTAGTGAAGTTCTCGCAGATGTAGGGGGCTTTGCTGGAGCTTTTATGCCAGACATATCTGGCATGAAAAATCCAGTTCTAGTAAGTGGTACTGATGGGGTTGGCACAAAAATAGAACTTGCTATGGAGATGGATAAGCATGACACAGTAGGTATCGATGCTGTGGCTATGTGTGTCAATGATATCTTATGTACTGGAGCAAGGCCACTATTTTTTCTAGACTATATAGCAACAGGTAAATTAAATCCTGAGAAAATGGCGGATATCGTGAGTGGAGTTGCAGCAGGATGTGAAGAGGCATCATGCGCTTTAATCGGTGGTGAAACTGCAGAAATGCCAGGGATTTATAATGAAAATGACTATGATATAGCAGGCTTTGCAGTAGGGTTAGCTGATCGAGATAAGATGATAACGGGCGATAGTTTAAAAGAAGGCGATATTGCAATCGGTATCAAATCATCTGGTGTACACTCAAATGGATTCTCTTTAGTAAGGGCGGCTATGAATAGGGCTAATGTCAGCTTGTCAGATAAATATAATGGTGAGATAACTATTGGTGAGAAATTGCTCACACCTACTAAGATTTATGCCAAAGAGATTAAAGCCTTAATTAATGAAATAGAAATCAAAGCCATAGCCCATATCACTGGAGGCGGCCTATATGAAAATGTACCTAGAGTATTGTGTGAAAATTTATCTGTAGATTTTGACCTAACAAATCTTGAGATTGACCCTATATTTGAGATGATTAGATCTTGGGGAGATGTTGATATCGATGAGATGTATCATACTTTCAATATGGGTATAGGTATGGTTGTGTTTGTTGACCCATCTAATGAAAACAAAGCTCTAGAAATTCTAAGAGATGAGGCAGCTGTTATTGGTACAGTGGTAGCTGGTAATAAAGAAATTAAAATAAGGTAGGATAATGAATAAGATTTATACTGGAAAAACTAAAGACGTTTATGAACTAAATGATAATGAAGTAGTATTAAAATTCAAAGATGATGTGACTGGTACTGATGGAGTCTTTGACCCTGGTGCAAATACAGTAGGACTTACCATGGAAGGTGCTGGCCACCAAGCAGTAGCTATGACCAAATATTTCTACGAAAAATTAAATGATAAGGGGCTTACAACTCACTTCGTATCAGCAGATTTAGATAAAAATGAAGCAGTAGTTAAAAAAGCCGAACCTTTTGGCCAAGGGGTAGAGGTAATAGTTCGCTATTATGCTGTTGGGTCTTTCATTAGACGTTATGGCAAGTATATAGAAGAGGGCACAAAAATCGACCCATATGTTGAAATCACACTAAAAGATGATGAGAGAAACGACCCACTTATTACAGAAGATGCCCTTGTTTTACTAGGTATCATGACTCATGAAGAGTATGAAACCTTAAAAGAACTAGCCTTAGATATTGGTGAATTTGTAAAAGAAGAATTGGCAAAGAAAGACTTAGAGCTTTACGATATCAAATTTGAATTTGGCAGAATCGAAGATGGAAAAATTGCTCTAATCGATGAAATTTCTGGCGGAAATATGAGAGCTTATAGGGAAGATGAGCACATTAAGCCGCTTGAGCTTGAAAAAATTATGCTAGGTTAGATGTTAGATTATAAAAAAATAGAAGTATGCAATTTGCCTTCTAGAGCATTGTACGTAGGTGACATCAAGGTTAGTGAGGAGGGTCACACCTTCTTCCTATCTACATCTGAAGAAGATGTTAAAGTAGAAGTCTTCTTCCCGTATATAGTTTATTCCTATATGGTAACTGACGAATATTTTACTTCAGATTTGTGGATAGACGATCCGGACCTATATTATCCATTTTATTATAGAGAAGAATCTGCCTATATTGACATGATAAAAAAAGAGCCTTTTGTCTTAGAAAAATATGCTATGTATGAAGTCTTGATAGTTGGTGCGGATAGGGTTATCAATGTGATTGCTAACCATCTACCTGAAATCAAGATAAATTAAAAACTAGAAGATAAATTCTCTTCTAGTTTTTAATTTTTATTTATATATAGATTTGATTTCGTAGTATTCAAGCAGTCCGTAGATTCCACCTTCACGGCCTATACCAGATTGTTTGTAGCCACCAAATGGCATGTTGGATCCGCCTTTGCCGCCGCCATTTACATAGCAATCACCAGCTTTTATAGCATGAGCTACTTTAAGAGCAGCTTCTTCTTCACCCATTACAGCTGAAGATAGGCCATAGTCTACAGCATTTGCCACTTCAATTGCTTCATCAATGTCAGCTACTATTATGATTGAAAGTACCGGACCAAAGATTTCTTCATCATGGATGGTCATACCTGGTTTAACACCGGTAAAGATAGCAGGTTGTACATAGTATCCTGTCTCAGGTTTTACTGGAAGCTCGCCACGTACTAATTCTGCACCTTCGTTTAGACCTTTTTGAATGTATTCTTGGACACGTTCAAATTGTTTTAGACTTGATAGAGGGCCAACTACTGTAGAATCTTCGGTAGGTTTACCTACTGGGTAGTTTTCATATTGCTTTAGGAATTCATCTACTACTTCATCGTAGATATCTTCAGTAACAACAGCACGAGAAAAGCAAGAGCACGTTTGGCCTACGTTATTAAATACTGAATTAAGTACTTGTTTTACACCAGCTTCGATGTCAGCACCCTTTAGGAAAACAGCTGGTGATTTACCACCTAGTTCAAGGACTACTTTCTTAGCTGTATCCATAGCATTTTTACCAGCCATAGCTCCACCATCAAGTGAACCTGTGTATGATACCATAGCTACTTTTTTATTTGAGTTTAATATGCTACCCACATCAGATCCGTTGCCTGTGATTAGGTTAAATACACCTTTTGGCACGCCAGCTTCAATCAGACCTTGAGCAAATAGATAAGCAGTCAGCGGTGTAAGAGTTGCTGGTTTTTGTACTACAGTACAACCAGATAGGAGGGCAGGTATTACTTTTTGTATAATTTGGCCAAGTGGATAGTTCCATGGGGTGATAGATGCTACTACACCAACTGGTTCACGAACTAATAGCCCGCCTGGCACTTCTTCTTCAGTTTTTATATTTTGTACTTGTTCGATAAAAGTTTCTACCCTTTTTGCTTGTCTTTCTACTTGTGACTTATGGCCAATGTGTTTTGGTATACCCAGCTCAAGTAGGATAAGTTCATCAAAGTCATCAAGGTGTGCCTTAAGCCATTCGTTAAATCTTTCTATGATAGCAATTCTCTCGCTTAGGTCAGTTTGTGACCAGCTTGGGAATGCCTCATAGGCTGCATCTACTGCAGCATCTATATCTTCTTTGTTAGCAAAAGGAATCTTTGCTATAATTTCTTCGGTAGCAGGATTTTCTACATCAATCCATTTACCAGATTTGCTGTCTACGAATTCTCCATTTATATAAAGTTTTTCATTATTCAAATTTTTAATATCCATTATAATCACCTCTATAAATTTAATACCCCTTATGATTTATACATAATCAATATATATTTGCAATTACTTGTCATACTTTTATGATTTTTGGCATGAGTGTATAATATAGGTAAAACTAATAGACATACTAAGTATAGGAGGCTATATGAAATATTTTGGAACTGACGGATTTAGAGGCGAAGCAAATGAGGGCTTGAATGTTTACCATGCTTTTAAAATCGGTAGATTTTTAGGAGATTACTTTGCACCAAAAAATGGCCGTGGTGGAAGGATAGTAATAGGTAAAGATACCAGACGTTCTTCATACATGTTTGAAGATGCGCTATCAGCTGGTATTACCTCTTCTGGATCAAATGCCCACCTACTCCATGTAACACCAACACCATCAGTATCTTATATAGTAAGAACTGAGAATTTTGACTGCGGGGTAATGATTACTGCTAGCCACAATCCATACTATGATAATGGTATCAAACTAATAAATTCTGATGGAGAAAAAATGGATGAAGAGTTCTTAGAAGATCTAGAAAAATACATAGACTCTGACATCACTGATATTGACCTTGCCGTAGGGGATAAGATAGGTAGAACAGTAGATTTTATCGGTGGCCGTAATAGATATATAGCTTATCTAATCCAAACAGTAGATAAGTCCTTTGAAGGATTTAAAGTAGGGCTTGACTGTGCAAATGGAGCAAGTTTTACAATTGCAAAACCAGTTTATGATGCCCTAGGTGCTGATACATATGTGATAAATGATAAGCCAGATGGTTTTAATATCAATGTAGAGGCAGGATCGACTCACATTGAGCACTTACAAAAATACGTAGTAGAAAATGGCCTAGATGTGGGATTTGCTTTTGACGGAGATGCGGATAGATGTATAGCTGTCGATAGTGATGGCAATGTGGTCGATGGTGATGCTATCCTTTATATATGTGGTAAACATATGAAAGATGAGGGGAAACTAGAAAGCAATACTATAGTAACTACAGTTATGAGTAACATTGGCCTATACAAGGCTTTTGATAATTTAGGTATAGGATATGTGAAGACTCAAGTAGGGGATAAGTATGTTCACCAAGAAATGGATGACCACGATTATGAGCTAGGGGGAGAACAATCAGGCCATGTTATCTTTGGTAAATATGCTAACACCGGTGATGGTATCCTTACTTCTCTTAGAATAATGGAAGCAATGATTGACCAAAAATCAGATCTCAAAACTCTAACTCGTGACCTAACTATCTATCCTCAGGTCTTAGAAAATGTAAAAGTAACTGACAAAGAAGCTGTCTTAAATAACGTAAATGTAAACAATAAAGTAGAAGAAATCAATAACAAACTTGACGGCAGCGGAAGGGTATTAGTAAGAGCTTCTGGTACAGAACCACTTATTAGAGTAATGGTAGAAGCAGAAACTGATGAATTAGCAAAATCATCTGCAGCTGAAATTGTCGATGTTATATATAAAGAAGGGCTTAGTCTATAAATGAAAGATTATAAGACTGGTAGGGAAGTAGACCTAAAAGAGCGAGTTCTAGTAGTAAACAACAAGGTATATACAGAAGATAGCTTTGTAGTATTTGATACTAGTAAGCTCGATGATTATCCGCCAGAAGTCTATTATGATAGGGAGGATATTTATCTTGGAAAAATGTTTGATGAAGGAGTATTTATACTGCCAGATATCGAAGAAATACTACTAGGCTATCAGGACCAATGTTTTTCAAATCATGATATGGATGATATGAGATCATTTTTGATGAAAAAAAGAAAGGTATTTTATGATAATCTAGAAGAAATCTAGGTTGACATAGGACTTATCAGGTGGTATTATATTCACTTGTAGGAATTATCCGTATATAAAAATAGGAGGTGTTTTAATGGCAGATAAAGTAAAGATGGAATGCACTGAATGCAAGAACAGAAATTACGATACTACTAAAAACAAGAAAAATCACCAAGAAAGACTTGAATTAAACAAGTATTGTCCTTTCTGCAGAAAGCACACAGTCCACAGAGAAACAAAATAGGAGCATAAGTAATGGCTAAAAAAGATGAAGGCTTTTTTGCATCTGTAAATAGGGAAAGAAAAAAGATCCAATGGCCTACTAGAAAAACTACACTAGAGTATACAGGCATTGTGTTACTTATCTCAGCTATTACAGCTGTTCTAATCTATTTATTAGACCAACTATTTGGTCTCCTATTAGGTTTATTCTTGTAGGTGCTTAAATGAGCGAAAATTTCGATAGAAACGAACCCCTAGAAGAACAAGCAGATGCAGTAGAAGATACTGTAAATGAAACTGAAAATGAAGCTTCAGACAATGCTAAGTGGTATGTAGTTCACACATATACTGGCTATGAAAACAGGGTGTGTGACAAAATAAGGTCTATGATCGAAAATGAACAAGATCCAGACATCATCGATGTCACCGTACCTACCGAAGAATACGTCGAAGTAAAAAATGACCAAAAGAAAGTCAAAACGAGAAAATTATTCCCAGGCTATGTAATGGTTAAGATGAATATCACCAATAGAAGTTGGTATATCATCAGAAATACCCAAGGGGTAACCGGCTTTGTAGGACCAGATAGAAAACCTGTTCCACTTACACCAGCTGAAGTAAGAAAGTTTGGTGTCAAAGAAGAAAAAGTCGTACTCGATATAAATGTAGCAATTGGGGATGATATAAATATCATCGCAGGTCCATTTAAAGACTTTGTTGCAACTGTAACTGATGTTGATAAAGAAAAACAAGCCATCAAGGCTACAGTAGATATATTTGGTAGAGATACTCAAATAGATTTGGACTTTGCGGATATCGAAGTAATCTAATTAAAAGATACTGTCAGAACGTGGGAGGGTAAACCCCCGATATGACCACAAGGAGGTAAATTATGGCAGATAAAGAAGTACAAGCAGTCGTTAAATTACAAGTGCCAGCAGGCGGAGCAAGCCCAGCACCACCAGTAGGTACAGCACTAGGTCCTCACGGAATCAATATCATGGACTTCGTGCAAGCATTTAATTCACAAACAGCTGACCAAGCTGGGATGATTATACCGGTAGAGCTTACAGTATATACGGACAGAAGCTTTACATTCATTACTAAAACACCACCAGCACCAGTATTAATCAAAAAAGCTATCAACCTAAACAAAGGTTCAGGTGAACCAAACAAAAACAAAGTAGGTTCTATCACACGTGCACAACTGGAAGAAATTGCAAACACAAAGATGAAAGACCTAAATGCAGCAAGCCTTGATGCAGCTGTAAGTATGATAGCTGGTACAGCAAGAAGCATGGGAGTTACAGTGGAAGACTAAAAGTCGCTAGGACCACTAGGAGGAATTAAATGGCTAAAAGAGGAAAAAAATATTTAGAATCTAAACAATCATATGATTCTACACAAGAATATGAATTAACAGATGCTTTAGAACTAGTTGAAAAATCAGCTAAAGCAAACTTTGATGAAACAGTAGAACTACACCTAAAACTCGGTGTTGACAGCCGTCACGCTGACCAACAAGTACGTGGTACAATCGTACTTCCACACGGTACAGGTAAAGAACAAAAAATTCTAGCATTCGTAAAAGAAGATAGAGTTCAAGAAGCTCTAGATGCAGGTGCAGACTATGCAGGTGGAGATGAACTAGCAGATAGAATTCAAAAAGAAAACTGGCTAGACTTTGATGTAGTAATCGCTACCCCTGACATGATGGCAACAGTAGGTAAAATTGGTAGAATCCTAGGACCTCAAGGTCTTATGCCAAACCCAAAAACTGGTACAGTTACAATGGATGTTGCTGGTGCTATCGCTGAAATCAAAGCAGGTAAAGTAGAATACAGAACTGACAAAGCAAACTTAATTCACGTTCCAACTGGAAAAGTATCATTTGGTACAGAAAAACTTGCAGACAACATCCGTGCTCTAGTTACAGCTATCGTAAAAGACAAACCAGCTGCATCTAAAGGTAGATATATCAGATCAATCACTGTTACATCAACAATGGGACCTGGTGTTAAACTATCTCCACAAAGAGCAATGGACTTAGTTGAAAAATAATAAAAAACTATTTGCATTATATAAAAAATAGTGATATAATATCATAGTCAAATAAACAGGCTACCAAAGACTACGCAGACCGCAAGGTTTAATAATTGCGTATAGGTGGGAGAATTTTAACTTACATCCCCACCGATGTAAGCATACTTAACATGGGTTAATTATGCTTACGATGTGGGGATTTTTATATATACCACGGTAAGCCTTTAGGAGGTGAAAAAGTGAGCGAAAAAGCTATAGCAGCTAAACAAGAAGTTGTAAATGAAATCAAAGAAAAAATTGAAAATGCTGAATCAGTAACACTTGTAGGCTTTGATAGAATGGATGTACTTGAAATCACTGATTTACGTAATAAATTCAGAGATGCAAATGCAGAGTACAAAGTTTACAAAAATACAATGATGAGATTTGCATTTGAAGAGCTAGGATTTGGTGAAATTACAGATGAGCTTAAAGGTGCAAATGCACTAGTATTCTCTAATGGAGACCTAGTAGATGGACCAAAAATTGCCGTTGACTATAGAAAAGAAGACGACGCAAACAAAGACAAACTTACAATCAAAGCAGGTGTTGTAGAAGGAGCTTTCCAAAATGCTGATCAAATGATTGCTATTGCATCATTACCAGCTAAAGAAGTACTTTACTCTATGCTTGCAAATGTAATCCAATCACCAATCAGAACTCTTGCTGGTGACCTTAACAACACTGTTGCTAAAATTGCTCTTGCACTTGATGCAGTACGCACTAAAGCTGAAGAAGCTGGTGCTAGTGATATATCTGCAGTTGCTGGCAATGCAGTAGCTAGTGAAGAAAAAACAGCAGTAGAAGAAACAATCGAAACTGAAGCACCAGCAGCTGAAGATGCACCAGAGACAGAAGAAACTCAAACAGAAGAAGTAGAAGAAAAAACTGAAGAAACAGCAGAAGATGCTGAATAATATTAATCAAATCAAGGAGAATTAAAATGGCAAGTGAAAAAGTAACACAACTATTAGAAGATATCAAAAATCTTACAGTACTAGAATTATCTGACCTAGTAAAGGCAATCGAAGAAGAATTTGACGTAACAGCTCAAGCAGCAGTAGTAGCAGCAGCTCCTGGCGCAGTAGCAGGTGGAGAAGCAGCAGCAGCTGAAGAAAAATCTACATTTGACGTAATGCTAAACTCAGCTGGACAAGCTAAAATCAACGTAATCAAAGTAGTTAAAGATGCAGCTGGTCTTGGTCTAAAAGAAGCTAAAGCTCTAGTAGATGGCGCTCCAGCTAAAGTAGCTGAAGGTCTATCAAAAGACGATGCTGAAGCACTTAAATCACAACTTGAAGAAGCTGGTGCTGAAGTAGAATTAGTTTAATCAACTAACGAAAAAAAGCTCTTTATGAGCTTTTTTTAATTGTACATAAATTATATTGATAAACTTAATCAAAGATTGTATACTGAGCTTAGAGAGGAAAAGCTAATGGAATCTACAATTCATGATATAAAAAACCTAGAGCAAAAAGATAGGTTAAATAAAGAAAAATCTATATTAGAAAAGCATGATATAAGAGTATCACACCAGAGACTTCTAATCCTTGATTACTTAGTAGAGCACGACAATAGCCATCCCACAGCTGAAAATATTTATAATGATGTAAAAGCTATAGATCCTGTTATCAGTCAAGCAACTGTATACAATACCTTAAACTTATTCAAAAATAAAAAGATTATCAAAGAATTAGATTTCAACATGGCTAGTAAGAGATTTGAATTTACTAAACACGTCCACGGTCACTTTATATGTGAATCATGTGGGCTAATAGAAGATTTTGAGGTAAGTACAAGTGCTTTTCCAGAAAGTCTTGATTCATATACTGTAAATAGCCAGGAAATCATATATAGGGGTATTTGCCCCAAATGCAAATCGTAGACTCCGTAAAATACGGGGTCTTTTTAGTACCATAAATAGTGTAAGAAAGAAAGTAATTTCTATCTTGCACTATTTTTGTATAATGAAGAAGTAGTATGACGAGGGTCTTTTAGGGTTAAAATATCCGTCATAAAAACTGTCATCTACCTCTTCATTATTCATATTCGGTTAAGCAGGTTGGTCAAAACGTCCGTGTCACGAGCTAAAATGAGTGTAATGGTGCAGGTAGGAACTACAAATTAAAAGAAAGAAGTTAAAAAAATGATATCCATAGGAATAGATATATCAAAAGAAAAGTTTACAGCCTGTGCACTAGAACAAGGTAACAAAATCATTTGGAAGCCTTTTGATATTCATCTTAACAAAACAAAAGTAGAAGAAT
>HG326665.1:0-60530 GCA_000308255.3 Anaerococcus pacaensis 9403502 | reverse complement strand
TTGTAACCGGCTTGTTTGTTGTACTCAAATTTAAACTTTAAATAACAAGAAAAAAAGTAAATTAAATTGGCTTTTCTGCTTGACTTTTGTTAGCAGGTTTTTTATGAAAATTTACAAAAACTTTACAAACCTGTTGGATAAATTTAATATCTATATAATATATTACTGGTGAAATAATTATAGGAGGATATTTATGAAAAAAAATAATATAGTAATCGCTTTAGCGTTTGCTACAATCTCAAGTTTAGTAGTTCCAAGTACTGCTAATGCTTCTGAAAGCACTAAAGAAACTCAAGTCGTAGTAGCAGAAAATGCTATCGATACTCAAAGTAATGAAATTAGTACATATACTATTGAAGAAAGCAATGATGAGAATATAGACTACGGTGCAGATTTATTTGAAGATGAAGTAACCTTCCCTAAAAATGAGAAGAATACTAGAAAATCTGATGGAACCAACAAATTTAACAGAGCCACAGAAACCGAAAGAGAAACTTTTGGTGAAGACAAAAACGTTGTAAATATCGATCCAGATGTAGCTAAAAAATTAGAAGAAACAGACGGAGAATATGGTAAGAAAAATGGTGAATACGCTAATAACAATCTAAAAGCTATCACTGTACCAATCAAAAATATTGTTGTAAATCCAGGACAAAACGAAAATGAAGTAGCAATTACTTGGTTTGCAAAAGGTGAAGTAAACAAGAACTCAAAATTATTTTTTGGGGGAGTAGAATATGCTCCTATAAGAGCGCGAAAAACAGGCGACTCTAATGGCTATAGTACATACACAGCAGTTGTAAAAGTAACACCGGGTAAGTCATATGAATACTACGTACAAACAGGTGACTACAAGTCAGAAGTGATGACACTTACTACCAAGGCCCTAGGTGAAAATAATAGTTTTAATGTAGCATATATGGGCGACCCACAAGTCGGATCTGGAGATAGCGTGTGGGATAGCAAAGGCTTATATAAGAATTCTCAAGCAAAAGTAGACCAAGATAAGGTAAACTTTGAAAAAACTATAAAAAAAGCTCGCGAACTAGATCCACATATCTACCTATCAATGGGTGACAACGTAGAAATTGCTGGTTATGAAGGAGAATATGACTATTTCCTAGACAATGACTTATTTAAAGAAAGAATATTCTCTACTGTTATGGGTAACCACGAAACCTACATGGACCCAGAAGATGACAACCAACAAAACACTGTATTCTCAGACCACTTCTATCTACCAAACGAATCAAAGCTAGGTTCTAAAGAAGAGAAAGCAGAAGACGGATCTAGAATCTATCATTCTGGTGATTACTACTACACATATGGTGACACACTTTTCTTAATGATTAACTCAAATGAAGGTGATGCAAGTGTTCACGAAGCCTTCATCAAAGAAGCTATCGCAAAAGCAACTAAAGAACATGGCAAGAACTTCTCATGGAAAGTAGCAAGCTTCCACCATGCTCCATACTCAACAGCTACTCATACATCAGATGATGATATCATCAAAAGAAGACAACAACTTGTATCAATCTTCAATGAAAATGCCATTGATATCGTGCTAAATGGTCACGACCATATTTATTCTAGAAGTAAACACATGCTATCTGGTGAACAAGTTCTTACCTTTATGGATGCCTATGGTACAGACCCTAAAGACGAAAATGCTGGTATAGAAGATGGATTTACCAAAACATATAACAACAAAGTATATAATGATGGCAAAGTAATCGTTGATGGTATTGGTATAGACTATGAAGGAAATAGCGTAACCAACCCACGTGGTACACTATTTTTAACAATGTCTGCTTCAGCTGGTGCTAAATTCTACAATCCAATTGGGGAAGACCAATGGTTTGTAAATAGAAGTTTAGATGACAGAAGCCAACTATTTTCTAATCTATCATTTAGTAAAAATGAATTCAAAATAGTAACTATGGACCCATATGGTAATGTAGTAGATACTTACACTATAAATAAAACTGATGACTTCATCGCAAATCCTCTTATGAACCAAAAAGAAGTATCAAAGGCTAAATTAGCTGAATTCATAGCAGAAGTTGAAAAATTAGAAGTAGTTTCTACCAAAGAAAATATCAATACTTACAATGAAGCAATTGCAAAAGCTAAAAATGTACTAAGATATGAAATGAGCAACCAAGAAGAAGTGGATGCTGCAATTGAAGTTCTAAAAACAAGACTAACAGCAGTAGAATTCAAAGATGCAAAAATCATATCTGAAAAACCAGATAATGAAAATAAAGACGATAAAGCAGAAAAGGTTGAAGTTAAAGAAGTAAAAAAAGAAGTAGCTAGTATCAAAGCTCCAGCTAAGGCTGTTGAAGCAAAGAAAACTACAGCTAGTACAGACAACCCTAAAACAGGAGTTGCTTCTTTATCAGCTGTAGCTAGCGGACTTACTGTAGCAATATCTGGCCTATTTGCAACAAAGAAAAGAAAATAGCACTTATACAGAAAACCTCTAGCAGTGCGCTAGAGGTTTTTTGAGTTTTATATAGTTTTTGATTTTAATATTAATAATCTAACCTATCAAAAAATACCATTGAATGGTCTATGTCGTGGTACTTATAACCTAGTTCGAAGGCCTCTTGTCTTTGTTCAGATGAACCGTGGGTGAAATTATCTACATTTACACTCCTACCACTCATCTCTTGGATTCTATCATCACCAATAGCTGCTGCAGCATTCATTGCTTCTTCTATATCGCCTGGATCCAGATAGTCCTTCTCTTCTACATAATATGCAAAAAGACCAGCAAAATAGTCAGCTTGAAGCTCTTGAGCAACTGAAATCTTATTATATTCTTTTTTTGATAAAGTTTGTCTAAGCTTATTGGTTTGGCCTAAGATACCAAGTTCATTTTGTACGTGGTGACCGACTTCGTGAGCTAGTACATATGCAAAAGCAAAATCACCGCCGCCACCAAATCTATTGGTAAGTTCGTTATAGAAATCCACATCTACATATATACTCTGATCTATTGGACAATAAAAAGGACCCATATTAGAATTGGCTACGCCACATGCTGATCTAGTATTACCTTGGAATAATATCAAATCTGGCTCATTGTAAGTAGCTCCTTGTTCAGCAAACTTTTCATGCCACACATCCTCGGTATCCTTTAGTACAACAGCCATGAAATCCTCAAGCCTTGCTCTACTACCGGCAGGTGCCTCAGTGACTACTTCGGTATTGTTATTATGGGTGACATTGTCATTATAACCAACATCTGAACCTACACTAAATAGGCCTCTCATTATAAAGAAAAGAATAAATAAAAATATTATAGAACCAAGGCCGCCACGACGTCTACCACCACCCATAGGGATAAAGATAGGTCCACGTCTATAGCCGCCACCACCTCTCCTGTAGCTAGGTCCTGTGTTATATCTATTAGAGCTTGACCTATTATTAATCGGTTGGCCTCGCTTTACATTGCTACTTCTCTCTCTATTTTCCCATTTCATAAATGCCTCCAAATATATTATAGATATTTTTTACCCATATAATATAATTAGTATAACATAGAATAAAAAAGAGGACTATTATTCCCTCTTAATTCTTATATTGGACCAAAAGTCTGCGTTACCAGAGTGTCACCAACAGGGGCAGAAAACCCTAGAAAACTGTGTAAAAACATTTTAATAAATATTGAAATCTCAATAAATGAGCAAAAAAATGGAGCCACTTCCCGGGATCGAACCGAGGACCTCATCCTTACCATGGATGCGCTCTACCTACTGAGCTAAAGTGGCATTACTAGTTTAGTATACCACCTCTACAAAAATAAATCAAATCTAGTAATTAAAATTGTTTTATGGTAGAATAGTACTATATGATAACATTTGGAGGATTTAATGAGTAAACAACAATTCGAAAGAAGCAAACCACATATTAATATCGGAACAATCGGCCACGTAGACCACGGTAAAACAACAACAACAGCAGCAATCACCCAAGCCCTAAACAAAAAATACGGCACAGGTGAATTCGTAGACTACGAACACATCGACAAAGCTCCAGAAGAAAGAGAACGTGGAATCACAATCAACACATCAGTAGTAGAATACGAAACTGAAGCTCGTCACTACGCACACATAGACGCTCCAGGCCACGCTGACTACGTTAAAAACATGATCACAGGTGCAGCACAAATGGACGGTGCAATCATCGTAGTATCTGCAGCAGACGGCCCAATGCCACAAACAAGAGAACACATCCTTCTTGCTCGCCAAGTAGGTGTACCAAAAATCGCAGTATTCCTAAACAAAGAAGACCAAGTAGACGATCCAGAACTAATCGAACTTGTAGAAATGGAAGTAAGAGATCTACTATCTGAATACGAATACGACGGAGACGAAGCTCCAGTAGTAGTAGGATCAGCACTAAAATCACTACAAGAAGGTGGAGAAGGCGAATGGTCAGACAAAATTCTTAAACTAATGGAAGAAGTAGACAACTACTTCGACATCCCAGAAAGAGACAACGACCAACCATTCCTAATGCCAGTAGAAGACGTAATGACAATCTCAGGACGTGGTACAGTAGCAACAGGTAGAGTAGAAAGAGGAACCCTAAAAGTAGGTGATTCAGTAGAAATCGTAGGCCTAACAGAAAAAACATCTGAAGCAGTAGTAACAGGTGTAGAAATGTTCCACAAACAACTAGACCAAGCAGAATCAGGCGACAACGTAGGTATCCTACTAAGAGGTGTACAAAGAGATGACATCTCAAGAGGTCAAGTACTAGCAAAACCAGGCAGTGTACAACCACACACAGAATTCGAAGGTCAAGTATACGTACTAACCAAAGAAGAAGGTGGCCGTCACACCCCATTCTTCAGTGGATATAGACCACAATTCTTCTTTAGAACAACAGACGTAACAGGCGACAT
Source organism: Anaerococcus pacaensis 9403502 (assembly GCA_000308255.3). Classification (GTDB taxonomy): domain Bacteria; phylum Bacillota; class Clostridia; order Tissierellales; family Peptoniphilaceae; genus Anaerococcus; species Anaerococcus pacaensis. The sequence goes on along the minus strand of HG326665.1, from coordinate 55,612 downwards.
CGAACTAGCAGAAGGCGTAGAAATGGTAATGCCAGGAGACAACGCAACATTCAAAATCACACTTCAAAAGCCAATCGCTCTAGAAGAAGGTCTAAGATTTGCTGTACGTGAAGGTGGTAGAACAGTAGCATCTGGTGTTGTTACAAAGGTAACCAAATAATTTTTTTAAAGAAAGATTATTATAAAATTTAAAATTATAAAGAGTAAGTATCTTGCTTACTCTTTATTTTTCTATAAGGAGTATATATGAAAAAAAATAGATATTTAGCATCTATTATTTTGTCATTATTCTTGATATTAACTTCTTGCACATCAACAAACCCTAGCACAAATGAGCCTGATAGCAATCAAACAGAGATTGCCCTAGATGATGATTCTTCATCTAATAGTAATGAAAATAGCCCTGTTTTAAATGATAAATCACTAGACCAAGCTACAGAAGATACTGGTGAAGAAAATTCCTATAGTGCATCAAATAAGGGACTAATCAACGAAGCAATCGATAGACCAATAGGAGAGCCTTACGAAGTTGGGGTGACTCCTGATGATTATAATATGGATTATGATACATCAAGACTCTTATCACTCGAAGAAAAGAAGTCTGATATGTATCCTAAGGATGGTGTTAAAGGCTTATATTTTAACTCATATAGTATAAATAATCCTGACACCTATAATGAAATAATAGGTCTAATCGAGTCTACTGATTTAAATGCAGTAGTCGTAGATATCAAAGATGACTGGGGCAATATTACTATGAATTTTGAAACTGATGATGAAGACATCAAATATGCTAAGATTGATATCCTAGACCCAGAAGCTATGATAGCAGACTTTCACAGTAGAGGAATCTATGTAATAGGAAGAATCACAACTTTTAAAGATAGTATCATTACTGAAAAGCATCCTGATTGGGGATTTACTTTATCTGATGGAACACTTTGGAAGAATGGCCACCAAGAAGCCTTTATGAATCCCTTCCTAAAAGAAGTACAAGATTATGATTTAAAAATTGCAAAGCTAGCTGCAGAAGCTGGTTTTGATGAAATTCAGTTTGACTATATCAGGTTTGCCGAAGGTTTTGAGACCTTTGGGGATACGCTTGAGTATTCTAGAGGAGAGTATGAAGATATGGATGACCTAGATGAAGGTGAGAAGCGAGTAGCAGCTATTACAAACTTTGTAACCCGTGCTCGTGAAGAACTTCAAGTTTATAATGTTCCAATTTCACTAGATGTATTTGGTTATGCTTTACAAGTTAGACGTGCTGAGGGTATCGGCCAAGACTTTGATAAAATGGCCAATGAAACTGATGTCATTTCTTCGATGATCTACCCATCTCACTGGGGCAAGTGGTCATTTGATATAGAAAAGCCAGACCTTGAGCCATACAACTTGGTATATAGATATTTACAAGAAGAGCAAAAAGTCTTTGGAGAGCTAGAACACCCTCCAGTATCTAGACCTTGGATCCAAGACTTCACCGCTCCATGGATAGGTGAAGGCAATTGGATGGAATATGATGCAGCAGCAGTACAAGCTCAGATAGATGCTATATACGATGCTGGCCAAGATGAATTTTTAATATGGAATGCAAGTAGTGAATACACTCACGGTGTAGATTACTAATATAAACTGTAGTGAAACTTATGTTTTGCTACAGTTTATTATATATGTAACATATGTTACTGATAATGATAATCATTTTTGATACACTTATTGAGGAAGGTGATAATATGAAATTAGATATTAATGAAAATTTAGAACGTTTAATAAGTAAAAATCCTAAGTTGAAAGATGAATTATTGGAGCTTGGATTTGTTGGCCTAGATAATCCTATAATGATCAAAAAAATGGCATCTAAAATGTCAATAAAAAGAGGTGCTAAGATATTAGGAATAAAGGATATAAATTCAAAATTAGAAGCACTTGGTTATGAACTTGAAGATTCATCTTATAATAAAGAAATTATAGATAGAAAAGCAAAAATTAAATCTTATATAAAAAGATTGTCAGATGGTGAAGATCTTGAGTCAGTAAGAAAAGATTTTAAAGAGAACTTTGATGGTGTCTCTTCCTCAGAAATAATGGATGCAGAAGAATCACTATTAGATGAAGGAATGGATAAGCAAGAGGTAAGAAAATTATGTGATGTCCACTCTGCCTTATTTCATGGCATGACTATTGCAGAAGAGAAAAAAATATTGTATGACAATCCAGTACTTAATCTATTCCAAAATGAAAATAATGAGATTAAAGATCTAATTGCAAAAACAAAAGCATATTTTGATGGAGAAATTTGCGAAAATCCCTTGGAAGAATTACAAAAGCTTCTAAATAATCACTATAGAAAAAAGGGTGATCTAATATATCCTCTATTAGAGTCAAAATATAATAAATCAGGTCCATCAGAAGTTATGTGGGGTGTTGACTATGAAATTCTAAGAAATATAAAAAACGCACTCAACAAGAATGACAAAGACTTGTTAGAGGAAACTATAATAAGAGCAGAAGAAATGACATATAAAGAGGAAAATATACTATATCCTCTTCTAGAAGATAACTTATCTGATGAAGATTACTCAAATATATATAGTGACTTGCAAGAGTATGATCAAGATATAAAATACAGTGATAATGAATTGCCAGAAGAAATTTCCGATAAGGATGATAAGTATATACATTTTTCAAAAGGGAAAATGAGAGTTGATCAACTTGAAGCAATGCTTGATACTTTAGAAATTGAGATAACTTATGTAGACGAAAAAGATATCAATTCTTATTATAATAATCCTAGGGAAAACAAAATCTTTAAAAGGCCTAAGTCTTCCCTAGGAAGGAACGTATATTCATGTCATCCGCCTCAAGCATTACCAAAAGTAAAAAAGATTATTGGAGACTTAAAATCTGGTGCCAGAGATAAGGTCGTTGTTATTAGAGATATAGGTGGCAGTGATTATACAGTAACATATTATGGAGTATGGGATAAAGAAGGTAATTACAAGGGGATATTAGAAACTGTTCAGAACATGGATTTCTACAAGAATTACCTAAAAAAATGGAATAAGTTGTAAATAAAAATCGTTTCATTTAATCTTTATTTAAGTAAAATGAAACGATTTTTTCTTATAGCCTATGTTTTTTTCTAAATTGTGAAGGAGTTTGGCCGGTTTTCTTTTTGAATACTTGGTTGAAATAGCTTTGAGAATTAAAGCCAACTATTGAAGAAATTTCTTCCATAGAGTGGTTGGTTGAGATTAGTAGGTTTTTTGAAATCTCAACTCTTTTTAAAATAAGGTATTCAATTGGTGTTACTCTATATGATTGTTTGAATTCTGATATCAAGTGGAACTTGTTCATATAAGCCATAGTAGATAGTTGTTCAAGCTTTATATCTTCCGCGTAGTTGTTGTCGATATATGTTTTGATATAATCGATTTGTCTGTTTATTTTTCTATCATGTCTTACTGTTAGCTCTTCTTCAAAATGTCTAAGTATCTTAATGATAAATATGGCTGCCTTAGAATTTGCCATAGCTTTTGAATATAGCTCATCGCTATTGAATTCATCAAGGATGTCGCTAAAAACTCCTGTGGCATCATATGTCTTTGGTAGATTTTTGTGGTAGTAATTGATAGCTTCGATATCATCTGTTTTTTGGTTGATTTTTGAGATAGATATACTTTCTACACCAAAACCAATTACCTCACATGCATTCACTGAATCATCTACATAGACTGTATGGCCTATATTTGAATTGATAATTACCAAGTCATTTTCTTTAACTTCGATTTGCTCACTCTCAATTGATAATCTACCTTGGCCACTAACTACATAATAAAAATAAGTGAAAGGGTGAAATTGGATTCTTGAAGAGTAGTTTCTGCTAAAGATATGTCTTTGTGCATCTAAGACCTTTATCTCAACATCCGATACGTCATTTTCTTGTTCTAATTCTGTAAAGTTGTAAGTTTCCATCATTTCCTCTTTTTCTCCTCGACAGTAATCCTTGGCACAGATATTTAATATTATATAACATTTTAGATATATTTTAAAGTGCTAAAAGATTTATTGTTAGTTCAATTTACTGTTAATTAAATTATACATATTGGTTATGACCTAAATTTTTTTAAAATTCCAAAAAATATTTAGGTTTAAAATAATCTAAATTTCAATAGTTTTTACAGACTAAGTTTAGTCTAGTAGTTTATTTAGGTAATTGAAAGCTTACCCTATATTAGTATAATTTTTATAACTGAGGTGATAAAATGGCGATGATTTCTGAATCGATAGCTGAACAAATAAAAGCTAGCAACAATATAGTAGATATAATAGGTGAGTATACAGACCTAAAAAAGATGGGATCATCATACAAGGGTTTATGCCCCTTACATAATGAAAAGACACCATCATTAAGTGTGGATGAGAAGGGACAGTTTTTCCACTGCTTTGGATGTGGGGCAGGAGGAGATGTTGTTTCTTTTATTATGCAAAAAGAAGGACTTGCCTTTCCTGAAGCCATGGAATATCTAGCGGACAAGGCTGGAATCAATATAGAATATTCTGATAATTTCAAAGACAATTCCAAAAATAAAGAGCTATATGAGATTAATAAAGATGTGATGATGTTTTATTATAGGAAGCTCTTAGTATCAAAGGATGCGATTGGATATTTAAAAAATAGAGGGTTGTCATCAAAAATTGTAAATCGATTTATGCTTGGTTTTGCGGATGAGTCTTGGAATGAGCTGGTAAACTATATAGAGTATAAGGGTTATGATAAAAAAGACCTAGAAGCTATTGGGCTGATAAAACAAAATAAGTCTGGTGGATTTTATGATAAATTTAGAAATAGGATTATTTTTCCAATCATAAATCACTATGGCAATGTAATAGGCTTTGGTGGTAGAAGTATAGATGGCGGCGAGCCAAAATATCTTAATTCTCCAGAATCAGATATTTTCAAGAAACGATATAATCTTTATGGTCTAAATGTATATAAAAAGCAAAAGAGCAAAGATATAATCCTTGTAGAAGGCTATATGGATGTCATAGCTTTAAATAACCATGGTATTGATTATTCTGTGGCAAGCTTAGGAACTGCTTTGACTCACGAGCAAGCAAAGCTTATAAAACGTTATGCTGATGATGTATATATTTGCTATGACAGCGATAAGGCAGGCATGGCTGCTACAGATAAGGCGGTCGATATATTTTTGGACGAAGATGTCAAAGCAAAGATAATAATTTTGGACAATGGCCTAGATCCGGATGATTTCATAAAGGAACATGGTAAGGAGATTTTTCTAAAACGCAAAGAAGAGGCATTGGATGCATATAACTACAAATACAACAAAATATTAGATGCCTATTCTTCTGCCAAGGAGAACGAAAAATATGATAAGCTTGATATGTTTGTAGACTTTCTAGCTAGTATCAAGTCAGATCTCACTCGTGATATTTTTATAAACAACATCCATACATTAACAGGCATTGACAAAAACACTTTAAATACTGCCGTTAACAAGTATAATAAAACTATTAGTCAAACGGAGAATAAACACAATTCTAAAAAGTCAGAAAAGCAAAATAGAATTGTAGTAGATGAAAAAAGCTCTAAGATAAATACTAATGAACTAGAAGTATTAAGGCTTATATATCACCAGAGGGATGAGTATGAGTCTAATAAAGAATTTTTAGATAAAGCCCTGCATGACGAAAAAGTCTTAAATGTAAGGGATTTTATTTTAAATAGAGATACGAAGAAATTTGACCTAAATGATAAGGACTATATCTTCATTTTAAATTATATAAGAGATGATGCAAATCCTATAGTAATAGAAGAGTTAAAGGAAAAAATCACACAGTTTGAGCGATATAATAAACTCAATGAGCTAAAATCTCTTAAGAATAGAAGTTAAGGGGAGTATGAATGAGTAGCGATAGCAATAAGTTGCTAGATGATGACGTATTAAAGGAAATCATAGAAGAATTTCAAACGATGAGTGAATCCCAAGATGGGATGATTACTTATGCACAAATATATACATTTGAATCTTTTAAAGAGATTGAAGATGATAGTAAAAAATATGTCATTTCTCAAATAATGGCAAGCGGCATTGAGATTGTAGAAAAATCAGAAGCTAATCTAGAAGATGAACTAGATGAAGATACAATCGATGATGATTTAGCTGATGATGACCCAATCGATGAAGATATCGACGAGGCTGATTTAGATGAAGAGTTAGATGATGATGTTGAAAATATATCAGGGATTAAACTTGATGATCCTGTCAAGATGTATCTAAAAGAGATTGGCAAGGTCGACCTATTATCAGCCAAAGAAGAAATTAAACTTGCCCGTCAAATGGAAATGGGTGATATAGCCCAAAAAAAACTAGAGGGTATCAATCTAAACAAACAAAATAGATCAAAACTATCCAAGGATATATTTTTTGGAAACCTAGCTGAAGCGCTATTAAAAGCAAATGAGGAAATGAAAACGGATGCTAAACTTAGCGAAGAGTCTAAGTTTAATATAGATGGTATTATTTCTATGGGTAAGCTCTTTGAAGAAATAATGATAGAAGAGCTAGACGAAGAAAAACTTGAGGAATTAAAGGCCAAAGTCTTAATTTGCAATATAGCAAAAAAATCTGTAGATGAACACGAACTAAGCGTAAGTGAGGCTAACTCCTTATGCGATCTATTTGATTCATTTGATCATCTATTAAGTATGAATGAAGACGATGCAGTAGTGACACTAGTATATGAATCGTTTACCGATTTATTATCAAAGGCCTCAAACAAGGAATTCCTTAAGACTAACGATAGGATGACTATAGATGATGTTATAAATGCATCTAGCAGGGCCAATGAGCTTAGTCCAAACAATTTACTAACTAATGAAGAAATAGATGAGCTACATAGTTATATAAATATGGCAGACACTGCTCATATGATTTTATCTGATGATGAACTATCTGATGAAGATATACTAAGCTTAAGAAGAGATATATTAAAATCAAAAAGGGCTAAGCAAAAGTTAGCAGAAACAAACTTACGTTTGGTAGTTTCTATTGCCAAAAAATACGTAGGCCGTGGTATGAGCTTCCTTGATCTCATCCAAGAGGGAAATATGGGGCTAATGAAAGCGGTAGATAAATACGATTATAACCGTGGCTTTAAATTCTCTACTTACGCTACTTGGTGGATAAGGCAAGCTATCACTCGTGCTATAGCCGACCAAGCTAGAACCATCAGAATCCCTGTTCATATGGTAGAAACCATCAATAAGTTAGTAAGAACCCAAAGACAACTAGTCCAAGACCTAGGCCGTGACCCATCTAACGAAGAAATAGCAGAACAAATGGGCATAGAAGTAGCCAAAGTCCAAGAGATAAGAAAAATAGCTCAGGAACCAGTTTCTCTAGAAACACCAATAGGTGAAGAAGAAGATTCTCACTTAGGGGATTTCATAGAAGATGAAACAGCAATCAATCCTGATGATGCGGCAAACTATACTATGCTTCGTGAGCAACTAAACGATGTATTATCATGCCTAGGATCTCGTGAAAAGAGAGTCCTCCAACTAAGATTTGGACTAATCGACGGGACCCCAAGGACACTAGAAGAAGTAGGCAAAGAATTTGATGTAACTCGTGAGAGAATCCGTCAAATAGAAGCAAAGGCACTTAGAAAACTAAAATCTCCTAACAAGAGTGAATCACTGAAAGACTTTTTATAAAATGAACGATAAAAAAAGATTATTAGACATAATAAGCCTCGTTGAACCAGGTAAAAGTGTTATAGATATAGGAACCGATCATGGATTGGTTCCTTTATATTTAGCTAAAAATGGAATAAGTAGTGACATAATGGCTACAGACATATCAGCCCCATCACTAAAAAAATTAGAAGATGAGCTTGATGATGAACTTAGTATGCAAATTAAGACTATGGTGACAGATGGATTTCATGGCCTAGAAAAAAAGGCTAATCAAATTGCAATTATTGCTGGGATGGGCGGGCATACTATTGTAGAAATAATTGATGAGAACCTTGACTTTGCAAAAAGTCTAAATTATATGATACTAGCTAGCAACGTAGCTACAGAAACTCTAAGAAAATTTTTAAACGATAATGGCTTTATAATCACTAGGGATTTCTTGACTTTCGAAAATGGTAAATATTACGACATACTTAAGGTAAATCCAGGTTCTGATCAAGACCTATCCCTTGCCGACATATATTATGGTTATGAAAATATCGAGAATCACAGCTCGCTTTTAAAAGAGAAATTAGATATTGAATATGTGAAAAATATTGAATTTAAAGAAGATATCGAAAAATATTCGCAAGGTAGGGCAGGTATTGATCGTATAAATGAGAGACTAGATGCTATTAGAGAGGTGCACGATAGATGGAAATTAGAGAGTTAATTGAAAAACTAGAAGAGCTTTATCCTTTAGAGCTACAAGAAGACTGGGATAAGTCTGGCCTGCAAATAGGAAATCCTAATAATGAGTTGAAAAATGTAATGATAAGCTTAGATCTCGAAGATAGTGAAATCGATGAGGCCATTGCCAACGATTGCAATTTTATCCTAACCCATCACCCTTATATTTTCTCTGACATCAAATCCATAGACCTTAGAGATCAATTTTATGATAGGCTAGAGAAAGTTATCAAAAATGATATAACTGTTTATGCCATGCATACCAATCTTGATAAGGCTTTTGATGGCTTAAATGAGCACTTGGCGGAAATCCTAGGTCTTAAAGATACCAAAACTTTAGAAATAGGAGAAGAACCAGGTCTTGGACGATACGGTGAAATAAGAGAAACAGATGCCAAGAGCTTTGCTCTTTTTGCTAAGGATAAGCTTGATGCGGCTGGTCTTGTTTGCTATGGGGATATGGATAAAAAAATAAGGACTGTAGGTGTCTGTGGTGGGGCAGGGTCTGAGTTATTTAGTGATGCTATAGAACTTGGTATCGATCTAATCCTTACTGGTGATGTTAAATACCACGATGCCATGGACTATTCAGACAAGGGCCTTGTTATAATAGATCCTGGTCATTTTGCTAGTGAAAATCATGTGATAGACTTACTTAAGGCTAGAGTCGCAGATATAGTAGATACCAAAGTCTTTACTTTTTCTAAGGGAGATAGCTTTAGAACTTTTATTTAATAGAGAATTTACAAATATCTCATATACGGTATATTATAAGATGGAGTAAATCAGATAATCGCGGGGAGTAATTCACGAGGAAAGTCCGTGCACCGCAGAGCAGGATGCTTGATAACGTCAAGTAGGAGTGATCTTCAGGCAAGTGCAACAGAAAGTATACCGCCGAGTTTTCTCGGTAAGGTTGGAATGGCGAGGTAAGAGCTCACCAGCTACATGGTGACATGTAGGCTATGTAAACCCCATCCGGTGCAAGAACGAAAGGGACACAAAACAAAGCTTGCTCGGCTTTGGTCCAGAATGGTTGTTCGCTTGAGCTTATTGGTGACAGTAAGTCTAGACAGATGATTATCTAATACAGAACACGGCTTATAGGTTTGCTCCAAATCTACATAATTGTTACAAAATGTAACCATATATTATAAATCTTTTTTGAAAAAATTACACCAACCTATTTTTATTTTATATATATTGGTATTTATGTTACAAAATGCCAAAATATTATAAAAAATAGTGTAAAGGTGTAATTTTTTTGTAACTTCTTGTTGACTCTTTTGTTAATATAGTATAAAATAATGTAAGATTTTATAATACTAGATACTAATTAGGAGAGGAATTTCAATACATGAACAAAAAAAATATTGGAGCAGCCTTATCGGTTGTAGCAGCAGTTACAGCTGGAGCTACAGTTTATGCTTCTACAATCAATAATTTAGAATCTGATAAAAATACAAATTCAATGATCACACCTTATTACACTGATACTACATATGATTACTACAGTTTAGTAGAGTCAGATTATACAAATGATCTTAAAAATACATCCATTGCAAATGAAACAAGAGTTGTACAAAATACAAATCAAACATTTGATAAAATAGAAAAAATAGAAAAAGCTGCCCAAGAAATTGCTGCTACTACTATCAACGTAAAAAAGGCTGAAAAAGTAACTGAGCCTATAGTTGAAGAATACGAAGTAGTAGAAGAAGTAGTGGCTGAGCCAGAAGTAGTGGAAACTGCTAGCATAGAAGTTGAAGAAGATGCAGAAGTATCAGAAGCTATTAACTACGTTCAAGAAACAGAAGAATCACCAGTAGTAGAAGAAGCAGAATCTAGTGAAGAATTAGTAGTTTATGATGATACAAATCTTGATGAACTATTAGTAGCAGATGAAGCAGCTAATCTAGAAGTAAAAGAAGAAGAACCTATCGAAGCTCAAGTTAGCTATCTAGAAGAAAATACTACTGATGAAGCAATCGAAGTTACTAAATATATTAATACAGAAGCTTTAAATCTTAGAAATACAAAAGATATGAATGACGCATCAAACATCGTTAGAACTATCCAAAAAGGTGAAGCTGTAAACGGTGTTGTTGAAGGAGAATGGTTTAAGACAAACGAAGGCTACCTAAGCTTAGCATTCCTATCTGACGAAAAACTAGCAGAAGAAGCAGCAGTTGTTGAACAAGGCGCTCCAGCGGTTGAAGAAACCCCTGCTGTCGAAGAAACTCCAGTAGTAGAGGAAACACCAGAAGTTGAAGAAAGTCCTGTTATCGAAACTGTAACAGAAGTAACAGAAGAAAAAGCCCCAGAAACTGTAGAAGCAGTAGTAAGCGAAGCAATCGTAAGAGGTGAAGCTTTCACAGGTTATGTATACAATACAAACATTCTTAATGTACGTGATGCTGCTAAAACTGGTAATATCATAGGAACCCTTAAAACTGGTACTGAAGTATCTGGTGAAATCGTAGATGGTTGGGTAAGATTTGATTACAATGGCAAAACAGCTTACGTATCAGCAACATATCTCTCAACTACACCAGCAGCTGAACAAGCTCCAGTAGTAGAAGAAGTAAAAGCAGTTGAAGAAGTAGTATACGAAGAAGCAGCAGTAGTTGAAGAAGAAGTTACTGCAGTAGAAGCTGCACCAGTTGTAAATAATAATGGCCAACAAGCTGCAAACATTGCAGCACAATATGCAGGAAGCCCATATGTATGGGGCTCATCAAATCCTGCTGTAGGATTTGACTGTTCAGGTCTAGTAGTAAACGCATATAGACAACTAGGCATAAACCTACCACACTCATCAGCTGCACAATACTCATCTGGATATGCAGTAGATAAGTCAAACTTACAACCAGGAGACTTAGTATTCTTTGCAATCAGAGGCGGCGGTGGTATCGACCACGTTGGTATTGTAACAAGCTCTGATGGTACATTTATTCACGCTTCTACACCATCAACAGGCGTTGTATACGACAATGTTTACGACAACCATTATCAAAAATCATTTGTAGGTGCTAGAAGAATATTCTAATAAGCAATAGTATAACGCCCGGTTGGGCGTTTTTTATTTGGAGATATGATGAAAATCTTAACAACAGACAATTTGAAAGAAAGTATCGTAGATAGGCTAGTAAAAACGAATATAAGTAACAAAGTGCTGCTTATATCAAGATCTATAACAGAAGAGGAAGCATATTATAAAAATGCAATCATCAAACGCTGCAAAGAATTTGATATCGCATATATGGAAAAAGATTTTAATAGTTATACTAATAAAGTTGAGATAGTAGACTTTATTAACGCATATGATGATAACGACGGCTTTATAATATTTTTACCTTTTGGTAATTTTAATGGACTTGACTATTTAAAAGAAGAGATACACTTAAGAGACCTGGATGGTTTTACTTATATGTCACAAGGTAAGGCTAGCAATGGTGACTATAAACACTTACCAGCCACACCAAAGGCTGTTGTGAAGTTTTTAGAAAGTCATACAGAAATCACAGGTAAAAATATTGTAATCGCCAATAGGAGTAACCTTATAGGTATACCTTTGGCAAATTATCTGTCAAAGAATCATGCTACTGTAACTGTTATAAACAGCAAGACAAAAAATAGTGAAGATATAATAAAAAATTCAGATATATTTATTTCAGCCATTGGGAAGGCTAATTTTTATGATAAAGCCTACTTTAGAGATGGTCAACTCTTAATAGATGTTGGAACATCTGAAGTAAATGGTAAGATAGTTGGTGATATTGATTTTAATACACTAGATGATTTAGATATAGAAATAGTTACTAATAAAAAGGGGATAGGGGCGATCACAACCCTAGCACTTTTAGAAGGTTTATTAGATTAAGGAGCGATATGCCAGTAGTTTCAAGTAAAGAGGATTTAGAAAGATATAACGAATTTGTAAGAAATAGCAAATACGCTAGGCCTATGCAGGATACCAATTGGGCTAAGGTCAAGGATAATTGGACTAGTGATTATATATACATAGAAGAAAATAAGCAAATCAAAGCTGCCATGAGTATCATAGGTATAAAAAATGATAATGGCAAATATTTCCTTTATGCACCACGCGGTCCTGTATGTGACTTTAGGGACTATGATTTGGTAGAAGAACTAATAGCTGAGGCAAATAACTTAGCAACAAAATATGATGCCTTCCTTCTTAGAATGGACCCAGAAGTATTATTTGATGAAAAAGCTATCTATGAATACCAAAAGAGGGGATATGATGTGAGAACCTATGGTGTAGATCCACATTCATTTACTCAGCCTAGGTATAATATGATTTTAGATGTTGCTAGCCTTAGTGAGGAAGAGCTATTTGAAAGTTTCTCATCAGCAACACGTAGAAATATCAGAAAGTCATACAGAAATGAGATAAAGACAATTCAAAAAACTGATGATGAAAGCCTAGATACTTTTTATAAGCTCACAGAAATAATGGCAGATAGGCAAGAAATCGGCCACAGGCCAAAGGAATACTACCAAAGGCTAATCGATTATATGGGTGGTATAATATTTACCTCATACTACGAAGACGAGGCACTGTCTGCATCGATTCTGATTCCTTATGGGGAGAAGGTCTACTACTTATATGCTGCAAGTTCTAATAATCACAGAAACAAGATGCCAAACTTTAATATGATTTGGGAAGAGATAAAATGGACTAGAGACAATGGTTACAAGTATTTTGACTTTGGCGGTACATTTTCACTAGACTCAAAAGATGGCCTATATAGATTTAAAGAAGGATTTTGCTATCCAGATAAGTATACAAATTTCATTGGTGAAATAGATGTGGTATACGATAGAGAAAAATATAATGAATTTCTAAAATAAAAAGATTCCTTAAGCAATTGGCTTAAGGGATCTTATCATTCTTCTTCAGTTATAAGTTTTGTTGCTACTTCTATAGCCTTATCAATATTTGGAAGCTCTGTGTTTTGAGTAAGGTATTCTGCGTGTCTGATAGTATTATTTTTATCGATTACAAAAATTGCTCTATTTATTAGGCTAAGCTCATTAATATATGTCCTATATCCTTTTGCAAAATTGTGGTTAATGTAGTCAGACACAAACTTTACATTTTCCATTTCCTTATCTTTTATAAATCTTTGTTGAGCAAATGGTAGATCATTGGAAATTGTAATAATAGCTATATCATCTTCAAATTCTTGGGCTGATTTGTAAAGCAAATATGTTTGAAGTTCACATACAGAAGTATCTAGAGATGGCACAGCAGAGATGATTTTAACCTTGCCATCTTCTTCTTTAAAGAAATCATATTCGCTAAGATCGTTATTAATTGCTATAAAATTTGGAGCATCTTCTCCAATTTCAAACTTATCTCCATCAACTGTAAGTTCCATGCTACCAAATTGAACTGGTCTTTGGGTCATTTTATTCTCCTTTGTGTTGGATCTTTCATTACCTTTACATATATCATATAATAAAACCTATGCATTGTAAAGATTTATCAAATGAGGTATAATTACTGAGTCAGAAAATATATAAGGAGGGAATATGGCAGACTTAGTTTTAAAAGCAAATAACCGTGAAGCTACTGGAAAAAATAAAGTTAACAAGTTAAGAGCTGAAGAATTAATTCCAGGCGTTATTTATGCTAAAGGCGAAGATAATCTTAATGTTCAATTTACATCAAGAGAATTCGATAAAATATTAAGACAAGCTGGTACATCTACTATCATCACACTTGATATCGATGGAGAAGACAAAGATGTACTTATTAAAGATTACCAAACACATCCATACAAAAACCAATACCTACATGTTGATTTCCAAGCAATCAGAGCTGGTGAATCAATCAGAGTATCAGTACCTATCGTTCTTATTGGACGTGATGATCTCGCAATTGAACAAGCCGTACTTGTACAAAACATGGATACAATAGATGTTGAATGTTTACCAAAACACATTCCACAAACAGCTGACGTTGATATTACAGAAATCCAAATTGGTGATAACAGAACAGTAGCAGACCTTGATATCTTCAAAGACGAAAATATCACAGTCCTTGCTGAAGAAGATGAAATCATTTGTTCACTTCAAGAAGTATCTGAAGAAGTTATTCCAGAAGATGATGAGCTTGAAGCAGCAGATGCCGCTGACGTACCAACTGTTGATGAAACAGAAGAAGGCGAAGATGGCGAAGCTGAAGAAAGTGAAGCAGACGCAGAATAATTTTAAACTAAAGGCCTTAGGGTCTTTTTTAGTACCATAAATAGTGTAAGAAAGAAAGTAATTTCTATCTTGCACTATTTTTGTATAATGAAGAAGTAGTATGACGAGGGTCTTTTAGGGTTAAAATATCCGTCATAAAACTGTCATCTACCTCTTCATTATTCATATTCGGTTAAGCAGGTTGGGCAAAACGTCCGTGTCACGAGCTAAAATGAGTGTAATGGTGCAGGTAGGAACTACAAATCAAAAAGAAAGAGGATAATAAAATGATATCTGTAGGAATAGATATAGCAAAAGAAAAGTTTACAGTCTGTGCACTAGAACAAGGTAGCAAAATCATTTGGAAGCCTTTTGATATTCATCTTAACAAAACAAAAGTAGAAGATTTTTTAAATAAACTAGATATGTTAAATGAAGAAGTAAAAATAATTATGGAAGCAACAGGTAAATACCATCTTCCAATCCTCTACGAATTAAAAGACAAAGGATACTTTGTAACTGTAATAAATCCTTTAAAAATGAAACAATTTTGTCGAGTACTCAACTTTAGAAAAGCTAAAAATGATAATATAGATGCCATACAAATAGCAGAATATGGATTAATGTACTGGAATGAATTACAAGAATACAAAGTCGATTCAGAAAGTTTCAGAGTCCTAAAAGAATTAAACAGATCATATCAACACTATATGGACTTAAGAATCAATCAAATGAACTTCATAGACCAAACAGTTAATCAAACATTTCCAGGAATAAAAAAATTAATTCCACACGCTTCAGGAAACTTTACAAAAGACAAACTATTAGATTTCTTAGAAATATGGTGGCATAAAAATCTAGTATTAGAAAAACCAGAAGAAAATTCATAGAAGAATTTAAAAACTGGGCAAAAGAAAAGAGATACCATCCTAATGCTGATAAAGCTAAATCCATATACAAGCTCGCAGAGGAAAGTATCTCAACTCAACCTTCTAATAGCTCATATATAAAGACTAGCATACAAGAAGGAATAGAATTGATAAAACATATAAATCAAATTCTACATACTATTTTATCACAAATGCTAGAAATTGCCGAGCCCTTAGAAGAATATCAAGAAGCGAAGAAATTCTCAGGAATATCAGATAAATTAGCAGTACAAATCACAGCAGAACTTGGAGACTTATCAAAATTTAAAAACAAAAAAAGTTTGATATCCTATGTAGGAATAGATTCACCACCATATGAGTCAGGGAATTTTAAAGCAGATCAGAGAAAAATAACAAAAAGAGGCAATGCAATACTAAGAAAACTAGGTTATCAAGCTATGAAATGCATGATGAGCGCTAAAGATCCTGAAAATGATATATATCTGTATATGGTAAAAAAAGAAAACGATGGAAAAGCAAAAAAAGTATGTAAATTTGCAGGAATAAATAAATTCTTAAGAATCTACTATGCAAAAGTAATGGTATCAAAACAAGAAAAGATGGTGCTAAAAGTAGCCTAGAATTAAGAATACGATAGTTTAAACAAGCCGATTGTAACCGGCTTATTTGTTGTGCTAATTTAAACTCTAAATAACAAGTAGAAAAGTAAATTAATTTTGCTTTTCTACTTGACTTTTGTTAGCAGGTTTTATTGCAATAAATTCTCATGATTTGCTATAATATACATATGAACGGTAAATTTATTGTTTTCGAAGGGCCTGATGGGTCTGGGAAAACTACTATTTTAAAAAATATTAAAGAACTTCTCATAAATGAAGGCTATGATATAGAAACAGTAAGAGAACCTGGTGGGACAGCAATATCAGAAAAAATTAGAGAAATAATAATTGATAATGACCACAAGGAAATGTCAGCAAAGACTGAGTCTTTGTTATTTGCTGCTAGCCGAGCTCAACTAGTAGCTGAAAAAATTATGCCTGATCTTGATAAAGGCAAGATTATCCTTAGCGATAGGTTTGTCTTATCTTCCCTAACTTATCAGGGTGTAGGTAGGGACTTGGGTGTAGACCAGGTAGCTATGATAAATGATTTTGCGACAGCTGGCTTAAGGCCAGACCTTACTATATTCTTTAACCTGGATTATAAAACTGCACTTACTCGTAAAAGAGCAAATTTTACTGCAGATAGGTTAGAGAGTGAAGATTTTGATTTCCACAAAAAAATATTTGATGCTTATTTAGATGTAGCTGACAAATATAAAGAAGAAATCAAAACAGTAGATGCTAGTCAAAGTATCGATGAAGTGACTGATCAAGTATATAAACTGATAAAGGAATTATTGGAGGTTTAATGTGAAACTACTCATATCTATAGTACAAGATGCTGATGTGAATTTCCTAATGGATGCACTTACAGAAAGCGGATACAGGGTTACTAGACTTGCCACAACAGGTGGTTTTCTTAAAAAAGGCAATACTACATTACTTATAGGTGTAGAAGAAGAAAAGCTAGAAGAAGTGCTTGCAATAATAGAGTCAAATTGCAAGAGAAGAAATACCACTACTACTATCATCAATCCATCAGCAGAAAGTTCGCTCTTAACTAATACAGTGCCAGTGGATATAACTGTAGGTGGTGCGACCATATTTATCTTAGATGTAGACCAATACATCAGACTATGAGTATATTAAACTATCAAATAGAAAATAATGCCTTAAGCCACGCATATATTTTAGAAAGTCCAAATCATAATTACAATTTATCTTATGCGAAGGATTTTGCTCACAAGATATTTGCAGCTAAAAATATCTATCTTGAAGATGACCTAAACCCCGACCTATATACCATAGATAAAGAAGGGGAGGTCATTGATATTGAAACTATAAGAAAGCTAATCAAAGATATTACACTTAGACCTCAAAATGGAGTCGTTAAGGTGTATATAATTCACAATGCCCATAATATGCGAACTGAGGGGGCCAATGCTCTTTTAAAGACCATAGAGGAATTAAAAGAGTATAACATAGTGATATTCACCACCACCAATAGCAATCAATTGTTGCCTACTATCAGGTCTAGGTGTCAATTAATTAAGCTAAGCTCTAATAAAGAAATAGAAAATATAGATATGGATAAGTTATCATCGATACTTGCCAAGGTCTATACGGGTGATATAGCAAGTTTTTATAAAGAGAAGAAATTTTTTGATCAATATAAAGATGATGAGTCAAGCTTTATTGAAGCTATAAATGATATATTTGAGTATATTATATATTTTAAGTATGAGATTGACTCAAATATTGATGATAACATTGCTTACAATGTGGTTAAGATGGCATCTATTTCTTTTGATAAAATAGATCAAATAACAGACTTGTTACATAAAATAAAAATAGGTTTTAGAAACAATATCAATTATGATCTAGCTATAGAGCAGATCATATTTGCTATATATAGGGGAGGAATGAAACTTTGAACGTAGTTGGCATAAGATTTAAAGAGGCTGGCAAAATATATTATTTTGATTCAAATGGTATAGAATTAGCCTATAAGGATAAAGCTGTACTAAATACTGAAAATGGCCTTGAAATAGGTGAAGTAGCCTTAGCCAATATCGATATAGATGAGACTAAATTTGATAAAAAGATAAAGTCTGTGGTTAGAAAAGCCGATGAAGTAGATCTAAGTATAGATGAGCAAAACAAGGCAGATCAAATTGAGGCTATGGAGATATGCCAAGAAAAGGCTGATTATTTTCATTTGAAAATGAAGATTGTAGATGCTGAGTACACTTTAGATAGGAATAAGCTCACTTTTTATTTTACTGCAGATAAGAGAGTAGACTTTAGAGACCTAGTAAAAGAGTTAGCAATTATTTTTAGAAGTAGGATAGAGCTGCGTCAGATTGGTGTCAGGGACCATGCAAAGCTTATTAAGCATCACGGGTCATGTGGCCAACAATGCTGCTGTTCTAGACACCTCACCGATTTCGTTCCACTTTCTATAAAATACGCCAAAGACCAAAATATAAGCCTTGACCCAACTAAAATTTCTGGTGTCTGCGGGAGGTTAATGTGTTGCCTATCTTATGAACAGGATAATTATTTAGAAATGAAAAAGTTGATGCCTAAATACGGGCAAAAAGTTCAAACAGCAGATGGGGAAGGCACTGTGATATCAAATGACCTAGTTAGGTCTTGCTGTAAAGTGAAACTACACAGCACAGAAGAAGACGAGCTTACAGAAAAAACTTATAGTTTAAATGAATTAGAAAGTATTTAACTTATTTAATATATGTTTATTAACATAAATGATAGTGATTATCAGTATGTATATTAAATCATTATATTTAGTTTTATGGTATAAATATTTAATCGTGTGTTGACATGAAAAAAATAATATAGTATACTTTAATTAACAATTACGAAAGGAGAATTTCAAATGGCATACATTATTGATGAAAATACATGCATCACTTGTGGTACTTGTGAAGGTGAATGCCCAGTAGACGCTATCTCTCAAGGCGAGGACGCTTACGTAATCGATCCTGAAACATGCATCGACTGTGGAACATGTGCTTCAGTTTGTCCAGTAGACGCTATTGACCCTGAATAAATTAAATTACATATTTAACTTAGACATATTATTAAAAAGCTAGACCAGTAATGGCTAGCTTTTTTTTGTATAAATAAAGTAAAATGGGGCTGTTGCAAATCAATAGATAATTATTGTTCCATCATTAGAGTGCACTAACAGAAAGTTTGAAATTAAGCCCGCCGGCTCATGAAGGCTTTTAGCCCGTCGGCGATCTGAGACACTATCTGGGAGGGTGATCGAATGATAACAGAACAATTTATCTTTTTGCAACAACCCCTTAAATGGAGCTACAGACAGGAATCGAACCTGCAACCTACGGTTTACGATACCGTTGCTCTGCCAGTTGAGCTACTATAGCATATATCAAATTATACTAAAAAAATACAAACCTTTCTAGTTAGTCATTTAAAAATCTTATGATATAATTAATTAGGAGCAATTATGGACTATTCATTTATTATTAGACAATTACAAGTATTAATTAATGACAATAGAATATCATTTATCCCACTTACCTTGTTGCTAATAAATCTTATTATTTTCATAGTATCAAGGACCTTTAGAAAAACGGGTTTGTTTGTGTTGGCACTGGCATTTCTTATTGATTATACGATAAAATCAATGCCTTTTGACCTATATTTGACCTATCCAGAGCTGTATAATGCTGTAACTGTCCTATACATAATTGGATTTATATTGTTTTTCTTAAAAGTACTAAAGATGATTATAAGAATAAACAATACTCCTATCGCCAAAGAAGCAAGGCCAGATTCTAAGTTTAGGCAATTTATGAAATTTACTGGGCTAATGCCTTTTTTATTGATGCTAATAGTAAATATCATAGATGTTAATCAAATGTTGCCAAAAAATATAGTAGGCATATTAACTTCACTAAGTTTCTTATTTATGATGATAAAGACTATTTATTCTACCTATAAATTCTTACGTACCAAGGAAAGCATTATACTAGCTGACAGGATGGACTTTGACGAGATAAAGAATTTCTTAAATGAAGATACCAATAAGTCTAAGTCAAATTCGAAAAACCAAGGTAGGAGAATCAGAAAATCCTTTGATGAGCCAGTTTATAATGAGCCGACTGAATTAATAAATAAAGCTGACATTGAAAAGACGGAAACCCAGCATGTCGCGGTTAAGAAAACAACACCCAAAAGCAATGCTCAAGTGCCAAGGATTGTTAAAGATGATCCAATTAAAGTTAGTCAACAGAATAGTGATTTACCGCATAAATTGTCAAATACTGAACTATTAAAAATTGTAGCAGCTGATGATGTAATAAATTCAAATATAACGACAATGTCAATTACCAATCTTATAACTACAGAAAAAATAAGCTTTACAAGCACTAGGCCGCAGTTAAATATTCATGAAAATGAAGAATATAAAATTGACCTAGAGTTTGAAACTGTAAACGAATATGATTATGGTAGATTTATCGATATTCTACTAGTTTATTCAAAAAACAAAGATAAATATAAATTCGAATTAGTTATAGCACCAGAGGTGAGGCCAAATAGCAAAATAATCTTTTATGACCCGTCTAATATTTATGATATAGATGAGAAAGATTATGCAAATGCTAGTGGTAAAACTATAAGTATGAATTTTCCTAAATATAAAATCAATTTTATCACTGGTAATTAGGAGAGACTATGGATCAATTACAAAAAATTTTAGCCTACAAGGATAGGGATGAGTTTTTAAAGACTTGGTATCGCGAAAGGCCGTATCTAACTACTGCTCACCTAAAATATATAGCGATGCTTGCCATGCTCTTATCACATATATCACAAACCGGATATTTGTATATGTTTGGGGAAAAATTCTATGAGATAGCAGGTACTTTTACGCTAATAGGTAGAATTGCTATGCCTATTTACTGCTTTTTTACAGTACAGGCAGTAGTTTTTACTAAAGATATCAAAAAGTATTTTGCAAGGATGCTCTTATTTGCCCTTGTTTCTGAGGTCCCGTTTAATCTAGCCTTTGCAGGAGAAACCTTTAATTTATATTACCAAAATGTAATATTTACTCTCCTCATAGGAGCCATTACTATTTATGTAATGGACCTTATTTGGAAAAGCGAACAAAATATGATACTAAAGATCATCATAATGGCTATAGTGGCCTTTTTAGGGTGTGCGCTGGCAGATATATTGATGACCGACTATGGTGCTAAGGGTGTATTTGCTATCATCGCTATATACCTTTGTAAGAATAATAAAATAGCAACAGCTATTGCAATGATAATAGCATTTTATTTTGAATTTTATATGCCGGGTGGCTTTACAGGTATGACTTATGGATTTGTTTATTTATCGATTCCACTAATCATGCTTTACAATGCCCAAAGAGGCAAACAAAACAAGTGGGCATTTTATATATTCTATCCAGCACACTTACTCTTGATATACGGATTGATGATGGTACAGATGAATAGTTTGATGTAGGAAATTTATGGATATTAATGGAATTTTAGCACAACAATTAAATATAGATGAAAAAAATATAGAAAATGTAGTTTCTTTACTAGATGAGGGGTCGACAGTGGCCTTCATAGCAAGGTATAGGAAAGAAAAAACTGGCAACCTAAGTGATGTCGAAGTAAGGGAGATAGAAAAGAACTTAAATAAGCTTCGAAATGTAGAAAAAAGACAAGAGGAGATTATATCATCCATAGAGTCACAGGATAAGATGACTGATGAACTTCGTGAGCAAATCCTTGAAACTACTTCACTCACTTTGCTTGAAGACCTATATTTACCTTATAAAAAAACCAGAAAAACTCGTGCAGACAAGGCACGTGAGCTAGGACTTGAGCCACTTTATAAATATCTTATGGAAAAATCGAGTTCTCCTGATGATGCTCTCACTTTTGCAAAAGATTTTATAAGTGAAGAAGTACCAAGCCCAGAAGAAGCTATCGAAAAATCACTAGATATATTAGCAGAAGATATAGCCAATAATATCGATGCTAGAAATATACTAAGAAGAGATGGTATGATGAGGGCGAGGATAATTGCAAATGAAAAGGAAGACCCAGATAAGACCTATGAAACCTATTATGATTTCAATAAAAGGGTCAGAGACATCAAGGCCTATCAAACACTTGCTATAAATCGTGGTGAGAATGATGGTGCGCTAGCAGTTAAATTAGAATTCTCTGATGAGTATAATAAAAAGCTCATAGCAGACATATATGAAGTGTCCAATGCTTATCAAAAAGAACTCCTAGATACAGCGGTTGCTGATGCCTACAAGAGGCTGATGCTTCCATCAATTAGCACCGAGCTAAGAAATTATCTCACAGATATAGCAGAAGATGAATCTATTAAGGTATTTTCAAATAACCTAAGACCATATCTCTTACAAAGACCTATCAAGGGCAAGGCTGTCATGGGCCTTGATCCAGGCTATAGGACTGGTTGTAAGGTAGCCGTGGTTGACCAAAATGGTAAGTACTTAGACAAGGCAGTGATATACCCGGTTGTACCTCATAATAAGGAAAGAGAATCAATAGCTATCTTATCAGATCTGATTGATAAATATAATGTAAGTTTAATTGCCCTAGGAAATGCTACGGCTAGTCGTGAGACTGAAGTATTTGTAAATAATCTACTTGAAACGATTGATAAAGATGTGGCTTATGCAGTGGTAAATGAAGCTGGAGCATCAGTGTATAGTGCATCGGCCTTAGGTGAGGAAGAATTCCCAGATCTTGATGTTACTATAAGAGGTGCGATATCTATGGCCCGCCGCCTCCAAGACCCTATGGCTGAGCTTGTTAAAATTGAGCCCAAACACATAGGTGTAGGCCAATACCAACATGATTTAAATGAGAAAAAGCTTGATGATGAGCTATCTAAGGTAGTAGAAGATGCTGTAAATGAAGTAGGTGTTACTATAAACAATGCTTCATATAAGCTCTTAAGTTACGTATCAGGCCTAAATCTCACTTTAGCCAAACGAATCGAAGATGAATTTAAAGATGGCAATCTAGTTTACCGCAAGGACCTAAAAAATGTGAAGGGACTAGGAGATAAGACTTATAAGCTGGCTGCAGGATTCTTAAGATTTCCAGATTCACCTGAGCTCTTAGATAATACCGCAGTCCACCCAGAATCCTACAAGGTAGCTAAAGCTCTTACAACCTATGATTTAGATGAAATAGACTTAGAGGCAGTGTCAAATGAGCTTGAAGTAGGAATCCCAACTCTCGAAGATATCATAGCGGAGCTTAAAAAACCAGGTCGTGACCCTAGGGATGATAATCCTGAAATTCTCACCAAATCAGAAATCATGACTATAGATGATTTAAATATTGGTGATGAGTTGACTGGTAAAGTACGAAATATCACTGACTTTGGTGCCTTTGTCGATATAGGTGTAGGCACAGATGGCCTAGTCCATATATCAAACATGAGCAATAAATTTATCAAAAATCCTAACGAAGTTCTTACCAATTCAGATATTGTAAAAGTTAGGGTTATAGAAATAGATAAGACAAAAAATAGAATAGGTCTGTCCATGAAGGACATCGATCAGAAAGGTTAATTATGAAACTATCAAAATATTACATGCCAACTCTTAGAGAAGATCCAGTGGATGCAGAAACTGCAAGCCACAAGCTACTCATCCGTGGAGCATTTATCAGAAAACAAGCTAGTGGTATATATTCATTCTTGCCACTCGGTCAAAAAGTAAAAAACAAAATCATAGATATAGTGAAAGATGCAATGGATCATCATGATGCAATTGAGATTTCAACATCAGTGCTCCAAGCTCGAGAAATCTGGGATAAGTCTGGCCGTTGGGATACCTTTGGACCAGAAATGTTTAAACTTACTGACCGCAATGAACGTGAATACGCACTTGGACCAACAGCTGAAGAAGCCCTAACTGATTTAGTCAAGGATGAACTGAGTAGTTATAAGCAACTTCCACTAAATCTCTACCAAATCACTGATAAGTTTAGAGATGAAAAAAGGCCAAGATTTGGTATCAATAGGTCCCGTGACTTCCTTATGAAAGATGCCTATTCTTTTGACAAAGATACAGAAGGCCTAGAAGAATCTTATAGGCTCATGTGGGATGCTTATGTAGAAGCTTTTGATAGAATAGGTCTTGATTATAAGATAGTTGAAGGGGATACTGGTGCTATGGGTGGTAGAGTGAGCCACGAATTCATAGCCCTAGCTGAAACTGGCGAAGGTGTCATTTTCTATACCGAGGAATCAGACTATGCCGCTACAGATGAGAAGGCTAGATTTAAACTTGAAATAGAAGCTGAAGAAGCCAAAGAAATCGAACTAGTAGAAACACCTGATAAGAAAACTATAGAAGAAGTTAGTAAATTCTTGGGGGTTCCAACTAATAAATTTGCCAAAGCAGTTGACCTGATGGTCGCTGGTGAACCAGTAATAGTAATCATCCCTGGTGATAGGGAACTAAATATGGCAAAACTTCTTGGTCATCTCGGAGCAGCAGAACACGAGGTAGAAATGATGGATGATGAAACAATAGAGAAAATCTCAGGTGCTAAGGCTGGTTTTACTGGACCAAAAGACCTCACTGATGTGAGAATTATAATAGATGAAGCTATTTCAAAAATGACCAATGTAGTAGTTGGTGCCAATAAAACAGACCACCACTATATTAATGCAAATTACGGTAGAGATTTTGAGGGTGAAATAGTAGAAGACTTACTTTTAGCAAGAGAAGGCGATATGGCTTACGATGGATCTGGTGTGCTAAAGGCAGCTCGTGGTATCGAAGTGGGAAATATCTTCCAACTAGGTACCAAATACTCAGAAGCACTAGAAGCATATTTCTTAGATGAAAATGGCAAACAACAACCATTTATCATGGGTAGCTATGGTATAGGTATATCTAGATCTGTATCTGCAGTTGTAGAGCAAAATTATGATGATAATGGTATCATCTGGCCAACTAGTGTTGCTCCATTTGAAGCAATCATTACTATTGTTAATACCAATAACGATGAACAAAATGAACTAGGTCTTGCTATTTATGAAGAACTAAGAAAGTCTGGCATAGATGTAGCCCTAGATGATAGAAAAGAACGTGCTGGAGTGAAGTTTAATGACCGCGATCTCATAGGTGTCCCTTACAGAATAACTGTGGGTAAAGATGCTGCCGATGGCGTAGTTGAATATTCAACCAGACGTGAAATGGAAAATGCAAAAATTGACAAGGATGAAGCTATTAAGACTATAATAGAAAGAGTACATGAAGATAAAAGCCAAAATTAGGGTATGATTGTAATAGTTGAAACTTTGAAAATTATAAGGAGATAAAGATGATAGTTAGTGCTAAAGAAATGTTAGATAAAGCTTATGAAAATGGATATGCAATAGCTCACTTTAATACAAACAACTTAGAGTGGACACGTGCAATCCTTGAAGCTTGTGAAGAAAAACAAACAGCAGTTATGATAGCATCTAGTGAAGGTGCTGCAAAATATATGGGCGGATTTGAGGTAGTAGCAAACCTTGTTCGTACTATGCACGATTCACTTGGCATCACAGTACCAGTAGCTATCCACCTAGACCATGGTTCATATGAGGGTGCAAAGGCTTGTATCGAAGCTGGTTACACATCAGTAATGTTTGATGGATCACATTTCCCACTAGAAGAAAACCTTGAAAAAACACGCGAAATCGTAGAATTAGCACATGCTAAAGGCATTTCAGTAGAAGCTGAAGTTGGTTCTATCGGTGGTGAAGAAGATGGTGTAATTGGTGAAGGTGAACTTGCAGATGTGGAAGAATGTAAGCAATTAGCAGCTTGTGGCATAGACTTCCTAGCAGCTGGTATTGGTAATATTCACGGTGTATATCCAGAAAACTGGGCTGGCCTAAACTTTGATAGACTAAAAGAAATCTCTGATGCAGTTCAAATGCCAATAGTACTACACGGTGGTACAGGTATCCCAGAAGAACAAATCAAAAAAGCTATCGAACTTGGTGTATCTAAAATCAATGTAAATACAGAATGTCAATTAGCATTTGCAAAGGCAACTCGTGAATACATCGAAGAAGGAAAAGACCAACAAGGCAAGGGCTTTGACCCTAGAAAACTTCTAGCACCTGGTACAGAAGCTATCAAACAAGTATGCTTTGACAAAATAGCGATGATGGGTTCTGAAGGATCTGCAAATAACTAAGCATTATCTAGGATAAGATAAAGGGCCCCTGGGTCCTTTATTTTGATTAAGGAATTTTATGACAAATTACGAAGAGAATACTGTAGCTGAACTTAGGGAAATCGCGAAGGACTTAGAGATCCCTTCAGTTACTAAATATAAAAAAGATGAGCTCATAAAGCTTATAGAACATGCCCAAAAAGAGAGGGAAGAAGACCAACAGGAAAAACAAGAGAATGACCTAGGTGCTAAGTTTGATTGCGAAGGTGTACTTGAAATTTTACCTGATGGATATGGATTCTTAAGGTCTGACCTATACGAGCAGGGAGATGATGATATATATGTCCCACCTAAGCAAATACGCATGTTTAGGTTAAAAACTGGGGACTATATCACAGGCATTGCCCGAGAAAAGCACGACAAAGATAAATTTGCTCCGCTGATATTTGTATCAGATGTAAATGGGATTAAACCAGGCGATGCCTTCAATAGAACTAGTTTTGAAGACCTAACTCCAATCTATCCAAATGAAAAAATAAAACTTGAGACTGGCAAAGAAACTATATCAACTAGGATAATAGATATCATAGCTCCTATAGGTCGAGGTCAAAGAGGACTTATTGTATCTCAACCCAAGGCTGGCAAGACTACACTTATCAAAAATATAGAACGAGCTATTGAAAAAAATTATGATGATGTAAAAATCTTTGTGCTTCTGATAGATGAAAGGCCAGAAGAAGTAACTGACTTCATTAGGTTTGTAAATGAATACAGAGACCCAGGCAATGACTACATGAGAACAGAGGTAGCCTCCTCTACCTTTGATATGCCACCGCAAAATCATATAGAAATCGCAGAAATGGTTTTAGAACGTGCAAAAAGATTTGTAGAAGATAAGAAAGATGTAGTTATCCTTCTAGATTCAATCACAAGACTAGCCAGAGCTTATAATATAACAACACCTATGAGTGGTAAGACATTATCTGGGGGTCTTGACCCTATGGCTCTAGTGGGACCGAAGCAATTTTTTGGAGCAGCCCGCAATATCGAAGATGGAGGATCACTAACAATACTTGCCACAGCTCTAACAGATACTGGTAGCCGTATGGATGATATGATATTTGAAGAATTTAAGGGGACTGGTAATATGGAAGTCCACCTTGATAGGAGACTTTCTGATAGGAGAATATTCCCAGCTATTAATATCGAAAGATCTTCTACTAGACGCGAAGATTTATTGCTATCAAAAGAAGAATTAGAAGCTGTATATAGGCTCAGAAAGTCTGATATGGATACATCGCAATCCATAGTAGAGCTTATAGATTTCATGAAAAGAACTGAATCAAATCAACAATTTGTTGACCTTATAAATTCAACACTTACCCTTGATTAATATATTATAAGATGGTATAATCTTAAATGCTTATTGAATGAAGGAAACAGAGGTGTTTATATGAATAAAGAATTACATCCAGAATACCACCAAGCAAAAGTAACATGCATTTCTTGCGGAAATGAATTCACAGTTGGATCTACAGAAGAAGAGATCAAAGTAGAAGTGTGCAACAATTGCCATCCATTCTACTCTGGTAAACAAAGATCAGCTGAACGTGGTGGTAATGTTGAGAAATTTAACAGAAGATACGGTAGAAAATAATAAGGTTAGGCAACTAACCTTATTTTTGTGTGTATAATGATAGTAAAAGATATACTTGATAAAAATAACAATGACTTATTAATAGCCCTTTCATACCTAACTGATAAACCCAAATCTTTTTTTAATTTAAATCCAGATTATGAACTGGATACTGATGTTGCTAATGAAATTAGTAGGATAGAAAATGATTTAAATAACGGAATTCCCTTGCAATATGCTATTGGATATTGGGAATTTTATGGACTTCTCTTAAAGGTAGATAAAAGAGCTCTTATTCCAAGGTTTGAAACTGAAATTATAATTGATTATTTACTTAAATCTAACATAGAAGCTAGTAAAATACTAGATATAGGAGTAGGGACTGGTGCTATTAGCCTAGCTCTTGCAAAAAATATGCCAAAAGCAAGTGTGAGTGGCGTTGATATTAGTGAAAGTGCTCTCGCTCTAGCCAATGAAAATAAAGAGAGGCTAAATATTTCAAATGTAAATTTTTACCTCAGTGATCTTTTTGAAAATGTAGATGATATTTTTGATATCATCATATCAAATCCTCCTTATATAAGTGAGGCTGATTATAATAAATTAGATAGTTTGCTTTATAAAGAGCCCAAAATTGCCTTGGTGGGCGGAGATGATGGCTTATATTTTTATAGGGAAATCATAAAAGACGCACACAAATATTTAAATAAAAATGGTCATCTGATTTTTGAAATTGGATATGATCAAAAGGATGCGATCAATCAGCTTTTGGTCAAATCTGATTTTAAAAATATCACAAATCTTAGAGATTACAATGATTATGATAGGTTCATAATCGCCCAGAAAGGATAATTATGCTAGAAAATTTAGACCATATTAGAGACAATTACAAAGATTTAGAATTAAAGTTAGCAGATCCAGAAGTTTTGGCTGATATAGATAGATTTACAAAACTATCACGTGAATACAACTCGCTAAAGCCAGTTGTAGAAAAGTATGAAGATATATTAGCTGCCGAAGAAACTATCGAGGAAAACCAAATGCTCCTAGGTGAAACCGATGATAGCGAAATGATAGATTTACTTAAAGAAGAAATATCTGAATCAAAGAAAAATTTAGAGATTTACAATGAAGAGATGAAAATCTTACTCATTCCAAAAGACCCTAATGATACCAAGGACGTAATCATAGAAATCAGGCCAGCTGCAGGTGGGGATGAGGCTGGGCTATTTGCTGGCGATTTATATAGAATGTATAACATGTATGCCGACAAAGAAGGTTTCAAGACCGAAGAAATTGATGTAACTACCCAAGGTGTAGGCGGTATCAAGGAAGCTACATTCGTTGTAAAAGGCGAAGGTGCATATTCTAAGCTTAAATATGAATCAGGCGTACACAGAGTACAACGTGTTCCTGAAACAGAATCCGGTGGTAGAATCCATACTTCTACTGCTACAGTAGCTGTAATGCCTGAGGTAGATGAAGTTGATATAGACCTCGACCCAAATGATATCAGAGTCGATGTATATAGATCATCTGGTAACGGTGGCCAATCTGTAAATACAACAGACTCTGCTGTTCGCCTAACCCACGAACCAACAGGTCTTGTAGTTACCTGCCAAGATGAGAAAAGCCAAATTAAAAATAAAGAAAAAGCTATGAGAGTACTACGTGCTAGACTTTATGAACTAGAAGAAGAAAAGAGAAATAAGGAAATAGCTGATAATAGAAAATCACAAGTTGGTACTGGTGATAGAAGTGAGAGAATTAGAACATACAACTTCCCACAAGGTAGAATCACCGATCACAGAATAAATAAGACTATTTACCAACTTGATGATTTCCTAAATGGAAATATCGAAGAGATGATTGATTCACTAATAGCAGAAGACCAAACTAGAAAGTTAGAACAAATAGGGGAATAATTTGTTTAAATATTTTGCCAATCGATTCATAGATGATTATAGAAATTTCGATGATCCAAAGACCAGACTAGAGCTTATTTCTTTATCATCTATTATAGTGATTGTAATAAATTTATTGCTAGTAGCTGTAAAGCTTACTATCGGATATTTTTCAAATTCGACTGCTATAATGAACGATGGTTTTAATAATCTAGCTGACTCTATAGTATCGCTAATGGCCCTAGTGGGTTCAAAGGTCAGCCAAAAGCCAGCTGATAGCCATCATCCGCATGGTTATGGGAGAGGTGAGTCTATAATTACCCTCCTAGTGAGTATATTAATAATTTATGTAGGTGGGTCTTTGCTTTTAAACTCACTTGGCCACTTCAAAGATGAAAGCCAAGTAAGCCTTACAGCGCTATTTATAATCATCCTAATATTAAGTATATTTGCCAAAGTTTATATTTTTAGGTTAAATAGAAAGCTTTATATGAAGCTAGATTCAGACTTAAACTATGGAGTTATGGTAGATGCGAGAAATGATATACTAATTACCATATCCATCATAGTAGCTGCCTTCATAGATAATTATGTAGCCTTCAATGTAGATGCTGTAATGGGGATCATACTTGCAGTGCTCATATTTATACCAGGTGTAGAGCTCTTTAGGTCTACGGTAAGCTATCTGATGGGAAATGGAATCAGCCAAGAAACTGAAGCCAAGATTGGCGAAATAATATTGGATAACGACTTTATAGTAGGCTTTCATGGTCTAGAAATCCATGATTACGGTAGAGGCCACCTAGATGGGACAGTAGATGTAGAAATAGCTGATAATATTTCACTTCTTGTAGCCCATAAGATCATTACAAAGATTCAAAAACGAATCAAAAGAGAACTAGGCATTAGCCTTAGTATCCACATGGATCCAACCTATAGCTTACTTATAAACAATGATATACAAAAACAAATTGTACAATTAGAAAAACAGGCCAGGGATGAATACGACGATTTTTAAGATAGATAGAGAAAATATCGACAATGAAATAATAAAAAAAGCTAGCGATATAATCAGGGGGGGAGATTTAGTAGCTTTTCCTACTGAAACTGTCTATGGCCTAGGAGCTGATGGCCTATCCAGCAGTGCTTGTGAGAAAATATTCATAGCCAAGGGCAGGCCAAGTGATAATCCACTAATTTTACATATTTCCGATATAGAAATGTTATATAATCTAGTGGATAAGGTATCTGAGCCTGCAGAACATTTAATTAAAAATTGCTGGCCAGGTCCATTGACCCTAATCTTTAATAAAAAAGATATTGTGCCTGATATAGTAAGTGCTGGCCTATCGACTGTAGCTATAAGAATGCCTAGTGATGAAATTGCACGAAGTCTTATAGAATATTCTAATACACCTATAGCAGCCCCATCTGCTAATAGATCTGGTAAACCATCTCCAACCAAGGCAAGCCATGTATATGAAGATATGAATGGTAAGATACCAATGATTCTAGATGGAGGTAACTCAGATATAGGTATAGAGTCTACTGTTGTAGATATGTCTACGGATAGTCCAACTATTTTAAGGCCTGGATACTTTACATACGAATACTTAAAAAATCTTATCCCAAATATCCGCCTAGATGAAGGACTTGTAGATGAGAGCATTACACCTAAGTCACCTGGGCAAAAATACACCCATTACTCACCAACTGCTAAAATGGAAGTCTATGTGGGCGACGGGGCAATCGATGAGATCTATAAGAAAGCAAAATCTTACAAAGGTGCAAATCTCAAGGTAGGTATACTTGTCTTTGAAAAAGACTTATATAAATTTAATGAATTTTTAACCATATCACTTGGTAATAAAGATGATTTAAGCGATATGAGCCATGTGCTTTTTGCATCTCTTCGTCAGATGGATGAGCATGGTATAGATATAATACTTGCCGAAGGTGTCAGAGATATTGGTTTGGGTAAGAGTATAATGAATAGAATGAGTAAATCAGCTTCTGGAAATGTGAATTACTTATAGGAGATAAAATGCAAGATAATGTCAAAATATTAGACCACCCAGTTATTAAACATAAAATTTCAATACTTAGAGATATAAATACAGGTTCGAATGAATTTAGAGCGCTTATCAAGGAGATTTCAATTATCCTAGCTTATGAAGCAACAAAAGACTTAGAGCTTGAAGAATACGAAGTAGAAACTCCTATCCAAAGCACCACTGGTTACAAACTATCTGGTAAAAAGCTTGGTATAGTCCCAATTCTTAGAGCAGGATTAGGCATGGTTGATGGCGTGCTTGAAGTATTTCCGGCTGCAAAAATCGGTCATATAGGTATGTATAGGGACGAAGAAACCTTACAGCCTATCGAATATTATGCTAAATTGCCACTTGATGCTGATAAGAGAGACATCATAGTAGTAGATCCTATGCTTGCAACAGGAGGATCAGCCTCAGATGCTATCGAAAGACTCAAAGAACGCGGCTGCAATCATATCAGACTACTAAGTATAATAGCTGCTCCAGAGGGAATCGAGAGAGTAAACAAAGACCATCCAGAAGTTGCAATTACAGTAGCTCAACTAGATGAGAAATTAAATAAGAATGGTTACATTGTACCAGGCCTAGGAGATGCTGGAGACAGACTGTTTGGTACAAAATAAAGGAATTAATATGAACAAGAAAGAAATACTAGTAATAAATGGAACTGGACCACTAAAGGGCGAAGTTTCTATATCAGGAGCGAAGAATTCTGCGCTTCCTATTCTAGCAGCTTGTGTTCTAGGTACAGAAGAAATCATACTTGATGCTGTACCTGGCCTAAAAGATGTGGAGATTATGATTGATGTCTTAAGACATTTGGGCTCAAAGGTAGAATATATCGATGATGAAACATTAAGGATTGATTCATCTGGGATAAATACATGTGAAACTCCATTTGAACTTATGGATAAGATGCGTGCTTCATTTGTAGTGATGGGCCCACTTTTATCAAGATTCAAAGAAGCCCACACCAGAGCTCCAGGTGGATGTAATATCGGAGCTAGACCAATAGACCTACATCTAAAGGGTTTTGAAGCTCTAGGTGCTACCAATATCGTAAATGATGATCAGATATCTATTACAACAAATGGTGAGCTAATCGGAAATGAAGTTTATCTAGACTTCCCATCTGTAGGAGCTACTCAAAATATAATGATGGCAGCAACCCTTGCTAAGGGTGAGACCACCATAGAAAATGCTGCCAAAGAACCAGAAATAGTAGATCTAGCATCATTTTTAACAAAAATGGGCGCAAAGATTAAAGGTGCTGGTACATCTACAATTGTGATCCAAGGTGTAGAAAAGCTTACTGGAGCCCGTCACACGATCATTCCAGACAGGATAGAGGCAGCAAGCTATATGCTAGCAGCAGCTATGAGCAAGGGTGATGTTACCATCAAAAACGTGATTGGATCTCACATTAGACCTATCATAGCAAAACTAATTGAAATGGGAGCTCATGTGGATGAAATAGAAGATGAGGATATTATCAGAGTAATGGTTGATAAGAAACTCAAACCAACCAATATCCAAACCCTCCCTTATCCAGGATTCCCTACAGATGCCCAAGCGCAATTTATGGCGCTAATGACCATATGTGATGGCGAGAGCAAGATTCAAGAAACTGTTTTTGAAAATCGCTTCATGCATGTAGAGCAATTAAACAAAATGGGTGCAGCAATAGCAACAAGTGGCAATAGGGCAACTATTGCAGGTGTAGATAAGCTTCATGGAGCTGAGGTAAAAGCTACAGACCTTAGAGCAGGTGCAGCACTTGTAATGGCAGGCATCACTGCAGAAGGTGAAACCAGAATATTAGACATATACCACATAGACCGTGGCTACAGCAAGTTAGTAGAAAAGTTTACTGACATTGGGGCAGATATTAAGAGAGTAGAATTATAAAATGAAAATAGAAGGCATAGTTACTGACATAAGATTTAGAAATGAGGAAAATGGCTACAGCATTATAGTTGTGGAAACTCCTGATTCTGATATCACTTGTGTTGGGACTATGCCTTTTTTTGATGAAGGTGATAGTGTAGAGGTAACAGGTAATTTAGTCTATCACGATAAATACGGTGAGCAGATTGAAATAGAATCTATAAAGCTAAAAAAACCTACCGATGAGCGAAGCATCATAAATTACCTATCAAATGCCAACATTAAGGGCATAGGCAAAAAGACTGCGAAAGACATATATCAAGTCTTTGGGTCAGAATCGATAGATATTGTTTACAACGACCCGGAGAAGTTAATAAAAATACCCGGCATAGGTAAGAAAAAAATAATCGACATCAAAAACTCTACTGAAGAATCCAGAGATTCGAGAAATATAATGCTCTATCTCCAAGGTCTAAATATATCATATAACCTATCCATGAAGATATATAAGCTATATGGCAATAATGCTATAGATATCATTAAATCAAACCCCTATAAGCTTGTTGAAGACATACCTGGTGTTGGCTTTACCATAGCTGATAATATAGCCTTCAACATGGAAATAGAGTCCAATTCGAGCTTCCGCATATCTGCTGGCATCATCCATACCCTAAATTACGAAGCGGACTTCAACGGCCATACATCATTGCCCCTTGATTATCTAGTTGATAAGGTAACTAGTCTCTTAAAAATAAAAAGGGAAGATGTTATTAATGAAATCAAGGCTGATACAGTAGAAGGAAAGCTTGATGTAGTTCTAATAAATGACGAAGAATATGTCTACAAGAGATCACTATTTAAAGCTGAAAAATACATAGCTATGGCCTTAAGTCACAAAAAAGACAGTGACTATATTTTTGATGTAGAAATTGACGAAGACTTATCGGTATTTTCAGATGAACAACAAGAGGCCATAATGGCAGCCTTTGATAATATGCTGCTTGTAATCACTGGTGGGCCAGGTACTGGTAAGACTACTATTATAAATGCAATCACCACCATACTTAGAAAAAATGGTCTCAGCTATGCAATGCTTGCTCCAACAGGACGCGCAGCTAAAAGAATCCAAGAATCGACCAACGATGAGGCCTATACCATCCACCGCATGATTGGTATAAGGCCAGATGACCCAATAGCAGAATACAATGAAGAAAACCCAATCGAAAAAGACTATATCATAGTAGATGAAATGAGTATGGTCGACACCAGTCTCATGAAATCTCTGCTCCAAGCCATAGACACCAATACCGCCCTAATACTTGTTGGAGATAGCGATCAATTGCCATCGGTAGGGCCAGGCAATGTCCTAAAAGATATTATAGATACAGAAATTAAAACAGTTCGCTTAAAGAAGATTTTTAGGCAAGCTGGAGAATCAAATATTGTAGTAAATGCCCATAGGATCAATAATGGGGAGTATCCAGTATTAAACGAAGAAGGTAAGGACTTTTTCTTTATCGAGGCTAGTAAAAATAATTTTGATGATACTCTTATAGATTTAGTAAACAAAAGGCTACCAAGTTTTTATGGTTTTGATAAGATAAAAGATATCCAAATCCTAAGTCCTAGCAAAAAAACTCAGTGGGGGGCAAGCAACATAAATCTAAATATTCAAAATGTCATCAATCAATCAGCTAAAAAGCTAGAAATAAATGACAGGATATTTAAATTAAATGACAAAGTCATGCAGGTGAAAAATAACTACGACCTTATTCCAGAAAATTCTATTACAGACGCTGAGGGAGTATACAATGGTGATATTGGTTTTATTACAAACATAGATAGCGAAGAAGAAAAGCTTGAAGTCACCTTCTATGACGGGTCGGTTGTAATTTACAAAAAGGAAGATATAAAAGATTTGGACTTATCGTATGCTATTACAATTCATAAGTCACAAGGTTCTGAATTTGATTGTGTAATCATACCAATGATGCAAGTAGCTCCCATGCTTCTGACTAGAAATCTCCTATATACTGGAGTAACCAGAGCCAAAAAGCTCGTTGTTCTAGTGGGGGATAAGAATATTATCAAAAAAATGGTAGATAACAATTATTCCAACAAGCGATTTACAAATCTTAGCTATTGGATAGATGAAATGGGAAATGTGTTAAGTGATTGATTTATTATTTTTAGATGAAA
Source organism: Anaerococcus pacaensis 9403502 (assembly GCA_000308255.3). Taxonomy (GTDB): domain Bacteria; phylum Bacillota; class Clostridia; order Tissierellales; family Peptoniphilaceae; genus Anaerococcus; species Anaerococcus pacaensis. The sequence continues at coordinate 19,522 of HG326665.1, read as the reverse complement.
ACACCTGCTATATGTGCAAAGAAAATGAAATAGCTCATCATTATCTATGCAAGGATTGTTTGAGAAAATTAGACTATGTGGCCAATAAATTTAAAATCGAGGACTATCCTGCTCATGCTGTTTATTTTTATAATGATAGCATGAGAAAACTTATTGGAGATTATAAATTTGAAAGAAATACATCATTATCAAAGGTGTTTGCTAGTATCATATATGATTATGGGAGGGTCAATAATCTTTTTGATGTCGACTATATACTGCCATCTCCAAGTTCAAAATCAACTTTAAATACCAGGGGCTTTGACCATATCAAGATGATAACAGATTATTTTATAGAGGAAACCTCTTGCTCATATCTGACCTCCTTTAAAAAGACTAAAAACACCAAGGCCCAGCATAATCTGGATAAAACCGAGAGGGCTTTGAATCTGAGAGGTGCATTTGAAATAGGAAAGGATCTTTCTAATAAGTCTATTTTGCTCATTGATGATCTCATCACTACAGGAAATACTGCTCTTGAGATTATAAAAGAGCTTGAAAAAGCCAATATAAAAGAGGTGACAGTCCTTGCCATCACCTCTGAGCGTAGGGTTAATTAGATTGTAGGTGTTCTAAAATTGAAATACCAGATAGCTATAATGATCGCGATAACTATTAGCCAGAACCACCATGTTGTGTAGAACGGTTTGTTTTCTGCTACATCTCTATCTGTAGTATTTGGAGTTCTGTGATGGTCTGTATGAGTAGTAGTATTTCTATTTACTTCCTCTGCTGCTCTTTCTCTTTCTTCTCTGTCGCGACGCACTTCATGAGTTTCTGCACCTTCATCTAGGTCGGTATCTGCTGCATGAGTATGTGCATTAGTATGGAAAGTAGATTCAGCAGTATCTGCTAAGGTTGCTTCTTCTGATATAGTGTTTAGTTCTTCATTTACTACTGGGTCATTTTCTAAGCTAGGCTCTGCTATATCTTCTGTGAGTGGATTTGTACCTAAGCTTTCGTTTGTTAAATTCTCACTTAATATATTTTCATCGTTAAGATTACCATTAGATCCTGATTCAAAAGTTCTTTTATTATTATCTGTCATAAGTTCCTCCATAAAAAATTTACTTATATAAAAAATACCCAATAATCCACATTTCAACCATGCGGAGTATTGGGTATTAGACTCTTAAGCTAGAACTTCTTCTTTTTCTGCTTCTTTCATATATTCATAAATCTTGATGGCAATGGCCATTTCGATTCTTTTTCTAAATAAATTACAAGAATAATCGTGGATTTGGTTGATGTCACCATTCGCATTGTAGTTATTAGCCGCACATCCTCCAGAGCAATACATATTTGCCCAGCAAGACCTACATTCGCTCTTGCTGTAGCAATTGCAGGTTTTAAATTCATTCACTAGGTCATGTCTTTTTATACCTTCGAGGAGATTTCCTATTACAAAGTCATCATTACCTACAAATTGATGGCAAGGATAAAGTTCGCCGGTAGGGGTGACAGCCATGTATTCTGTACCAGACCCACATCCTGATAGTCTTTTGTGAGCGCATGGGCCGTTTTCTAGATCGATCATGTAATGGTAGAAGATGAACTCATCGTTATTATCTATAGCTTCCATCATCATATCAGCTAGTTTTTCGTATTCTTCATATAAGAATGGTAGGTCGTCTTCTTTTAGGGCATATGGCTCGTCTGGGTTGCCTACTACTGGTTCAAGGGAAGTTCTCTTAAAGCCTAAGTCTAGGTAGGTCTTGATATCTTCTGTGAAGTCGAGGTTGTTGGCAGTGTAGGTACCGCGCATGTAGTATTCCTTGTCACCACGTTTTTCTACAAATCTTTGGAATTTTGGAACTACTGTATCAAATGATCCATGGCCGCCTAATGTTTTTCTAAACTCATCGTGTTTTTCTTTGCGGCCATCTAGGGAAAGAACAACATTTTTCATATTTTCATTTAGATAGTCAATTTTCTCATCATCTAGTAGCATGCCGTTGGTGGTTAGAGTGAAGTTAAAGTGCTTGTTGTGCTCTTCTTCTAGGCTTCTAGCATAGTCTATAGTTTCTGTCACCACATCCCAATTCATTAATGGTTCACCACCAAAAAAGTCTACATCAAGGTTGTAGTGGCTACCTGAGTTTGCTATTAGAAAATCAATGGCATCCTTGGCTGTATCTACTGTCATAATTGCAGACGGGCCGTGGTATTTGCCGCCCTTGGCAAAGCAGTATTCACATGTTAGGTTGCAAGTGTGGGCTACATTTAAACATATTGCCTTTACACTGGTAGGACGTTTAGTTACATCGATAGATAAGTCTTCGAAGTTATCAGTTGTAAATAGCATGCCCTCATCTTCTAGTGTCTTTACCTCAAGGTAGGCTTCATTAAATTCATCTTCTGTGAGATTATATGAAGCTAATTTTTCTCTTATCTCATCTTTGCTATGATTTTCATATAAAGATATGATTTCATAGGTGACATCGTCTACTACGTGGACTGAACCACTATATATATCCAAAACTATATTAAAGCCCTTGGCCTTATATTGGTGTATCATATTTGCTCCTTAATTTTATTGATTATACAATTATATAAAAAAATCAGCAAAAAAATAAGGGCTGAACCCTTATTTTGCTTTGTTACTAACACATTCTTGGTTAGCTACTCCACAGCTTGTCTTACAAGCTGATTGGCATGATGTTTGGCATTCGCCACAGCCACCATGTTTTTTGCTTTTATGGAGATTTCTTGTATTAAGTGTTACTATTCTTTTCATATGTATTCTCCTTTTTGTATAATCTATACAATTACATATTAACAGTTATAACACATTTTGTCAATCTAAGACAGAAATTGTATCTGTTATGTTAAGACTAGTTCCTTTATCTACTAGCCTATGCATATTTTCAATAATTTCAGCTTCAATTAATTCACCCGGTGTAAGTATTGGTATTCCTGGTGGATATGCATATACAAATTGACCTGAGATTTCATCTTTAGAGTCATTCAAGTAAACTAAGTGTTGACTAGCTATAGCAGCTTTAGATATATCCATTACTTTTTTAGGGATATAATATTCAAATTCTAGTGTTTTTTCATCATGGCTTAGTTCACTATCAATTTTTTCGAGAGCTTTTTCTAGTCTTTCAAATCCTTCTTTTCGGTCAAAGATTGTAGCCATTAGCATTACATATCCAGGATAAGCCATTTCGATTTCGATTTTTTCATCATGGAGCATATCGGCTAGTTTTTGGCCGGATACATTGCAATTTAAGGTAGATATTAGAATCTTATCTCTATTTTTGCGTTCATTATCTACTAGTTTTAGGTGCTTAAGATCTATTTCATAGAGTTCATCCAACCACTCATCTACCTGTTTTCTCATTTCATAAAACTTAGGGAAATTGGTCACCATATCATCAATTGATTGGAGGATGATGTATGATGGGGATGTGGTTTGAAATATTGCACAATTGCGTCTAAGTTCTTTTGAATAGCTAGTATTGTTAATAAGTATTGCTGAGGAGCTTGTAAGGCCTGATAGGTTCTTGTGGAATGATGTGATAGCTATGTCAAATACTTTGCTATTATATCTATTGCTTAAAAGTTCGTGTGAACCATGAGCCATATCAAGGATAAGAGGTGTGTCATTTTCCCTACAGATACTATAAATTTTTTCAAGATCTAATTGATAGCCTTCAAAAGATGGGCTAGTGACAAGAACTGCTGCATAGTCAACTGTGGTTATCATCTTTGTAAAGTCTTCATAGTCTATGCCTATAATAGATCTCGTCTCATCCATCACTACATCTATATAGCTTGGTGATAGGTTGCATAGCTCTATTGCATTGTATACAGATTTGTGGCATGATCTTTGGATCATGATATTTTTATTATGGTGGGTTAGACTTCTGATTGCGCTAAGGTTGCCGTTGGTAGATCCATTTACAGTAATTATTGCATCCTCTACATCATATATTTCTGCGATTTTTTGTTCGAGTTCTACAAATAAATCTTTGGGATTGTTGAGGTTGTCAAATCCTGGAATTTCTGTGATATCTCTTTCATAAGGAATATCTGACCTTAGGATATCTGTATTTCTCTTATGGCCTGGCATATGAAAAGGGTAAAAATCTTCGCTTAGGTATTTATCTAATTTTTCATTTAACATAAAAACCCCTCCTTAGTTGGTATTATTACTAATTGTACACTATATTTTTAAGTAATTAAATGCTTTTAGGGTATAATTTAAATTGGAGGATAGCATGGACTTAAAATCAACAATTAGAGTAATAGAAGGATATCCAATCGAGGGCGTATCTTTCAAAGACATTACAACATTACTTAAAGATAAGGATGCATTTAAAGAATCCTTAGATCAATTAGAAAATGAATTAAAAGAATTAGACTTTGACTATATCATAGGTATAGAATCTAGAGGTTTCATATTTGGTGCGCCTCTTGCTGATAGACTAGGAGTAGGCTTTGTGCCAGTTAGAAAACCTGGTAAACTGCCTGGAGAAATTGAAAAGATTTCTTATGATCTGGAATATGGCAACAATGAGTTAGAAATGCATAAGGATGCATTAAACAAGGGTGATAAGGTTGTAATAATAGATGACCTAATCGCCACAGGTGGATCAGCTAAAGCAGCTGCCAAACTCGTGGAATCACTAGATGCAGAAGTAGCTGCATTTGTCTTTTTAATCGAACTTCTAGACTTAAATGGTAGAGAAACACTAAAAGACTATAAGGTGATTTCCCTAGTTGAATACGATCACTAAAATATGGCTCTCATATGAGGGCCTTTAACTTTTATAATATACATATAAACTTATCAAAAAATTAATAATTATACTTGCAATAAAGTAGGTACATAGTATAATTTAATTAAGGTCAGAGATGGTCAAATAATTTAAACGATGGAGGTATAAATGCAATATAGAGATTATTATGAAATATTAGGAGTGGATAAGAAGGCTTCTGATGCAGAAATCAAAAAAGCATATAGAAAACTTGCCAAAGAATACCACCCAGACCTTCATCCAGATGATAAAGATGCAGCAGAAAAATTTAGTGAAATAAACGAAGCCTATGAGGTTTTATCACATCCAGATAAGCGCAAAAAATACGATACATTTGGAAAAAATGCAAACTTTTCAGGTGGCCAAAACTTTGATCCTAGCGATTTCGGATTTGATTTTGGAAACTTCGGATCTGGTGGATCCTATACTTACACTACAGGTGGGGATAGCGGATTCTCAGACTTTTTTGACAGCCTATTTGGTGGTCTGGGTGGAGCAAGCTATTCTAGAGGAAGTAATACTAGTAGGCGCTTTATCAATCAAAGCCAAGGCTTTAATGCAAAGAAAAAATCAACATTGGATGCAAGAGTTGAGATAAGTATAGATGAAGCTATGAGAGGGACAAAGAAATCCATAGCTATAAAAAATAACGAAAAAATTACTAATATAGATATAGATATTCCAAAGGGAATAAAAAATAACAATAAGATAAAGATTGATGGGGCAAAGCATGGCATAAATGCTACTATCCTTGTCAAAATTAATATAAAAGATGAAGAAAAAAGGCGACTAGATGGCATAGATATCATTCAAAAAGAATATATAATGCCATGGGATGCTTATTTTGGAACTAAGAAAAAAGTTCAAACCTTAGATAGTCAGCTAATGGTAAACATCCCAGAAAAAGTAAATTCTGGTCAAAAAATGAGACTCAAAGGCAAGGGCTACACTGATAGGAAGGGTAAGACTGGTGATTTAATCTTAGAATTAATCATCGATAACCCAACTAATTTATCAGATGAAGCAGCTAATCTTTATAAAGAGTTAAAAGAAATAGAGGGATAAAATGGACTACAATAAATTTACTCAAAAATCAAGAGAAGCAATTAATGATGCAAACTCTATAGCTATAAAAAATTCAAATCCAGAAGTAAATGAAATCCATTTAGCCTATGCACTCATAGCAAATACAGATTCCATAGTTAGCCAAGTTATAAAAACTATGGGTCTAGACTATGATGGATATAAAAATGAGATAAATGATAGACTAGATAGACTCCCTAGCCAACAAGGTGGGTCTGATATCTATCCAACTCAAACATTTACAAGGATCTTATTAAAAAGTGAAGATGAAGCAGCTAATATGGGGGATAGTTTCGTATCTACCGAGCATATTTTCGCTATACTTTTAAATGAGAGAACTAGTATTAGCGAAATAAACAACAAATATGGCCTAACTTATAGGAACTTTAAAAATTCTATCGAAAAGGTCAGGAAAGGTCAAAAAGTGACAACAGATAATCCAGAAGAAACAAACAATCCATTAGAAAAATTTGGTAGAGATCTCACAGCTGAAGCACGTGAAGGAAAGATAGATCCTGTCATTGGCCGTGATGCTGAGATACGTAATGCTCTTAGGATTTTGTCACGTCGTAAGAAAAACAATCCAGTTCTAATTGGTAATCCAGGGGTAGGTAAGACTGCAATAGTCGAAGGCCTTGCTCAAAGGATAGTAAATAACGATGTACCAGAACCACTTCAAGGTAGGACTATCTTCTCACTTGATATGGGTGCTCTTGTAGCAGGTGCCAAATACCGCGGCCAATTTGAAGAAAGACTTAAGGCTGTTCTTGAAGAAGTACAAAATTCTGATGGTAGAATCATAATGTTTATAGATGAAATCCACACCCTAGTTGGTGCCGGCAAATCAGAAGGAGCCATGGATGCATCAAATATCATGAAACCAATGCTAGCCCGTGGTGAAATCAAGGTCATAGGTGCCACAACACTCAATGAATACAGAGAATATATCGAAAAAGATGGGGCTCTAGAAAGAAGATTTCAAAAAGTAATGGTAAATGAACCAACTGTCGAAGATACAGTTAGTATCCTTCGTGGTATCAAAGACAAGTACGAAATCTACCACGGTATCCGAATCCAAGATAGCGCCGTTATAGCTGCAGCAGAACTTTCAGATAGGTATATCACAGATAGATTCTTGCCAGATAAGGCAATCGACCTTATGGATGAGGCTTGTGCAACTGTTCGTACAGAAATAGATACTATGCCAACATACCTAGATGAACAAAAAAGAAAACTCTTACAATTACAAATAGAAATCACCGCCCTTAAAAAAGAAGACGATGAATACTCAATAAAAAGGCTAGAGGAGCTAGAACGTGAATTTGCGGATTATCAAGCAAAATTCGATGAAGACTACCTCAAATGGCAAGAACAAAAATCATCTATAGATGATGTGAAGGAAATCAAAGAAGAAATTGATAGGGTAAAGGTAGAAATCGAGCAAGCTGAAAGAAACTATGATTTTGAAAGATTATCTGAACTTCGCTACGGCAGATTACCTGAACTAGAAGAAAGACTTGCTAATGCTAGTAAAAATAGCGAAAATGCAGCTGAAAACGCCATAAAAGAAGAAGTAACTGATGAAGATGTAGCTGATGTAGTTAGTAATTGGACAGGTATACCTGTATCAAAGCTAGTAGAATCAGAACGCACAAAGATCTTACAATTACCTGAGAAATTACATGAACGAGTAATTGGCCAAGATGAAGCTATCACTGCAGTGTCAGATGCAATTATCAGAGCTCGTAGTGGTCTAAAAGATGCATCTAAACCTATTGGATCATTTATATTCCTTGGTCCAACTGGTGTTGGTAAGACAGAGCTAGCCAAAGCCCTATCAGAAGCTATGTTTGATGATGAAAATCACATGATTCGTATCGATATGAGTGAATATATGGAAAAATACTCAGTATCAAGACTTATAGGTGCAGCCCCTGGATATGTGGGCTATGAAGAAGGCGGCCAACTAACTGAAGCAGTACGCCGCATGCCTTATTCAGTAATCCTCTTTGATGAAATAGAAAAGGCTCACCCAGATGTATTTAATATCTTGCTTCAAGTATTAGATGACGGAAGACTAACCGATAGTCAAGGTAGGACTGTAGACTTTAAAAATACAATCATCATCATGACATCAAATATTGGTAGCCAATACCTAATAGATGGTCTCAAAGATGATGGCACAATCGATGCGGATAATACGGAAATGGTAGAAGGAGCCCTAAGAGCAAACTTCAAACCAGAATTCTTAAACAGAATCGATGATATAGTAATGTTTACACCACTTACAAGCAATCAAGTTTATGAAATCATTGACCTACAAATCGAAGATATTAGAGAAAGACTTGCTGATTTAAATATAGGTCTAGATATTACGCCAGCTGCTAAAGAATATATCTTAGCTCATTCATATGATGTTGACTTTGGTGCAAGGCCTGTTAAAAGATACCTACAATCTAATGTAGAAACAAAATTAGGTAGACTCATCATTGAAGGAAATATTGGAGCAAAAGATACTGCTATACTAGATGTGAATACTGATAAAGAATTAGTATTTGACATAAAGAAGTAAAATCAAGCGGGATTTTTATCCCGTTTTTTTGTGGTCTAATCCTTAGCAAAGTACTAGAGTATACTGTATGTAGTATGGCTTGATAGTCTGACACTATATGTGGTATACTATTTACATATTAGGAGGGGCCATGACAGACGTAATAAAAAGAGACGGATCAAAAGTAAAATTTAATAAAGATAAGATAAGCATAGCAATTAATAAAGCTATGGATTCACCAAACGGGATATTTGTGAAAAATCAGGCTAATGAAATAGCAACAGAGATAGAAAATATTTGTGCAAATAGGGATGAAGTTTCAATTTATGATATCGAAGATATGGTTTATTATAAACTCATCGAAAGAAACAATCCTGCCACAGCCAAATCATACGAATCATATAAGTCTATCCAAGCCTACAAGAGGGAACAAAATACATCTGATAAAGACATACTAGGCTTACTTAGCCAAACTAATATTGATGTTATGGATGAAAACTCAAACAAAAACCCAATTATAGCATCTACACAAAGAGACCTCATTGCAGGTGAAGTAGCAAAAGATATAGCCAAAAGAAAATTAATCCCGCTAGAGCTCGTAGAAGCTCACGAGGCCGGAGCCATACATATACACGACTTAGACTACCTAATCCAACCCATATTTAATTGTTGCTTAGTAGATATGAAGGATATGCTCGATAATGGAACAGTAGTAAATGGCAAATTAATTGAAACACCAAAGTCATTTCAAGTAGCCTGCAATGTAATGACCCAGATAATTGCTCAAATCGCTTCAAACCAATACGGTGGCCAGTCTATCAATATCAATTGCTTAAGCCCATATCTAAAAAAATCATACGAAAAAAATCTTAAGCTGTGTATTGATAATTTGGGATACAATGACGCTGCTTACAAAATGGCAGAGGCTATGACCAAAAAAGACTTAGAAAGTGGAATACAAACCATCCAGTATCAGATCAATACCCTAATGACCAGCAACGGCCAAGCTCCATTTGTAACTCTTTTCATGTACACAGATGAAGATGATAAATATCTAGATGAAACTGTGATGATAATAGAAGAGATATTGAAACAAAGAATCACTGGTATCAAAAATGAATCGGGAGTGTATGTAACACCAGCATTTCCTAAGCTAATTTATGTATTAGATGAGAATAACATACATGAAGCTAGCAAATATTATGAACTCACAAAACTAGCTGCCAAATGCACAGCTAAACGCATGTACCCAGACTATATTTCAGCAAAGAAAATGCGTGAAAACTATGAGGGAAATGTATTTTCACCAATGGGTTGTAGGGCATTTTTACCTCCATATAAGGATTCTAATGGCAACTACAAGTTTGAGGGTAGATTTAACATGGGCGTATGCACTATAAATCTGCCTCAAATTGCAATACTTGCTAATGGAGATGAAGATAAGTTCTTTGAAATACTTGAAAAACGCCTAGAACTCGTAAAAAAAGTGGGCTTATTAAGGTATGACCATTTATCAAAAGTCACATCTGATAGTTCGCCAATTCATTTCCAACATGGAGCAATAGCAAGGCTTCCTAAGCATGCTTCAATCAAACCACTACTAGAAGATGGATATGCTACAGTCACTATTGGATATATTGGCATATATGAAGCGACTATGCTTACTAAGGGCGCGTCTCATACCACTAACGAGGGTAAAGACTTTGCTATAAAGATTATGGAGCTATTAAATCAAAAGAAAAGAGAGTGGACTGACAAATACAATATTGCCTTTGCCGTATACGGAACTCCAGCAGAGAGCCTCACCCATAGATTTGCATCGATTGATAAAGAGAGATTTGGTGAGATAGAAAATATCACTGACAAGGGATATTATACAAATTCTTTCCATGTAGATGTCAGAGAAGAAATATCTGTATTTGATAAGTTTGATTTTGAATCTAAATTCCAAGAGCTATCTACAGGTGGTTGTATTTCTTATGCAGAAATTCCTAATATGACCGACAATATTGAAGCGGTAATGACAATGATAAAATATATTTATGACCATATACAATATGCTGAGTTTAATACTAAGTCGGATTATTGTAGCATGTGTGGCTTTGATGGAGAGATATTAGTTGATGATAATAATACCTGGTATTGTCCAAATTGTGGAAACACTGACAGGTCTACACTGACAGTTGTAAGAAGGACCTGTGGATATCTTGGTGAAAATTTCTGGAATGAGGGTCGTACCAAAGAAATAAAGGCGCGTGTACTTCACATATGAATTACGCACAAATTAGAAAATATGATATAGCCAATGGACCTGGGATAAGGACTAGTATTTTCGTTACAGGTTGCACTCTAAATTGCAAAAATTGCTTTAATAAAGAATATCAAGACCCAAATTATGGAAAAAAGTGGACAGCTGCTACGACTGATGAAGTGGTAGATTATCTATCACACAGCGAAGTTGCTGGCCTTACCGTACTTGGTGGTGAGCCATTTGAAAGTGCAGAAGAGCTAGTAGTGATTATAAAAGATATTAAAGAAGAAATAGATAAGCCTATATGGATTTATTCTGGATATACATTTGAAAAACTAGCTGCAAATGACATTACAAGAACCCTACTAGAAGAAGTTGATGTTCTAGTAGATGGGCCATTTATTGATGAGCTAAAAGATTTGACTTTGACTTTTAGAGGATCATCCAATCAAAGAATAATAGACGTAAGTAAATCTCTTTTAGCAAATGCACCAGTGCTTTTAAACGGGTATGATTAGTAAAAACATAAGGAGATAATATGTACGGATATTTAGCAAGTCATTTTTTTAATGATGCAATGTTTAGATGGACTGAGTCCCTGGCTCAAGAAATTGAGCAAAGAACAGACCTAACTTTATATGTTCCTCAAAGAAATGCTGATATTAATGATAAAAAAAATAACGATGATATTATAAATGACATTAAAATTGCCCAGGCTGATACAGCAGAGCTAAAGAAGGCAAATGTGTTGATAGCCTGCCTAGATGGACTTAGCATCGATGATGGGGTAGCCGGGGAAATCATGGCCCATGGTGTGATGGGAGAATTAGAAAAAGAACATGGCATAGATTTTCCTAGATTAATCATAGGTATTGTAACAGATATGAGATATCTTGGAACTGGTGAGAATAAACTTTACAGAAATCAGATGATTGTTGGTAAGGTAAAAGAACACGGCAAACTTGTAGTGGGCTATGCTGGCGATGACTCCTATAAAGATGAAGTGGTAGAGATAATAAACAATTTTATAATTGAAAATAAATAAGTTCTGGCCCGTAGGCTCAGAACTTATTTTAATACTTGATTTAATCTTGGTAGGATTAGATATAATACAATCCAGTTTATAGCCATTTCTATTAAGGATTTAGGTATCCTTAGTTTAAACAATGGCCAGTAGCTAGTCCCTGTAATTTGAGATAGCCACAAGGTATTTAAAAAGAGTGCTACTATCATAAAGCAAAATACTGATACGCTTAGACTAAGGGCAAGCCTATTAGTGCTGATTTTAGATTTAAAAATCTTTTGACTAATAAGGGCAGCCGATACACCCACTACAATACCGGTAAGAGTGAAACCAGGGTGAAATGCGCCTTGAGGGAAAGCCAAGTGACCAATCAAATCCCCAATTCCACCAGTAATACCGCCTACAAGTGGCCCATAAAATATACCTGCAATCATAACAGGAAGTAGTAAAAAGCTAAATCTAATAGTATCACCAATATTGATACTAAAAAACTTTAGGGCAACTGACATAGCTGTAAGCAAAGCAATGCTAGTAACATCCTTCGTGGTAAGTTTTCTATTCATTTTATCCCCTTTCTATCAGAGGCAGCGGTTGCGATAAGAAATCATGCTAAAAGCTTCGTTTAAGAACAACAACCCATTTCTTAACACTTAATGCTTCCTATCTACTCTGATGAATATATGATATCATATTTGTATTATTAAGCAATAGAGGATGTTATGATTAGAAAAGATTTTTTTAATAGAGATACAATAACCGTTGCCAAAGATTTATTAGGCAAAATTATAATACGAAACGATGGAGATATTAGCTATAAGGCAAAAATTGTTGAAACTGAAGCTTACTTGGGCTTAACTGACAGGGCAGCCCATACCTTTTCAGGTAAAATCACTGATAGAAATAGAGTGATGTATGGAGAGGCTGGTACAATTTATGTCTATCAAACTTATGGCATACATTTTCTAATGAATTTTGTGACCCTTGATTCTTATCATCCAGAAGCTGTTCTAATTAGAGCGGTAGAGCCTATGGAGAATATTAATCAAATGGCCTTTAATAGATTTTCTTTACCGCTAGATGAGCTTAGCTCTTATCAAATGAAAAACCTAAGCAATGGGCCAGGTAAACTTACCAAGGCTCTCTCGATCGACAAATCACTAAATAATAAAAATCTATTTACAAAAGAAATCTATTTAATAGACAATGACGAAGAATTTGATATAGTAACAGATGTTAGAATTGGCATAGACTATGCCAAAGAGGCTATAGACTATCCTTATAGGTTCTACATAAAAAGTAATCCACATGTTTCAGTATTAAAGAAGGAAGAAAATGACAAATAGTAATAAAAATTTAGATTTGGGAACTGCTGATATTGGACCATTATTGTATAAATTGTCCTTACCAGCTATTACTAGTCAAATTGTAAATGTATTGTACAACATCATTGATAGGGTCTATATTGGTCATATACCAGAGGTAGGAGCAACCGCCCTTACAGGGGTAGGGGTAAGCTTTCCTATAGTCACTCTCATAGCTGCTTTTGCTGCACTTTTTTCATTTGGTGCAGCCCCTAGGGCCAGTATCTTTATGGGTAGGGGAGATAAGGAATCGGCGGAGAGGACATTGGGCAATTCTGTATCAATGTTAATAATAGCAGCCATCATTCTAACTACTCTTGTATTATTATTTCACAGGCCACTCTTATATTTATTTGGAGCTAGTGAAAATACCATAGACTATGGGGCGAGATATATTAGGATATATGCAATTGGAACAATCTTTGTACAGCTTACCCTAGGGTTAAATGCCTTTATATCTGTCCAAGGTTTTTCAAAAGTGGCTATGTTTACAGTGCTAATTGGTGCAGTGACTAATATTGTACTTGATCCAATACTTATCTTTGGTTTAAACATGGGCGTAGCCGGAGCAGCTGTTGCAACAGTCATCTCGCAAGCTCTATCGGCAATATTTGCCCTAAGATTTATGACAGGCGATAGGACTATCCTAAAGATAAAAAGAGAGAATATGAAGCTTGATTCTAGTATTGCAATACCTGCTGTTAGCCTTGGTCTATCGCCATTTGTCATGCAATCTACAGAATCACTATTGATGCTTGCCTTTAATTCACAGCTACTTAGATTTGGTGGGGACCTTGCAGTGGGTACGATGACTATTACATCAAGTCTGATGCAATTTGCCTTACTACCTGTTCAAGGCATTACCCAAGGAGGGCAGGCTATCCTGAGTTTCAACTACGGTGCGGGCAACTTATCTAGAGTAAAAGATGCTTTCAAATTGCAAACTAAGGCTTGCGTGACCTTTACCGGCATACTCTGGGCCTTGTTTTTACTATTCCCAAAAGTTTTTGCAGGATTTTTCACTCAAGACCCACTACTACTAGATCAAGCTGGTTGGGCTATGCGAGTTTACTTCGCGGTAATTATCCTGTTTGGTATACAAATATCGTGCCAACAATCATTTATAGCCTTTGGAGATGCGAGAACTAGTGCATTTCTTGCTATATTTAGAAAAATCATAGTGTTAATACCACTTATATTTATATTGCCATCCCTACTTAATCAAAAAGTATTTGCAGTATTTTTAGCTGAGCCTGTGGCTGACTTTATTGCTGTTTTGACTACATCTATTATGTTTGCTAGAAAAATGAAGCTAGTCGAAGAGGAAGCACAGACCCAAAGAAACTCCACTGATCAATTATACCAATAAAAAAATTACCCAAGCGGGTAATTTTTTATTCTGGTATTACTTTAAAACCTTGATTTATAAGGGTTTCAAACATCTTGCCCCTGTTTTTAATTATAGAGCCTTGCTTTTTAGGGATTTGTTCGCTAAAGGTATCAGATCTCTTGCCATCTTCTCTTAGGTCGTAGTAGCTGGTCATTTCTTTATTGTAATCATCGATCTTTTCGTTGTAGTTATCGTACACTTCATATGAATTTTCAAATGATTTTAGATCCATACTCATCCTTGGCTTAAGTTGTGGGTCTTGGTTTGGTATACCAAAGCTTAGGCCAACAGCAGGATAAGTGAGTGGAGGTAATTTTAGTAGTTCAATTACTCTTGCTGTATCGTTGTGAATATTGCCAAAGTAATTTGTACCGAAACCTAGGCTTTCAGCAGCATTTACTACGTTTTGGGCAGCTATGATGCTATCTGTAAAGCCTTGGATAAATTTATCAAAACCTATCATTTCATCGTTTTCTACTCCATTTTCTTTTGCTATCTGATAGTTTCTATTAAGGTCTACCACAAATATCCATAGGTGAGGAGCTCTGGCCATGTATGCTTGTGTACCATTATCCGCTAAGGCATCTTTGATTTCTTGATCTGTTACTTGAATTATAGATGAAAACTGCATACCATTGCTAGTAGCAGATCTATTTGCCACATCAAGAAGAGTTTCTATTATGCTATCATCAAGTTTTTCATCTGTAAATTCTCTTATAGTTCTATGATCTAATTGGGTTTTAATTGTTTCGTTCATATGACCTCCTAGTCCATTTCATTTATACCTATATACCCTACGAGTGGTATATTAAATAAAGGTGATAAAATGCTAGTTAGAATTTCAGTAAGAAACTTAATAGAATTTGTGATGCGTTCTGGCGATATTGACAATAGATTTAGGGACAATGCCAGGATGATAGAAGGTATCCGTGCCCATCAAAAAATCCAAAAGTCCTATGGGGATAATTATAAAAGCGAGTATGCCCTTAAAAATACTACAATAATCGATGATGTAGAATTTCAAGTAGAAGGTAGGGCAGATGGGCTAATTAGTGAGGCAGATGACTTCGTAATAGATGAGATTAAATCTACTACAAGGTTACTTGCAGAGATAGATGACTCAAACAAGCTACACTGGGCGCAAGCCATGTGCTATGCCTATTTTTTTGCCCTAGATAAGGGCCTTTCAAAAATGGCCATCACTCTTACATATGTGAGTGTGGAGGACTATTCATCAAAGATTTTTAGAAAAGATTTTACTTTCCATGAGCTTGAAGAATTTTACTATGGGCTCCTAGATAGTTATTTAAGTTTCTCAAAAATACTTGCTAGCAATAGTGAAATGAGAAATAAGTCTATAAAAGAATTAGATTTTCCTTTTAAAGACTACCGCAAGGGTCAGAGGAAGATGGCTGTGGCTATATATACATCAATACTTGAAGAGAAGAAACTTTTCGTAGACGCGCCTACAGGCATAGGTAAAACTATTTCTTCAGTTTTTCCGTCTATTAAGTCTATGGGTGAGGACTTGTCGGATAAGATTTTCTATCTAACAAGCAAAAATACACAGGCCAAAGAAGCCATAAAGGCGGTAAGACTTTTAAAACAAAACGGCCTATACATCAAAGCTCTAACCATTACATCAAAAGAAAAAATTTGCCTAAACGATGAAGTTAAATGTAATCCCGTCGACTGTCCTTTTGCTAGGGGCCACTTTGATAGGGTAAATGAAGCCCTGTTTGATATTATAAAAAACGAAGAGATCATGGACTTTAATATCATCACATCTTATGCTGAAAAACACAGAGTTTGTCCTTTTGAATTAGAACTTGATGTATCTTTGTATGCTGATTTTATAGCCTGTGATTACAATTATGTATTTAATCCCACTATATACCTAAGGAGATTTTTCGATGAGATAATCGATAGGTATATTTTTCTAATCGATGAGTCGCACAACCTAGTAGAGCGTAGCAGAGATATGTTTAGTTTTAGCTTTACCAATACACGATTTATAGAGATTAGAGAAGGGTTAAATGATAAAAAACACAAAATCTTAATTAAATATTTAAATAAAATAATAGATACCTTTAATGAGATTTATTCAAATCACGGCAAGAAATTATATTATTATCAAGATCAACAAATAACTGATCTTGAGGAAGATCTAATTAAAATCCTTAAGCCCCTACAAAAATTTTTGGTAGAAGAGAGGGAAGATCCAAATTACGATGACTTATTGAATTTATTTTTTGATATAAACAAATTTCTAAAAATAAGCGAGGTCTACACAAATGGATTTTATTCTGTGATTTCTTTTGATGAGTATAATGACAATTTAGTATTTGAATATAAGTGTGTTGACCCATCAGAAGTTTTATCAAAGACTTATAGCTATGCTAGATCGACAGTATTTTTCTCAGCTACCCTATCGCCAATGCCATATTTTATGAAACTATTGGGGGCTGAAGATAGTTTGAAGCTAAGGTTAGATAACCCATTTGATGGCAAAAATTTTGCCCTCTATAACAGGGAAATTAGTACTAGGTATAGGGATAGGAATAATAATGTATCTATCATAAGTGATACAATAAATGAATTTATCACAGCTAAGTCCGGCAATTACTTTATATTTTTCCCATCCTATTCGTATCTCGAAGATGTCTACGAAGACTACACAGCTAGATATGATGATAAAATCATAAAACAGGATAAAAATATGAAAGAAAAGGATATAAACAAGTTTTTGAAAAATTTTGATGAAGATTCAGCAAAGACTGGCTTTGTAGTCCTAGGCGGGATTTTTTCTGAGGGAGTAGACCTATTAGGTGATAGGCTAATAGGGTCTATGATAATTTCTGTTGGCATGCCTGGAGTTAGTGATGAGAGAAATCTAATCAAGGCGCATTTTGATAAGCTAGGCATTAGCGGTTTTGATTATTCATACACATATCCTGGCATCAATAAGGTCTATCAGGCTGCAGGTAGGGTAATCAGGAGCGAGAATGATAAGGGAATCATATATCTTGTCGATGATAGGTTTAACACATATAAGTATAGGGTTCTTTTTCCTGCACATTGGAAGAATAAGGACATGAAGATAGTAAATGAGAGAGATGATTTTATGAAAGAAGCGAAAAACTTCTGGGAGGAAGCAAGTGAGAAAGAATAAGACTTACGATATCAAGGTAGATCAAATGAAATACCCAAATATCTCTGTAGGTTATAATGAAGATGGAGTGCCGATCGAATTTAAGGGAGGGCTCTTAGGTCAGACTTGCAAAGTAAAGGCTACTAGAAATAGGAATGGATATAAAAAAGGCAAATATTTAGGATTAATCGAAAATTCTCCACTAGAAAATAGTAGGACCTATTGCCCACAAGCTGATACATGTGGGGGATGCGCCTACCAAAAACTCCCTTACGAAACAGAGCTTATGCTAAAGCTTGATATGATAAAGGATTTATTTGAAGATAATAATATTGATTTTGACGGAGATATTTCCATAAATAGGGCACCTCTTATATATGGCTTTAGAAACAAGATGGAATATACCTTTGGTGATGCCAAAAAAGGGGGAGAGCTTATACTAGGCCTCCACCGTCAAAATAGGTTTTATGAAATAGTCGATACTAATAAATGTAACATTGTAGATAGCGATTTCAATGTGATTCGTAAATCTGTCCAAGAATATTTCAGAGAAAAGAAAACAAGCTTTTATCATAAGTCCCTCAAAGAAGGCCTCTTGCGTCACTTCATCATCAGAAAAGCCCACAGGACAGGGGAGATCATGTGTATCTTAGTCACTACTAGTGATGAGTCATTTGATGATATGAGAACAAAACTATTTGTAAACTTTCTCAGAGACCTAGAAATAGAAGGGGAGATTGTTTCTATATTTCATGTGACTAATGATTCTGTAGCAGATGCCGTAATACCAGAAAAGGTAAATCTATTATTTGGCAAGGACCATATTACAGAAGAAATGCTGGGTCTTAAATTCAATATATCACCATTTTCATTTTTCCAACCTAATATCTACACAGCTGAAAAGCTCTACAAGAAAGCTTTCGAGTTTGCAGATATCGATGAAAATACCAATGTCTTAGACCTATATTCTGGCACAGGAACTATAACCCAAGTCATGGCAAGTGTAGCAAAAGAAGCTACCGGCATTGAGATAGTGGAAGAAGCAGTAGCTAAAGCCTTTGAAAATGCTAAGCTAAATGATATATCAAATATTAGTTTCCTTTGTGGGGACGTCCTTGAAGAAATTGACAAGGTCAAAGGGGATTATGAAGTAGTCATACTAGACCCACCGAGAGCTGGCATCATGCCAGATGCTCTGGAAAAAATACTTGACCTAAAACCAGAAAAATTCGTATATATTTCCTGCAATCCAAAGACACAGGTAGAAAACTTCAAAGACTTTATAAAAGCAGGATATAAAATTAAAAAATACGAAGTGGTCGACCAATTCCCAAATTCTAGACATGTGGAGACTATAGCGTTGATACAAAAGATGTAAATATAGAAATCCTGCATTTTAAGCAGTTTTATAAGCATTTTGTCTTCGATAAAGATGAAGAAGGATACGTCAAAAAGACCCAAAAAAACTACATGGACGTAAGAGTAGTTTTACAACTGGTATGGGGAGACACAAAGAAAAATATAATAATATAAAACCCATTTTATACTTTCTACAAGAGTAGCTTAAATAAGGCTGCTCTTTTTTATTTCAAAGAAAGGAGGTAAGGATGAATTTTGATTATTTTTATAATAGGCAATCTGAGATGTATAACTTCATTAGGTTACCTATGGTATTAATGGAAGATGAAATTTTTGAGAGCATTTCTATCGAAGCTAAAGTTTTGTATTCATATATGCTTAATCGAATGGGTCTTTCATATAAAAATGGCTGGATAGATGAAGATGGAAAAGTCTTTATTTACTACACAATTGAAAGTATAAAAGATCAATTTAATTGTGCAAGTGAAAAAGCAAATAAATTAATAGCTGAACTTGATATTAAATCAGGAATAGGACTTATTGAGAA
>HG326664.1:382159-457767 GCA_000308255.3 Anaerococcus pacaensis 9403502 | reverse complement strand
AATTAATAAAATATTGTAAATACAAATTAAATATGTTATTATATTACTTACATAACTAAATATGCTTAGGTAGCTCAGTGGTAGAGCATCCGGCTGTTAACCGGCAGGTCGTGGGTTCGAATCCCACCCTGAGCGCCACGTAGGCCCGTCCGGCCAAGGGAGGACCAATTATGTCCCCTCATCATGGGACCCATGAAATGGTCGGCGAAGCCGATTCAAGCCCGTGCGGCTCGTGGAGGACTCGCGCCCATTAGGCGCGAAATACCGCAGAGCGTAAGCTCGAGGACAAAAAAGCACACCTAAGCTTTATATATGGCGAAGTAGCTCAGCTGGCTAGAGCATTCGGTTCATACCCGGAGTGTCAACGGTTCAAGTCCGTTCTTCGCTACCAAACCCGCAGGCTACGCCTGTGATTGAGGCCCCATGGTCAAGCGGTTAAGACACCACCCTTTCACGGTGGTATCCCGGGTTCGAATCCCGGTGGGGTCACCATTATTAAGTATATAGTTTTATAAACTTAATACTTTGTATACATTGGATACCACCGTGTTCACGGCGGATAGTTCTTTGGGCTCATCAATGCTAACGCATTGATTCACCTCAAAGATTTCAAATCCTATGGATTTGAAACCCCACAGGGGACAGGTTCGAAACCCGGTGGGGTCACCATTATTGCTTTAATAATATTATTAACTATTTATCTTCGTATAACGGGGATACCACCGTCGGTGGTAGGTTTTTCGGACTCATTGGATGCTATTGCATCAATTCGTCTCGAAAATGAAAAATGCTTTGCATTTTCCACCCCACAAGGGACTGGGTTACGAATCTCCTTCTACGTTTGACAATAATATGTTATATAATAATTAATGTAATCATCTATGGAAGTATAGCTCAGTTGGGAGAGCATCTGCCTTACAAGCAGGGGGTCACAGGTTCGAGCCCTGTTACTTCCACCATAAGAATAATTAACTAGCCGTTCGGCTAGCGCATGGCTTGGTAGTTCAGGTCCAGTATGTCGGACATACTTGTTAGAATACAGCCCTGTCACGGCGGAGGGTTCTGTGGATTCGCTAGAAGCTCATCTCACAGATTCCAAATCCTTCAGATTTGAAACCCCACAGGGGACAGGTTCGAATCCCATCAAGGTCGAACTCAAGTAAATAATTTTTTTTGGCCTGGTAGTTCAGCTGGTTAGAATGCCGCCCTGTCACGGCGGAGGAGTTTTTCGGATTCACCTTCGGTTCATCTCGAAAATGAAAAGTGCTTTGCACTTTCCACCCAAGATGTTGGGACTGGGTTCGAATCTTTTATGAATACTTTATTGGCTCGGTAGTTCAGTTGGTTAGAATGCCGCCCTGTCACGGCGGAGGTCGAGGGTTCGAATCCCTTCCGAGTCGCCATATAAATTTGCTGATGTAGCTCAATTGGCAGAGCAATTGATTTGTAATCAATAGGTTGTAGGTTCAAGTCCTATCATCAGCTCCAGTATTTTAAAATTAAATGTGCCATTAGCTCAGCTGGATAGAGCGTCTGGCTACGGACCAGAAGGCCTGGGGTTCGAATCCTCAATGGCACGCCATGAAAGTAAAACCCTTGTAATTTTAACGATTACAAGGGTCTTTTTTGGTTTGTGTTACGAAAATTGTTACGACTGCATAAAGTTTGCGAATTTTTGGGCGGATTCTACTTCCTTGTCTTTGGTTACGTGGATATAGATGTTGAGTGTGGTTTTGATGTCAGCATGACCTAGTCTGTACTGTACATCTTTTATATCCATACCAGCTTCAAAACATAAACTTGCGTGGGTGTGTCGTAAGTCATGGAGTCGGATTTGTTTTAGGTTATGTTTTTTGATGACTTTCATCATCCATGATCTAGGCCTGTCCACATTTAGATAAGTACCATTTGTAGAGCTAAAAACTATATCATCTATAGCTGTGACTTTTATGTGAGAGTTTTGGAAATTTTTCCACTGCTTGAGTATGCCTATAGTTTCATCATCTATAGTGATAGTCCTTATTGATGTTTTTGTCTTTGGTGAGCTTACATCATACTTTTTAACCTTAGCTCTACTGTAGGCTTTACTTATCTTGATAGTCCTTTTCTTTAAGTCTATATCTTTCCAAGACAGAGCTAGTATCTCACCTCGTCTAGCACCCGTAAAGAGTGCTACTCTCATGAAGGTGTAGTAGATAAGGGGCATATCTTTTTTGGCGTAGTTTAAAAACTCTATGGTTTCTTCCTTTGTCCAAAAGTTGATTACTTCTTCATCTATGGATTTAGGAATGACAGGGTAGATGACATCTTTAGTAGGGTCGTGGTTTACATAACCCAGGGGTTTGGCATACTTGAAGACTTTACGAGCATATGTGTTGACGAGTTTAAATTCTTTTATCTCGGTGGATTTAAGCGTGATCAAATTTTGCATTAGCAAGGTGTCTATGGATTGGATTTTTTTATTACCGATGTAGGGGTACAGGTGATTTCTGAAGATTCCTTCTACTCTGATATAAGTTGCTGGCTTGACTGTGGTTTGGTAAAGTTCTAGCCATTGTTTGGCCACTTGTTCAAAGGTGGCGTTATCCTTGTTCATGACACCATCAGTGGATAACTTTATATACTCTATCTCTGCTTGTTTTTTAGTTTTAAAACCACTACGGTTGGTTCTCATTTCTTTTCCAGTTAGAGGGTTGATGCCAAGATACACGTTAAATTTGTATCTAGTTTCACCTGATTTAAGTTTGTAGGATTCTATTTTCATTTAGTCTCCTTTCTGCTATAATAAAAATAGGCACAAAAATAGTGCTGAAGTTAATTGAGATTCTTACTTTGGTCGGTGGGGATCTCTTTTTTTACGGTTGTAAGCATGATTTAGTATTTATTGTGTTTTGATGTTTGATTGACCCATAGTAATATATGGCTAGGGGTAAAATCGTTCGTTAGACGGCGTTTTGTGAAGGATTATTGGAATTTGAAGGTTTGATGGATATCATTTCCAATATATTCACCTAAGGTAACATCTGAGCTTGGTAATTCCAGTTCATAAGCTATATAATAGTCGATTTCTGCACCTGGTTTTAAATTTAGCATTGGGTCGCTTTGGTATTGTTCTTCAAGACCACTTGAACCACCAGTTAGTGTGTACTCTTGGATGTCGTCTTCTTGATATGCTTTATAGTCACTGGCAAAAGACATCCATGGGTCTTGGGTATCGTCTGATAGGTTTTTGTATTTGATAGGGATAACTAAAATTTGTTTGTCATCATAAGTACTTTGAGTTACAAAAGCGTCACCAATTTGGGTGTAAGTCGCAGTATTAGTTTCTAGTACAAAATAGCTATCCTGTTGAGTGTTCCCTTCTTGGGATTGTACATATTGGACACCAGAACTAGATGCTTCTTCTACTGGAGCTTCTTCAGTTTCTTGAACATCTGTAACTGGTTCTATGTTAGTTTCAGTTTCTTCGGCTGTGTTACCTGCTAACATTCCCTCTGCTTCTAACTGGGCAGTTAATTCAGCATTCTTTGCCTTAAGTTCTTCAATCTGTGTAAGTAAAGCTTGTATATTTCTTTCTTCTACACTTTCTTTTGGTGCTTCTTCTTTGCCACAAGCGGTGAGGGATAGGGCTAGGGCAAGTAGTAAAATCTTTTTATTTAACATAACAAATCCTTTATGATAAAATATAGTTGGGATGAGAGATACGATTTTGTATCTCTCTTTTGCTTTATCTATCTCTTCTTGAAAATACTCCAGTCATTTGTCCAAGAATTCTAATATCTTTCATATCTTCTTCAGTGATTCTTATTGGACTGTACTTTCTATTTTCAGGTTGGAGTATGATCTCATTGTCGTTCTTGTATACTCTTTTGAGTGTGGCTTCATCATCTATCAAAACGGCCGCTATACTACCATTTTCTACATCTGGGGTCTTTCTGATAAAGACCAGGTCATCTTCAAAAATATTGGCATCTATCATAGAGTCACCTGTACATCTAAGTACAAAGTCACCACCTACAAGAGTAGGATCTGCCAAAAAGTAGCCGTCAAAGTTTTCTTGGGCTAGGATTGGTTCACCACAGGCTATTTCTCCTAGGATTGGTATTCTTTTTACTGGGGTGAGGGGGATAATGTTGGGGTCGTTTGGTAAGGATTTGTCTTCAGTTAAGTCTGATTTCATTATTCCAAAAAAGTCCGCCATCTGTTGTATTCTATCAATTCTAGGATAGTACTTCCCATGTAACCAGTTAAAAACTGTTGTTTCTGGATAATCCATCTTTCTTGCAAATTCAGTGGGTGATAAATCTTTTATTTCTAAGTAATGATTTAAGTTTTTAGCTAAGATATCCTTATTATTCATATTCACCTCCTTATACGTTAATAATAACATATTACCGTTAAAAAGTAAATAAATACTTGAAAAAAGTAAAATATTTCTGTTTTACGGTTGACACCTTTGTAAAACGGTGGTAGTATATGGATAGGAGGATAAAATATGAATGACTTTAAAATTTCATTGAAAGCGGCCAGAGTCAATAAAGGACTCACAGCAAAAGAAACCGCAGAGAAAATGGGTAAGACTGAGAAGACTATTTTAAACTGGGAAAACTCGTTAACTACAATACCTACCAATGATTTTTATAATCTTTGTGAGTTGTATGGTATCGACCCTGATTATGTTGTAGTCCCTATTAACTTAAACGATAAAGCTGATTTTTTTTAGCTTCAAACCACCGTTAAACGGAGGAATTTATGACCAACATAGAAAAAGTATTTACAGAAATCCAAAAGAATGGATCACTAACAAACGAACAAATATCTGAACTAACTGGAGTTAGTTATGACAATGTGAAGTCAGCTATAAGCCGACTAAAGAAACAAGAGTATCTGAGCATATCTTATCCTAACGGTGAAAGAAAAATCGAAGTAATAGATAATTATATGCTCAGAAAAGCCAGTGCAAGTGAGATTAGCTCTGTTATGTATAAGAACGAAATTTACCAAGAAATGCTTGATATCTATATGCAAGACTTTAGAGATGCATCTACTCTTGATGACAGGCTAAGACTTGGTAGAGAGATAAGACTGATAATTGAGAAATTGTAGGTGATGACCCATGACAGAAAAAACTAAATTAGATGAAAAAGACTTTCTCAAAATTGATGAAGTATGTACTTACCTTGGCATAGGAGCTGAAAAAGTCTATCGAATGGTAGAGGAAGGACTACCCAGGTATGGGTTGGTTGGGAATTCAGTTTACTATTACAAAGAAGATATAAAGAATTTTATATTAGAAAGAAGGATTAATTGATTAACAAATACACATTTTACTCTTTTGACAGACTCAAAGAAGAACGTGAGAGGATGCTTGAAAGGATATTGTCAAATCAAGAACCTAACAACACAGATTTGCAAGAAGAGTTTATAAAGATAACACACGAATTTAGAAGAAGATGCTTAAGAGATATATACAGGAGGCTTAAATGACAGAAAGAACTAGAAAAAGACAAAGAAGATTTGCTCGTATTGAAAGAGCGGAACAACGTATGGAACACATGACAGTAGAGCTTGATAGAAAGAAAAGGATGGCTGACATCATGAGGGCTAGAAAGGCGGTGTATGAGGATTGATGAATGATGAGGAGGTGAGGGAGTATAAGAAGCATCTAAGATGTAGAAGTGTTGATAGCCTTCGTACTCTAAGAAAATGGTTTTTTGATAAGAGGTCAGAAAGAGACCGAGAGCAAAAGCTAATGATGATTAATGATGAGCTTGAAAGAAGAAACAAAGCAATTAAATAAGCCCACTAGCTGGAACTACGAGGGCTTAAGAAAAAGTATTTACATGGTTATTATACCATGAATGAAAGGATTTGAGAATGAGTGAGTATGAATTTGACCCAAAGAGATATGATTGTGAAGAATACCTATCAGTAAATTTTAAGAGAATTTTAGATGTATACACTAAAAATATTCGTCATAAGGTAAACCACACAGGATGGGAACATATACTAAATCATGTTGAAGACTTAAAGTTTATCAAAGATTTTGAAGATTATGAAATTGAACATTTTAGTATCACCCTTGAACCAAAAGAAAGCGAGGATAACAACGAATTACAAAATAATTAAAAGTGGCAGTGCTGGAAATTGCGTGATAGTGGATGACATGATGTTTGATATTGGAGTGCCATATGGGTTTATCCGAGATGATTTATATAACATCAAGTATCTATTTTTGACCCACAGGCACACAGATCATATCAACAAAAAGACCATACAAAGGGTGGTGAAGGAGTTCCCAAGGATAACTATAATTGGCAACTATGATGTGGCTGATATAGTAAAGTGCCACCATTTTGTCGGAGATGAAACTGAGATAGAGCTTAAGGACAGAAAGGTCATAGCATTTAAAGCTGTACATGATGTCCCTTGCAGTGGATATGTGGTACAAAAGGATGATAAAAACCTCATCTATACCACAGATACGGCTACCATGGAGCATGCTCCAAAGCTTAAGTATGACTATTTTTTCATAGAGTCCAACCATGATGCCAAGAAGATTGAGGCTATCAGAAACAGTGCCAAGAAAGACTATGGATATGATGTGTGGCAAGGTGCTATGAGGCATCTAAGTACACAGGATAGTAGGACTTTTTACTTTTTAAATAGGAAAAGTAAAGATAGTGAATGGATAGAACTACACAAGAGTGAAAGATTTTATTAGGAGATTAAATGGAACAGGGATTAGTTATAAGAGATAACAGTTTTGAGTTGGTAGATGGTCAAATATCTTTCCCGGATTATGAAAGATTGCTGATGGAAGCTACAGAGCTTGCCCACTATGTGAAAAACATAGAAGTTACGGACGAAAACGTGAAAGAAAGTAAGAAAGTACTTGCAAAGATGAATAAGGCTGTTAAGCAGTTGAATGACAGAAGGATAGGGATTAAGAAAGAAATACTTGAACCTTATGAGGTTTTTGCAGGTCAGATTAAGTCGATTGAAGTCATTATCAAAGAGGCTGACGAGGTTGTTAGAAATCAAGTAAGACAGCTTGAAGAGGCTGAAAGGGATGATAAGAGAAGCCATATTGAAGAGATATGGAATATGAGGATAGGCCAGTATGAGTATGCTAAACTATTTACTTTTGATGATTTTATCGAAGTTAGACATCTTAATAAGACTACGTCAATGAAGGCTGTTGAAGAAGATATGGTTGAGTTTTTGGAGCAGTCAGAAAAAGACCTAAGCCTACTTTCTACAATGGATGACAATAAAGCACTGATAAGACTTTATAAAGATACACGAGATGTAGCCACGACTATACAGACACACAAAGAGATGAAAGAGGAAGAAAAGAAACAGGCTGAAGTTTTGAGTAGTCAAGGTGTGGATGTTAAGGAGCTTTATATCTTTAAGATATCAGATAAGAAGGATGCTAAGCTAGTAGAGATGTTACTGAAAGAAAATGCAATTGATTATACGCTGGAGGTTATGTAATGGAATTAAGAAAAGATTTAGAACTGATAGAAGTTGTGTATGAAAATGATGATAAGAAGGCCATACTAAGATTTCTTGATGAAGAAAATGGGGAATTATTAGAAGTTAATTTTAATAAACAAAAGTATGACAATGGCAAATATGTCGACGATCCAGAAAAAGAAAAACAAGTGGATGAATGGAGCAAAGAATACTTTGATGTAGATTACAGTGAACTATATACCAAAGTTGGTGAAAGTTATGATGTGTACAAATACCCAAACTTTAACAGTCTATGGGAAGCTGATATTGTTGAAAAATTTGATGTTGCTGATAAAGGTAAGATTATCAATACTGAAATCAAAGAAGTAGTAGATAATGGAAACAAAATAGCTATCAGATACGACTGGAATGGTAAAACTTACGAAACCAAGTACCAGTATTCTGATTATGTAGAAGCTAAGAAACAATGGTTTGTAAATCCACAAAAGAAGAAAAAGCAACATGAAAAATTTGAAGATTTATTTGGTGTATCAGTAGCCAATGCAGATGAGATAATCGGCAAAGAAATCATGGTCGAAATTAAGGTGGCATTTAAAGAGTTTGCTTATGGTGAAATCAAAAAACCTAACTGGGCTTAATGATGAATGAGCTATACTTTTTCGATATTGAGGTCTTTAAATATAATTCCATGGTGGTTTTTAAAAACCAAGCTGGAGATACGGTCAAAATTTTCTCATCTAGCCTTGATGGGCTGGGTGAGTATATCGACCGTGGACTGGTGGAGCAAGGTTACGACAATCTTGAACCATGGCTAATTGGTAAAACACTCATAGGATATAACAATTATTTTTATGATGATTATATTCTATATGCAATGAGCAAAAATTTGCCTCAAAACATAATCAAAGAATGGAACGATAGCATCATCTCTAATGACTCAAAAATAAACATGCAAAAGATAGAAGCTTGCAAGACTTATGATGCGTTCCAGCAAATAAATGTAGCTAAACCTTCGCTAAAAAAGGTTGAAGGCAATATGGGCATCTCCATTGTTGAGTCAGATGTAAGTTTCAACATTGATAGACCATTAACCCCAGCTGAGAATTTAGAAACAGTCAAATACTGCGAATATGATGTATTAGCTACTATCAAAATCTTTGAAATGCGTAAAGATTACTTTGAAAGTAAAGAAGCTATTGTCCAAATGCTACCTGAAGATATCCAACGAAAAGCCTACAAGTGGAATACGACTAGTATTGTCGGTCAACTACTGAGACCAAAGACCAGAGCACACGGAAAGTTATTGGTAGATGAAAAGTTGCTTGATTACGTAGATAAAGATGTAAAAGACATGTGGATGGAACTTGCCAGTACTGTCGATTTTAATTTTAAAACTAAAAAAGTAGTCAAAGATGAATTGGGATGTCAAATAGAATTTGGCTGGGGTGGCTTACATGGAGCACCTAAAGGTTTTGTCAAAACAGAGATGATAAAGCTAATGGATGTTGATAGCATGTATCCAAATCTACTAATAAACCTCAACGGTTTGAGTGATAAAACAGGTGAGTATAAGCAAATCCTTGACCACAGGCTAAAACTCAAAAAAGAAGGCAAAAAGAAAGAACAAGCACCATATAAATTGATACTTAACTCAACCTATGGACTTTTAAACAACCAATACTCACAGATTAACAATCCAGCTTTGGCTTACTCTATATGTATCAACGGGCAGATTGCCGTATATGAGTTGGCAAAGAGACTAGCTATGGTTGGCGCTAAGATTATTAACATTAATACAGACGGTGTTGCATATAATTTAGATAATGCAAAAGATATTGATGTGAAAAACCAATGGCAAGAAGAGTTTAACCTGACATTAAGTGTCGAAGCTTATAAAACCTGGATACAAAAGGATGTAAACAATTATATTGCTGTCGAGTGGGATGATAAGGTCAAGGTCAAAGGTGGAGATGTTAATAAGTACTATGGTAATGCTTATTTTGCCAATAACGATATTAGGATAACTCATATTGCTTTAGTAGATTACTTAGTCCATGGTAAGCCAGTACAGAACACAATCCTAGAAAATATGGACAACCCCTTACTATATCAATACATCCTACAAGCTGGGTCAACTTATAAAGGTGTGGTGCAAAAAGATAAGCCAGATGATTTATTAGATACAAAAATTAACCGTGTTTTTGCATCAAAGCCTGGAGTGGCAAATATCGGGGAGCTACACAAAAAGAGAAAAGATGATGGATTAGCTAAGTTTCCAGATACGCCGAGTAGTATGTACTTGTTTAATGGTGACTTAAAAGACTTAAAACACTTTGACAAAATAGTAGATAAACAATGGTACTATGATTTGACCATGAAAAATCTAAAAAGGTGGCAATAATGCAGCGAAAACTTTTACGTTGCAAATCGTATGCAACGATAATGGATAGAAAGGTAAATGATGTATGTTGAATTTGAGAATGGACAGAAATACTCCAACAAACTAGCTGATATATCAGATGACCATGAAGCTTTTAAAGATGCGGGCTGGATCATAGAGGATAATGACTACATTGTTGATATAGATGATATACCAAAGGAGTTAATAAGAAAAATTATATCAGCTTTTAATATTAAAACCCAAACTGTATGGACTGACAGGGGAGTGCACTTTTACTTTAAAAAACCAAGTGATTTTAAAAAAGGTGCTAACAGAGTCAGCCCCTTGGGGTTTAAGTATGAGATAAAACACAAAGGTAATACAAAGGCTGTTACCATCAAAAGAGATGGTGTACTAAGAGAGATAGAAAATGAAGGAATTAGAGAAGATGCCCCCTTTATATTTAGCTCTAATAAACAGTATGACGTCCTGTACAGCATGGATGAAGGAGAAGGAAGGAATAACTCACTCTTTGCACTTAGAAGCAAACTAGGGGGATACAGTGAGTGGAGAAAAGTACTAGGCTTTGTCAATGAAGAAGTCTTTGCCAAACCACTCAGCCCAGAAGAGTTGGATACCGTTACAAGGGATGTTAATTTTGAAGCCGAAAAAGATGGAGAGTATGAAGTAGCGAGTCAATTGCTTAGCGAATTGAATTTTATTGAGTATGGGCAACGATACTATTTTAAATTTGATGGAGATTACACCCATGAAGAGACACTGCTCAAAAAGAAGGTCTATGAAAAGGTAGGAAAGCAAAAGTCTTATTATGTGGATGAAGTTATCAAACAGATGAAATACAGGTGTAAGAAGATACCACAGAGTGAGATTTTTAATATTAAATTTACTAATGGCTACTTAAGAGATGGTAAGTTTATCGACTTAATCACAGATGAGTTTACCCCCTACCAAATAGATGTGGAGTATGACTCAGATGCCGAACCTGTTAAGGTGGTTGATGATTATATCGGTCATTTGACCAAAAATGATGATGAGTATAGAGACTTACTGATAGAGATACTAGGGCATTGTTTAATAGTAGACCCAGAATTTAAAAGAGCTTTGGCCAAGTTTTTTATCTTTATCGGTGATGGCGGAAACGGTAAGGGGACACTCTTACAGATTATTAAGACTATACTTGGTAGTAAAAATGTTAGTGCCATGAGCATATCGGAGTTATCAGATGAGAGATATTTACCATCCTTTAAAGGCAAGCTGGCTAACCTAGGTGATGATGTACAAGACCAAGCGATAAATGACAAAGATATGAAGGTCTTGAAGAATATATCCACCAGCGACTTTATTACTACTAGAGAGTTGTACAAGGGGGCTGAGGATATGTACTTTACTGGGAGTTTGATTTTTACAAGTAATCACATACTAAAATCCTGGGAAAAAGGCGAGTCTTATAAAAGGAGAGTGCTTTGGCTACCTATGTTTACAAAGGTGGAGAAAAAGGATAGGAAATTTATCACAAATCTTACTACTGAAGAAGCACTAAAGTATTGGGTTAGATTGATAGTTGAAGGTTACCAAAGATTGTACTCCAAGGGTGGTTTTACTTTTAGTCAGATCGTTTATGACTACAACGAAAACTATCATAAAAACAACAATCCAGCACTAGACTTTATTATGGATTACTCTAAAGAAGATATTGAAGGTCAGCCTATCCGAGATGTTTATGACCTTTACCAGAAATGGTGTGAGGATAATGCCGTCAATTATAGTGAAAATATGATTAGAAACACGGTAGAAGAAGAATTTGATTTAATTAGCAAAACTAAGAGAATTAACGGTCAAGTGACCAGGTGTTTTTTGAGTAAAGATTGAGAGATTTTTGGACAAAATATAGTTTTAACGTTGGTATATCAACGTTTATAAGGTGTAACAGCAAAAAAGGGTGTAACTGACCTGCTGTTACAGCTGTAGACCAGTAATTGCAACAGGTTTAGAGGAAAAAATAGGTGTAACTGAGAGATGCCAAAAACTTTTTTTTCAAATATTAGTTGTTTGTTTGAAGAAACAACCATTCCTAGAAAAAGTTTTTTATTAAATTTATTAGTTACAAGTTACAAATTTAAAAGAAACGTTGTAACTGCAACATTTAAGGTGTAACGTACAGCGTAACTAGTGTAACGCACAGCTTTTTTGCAGTTACACTTTTGTAGAAAATGTGAGGATAGAGGAAAGTGAAGAATTATAAAAGCGAGGTGAAAGGATGACTCCGAGAATGATTAGTTGGTTGACTGTTTTTGTAGTGATTTTGGGTGTGAGAAGTTTTTACAACATGATGATGTCTGAAGGAAAAGTGAACTTTGAATGGTTTATGGATTTAGGTGTTTTGATTGTAAGCCTTGGATATTTTGCTAGTTATGTTGTTGTTGCTAGTTATTTAGGATGAGTGGAGGTGTGGATGAACAAATCAGATAGAATGTCGCTTATCATGAGAGAGATGCTGGATATATACTGTGCTAAAAATAATGACTATGGTGATAGCTTTAGTAAGAGTTTTGAAGAGTATGGATTGATAGCACCTGTGATTAGATTGAGTGATAAGCTTGAGAGATTAAAGTCATTGTGTAAGACAGATGCTGAAGTTAAGGATGAGAGTGTGAGAGATACGCTGATTGATATGGCTAATTATGCGATCATGACAGTGGTGGAAATGGATGCGAGAGATGATGAGGGTACAACTGTCAGTTGGTGGTCGGATGGAGAGGTATGTAATGTTGCTGAGCTTGATAAGGAGTATACGAGAGGGGATCAGTTGAATATATGAGTGGTGAGATTATTGAAAATTTAACTGTAGTTGTTTTATTAATAGCTTTCATGGTTTTTATATATAAGATAGTTGAATTGAGTGAAAAGAAGTGATTTAGGAGTGCGAAATGAAAACTAAGGAATTTATAAAAAGGGTTGAGGATTTAGGGTTTGAAATTGAAGAATGTGAGAGTTTTATACGCATTAGTGTACATGAATTTAATTTAGCTGGTGTTTATAGAAATGTGTACATGCAATTCGATAATGTATA
This sequence comes from Anaerococcus pacaensis 9403502, assembly GCA_000308255.3. Taxonomy (GTDB): domain Bacteria; phylum Bacillota; class Clostridia; order Tissierellales; family Peptoniphilaceae; genus Anaerococcus; species Anaerococcus pacaensis. Next base: position 444,814 of record HG326664.1, on the reverse strand, counting down.
TTCCGGTTGGGATAATTTATCTAATCGTGATAAAGAAAGCTTATTTAATCTACTGGTAGAGTACACCTCTACCCCACTCGATGAACGTGGGGATGAGAAGAAGTTTTACTTAAGGCATAGGTGGATGAAACCAAGGTTATCCAATGGAAATTATTTAAATCGTTGGATAGAAACTGACGAATATTGGCTAGATTGCAGTAATGAAACAGAAGACGTACAGACACGATTTACTTTAAGAGAGATTGAAGAAATCAAAGAAGAGCTTGATACTGATTTAAGCGATTTTGAGGAGAAAGAGGTGGAAGAATGACCGAATTTAGAAATTTAGATAGCATTTACTTTAGAATTGAAAGAAATGGGAAATGGCAAAATGTATGCTTTTCTGATTTAAAAGAAGAAGAGATGAAAGAAGCTATAGATTCTTGGGATGCTGAAAGTCTAAAAAGATTAGCAATACAGTTAGGTAAATATTTAAGACTTATAGGGGATGAATTAGACGTGGTAGCCGATATAGGTGATTATGACAATTAACGAAAATATTACAATTGAATTAAATATAAATGAATTTTGGTTGATTATAAATGGTTTAGATAGCTATCAAGTTAAGAATATGAACCATGATTGGTATCAAGGGGAGTGTGATTATTTAATGGATAAGCTGTTTGATATGGCAAGAGAACAAGGGGTGGTAGAGGAATGAACAAAGAACTAAACCAACAGTCAGCTACTATGATTGAGTTAAAATCTTGGATAAACAAAAATTGGGAAGCTATAGATAAAATTCTTGATAATCATCTAACTAAAGTATTTTGGAACGATTTGAGTCCTGATAGTAAGAGATTAGTAATGGTACTAACTGAAAACATATCTAGTGAAGTAAAAGATGAAATTATGAAAATAATAAATGTTTATGAGGTTATAGAAGAATGAAAGTAAAAGACTTTATAGAATATTTTGAAGGTTTTGACCCTGAAAGTGAGTTGGAGTTAGAAATATTTGAGGAAATATATAACGGAAATTTAGGATGTTGCGAAGAACATTACACTCGCTTAGGTGTGGGGGATGTAAAATATTTAGATGAATCAGATACTGTTTTTGTAAGTTTAGTTTGGGATGAGTAAAAGAATGAAGATTGATTTAACAATGTCTGATATAGGACAAATACAACAATTGATTAGACAAAGGAAAACATCTATATTTGCTTGGTCTAAGAAATATGACGCTGGTTATTTAAGTGAAGATAGTGAGCGAGAAATTAAAACATTGAATGAACTATACGATAAATTATTAGATTATAGGAAAGATATATGACAGTAAAAGAATTAATCAAACTAATCGAACAATGGGCAATTGACAGACAGCTAGACAAGTACGGCACAGTAGAAGGTCAGCTTATCAAAACTTCTGAAGAAGTTGCGGAGCTGATTATTGCTATATCAAAAGATGATGTTGAAGCTATAAAGGATGCTGTCGGTGATGTGTTTGTGACTTTGGTAGTTGGTAATATGCTTGATTCTAAGCTTGATGTAGGTGCGGTTTATGAGTTGGTGGTTGCTGAGTCCAGAATGAGGGTTAAACGTAAGTTTGATTTGGTTTATTACTTGGTGTCGGCTCTAAAGCATTTACTTTATATTGAGTGTTATAAGAGGACTACTTTTGATATGGTGCTGGAATGTTTGCTTGATGTTTGCAGTTGGTATGAGCTTGATTTTACTAAGTGTGTAGAGAGTGCTTACAGTGAGATTGCCAACCGTAAAGGCATGGTTGTTGGTGGTAGCTTTGTGAAGGAAGAGCGAGTAGGTTTTAGTGTTAGAAATTAATAAGATTTATAATGATGATTGTTTAATTAGAATGAAGGATATAGATGATGGATCCATTGATATGATTTTGTGTGATTTACCTTATGGAAAGACTGCAAATGATTGGGATGTTATAATAGACATCCCTTCATTGTGGGGTCATTACAAAAGAGTTATTAAGGATAACGGTGCGATTGTTTTATTTGGAGATGAGCCCTTCTCTAGCAGGTTAAGGTTGAGCAATGAAAGAATGTACAGATATGATTGGAAATGGAAAAAATCATACTTTACTGGATTTCTTAATGCTAATAAGATGCCATTGAAAGCTAATGAAGACATTATGGTGTATTATAAAAAGCTACCAACATACAACCCTCAAAAGAGATTTGGATTTAGTAATTATAATAAAAAAAATAAAGGTAGAGAAATTTCTTCAAATTATCAGCCTGGTACAAAAGTATATGATTCTGAAGTTAAAGATGGTTCAAGGATGCCTATAAACATCATAGAGGGAATAGGAAAAGTCAACCACGGAGACCATCCTACTCAAAAGCCAGTTAAACTTATGGAGTACTTAATAAAAACTTATACCAATGAGGGTGACTTGGTTTTAGATAATTGTATTGGGTCAGGTACTACTGCAGTGGCGTGTGTGAATCTGAACAGAAATTTTATAGGCATTGAGATGGATGAGACCTATTATAAAGTTGCATGTGATAGAGTAGCTGAAGCTAAGAAAAACCATGAGGTTGAGTAATGAACAGACAACAAAGGAGAAGGATTTGCAGAGATTATGGACTTACTGAAGCGGAGCTTATGAGTTTAGTGCAGGAACTCAAATCTGAATTTGAAGCATCTAGTATAGAAACTGCTAGCCAATTCTTAGCTTTAACTATCGAAGTTTTAAGATTAGAGTTTGGGTTTGGTCAGAAAAGGATTGATAAGTATACGAAAAGACTTGACTCTATGCTTGAGTGTGTAAATATGGATTATGTTAGTTTTCATGATTTGTTGGCCGAGATTAGCTTAACACCTTTGGACGTTGTTAGACTGGGTGAAGGTGTTAGGAAAGAGAAGATGAAAGAGTTAGAAGAACGAAGGGATGCAAGTTAAGACCTTGTATTAAGTTAGGATGGTATATTGAGAGAGTTCTACAAATCATACGTTATAAATAAATTAAAAAAGTATATGAGTGTTAGGGACTCTAATCAGAAACTTTTAGAAGATATAGAGTTCCTTGAGACAAAGTTAACTAGTATAACAGCATCATATGACAATGGAATAAAGGTTGAAAATTCTGATCCTGATTATAAGACATTGGATATATTATCTGAATTAGAGATTAAAAAAGAGAATTATAAAGACAATGCAAAGCTTATATCAGATGTTGAGTATGCTTTATTAGGTTTAGATGAGATGGAGAAAGATATAGTACTAACTTTATATGGATCTAGTATTAAAGATAAAAGAGACATAAAGAGACTTGAGAAAGAGTATTGTTATACGCAAAGACAAATGTACAGAAAGGCTCAAGAGTATTTAGTACATATATCATTACGAATGTTAGGTGATTATTGATAATTAATTAACGAAATGTCAAAAACATGTCACAAACATGTCAGTGATTTTGGGGGTTTAGCTAGTATGATGATACTGTGATAGTTTGGAAAATAACTAGCCGAATTAAAATCCTAATAATTTTCAAGACAAAGACTTGGTTGATGCCAGGTCTTTTGTTGTATAAAGACTTAACTATGAAAACACAAAGATTAGATAAGACAGGTGCACACCGTGTAGCATATGAAAAGAATCGAAAGGTTATATTGAGAAGCCAGGATATATGTGGCATTTGTGGAAAGCCTGTTGATAAAAAATTAAAGACACCAGATCCAATGTCACCAGCGATTGACCACATCATACCTATAAGCAAAGGTGGTCATCCAAGTGATATCGACAACATGCAACTCACTCACCGAGCTTGCAATCGAGCCAAGTCGGATAAACTTTTTAAAAATAAAAATGAAACCGAGCCAAAAGTTTTGGGCAATCGAGTCTTGCCTCAAAGCCGTGATTGGAAGAATTATAAGAGTGAGTAATGCATATACCATAGGGGGCATATACCCCCTTGCTGGCCTGCGAACGGAGTTCACGCCGTCACTGGACATTTTTTCGCACGGGGTGAAGGGGTTTGTTAGAGAATTGAGAATTTTATGATAGACAATAACCAATATGATATAAACTATCTAAGAACAAAATTAAATAAATACGAAGTATCAGCCAGAAAGCGATATGAATGGTACGAGATGAAGGAAAGACAGAAAGAACCTTCTATTGTCACTCCTAATCACCTAAAAGACGTATATAAAGCCACCCTTGGTTGGTGTGAAAAAGCAGTTGAAGCCCTATCAGATAGGCTGGTATTTAGAGAATTTCAAAATGACCAATTTGGCATAAATGATATTTTTAAATATAACAATGATGATATCTTTTTTGACAGTGCCATCCAATCGGCTCTTATATCTTCATGCTGTTTTGTACATATATCAAAACATAAAAACAGTAAATACCCAAGACTTGAAATCCTTGAAGGTTACAATGCCACTGGAGTGATAGACCCTAACACGGGGCTTTTGAAAGTAGGATATGCAGTCCTTGAACGTGGGGAGAGAAATGAGCCACTAATTGAAGCATACTTTGAACCGTACCGTACCACTTATTATTACTACCACGGCGGTGAGCTACCTACGTATAACCAAGTAGTGCTAAACAATCAACTACCATACAACACCCCACTACCTACAAGTGAACTGCTACCTGAAAAGCGTGCAAGAGTTGAAGTATACGAGCACGGGGCTGGAGAATGCCTGCTAGTGCCAATCATATACCGCCCAGATGCAAAAAGACCTTTTGGTCGTAGTAGAATAACGGACGCTTGTATCTACCACCAAAGATTTGCTAAACGTACGCTTGAACGTGCAGATGTAACGGCTGAGTTTTATAGTTTCCCGCAAAAATATGTTGTAGGTACAGATGCTGATAGAGAGCCTCTGGATTCTTGGAAAGCGACCATATCTACAATGTTGGAAATAACCTCAGATGATGAAGGAAACAAACCTACGCTTGGCCAATTTGACCAACCAAGCATGAGTCCTTTTATAGACCAATTAAGAATGAGTGCATCTTTATTTGCTGGGGAAACGGGATTGACTTTAGATGACCTGGGGTTTGTACAAGATAATCCATCAAGTGTTGAAGCTATACAAGCCAGTCATGAAACACTAAGGCTTATGGCACGAAAAGCACAAAGAAACTTTGGTGTTAACTTTAAAAATGTCGGTTATGTGGCTAAATGCTTACAAGATGAATTTCACTACGGTAGAGATGGTTTTGTAAATCTGAAAGCTAAATGGGAACCAATCTTTGAACCAACTGCAAGTGCATTATCTACTATGGGCGATGCTACTATAAAGATTAATCGAGCAATCCCAGAATACTTTGATAAAGAAAGCTTTAGAGATTTTACAGGTATAGAAGGGGCTAATTAATATGGAAGAAAAAGATATAGTCCCTGAACTGCTGGAAAGTATAAAAAAAGAATTTAATCGTAAATATAAAGCTAGCGATCTCATAAAAAAGAAACTGGAAAAATTAAAATCCAGTAACCTCGACTATGATGATGCGTACGACTATGCGGATGAGGTCGGAAAGATTCTGGTCGAAGTATATAAAAAGCATGTGACAAGTGAAGTGCTACCTGACGGCAAAATGTACTATAACATTGCTGAAAGACTATTAAATGACACTCTTGGAAGCAATCATGAACTAGTAGCTGAATATGCACAGATAGTACAAACTTTAGTTAACAAAAATGCTGGCTATGATATACAAGCCATAAAATCACAAATCAATCCTGACAGAATAAAGGGTTTTATAGAACGTTTAGTCCATGAAGAAACCTTTGAAGATATTGACTGGATATTGGGTGAACCTGTAATGACTTACACTAGAGGTGTAGTTGATGATACAGTTGAAATAAATGCTGAATTTAATAATGACCTTGGAATAAAGGGAGTTATTGAACGTACAGAAAGATATGATGCTTGCAGTTGGTGCAAAAATCTTGAAGGGGTTTACAACTACCCCCATGATGTACCAGATGAAATATTTATGAGGCATGAAAATTGTAAAGGTCGCGTGATATATAGACCTTTGAACAAACGCAAAGTACAGGATGTACACAGTAGGGAATGGGTTAGGAGGTGATCCTATATCTCCCAAGTGGATAGGGTTATCATCACTCGAGTGTGGGAAGGACACATATCAACCGTGTACAAATCGACACGGAAACTCGACAAGGAATTTCGCTACCTTACGACAAAACCCTGGGCTAAGGTTTAAAACTAGCCCAACCTCCTTTCTTTGTTACGACAGGAGTCAGAAAATGTGACCTAGGTAAGTCTTAAAACTGCTAAAAGGCAATATCAATCTTTATGACCTGGGTATGTCTTAAAACTGTCTAATTAACAACTTTATGTACCCATTTTACAAGACCTGAGTAAGTCTAAAAACTACTCTTTTTTAGTACAAATTTTGAGGGGGTTAGGATGTCAGAAAGAAAAGGCAATCAAAATCCTACTCAATCGGTAATCTTGCCAGGTGTGGATAGCCTGTACCTAGATGCTATAGACATCTATGAAAAGACAGGCCGTAAAGCACAGGAATGGCAAAAAAGTTTGCTAAAGGCAATCATGAGTCAAAACGAAGATGGATTGTGGACTCACTCAAAGTTTGGGTGGGCTGTATCAAGGCGTAATGGTAAATCTGAGATAGCACTAATACGAGCTATGTGGGGGTTGTTTAATGGTGAAAAAGTAGTATACACTGCACACCGCACTCAAACATCCCATAGTACGTGGGAAAAGATGGCTAGCTTTCTTGATGAAATTGGCATGGAGTACACCCAGCTAAAAGCTATTGGTCGTGAAAAACTAAAGCTTGTAGATGGTACTGGGTCAATGGAGTTTAGAACTAGAACATCATCTGGTGGGCTTGGGGAAGGTTTTGACCTACTTATTATAGATGAAGCCCAAGAATATACTGATGACCAGGAAACTGCACTTAAGTATGTAGTAACTGATAGTAAAAACCCACAAACACTCTTTATGGGGACACCGCCAACTGCTATATCTGCTGGGACTGTGTTTACTAAGTATCGTAAAGCAGTTTTAAATTATGAAACCGAAGATAATGGCTGGGCGGAATGGTCGGTTGAAGAGATGACCGACCCACATGACAAAGATGCTTGGTATGAAACAAACCCTTCACTTGGAACGATATTTACAGAAAGAGCTGTAAAAGATGAAATATCATCAAATGACCTTGATTTTAACATTCAAAGGCTTGGTCTATGGCTTAAGTACAACCAAAAATCAGAAATTTCAGAGAGTGAATGGAAAGACCTTGAAGTAAGTCGTGTGCCAGCTCTAACTGGAAAGCTTTTTGTAGGAATTAAATATGGTCGAGATGGAGCCAACACCGCTATGAGTATAGCTGTAAAAACAAAGTCAGGAAAAGTCTTTGTGGAATCCATCGATTGTCAATCCACCCGAAATGGTAACGGGTGGATTTTAAATTTCTTAAAATCGGCTGACATAGCAGAAATCGTAATTGACGGAGCTGGAGCACAGGAACTACTAAGGTCAGACATAAAAGATGCCAAAATCACACCTAATCCAATATTGCCAACAGTCAAAGAGGTCATAGTCGCAAACTCAGACTTTAAACGAGGTATAGACCTGCAGACTATTGTGCATAAAGACCAACCATCCTTAACACAGATAGTAACTAACTGTGAGAAAAGACCAATAGGCTCGCAAGGGGGTTATGGTTTTAAAGCACAATACGAAGACCATGAAATAGCACTTTTGGATAGTGTGATTTTAGCCCATTGGGCTTGTAACGTTAGCAAACCAAAGAAAATACAAGAATTTAGGTATTAACAGTCTTTTGACTGCTGAAATACATTTACCGACACTACCGGGAAAGTAGGAGGAAAAAATGACACAAGAAAACGAATTTAAAGTAATCGAAACACAGGAACAGCTAAATAGCGTAATCAAAAATCGAGTTGATAGAGAACGTGAAAAGTATACCGAAGAAATTAATCAGCTAAAGACAGAAAATGCTGACCTTAAAAAACAAGTAAGTGATCTAACAGATACGGTCAATGAAAGCAACACCACCATAGATGATATGAAGTCACAGATAAAAGAAAAAGATGACAAAATAGAAGGCTTTACAATAGACCAAATGAAATATGACCTTGCTTTTGAATATGGTATACCACGAAATATGTCGAAAAGACTCCAGGGTGGGAGTTATGAAGAAATAGAAGCAGACGCCAAAGAAATGGCTAAAACTTTTGAAAACTTAAGACCAGACCCACCTACTAGGAGTACTGAACCGACTGAAATACTCTCTGGACTTGATGCTGGATATGCAAGGATGGCTGACAATCTAGTACAAGGAGAATAAAATGGCAAATCCATTAAATAGAGGTGAACTTTTCTCACCTGACATCATTGAAGACCTTTATAACAAAGTGACTGGTGCATCTGCATTGGCGCAACTATCAGGGCAAAGACCAATTGCTTTTAATGGTAATGAGTTTTTTGAATTTAACCTGGACTCACACATTGATATCGTAGGTGAATCTCAGCCTAAAGGTGCAGGGGGTATTACAATTACATCCAAAGTAATTAGACCACTAAAAGTGGAATATTCTGCACGTGTATCAGATGAGTTTATGTATGCGAGTCAATCTAAAAGAATTGACATTCTGAAAGAATTCAACATTGGTTATGCTAAAAAACTAGCTGAAGGTTTTGACTGGATGGCTATACATGGTATCAATCCTAGAACAGGCCAACTATCAGATATTATTGGTGATAACTACTTTGTAAAACAGATAGAACAGGAAGTTGCTTATAATGAAGCTGACCCAACACTAAATATCGAAGATGCTCTTGCTCTTGTAGAAGGTTCAGAATATACAGCCGATGGTGCTTTACTAGCTCCAGATGTTACAACAGCAATTTCAAAAATTACAGTAAATGGCCTAAGACTCTATCCTGAATATATGTTTGGCAATGTACCAAATACTCTAGGTGGCATGAGGCTACAAAGAAGTAGAAATGTAAGCAAGGAAAATGACTTAAAAGGTCTTGTAGGTGACTTTGAAGGCGCGTTTAGATGGGGTGTGACAAAACAAATCCCATTGCAAGTAATCCAATACGGTGACCCAGACAACACTGGTCGCGACCTAGCTGGCCACAACGAAGTGTTACTACGTTCAGAAACCTATCTAGGTTGGGGCATCCTAAGACCAGAAGCTTTTGCTAAGATTGTAGGAGCTTAAGATGTTTAAGTACACTAACATCTTAACTGGCAATAAAATAGTAACCAATCAAGAAATCAAAGGGAAAAACTGGGTGCTCACAGATGAGATTGAAAACTTTAGAGAACAGGCAAGAGTGGAAAAAGCAAAAACCCAAACTAAAGAAAAGAAAGTCAAAGAAGAAGCAGAAAAACCAGTAGTTTCCAAAATAGAAATACCCAACGACCTAGAATCTCTGACAAAGTCCGACTTATCAGAGCTTTTATTTTCTATGGATGTAGAGCATAACACTAAGATGACAAAGGATGAATTAATCGCACTCATAGAAGAAAACAGATAGGAGCAATTATGGCATGCTGTAATAATTGCAATGATGATAAAGGTTTAAAAGGTCATGTGACTGTTGATGATGTTATTGATCTATTTAGACCATTAGACTCTGAAGAACTAACAAAAGCTGAAAACCTACTACCTATAGTAGAAGACCAATTGAAGCTGGAGGCCTATAATTCTGGAAAAAATCTAGAGTACATGATTGACCATATACCAGGATATAGGAATACTTATAAGTCGGTAGTAGTAGACATAGTCGCAAGAAATCTTATGACATCTACTACTGCTGAACCTTTGAGTCAATATAGCGAGTCAGCTATGGGTTATAGTTTTAGCGGTACTTTCTTAAACCCAGGTGGAGGACTGTTTATCAAAAAATCAGAACTTGCCAAACTGGGTTTTGGCCGACAAAGAATAAGGGGGTTAGAGCTATATGACATATCAACCTGCGAGGCATATCAAGGGTATTACTATCACTCTCCACGACCAGGTGACCCGTGGTACTGATCCCTTTGGTAGGCCAATAGTAGAAGAAATACCAAGAGAAATAGATAATGTGCTTGTAGGTCATCCTACAAGTGATGATATCGTACACAATCTAGAATTATACGGAAAAAGAGCTATCTACACTCTAGGAATCCCAAAAGGAGACCCTTTTGAGTGGGAAGACAGGACAGTTGAATTTTTTGGTCAGAAATTTAGAACTTTTGGTTTTGTTACCCAGGGAATCGAAGAAATGATACCCCTAGAGTGGAATAAGAAGATAATGGTGGAGCGTTATGGCTAATAAAATCAAATTTGAATTGAATAGAGATGGTGTAAGACAATTATTACGTGGTTCAGAAATGCAAAAGGTTTTAAAAACACATGCAAATCAAACCGCAAGCGCATGTGGAGCTGGTTATAAGGCTGACACTTTTGTAGGTACAAACCGTGCCAACGCATCTGTCTATGCTGAAAGTCATAGTGCTAAGAGAGATAATCTAAAGAACAACACCATTTTGAAGAATTTACAATGACAATAGAGATAATGTTAAAAAATTACCTCGACACCGTTATGAGTGTCCCAGTATATCTTGAAGAACCAAAAGAGAAACCTAAACGATATGTACTCTTTGAAAAAACTGGCGGGGGTAAAGATGACCAAATAAGAAAAGCTACTTTCGCATTTCAAAGCTATGCGGAAAGCATGTATGAAGCTAGCGAACTGAATGAAGAAGTAAAAGTGGCAATGGATAATTCAATATATTTTGTAGATATCGGTAAAGCAAAACTTAACTCAGACTATAACTTTACTGATATAACAACTAAGCGATATAGATACCAAGCGGTATACGATATCGCTTTTTAATTGCTTATTTTTAAGGAAGGACAAAAATTATGGCACAAAGAGCAGAACACGTAACTTATGGTAAACCTAAAATTGATGGTGGTATTAAAGTTGCTCCACTTGGTACAACCCTACCTACAACAGCAGATGGAGCACTTAACCAAGCTTTTAAGTCTTTAGGATATGTATCTGAAGATGGACTCACAAATAACTCTACAAGAGATACAGATGAGATTAGAGCATGGGGCGGTGATACTGTACTAACACTTTATACAGGATCTAGTGATGAGTTTAGCTTCACACTAATCGAGTCTATCAATGAAGATGTACTAAAATTTGTATACGGTGATGATAATGTAACTGGTAACCCAGAAGCTGGTATGACTGTAAAAGTCAATGCACAACCAAGAGAGATGAAAGTCTTTGTAATCGACACCGTACTAAAAGGTGGTTACATCAAACGTATGGTAATCCCTAAAGGGGAAGTAATCCAAGATGGTGAGATTGCCTACACAGATGGTGATGCTACAGGTTTCCCAATCACTGTTAAGTGTAACCCAGATGAAGATGGATATACACACTATCAATATATCAAAAAAGGTTCTACCACACCTACAACCAACACTGGGGGCACAGGTAGATAATGATAAAGGGAAAGACACAATCAGGTTTTAAATTTGAAATCGACGAAACAAAATTAAATGACTACCGTTTTATAAAAGACTTATCAAAAATGGAGGAAAACCCTTTGAGATTTCCTGCAGTTTTAGAAAAGTTACTAGGTGAAGAGCAAGAAGAAGCTCTACTAAAACACCTTGAAGATGAAAACGGTCGAGTTGATGCTGAAAAAGTTGCAGATGAATTAGCAGAGATACTATCAAGCGGTAAAGAAACAAAAAACTAGTAAACCTTGCCCACATGATTGTAGTTGATGAAGATGCTTTGGAATGCGACCTAGCGGAAACTTATAACATATATGATTACAGAGAGCTACCACCTATGAGGGTAGCTCTTTTTGCTATGGGTTTAAGTAATGACTCTAGGATAAAACGTGCTATGAGTGGTATGCAGGTTAGTTTAAATACTTATCTACTAGCAAGTATCACCGACTACTTAAGTTGGCTAGTATGGAGCAAAACCAAAGATGCACAAAAAGGTAAAAACAAACCTCAGTCAGTAGTCGACTTGATCAATGGCAAGGAAGCTACAGAAGAAGAAATCAAAGAAAACATCCAGTTCCAAACAGCCGAAGATTTTGAAGCTCTATGGAATCAGATAGCAAATAGTGAAGAAGAGAAAGGGGGTTAACCATGGCTACAGAATTAGGTAAAGCTTATGTCCAGATAGTGCCATCTGCTTTGGGTATATCAGGCAAAATAACTAGAGAGCTGAATGGCGAAATGGGTGTTGCTGGCGATAGTGCTGGAGAAACACTGGGAAGCAGAATAGCTAGCAGTGCAAAGAAGATAATAGTATCTGCTGGTATAGGTACAGCAGTAGCACAAAGTATTAGTCAAGGTGCTAAGCTTGAACAGTCTATTGGCGGTGTAGAAACCCTTTTTAAAGAAAGTGCAGATACAGTAAGAGATTATGCAAAGAATGGATACAAAACAGCTCAGGTATCAGCAAATGAGTACATGGAGCAGGTTACAAAATTTGCGGCCTCTCTCTTACAATCTACAGGCAAAGATACTGCAAAAGCGGCCGATATAGCAGATATAGCTATGAGAGATATGTCGGACAATGCAAATAAATTTGGTACAAATATAGCCGATATACAGCATGCTTATCAAGGTTTTGCAAAAGATAACTTTACAATGCTAGATAACCTCCGCCTTGGTTACAGTGGTACTAAGGGTGAGATGGCACGTCTTTTAAAAAATGCTGAGAAAATCACTGGTATTGAATACAGTATGGATAGTTTTGCAGACATGATAGAGGCTATCCACGTGATACAAGAAGATTTAGGCATTACAGGCACTACTGCACTTGAAGCTTCTGAAACTGTATCGGGGTCTTTTAATGCAATGAAGAGTGCGTTTTTAGATGTACTTGGGAATATTGCGATAGATGAAAACATATTTGAATCTGCAATTGCGCTGGCTGATAATACAGTTATATTTTTGAAAAATAACTTTATACCAATGTTAGGTAGAGTTATCAGAAACACCCCAAAAGCTTTAAGTACCTTTGTAAAAAGAGCCTATCCTGATTTAAAACAGTTAGGAATAGATATTGTCAACAGCATCTTGTCAGGAATACAAGTAACTGCACCAAAAGTGGTAAAAAGCCTTGAATCTGGGATAGAAAATACTTTATCTTATGTTAAAAGTGACCTATCAGGTTTCTTAGATCTAGGCGTACAAGCTGTAAATAACATTGCACAAGGTATTATAGTTGCCACACCAAACCTTATACGAAGATTAGGTGAGAATATCAACAATGTGATATCAATAATAGGTGAGTCTATGCCTAAGCTTGTCAAATCTGCAGTAAACCTTGGCAAAATGATTGCGGGTCAAACCCAACAATCTTGGCCACTGATTAAAGCTAGCCTGCAAGAAACTTTTAGTAAGTTAGCAAATACTGTCAAAATGTACTATGGTCAGTTTTCTGAAGGTCTTAAAAGCAATCTACCTGCTATAAAAAGCACCATATCCAATTTATTTAATGGCATTGCAAGCCTAGTAAAACAATATCTACCAACAATTGTACACGTTGGTAAAGAGATAGTGGGTAGGTTGATTGAGAGTATAAAAGCCCATTTGCCACAGGTTCTTGAGCTAGCTTCAGGAATACTATCAAAATTTACTGCTAAGGTAAAACAATATCTACCTCAGTTACTAGATTTAACCCGAGAGATAGTAGCAAAAGTAACTACTACGGTAAAAAATAACCTACCATATATACTGGATTTAACATCTGAAGTACTATCTAAAATAATCGCCACAATCAAAAACTATCTACCTCAATTTGTATCTACAAGTCTTGAAATCCTATCAAAAATTACATCTACAATCCAAAAATACCTACCAACCATTTTGCAAAAAGGTGTAGAAATAGCTAGCACTCTTGCAAAAGGACTGCTAAAAGCATTACCAGAGATTATAGACACTGCGACACAATTGATAAGTAGAATCCTTGAATCATTGATGAAATCTAGGCCACAGATATTAGAGGCTGTGGGCAAATTGATAGGCAATGTAGTAGGGATAATAAAAGATAATGCTCCAGCAATAATGACTGCTGGCAAGAATTTGATTACAACTGTGATTAGAGTAATCAAAGAAGCAGTGCCAGAGTTTATCCGTGTAGGCAAATCGCTGGTTAAAAGTTTGATTGAGGGAATTAAAAACGCCCTACCAACAATCATATCTACAGGCAAAGATGTGGCCAGCAAATTAATAGACAGTTTTATGACTGCTCTACCAAAGATAGTAGAGGTGGGCTTATCCATTGTTAATTCACTTACAAAAACTATTAAGACTTATTTACCTACTATAATAAGTGTAGCTAAAGATATAGTGACAGGTCTTGTACAAGCGATTAGCAACGTATTGCCTGAAATTGCAGAGTTTGCGGTTAATATCATAAACTCATTAGTCGACGGTTTATCTAATGCTATGCCTAAAATTATTGAGGCTGGTACTAAGATAATAACTAGTCTGATAGAAACGATTGGTAAACATTTACCAGCTATATTAGATGCTGGCATTGGCATTTTGACAAAGATAGTTGATGGAATTATCAAAAATCTACCTTTAATAGTAGAAGCTGTTGGTAAAATAATTGGATCTATACTAAATGTAATCCAGGAAAACCTACCAACCATAATAGAACAGGGTGGAAAAATCCTTGGAGCAATCATTGATGGTATATCAAAAGTACTACCAACCGTGATTGAAGTCATTGGTAATGTGATGGGTAAGGTAATCAGCATAATCGCGGAAAACCTACCAAGGATAGTGACAGTTGTAGTAGACCTGTTTGGCAAAATAGTCCAAGCCATTAAAGACAATGCTCCTCTTATAGGCAATGCAATATCAACACTATTTTCTGGCATTGTCGCACTTGTAAAAACCTATGCACCAACAGTTATAGACTGGGGTCTAGGTATGGTGAAAAAGTTGGCATCAGGCATATCTGAAGCCATGCCAGTTATAACACAAATAGTCACTAAAGTAGCTACAACTATAGTGGAAATATTAGTCAAATATCTACCACAGTTAGTAGATGTGGGCGCAGATGTTATAAGTAACATTTTGACTGGCATCAAGAATTCTATGCCATTTATTACCACTGCGGTAAATAGTATCATGTCCACTTTGATAACTACAGCATCAACACTTATGCCAAAGATAATTGATATTGGTATTGATATCCTATCAACTATTGTAAGTGGCATCAAACAAATGCTACCTACAATCCAAACTGCAGTGGTATCAATAATCCAAGAATTGACTGCAGGTTTTCAAAAATTAGCCCCAAGTGTTGTAGCTTTGGGTTTTGATTTAATAGCATCAATTGTGTCAGGAATAACCCGAGTGGCTGGAAACGTAGCAGATGCGATAGGGACTGTGATTGACAATGTGCTTGCACTTGGTCAAACATATCTAAAACCAATGGCTGATATGGCCTATCAACTCTTTGGCACTATTGCTGACCAAATCACTAAATGGGCTCCACAAATCATTGCTAGAGTGACCAGTCTTTTTGTAGACATTGTAAACACGATCAATGGTTATATGCCATCTATTGCTAGTAAAGGTCTAGAAATTGCTAGCAGTATAGGTGGGGGTATAGCACGTAATGCCCAACATGTGATAAATCAGTTGGCACAATTACTAAACAGCATAATTAAAACTTTAAAAGATTATCTACCTAGTTTCCTAGCGATAGGAGTATCGATAGCTAATGAGATTATCAAAGGAATTGGTAATAACATTGAAGGTATAGCAGAGTCCGCAGTAAGTTTATTTGACACAATCGGTGGACAGATACAAGCCTATATGCCAACTGTCGCAGGTTGGGTGGATAGCATTTATACCCACATAATAAACTCAATATCTACAAATGCGGAAACTGTGACAAACAGAGTTGGGTCGATAATTACACAACTGCTAAATACAATCAATTCTTATTTCCCTTCACTGTACCAAAAAGGTATTGGGGCAATGAGCGAAGTTATTAAAGGTGTAACCAATCAAATACCTAAAATAGCAGGAGCTGGGGCAAGGTTGATAAGTACCATAATTACATCAATAGTGGGTAATTTTGGTAAGCTATTAGACAATGGTAAACAAATCATAGATAAAGTCTATGAGGGCATCATGATAGCCCTTAAAATTTTATTACCAAGTCTAGCTCAAAATGGCCTAGATCTAATTAAACAAATTGGAGATGGTTTTGCAGTTGCATTGCCTGATATAACTAATAAAGCTTCAAACATTTTTAATACACTTAAGGCCAACATCAAAACCTACCTACCACAATTTCTGTCATCTGGTACTGAACTCATAAACCAAATTGCAACAGGAATAGTGAATTCTGCACCTACTGTAGTAGAAAAAATAGGTGAAATGATAACCAGCATTTTTGAAAGCCTAGACGCATTTATTGAAGCTGGGGTGAAGGTTGTAGCAAATATAATTCAAGGTATATCCAATAACTGGGAAAGCTTTAAAAATAGTATAGGTGGATTACTCGAAACTGTAATCACAGTCTTTACAACCTACCTACCAAAATGGGCTGGACAAGGCCTTGAACTAGTGATGAAGATTATCGAAGGTATCAAAAAAGCTCTACCTGATATCTATCAAACAGGTATCAGCATTGTTTCAGAAATCTTTAAGGGTGTAACCAATAATGTTGGTAAAGTGGCTGAAGGTATTGCAACTGTTATAGGAAAAGCCCTTGAATTTATAACAAACAATCTATCAAAATGGTTAGATGCTGGTATTAGTTTAGTAACTAAAATCGGTGAAGGTTTGACGAGAACTGCGCCAGATTTACTAAAAGCTATGGGAACTATCCTGAGCGACTTAATCAAAGCTATAACCAATATCTTACCTACTGTGTTAGACAAGGGTGTTGAACTTATCGGGAAACTGGCAAAAGGCATCTTGGACAACGGTGGTAAAGCTGTTGATAACATCCTATCTGTATTGACCAAAGTACTAAAAACTATAGGTGAAGAATTTCCAAAATTCATAGAGCGTGGTAATGAGATAGTTGCTAAAATTGCAAAAGGATTGTCGGACAATGCTCCATATATAGTTACAAAGATAGCTGAGGTTATAGGAAAAGTATTAAGATGGATTTTTGATAATTTACCAGCCTTTATAACTAAAGGTTTTGAAATAATTAGTAAACTAATTGAAGGTATAGCAAAAGCAACGCCAGATTCAGTTATAGCCATAGCCAAAGTGATTAGTGGGTTACTGTCAGAAATAGTAAAAGCAATACCTGATTTTTTATTAAAAGGTAAAGACATACTGATAGCCATAAAAGATGGTATTGTGCAGATGACTCAGACACTGCTAATCAGTATGGCATCTGTAGTAAGTCAATTGGTAGGTAAACTATCAGAAAAAATGACTGACTTTAGAACTAAAGGTAAAAACATCCTTGAAAATGTAAAAGCTGGTTTTGATGATAAAAAGAGAGCTGTGACGGATGCTATGGGATCACTTGCATCTGAATTAGTCAGAAAGATAGGTGATAAACTATCTGATTTTAAGACTAAGGGTTCGGATATCGCTGGAAATATTAAATCAGGCATTGAAAGTGGTGTAAGCAGTTTTGTGAGTATACCTGGTAAAATATATGACCGCATTGTCGAAGGGTTTAAAATTTATACCGAACACTTCAAAACCATAGGTATTAACCTAATCAATGGAATTATAAATGGTCTTTGGGAAGGATTGAACAAAGGTTGGGAAAGCCTGACTGGGGTAGCTTCTCAAATAGCCAACGCCTTCACAGGGTTCTTTGGCATACACTCACCTTCTAAACTATTTACCGAATATGGTGGATATCTCATGGAGGGTCTTGCAGATGGTATCGAAGATACACTAAGACCTGTGGATAAAGCTATGGGCAAAGTACAAGACATAACCAACCGTGATTTTCATAGCAATCTAATGATAGACACCATTGGAGCAAATATTGATCACTTAAACTCATCTGATAGTTATCAACTACAAGATGAACCAAAACAACCTGTCATCCTACAAATGGAAATGAATGGTAGAACATATCAAACATATGTAGAAGATATAACTCAATATCAACAACAGATGCTAAGAATAGAAGAAATATACTAAAGGGGGCACTATGGTAGATTATAGAGAGTTTAGCCACTGTGCACTGAATTACAATGGAATAGTACTAGATAATTATCTTGATAACTACATGACAATCAATGTTGAAGGCAGGCAATTGTTTAGCCCTGACCTTAACCTAATCAAAGTACCTGGAAGGAATGGGGATATAGTGATGAGCAAAAACTACCCCAGCAGGGACATCAAGGTGCACTATCTAATGCGAGCAGATAAAAACGAAGAATGGCTACAACAAACAAAAAGACTCAACATGTTATTACAAAGTAATGATGATGTTAGGTTTTATTTTGATGATGAATTGGGCGTAAGGTACGGACAATTGTTCGAGTTTGAAGACCCGCCATATGATAGAAATGAAGGGATAGGGACTTTTACCATACATTGTCAAGACCCCTTCTTGTATAGTGAGGTTAAGACATGTAGTGGAAAGATACCTGACTTGAATTACGACTTTTATGATGTAAAGATAGAGCGTATAGAAGTTACTATCAAGGCTAATACATCTAAACTAGTAATCAGAAATATTACCCGAGGTCTATCAATCATCTTGAACGGCAATTTCAAAACAGGTGATCAAGTAGTTGTAACTCCTGATACAATTGCAGTTAACAATCAGAACCGTATGGCCTGGCTAGATTATGTGGAAAGTAACTATCACGATTTTGTAGTATTTTCAGAAGATGAAATAACTACCACACCTAGCCAATACCTAACAATCAAGTATAGAGAGCGTGTCCTATGAGTAAAGGTGTATATTTATTCAATAAAAACTATGGGCTTGAACACTCAATCCAAGCTGACAAATTGACAGAAAACTACATGGATGCGAACCTTAATGGAATAATCACAGGTGGTTTTACTACCACTGATATCCGTGACTATGATCAATACTACTATTACGGTGTCCAAGAAGATGATAACTTTTGGATGTACAAGATAAGGTCTGTTGTAAAAGATAATGATGTAATTAGAGTACACGGTATTCACATCATGTATGATGAACTACAAGGGGTAGTTATAAGAGATGTTAGACCAAAAAATAAACTGGTTAGCGAAGTCTTAAAAACTATCCTTGAAGATACTGATTGGACAGTTGGTACTGTTGTAGTTAGTCAAAAGTACAGTGGGAACTTTTACTATCAATCATCTTTGCAGTCACTGTATGAACTGTGTGAAAGAGCTGGGTGTGAGTTTAGACCTGTGATTAGATATAGTCAAGGTAAGATTGTATCAAAACAGATAGAACTGTATGACCAGCTAAGCGGTGATTATGGGAAGATGTTTAAGTATGGTGATAACCTACTTAAGGTGGTAGCAGAAACCAACACAGATGAACTATACACAGCCTTTATCGGCCGTGGTAAAGGTGAAGAAATCTATGATGAAAATGGTCAAGCTACAGGTGGTTATGGTAGAAAGATAACTTTCAAAGATATAGACTATCGTAATACAAAGGAAGGTATATCAGTCCATTCAGCTGTTGGCCAAGATTATATTGAGATTAAAGAAGCGACAGCAATATATGGATATCCAACGGGTAAACCTAGAGTGTGCGAAGTGTCTTTTGATGACATAGAAGATAAGGTTGAGTTAGCTAACGCCACCTTTGATTTTGCCCTAGAAAACTCTAGACCAAAGATTCAACTCAAAGCAACAGGTCTACAACATGAAAAAGTAGACCTGGGTGAGACTGTGACTGTGATAGGACAGTTGGATATACGATTTAAGACAAGAGTCTTTAAAATCAAGAAAGATTTTCTGCAAGAAAAAGTTATATCCTTTGAATTTGGTGACAAACTCGTAAAGTCCACTGCTGACCGCATCAAAGCTGACCAAATAGCAGAAAAAGAAAGAGAAATCACTGAACAAAACTATATCAAAGCTATGATATCAATGGTGGCTGATACGTATTTTAACGAAGATGGATATCAGTATAACCTAGAAGCTGGAAATGATTATGAGCTACCAGCTGGGATTTATAGTTTTGATAGACCAATAGATGATACACTTAACCCACCTACAAAAGTGATCTACTTTGGTGCTGGTAAGCTCATGATTGCTGACAGTAAGAAACCTGATGGTACATGGGATTTTAGTATTGCCATGGATGGTGAGGCTATTAATGCTAATGTGATTAGGGCGGGTATTCTGAGAGGTGGTCGTGTTGAATGGGATTTACAAAATGGCACTTTTAAGATAGGTGGTTGGAGAAATAGTAAAGGTGAATTACAGAATCCTAATCTGCATTGGGATAACAATACTTTAAAATTAAGAAATGTTGATATTGATTTAGAGAATCATTACGAAATCAAAAATCTTAAAAATGGTGTTGAACAAACTGAGAGAATTGTTATCCAGCAAAAAAAAGAACAGGGTGAATTAACGAACAAAATTACTAACCTTGATACAAAAATAGAAAATAAAGTAAGAGAAACCGCCGAAAGTTTCACCAGAGAAATAAAATCACTGGATACAGAAGTTGGTTCGATTAGAGAGCAAACTGAAAATGGTTTTAGAGATGTTGTGTATAAAAATGGCGTTATATCTGCAATTGAACATACAAATGAAAGTTATAGAATCAGTGCTAGTAAAATTGATTTAACAGGAAACTTAAACCTTAAAGGTACTTTTGAATCAAAATCAGGTCAATATATAACAAAATTGGAACATGGGCATCTTGTAATGTATCATGAACAAGGAAAAAGTCGCTCGGGTGGTTTAATAGTTACAGAAACTGATCATAGTAGACAAATCGGAGGGAGTGGATATGGAATCACACATGATTTGTCGCTTTTCCACGAGGCGGATGGTTTTATGACCCTGTCGTATAGAGATGATATAGGGACTGACATAATTCCATATATAATATTTGATAAGCATGATAAAGGAAAATCGTTAAAGACTTTTGAACCGAGTGCCGATATATATGTTAACGGTTACAGTACTTTTAAAAATGAAACTAGTTTCATAGAAGGGATTTATACTAGAGGTGGTGTAAAAATTGCTGATTCTAAATATCGAATAGGGTTAGTCGATAATGTTTATGAAATTGCACCATTGAGAAATGAAGAAAGTTTAATAATAAAATCATACAAAACTAACACATGGTTTAAAATAGATTTTGAAAATAAAATAACAAAATTTTTATAGGAGCAAACATGCAAGACAGTATAATACAAAAATACAGTGCTAGATTAGCACAGTTAACATACGATAACATATACCTCGAAGCAAAAATAGAAGAATTACAAAATCAACTAACCGAGCTACAAACCGAACTAGAACAACTAAAACAAGATGACACCGAAACCGACAAGGAGCTAAATGATTAGCTTCTTTTTTGATACACAATTTAAAAATAGAAAGGAGCTAAAATTGTGCAACCACAAGAATTTATAAGTCTTTTTTCCCGTGAGAGTTTCTTTTTTGTAGCGACACTGATACTGTTATACGTACTACTCCAAAGGGATAAAAAGCATGAAGCATACCTTGACCAGTCGTTAAGTGACAATGGCAAATTTGAAAATGCTATGGAGAATGTAGCAGAAAGTAACAATAACATTGCTAGAGCCCTTGAGGCATTGAACAAGACAATTGATCTAGAGCAAGCTAACAATAAGGATTACCGCAACTTTTATATGGCCAAAGTCGATAAACTGGAAGACAAAATGGAAAAAAGTATCACCATTGGCTATGTTAACACTCAAATACTTAAAGACCATATCGTAGCAAAAGATGCCAATACTGCAAAAGAAGTAGACCGTATCATTGAAGGTTACAAAGTAGAAGCTGATTTGGAATTACAAGATATTGACCGCGAAATAGAAAGGAATCACAAAGATGAGCAAAGCGACTAAAGTTATAAGACACATGGAGTATTTAAGAAACATGGGCTATAAGTACAGTATGTATGATAGAATGTCAAAAAACAAGCGTGACTGCAGTTCGTCTGTCTTTGAAGCCTTAATCAAAGCGGGCGTCTTAACTGAAGGTTCATACATTGGTATCACTGACACCCTAATTGAAATGGGTCACGCTGGTAGAGTGTTGACCCCGATATCAGGCAGTCAAGTCCGAGCAGGCGATATTTTTGTAATCGGTAGAAGAGGCGCATCTGCTGGGTCAGCTGGGCATACTGGTTTCTTTTATGGAAACGGGAAGATAATCCATACTAACTATCGTAATAATGGTACAACAATCAACCCAATATATTTCCCCATGACAACTAGCCCTGATAGACACTTTTTCCGCATCCTAGAAGGTGCAGATAGGATGTCAACTAATGAGGCATTGAAGCCACTAGCTAAGACTGCACCAAAGACAACTGCTATAAAACTCAAAAATGAAAAAGCAAAAGCGACATGCACTGTAGATTACATCAACATCCGAACCGCACCTAGTACAAAAGCTAAGGTGGTTGATAAACTGTACAAAGGTATGAGTGTAAGATACCAGTCAGTGTGGAAAGGTGATGGCTACAGATGGTTGGAATTTAAAACTGTTAACGGTGATTTGCGTTACATTGCCTACCGTGCAGAAAATAACATTTCTGACCAATGGGTAAGGATAACACCATGAGTATGAAAAACACCCTAAACCTAATCCAAACCCAAGGTGGGCGTACTATCAAACAGGCTGATAAGGGTAGTACGCTTACTTTTAGGCTGGTGGATGAGAAAAGAAATGAGTTGCCCGGACTTAATGGGTTGATTGCTAACATATTTTTGTATGATAAGGATAATAACAGAAGATGGAATACAACTAGTAGAGTAAGTGACAGTTCTATATCTTTTAACTTGCCTGGTAATTTGGTAGTAGGGATTTATGACATAGATGTTGTAGTGGGTGCTATGGTTTTTCCTTCAGATAGAGGGGTTAAAATTGAAGTTGTTGAAGGATACGCAATAAGTGCTAGTAGTAAGTTAGCGACAGAATTAATTATAGACATTGATAATTATGTTAAAAAGAATGACCTATCACCATACGCCAAGACTACTGACATGGAAACTAAATTAAGCCAAAAGGTTGATAAGATAAGCGGTAAGGGCTTGTCTACTAACGACTACACAAATAGTGATAGGGCTAAAGTACAAGCTATACCAAGTAACCCCAAATATACAGACACAACCTATGAGGCTTTGCCACTGGCGGAAATAGACTTAATGTTCAATGTTTAAGGAGATTATATGACAGAAAAGAAATTTGTCGATGGAGCAGGGCTTAAGCATTTTAAGTCTAAGCTGGATGCTCTGTTTGATAACAAAGTTGATAAAGAGGTGGGTAAGAGTTTGTCTACAAATGACTTTACCAATGCCCATAAATCAAAGGTAGATGCTATACCAGCCAATCCTAAGTATACAGATAACAACACGACTTATAAGGCTGGAGATGGTTTGAGCTTAAGTGGTACTACTTTTAGTGTTAGTGGTACCATTGCACGTAAGACAGATATACCAAGTCTTGAGGGGTATGCTAAGCTTACTGATGTACCTAAGATAGATGCAATTACTGGTAGTATTGACTTGTCTAATTATGTTACTAAAGATCAAGTTGATAACATGTTTGCCACTTACGATTTGTTTCTTGATGACAAAGTTGACAAGGAATCCTTAAAGGGCCTATCCACCAACGACTTTACAAATGAGTACAAAAAGAAACTTGATGGATTAACTGATATTGATTTGAGCGGGTATGCCTTGAAGACTGAGTTAGAATCAAGACCAAGCCTAACTACATTTAGGGACAAGCAATGGCCTGATGGTTTAGTGTATAATCTTAAAGAAAATGGTGAGTTGGTGAGGTATACAAATTATAAAGAAGCTAGTGACATAAAAGTAGGTATACCTATTCTTAATTTGGCTTTAAAATCAGACTTGCCTAAACTTGATGAGTATGCAAAACTAAATCAAATCCCTGATGTGAGTAGGTTTGCAAGTAAGGTTGATTTAAATAATAAGGTTGATAAGGTTAATGGAAAAGGGTTGTCAACCAATGACTTTACGACGTCCGAAAAAGAAAAGTTAAGTAGAATGTTTGAGCCTGAAGAGATCTTGGTTTATAATGGAACTTCCGTAATACAAAAAATATATGCTTTTAACGGGGTTATCTGGATTAAAGCACGAGTTGATAAAACCGCTACAAGAGTAGACCTCCCTTATAGAAGGATAACGCATATCCCCCCATATTTTTGCAGTAACACTAATATAACTACAGTAAGTCTGTTTGGTGTAGTGATAATAGAAGACTCGGCGTTTTATGGCTCTAAATTGAGTGGTATGCTTACCATTTATGAGTCGGTGGCAATCATGGGTAATGACTGTTTTAAAAGTAATAATCTAGAAGAGATTGAATATCGTTCATCTACCGACATTCCCTATCAGGCCTTTTCAACCAACAGAATAAATAAAATAAATCTTTATGAAGGTATAACGCTTATAGGGAAAATGGCCTTTCAACATAACAATCTCACTGAAGTTGATATACCTAAAAGTGTTAAGCATGTAGGTTCTTATGCTTTTATGGATAACCCACTTAAAACAGTGACAATATCCCGATATACAACGTATGAATACAACAGTTTCCCATCAACCGCCCGTATCATTTATAAAGACTAAGAAGGAGGCTCTATGTGAACTACCGAAACACCTTAAACCTACTACAAGTCCGCGGTGGAAACTACATCAAGCAAACCGATAGGGCTAGTACAGTGGGTTATCAACTACAAGACCACAAGAAGAAGAAAATATCTGACCTTGATGGCAAAGCAGCTTATGTTACTCTAACCGACCGAGTCAACGAAAGGTACTTTAAACAGAAATCTATTGTTGAGTGCGGTACGGTGAACTTTATGTTGGATGGAACATTGGAAGACGGGATCTATGACGTGGAAATTGAAGTCCAAGGTCATGTGTTCCCAAGTGATGACAGAGTTTGGCTTAATGTAAGCAAGAGCCATACAGCTACTAAGATAGTCAGTCCCGAGGGTTTTGACTTGTCTATGTTTTTGTCAACCGATGATGCGGATAAGAGGTATGCAAAGAAGATACATACTCATATCCTAGATGAAGTGACAGATGTTGCGACAGCAAGTGATGTAGATATTTTGGCATTATTTGCTTAAATTGAATAATTGGAACTAAGGCTGGTTAACCCCAGTCTATTTTAATGCAAATTTCTAAACGATAACTAACGATAACAAAGGTATAACGACTAACTAACAATTTAAAAAAACGACAAGGAGATAATAACCATGGCAGATACAAAAAAACTACTAGACCTACAAGGACTTGCACTATATGACTCTAAACTTAAGGCGGGGATGGCAGAAGAGTATGTAAAAAAAGAAGATGTAGTAGACCCTGACCTGACACCATATGCAAAGAAAGAAGATATCGATAGAGAATATGCTAAGAAAACTGATATCAAAGACCCTGACTTATCGAATCTAGCAACTAAAGCTGAGCTAGAACAAGGACTTGGCAAAACCTACACCAAAGAAGAACTTGCTCGTGAGTTTGGTAACTATCCTACTAAGCAAGAGCTAGCAACTACCCTTGAAGATTATCCAACAAAAGAAGAAGCAAATGATCAGTTTGAAACTCTAAAACAAAACCTAGATAACCTAGATGAGTTTGGTGCAAGTAAAGAAGAATTAAATAACGCAATCGCACCACTTGCTACAAAGGAAGAACTTACTAGTGCTACTACAGGTCTAGCTACTAAAGATGAAGTGACTAGTGGTAATAGCATGCTTAATAACTCTATCACTGAGGTTAAGGGTAGTGTTGATAGTCTAGGTGACAGAGTGGATGCTATTGAGGGTGCTGGATACATGACTAAAGCTGAGGGTGTCGAGCTTGCCCAACAATATAATAAAGAAGCTATTTTTGTAAATGAGCTACCTGAAGTAGAAGATGCTGTAGCGGGAGTTGTGTATTTAGTGCCAAAGAAAGATAAAAAAGGTAACAACACAAACTATAAAGATGAGTTTATTCTTGACCTTGCAGAAAACAGATTTGAACCAGTGGGCGATACCATGGTAGAGGTTGACCTAAGTGGCTACCCAACAAAAGATGAAATGAATACAGCGATAGGTCAAGCTACTGGATCTATTGTGATTGAGACAATTAGTATTGAAGAAATAAACTCATTGTTTGCTAATAATTAAGTGATGTAATACGCCCTTTATGGTTGCCCCATAGAGGGCTTTTTTATTTAGAAAGGTTTATTATATGGCTAATGAAAAATATTTAGATTTACAAGGTTTGACACATTTTAAGGGGCAATTGGATATGACTTTTACTCATAAGAGTGAGTTGCCTGATATGAGCGGCTATGTGTTAAAAGATGAAGTGCCTAGGATTGTTTTTATTGATAAGGAAAACGTACAAGCTTTTAAAGATGGCAACTATCCACGTGAGGACGGGGTGTTGTATCTAGGGGAAAAAGAATGATTGTTTATAACGGCATAGAGTATGAGCCACTAGCTTATGGTAAGCATGATTTAGGTTTTGCTTACTATGGTGATAGGCTTGTATGGGAGCTTGGGTTTGGTACTAATAGTCCTGAGTCAAGCTCTGATGAAGTGTATGGCGTTTGGTATAATGACGGGTCTTTTGTGAGCCTTGATGGGGTTACAGAGATTGAGGATGAGGAGTTTTCAGGGTTTGACTATGAAACCTGGGATAAAAAACAGCCGCAGGCCGTTAAGGTTAATTTACCACCTACTTTAGTTAGGATTGGGGTTAGTGCTTTTGAGTATAATGAGATAACCGAGCTAGTATTGCCTGACGGGTTGGTGGATATTGGGGTAGGTGCATTTGTGGAGAACCAGCTGACTTCTGTAATTATTCCTGAAGGTGTGACTCGTATAGAGGAATTTGCTTTTTTTGACAACCTACTCAAATCTGTTACTATCCCTGATAGTGTAACTTTTATTGGGGATCAATCTTTTAGAAATAATCAACTAACCGAAGTAAGTATTAAACGTGGCACAAAAGTAACCACTCATAGGAGGTTTGCTTCATTTGACCCTGGCGTGAACATCATCTACCGCCCATAATATATTGACCTGGCCTTGTAGCTGGGTCTTATCCTTTGTAGTATAATATTATTAACTCTATAAGTCTTTTTAGAGTGTAACTGAAAATCAATTTGAGAAAACTATAAGGAGTGGGGCAGTCAACATTGGCTGTCTTTTTCTTTGTACTTGTGATATAATATAACTGATATATCAGAAAGCAGTGAAGTCCTACTGTGAGTAAACAATAGGTACACGTATGTACCAGGGCGAGATTAGGGTCGACTTTGGGTTGGCTCTTTTTTTGTGCGATTTTTTAGTTAAATTAACCATTACTTTTGTAAAATAAGTCATAAAAAGACTTGACATATCACGCGGACGTGATATAATATACTTAAGATAAGAAATACAAAATAAAAAGGAGATAAAACAAATGACAACTTACACAATCAACACAAACGAATTCAAAGAAGCTTTAGCACAAGGTGAAGAATTTCTTCTTGTACTAGAAGACGGTAGAGTTTACTACCAAGATGTAAACTCACAAGCAGATGATGCAGAATACAGCATGGTAGTTGACCCTACAATGTATGAAGATTTTGATGAAGTCATGATGGCTCAAGAGGTTCAAGACTGGAATGCTATCTTTGCAGAAATGGAAAAAGATATTGAGGTTAAACTAGCATAATGACTGATAATAAATCCACAGAAGCTCAAATTAGGGCCTCTAGGACATATGAAGAAAGAAACCCTGAGAAAACAAAAATTGACAGATATAGAAGAAATGCTAGAACCTTTGTCAGACACTATGCAGAATTAGAAGATATGATTGAGCTGTTTAGAATTTTCCAAGATGAAAACCCAAATGGAGTTCAAGTGGATAAGAAGTTAGATATTCATTTATGATATATAGTGGGGTTATAAAGACCTCACTGCTCAATCTTTTAATAAAAAAAATTTGCATTATCAAAAAATCATGTTATAATATATTCATGCTTCAAAAACATGTTACGAAAATTGTTACGGCAAGTAGAAATAAATAGAAACACATAGAAACACCTTCAACCGCCAAACGTTGAAAATCAAACAAATAGTGTCATATAGAAACGTATAGAAAAGCCTCACGTCGAATCCTCAATGGCACGCCAATAAATATATGCGGATGTGGCTCAGTGGTAGAGCATCGCCTTGCCAAGGCGAGGGTCGCGAGTTCGAATCTCGTCATCCGCTCCAGACCCACCATCATGGGTGACAAATGCTTGCATTTGTCATCTCTGAGGTGAAAGAACGTGAAGCGTTATTGAGCCCAGAGATCTCAGCGAATTAGCTTCGCAAATGAGCGCAATAGTTCTCAGCGTTTCAAATGATTAGCCCGTCTGGCTGATAGAAGACATTTGTCAAGCTGCCGAACAGATTGTTTTTAAATACTAATAAATATAATATAAGTAAGAACCTTCATGCGCCAAGCATGATTTTTCATTATATGCGCCTTTAGCTCAGCTGGATAGAGCAACGGACTTCTAATCCGTGTGTCCCAGGTTCGAATCCTGGAAGGCGCGCCAACACGCCTGCCCGGCGCGTAGAGGGCTCGCGCCCAATAGGCGCGAAATTATCGGCCGTAGGCCGATTTTTTTATTTGTATTTTTTACTTATCGTAACTAGGACTATTTCTTTATATCACTAATTTTTTTTCTATTAACCATTTACAATTCAATTTTGACTCTCACTTTTAAATTTTCTCAAAAATATTATATAATATAATTGAACTTTTATTAAAGGAGCTTATTATGACTGATATTAATGTCAAAAGTGAAATTAATCCGTTAAAAAAGGTCTTACTCCATAGACCTGGGGAAGAGCTTTTGTATCTTACACCCAATACTTTGGATGAGCTTTTATTTGATGATATCCCAGATTTAGAACTTGCCCAAAGAGAGCATGATTATTTTGCGAGTATTTTAACATCGTGTGGGGCAGAAGTGGTGTATCTTGAAGATCTGATGGCTGATGTTCTTAGTGATAGTGATATCAAAGAGCAATTTATAGATCAGTTTTTAAAAGAATCAGGTCAAACTAATCCGGAAATTTTATTTATTGCTAAAGAATATTTACAAAGTATCAAGGATAATAAGCTATTGGTCCTAAAGACTATGGCTGGTGTTTCGCTCCTAGATATAGATAGATTTGATAAGGATAGTCTTCATCTGATGGATAATAGGATTAATTACCTGGCCCTAAATCCTATGCCTAATTTATATTTTACTAGAGATGCTTTTGCTAGTATTGGTGAGAACGTTTCTATAAATGCTATGTATTCGAAGACTAGAAATAGAGAGACGATTTATGGCGATTACATTTTTAAATATCACCCTGATTATAAGGATGTAGTTGATCTCTATGGACGAGATAATGACTACCATATAGAAGGTGGGGATATTTTAAATGTGACTATGGATTCACTTCTAATAGGTATTTCCCAAAGAACCGAGTTTGAAGCAATTAAAAAGCTTGCTGAAAACTTATTTTTATCCGATATCAAAACTGATATTTCAAATATTTATGCGTTAGAAATTCCAAATAATAGGGCGTTTATGCACTTAGACACTGTATTTACTATGATAGATAAAGATGCCTTTACTTATCACCCGGGTATTATGAAAAATCTAAAGATTTATCAGTTTACAAAAAATGATAAAGGTATTAAAATAAAAGAAATTGATCAGATGCTCGATATATTTCTAGCTGAAGTTTTGAAGGTAGATAAAGTGAGATTATTTGCTTGCGGCAATGGTGATCCAATAGCAGCTGAGCGTGAGCAATGGTCTGATGGGTCAAATACTCTTGCTATTGCACCAGGAGAAATCGTGGTCTATAAGAGAAACAGAGTGACTAATAATGCCTTAAAAGAAGCGGGATTTAAACTTCATGAGCTAGACGTGTCAAACTTGTCTGTAGGCAGAGGTGGGCCTAGATGTATGTCGATGCCACTGGTTAGAGAATCATAAGGAGGAATTATGCCAATAAATTTACAAGGCAGGAGCTTACTAACATTAAATGATTATTCAGAAGATGAGATCAAATATCTGATTGATTTATCAGAAGAGTTTAAAAAATTGAAGGTAACTAGGACTCCTCATAAGTACCTAGAAGGAAAAAACATTGTGCTTCTTTTCGAAAAAACTTCTACTAGGACCAGATGTTCATTTGAAGTTGCAGGTTATGATTTAGGGATGGGTGTTACTTATCTTGATCCTGGTTCAAGTCAAATGGGCAACAAAGAGTCTATTGAAGATACGGCTAAGGTCCTCGGTAGGTATTATGATGGTATAGAGTATCGTGGTTTTGACCAAGAATTAGTAGAAAGTCTTGCAGAAAATGCTGGGGTACCTGTATGGAATGGCCTTACCGATGATTTCCACCCAACTCAAATGATAGCTGATATGCTAACTATCAAAGAAAATTTTGGCTATCTAAAAGGTTTAAACTTTACATTTATGGGCGATTGTAGAAATAATGTATCAAATTCTTTACTTATCACTTGTGCAAAACTAGGTTTAAATTATACAGCTTGTGGGCCAAAGGATCTATGGCCAACTGATGAGCTAGTAGAACTTGCTAAGGGCTTTGCAGAGATTAATGGGTCAAAAATTGTGCTCACAGAAGATATTAATGAAGGTGCTAGTGGTGCAGATATAATTTACACTGATATCTGGGTATCTATGGGTGAGCCAGAAGAAGTGTGGGGCAAGAGAATAGAAGAGCTCTATCCATATCAAGTAAATCAAGCGATTATGGATAAAACATCTAAAAAATCTATCTTCCTTCACTGCCTACCATCATTCCACGATTTAAAAACTACTGTAGGTTTTGATGTGAATGAAAAATTTGGTGAAAAATATGACCTTGATGGTATGGAAGTAACTGACGATGTATTTTTATCTAACAAATCAAAAGTATTTGACCAAGCAGAAAATAGGATGCATTCTATAAAAGCAATCATGTTTGCGACTTTAAAATAAGAATTTTTTCCCGGCTTTTCATAAGCTGGGTTTTCTTTACTAAAATTTAACAGATATTAGGGTATTATATCTATATTAAATCTTTTAGAAAGGAACATATATGGCTAATAATAATTCAAATAGGAGAGGCATGTCTCCATTTTTAGCAGCCCTAATAGGGGCAATTATAGGTGGCTTATTAGTATATTTGCTTACAACTACCATCTCAGTAAATAGTCCAAGTGAAACAGCATATCTTGATCAAGAAAAGCGAATAGAAGCGCTAGAGGCAAGGCTTAAGACTAGTGAAATAGAAAAGACAAAATCTCTAGCAAATCCATCTACGTCTATGGAATCCACAGTAGTAAAAAAATCCATAGAATCTGTCGTAGGGATTACTACATCTGCTGAAGTAGTCCAAGAAACATGGCTAGGGCCTGTAAGTGGATATGCAGAGGGTATTGGCTCAGGATCAATCATTTCATCAGATGGTTACATCTTAACCAACTCCCACGTAGTAAGCGATGGGGATGTGAAAGAAATCAATGTTATGTTTAATAACGGAGAAATTGAGCCAGCCGAACTAATCTGGAATGATGCAACCCTTGACCTTGCTATAGTAAAAGTAAATAGGACTGGCCTACCTGCTATAGAGCTAGGTGATAGTGATGTGATAACTGTTGGTGAAAGAGTAGTTGCTATTGGAAACCCTCTAGGCCTAGAACTTCAATCAACTGTTACAAGTGGTATCATCTCAGGGCTCAATCGTACAGTGAGCTTTCAAACAGGGGCTCAAATGGATGGGCTCATGCAAACAGATGCTGCGATAAATGCTGGTAACTCTGGTGGGGCCCTTTTAAACTCTAAGGGAGAACAAATCGGAATCAATACTGCGAAGGCTGGTAATTCAGATGGTATAGGCTTTGCTATTCCAATAAACCTAGTAAAACCAGTCATAGAACAAATCAGAGAAACTGGTGAATACCACTCAGTGTATCTAGGCATCACAGGCCAATCTCTGGATTTCTTCAAACAATTCCCACAAGTAAATATGGCAGACTTCGAAGACATGGAGGGGGTCTATGTTCAAGGTGTCTTTGATAACAAAGATGTATTTAAAGAAGGTGACCTCATCACATCTGTAGACGGCAAACAAGTTACCGACATGGGATCACTTAAGAAAATCCTCCTTGGCTATAGGCTAGGTGAGAGAGCAAAGATTACTCTAGTAAGAGATGGTCTAGAACAGACTATAGACTTCACCTTTACTATAGATAGCTCAAATGTTGATGAATATAAAGAGGCAAAGCCATCAAATAAAGTAGAAAGAGAAGCAGATAAAAAGAGAGGATTAGAGCAATTTTTTAACCTCCCATAAGCTTATAGAACTGATGTCAAATACTTTGATATCAGTTCTTTTAATATGTCAAGAAAAAGTCTTGACATAGGCTCATTCCTATTGTATAATTCTATGGTCAAGTTATTTACTTGACAGCTCCTAGAATCAAAAGGATGATCGAATGGAAAAAATCGTTAAAGTGGCAGAACTCTTCGACATATACGGACCGCTACTAAATGAAAAGCAACAGGATGTTATAAATTGCTATTACAACGAGGACTTATCCTTACAAGAGATTGCTGATAATAACAACAAAAGCAAACAAGCAATCTCAGATATGATGAGCCGCAGCGTTGATAAATTATTTGAGTTTGAAGATGAGCTTTCTTTGCTAGAAAAGAGTCAACAACTCAAAGATGCTCTAATAAGTATAAGAGAGCTGATGGAAAGTTCAAATTATGAACAAGCAATCAATGAAATAACTGAACTAATAGAAAATATTTAGGGAGTGAAAACATGGTGTTCGAAGGCTTATCCGATAGGCTCCAAGAGACACTTGGCAAGCTAACCGGTAAAGGAAAATTAACAGAAAAAGACATCGATGCCGCTATGCGTGAAATTAGGCTATCTCTACTAGAGGCTGATGTAAACTACAAGGTAGTAAAAGACTTTGTAAAGACAGTCAAAGAGCGAAGCCTAGGCGAAGATGTAATGACATCACTTACCCCAGGACAAATGGTAGTTAAGATTGTAAATGAAGAGCTCACCAACCTCATGGGTAAGGAAAACTCCAAACTAGATCTAAAAGGCTCGACCCCTCATATGGTAATGATGGTAGGGCTCCAAGGTTCTGGTAAGACCACTCACTCAGGTAAACTTGTAAATAAGCTAAAAAAGGAAAACAGAAATCCAATGCTTGCAGCCCTTGACGTTTATAGGCCCGCAGCTATCGAGCAACTAAAGGTTGTGGGAGATAAGGCTGGTGTCTATGTCTATGAGGAAGGTAAGCAGGATCCAGTTAAGACAGCTGAGAATGCAAAGGCTTATGCAAGACTAAATAACTATGACACAGTCATCTTAGATACAGCTGGTCGTTTACAAATTGACACTGATCTCATGGATGAACTTAAAAATATTAAGGAAGTCACCAAACCTGATGAAATCTTACTAATAGTAGATGCGATGACAGGTCAAGAGGCAGTAAATGTAGCCCAAACATTTGACGAATACCTAGACATCACCGGTGTAATACTCACCAAGCTTGATGGTGATGCTCGTGGGGGTGCAGCCCTATCTATCAGACAGGTAGTGGGTAAGCCAATCAAATTTGTCGGTGTAGGTGAAAAGCTAGAAGACCTTGAACCATTTTATCCAGACAGGATGGCCAACCGTATACTTGGTATGGGTGATGTCTTATCATTAATCGAAAAGGCAGAAGCGCGAATTGACCTTGAAAATGCTAAGGAGCTAGAGGCAAAAATGCGCAATCAAACTTATACCCTTGATGATTTTATGGATCAAATCAATCAAATTAAAAGTATGGGGCCACTAGAAGACCTACTAGCCATGATACCAGGTGTCAACAACAAAATGCTCAAAAATATAGATATCGATGATGCAGGCTTTACCAAAATTGAAGCCCTAATCTCATCTATGACTAAAGAAGAGCGAGAAAAACCTGAAATCATAGGCAAGTCAAGAAAAGACAGGATATCTAAAGGATCTGGAGTAGATGTTAGAGAGCTAAATAAACTACTAAAACAGTTTAAAGAGCTCAAAAAAATGATGAAACAAGTGACAAATATGGAAAAAAATATGAAGGGCAAAAAGGGCCGCGGCGGATTTAGGATGCCAAAGCTACCATTTTAATTCATACATATTTGCATTAGAGAGAAAGGAAATAATATGGCAGTTAAAATTAGATTAAAAAGAATGGGTCAAAAGAAAAGACCTTTTTACAGAGTTGTAGTAGCAGACTCAAGAAGTCCTAGAGATGGTAAATTCATCGAAGAAATCGGATACTATAATCCAGTTAGTGAACCAAAAGTATTTAAAGTTGACCAAGACCGTGCTAAATACTGGGTTGGAACTGGCGCAAAACCAACATCTATCGTTGAAAAACTATTCAATGACCACGATGTATTAGCTTAATTATCATGAAAGAATTAGTAGAAATAATAGTAAAAGAATTAGTAGAAAATAAAGAAGCTGTCGAAATCTTCGAAGAACGCAACGATGGCGAGGTTAACATCACAATACTTGTAGATGATAATGACAAGGGTCGAGTAATCGGTGTTCGTGGCAATATAATCAACGCCATCAGAACCATAGCTAGATCTGCAGCTATCAAAGAAGATGTGAAGGTTAATATCAAGATATGAGAATAACAGTAGCAGAAATTGTAAACACTCATGGAATTAGGGGCAACCTAAAGATAAAGAGCCTATCAGACTATGACAAGAGATTTGAAAACGGGGCAAAACTACTTATCGATGATGAGACTCTCACAGTAGAATCTTCCTTTGACCAAAAAGGCCTAAAGGTTATCAAATTTGCTGAATATAACGACATCAATGATGTGTTAAAATTTGTCGGCAAAGACATAACCATAGAGGAAGAAGACCTGGGAGACTTACATGAAGGTGAGTATTATGTTTTTGAACTTATTGGGCTAGATGTGTACGACTCTGGGCAAAAAGTTGGCACCATCAGCGATGTAGTCACAGGCACTTATCCAAATGATGTATATATAATAGAAACCGAATCTGATGAAGTGTGGTTTCCGGCACTGAATGCTACTGTAGAAAAAATCGATCTAGAAAATGGATTGGTTGAAGTAAAAGACTTCAAAGATTATGAATAAAATAACTATACTTACCCTATTTCCAGAAAGCTTTGAGTTCTTAAAAACTTATGGGGTCATAGGTAAGGCAATTGATAAGGGATTACTAGAGATAAATCTAGTTAATATCCGTGATTTTTCAAACGACAAGCACAACCATGTAGATGATACAGTATATGGGGGAGCAGCAGGGATGCTTATAAAACCCCAAGTATTATACGATTGTTTAATGTCTGTAAAAAAAACTGGGTCCAAAGTAGCATATATGTCTGCAGCTGGAACCGTATTAAATCAGAAATTAGCAATCAACTTTGCAGAGATTAAAGATCTTATAATAATCTGTGGCCACTATGAAGGTATAGATGCTAGAATTACCAACCACTACGTAGACTATGAGATATCTATAGGCGACTATGTCCTAACAGGTGGGGAAATCCCAGCCATGGTCCTAATTGACTCTATGGCACGTTTCGTAGGAGGTGTAGTTGGTAAAGAAGAATCACTGAATACAGATTCCCATTACAATATATTATTGCAGCAAGATGAATATACCAAGCCACGCGAATTTAACGGTTATTTTGTACCTCATGAACTAACCAGTGGAGATCACAAGAAAATCGCAGCTTGGAATAGAAAAAGTGCAATAGAAAAAACTAAAAGAGTCAGACCAGACTTATATGAAAAATTCCTAAGAGAGGAGAATTAAGATGGATTTAATTAAAAAAATTGAACAAGAAAATCTACGTGAAGATCAATTTGACTTCAATGTAGGTGATACAGTACGTGTATCATACAGAATTAGAGAAGGTGAAAAAACTAGACTACAAGACTTTGAAGGTACAGTTATCAAAATCAAAGAAGGTGGCATCAACAAATCATTCACACTAAGAAGACTTTCTTATGGTGTAGGTGTTGAAAGAAACTTCCTTTATAACTCACCAAGAATCGAAAAACTAGTAGTAACAAGACGTGGTAAAGTACGTCGTGCTCAACTTAACTACCTACGTGGTCGTCAAGGTAAAGCTACTAAAGTTAAAGAAAAAACTAACTATTAATTTTATAGCAAGGATACTCGGTATTCTTGCTTTTTTGCTTCTAAAATACCTATATGATTAAAATTTGCAAATAATATTTTTACTATATAGGTAGGGTATTATAAATTGAATTAATAATAAGTTAGTTAGTAATTTTCTTACCTTTTAAAATATATTAATAAGTGTTACAATATTTTAAATAATGTAAAGAGGATGTATATGGGAAAAGATATTATAGCAGACCACGCAATATGGCCAAGACTTGAAGATGCAATTTTTAAAGTAAACAATGAATGTAGGATAGCCATAAAAGAAAAGGGAAGAGATAATATTATTGATTCAACCCTTGGAACTTTGCTAGATGATGATGGAAATCTGATTGCTTTTGATAGTGTATATGATACATTAAAAGAAATGGACAAAAAGTCAATAGCAAGCTATGGTGCAATTGAGGGAGATGAGGCATATCTTGACTTGTTGGTTGATAAGTGTTTTGCTTCCTATAAGCCAGATGCCTATATAAAGGCTATTGCAACTGCTGGAGGTACTGGTGCTGTAAGACATAGTATTTGGACATTTTCAAACCAAGGTGACTATGTGATTTGCCCAAATTGGTATTGGCCAGCCTATCATACTATTTGTGAAGAATTTGATAGGGAATTTAGTACATATGAATTTTTCGACGAAGACTTTAACTTTAACCTAGAAGAATTTACTAAAAGTTTGGACCTTGCCCTAGAAAAAAGAGATAGGGTTATTTGTATATTTAATTCACCTGCCAACAATCCTACAGGTTTTAGTATAGATGATGGAATGTGGGATAGGATAATTGATCAAATAAAGATAAGGGCTGTATCGGGAAAATATATCAACATACTTCTGGATGTTGCCTATATTGAATTTGCAGGAGATGGATCTCAAAAGAAGTTCTTTAAGAAATTTTCCTTTCTGCCAGATAATATTATAACAACAGTAGCCTATTCTATGAGCAAATCCTATACAGCTTATGGGCTTAGAACTGGGGCTTGTATAATAATCTCATCAAATGAAGATATAGCAGATAGGGCTTTTGATTCGATGAAGCATTCTAATAGAGCCATCTGGTCAAATATAACCCATGCTGGAATGAATATCTTAGTTGATATAGAAAATGATGAAGAAAAGAAAAAATCTTATGAAAATGAGCTTGAAGAAAATAGACAATTGCTTGAAAAAAGAGCTGATACCTTTATAAAAAGTGCAAAAGAACTAGGCCTTGTTCACTTTCCTTATTATGGAGGTTTCTTCTTATCTATTCCATGTGAAAATTCACAAGATGTTGCTGAGAAATTAAAAGAGAAGGGCATGTATATTGTTGCAAGTAAAGGTGGCCTGAGATTTGCCTTGTGTGCAGTAAGTGAAAAGAAATGTGAGATTTCACCAAAGCTTATAAAAGAAGCTATTGATGAAATCAATAAATAAAACATAAACTCAAGCAAGATTTTTATATCTGCTTGAGTTTATTAATTTTACATATTTTTAATTAGTTCAAATAGTTCTATAGCAGCAGCTTTTGGTCCTTCAAATTGCATATTATCAAGGGCTAGCTGAGTCCTTATAGTTCCAACTTTGACCTTGTTTTTATATAAAATCTCAAAGTATTGGTCTAATAATTTGTCACATTCTACCATTTTTTGAACAGGTCCAAATGGATTTGCAAAATAAGTTTGAACAAGACCAGTTTCTGTAGTTGTTCCCTTGGCAAGTCTGCCACCTCTTTTAAAGATCCTTAGAGCTTCTTTCTTATCATCTATGATGTCTATTGAAGACTCATTATCTAAAACTGCTGAATAGTTGTCGGCATATAAGAAAAAGTCAACTTCATATCCTATGTTTATCTCATCAAAACTAGCTACAGGCATAATAAGTCTAGAGTTTACCTTATCAGGATTCATAAAAATAGACCTATCAATTTGCTTAAAGGCATATCCTGCATCAAGGTCATCAAGCCTTACAAAAGCACCTATTTCCGTACCATATGCAAAGACCTTGCCATCATTTATCCTAAATGACCCCATATCATCAAATACAATGGTCATATCTTTGATATAGTCTTTGGCAAGTGTTCTAAAGGCTTCTATTGACTCACTTTTCCCAGCTCCACTATCACCAAGGATTACTATATTTACTGTCTGATCATTTTGTAAAACCACAGAAAGACCAGCCCCATGTATTGGTAGATATCCCTTTTTTATATTTATAACATTATTTAAGGTTAGAACCATTTTTTTCAAATAACCAAAATAATCAATCTTATCGCTATAGGCTATATATCCAACATAAAGTTTATTTTCCTCATCATAGTAGAAAGAATTTTTCCTATTACCCTTATCTTTTGGTCCATAGATATATATGGCATCTGGACTTCTCTCTTCGATATCTTTGACATCTGCTAGCTCAAATAAGTTT
Organism: Anaerococcus pacaensis 9403502; assembly: GCA_000308255.3. Classification (GTDB taxonomy): domain Bacteria; phylum Bacillota; class Clostridia; order Tissierellales; family Peptoniphilaceae; genus Anaerococcus; species Anaerococcus pacaensis. The sequence continues at coordinate 405,933 of HG326664.1, read as the reverse complement.
GATGCCGATACTCCATGGGTAAGGAGGTCTCTGTGGAAATATATGTAGATGAGATTATCTCCTACCTTGGCAGGATAGCAGAAGAAGTGTTTGTAATTTATATCTGTATCAAATATAGGGTTTTCATAAACTTCTTCAAATATACCATCTCTTTTATTTGCTTTAGTATAGGTGATATATGGAGTTTCAATCATCACTTGAGTTATAAAGGGAATTTTATTTAAATCTTTATAAATTTTTGGCAAATCCTTCTCAAAATACCTTATCATTATAGAAGCATCAACAGCTGCAGGTACTTGCCTATAAACTTTTGGCCATTCTCCTATGATAGACATCTCAATTCTTCTGTAGGCTTGAAGGATCATATTCTTTAGTTTTTCATTAATCTCAACAAAATTTACAACTCCGACTCCATGAGAATCTTCTTTTTGTTCAATGATAGAATATCTTTCAAGATTTCTCCAATAATTATAAAATTCCTCAACTATTTTTAGTAAACCATCTTTCTCTTTATTTAACTTATGATATTTGTTTATCTTTGAGGAAACCTCGTCAATATTCATAACTGTAAGCAGCTTACATATATCAACCAATTCACTTGAAAGAGAATCGACAGATGAATTCATGAAATATTGCTCTATGTACGTGTAGACTCTTGATGACTCTTCTTTGTGATAATTTATAAATGATTTTGTTAAATCAAGGAAGGCATTGCTATTTAAAAGCTCATTGATGTCATTAAAATATTGCTCAGATAAGTTTAAAATAGCCTTGTTTCCCGTAATTGAAAATTCTTTACTCATTCCCTCTCCATTATTTATTCTTTTCTATTTGTTTAATTTTCCTTAATTGTATATCAAAGCTCAGCTAAAAACAAGGATAGATATTGTTTAAGCTAAGAATAGATATACTTTTAAAATATTAGACAGAACATATAATATAAATATATTTTAAAAAGGGGATGTTGCAAAAGTCCTAAGATAGAAAAAAGAGACCGTTGCAAAAGTCTATTTTCATTTAGACTATAACAACAGTCTTAAATTTTAAAATATTTTTATTGATGATTTATATTTGGATTCTAGTATTTCTATATGCTATCTTATAGAAGCATCAATCAAATATTTCCATCTATATAACTAATCAAATCTTTAGATAATTTATATATGATAGGTCTAGACTTTACCTTATCAATATATCCATCTTTTTCTAACTGAGCAAAGTATCTATTATTCTTAGAAGCATTACTATAACCAGTAATTTCTAGTGCTTCAAGTAATTTTTTTCTACTTACGCCTAGTCCTTGAGAGAAAATATAGTCTTGAGTTAGTATTAATAATATATTTATTTCTTCATCAGTAAAATTGAAGTTTTCTTCTAACCATTCTAATGATTTTATTAATTTAGAACTATTTAACATCAATAAGTCTTTCATGTCTTCTTGAGCTTTAATTATTATTTTTAAAAATTCATCAACAAAATAATTCAATTCTCCCATATTTAGTCTCTCGTTTGTTTGCATGAAAGATTTATAATAATCATTTTTTTTGATGAATGCACCTCTCGATACAGCTAGACTAGTAATGTGAGAATATGAATGATTTACATACATACTTGAAAAAAACCTTCCAATTCTGCCATTACCATCGTAGAAAGGATGTATATACTCAAAGATATAATGTCCAATCGCAACCCTAATTAATAGATGTGGATTTTCATTGTTCATAAAATCTATCCATTTATCTAAATATTCATTTATCATTTTAGGATCAGTTCCCTTATGGAGTATAGAGCCATCATAAGACTTATTAGACTGTATATAAACATCATTTTGACGAAATAATTCACCTTCTGGCTTATCCTCAATATTGACTTCATCACCTAAAATTTTATCATAATAGCTTCTAATATCTTCTAACGAATCTAATTTTTCATCCTTGTCTAATTTAGAATATGAATTGATTACAGAAGCAAACCTATGTTTTGAGAAGCCATTTTCAGATATATTCTTTTTTGTTAGCAATATTTCTTCTCTAGATGATTGTATACCTTCAATCTCATTACTACTGAAAATTTCTTCGACGATTATATTATCAAAAAATGATTCTCTAGCAACAATAGGTAGTTTTTCAAAAATATTTTCTATTTCATTATCTAGGATTCTAATTTTCTCAATTAGATTTATAGAGTAAGAATTAAAGACATAATATAATGGATTGTTTTTCACCTTAAAATTTAAATTCAATGTCTCTTCAAAATTAATTCTGCTTTCATAAATTTTTTTGTAATCTTTATTTTGATAATATTTTTTAAATATATATTCCATAAAATCCACCATAAATCCGATATTCTAAAAATTTTAATTATTGTACCATTAAAAATAGAGAATATCTATAAATATACGTTATTTTAATCATTATGCCTACTCAATATTTAAATTAGCTAATTCTAGATAAAAACCATATATTATGTATAGTATATCTAGTAAATAAGGAGAAAAATATGGCGATGAATATAAACTGGTATCCGGGTCATATGAAAAAGACTAAGGAAGAAATCCAGAAAAACCTAAAACTAGTTGATATAGTTCTTGAGATAATAGATGCTAGAATACCAAGCTCAAGTAGAAACCCTATGCTTGATGAGATCCTAGCTGATAAGCCTCGTATGATTATCATGAATAAGTCCGACCTTGCTGATAAGGACTTAAATCAGGCTTGGATAAATGAATTTAGAAAAGAAAATATTCCAGCAATTCTTATGAATTCTAAGGAAAAGATAAATACCAAGAGAATTTATGATATGGCTCGTGAGGCTTTATCTGATAAGTTTGAACGTGATGAATCTAAAAATATAGAAAACAGTAAAATCCGTATGATGATAGTTGGAATACCCAATGCCGGCAAGTCTACCTTTATAAACAATGTGGCAAATAGGAAAGGTGCTGGGGTTGGAAATAGACCTGGGGTTACTAAGACTAAGCAATGGATAAAGACAGGATCAAATATTGAACTACTCGATACGCCAGGAATACTCTGGCCAAAGTTTGATGAAGAAACTGGACTTAACCTATCCTATACCCATGCTATAAAAGATGAGGTATTAAATACCGAAGATTTGACCCTAAAGTTTTTAGAAAAAATGAAAGAAGAATATCCTGATAATCTCAATGAAAGATATGGGGTAGATCCTAGCAAAACTCCCCTAGAAATCTATGAAGACATAGCTAAAAAACGCGGTGCAATCATAAGAGGTGGGGACTTTGATTATACTAGGACAGCTAATATCATACTTACAGATTTTAGGTCAGGTAAGCTTGGAAGGATTACACTGGAACGTCCATGAGATACTCAGAATATAATGAGACAATAAAGAAAGAAATATATGATAAGTATAAATATATAGCTGGGGTAGATGAGGTAGGCCGAGGCCCTCTGGCAGGACCTGTGGTGACCTGTGCTGTCATTATGAAAAAAGATAGCTGTATAGAAGGGGTGACTGATAGCAAAAAGCTAAAAAGACCTAAGATGCTAGAGCTAAAAGAAAAAATAGAGGCTGAGGCTCTAGCTATATCATATGGCTTTGCTAATAACTATCTCATTGATGAAATTAATATCAAGCAGGCAACTCTATTTGCTATGAAAATGGCCGTGGAAGGGCTAGCTATTACTCCTGATATACTTTTAATAGATGCCGAAAGAATAGATACAGATATTCCTCAGCTAAACATAGTAAAAGGCGACCTCAACGAATACGCCATATCTTGCGCATCAATACTCGCCAAAATCAAAAGGGATGATATCATGATAAATTTTGATAAGATATATCCAGGGTATAAATTTGATACAAATGTCGGCTACGGAACCAAGGCTCATTATGAGGGGATAGATAAATTTGGAATAACCCCGATTCATCGTAAGTCTTTTCTCAAAAAATATCTACAGGAGTCATTCCTATGACAGAAAAAAGATCGATTGGCAATATGGGTGAAACCCTTGTGGCTTCTTATCTAGAAGAAAAGTCATACCAAATCCTAGAGAGAAATTACAATAAGCCCTATGGGGAAATTGACATCATTGCTATGAAAGATGATATAGTTTGCTTTGTAGAAGTAAAAGCAAGAAAGTCTATTAAGTACGGCTATCCACGCGAGGCTGTAAATTATTATAAACAGCAGAGAATAATAAGGGCTAGCCAAATGTATTTGGTGGAAAATAGGCTGACAGATTACATAATTCGATTTGATGTGGCTGAGGTATTTACCGAGAGTAGAGAGATAAATTATATTGAAAATGCATTCTAAACTTATTAATAGAGAAATTATATTATATTTAAACTACGCCTATGTTGATAATAAAGCCATCCTTGCCATAAACGATAGAATTGGCTTTGATGATTTATTTGAAAAATCAAGGCAAGATTTGGATTTTATTACAGATATCAATTATAATAAGATATTTGATAGTAAATCCAGAGATGAATTTGAGGTCTATCATGAAAAGGTGAGGAAATTTGGCTATGACTATGTCACTATCCTTGATGAAGAGTACCCGGAAAATCTCCGCTATATTGAAGATAGACCAGCTCTTCTGTTTTATAAGGGGAGCCTCAATCAAATAAAAGATAAAAACTCCATAGCCTTTGTCGGAGCTCGCAAATGTACAGACTATGGCAAGTGGGCATGTAAGACGCTCGTCCAAGGGGTGGCAAGTGCAGGGGTGAGTACAGTGTCAGGCTTGGCCTACGGGATAGATGCAGCCTGTCATAAGGCAACCCTTGATGTAGGCGGCAGGACTATTGGGGTCATTGGTTGCGGGATTGATAAAATATATCCTAAGCAAAATAGAAAATTATATGAAGATCTAGAAAGCTCTGGACTAATCCTCTCAGAATTTCCACTAGGTACAGACCCTATCGCCTACAATTTCCCTAGAAGAAACCGCATCATATCAGGGATTTCTTTGGCCACTGTGGTGATAGAAGCCAAGGAAAAATCTGGAACAATGATTACAACCAGGTGTGCCTTAGATCAGGGCAAGGATGTCTTTGCAGTCCCTGGAAATATCAATTCCATATACTCCAAGGGCACTAATATGCTCATTCAAGAGGGATCAAAGCTCATCACATCAGCTGACGATATTTTAGAAGAGCTTGATTACCTCCTAAATATCGATCGCTCTGAGAATGCCTTAGACTATAGTGGACTTGAAAAAGATGAGCTAGTTATAGTAAAGTATATCGAAGAAAATCCAAATTCTAATGCTGATATCCTTTCAGCTAGTCTTAATATAAATATAAATGAAATCAATTATCTATTAACCAGCCTAGAACTTCGAGACTATATCGAAAATATGGGCAACAATGAATTTACGATAAAGAGGTGATAATTTGGCTAAGAATTTAGTAATAGTCGAATCCCCAACCAAGGCAAAATCTATATCCAAAATGCTAGGCCGTGGCTATCAAGTAGAAGCCACCATAGGCCACCTGCGCGATTTACCAAAGTCTAAATTTGGTGTGGATATAGAAAACAACTTCGAGCCTGAGTACATCAATGTACGCGGCAAGGGGAAGAAAATAAATGAATTAAAAAAGTTAGCCAAAAAAGCTGACAAAGTATATCTCGCGACAGACCCGGATAGGGAAGGTGAGGCCATTAGCTGGCACTTGGAGCACTTATTAGAGCTAGATCCATCTGAGCCAAATAGGGTAGAGTTCCACGAGATAACCAAGGACAATGTACAATCTGCCATAAAAAATCCAAGGCATATCGACCAAAATCTGGTGGATGCCCAACAAGCCCGCCGTGTCATGGATCGTATCGTGGGTTATGAGATAAGCCCAATTCTGTGGAAGAGGGTCAAGTCTGGCCTATCAGCTGGTCGTGTTCAATCAGTAGCTTTAAAGCTTATAGTAGATAGGCAAAAAGAGATAGATGCCTTTGTTCCAGAAGAATACTGGACCATCACAGCTAGTCACAATAAAGACAAAATAGACTTCACATCTGAATTTTACGGCAAACCATCAAAGAAAATGAAAATATCAAACGAGTCTGGGGCTGACAAGGTCCTTGATAAGATTGATAAGGACAATTTCAAAGTAACAGAAGTCAAAAAAACCAAAAAGACTCGTAAACCAGCAAAACCATACACAACCTCAACCCTCCAACAAGATGCATCAAACAAGCTTGGTTATTCGACCAAATACACCATGCAGCTAGCCCAGCAGCTTTTTGAGGGTATAGAGCTAGGTGTAGAGGGTACAGTCGGCCTTATATCATACATGAGAACTGATGCGACAAGGATTAGCCAAGATATAGTAAATGAATCATTAAAGTACATCAAGGACAAATATGGCAATGAATACGCATCACGTGGCAAGACCTATAGCGGCAAACAAAAGGGTAGCCAAGATGCTCATGAGGCAATTCGTCCGACATCGATATATCGTGACCCAATATCTGTAAAGCAGTATCTCACAGACCAACAATATAAGCTATATAAGCTAATCTGGACCCGCGTAGTTCAATCGCAAATGACAGACTACGAATACCTATCAACTAGCGTAAGCTTTGACAACAACGGTCTGATATTCAAATCAAATGGTAGGATTACAACCTTCGAAGGTTTCAATAAAATAAACCCAGGCTTTGAAGACCAAAATATATTACCGGAGCTAGCAGAAGGCGATATCATCGGAGCTAGTAAAATTGTAAAGGCTCAGCACTTTACTAATCCTCCAGCCAGATACACTGAGGCTAGTCTTGTGAAAGTCCTAGAAGAATTTGGCATCGGCCGTCCATCAACATATTCTGCTACCATAAACCAAATCCTTAGCAGAAACTATGTGGAATACGAGGGGAGGTCACTTTATCCAACAGAACTTGGTATAACTGTAAATGACTTTCTCCAAGAAAACTTTGATGACATCATAAATGTCGAATTCACTGCTGATATGGAAAATCAACTCGATAAGATAGCTGAAGATGAAATCTTTTGGAAAGATGTCCTAGGCAAATTCTATACTGGTTTTGAAAAAGATATGAAAAATGTCAAAAAAGATGACACAGACTACAAGGTCAAAGACAAGATTTTAGATGAAAAATGTACAAAATGTGGCAGACCACTAGCTGAAAAACACGGCAGAAATGGTAAATTTATAGGTTGTACTGGTTTCCCTGAATGTGACTTTACCAAATCAATCATAAAAACAACAGGTGTAGCTTGCCCTAAATGCGGCAAGGGTGAGCTGATAGAAAAGGTCAGCAAAAAGGGCAAGAGATTCTATGCTTGCGACCAATATCCAGCCTGCGACTACGCAGTATGGGATCCACCAACTGGAGAAAAATGTCCAGAATGTGGGGACTTATTAGTGCATAAGAAAAATAGGTCTACAGATGAGATTAGATGTAGCTCTTGTGATTACATCAAGGAAAAAAGAAGATAGGTGAGTGAGAAATCATTCACCTTTTTTGATTCTATAATAAAAATCGAAAAGTATTTTGATACAAACTTACTAATCATCTGAACTTTACGAAAAATATTAAAGATTTTTTCTCATTTTCTAATAAAGATGTTATAATCAATGATAAGATAGATAAGTTTTTTATCAAAATTATTATAGCTAAGGAGTAATATATGGAAATTTATGATTCAGCAAAGACACTTTACATTGACCTAGAAACTATGGCGAAATTCATAAAGGATGTAGGAGTAGCTAATATCATGGATAAGCTTATTCCATATTTGGAAGAGGACTTTAGTAATTGGGATGAATTTGCAAAAATCCCTAGACCAACCCACCACTCACCAGTAGGGGTAAATGAACTAATGCCAGTGGGTAATAGTGAAACATTTACTTGCAAATACGTTAACGGTCACCCTGACAATCCAAAAGATAACAAGCTTACTGTAGTTGCTATTGGTATTCTTTGTGATGTGGCTGATGGTTATCCAAAAATGCTATGCGAGATGACCTTACTAACAGCTATCAGAACCGCTGCAAACTCAGCCATGGCTGCTAAGTATTTAGCCAAAGAAAATCCACAGTCTATGGCCCTAATAGGCAACGGTTGCCAATCAGAATTCCAAGTGATAGCTTTTCATAGTCTATTAGGTGTAGAAGAATTCAATCTCTACGACATAGATGAAAAAGCTACAGATAAATTAATAGAAAACCTATCTCATATTGAAGGGATAACATTAAATAAATGTGCTAGCACAAAAGAAGCATGCCTTGGCGTAGATATCATAACAACTGTAACAGCTGATAAGAAATTCTCTACTATTCTTACGAAAGATATGATCGAAAAAGGTGTCCATATCAACTGCGTAGGAGGAGATTGCCCAGGTAAGACAGAACTAGAATCGGATATCCTATACATGGGTGATGTATATGTGGAATTTGAACCTCAAAGCAGGATAGAAGGTGAAATCCAACATATGGATGATGACTTCAAGGTGACAGAAATCGCTGACGTGATAAAGACTGGTAAGAGAATAGATAGGGCAGAAGATGATATAACAATATTTGACTCTGTAGGCTTTGCCCTAGAAGACTTCTCTATCCTAAGACTCATTTATGATATGGCTGGGGAAAATAATATAGGAAAGAAAGAATCTTTAGTACCAGCTATGGATGATTGTAAAAACCTATATGGCTTATTAAAATAAAGAGAGAGGAGCGATTTGCTCATCTCTTTTAATATTTTGTGTCTATTTTATTAATAACGATGTATCTTAGACCTTGGGCTATGATAAACACTATAAGCACTATTATCGGGTTAAAAGGAGCGGTCCTTAGGTAGGCTGAACCATACATAAATGCCCCTATGATAGGTATAAAAATAAGGCTACCAGTCATTGGGTCAAATCCAAGTAGGGCTGATATCATACCAGCAATTGTAATTAGTGATGAGAAGAAAACTACTATTTTAAGTGCGTTTCCAAATTGAGATAGGTATATAATCCTATTAGTAAAGCTAGCTGAATATTCTGTAAGCCCCACTAAGTTATTGCCCACATAAGATAGTGATAAGCTAGTTACTATACTTAGAATTAATATCACTACCACATCTTTAATAAAGGATGCTATAGTGAAATCTTTTCTAGTATAGCCGAGCTTAAGTGCCATGCTATTTGTCACACCTGCGCTTAGAGGTTGGTAAATTAAAATCATAAATAAGCTTATTAGTGCAAATCCTGTAGCTATTGATACCTTTAAGGCTAACTGGGTGTTTCCCATGTCTGTCACAAAATAATCATCTAGAAATAATCTTGCTATTACCCACACTAGAGTACCACCGAATAGGGCTCCTAGATAGGCTTTAATAAAATTCTTTCCTTCTGCTCGTAATATTCTTCCTATACCTGTCATCTTAGGCCTCCTTGTTTAAGTTTATGAATAATTCATGTAAGTCTAGTCTTTGGATTTTTGCTATTTGTTCAATCTGACTTAGCTCTTCAGCTGAAAAGTCATCAAATACATTTAATACAAGCATATTACCAACTTGGGATTTGCTTATTATCTTTTTTCCTTCAAAATACCTTAGATTATTAGCTGAGGTGCTAAATTTGTAAGCCTTGTCAGCTAAGTTTTCAATCTCTTCATCTATTAGTATTTTATTATCCTTTAAGATAAGTATGTCAGAGACTACTCTTTCTAAGTCGCTAAGGATGTGAGAAGAGATAATCACTGTTGATTGGTCCTCTGCTTGGTATTCTAATACTTTGTTGTAAAATAAGTCTCTATTAATCTCATCAAGACCATTAGCTGGTTCATCTAATAGGATTAAGTCAGCATTTACGCATAAAGCAATGATGTTTTGTAGTAAGTTTTGATTGCCAGTTGATAACTTGTGGTATTTGGTTTTCTTATCTATCTTGAAGTCTTTTATGAGGGTATCAAAGCGAGCTTCATTAAAATGAGGAGCTAGGTCTTTTATCCATTTGACTATTTTTTTAATCGATTGGTCTTTTATAGCGTCAGCTACGAATCCATCTCCAATATAAACTACTCTTTCTTTGAAGTTTCGGTTGTTTGTGATTGGATTACCATTATAAAGGATTTGGCCCTCATAATTTATAAGCTGATCTGACATTAGCTTAAGTAGGGTAGTCTTGCCAGCGCCGTTGACCCCTAATAGTCCGTATATCCTGTCCTCTTTTATAGTCAGATTGATATTATCTAGTACCAGCTGGTCTTTGTATGATTTGCTTAGATTTCTTAGTTCGAGCATTATTTATCCTCGCTTTCGTAAAGTTCGTTTATACTATCTATCAGTTCGTTTTTGCTTATTCCTAGTAAGTGCATATTTTTAATTAGATCAGGGAGGACATTGTTTAAGTATTCGCCCTTTCTTTTTTCTATTATGATGTCCTTGGCATCTGCGGTTACATACATGCCCATGCCTCTTTTCTTAATAAGTATTCCTTCGTCTACCAAAATATTAAGCCCCTTTCTTGCTGTGGCAGGATTTATTCCATAAGCGCTAGCAAATTCGTTTGTCGATGGAGATTGGTCATCTGCTTTTAATAAGCCATCTAGGATTTGATTTTCAACTAGTTCTGCAACTTGTTCAAATATGAGCTTATTGCTGTCCATTCATATTCCCTCCTGTTTATTACCTAGTTACTTGAGTAACTAACTATCTTAATTCAATTATATCAGGTTTTTTATTTATGTCAACATTTTTATCTGGGAAGTATATACTTCTCATTTTTAATTAGATTTGTAGCTTTTTGTATGAATATATAAGCCATAACTAGATTTAACACTAGAGCTAATACTAGGTTAAGAGAATCTAGATTTTGATCGAAGTTAGCGATTTGGTTTATAACTAGACCATTATTTACTATAGGTAGGTATTTAATAATTGAAACATCTTTTAATAGTCCTGCTAGTTGGGTAAGGCCAGCAAACATGAAAAATACAACTGTACCTATAATTTGGCCGTTTTTTACATTTTTTGCTACAAGGCTTAGGGCAATTCCTGCAGCTCCAACTGGAAGTAGGAAAGATAGGCCGATTATGAATATTTCTATATAATCAATCGCAGTAAGACTCACATCTACATCAAAGAATGATTTGATGGCAATGGAAGTGATTACAAATGTTGCTATGATTAGAAGAAGAGATACTAGGCCAATCGCTACTACTGAAAGAAATTTGGCTATTATAGTTTCTTTTCTGCTGACTGGTAAAAGTAGGGTGGACTCTAGAGTCTTGCTGTCTTTTTCTGTAGCTATGATGGATGAGGCTGGAGTCATGATAATCAGTGGTACAAAAAATAGGATTGCCATTGGCAAGAGTACCTTGACTATAGCATCGCCAACTGACATCACTTTTTCATTGATATCCTTAGTATCGGTAGTGCTCGTATTTATGTAAGTATCTGGTTTTTTGATATCATTTTGATCGAGCTCAGCTATTAATAATTGGTGATTATAGGACTCTACTATTTGATTTAAGATTTCTGCTGCCTTAGTTGATGTAAAATCATTTGAATCAAATTGGATATCTAAGCCATTAGCATTTTTTGTAAGTTTAATATCTGCTTCTTCTGCATCATCCACTATGCTAAAAGATGTAGATTCATTTAAAAAGTTTGATAAGTCTTCGTCTGTAGATTCTATGTAGGCTGTATAGGTACTTTCACTGGTAGATTTGGAAAAATCATAGGCGAAAAATACCATCATGCCGGCTATCATCGCTATTGCCATGATTACTATAAGTAGTGTAGATCCAATATCGTTTTTAAACTCCAAGAGCTCTTTTTTCATTATTTTTAAAATCATTTATCTCTCCCAATTGGTTAATTTGTCTTCTAGGTATTTTCTTGAATCAGTTTCTTTGATGTCTGAAAGATGGCCGTCATATGTTATTCTGCCGCGATTTATAATAATCACTCTATTGCCCATCTCATAGACTTCGTCCATATGGTGGGTGGAGAGAATCATGGTCTTGCCATCATTATGTAGATTATAGATTAGTTTTTTAATAGTGGCTTGAGTTGATATATCGAGGCCACTCATGAGCTCATCTAAGATTAGTATATCTGGATTTGCTATGAGGGTATTGGCTATGGCTACCTTTTGCCTATTGCCCTTGCTTAGGGTATCGACTTTCTTATCTTTAAAATCGTCTAGGTCAAGGTCTACTACTAGCTTATCCACCAAGTCATTAGTCTTTACCATGTTATGGTAGAATGACCCAAAATATTTCATATTCTCGATTGGACTTAGCTGGGGGTATGGCTTGGCATCTTCTGTGACTATGCCAATTTTCTTTTTTAGATTGATATTGTCATGGACACACTCCTCACCATCTATAATCACTTGGCCTGAGCTGTGTTCTATGAGGGTTGATAAGATACGCATGGTCGTGGTCTTGCCAGCACCGTTTTCTCCTAATAGATAAACAAGCTCGCCCTTTTCAATGCTAAAACTGATATCCTTAAGTGCTGTAAAGTCGCCAAAGTTTTTTCGAACATTTGTTAGTTTAATCATTTTTCCTCCGTTTTAATTTAATTATTTATTTACTTAGTTACTTAAGTAACTAACTATCTAAATCTAATTATAACAGCGTAATTTACCTTGTCAAGAGGAAATAATAAAATTATGCAAAAAAAATAGAGCCATCATATGATGACTCTAATTTTAATATTATTCGATTACTTGTATGCGGTCTGAGTGAACGTGCGCGTGATCGTTGTGGTAGCCTTCTAGTTCACTTGTACAGTGTGGACATCTTGTTGCGTCAATTGCAATAGATGATTTACAATATGGACATTCTTTGCTTTCATCAACAGCTTCTTCGCTATTTCTGTTAAATGCCTTTACTATTGCAAACATTACTAGAGATATGATTAGGAATGTGATAATTGCATTGATAAGATTTCCTACTCTTAGAGATGCTCCTGCAATATTTATTGTAAGATCTGTAAAGTCAACACCTGCTGTAAGTCCTGTGATGATAGGCATTAGTAAATCTTCCACAACTGAGTTTACAATAGCTGTAAAAGCAGTACCCATTATGATACCTACTGCCATGTCAAGTACATTGCCTTTGGCAATAAATTCTTTAAATTCTTTTAGCATAAATTTCTCCTCATAAATTATTGTCAATAATGACTATAGTATTATACCAATATTTTCTTTTTTTAAACCCGTATCACTAGGATTGAAATTTAATATTGAAGATACCTAAAAACTTGACTAATGAGCCTATCTTTAATATCATAAATAAATAGAGGTATTTATGAAAAATCTAATTGTAGACGATGAGTTTTATGACAAGATAAAAAATTATGCGGTCTTTATACCTATAATAGAAGTAGAGGGCAAAGACCATATACTTCTAGAAGTCAGAAGCCAACATATCGCCCAGCCAGGAGAGGTAAGTTTTCCTGGAGGCAGGGTAGAAGCGGGCGAAGACTTCAAAGACGCAGCCATTAGAGAAACTATGGAAGAGCTGTGCTTAGATATTAGTGATATAGAGTATTATGGATATTCATCTATGATCTTAAATTCTTCCTACAGGCACATTAAGGCTTATTATGGTAGAATAAATAAATCAATAGAAGATATCAGGTTCAATGAAGAAGTAGAGTCTGTCTTTGCGGTAGACATCGATTACTTAATTAAAAACGCTCCTATCATGTACAGGACTCCATACAAGATGGATTTTCCTGAAGACTTTCCTTTTGATAAGATACCAAAGGGTAAGGACTATGAATTTGTCACTGGCTTTAATGAAATATTTTTTTATGACACAGAGCCTGTGATATGGGGACTGACTGCAAAGCTACTAAAAAACTTTATAGAGAGCAAAGACTATAATGAGAAATGATATAAGTACTAAACTAATAAATTATGCCAAGGGTAATGAGTCAATTGAATCAATCTTTCATATAGTAGATGAAAATTACGACTCTTTCACCAAAATATATACTGTTGTTAATGAAGTAATCATAGCTAAACTTGAAGAAGAGCTAGTAGCTTTATTTGATGATGTCATCCTCATGACCAGAACCAAAAATGATTATGAGATAGATAAAAGTAAACACAGTTATACCAGCATAAATCTATATACCAAAGACAATACAAAAATCACAGAATCTATCATCGCAAGCGATTACGTAGAAGATTTTATAAAGACCCTGCCAAAGGGTATAGAATTCATCTACAACAAGCCAGGCACTAGCCGTATAGATACAAATATAGATTTTATATTTCATAAACCATCTGAGTATGAACTAATATCCACGGTCAGAGATTTTTTTGGATCTGCCTTTGAGGTATCCCTATACATAAATGAAAAGGACGAAGTGGCAGCTTGTATCAAGATGGAAGAAGTAAGATCAAGCCTATTAAAGATGATAGATTATTATGTCAAAGACAAATATGCCTACACCATGGATATAGGAGATGATGGGCAAAGGATGAAAAACACTCTAGAGATTGATATTAGGGAAAATTATCTTTTGACCTACCACCACGAGGACCTAATCGACATATATAATTCGCTATTTAAAGCCTGTGTCCTATTTAGAAAAATAGCTATGGGCCTATGTGAAAAATACGGTTACCCATATCCGCGTGAAATAGATGTAGAAACCCTAAAGGTCCTTAGAAAAAATTACAAAACACTCGAATCTTTCTTAAACTAGGGGATTATATGAATAAATTAAAATCTTTTATCTTTGCACTTATGATTTTCCTCTTACCTGCTACTAGCTTTGCAGCCAATCAAAATAAGATTGTAGGCTTAGATGAGCATGTAACTGCTTATATCATTGGCAATGAAGAAAATGGAGATATATACTACGAAAAAAATGCCGACCAATCCTATCCTATGGCATCCACTAGTAAGATAATGACTTATTTGCTAGTAAAAGAAGCAGCTGATAGGGGAGAAATTGATCTAAATCAAGAAGTCATAGTAGATGCTGAGGCAGCTAAGTTTAATAGCTGGGAGTATTCATATCTCGGTCTAGATGAAGGCGAAGTATTTACCATCGATGAGCTCTTAGAAGGGCTCATGGTAGCAAGTGGCAATGACTGTGCCTATCAATTAGCTATTACTGTATCTGAATCTGAGGCAGAGTTTGCCAGAGAAATGAACATGAAAGCAGCTGAACTAGGACTAGATAGCCAAATTTATTATAATTCTAGTGGCATCAGTAAAGAAAATGTCCAACAAAATGCCTCATCTGCCAGAGACTTATTTAAGCTTACCCAATTTGTCATAGAAAAATATCCAGAAGTCCTAGAATACGGCGAAGTAAGAAGTATCGAAGACCCTAGACGTGGGGTAGAGGTAGATTCTACAGTCCCACTAGTAGGAGAAATCCCTGGTGTGGATGGGCTAAAGACTGGTACTACTGAAGAAAGTGGCTATTGCCTAGTTTCAACAGTAGATATGAGCAAGATTGATAGCAAGGATGATTTTAGAACTATTGGTGTAGTCATGGGGGCTGATCAAAAAGATACTAGAAATAGGGTTATGAGTGATCTTATTTATTATGTATCGAGATATTATGATCTCGTGACAGTGCTAGATACCAATGTCCCAACTGATTCTATTAAAAATAATACTATCAGACAAGGCTATGTAGATATTTACCCAGACAAAAATGTGAGTATAATAGTAAAGCAGGGTAAAAATCCTGCTATTAAATATAATATTAATGAGAAAATAAAAGCACCAGTTAAGGCTGGGGAAGTGCTGGGTGATGCTAATATCACCTATGAAGACGAAGAATATAATGTGGGCCTGATTGCAAAAAGCGATTTGCCTGAGGCGAGTCTTTTTTCAAGGATAATGAGGACTAGCCAGGATGCGGCGGATTTCTTGTTGCAGGTATTGATTGCTAGGTAATACTTCGTTTGAGATTATGATAATTTCGGGACTTCGTCCCGACTGCTCAGACGCCGCGAGGCTTATTGGACCTTCGGTCCAACCACTCAGACGACGTGGGGTCTTAGTCCTCGCTTCGCTGCGGCAATTTCGCGCTAGAGGCGCGACTCCTCCATGAGCCGGAGGGGCTTTCGTTTCAGTAGCTCAGCTGGATAGAGCACCGCCCTCCTAAGGCGGGTGTCGGAGGTTCGAATCCTCTCTGGAACACCAATTATTTATGACAATCGTTGCTATATCAACGGTTGTTTTTTGTGTGTGGGTAATATATGAGTTATAAGTACTGAAAATAAATTTTAAGGATTTTTTATGACTGATTTTTCTGATATGGATAGATTTTTTATGCATGAGGCGCTTTATGAGGCGAGGTTTGCTCGTTTTGTGGAGGAAGTCCCTGTTGGGGCTGTGGTTGTGTTTGAGGATAAGATAATTGGCCGAGGCCACAATTTTACTTATAAGGGTGGGTCTGCTCTCTACCATGCTGAGATGGTGGCTATTAAGATGGCTAATGAGTATATGGACGACTTTAGACTAGAGGGCTGTACTATGTATGCGACCATGGAGCCTTGTTCTATGTGTGCGGGGGCTATTATAAATTCTCGTATAGATAGGCTAGTGATTGGAATTCCGGATTATAAGCGTGGAGCATGTGGGTCAAATACGAATGTGGTCAATGATACTAGCCAGCTTCACTGGGTCGAGCCTGAGTTTGGTCTTTTGGCTGATGAGGCCCTATATGAGCTTCAAAGTTTTTTTAAGATGCTAAGAGCCCGCAGCAAGGCAATTAAAAAGAAACCTTAGTTTTAAAAACTGAGGTTTCTTTTAATTTGTAAGCTCTGCTATAAATTGCCAGGTGATATCGTATTTGTCGATAAGTGTGGTTACTAATTTATTGTTAAGTTTTTGTGGCTCAAAAGTTATCTTTGAGTCTTTTCTGAAGTTCATGTAGGCCGTATAGAGGTTATCAGATGTTGTTTCAATGACGATTTTAACATTATTACCTTCGATAAGATTTTCATCGATTGTCGTGTCTGATAAGTAGATCTTGTTGCCATAGATATCAATAGATGACATATAAACCCTATCTTTGACATCATCTGGGTGATTGAATTGTATAAAATCACTGTACTTGATGACCTTGCATGGTTTATCTAATCCAAACACATCTTTGTAGTAAGCGATAGCATTTATACAGTCTCCGTTTTTAAATGTGATTCCAACTGCCATTTGCTGCTCCTTTTAACTGCTTATATTAATATATTATAAGGACAAAGACTTATCAAGCAGGCGAAACGTTGTCATTTAAAGATTTTATCAATTTATTATAATATCACTCTAAATATTTTTCCATTAGAGTATAATTATAGGTAAAGAAGAACAACTGTTATTTCATAAGGAGTATTTGATGAAAATTACTTTAATTAATCCATTGGAAGTTGATGAATCGATTATCATTAACGCCCAAGAAAAGTTAGCTGCTATGGGCCATGAATTTGAATATTACAATGACAATGCAAAGGATGACAAGGAAGTCTATGAGAGACTCAAAGAAACTGATATTGCAATGATTACCAATAAGCCACTTACAGCTGCAGTTTTAAACAATTGCCCAAATCTTGAGATGATAAATGTGGCTTTCACTGGAGTGGACCACATTGACCTAGATGCTGCTAGGAAAAATGGAATCACTATTCTAAATGCAAGTGGATATTCTGATGATTCTGTGGCAGAGCTTGTAATTGGTCTTACAATAGCTGTGATGCGTAAGTTTAATGCCAATAGGGCGAATATGTTTGATGGAGAATCTAATCCTCTACTAGGCCAGCTAATCAAAGGTAAAAAATTTGGTGTGATTGGTACCGGTAATATAGGTGTAAAACTAATCGGCCTTCTACAAGCTTTTGGTTGCGAGATACTCGCTTATTCTAGAACGGAGAAAGATACAGTAAAGGAAATGGGTGTTGAATATCTACCACTAGAAGACTTATTAAAAGAAGCTGACATTGTATCTCTTCACATTCCAAATAACCCTGATACCAAGAATTTCCTAGGCAAAGAAGAACTTGACTTAATGAAAGAAAATGCCATCCTTATTAATTGTGCTAGAGGACCAGTCGTTGACAATAATTATTTAGCTGAGCTCTTAAATGCAGGTAAGCTTCGTGCAGGTATAGATGTGTTTGATATGGAACCACCACTACCAGAAGATTATCCACTAAGAAATGCAGATAATTGTATCCTAACCAACCACGTAGCCTATTACACAGAAGAAGCAATGGAAGCTCGTGCTGAAATAGTATTTGATAATTTATTTAAGTATCTAAATGGTGAAATTCAAAACGAGATAGTCCTATGAGCCAGGTAAAAATCATAGCTGTAGCAGGTGGATCTGCATCTGGGAAGTCATCTATAGTTAGGCTTATAGATGAGACTTTTGCTGATGACCTCACTGTCATTGGCCACGATAATTATTACAAGGCCCATGATGATATAGGTTTTGAAGACAGGACAAAGTTAAACTACGACTATCCAGGGGCCTTTGACAATGAACTTTTTTATGAAGATCTGCTAAAACTCCAACAGGGCGAGGCTATTGATATGCCAACATATGACTACACTATCCACACTAGAAGTAGTGAAACTATTAGGGTAAATCCATCAAAGATTATCCTAATAGAGGGTATCTTAGTTCTAGATGATAGTAGAATAAGAGATATCACCGATACCAAGGTCTTTATTGATGCCGACAGCGATGTGAGGCTACAAAGAAGGATACTTCGCGATACAATAGAACGTGGCAGATCCCTAGAATCAGTGCTCGAGCAATTTATAAAGCAGGTAAAGCCTATGCATGAAAAGTATGTAGAACCTACAAAAAAATATGCTGATATCATAATCCCTCGCGGAGCAAAAAATACTAAGGGTATCGAGATACTCATAAAGCATATAGCTGATATGATAGAGGAAAAGTAATGGATATAAATATAATTGATACGGACCACCAGGCGGTCGAAAACTATATTAATGGGCACTCCACAGCTGGCCATGAGATATGGGGGGCATTCCCTTATGAAGACGGCTATGTCTTTAGGGTCTATGCACCAAATGCAGACGAGATGTATATCAAGGGTGACTTTACTGGCTGGGAAAACCGCCAAATGACAAAAAATCACCAATACGGATATTTTTATATATACCAGCCTGCAGAAATTGGCCAATATTACAAATATATAGTTGTAAAAGATGGTAATTGGGTTGAACACGCCGATCCATACGGCAAGGCTATGGATCTTGAAGGTGACTTTGCGACAATCATAGTAGATGATTCCTATGAATTTACCGATGATGAATTTATAAAAAATCGTAGCAAAAATTTTGATAAACCAATGAACATATACGAACTCCACATAGGTTCTTGGCTAAGGTGGGGAGATAGGGTAAATTTCCTAGATATAGTTGATAAACTCATCAAACATGTCAAAGACATGAACTACACCCATGTTGAAATCATGCCTGTGACAGAATATCCATATTATCCATCTTGGGGTTATCAGTCTACTGGATTTTTTGCAACTAGCTCAAGATATGGGACTCCTGCTGACTTTAAGAAATTTATCGACCTCCTCCATGCTAACGGCATCGGGGTGATTCTCGATGTAGTTGCAGTTCATTATGCTAACGATTATTATGGGCTAGCTATGTTTGATGGAACCCATATGTATGAGTCTCCATACGAAGGATTGACATATTCAGAGTGGGGGTCAATCAACTTTGATTATTCCAAGGGCCATGTCAGAAGCTTTATGAAATCATCTATGAGCTATTGGATAGAAAACTTCCACCTAGATGGGATTAGAGTCGATGCAGTAAGCTATATGGTATATTTTAACGGTAATGCCAACCGTGGCGTCCACCATGACAATATAAATTTCATAAAGGATTTAAATGGCACCCTGAACTACCTATATCCAGATGTTATGCTAATAGCAGAAGACAGCTCACCTTATCCACAGGTCACAGACCCAGTTGCTGATGGCGGGCTAGGTTTTGACTACAAGTGGGACATGGGTTGGATGAATGATACGCTCAAATATT
Organism: Anaerococcus pacaensis 9403502; assembly: GCA_000308255.3. Taxonomy (GTDB): domain Bacteria; phylum Bacillota; class Clostridia; order Tissierellales; family Peptoniphilaceae; genus Anaerococcus; species Anaerococcus pacaensis. Next base: position 385,926 of record HG326664.1, on the reverse strand, counting down.
TTGAAGTGGAAGCCTATAACCGCAGCATGTACCATAGCAAGATTACTTTTTCGATGTTTTATTTTTATAATGAAAGATTCGTATTGCCATTATCACACGATGAAGTAGTCCACCTTAAGGGAGCTATGGTAAACAAGATGGCAGGTTCCTATGAAGATAGCTTTAAAGAGTTAAAAGTCCTATACACCTACCAAATGGCCCATCCAGGCAAGATGCTAAATTTCATGGGCAATGAAATAGCTACCTTTGACGAGTGGAATGAAAATGCATCTATCAACTGGGATATCATGAATTATCCAGTCCACGATGACTTTAATAGGTTCCTTAAAGATTTAAACAAGATATATAAAGAAAATGACGCCTTTTTCAAGTATGATTATAAGGAAGAAGGCTTTAGGTGGATTATAGTAGATGATGCAGCAACATCTGTGTTTGCCTTTGAAAGAATAGCAGATGATTCTAGATACCTAGTGGTATTAAACTTTAATAACATGTATCACGGAGCCTTCGAATTGCCATATGATGAGGACCTTGTTTTTATAGAAAAAATAAATTCATTTAATCCAAAATACGGTGGCAACAAGACATACTTAAGAGAAATTGAAATAGAGAAAGGAAGTCCTCTTAGACTAGAGCTTTGGGAATACGAGGCGGCTGTCTTTGAGATAAGAGAAAATGCAAAAACCAATTAACTTATCTTGGTTGGTTGAAAAATGGACCTTACTAGATGAAGATTCATACCTAAAATGCATATGGATCAACACAGAGAGTTTAGATATTATTAGAATTAACCAAGGTGAAACAGAAGAAGATATAATGGAAAATTATATCGATATAGACAATGAAATAGAAAACTACGTACTAATGCCAGGCCGTGAGGCCTTTGAGGAAGCAATGACTCGCGAAGCCTTCCTCGAAACCCTGGACAGACATGATAGGGACCAATTTATCGAAGACATAGATGGCTATTCTCCAGCTGAAGAATTTACTGACAAAATATATACGCTGGGCCTAGAAGGTGCCTATAATGACTTTAGGTCTAAGGTAGCAGGAGAAATTCTCCTATACTGGGCAGATGATGAAGGTGTGCCAGTGAATAAGGACATGGAGACTATAAATATAAATAGAATATGAAAATCAAATATGTAATATTGACCCTCTTTATAGGTCTATTCCTAAGTTCTTGTGGTAGTACTAAACCAAGGTCGTCTGTAAATCCAGAAAATCTTGAGAAATACGATACTGTAATATATCAATATTTCGATACGGTAACTACATTCATGGCCTATGCTCATGACGAGGAAGAGTTTAACCATTACAAGGAAGTTCTGGAGAAAGACCTTAAGACCTACCACCAGTTTTTCAACACCTATTATGATTTTGATGGGGTCAATAATGTAAAAACAATAAACGAAAATGCTGGCAAGAAACCAGTAAAAGTTGACCCAGCTATTATAGAACTATTAGAATATGGGCAAACAATGTATAAGGAAACTGATGGGCAAATAAACATTGCCCTAGGATCCTTACTAGGCCTTTGGCACGACTACAGGGAAGAGGCTATTGAAAATCCAGATAAAGCGAAAGTTCCAAGTGAAAAGGAGCTTAAAGAAGCGGAAAGCCATTCTGATATCAATAAGATAGAGATAGATAAGTCAAATAATACTGTCTATATTACTGATCCAAATATCCAAATAGATATCGGAGCGATTGGTAAAGGCTATGCTATAGCAAAGATTGAAAAGAGCCTAAAGGAAGCTGGTCTAAAACATGGCATCCTATCTATTGGTGGCGATGATGTAATTATTGGCAAGAATCCTGGTAAAAACGATGGTCTATGGAAAATTGCCATTCAAAATCCAGACCTCACAGCCCAAAATCCTTATTCAAGCATAATAGGAATCACTGACACAACAGTTGTCACCAGTGGTGATTATCAGAGATTTTATAAGGTGGATGATGAAATCTACCACCACATCATAGATCCAGACACTATGAAACCGGCAGATTATTTTAGGTCTGTATCAGTAGTTCATGAAGATATAGCTCTAGCAGACTTACTCAGCACTTATCTTTTCGTAGTTGATTTAGAAACTGGAATGGAGGCTGCTAAGAAGTACGGTGCAGAGGTCCTCTGGATAGATAAAGAAGATAATTATTATAAGACTCCTGGCTGGGAAGCTATGGAAGACTAATCGGACTATGTCCTAGTTGGACTGGGTCCGATTTTCTTTTTGGAATTTAAGTTGATTTTGATATAATAAATAGGTAGGAGTGGATATAATATGAAAAATTTAGCCTTTGATAATGACAAGTACATAAAATTACAATCAGAAAAAATCCTAGAGCGAATCAGCCATTTTGATAAGCTATACCTTGAGTTTGGCGGTAAGCTTTTTGATGATGCCCATGCAGCTAGGGTCTTACCAGGCTTTCAACCTGATAGCAAGCTACAGATGCTAAAGGCTATCAAAGAAAAGACTGAGATACTGATTACTGTAAATGCCAATGATATTGAGAATTCCAAAATAAGGGGCGATAATGGGATATCTTATGATACAGAGTCCATTAGGTTAAAACAAGCCTTTGAAGCTAGTGGCTTTTTTGTAAATGCTATTGCCATCACACAATTTGCCTACCAAGATAAGGCCATTCGATTTGAGAAATATCTGGATAATATCGGCATAAATCATTATAGGCTATATGACATCAAAGGCTATCCACACGATATAAACCATATATTATCAGCTGATGGTTTTGGAAAAAATGATCATATACCAACCACGCGCGAGCTAGTAGTAGTGACAGGCCCAGGTCCGGGTTCTGGGAAAATGGCTGCTTGCCTATCACAAATGTATCTAGACTACGAATCAGGGATTAGCTCTAGCTATTCAAAATTTGAAACATTTCCTATATGGAATCTAGGTCTCAAGCACCCAGTAAATATGGCATACGAGGCAGCTACAGCCAATCTAAATGATATAAACATGATAGACCCATATCACCTAGAAGCTTATCAAAAGCTTGCCACTAGCTACAATAGGGATGTGGAGGCCTTTCCAGTACTAAAGCGTATGCTTGAAAAAATTATGGGCCATACCCCATACCAGTCACCAACTGACATGGGTGTCAATATGGTTGGTTTTTGTATCACAGACGATGAGGCTGCCATAAGGGCTAGCAAAGATGAGATTATCAGACGCTATTACAATGCCCTAATAGACTATAGATTTGCCAAAGAGCCATATACGGCTGTTGAAAAAATTGAAACACTTATGAGTAGTCTAGACATAAGCCCTGATGATAGGGATGTGGCTGTGGCTGCTAGAAAAAAAGAGGAAATAACAGGTCGAGAAGCCTTTGCGATAGAATTAGCTGATGGAGATCAAATTACCGGAAAAAAATCAGACTTATTTTCAGCGCCGGCTGCATGCATTTTAAATGCACTTAAGAAACTAGGCGGCTTAGGGCCTGAAATATTACTCCTCAGTCCCCATATCATAGAACCTGTGAGCAAGCTAAAAACTGAATCCCTAGGTGATATGCAAACTTCCTTATCTATCAATGAAATGCTCATAGCACTTGCCATATCAGCTACTACCAACCCACTGACCCATATGGCCATGGGTGAGATCAAAAATTTAAAAAATCTTGAGGCCCACAGCACTGTTATCCTAAATGATAGCGAGAAGTCTGAGCTTCGTAAGCTTGGTCTAAACTTCACCCAAGATGCAATCTTTGGGGAAGATAGCGCATACTAAAAGGGG
>HG326664.1:339912-381170 GCA_000308255.3 Anaerococcus pacaensis 9403502 | reverse complement strand
TCTTTTTAATTATTGGTATCATCGTATTCTATGAAGTTGAAGTATTTTTCTAGTTCATTTAAATCTTCATTTTGATATACTTCAACCATTTCTTCACTCATCGAGTTTATCACATCTATTACAAAACGGCGGAGGCTGGTTTGCCCAAACATTTGATTTGAGAAGTTCTCCTTTACCCTTCTAGCAGATCTGGTGTGAACAACAGTTTTTGCTAAATCTACTCCAGTTATTTCTCTTTTTCTGGTTATAAAGAATGAGAAGAAATTGAGTAAATCTTTGAGGTTATTTACTCTTTTGCGGAGGACCTTATAAGCAAGAGATGATGCAAAGCCTTCTGTTTGGATGAGATCATCAAAGAACTTGTCCTTGGACCCATCTTTTTCAAATTTAATAGAGCATGTAAATTTATCAAAGACTTCGTTAATCTCATCTCCTACGTATTCTAATACTATATTTATGATATTATAATTCGGATTGTTTAAATTATCAATCATGCGGGACACATAGGCTGGGCGTTCTTCTTCGCCTAGGGGCTTATATTGGTAGATGTAGTTGGCAAAATCATAGAAAGTATGGCCATCTTCATCTATTGGCATCTCCCATGCTTTATTAATCAACTGATCCCAGTGTTTTACGATAACTACTGGTATGAGCACCTTATCTTCTAATTGCTCGATTATTATATCAACTGCATCCTCGATACTTGATCCCTTGATGTGGAACCTACTCATTGGGGCTTTAATATTAAATTCGTACTCATCATCTACTTTTAAAACATCAATATTTCCTACATTTTTTCTTCTGATAGGGAATTTGTGTTTAATAAGTGGGAATACAAAATCATTCATATATCCGTGGCGAGGCAATTGATTGCCAAAGTGACTGCGGGCGGCCTTATATATTTCATCTCTGACATCGAGGTTTTGAAACTTTGGATTGTTGGCTTGGATGCGGATGTAGTTGTGTAGGACATCCTTAAGTGATAGTTGCTTATTTATGGTATAGCCTATCGCATCATCCACTATAACTATCTCATCATTTATATCTCTATAGGTAAACTTTTTGATAAGCTCAGTTTTGATAAAGACTTCAAAACCTTGAGCCTCGTTGATTTTATTATTGATTTTGATATGTCTTATTGGTAGTGGGTAGGTGACGGGAGAACCAGTCTGCACATCATAGATGACATTGCCAAGCTCTGATGTATACTTAGCTGTACCATTTTCGTGCAAGTGTCCGGTAAAGACAAATTTTACACCATTGTCAGCAAGGACTTCGATTGGGGTCTTGCCATCTATCCTTGGGTCATCGTCGGTGAATTTGGTACGCCATTCCTTGATGATAAAGGGTGAAAAGACCAATTCTTGATTTCTAAAGTTTGGTACGAGAGCATGGTGGGCCATCACAAATATGAGGTCTTTACGCTCTTTGGCCTCTGCTATCTTATCTACCGTCCAGCGCATTTGCTCAATAGTAACAGATCCTGGGACATTTTCCCTGCCATCTCTGTGGTTTTGTTCCTTGTCTGCTGAATAAATTGATGTATCTAGTGCTATGATAGTTAGCCCATTGTCCGTTTCTGTAGATGGGATTCTTGCTACATAGGATAAATATCCGTGGGCATAATAGGCATACTCATCAGCTCTGTCATATTTTTTATTTACTTCATCCAGATAATTTTTAAAAATAATACTATCCCTATACATCTCAAGCATATAGGGATTTTCGTATATAAATGAATAAAGCTCATAAAATTCAGCTGGGCTGACATTTTTGGTCATGTCATCTTTTTTAAAATCATAGGCCCTGTGGTCATTGATATCGTGATTGCCAGGTATGATAAACATCTCACGGTCTGGATCTTTTTCTTTCCATTCCTTTAGGTATCCTACTACTACTTCGTGAGACTTGTATTCGCCATCTTTTACCATATCGCCAGGTAAAAGCAAATACTTGCTACCGACCTCATCTACCATGCTAAGGGCTTCCTTAAATAAAGCCTCGCTTTCAACTAGTAGTTTCCTATCTATTTTTATTTCTTTTCTAAAATCTTCTGTATCAGCTATCAAATCATAGGCAAGGACATGCGGGTCGCTTATGATTGATATATCAAAAGTATCTAATTTTTTATGTAAATCCATGATTCACCTCTTATAACTTTTCATAAATAATATACCGGGTAATGGTATATATTTAAACTAATATTATTGAAATCGCAATGTCTATTAGCTATGGAATGTAGATAATCTCAACTATCATATATTTGATATAATTGATACTTGCTAGTCTTGAAGTAGAATATTAAAAGCTAGAACCTACTTTGTTTGTTCTAGAATATGCTTTATGCTAAAATAAAGTGAAAGGACATTTATGAATAAAACTTCAAATTTAAACAAAGTAGTAGATGTAGTATTTGGCATATTGCTAATCACAGCCATGATGCTTTTTAGCAATGGTAGCATCATTGTCTATGCAGCTTGCCCAGTACTTTTAGCTCTTGTTTATTTTTTATACGGAGGCGGGAAATATCTTACTATCCTCATAGGTGCATCTATGATGGGCCTATTATTTACTGATATTAAGTCAGTTAGTTTAAATGCGCTTGTTTTGCTAATCATTAGTCTATCATTGGTGATAATCATAAAATCAGATGCTAAGGATAAAAGGCAAATACTAGTCTCGACCATAATCACAAGTCTCTTAGCCATAATCATTTATAGGCTCACAATGATAAGCGATGGCCTAAGTATCAGTAGTATGGCAAAAGAGCTAAAGGAATCAATGGAGATAGCTTCGTCTTATAACTTAGATATTAAGACCTACGAGCAGGCGCTATCTATGTGGCCTGGGGTCATAGTGGGTTTATGTCTTTTATATAGCACGATCAGCCTAAAAGTGATTAGAAATTATCTGGCTTTTAAAAATCTGGGATCGGATATGAAGAGCCTAAATACCATAAGAATTACAAAAAAAGATGCTATTATATTTGTAATACTAGCTGTAATTTCGTATATCATACTAACATTACTTGGAATCAATGGTACATATGTCAGCTCAAATATAATCTGGATAGGCCTAGTTTTACTGTTTTTAAATGGTTTATCTGTTTATGATTTTATATTAGTTACTAGCAGGTCAGCCTTTAATAGGGGCGTGCAGTGGTTTTTTATGATTATATTCTTCTCATTTTTTGCTATAATGCTAAGTATATTTGGGTTAGTAGATATATTTTTAGATATCAGAAAAAAAGTTAGGAGGCCGAATGCAGACAAATAAATATTTAAAAAATAATCATGTATTTTGGGCTATGCTTGTCCCTATCGTTACTTCACTTATCTTAAGCTACTACAATCCAATACTTGGTATTGTTAGTATAATTCTTTGCGTACTGATGTATTTCTATCTAAGAAAAGTCCAAGAATATAATGACAGGAACCTTCAAAGATATGTAGATGAGGTTGATCTTACCTTTGACAGTTTAACAAAAAATCTTGTATTTGAAATGCCATTTCCCATTGTTATCTTAGAGGAAGGGAAATTTATCAAATGGCACAATTCTTACTTTAGAGACCTATTCCCTGATACTGACCTTATTGGTTTTGATATAAAAAACCTCATAGTGGAATTTGCTGAAATCGACCTTACTGATAAAGAAATAAATCAACCTATCAACACCCGCATAGATGATAAAATCATCCAGTTTTATCTATCAAATGTTAATAGTGATGATATGGGTAAGAATGAAACTTTTATATACGGTATAGATAACACCTACGATGAGTCTATTAAGCAGCTTTTTAAAGATAAGAGGCTAGTCTTTATGACAGTATATATTGATAATTATGAAGACCTTAGAAATTCAAACAATTCTATAAATAGAGCCCAGGTCCTGGCAGCTGTTGATAATGCCATATCTAAATATTTTAAGGCACACAATGGTGTGGTTAGAAAATATGAAAATGATAGATTTATGGTCACCATGGAATTTAAGGACTATAAAGAAATCCACGATGAGAAATTTCCAATCCTTGATACTGTGCGTGAGATAAATGAGGGTAATGACATCAACCCAACCCTATCCATAGGTGCAGGTATATCAGGGGCAAATCCTCGTGAAATCTACAATGACAGCCGAGTAGCAATTGATATCGCCCTATCCCGTGGTGGTGATCAGGCAGTAGTAAAACTAGAAGACAACTACGAATACTTTGGTGGTAAGAGTAAGGCAACTGAGAAAACAAGCAAGGTAAAATCAAGAGTAATATCTGGCGCTCTAAGGCGTATGGTAAATGCAGCTGGCGATGTGTACATCATGGGCCACAATAATCCAGACATGGATTCCTTTGGCGCATCTCTTGGTGTATACGAGGGTGTGAGATATCTAGGCAAGGATGCCTATATAATTTTAAACGAAGTGCCAAGGCAGATTGAAAATATGTATCTTAGATCTACTACTGGCATAGAAGAGCTAAAAGCTCATATCATCACAGAAGAAGAGGCCCTATCTAGGATACGCCCATCATCGCTCATAGTAGTAGTTGATAACCATAGGAAAAATTCTACAGAAGCTCCTTCTATACTAGAGCGAACTGACCAAATTTTTATAATCGACCACCACAGACGTGGCAATGATTACCTAAAAAATGCGACAGTATCATATATCGAACCCTACGCATCTAGTGCATCTGAGCTTGTGACAGAAATTCTAAATTACTTAGACGAAGATTTCAAAGCCCGCACACCAATAGCAGAATCTCTCCTAGCAGGGATTACCGTAGATACCAAAAATTTTGTCTACCAAACTGGTGTTCGTACCTTTGAAGCAGCAAGTATTTTAAAACGCTGGGGCGCTGATTCGGTTTATATCAAACGCATGTTTAAAGATGACTTTGAAATCGTAAAATATAAGTCGGAAGTAATAGCTGATTCGAGTATAGTAAACGATATGATTGCCATAGCTCATTTTAACCGAGATATCGACGGGTCAACACTTATAGCAAGTCAAGCTGCTGATGACCTCCTAAATATCAAGGGAGTAAAGGCAAGTTTTGTCCTAACACGTTCTAACAATAAAATTCACATATCAGGTAGAAGCCTAGGCGATATAAGTGTACAATTAATACTAGAACGCATTGGAGGGGGAGGCCACCTCACAGCGGCTGCAACCCAGCTTGACATGAGCATGGAAAATGCTGAAAATATGCTGAAAAAAGCAATAATTGAATATTTAAGAGAGGAAGAAGAAAATGAAAGTAATACTAACAGATAATATCGTAAGAGTAGGTGTAAAGGGAGACCTTGTAGATGTAAAACCAGGATATTTTAGAAACTACCTAAACCCACAAGGTCTGGCTGTACAAGCTACCAAGAAAAACATGGCTGAGCTAGAAGAAATGAGAGCTCAACTAAAGGCTGAAGAAGCTGAAAATAGACGTGAAGCAGAAGAACTAAAAGAAAAAATCGAAGCTTTAACTATCACACAAACAGTAATGGTTGGTGAAGATGGCAAACTATTTGGTTCTGTAACAAACAAAGACATCGCAGAAGCATTAGAAAAAGAAGGCATTGAAATCGATAGAAAGAGAATCGAAAAAGTTGAAACTATCGAAGGTACTGGTGAATTCGTACTAAACGTAAGACTATACCCAGAAGTAAATGCTGACCTTAAGGTAGAAGTTGTAGCTGAGGCAGAATAATGACTGAGGCAACTAGGCCTCTACCATATGACTTCTTAGCAGAGATGTCTATTATCGGATCTATCATTACAAACAATGATACATTCGATAAAGTTAATCAAATAATTAAGCCTGTAGACTTTTATGATTCTAGGACCCAACGCATATATAAGTCAATCATGGGGATGTTTGCCAAAGACATCAAGATTGACGAGGTGAGCCTAACGAGTCAATTGAAAAATGAAAATATTTATCAGGAAATTGGAGGGGAGGAGTTTATCAAAGAGATTATCCTCTCCCCTTTTTATACTTCAAATATCGATTTATACGCTAAGATTGTCAAAGAAAAAGCACTGCTAAGAAGCCTTATAGAGGCAAGTACCGATATCATGGAGTTATCCTACAGGCAAAATGAAGATGTGGCTACAGTTCTAGAAATAGCTGAGGGAAAAATATTTGATATCTCTCAGTCGACTCAAAATCAGGGTCTGGTGAAGGTAGGAAATACTCTAGATGAAACTGTGCAAATGATAAATGAGCTATCTCTAAGTGATGGAAACATCACAGGGGTGACTACAGGTCTTGAAACAATAGATAACAAGCTATCAGGCCTTCAAAATTCTCAGCTAATCTTACTTGCTGCCCGTCCTGCTATGGGAAAGACTGCCCTAGGCCTCACTATGGCTTGGAATGCAGCCAAGGTGGGTAAGAGTGTTGCATTTTTCTCACTTGAGATGTCTACTATGCAATTAAATTACAGGCTACTTTCCATGGTCTCTATGATAGATTTAGAGCAAGTCATGAATGGTAGGATACGAGATGATGAGTGGGAGCTACTTTTCCATGCAGTAAAGGAAATCAAAGACAAGGACATTTATGTCGATGAAACACCTGGTATCACTCTATCTGAGATGCGTAGCAAGCTCCGTAGGCTAAAGGCTGAGCGTGGCCTAGACCTTGTAGTAATCGATTACTTGCAGCTAATGCAAGCAGATAGTGCCAAAGAAAATAGGCAAAATGAGATAGCATCTATTTCTAGAGGCCTAAAGACACTATCAAAAGAACTCAATTGCCCAATCCTATCCCTAGCCCAATTATCCCGTGAGGCCGATAAGCGTGCAGACCACAAACCAATCCTATCAGACCTCCGTGAATCTGGTGCAATCGAGCAGGATGCTGATGTTGTCATGCTTCTTTATCGAGAGGACTACTATGATGAAGAGGACAATCCAAATATAGCCAAAGTTATAGTAGCTAAACACAGAAATGGGTCGACTGGTACACTAGACTTATTTTTCAACAAGCCAAATACTACCTTTAGGGACTTATCTTATAGGTCAGAAGATGTATAAGAGAGAAGTACGATCTAGGGTCTACCTAGAGAAGATAAATAGGGAAACAGCCTATGAACTAAATGGCTGGGGCAAATTTGATGACCCCAAGCTATCAGGCTACAATTACGGTAACCTAACCGATTTTGAAATTAACTTTTGGTACAATTCTGTCACAAGTCCTAGGAAAAAATATTATGCAGTAAGGCGCTTTGAGGACGATAGGTTTATAGGCTTTATGGGCCTTAAAAACTACAACCCACTCACTAGAAAATCTAAACTTGGTATAGTATTTGACCCAAACTTCGTATCTCAAGGTTATGGTTATGAGGCTTTGGACCAGTTTTTGGATTTTTATTTCAACGAGATGAATTTTAAAGAGCTATTGTTAGATGTAAATCTATTTAACGATAGGGCGCTAGCTCTATATGAAAAGCTTGGATTTTTTGAAATAGGCTATGATACAGAATTATTTGAGAATCAAGATATAGATTACGACGATAGGTATTTTGATAGAAAAAATGGGATGATTTATTCAAAGATACTAAAGATGAAACTTACAAAGGATGAGTATAATGGATTTTAAATTAGGACACTTGCAAGCTGACTTGGGGACTACTGCTTTTGAAAATATGTTTTTAGATATGTATGTCGAAAAAGCAGATGGTGAGGCCCTTAAGTTTTATCTCTTAGCCTACAAGGACCTGGTAAATAATGGAGAGATCGACAAGGAAAAGATCCAGAAAAAACTCAAACTTACAGACGAGACTTTCGATGAAGCTATCAAATATTGGATTGGCATGGGCGGCTTTCGTGAGAAAAAGGATATATCAGGTAAGACCTACATCGAAATAGTATCATTTCGCCAAATGGTCTATGGGGATAATAGTAAGCCTTCAACCAACGAAGTAAACCTTGACTTAGCAGGTGCTAAAGCTATTATGTTTGAAAATGTAGAAGAGATTATAGACCGTGCTCTAACACCTGCAGACATGACCAGAATCCACGACACCCTAGATGACTACGGCCAAGACCCAGAGCTTGTCACAGAAGCCTTTAGGCAAGCCAAAGAAGGGGGCAATATGGATGTCAAATACGTCATGGGTTATTTAAAGACCTGGCGAGACCAAAACATCTTTAGCATCAATGATTTAAAAGTGAAAGAAGAACGCTCAAAATTAGTTAAGAGAAATTCCCCAAGGACCTATACAAAAAACAACAAGCCTATCAATTCTGATAATGATGGCAAGACCTTTGCCCAAAAGGCCAGGGAAGATAGGATAAAGAGGATGTTAGAAGAAGGTAGCGATGAATCCTAGTAAAAAAGCAAGTGAAATACTTGAGCAAAGAAGAAAAGATAATATAAGAAACCAGGATGCCCGCATCGATGAAGTCTACCACAAGATTCCACAGATGAAATCCCTTGATCGCAATATCAAGGAACTAGGTTTTGCTATTGTCCAAATGGGGCTAGCTGGAACAGATACAGTAGAAGCTGAGGCAAAACTTCGTTATCTAAGAAATCAAAAGAAAAATCTGTTGAGGGAAAATGGCTATCCGATAAACTATATGGACATCAAATACCACCACGAGCTTTGTAAGGACACAGGCTTTGTGGGCACAGAAGTCTGTGTTTGCCGCAAGCAGCTAATTATCGATGAAAACTACAACCAATCAAACATTAGCAAGCTCTTAAACTACGAGAATTTTGATAACTTTGACTTGTCTTTATTTTCAGATAATCCTTACCCAGGCTATGGGAATCTGACCCCACGTAATAATATGAAAAAAACTGTAAGATCCTTAAAGAGATATATAGATAATTTCGAAAATGAGTCTAAAAATATCTATATCTTTGGTGATGTGGGCAGGGGCAAGACTTACCTACTAAATTCCATGGCCAAAGAGCTCTTAGACCGCAATTATTCAGTGCTTTATTATACAGCTTCAAAGCTTTTCAAATTTCTAAATGACTATAATTGGGCATTTGAAGAAGCTAGAGAGAAGCATCAGGACCAATATGATTATATATTGAATTCTGATTTGTTAATCATAGATGATCTAGGTAGTGAAATCACAAACAAAAATGCTTCTGCCCATTTGTTTGATATTATTAACAACAGAATGATTTCAAATAAGCCGATTATTTTTTCTACAAACTTTGATGAGGATGTCTTGGAAGAAATGTATGGGCCACGTATTTTCTCTCGCATAGTGGGTAATAGTAATATATATGAAATCATTGGTGAGGACTTAAGGCTAAAGACAAATAGGGGTTAGAGATGCTAGTTGTAGACAAAGATCAGATGATAGCTATAGATAAATATGCCATAGAAGAGCTAAAAATCCCATCCATTTGCCTGGTAGAAAGGGCTAGCTTGGCTGTGATAAAAAATATCAACTTATCCCAAAGGAGAAGTTTTGCCATCATAGTTGGCATTGGTAACAATGGCGCCGATGGCTTGGCTGTTGCTCGCAATTTACTTGCCCTAGACCTTGCAGTCGATATATATATAGTAGGTGATATCGAGAAAGCTAGCGAGGAATTTAAGCTAAATTATGATGCAGTATCTATGCTCACTGATCAAATCTATGAAGTAGATACCATTGCTGACCTAGAAGATATGGATGCGCGTATCAAAAATGTATCGACCATTATAGAAGGCATATTTGGTACAGGACTTGATAGGACTATATCTGGGGTCTATGCTTATGTTATAGCCATGATAAATAGGTCTATGAAATATATCATCTCGATAGATATCCCATCTGGCCTTGATTCGACTACTGGTGATAGTTGGGGTGAAGAGGTGGATGCTGACCTAATTGTATCTATGCAGCTGATGAAAAAAGGTGTCTATGACCGCAGCCGCTTTAGAGATAAATGTGTGGTAGAAGATATTGGAATACCACAAAAGGCGATTGAATATGTTATAAATAAGGGCTAGGCCCTTTTTTTCTTTATCCAAATTTAACACTTACTTTTATATGATAAAGTTAAGAATATATGAGGAGATTCCTATGAAAAGATTATTTAACACACTACTCATTATGCTAACTAGTATTTCTATCTCAGCTTGTGCATCAGGCATGATCCCAGACTCCCATGCGCCATATGAAACATCATCTATGAAAGAAGATACAATAGCCTATGATGAAGCAGCAGATGCGCCTGAAAATGACGGGGCAAGTTACGGACTTCCAGCAACTGAAGATAGGAAAATCGAGAGATACTTTTACTATTCTATAGACACAGTAGATTTTGACACCGACTCTAAAGCTATAGATTCTTTAGTTGTCAAATATGAAGGCTACACCGAATCTTCTGCTTTAAGCAAAGATAAGCCATACAATTCTGACCATGAACGTAGGACCTATAGTATCACTATCAAGGTGCCAGTTGATAAGAGCGAAAAGTTTAAGGCTGAGCTTGACCAGGTAGGTGAGGTAAAGTCTACAAATAATTATATAAATGACCTCACGCAAAACTACACCGATATAAATATCAGACTAGAAAGCAAAAAGACCGAGCTCGATAAATTAAATGAGTTGGTTGAAACGGCTGACAATATCGAAGATGTGATGGCAATCCAATCCCGCATTCTAGATGTACAAGCAGAGATTGACCAAATCGAAGCTGGTAAGCGCGATATTGACAAAAGAGTAGCCTATGATACCTATGAAGTCTATATGTCAGAGGTCTTTAGTTACAACGATCTCGCCAATAGAGGCCCAGCCTTTAGCTCTAGAATTGTCGAGGCCTTTAGAGACTCTATACAAATCTTTATAAACTTTATCCAAGATGTAATCATAGCCCTAATCACCATCTGGCCACTCTTAATAATAGCTGCGATAGTAATTTATCTATTAAATCGCAATAGAAAAAAGAAGATAAAAATTAAAGATGATTTAGATAGCGAAAATTTTGACTAAATGTTGATTAATTTTCCTATACATTGTATACTATACTTATAAATGGCTGATAAGACTTAGTAACTTAGTTGATGTCTAAAGAGAGAAGATGGGAGCTGCAAATCTTCGGCTAGGCTTTGTGAATCTACCTTATCATAGGAAAATGCCAGCAATGGCTAGATAAATTAACGAGAAACAAATTGGGTGGCACCACGAGACCTTCGTCCCATGTAGGGAGGAGGTCTATTTTTATGCCAAGGAGAGAAAAATGTTAGATATAAGACTTGTAAGAGAAAATCCTGAGCTAGTAAAAGAGAATATTAAAAAGAAATTCCAAGAAGAAAAACTAGTCCTTGTTGATGAAGTACTAGAGCTTGATGAAAAGGCTAGAGCAGTTAAAACTGAAGGTGATAACCTACGTGCAGAAAGAAATAAACTTTCAAAAGAAATCGGAGCTCTAATGGGTCAAGGCAAAAAAGATGAGGCAGAGGATACAAAGAATAAAGTAGGGGAAATAAACGACAGACTTGCCCATATCGAAGATGAAACTCGTGAATTTGCTGAAGCTATCAAAACCCGCATGCAAAAAATCCCTCAAATCATCGATGAATCTGTTCCACTAGGTAAAGATGACACTGAAAACGTAGAAAATGACAGATATGGTGAACCAGTGGTACCAGACTACGAAGTACCATACCACATAGATATCATGGAAAGTTTCGATGGAATAGAGCTAGATGCAGCTCGTGAAACATCTGGATCTGGCTTCTATTACCTAAAAGGAGACATAGCTCGTCTTCATTCAGCTATACTAAGCTATGCTCGCGACTTCATGATTGACCGTGGCTATACCTATTACATCCCTCCATTTATGATCCGTTCAGAAGTTGTAACAGGTGTTATGAGTTTTGAAGAAATGGAAAATATGATGTATAAAATCGAGGGTGAAGACCTATACCTTATCGGTACATCTGAACACTCTATGATAGGTAAGTTTATCAATACCATCACAGATGAAGCTGACATGCCCCTAAGAATGACTTCATACTCTCCATGCTTTAGAAAAGAAGTTGGGGCTCATGGTATAGAAGAACGTGGGGTATACCGTATCCACCAATTCGAAAAACAAGAAATGGTAATCATCTGTAAACCAGAAGACTCAGCAGAATTCTACAATGAGCTATGGCAAAATACAGTAGACTTCTTTAGAAGCTTAGATATCCCAGTAAGAACTCTAGAATGCTGCTCCGGAGACCTAGCTGACCTAAAAGTAAAATCAGTAGACGTAGAGGCATGGAGCCCACGCCAACAAAAATACTTTGAAGTAGGAAGCTGTTCAAACCTAGGTGATGCTCAAGCAAGACGCCTTGGTATCAGACTACGTGGAGAAGATGGCACATATTTTGCCCACACACTAAACAACACAGTAGTAGCCCCTCCAAGAATGCTAATAGCATTCCTTGAAAACATGCTACAAGCTGACGGCACTATAAGAATTCCTGAACCACTACAAATGTATATGGGTGGCAAGGAAAAACTTGAACCTAAAGCTAAATAGAGTACCTTTGCAAATGAATCGACCCCGCTAGTGTAAAAACTAACGGGGTCGATTTGACTATTTTTAAATCTATTAATCACTAATTCCAAATTTTTTAATCAACTTTTTAGTATTTTCCTTATCAAAATATTCTTCAGAATACCCGCATTCACTGCACACATATCTATCAAATAAAACTGCTGACGTAGTTGTAAGTCCTGTCATTACAAATCTACCAGATTCAGCCGGAGCATTTTTTCCTGGCACAACTATCAATTGAGTGGAACCACATTTTGGACATTTATTTGTTTTTTTCATCTATCCTCCTATGGCGCTACTTTGTTGACATTTAAAATCTTTCTCATAATAAGCTTTGCAAAAGCATCAGACCCTGGGATGTTTGGATGTGTTCTATCGGCTGCTAGATAATCAGGCTTATCTTTTATATACCCTCTCCAGTCTACCATATGGGCATTGTCATGACCTTCGCAGTATTCTCTAATATTTCTATTCACAAAATCCATATATGGCTGGGTGTGGGAAGTATTTACAAAGTACACATCCCTGCCATTTGCTATATGCATAATAGCATCCATATCAGGGGCATTGGCAGATCCATTAGAACCAAGTGAGATTACTATGATATCCCCTAGGCCCACATTATTTGCCACTTGTGATAAGATATTTGGACCATCAACCATATCTCGGCCTACCTCACCATCAAGGTAGAAATTTGGGATGAAGTTTCTTATATAGGAATCGGCATTGATAATCACCGAATCACCGACAGCAGTCACAGAAAGATTTGTAAGATATGCTAACTCATTATCGGTAAAATCAAAGTCATCGTAGGCTTTTTCGACAAATGGTAATTCTTCTTCTATAATTTCTTCGGGCTCTTCTTCAGACTCGGTTATGATCTCAATATCTTCGGTTTCTACAGGCTCACCGTCTACCTTATCGTACTTATCATAGATATCATTTTCACTAGCTGTACGGGCCTTAGTTTGGCTAGCCGCTTTATTCATAGCTTCTTCATTGCGCCTTTTAATATCCTCTTCATTGGCAGTAATCTCAGACCTAAGCTCGGCTATCTCCTTCTCCTTAGCATTACCAATAATAAGGCCGGTGATAGATAGGATTACCAAAACCACAGCGGCAATTACCATGAGAAAGAGGTTGATATTTTTATTTCTAAAAAGCTGGTAATTTATTTCTGCAAATACTAATAAGAGTCCAAACTCGATAGCAATAGTTAAAAATATACTGCTATCTCTAAGGAAATAGACTATGAGTATTTGCACTACATATTGCCAGAGGTAGAGCTGATAAGATCTTTCACCCAGATAGGTAGATATCCTAAAACTATTTTTAGGAATTACTAAATACCTGTCTTCAAGATTATATAAGCTCACTATGAGTAGGCCAACGATAATTGTGTAGATTATAAATCTCCACTTATAAGACCCATATTCACTTCCTTTTAATGTGAAAAATGGAATTATGATTAGGACTAAAGAAATGGATGCTACGAGGCTTAAAAAGCCTTTGGTTTTTAAAAACCTACCGGTAAATTTCTTATCGATTAGATAAAGCACTACACCCAAAGAGAATGCGGATATCCTAGTATCTATCCCATAGTAAATCCTACTTATATCAGCTTCTCTATCGGCTAGTCTAAAAATCACTAGAAAACTTAAAATAGTAATTAGCCCATATATAGCAATCTTGATATTATCTGATAATTTATTTGTAAAATGATTTATGATTTCAAATATCAATATAAATTGCATGTATAAGGATACATACCACATATGGTTAAAGATATTGAAATTACCTAGCCGGTTAAAATAATCTGCATTTGAAAATATCCTAGCTATATTTTCAAAATTAAGGGCGACCGGCAGGGCTGATTTGATACTATCATCAAAGATCTCGCGGGCAAAAAACAAGCTAAAGACCATGACCATTGCCATCATGAAATAAACTGGTCCCATTAGTTTGATAAACTTATTTATAAAGCTCTTCATACCAGATTGAGATTTACCATCAGCCCCTCTCATAGTAAGAAAACCTGACAATACTAAAAATATGATAACAGCCAGATAGCCACCTGGAAATAAGTGGGAGAACCTATGAAATAGCATTACCCCCACAAAGCCCAGTGCCCTCAGCGCTGTAAGTAATTTATAATTCTTCTTTAATTTTCGTCTCTCTGTCATAACTCACTCCATTAACGTATTGATTATACCAAAGTGGGTGTTAAATTTCGATAAATATTATAATAGACTAGGACTTGACCTTACTTTTCAAAAATACAGAACTAGCATATAATATTAGATAACTGTTAAGGAGGCCATATGAATAAATTTTTACCAATAGTACTTGGTTCGGACCTAAACACTTACTCGATTGCCCGTGAAATCCACGAGGCTTATGGGATAAATGTGGTGGGGGCATCTTCTATGATTTTAAGCCCATGCATCAATTCTAAAATAATAGACTTTCATATAAAGAAAAATTTCTCCAAGGATCCAGATATATTTTCCGAAGTCCTTAATGAGATTTATCACAAATATAAAGACAGCCATGAAGAATTTATAATATTTGCCCCAGATGATGTGATGAGAAGTTTTGCCTTAGGCAATATTGATAAACTAGACTTTAACCCAGTCCTTCCTTATGCTGGCAAAGAAGTGATAGCAAGTCTCGCAACAAAAAAAGATTTCTATGAAAAAATAGCAAAGCTGGGCCTTGCTCCAAATACAATCATAGCGACACCAGAAAATTATAAGAATCTGGACTATCCAGCAGATGTCTTCATAAAAGCAGACAATGATGTGGTTTATAAAAGACTCGACTTTGACGGTTGGCAAAAGGGCTATCATTCGACATCAGTAGGTGAAACTATTAAAATCCTCGAAAATGTATTTACAAATGGCTACACAGATGGGATGATTGTCCAAGAATTCATCGCGGGTGGGGATGGTACAGAGTATTCTATCGATGGCTATAGATCGGCTACCACGATTTCAATGTCAGCTTGTAAGAATGTCATGCTTGATAAGAGACCAGATTGGGTGGGCAATTTTGTAGCAAAAATCGATACTGACGAAGAAAAAATACTAGATTATGGTAGATCGATTGTTGAAGAGCTTGGAGTATATGGACTATTTAATATCGACTTTAAACGCGATAGCGATACTGGTAAAATTTACGCCTTTGAAATCAACCTCCGCCAAGGCCGTTGCCATTATTATGCAACTCAAAATGGGGTAAACACTTCAAAAATCGCCATTGAAGATAAGATATTTGGCAATCAAAATGAAATCATTGGTGATAAGCCATTTGCTTATTATAATCTTGACTTTGATGAAACTCTTTCTAATATGCCAGAAAACTTAAAGGAAGAATTTACAGCTTCAGAGCGTATGAAAAATATAGCCAATCCTTTGATTTATGAGAGGGACAATGGAATCATGCGACGAACAAAAATTAGTAAATATTTGGATAAATTATCAGCAGAAACATTCATCTATAAAGAAATATAAGAGCTTCAATACATCGAATCTCTTTTTACATTATTTCACTTGTAAAGTCTTCTAAAAACTATAGGATATTAAAAATCTATTAAGTTATGACACTAGTAAATTACCTTTAATGGAAATTAACATCAATCTTGGGATAATATAGTTAAAGTAGTAAATTGAAAGATGAAATGAGGGTATATGAAAAAAATAATTTTATTAGTGGTACTGTTCTTAGCCTTACCTGGTATTAGTAATGCAGCAGAAATGAAAGATGATATAAAAGCAATTGAATTTAAGGATGAGACCCTTAATAATTGGTGGGATTCCTTAGCAGATGACGAAAGGAAAACTTATGACACCGATGCTTTGTTAGATATCGATCAGAAAAGAGTGGATTGGCTCAAATGGTATGATAGTCTTAATGATGAAGATAAAATAAAAATAAGTTCAGATGGCTATGAAGCACTTATTAATAACATAGTAAGTGGAAATGATTTAAGATTTAAAGTTGAGCAAAAACTAGGATCAACTAACCCTAAAACTGGTGTAATAACATCTGGAGTTATAACCATAGGCCTTACTGCAGCAACCCTTTATGGTTTAGCACGTAAATACTAGAAACTGGATTTTAAAGTATAACTGCGATATGCATAATAGGAAATGATGGAATCTAAAGTGACTTTTATGAATTAGCTAATGGGATGATGTGAAAATAAAATCAAAGAGTGCTTAAATAAGTTATCTACTGAAAAATTTCATATAAGACCATTTAAACAGAGCTCATTTTTATGAGCTCTTTAATAATTTATCATTTTCAACGATAACTGGCTTTATTGGATAGTCTTTGCTTGAAGTATCGTATATGGTATTTAGGTACTCTGCTAATTGTTTGCGGTCATTAAAAACGACTACTTGATAAGGGGAGGTGAAGGCAAGTTTTTCAACTAGCATAATCCTGCCATCATTTAGTTCAAAGAGGACTCCAGTGTGGCCGACAAATAGCTCGTTCTTATCTTTTTCGATATTGCTTGGGACAAAGACACTTATATTTGAAAACTTATCTGAACTTTCAAAACTAATCCCATTTGCCTTATAGAAATCTTCTATTGCCTTGATGTGTTTTTTAGGATCATTTTCATTCGTAACTGGTATAGGAGAGTAAAACTTATTAAAAGAGTTGGTTTCCTCATCACTCAGGGTCGGCACATAAGCATTATCAAAACTAGTATTATCAATCATTGTAATTTCTAGGTTTGGATTTGATGTATCAGCTACTTTGATTTTATCAGATAGCAAGCCAAAAGTTGTGATTCTACAATTGATCCCAGCAAAGTCTGAGAATTTGTCAAAGAGCGCATCTTGCATATCATAGACCTGGTAGTCTATAATTGCATCTTTTTTCAAATAATCTTCGGATATCAATAATGATGTTGGAATATTGGTATTGAAAAATTCTACTTGTTCGAAAAATCTATCAATATTTTTCTGAGCAAGCCCTGCTTCAGTCATAATGGACTTTAGGTCAGTTATCGATCTTTGATTTGCTAAGTTATTTATCACATTGCCGTTGTTATTTAAAGGAATATCATAAGTGCTGATTTCTTTATTATTTTCACTTTTATTCCCACAAGCTACTAGCGCAAGCAAAGTAAACACATATATTATTATTTTCTTCATAACACCCTTTCAAAAAAAGGAGGCCATTGCCTCCAAAGTTTAGAATATTTCTTTTTCTGTGATTATATAATCAAGTTTTCTATCGTATTCATCTGTAGCTATAAAGCTAGTTTCAAAGATAGACATAAATAGGCCGATTGATGTGGTGTGGTGGCTGTTTAGGAATCTATCATAGTAGCCCGCCCCATAGCCAATCCTATTCTTATCCCTATCAAAACCTAGGCCAGGGATAACTGTGATGTCTGGATTGTCGCAGTATTCCATGGTGTATGATGTAGGGATATCATAGACTCCATCATCTAGATCTGCCACATCATATAGCCTTACTGGACGCATGATGCGATTATCTTCATCTACTATATGTGGGACATAGACTAGCTTGCCCAATTCTAGAGCTTTCTTGATGATTTCTATAGTATCGACCTCATCGGATACTGATACGTAGATAAAGATCGATTTTGCTTCTTTAAAGAAATCTGAATTTAGGAATTTGGTATAGATATTATAGTCGCACATGAGCTTGTAGTCACGGTCCATGTGGTATCTAATATTTCTAAACTCCTTGCGCAAGTCTTTTTTGCTGAGATTTTTATCCTTGTTTTTAGCCTTGGTTTTTGATTCCTCAAGGGTATTTTCTACTGTGGCACGTAGTGAAGTATTTTCACGTGCATATTGCTCTACTTCTGCTTCTGAGTCCACTTCATAGTTTTCTCTGACAGAGTCTATAAGTTCTGCCCCTATGATGAGGACGTTGGTCAATATTGTAAGCCAAATAAATAGAGCAA
Organism: Anaerococcus pacaensis 9403502; assembly: GCA_000308255.3. GTDB lineage: Bacteria > Bacillota > Clostridia > Tissierellales > Peptoniphilaceae > Anaerococcus > Anaerococcus pacaensis. The sequence goes on along the minus strand of HG326664.1, from coordinate 362,723 downwards.
GCATTCCTGCGAGTGCTCCGTAAATAACTGATTGCTTTGAGAAGTTATTTAGGAAGAATGAATATACGAAGGTTGCTAAAAATATTGAAACTGTAGCTAGTAATCCACCTTTAAAAGCATCTTTAAAGGGGATTTTATCTTCCTTGGTATATGGGGCATGCCTATATAAGAGGCCAACAGCTAGTGATATGATTAACAAAGGGATAAGTGTTAGTGTTATCCTAAATAATGGCGATGTAAGTGTGCCTATTATTTGTTCTAATATCCCGCCTCTCGAATGCTCTGTAAAGATACTTAGCACGTTATTTTTAATAAATGTTAATAGACTAGGGCCGTAAATTTGCGATACCAATAGGAAAACTACAAAGAGTATAAATACAATAGTATATAGCACTGATAAGATTCTTTGCTTTACTGTGTTTCGCTCAGATTCCAGGCCATAGGCAACATTTATAGATTTTATAAGCTTATCCATACCATTCGTAGCTGACCATAGGGCAAATAGTATAGTAATGATTGTTACAGATGCAGATGAGCTATTAACTATCATCGTATCTATTACCCACATAACCATCTGCTGGGATGATGATGGGAGGAAGTCTACGAACGAATATATGGCCTCTACATTGTCTTCTAGAACCCTACTGACTACTGATACCAGTACCATTAGCATAGGGATACTAGATTGCAGTAGGAACCAAGACAGCGCTGCTGCCTGAGTGCCTATATCGTGGGTCTGGAACCTATGAATAAGGTCTGTTGCCACCTTATTGATTTTTAGTTTTGTTTCAGTTTTCATCTTTTAAATACTCGTCAAACCAAGCTTTGATTTCTGTGAGTCTTTTTAGTCTAGGTTTTGGTTTGCCTGACCTAGATAACTCGTGGTTTTCACCGTGAAATACATACATCTTTGTATCTACTCCGTTAAGTTTAAGTTTAGTATACATTTGTAGACCTTGTTCTAGTGGACAACGGTAGTCTTCATCTGCGTGGATAAAGAGGGCAGGGGTAGTGACTTTATCAGCATATTTTATTGGAGATTGGTCCCACATCTTTTCTAAGGAATTCCATGGGTCTGAGGCTGTTTGGTCTGAGCCAAAATAATAGCCTATGTCAGATACCCCATAAAAGCTTGTCCAGTTTGAAATAGACCTTTGAGAAACTGCTGCCTTAAATCTGTCTGTATGGCCTATAGTCCAATTGGTCATAAATCCACCATAAGACCCACCATATATACCCATTTTATCGGTATCGATTTGTGGATAGCGACTTATAGCTTCATCTACAAAGGTCATTAGGTCTTCATAGTCGGTTTTACCATAATAGCCTCTTATGTCAGAATATTTGACCCCATTACCACTAGATCCGTGTGGGTTGGTGTAGATTATGATGTAACCATCATTGGCAAAGACTTGGTGCTCGTGGTGGAAGACATCAGAATACGAACCCTTTGGTCCGCCGTGGATTGATAGGATGGTAGGGTATTTTTTATTTTCATCAAATTTCGTAGGTAAGAGGACATAGCCACGTATCATATCTCCGTTAGATTCAAAGAAAAATTCTTCTATTTTACCTACATTGGTTTCAATTTTATTATCAACTAAAATCTCATCAGATCCTTGCTTTTTGATATGCGCTAGCCTATCAGCATCCATGGCAGAATAGTAAATCTCATCATCAATTATGTCATAGTCTTCGATACGAGAGCTGATTTCTTCTTTGAGATTGCCCTCTAGGTCGATTGAGTATAGCTTGGTATTTTCTTTTTCAGTTACAACGAAATATAGCCTATCGTTTACAACCTTAAAGGTACGCATAGACCCAAATCTAGAATCACTTACAATAGAGCTGCCAAAGGCCATGTCAAAGCTATCATCAGTCAGCTTTGTGACATTTGATCCATCGAGTTCACAGGTATATATAAATGAATCTTCATTTACTCCACCTTTTTCCATAGTTGAACCAACAAAAATTATCTTATCTTCGATAAAGTCAGCAAAGTTAAAAGTAAATTCTTTTTCTATAAGTAGGGTTGACTTTTTCTCCTTTAGGTCATAGGTGTATAGAGATTGCTTAAGCTCCATCACATGGTTATTATCGAACTCACTCTTTAAGTAAATTGCCTTGTCAAGATCCTTATTTAAGTTTATTCCATCTACATAATTATCTAAAGTAGAGTCTATTATTTTTTCAAGCTCATCTTTTTTTGAGTTATAAATATAGTAAGCACTTTTTTTGAAATTTAGGTAGCCAAGCCCATTTGACCAAAATGGAAGTGAGTTTAATTCATGAAAATATTCATTTTCCTTATCTTTTTCTTTTTCTTCACTAGATTTTTTCTCACTAGCTTTAATTAGAAATAGGTCTTTTTTGAGCCATTTAATAGACTCTACATCCTTTTCTATCTCAAAGCATTTTTTACCGACACCATTTTCGCCGACTTTCTTAAAGATATCTTTCTTATCTTTTGATTTTGATTTAAAGATCAATTCGCTATCCTTATCAAAAGTATAGATAGAAGCATCCTTTATGTCAGTGACTGGATAGGTCTTATTCTCTTTTGTATCATAGACCCAAATATCAGATTCGTATTTGTTTTCATCATAGTTTGCGCTAGTTTTTTTGTAGGCAAGCTTTGAATTATCATCTGATAAAAGCAGGCCTGATATGAATTCATATTCTAATATGTCTTTTTCTTTAGTTTTAGTCATTTTACTCTCCTTGATATTCTAATTATACAATACTTTCATTTCTTTAAAAATAGCTAGGTTTATAATTTGCTTTATCGGGGTAAAAATAATAAAAGCAAAGGAGAGATACTATGAAAATTAATCTTATTGGAAAAAATCTAGACATTACTGATGACATCAGAAATGAAGTAGAAAAGAAGTTTGAAAGACTTGATAAGTACTTTGATGAAAATCAAGCTATGGATGTGAGGGTTTCTAAAGAGGGAAATAATTACAAAGTAGAATCTACCATTATCTTAGATGGCGGCACTATCCTACGCGCTGAGTCAAGCGAAGCAACATATGCCAATGCTATCGATAGATCAATAGATGCTCTCATGCGTCAGATCAGAAAGCAAAAGACGAGGCTAAAGAAAAGCCGTAACTCTGATTCTATCAAATTCGAACACTTCAACGAAACATTTGACGCAGAATATGAAATAGATGACTCATATGATGATGAAATCCAAATCGTTCGTCACAAAGAAGTTAAGATGAAACCAATGAGTGCCGAAGAAGCAGTTATGCAAATGGAACTACTAAACCACGATTTTTATGTATTCCAAGACCAAGAAGACATGGAAATTAGAATAGTTTACCGCAGAAAAAACGGTGATTATGGTGAAATAATTCCTACTCAAAGATAAGTTATGATATATAGAGCGGTTCGCCGCTCTTTTTTATTGAAAATAACTATTAAAATGGTACGATAATTACCATATAAATGTAAGTATCTATATATACGCAGGGTCTTAAGTGACTTAAGTCTACTGCGTTTTTTATATGGATAAGACATTAATCTATTAGATACATTAATGTTTACAAAAGTTTTATTTTCATTTAAGATAATAATGGAATAGCTTGATTATTTTTTTATGATGTAGTTTGTGATTATATAAAAATAATCAAGAGAATTGGAGAGTAATAATTTGGCAAGATTTAAGTTTTTTAAATCATTTAGTGAAAAGGAAGTAGCAAACAATCAAAAGCTTGTTGATCAAATCCTTGCACTAGATGAAAAAATGCAAGCTCTATCTGATGAGGAGCTTCAACACAAAACAGTAGAATTTAGAGAAAGACTAGACAAAGGTGAGACCCTAGATGACCTATTAGTAGAAGCATTTGCGACAGTGCGTGAGGCCAGTGACAGAGTCCTTGGTATGAAGCACTATCCAGTACAGCTACTAGGTGGTATCGTCCTACATAACGGTCAAATCGCAGAAATGAAGACAGGTGAAGGTAAGACCCTAGTTGAAACTTGTCCAGCATACCTAAATGCGCTTACAGGCAAAGGCGTACACGTAGTTACAGTAAACGACTACCTAGCTAAGCGTGACCAAGAGTGGATGGGTAAGATCTTCACATTTCTAGGTATGACAGTAGGTTGTATAATCTATGGTCTAACAAATAGCGAAAGAAAAGAAAACTATGCTGCAGATATCACTTATGGTACCAACAACCAATTTGGTTTCGACTATCTAAGAGATAACATGGTAATATATAAAGATGACATGGTACAACGTGGCCTAAACTATGCAGTAGTCGATGAGGTAGACTCTATCCTAATAGATGAGGCTCGTACACCACTTATCATCTCTGGCCAAGGTGAAGAATCTACAGACACATATGTTCGCGCAAACGAATTTATCCTAACACTAGAAGGTAGAATCCTAGATCCAAACGAAGATGCAGAAATCGACCCATTTGACAGAGAATTTAAGGTAGAAGATGTAGACTTTATCGTAGATGAAAAGAGAAAAACATCAAACCTTACTGAAAAAGGTACAGCTAAGGCTGAAAAATATTTCGGCATCGAAAACCTATCAGATAGCGAAAACTTAGAGCTATCTCACTATATCAACAATGCCCTAAAGGCAAATACTACTATGCACAGAGATATCGACTATGTAGTAAATAATGGCGAAGTTGAAATCGTAGATGAATTTACAGGCCGTATAATGCAAGGTCGTCGTTTCTCAGATGGACTCCACCAAGCTATCGAAGCTAAAGAAGGCGTAGAAGTAAAAGCCGAATCTAAGACACTTGCAACCATCACATTCCAAAACTACTTTAGAATGTATGACAAGCTATCAGGCATGACCGGTACTGCAAAAACAGAAGAAGAAGAATTTGATGAAATTTACAATCTAGACGTAGTCGAAATCCCTACCAATAGGCCTATCCAAAGACACGATGATGTGGACCATGTATACATCAACGAAGATGCGAAATTTAGAGCAATCATCGATGAAATCAACCGTGTTCACCCATCAGGCCAACCAATTCTTGTAGGTACTATATCTATCGAAGCAAGTGAAAGATTATCAAACGCTCTTAAAAAAGCTGGCATCAAACATACAGTCCTAAATGCGAAAAACCACGAAAGAGAAGCTGCTATAGTTGCTGAAGCTGGTAGACTGGGTGCTGTAACTATTGCAACAAACATGGCCGGACGTGGTACAGATATTATGCTTGGTGGTAATGTAGATGACATGGCTAAGCAAAAACTAAAACGTGATGGTATGAGCGATGAGCTACTTGAACAAGTAGATAGCTTTGCTGATACAGATGACCAAGAAATCATTGACGCACGTAAGAAATACAGACACGAAAAAGACATCATCCGTCCACGCGTCAAAGAAGAAGGAGAAAAAGTAAAAGAAGTAGGCGGCCTATACATCATAGGTTCAGAACGTCACGAATCTCGTCGTATCGACAACCAGCTCCGTGGTCGTTCAGGTCGTCAAGGTGACCCTGGTATGAGTAGGTTTTTCATCTCACTTGAAGATGACCTTATCAGACTAAATGGTGGGGAGCAAGTAGCGAAATTTATTGAATCTGCCAACTACGATGACGATGAACCAATTGTATCAAAAATGGTAAGCCGTTCTGTAGAACGTGCTCAAACTAGAGTAGAGGCAAATAACTTCGCAACACGTAAGAGAGTCCTCCAATACGACGATGTTATGAACAAACAAAGAACTATCATCTACAACGAACGTAAGGAAGTTCTATATGGTCATGACATGAAAGAAACTATCATCGGCATGATCAAAGAAGTCATAGCTGATAGCGTATACTCATTTACAAACCCAGAAGTAAAACCAGACCAATGGGAAATGGTAGCACTATTAAACCACCTACACCACCTAGGTATACCAGTAACACAACTTCACTTTGAAAATATCAACGATTACACCCAACAAGACCTAATCGACTACATCACTGAAGCAACTCTTGCCAAATACGAAGACAAAGAAGCTCAATTTGGCTCAGAAAACATGAGAGAAGTAGAAAGAGTCATCATGCTTCGTGTAATCGACCAAAAATGGATGGACCACATCGATGCTATGGATCAAATGAGAAAAGAAATCGGTGTTCGTGCTATGGGTAACGAAGACCCAGTTCGTGCATATACCAACTCAGGTTTTGATATGTATGAAGAAATGACCAAGGGCATCCAAGAAGATACTGTACGCTACATGATGAATGTAGAAATTAGACAAAACATCCAAAGAAAACAAGTCATGATGCCAACTGAAGAGCTACATCCAGATACAGATGGCGATAGCGATGCTATTGTCATGGATGCAGACCAAATAGGATCTGACGAAGACCAAACAGCTGGCCTAAATAGGGCTGAACGCCGCAGAATGGAACGTGAAGCCAAAAAATCTAAGGTTAAAAAATAATGGCGGAAATCTACCAACTTAGAGAGCAAATCGAAGATTTATCTGAAACTATGAAACTAATCGGAGACTCTCTTTGACACAGAAAATCTTACAAATGAGGTAGCTGCCCTTGAGAAAAAGACCTTCGAAGCTGATTTTTGGGATGACAGCGAAACAGCTCAAAAAATAATGGCAGACCTATCAGCTAAGCGCGATGAACTAGAAACATATAATGAAATCGTAGATGGGCTTACTGATAATACCGACCTCATAGACCTAGTCGAAATGAGCGATGGGACAGAGGCTGCGACCCTTGATCAAGTGGAAAAAGACCTAGCTGATCTTAGCAAAAAAGCAGCGTCTATGAAACTTCGCACCCAGCTAGATGGCGAATATGACAAGAACAATTGCTATATGTCAATCAATGCTGGAGCTGGTGGTCTTGAGGCCACAGACTGGGCTGATATGCTCCTTCGTATGTATACTAGATACTTTGACCAACATGGTTTCAAATATGAGATTACAGATTTAAACAATGAAGAAGCAGGCGGCATCAAGTCTGCTACTATAAATGTAGAAGGCGCTTATGCCTATGGTTATCTCAAAGGAGAAAAGGGAGTCCATAGACTTGTCCGCATGTCTCCGTATGATTCAAGTAACCGCCGACACACATCATTTGTATCGGTAGATATATTCCCAGAGCTAGACGATGCTACTGATATAGAAATCGACCCAAACGATTTGCGTATAGATACTTATCGCGCAAGCGGGGCCGGAGGCCAACACGTAAATAAAACTGACTCTGCTGTCCGCATCACCCACATACCAACAGGTGTTGTGGCAAGCTCGCAAGCAGAACGCTCTCAAATCCAAAACAGGGAAAATGCTATGAAGCAGCTTTATGCAAAGCTTATCCAAATAGCAGAAGAAGAGCAAAGAGAAAAGATATCAGATATCCAAGGCAAATACTCTCAAATTGCCTGGGGTAGCCAAATTAGATCATATGTCTTCCAACCATACACATTAGTAAAAGACCACAGGACCAACCACGAAGTGGGCAATGTTGATGCTGTAATGGATGGAGATATACAAGAATTTATTGACGCATATCTTGCCGAAAGTCATAAATAAAGTAAAACATGGGAGGGTCTGACCTCCCTTTTATTATATAGGAGGATACATGTCAGAAAAAAATATCATTCTAACAGGTGACAGGCCAACAGGTAGGCTCCACCTAGGCCACTATGTAGGCAGCCTAAAAAATAGAGTAGCCATGCAAAATGAGGGGAATTTTGACAAAATGTATGTCATGATCGCCGACTCACAAGCTCTCACCGACAACTTCGACAATCCAGAAAAAATCAGAGAAAACCTTATAGAAGTAGCCCTAGACTACCTATCAGTAGGTATAGACCCAGAAAAAGTAACTATCTTTGTCCAATCACAAGTAGAAGAGCTCACAGAACTTACCTTCTATTTCCTAAATCTAGTTACCCTATCAAGACTAGAGCGAAATCCAACTGTAAAGACAGAAATTAAACTCAGAAATTTTGAAACAAGTCTTCCAGCAGGCTTTCTAATCTATCCAGTGAGCCAAGCTGCAGACATCTTGCTCTTTGATGCCAACATCGTACCAGTAGGTATCGACCAAGAGCCAATGCTCGAGCAAGCCCGCGAAATAGCTCGTAGTTTCAATAATATCTACGGCGAAGTATTTATCGAGCCACAGGCAGTCCTACCAGAAAATGAAACTGCCCGCCGTATGCCAGGCATCGATGGCAATGCTAAGATGAGTAAGTCTCTGGGCAATGCTATCTATCTAGCTGATGATGCAGCTACAGTAAAGAAAAAGGTCATGTCCATGTACACAGATCCAGACCATATCAACATCGACGACCCAGGCAAAATCGAGGGCAATATTGTATTTACCTACCTAGATGTATTTTCAAATGAATCTCAATTTGAAAAATACCTACCAGAATACAAAAATCTAGATGAACTAAAAGACCATTATAGAAGAGGTGGCCTAGGCGATGTAAAGGTAAAGAAATTCCTAATCAAAGTCCTAGAAGAAGAACTAGCACCAATTAGAGAACGCAGGGCTCAATATGAAAAAAATATAGACCAAGTTCTTGCCATACTTGAAAAAGGAACCAATGATGCCAAGGCAGCAGGCAGGGTCAAAATTGATGCGGTCAAAGCTGCTATGGGCATAGATTACTTTGCCGATGATAGCTACATAGCAGCAATTAAAGAAAAATACAACAATTAAAACATGGGGCTGTTGCAAATCAATTTATCTATTTTGCAACAGCCCCTTTATTTGGAGAAGAAATGGAAATAGAGAAGATAATTATCGAGATGAAAGATGATCCAAGGAATAAAATATTTACGAATGCAGGTATGAATCCTATTATTCAGGTTGATAAAGATGCGAGAATCCTCCTCATAGGCCAAGCCCCAGGCCGCCACGCCCAAGAATCTGGCATTCCCTTTGCAGATGCATCTGGTAAGAAGCTTAAAGAATGGATGGGGATAGATGATGAGACCTTTAGGTCTAAGAAAATAGCCATCATGTCCATGGATTTTTATTTCCCGGGCAAGGCTAAGCAGGGCGATTTGCCACCAAGAGTGGGTATTGCTGATGATTATCATCCAAAGCTCATAGCTAGCATGAATCAGCTAGAGATGGTAATACTCATCGGGGCATATGCTCAGAAATATTACTTGGGCAAGGATGCCAAGAAAAATCTTACCGAAACTGTGAGGGCTTATAAAGAATACTTGCCAGAATATTTCCCCATAGTCCACCCATCCCCACTTACCATTGGCTGGGTGAAGAAAAATACTTGGTTTACCGATGAAGTTATTCCTGACCTTAAAACTCATGTCACAAAGATATTAGAAAAATAAATTGCTTTTTCGCTTTAAAGTGTGATATAATCATCTTATAATATTTTAAGAGGTATAAGATGAATAAGAATAAGTTTAGTTCAAAAATTGGGCTCATCCTTACGGCAGTAGGGTCTGCTGTGGGCATGGCCAATGTATGGGGCTTTCCTTACAAGTTTCAAGATGGCGGGCTCGTTTTTTTGATATTTTACGTATTATTTGCTGCACTTTTTTCATATGTGGGATTGTCTAGTGAATTTGCTGCTGGTAGGCTTAGCCAGACTGGGACGCTCGGGGCATACGAAAAAATTTTCATGAGTGAAGGCAAAAATAAAACGCTAGCTCGTTTTATAGGTTACCTGCCACTTATAGGAACATTTTTAATATCAATTGGCTATTCGGTGATAGTTGCCTATATCTTAAAGGCCTTGGTGGATTCTGTGACTGGCACTCTGTTTACAGTGGATTCTACTACTTGGTTTGAAGGTATATCGGCTAATAACTACTCGGTAGTTCCTTATCATTTATTTGTGATAGTAGCAACCATACTTACATGCATTGGCGGCGCTCGCACTATTGAGAAGACAAATAAAGTCCTCATGCCAGCTTTCTTCATACTTTTCTTGCTTTTAGCTATAAGAGTAGCGACGCTCCCAGGGGCTATTGATGGCTATAAGTATATGTTTAGGTTAGATATGTCAAAGCTAAATCTATCGACTATCATAGCAGCTATGGGCCAAGCATTTTTCTCACTATCAATTACCGGATCTGGGATGATAGTGGTGGGGGCATATATAGATAAAAATGTAGACATAGTAAGCTCATCTAAGCAAACAGGCCTATATGATTTTATCGCAGCCATCCTTTCATCATGCGTGATGATCCCGGCTCTTACAGTCTTTGGCATGGATCAAGTTGGTGGGCCAGGATTGCTGTTTGTATCCCTTCCTACTATCATGCAAAATATAGAGCTTGGTAGGATACTATCAGTGTTTTTATATCTGGCTGTAGTCTTTGCTGGTATTTCTTCTTTACAAAATATGTTTGAAGCAGTGACTGAGTCTCTTACATTTAGGTATAAGGGCTTATCTAGAAATGTGGCACTTATAGGAATTGCTATTATTGCCCTCCTAATAGGGGTCAATATGGAAACTATCGATAGATTTGGCCCATATATGGACTACATTTCTATATATATCATTCCAATAGGCGCATCTATCGGGGCTATTACATGGTTTTATGTACTAGCTAAAGATAAGTTGCTATCTGAAATCAACCTAGCAAGTGATAGAAAATATTCTGGTAGCTGGTATAAGCTTGGCAAATATTTATACGTGCCTCTTGCAGTAATACTTACAGTCTTAGCACTAGTTTTTAAAATATCTTTCTAAAAGAGGGATGTCCCTCTTTTTGACTTTATATGAGGTCAGAATATGAATAAGTTTAGTTCAAAAGTTGGGGTCATCCTATCTGCAGTAGGATCTGCTGTTGGTATGGCCAATGTATGGGGATTTCCCTACAAATTTCAAGAAGGTGGCCTAATATTTCTTATAGCTTACGTGCTATTTATCGGCCTATTTTCCCATGTTGGCCTGGTATCAGAATTTGCTATAGGCAGGATGACAAGATCAGGGGCCTTGGGGGCCTATGATTATTCCTTCAAAAAAGCAGGCAAAAATAGCACAATCGGCAAATATATCGGTTACATTCCAATGCTCGCCCTATTTGCTATATCGGTTGGCTATTCGATAATAGTGGCCTATGTATTGAAGGCTTTGATAGACTCAGTGACAGGTCTACTATTTAATGTAGATCCAGGGGTGTGGTTTGATGGTTTTTCTATGGAGCCGTATTCGGTAATGCTCCTCCACTTTATAGTTATAGTAATAGCCATACTCACCTGCTTTGGTGGGGCTAGCACAATTGAAAAATCAAATAAGATAATGATGCCAGCATTTTTTATTCTTTTTGTTATCCTTGCCATAAGGATAGCCACTCTTGATAATGCAGGCGCTGGATATAGGTATATGTTTAGGCTCGATATGGATAAGTTAAATCTAAATACGATTGTAGCAGCCATGGGCCAGGCCTTTTTCTCCTTGTCCATCACGGGCTCTACGCTAGTAGTATTTGGGGCTTACATTTCAAAAGATATGGATATAGTAGATTCATCTAAGAAAACTGGTATGCTCGATACAACAGCAGCCCTTATAGCATCTTGCGTAATGATTCCAGCGCTCACTGTTTTTGGTATGGACCAGGTGGGAGGCCCGGGCCTATTGTTTGTGGCGCTGCCTACAATATTTCAAAATATTAGGTTGGGTAGGATTTTTTCTGTTATTCTTTATCTAGCCGTAATACTTGCAGGTATATCATCACTTCAGAGTATGTTTGAAGCAGTAACTGGATCACTAATTCTAAGATTTCCAAAGCTCTCTCGAAAGAAAACCCTGATATCTCTTGCACTTATAGCCTTTCTATTAGGTGTGAATATGGAAACTATCGACCGTTTTGGTAGGTATATGGATATAGTATCGATTTATATCATCCCAATCGGTGCTTCCATTGGAGCCTTTACTTGGTTTTATATACTAGGCAAGGATGAGCTCCTAGGTGAAGTCAATATAGGAAGTACAGAAAAGATAGGAAATAGCTGGCATAAGGTTGGCAAGTACATCTACGTGCCACTAGCAATTATCCTTACCCTACTAGCTTTAATATTTAAAATATCTTTCTAATGACAAGTGTAGCCTCGGTTGCACTTGTTTTTTTGTAACTATTATCGGGTAAGTATTTTATATTACAAATAGAAAGAGTGATATTATGATTAAATATATACTGTGGGACATAGATTCTACTTTACTTGATTTTGTCGAGGCTGAGCGTGCGGCGATGCTTAGTGGTTTTGATAGGTTTGAAATTATGATTGATAGCCCAGATGCCATCAGCCACTATAATACGATAAATGAATCATATTGGAGAAGGCTTGAGACAGGAGAGCTTACACGCGATCAGGTCTTAAATGATAGGTTTAAGGAATTTTTTGATTATTATAAAATCGACTGGACTGATCAATTGGTCTATGATTTTAACCACTACTATCAAACAGAGCTTGGCAACCACATATTTTTTAATGAGGGAGCTAGAGAGACCCTTGATGCCTTATCCAAGGACTATAAGCAATATGCAGTGACTAATGGCTCAAAGACTGCTCAGACTGGCAAGCTAAAAAACTCTGGCCTAGATAAGGTCTTTGATGGGGTCTTTATTTCAGAAGATTTGGGAGTAGATAAGCCAAATAAGGAGTTTTTTGATATAGTTTTTGAACAAATAGGGTCAAAGGATCCTAGCGAATACATTATCATAGGAGATTCGCTCACAAGCGACATGCGCGGAGGCAATAACGCTGGGATAAGGACTATTTGGTATAATCCTCAAGGTAAGAAAAATGATACTGATGTAGTCATAGACTACTGTGTACATTCTCTATATCATGTAGTAGATATAATAGAAGATCTAGAAAATGGCCAATAAAAAGCTTAAAGAAGCTCAAGACCTATGGGCTAGGAATAAGTATTTGGTCCTATCAAAGTCTCATTCATATTATCTAAAAATTCGCGACTATTTAAAGAGAGAAGATGCAGACTCACACGGAGTCCAAAACTTCATAAACAAGACCTTGGCCTTGCCAGAAAGTCCAAAGGATGTTGTAAATGCCTACCAGCATATATGGGGCTATTTTAAAGATAAGGCAACTAGCGAAGAAAAGAACGATTTTTTAATGTTACTTAAGGCTTATAAGAATTCTGAAATTGATAAAGTAGTAGTCCTTAACTTCCTAAAGTCTCTACTTGACAAATACCCTAACGATTATCTAAGTAAGTCCACAATCTTTACTAAAAATTGATAAATTTTATACTATCAGTAAAACTTTCACTATATTGATTAATTTATGAATATTGGTCAATATTTTGAAAGTTTTTTTGCTATAATAATAGAAATAGGGTTTCATAACGTTTTCATCTGGTGTATAATTAGTATGACTCATATGAAGGAGGTAAATATATGACTGAAAAAGAATGTGATGTCAATCGCATCTACACAGACAAAATCGATGAATTTTTAGAAGGTATAGATGATCCATCTTCACTAATAGAAGTATTACATAAAGTCCAAGATTTTTACGGTTACATACCAAAAGAAGCATTTAACATAATCGGTGACAAACTAAATGTCCCATACTCCAAAATCTATGGCGTTGTAACATTCTATTCAAGATTCTCGCTTATACCAAAAGGAAAATACAATATATCTGTATGCAATGGTACAGCATGCTATGTAAAGGGTGCTGAAAATATCATGAATGCTTTCTCTGAGAAGCTAGGTGTCAAACTAGGTGAAACAACTAAAGACCTACAGTTTTCAGTAAATGAAACTAGGTGCCTAGGAGCTTGCGCTAATGCACCAATCGTTGCTGTGAATGATTACGTTTACGAAGATGTGAATGTAGATGACATCGAAAGAATAATAAGTGAAGCATTGGAAGGTAAGATAGATGAACTTAGCAGACCTAACTAATATCAAAGAAGAAACATTACCTATTGTCCTAGACAGAGCAAGGAGTAATGAAGGGCTCATCGTTAATGATGATGAAATTAAATTTATTGAAGAAGTAGAAGGCAAACAAAAAAGAATAGTTCTAAGAAACTATAAAGTCATAGACCCAGCTTCTATCAAAGAGTACATAGCTAGGGGAGGATATTTCTCCCTAGAAAAGGCCCTACACCAAATGGAGCCAAGAGAAATCATTGATACAATGATTGCATCAAAATTAAGAGGTAGAGGCGGGGCAGGTTTCCCAGCAGGTGTGAAATGGGAAGGTGCCTATGAAACAGAATCAGACATAAAATACGTGATTTGTAATGCCGATGAAGGGGACCCAGGTGCATACATGGACCGTTCTATCCTAGAATACGATCCTCATGCAGTCATCGAAGGTATGGCAATAGCTGGTAGAGCAATTGGAGCAAGCCACGGTTATGTCTATGTTAGAGCAGAATATCCTAATGCTGTTGCAACCCTACGCCAAGCCATAGAAGATGCCAAAGCACTTAATCTCCTAGGTGAAAATATCATGGGCACAGACTTTAGCTTTGACCTACAAATTAGACTAGGTGCTGGAGCTTTCGTATGTGGTGAAGGTACAGCCCTCATGCAATCTATAGAAGGTAACCGTGGTATGCCACAAGCTAAAGTATATAGAACAAATGTCCGTGGCCTATTTGATAAGCCAACTATTATAAACAACGTAGAAACCTATGCCAATGTTGCTCAAATCATAGACAAGGGCCCAGATTGGTTTAAGTCTTTTGGTACAGAAGACTCTCCAGGAACCAAAGTATTTACACTTGTAGGAAAGATCAAAAATGCAGGACTAATCGAAGTTCCAATGGGTCTAAGCATAAATGAAATAGTATATGAAATCGGTGGCGGCACACCTGATGGTACAAAAGTAAAGGCAATCCAAACTGGTGGTCCTTCTGGTGGATGTATACCTCCAGAGCTTTTTGATACTCCAATTGACTTCACATCACTAATGAAAATCGGATCAATCATGGGATCTGGTGGTATCGTAGTTATGGATGAAAATGACTGTATGGTAGATATCGCGAAGTTCTTTATGAAATTTACTGTAGATGAGTCATGTGGTAAGTGTACTCCATGTAGGATAGGAAACCTTAGAGTCCTAGAAACACTTGAAAGAATCTCATCTGGCAGATGCTCTATGGAAGAATACGAACTCTTAGAAGACCTATGCGAAGTTATCACTGATACTTCACTTTGCGGTCTTGGTAAATCTGCAACAAACCCTGTAAAGAGCTCTATGCAATATTTCGGTCATGAATATCTAGACCACATTGAAAACAAGCACTGTGAAGCTGGCGTATGTAAATCACTAGTAAAATATTTCATCACAGATAAATGTATTGGCTGTGGTAAGTGTAAACGTGAATGTCCAGTTGAGGCTATCTCAGGACAGCCACGCGAAAGACATGTCATAGATCCTAAAAAATGTATTAAATGTAACAATTGTTACGAAGTATGTCCAGTACATGCTGTAGTAAAATAATGAGGTACATATGGTAAATTTAAAAATAAATGATATAGATGTAAGTGTTCCAGAAGGAACTACGATTTTAGAGGCGGCTAGAGAAATCAATGTAAAAATCCCTACTCTCTGCCACTACAATCTACCAGAAATCAACTTCGTTAACCAACATGCCAACTGTAGGGTGTGTATGGTCCAATGGGGTAGGGGGCTTGTTCCTGCTTGTAATACTCTGGTAAAAGAAGGGATGGAAATTAGAACTGATACTCAAAAAGTAATCAAAGCTCGTAAGATAAATATAGAGCTCCTATTGTCAAACCACCCTAAAACATGTCTAACATGTGATAGAAATGGAAACTGCGAGCTTCAAACACTAGCAGCAGAAAATAATATCAGAGATATCAGATTTAAGGGCAAGATGATGAATAGACCTATAGATAACTCATCATTTTCTATCATCAGAGATCCAAATAAATGTATCTTATGTAAGAGATGCGAAACTATGTGTAACGAATTCCAAACTGTAGGCACTCTTACAGATGTAGGCCGTGGTTATGATACTGTAATAGGAACAAACTTCATGCAACCAATGTATCAAACCAACTGTACCTTCTGTGGCCAATGTCTATCAGTATGCCCAACAGGCGCCCTTACTGAAGTAAATGAAACTAATGAAGTGTATAAGGCAATCGATGACCCAGAAAAAATAGTAATTGTACAAACTGCTCCTGCAGTCCGTGTTGCCCTTGGTGAAGAATTTGGTATGGAAGCTGGATCTGTAGTGACAGGTCAAATGGTATCTGCCCTAAGAAGCCTAGGCTTCGACTATGTATTTGATACAGACTTTGCAGCAGATGTTACAGCAATTGAAGAAGCCCATGAAGTAGTAGATAGACTACAAAATAACGGTAGAATTCCAATCATCACAAGCTGTTGTCCAAGCTGGGTTAACTTCATCGAAACCAATTTCCCAGACCTACTAGACATCCCATCAACATGCAAGTCACCACACGAAATGTTTGGATCTATTGCCAAATCATATTTCGCTGAACAAATAAACGTAGATCCAGAAAACATCGTAGTAGTTTCTGTAATGCCATGTGTTGCTAAAAAATACGAATCTAGACGTCCAGAACTTGTAAATAGTTCAGGCTATAGTGACGTAGACTATGTAATCACAACACGTGAACTAGCTGAAATGATTCGTGATATGTCACTAAGCTTAGAACACTTAGAGCCATCTGACTTTGACAGGCTCATGGGTGAATCTACTGGTGCTGGTGTCATATTTGGTGCGACAGGTGGGGTACTCGAATCAGCACTTCGTACTGCTTATAATATCATCACAGGTGAACATTTAGAAGATGTAGAATTTGAAGAAATGAAAGACCTAAAGGGAACCAAGATTTCAAAGGTAGATGTAGGTGGCTATGAACTTACCGCAGTAGTTACCAGTGGACTAGGCAATGCTCGTCGTGTACTAGAAAAAGTAGATAGGGGCGAAGCTCACTTTGATATCATAGAAATCATGGCTTGTCCTGGTGGATGTATAAACGGTGGTGGCCAACCTCGTCACAATGCCAATGTTGAAATAATCAAGAAGAGAATGGAAGGTCTACACTCAGTAGATAGAAACAAAGACCTTCGTAGATCATATGAAAACCCAGAAGTTCAAAAACTTTATGATGAGTATCTAGGTAAACCAGGTGGAGAAAAAGCTCACCAGCTGCTCCATACTCATTATGACGAAGATAAAACAATAGAATTATTCTAGCAAATATCTCCCCGACTGCGTTAGCCGGGGAGTTTTCTTTTTTATAGTAGATATATTGAAAAACAATGACTATCTATATAATTTATATATCATACTCATTTGCCTTATTAGCCATATTTCTGTATAATAAAAAGGTATTATATATAAATTGAAAAGGAGTAATTTATGCAAGCTTTATTAAATATAGCTGACTTTTTGTGGGCTAATGTCATTGGCTATGTCCTGCTAGGAGTTGGCCTTTATTATTCGATTAGGCTAGGTTTTCCGCAATTTAGGTACGCTGGCCACATCAAAAAGGTATTACAAAAGAATCTCAAAAGCGACAGCAATGTCAGCGGATTTGCAGCCCTTGCCACAGCAGTAGGCGGGCAAGTAGGTACAGGATCGCTCGTAGGAGTGGCAAGTGCATTAGTAGCAGGTGGACCAGGAGCCATATTTTGGATGTGGATTACAGCTCTACTTGGGATGGTAATCACATTTGCTGAAACAGTTCTAGGTCAATTATACAGAGTCAAACTCGAAGATGGTACATATAGGGGAGGCCCAGCATATTACATACAAAATGGGCTCAAATCAAGAATATTTGCAGTGATTACTGCGATATTTTACGTAATAGGTGTTGGACTTTGTATAGCATTTATGCAATCAAATTCTATATCCCAAGCCCTAACAGGTGTTGTGAATGTTAACCCAATTTGGGCAGGTATTGTGGTAACAGCAGCCGCAGCGGCTATTACAATAGGTGGTGTTAAAAGGCTTACAGATTTCTCATCTAAAGTAGTGCCATTTATGGCTGGTGTCTACATTGTAGCGGTATTATTTATTGTTATTACAAATATCGGCCAAGTGCCAGCAATGTTTGCAACTATTTTCAAATCTGCCTTTAGTCCACAGGCTGCTGTGGGTGGTATGATTGGTTATACAGTGATGGATGCCTTCCGCCATGGGGTAGCTCGTGGTCTATTTTCAAACGATGCTGGTAATGGTATTGCTGGTATAATGCATGCTGCAGCAGATGTGAAGCACCCTGCTGAGCAAGGTTTCTTAGGTATGTTTGGTACATTTGTAACCACTATTATCATCTGTACACTATCAGCTTTTGCGTTGCTACTGTCAGGAGTAGTGGGCAATGGTAATGATGGGATTCTCCTAGTTCAAGATGCCTTTGCATCACAAATGGGTGGGATAGGTAGATGGCTAGTATTTTTAGCTATGGCTATGTTTGGTTTTACAACACTTATAGCCGACCTATTTTATGGTGAATCAAATATCCTACTCATATTTAGAGATAAATATAAAATTCCACTATGGATTTATAGAATAATTGCCTTTATCATGTTTATAGTAGCCACTCAAATGGATCTAGAAGTAGTATGGGGCTTTATAGATGTATTTGTAGGGATAGTAGTAGTGATAAATGTAATCAGCCTCTTGCTTTTATTTAAAGATGTGAAAAGAGTATTGTTAGATTATGATACCCAAAGCAAATCAGGTGTTGATGAGCCAGTTTGGCATAGAGAAGAAACATATACATTATAAAAAAAATTTAGAGCTAGGATATTTCCTAGCTCTATTAATATGCTTAAATATAATCTTTAGCTAATTGGTAGAGGGTTTTTACATGCACACCAGTAGCTCCTTTGCCATATAGGCCTTGGTCTTTTGAAAGATAAGCAGTACCTGCAATATCAAGGTGTACCCATGGTTTATCTTCTACAAAGGCTCCTACGAATAGGCCAGCTGTAATTGATCCACCAAGTCTACCACCAGAGTTTTTGATGTCAGCTACTTCTGATTTGTTGTATGATTTGTAAGTATCATCAACTGGTAGTTGCCAGATTTTTTCATCTACTTTTTTTGCAGCTTCATTTACCTTATCAAAAGCTTCTTGGTTATTGGTAACAGAACCTGTATATGTTTCTCCTAAGGCAAAGAGCACTGCGCCTGTTAGTGTAGCTAAATCAACAATCATAGCTGGGTCATATTCTGTAGCAGCATAGTTTACAGCATCAGCAAGTGTGATACGGCCTTCGGCGTCAGTATTGTCTACTTCGATTGTCATGCCATTGCGAGCTGTGATGATGTCACCTGGCTTATAAGCATCACCAGAGATGTTATTTTCGCAAGCTGCCACTACCGCTACTACATTTGCTTCTACTTTGTTTGATGCTATAGCCTTCATAGCTCCTATTACAGTACCAGCTCCACCCATGTCGGAGTTCATTAGCTTCATACCGTTAGAGTCTTTTAGCGAATATCCACCTGTATCATAGGTAATACCTTTACCTACTAGGGCAAGTGGCTTATCATTTTCATCGCCATTCATATATTCCATCACGATGAGGCGTGGTCTTTTTTCTGAGCCGCGAGCTACTTCTAGATAGGCTGTAAGACCCATTTCTCTGATTTCTTCTTCCTTATAAACTTTAACCTTTACACCAAGATCTGTTAGCTCATCTTCTGCGAATTTGGCTAGGGTCTTTGGATATAGGTCATTAGAACGTAAATTTACTAAGTCTCTTGCAAAGAATTGGGCATCTAGGACCTTTATGAGTTCATCAAGGTCAGCTTCATAGTCAGATAGGCTTTCTGAGAAATAAATTTTTTCTAATTTATTTTCACATTTGTCTTTTTTGTAGTGGTCAAATTTGTAAGTACTGGTCTTTAGAGCTTCTGAACTAGCAAGTACAAAGTCCTTGTCTAGGAAATCTACATTTTCCTTATCAATTGCTATAGCCCTAGTATCTTTATCAGATAAAAATTTACCTAGCTTATAAATAGCTTTTTTGTAGCAGTCGATTGTAAATTCATTTCTATCGCCTAGGCCAAGTAGGATAGTATTTTCTTCTACTAATGGCAATACTTCGCCATTTGACCCATCGAAAAATGGATTATCAGATTCTTCTTTGTATACAAATTTTACCTTGTATACATCTTTCTCATCACTAAATTTAAATTTCATGTCTTCCTCCTAATATCATCATACCCTAAATTAAGTCATCCTCTGGGTTGAGTTTGACTGAATCATATAGTTCATTTGTCTGGCCATCTGGAGCGTCACTATCGGAAGATAATACTGAAATCGTACCATCTGTTTCAAGAATTACAGCTCTTACCTCTGCCATTGACGAAGCACCTGATTTCCTTACTGCTTGAAGGACCTCTCTTTTGGTCACACGCTCATTTTCCATAGTATCTAGTAGATACTTACCGTGGTAATAGAGTAGGGCCGGGTCGGCTTTGATTAGTTTTTCAAACTTATCTGATTTGAAAGCTAACTTACTAATTAAATATTGGCCTCCTAGTAGGACTATGATTGCAGTTGTTCCTTGGGCAAGTTTGACTTCTTGGCTAGTTAGAGTCGATGCAAATACAGAACCAATGGCAATAGTGATAATAAAATCAAAGATATTAAGTTTTGATAAAGACCTTTTGCCCATTACCCTCAAAAATGCTATAAGGATTATGTAAATCAGTATCCCCTTACCTGCTGTTGCAATTACAGTTTCTAAATCGTTATAAAAAATATTTCTCATAAAATTTCCTTTCTACATATAGTATATGGTTTTTGTAAATTATACCAACATAGTAATAGAGATTGACATCGTTTTCAAAACATTTTATAATGATAAGAGATACATATGAAGGAGGATATATATGTTTGATAAACTATTTCAACCAATCAAAGTTCGAGAAGTAGAGTTTGAAAATAGAATTCTTTATCCAGCTATGGGTACTAAGTTTTCAGGTGATGATAAATACGTAACAGACCAACTTATTGCCTACCACCTAAGACGAGTAGAAGGTGGATCTAGATTTAATATGGTAGAAGTAACTAGTGTACACGAGCCGTCAGCTCCAATTGGATTCCTATCTTTGGGTGATGACAAATACATAGAAGGCCACAAGAAATTAGTGGATGAATTACATAAGAGTGGAGCAAAGGTAGGTGTTCAATTATGGCAAGGTGGCTTTGCAGTAGCAAGCGATCCAAATGTGAGAATTTTCTCACCCAGCCCAGTGCCATTATCTCCAGAATACACACTACCAGCCATCACAAAAGAAGAAATAGCAGAAGTTGTAAAAGCTTATGGAGAAGCTGCTCGTCGTGCCAATGAAGCAGGCTATGACACAGTAGAATTCCACGCTGGTCATAACTACCTGCCACATACCTTCTTATCGGCATATTTTAACCATAGAGAAGATGAATACGGTGGATCTCTAGAAAATCGTATGCGTTTCTTAATCGAAGCAATCGATGAAATCAGAGCTAACTTCCCAGAGGAAAAACCAGTATTTATGAGGGTGGTAGCCCATGATGATTTCCTAGAAAATGGACTAACTATCGAAGATACAATTGAATTTTGTAAGGTCGCCAAAGACCATGGGGTAGACGTAGTAGATGTCAGCCGTGGCAACTTCTCATCATCTGCTATGCAATACGAAGTCCCACCAATAGACCTACCACAAGGCTTTAACATCGACAATGCAGCTCGAATCAAAGAAGAAACAGGACTTATAACAGTAGGTGTAGGCCGTATCAACAATGCTCCTTTTGCTGAAAAAGTCATTGACCAAGGCAAAGTAGACATGGTAGTAATGGGACGCGCTCAAATAGCTGACCCAGATTTCATCAACAAATCAAGAGCTGGAGACCTCAAGCACATCGACTACTGCGTAGGCTGCGACCAAGGCTGCTTAGATGGCTTTGCAGATCCAAACATGCCACACATTACTTGTCTGATAAACCCAGCAGTGGGTAAGGAGCGCGAAATGGTCATCACACCAGCTAAGGAATGTAAGACAGTCCTTGTAGCAGGCGGGGGAGTAGCTGGTATGAAGGCTGCTCAAGTCCTAAAAGACCGTGGCCACAACCCTATCCTAGTAGAAAAATCTGATGAATTAGGCGGCCAATTTATCACAGCAGGCAAGGCTCCACGTAAGAGTGAAATGATGCATGCTGCTAGATTTATGGCCAATGAATGTAGGGAAAAAGAAGTAGATATCAGGCTAAATACAGAAGTAAGCAAAGAACTAATTACTGAAATCAAACCTGACTACATCATAAATGCTATCGGTGCTACACCATTTATCCCACCAATGCCAGGGGCAGATTCAGATATAGTATACGACAGCCACGAAGTCCTAAATCGTGAAACCAAACCAGAAGGAACAACTGTCGTAATCGGTGGTGGTCTAATCGGTATGGAAGTAGCTGAGCTTCTAGCAGAAGAATACGGCCAAAAAGTCACAGTTCTAGAAATGCGCGAAGATATCCTTATGGACATGGGTACCGGACGTAAACCATTTGTAATAGAAAACATCAAAAACTTCGATATCGACATCGTAACCTTAGCTAAAGTAACAGAAATAGCAGATGACAAAGTCCTAGCAGAAGTAAACGGGGAAATGAAAGAATTTCCTGCAGACTCTGTGGTTATAGCAGTAGGGGCAAGGAGCCGCGATAGCGAATTTATCAAAGAATCCGCAAAAGAATTGGGCATCGATATGGTCACAGTAGGTGATGCATACAGAGCTCGCCGTGCTATAGATGCTATTCGTGAAGCAACCCTTGCAGCTATGTACTTTGATGAAGAAAAACTAGAAGAACCAGTTACAATATAATCTAACTATAA